>JAKCCV010000009.1 GCA_021838785.1 Acidobacteriota bacterium | reverse complement strand
TGATGGTGACGACGAAGGAAGGGATGTTGAAGGTAGAGCGGAGCGGGGCGGAGCAAGAAGTGGCGGCGGGCAAGACGGTTTCGCTGCCGCTGAGCACGGCGCGCGCTCCCATGCCCGTGGCCCCTCCACCGGCGCTAAGAGGCAACTCGGAGACCTATCTTGAGGGAGGCGCCATCGGCGCGGGCGGTCTAGCCGCTATTCTGGCGGCTATTGCCATTAGCCGCGCAGGCAATGCTAAGAATAATGCCATTGCCGCCAGCGGTGCTGCCAGCACAGCAGCGTCCAACGCCAGCAATGCGGCCAACGCAGCCAACTCCGCGGGGAGTACGGCGAATGCAGCCAATTCCAATGCCACAAGCGTGGGTTGCGCACTGAATACGTTGGCCAACGAGCAGGGCTTTGCCAGCCCTTATACGCCCCCTTCAGGAAGCACTTGCCCGTAAACTTGGCAAATCGAGTCACAGTTAGCGGGCGGCAGCCACGGGTTGCCGCCCGTTTCCTTTTGAGCCAATCCTTCGGCCAAAAGTTCCCTTTGCGGACAAAAACCTTCCGTAAACAGTGTCCTTTCCAGAAACTGATCCTTCGTTGAATTCCTCCCGCACGGGGTTTTGGCTTTCTCTCTCGGCCTCGGGCCACGGTGGGTTCAAGGAACCCGCTTTAGAGCGCAGAACCGAGAGCTACGAGCAAGCAAAGGTTCTTCCAACCAAGCACCCGGGGCTGGCGGGTCTGCGTTCGCAGGAACCGACCGGATGCCCGAGTTGTGAGTTGGTGCGCTTGAATTCTTCTTGGTTGGGATCAGGATGCCAGCGGAGCCCGATGGCTTTTAGCGCGCCACGGCAAAGTAACCCGGCTTGGCGTGAACGCGCAGGCCCTTGATGCGTGGAACAATTTTGATGGTGCGGAACGCTCCGTTGTGGGAGGCGTTCGTGGAGTAATAAGCCAGGCTATATTGGCTGCGGAGGTCACGGGCAATTCGGGCAAAAGCGCCGCTTAAGTCGCTGGCCTCCAACGGGAAGAAGGCGCGGCCGCCGGTCTGCGATGCAAGTTGCTTGAGTACCCGATCGCCCCGCGACGGCAACCCACTGCGGTTGGTGCTGATGGCGTAAATCGTGGCCTCCACCTGTTGATTCTGGGCCATCGCCAGCGCCTCCTCGCGCGTGTGCTTGCTTTGGTTATCGCGTCCGTCCGAGAGGACAATAAGGACCCGCCGCAGGTAGGGCTGTGGTGGAGGGAAGTACATCATTTTTTGTTTGCAGGCGTAGTAGATGGCATCGTAGAGCGCCGTGGCACCGCCCGCTTGCAGAGAGCGAATCGCGCTCGCCAATCGGCCGAGATTATCCGTGTAATTTTGAATCAACTGCACCTCGGCGTCAAAGCCCACGACAAACGCTTCATCCTGGCCGGGCCGCAGCACTTCCTGGAGGAAATCAATGGCCGCTTCCTTTTCAAAGTGCAGCCGCTGCCGAACGCTGTTGCTCGTGTCCATCAGGACGCCGATGCGGAGAGGAAGGTTGGTTTCGCGGCTGAAGAAGCTGATCTTTTGAGGCTTGCCGTCCTCGTACACGCGAAAATCGCGGCGATGCAGATTCGTGATGAGTTGGTGCTTCTTGTTGGTGACGGTAAACAGCACGTTGACGAGGTTCGAGTAAACGTGGATCTTGGCGGCCGTCGGTCGTTTTGGGGCGGCCGGGGTTTTCCGCGCCGACGGCGAAGTCCGGCCTTGGAGCGGAATCCCCATCACGGCGATCCAAAATGCGATGGCGAGAAACTTTTTCATCCCTTTTCAGTTTGCCGTGCCTTTCGAATGAGTCCGCTTGGGCTTGGGCGACGGTCAACGCGGGTCTGCTTTGGCATGTTCCACACAGTCCCTCGGCCCCTCCTGCTCAAGATTTCCCTCATGAGTTTGGGATGCGATTTGCCCATCTGCGGTTTTGCGCCGTAAGACGAGCTTTTGGAAGCGGTGAGGGATCGCCGCTTGCCGACGCACCTGGCCGCCTTCGTACTTGAAGTCCACAACCTTGGCTTCCTCGAGGCTGCTGGTGATCAAGCCTTCGATGTCCAGCCGAGCCTCGGCGCGAACCAGCTCCTCCGGCTTGGCGAAAATCGCCGGAGAACGCGGAAGAAACCGCGGACAACAATCTTCAAACGGCTGGCAGGAAATCGAGTAGGTTCCAATCTGGCGCGCCCAACGAACCACGTCCTCCTTGTCGTCGCCTGCCAGTGGCCGATACACCGGCAAATCCATGCCATGGTCGAGCGCAGCCAGATTGTGGAGGGTTTGCGAAGCGACCTGAGAAACGCTATCGCCGGTGACCAAGCCGAGCGCGCGTTCGGCCAACGCTACCTGCCGCGCGATGCGCGCCATCAGCCGGCGATAAAGCAATACCCGATAGCGTTCGGGAGCACCGGCAACAATCTGCCGTTGCGCCCCATCGAAGGGGATTTCATAGAGGCGCGAAGTGAACTGGTAGGGGGTGAGCGTGCTGACAATCTCCTCCGCCACTTGAACGGAGGAGCTCTTCGAGGGTCCGGGGCTGCCGTAAAAATGAACAAAGACGCTGTGGGCGCCACGCCGCATCATTTTATACCCGGCGACGGCTGAATCGAAGCCTCCTGAAAGCAGCGTGACGAGCCGGCCGGCGGTTGCGGCCGGTAATCCCCCCGCTCCCGCAACCCGCTCTGTATAGACATAAGCGTGCTCCGGGATGATTTCAATCCAGCAAGTGGCTTCGGGAGCTTCCAGGTTCACCCGCACGTCGGAAGATCGGGCCCGCAAGGCTTGCAAGATCTCTCGACCGAGCTCTCGCTCAACCTGCATCGAATTCATTCCAAAATTTGGAGCGGCCATTTTAACGCGCGCGGCAAAACTCCGAGGATTTTTTTTCACCATGAGGTCGCACGCCGCCTTCGTCAGGGCGGGGAGTTCCAGAGGCGCTTCCTCCGCGACGGCGATGTAGGCAATTCCAAACACGCGACGCAGCCGTTCCAGCAGAAGATTGAGACCCACGTCGTTTTCAGCCGATAGGATCAGGCGGTCGGAAACGTGGACGACCGACTTGACGGGCAAACCGGCGAGCGCACGCTTGACGGCAGCCACTAAGCGGCTCAGGAAGAAGCGGCGGTTCCCGCCCTTCAGCCAGATTTCGTGGTAATGGAGAATGAGAACTCGGCTCACTTGCCAACCGCCCGCCTGCCCGACCCTGGTACAACTCAAACGAACCCGCAGCCCAAAACCCGCTGCTTGAGGCTGTCGGGGCCCCTCACATTCTTACTTAAAAGAGCCCCTTCGACGCTTCCTCTGCATTCTACGCCAACTCCGTCGGCGAATGCGCCCGTCGGAGCTCCCGCTCAACAGTCGCCCACTACACCGGCTCGTCGGCGGAGGGGCCGTAGAGCGAGGGCACGGGCACGTCATTCATCCGCAGATAGACGCCGAGCTGGGCGCGATGATGAATCGTGTGGCTCAGAAACATGGTGCGCAAAACCTGGGCGCGGGGCAGGGTGAAAATGGTTTTGCCCATGTAGGAAAGCGTCCAGGGTTTCATCAGATGGTCATCGGAAGCGGCGGCGATGGCAGCACGCGCGGCGTCGCGATTTTTGTCAAAGGTGTCGAGAACTTCCTGGCGTGTTTTGAGCTTGGGGGGCCCGGCGGGCGGCTTGCCGTCGGGGGCAACCTCGTAGGCGTCGGTTTCGATCACTCGCACGCCCAGCGAGGGCAGCGTCGCCAGGTGCGAGGCCAGCCAACCGAGGGTTCCGGATTTCGGGTGCGGTCGCCAGTCGAATTTACCCTCCGGCACGCGCTCGAGGGTCTTTCGGACGCCCGCCATCTCGTGATCGAATTCCGGCAACAGTGATTGCGCGATGCTCATCTCACTCTCCCTGACCTTTGGTTTTGCCGTTAACCGGCGCGAGGTTGCAAATTGCGGAGACGCCGGCCACGGGACAGCTTCACCATTGTAGCGCCAGTGAGCCAAGCCAGGCTACCGAATCGAGAGTGAGGGGGTGGTTCTTCGCCGTGCAGCAACCACCCCAAGGCAGGTTGATCTCCAGCCGTGCCGGGCGCAGGAATTATTCGATCCGCTCGCAGCGCCCTCTTATCGCCCTGTTAAGGCTTTGCGTTTTCCTGAATGTCGCTGGGCTGGGATAACCGCTCGAAAAGGAACCTGAGTTGATCCACAGGCGTCTCCTCGGCGCGGACGTGGGGCGGTAAATGCAGCGCCGCCAGGCATTCTTGAACGCGGGCGCGAGGATAATAGCCGGCAAGATTACTCTCGAGCAATTTCCGTTTGTGCGAGAAGCATCGCTTGACGAACTCAAAAAATTGGGGTGGGGGAATTTGCTCGGCGGGGCGCATTTTGAATCGAACCAGGGATGAGTGGACTTGGGGCGCCGGGCGAAAGGCGCCAGGAGGAACGGTGAGGACTCGGCGCGGCTCGGCGTGGGCTTGCGTATAAACGGTCAAATAACCATAATCGCGCGAGCCCGGCGCGGCCACCAGGCGGGTGGCAACCTCACGCTGGACCAGCAGCGCCATCGAGCGGACCACGGCAAAGGAAGTCAGCGCATGACGAAGAATGGGCGAGGTGACGTAGTAGGGAAGATTGCCGAAGACATAGCAGCGGGTTGTGTGATATTTTTGGCAGAGATCCGCGAGTCGCGTCTTGAGGAAGTCACCGGCCAGAATTTCGATTTTAGGGTGGCGCGCAAACTGCTTGCGGAGTTGGCCGGCCAAGCGGACATCGAGCTCGATACCGACAACCTGCCTGGCACGCTCGGCGAGGAGTGCGGTCATGGCGCCCAACCCGGGGCCAATTTCGACCACGCAGTCGTCCGCGCAGAGGTCGAGGGAATCCACGATGCGATGACGATAGACGGCATCCACGAGAAAATGCTGGCCGAGTTTAGGGCGGGGTGAGGGACGCATGTGGTTAGCGGCCGTTGAATGACCCGTTCGAGCGTTTTCCTGCACCTCAAGGCCGCGCGTCGGGAGATGGTGGCGACAGCTTGGATACGTTGTAGCCTTGACTTTGGCGACGCTCCCCTCTAGTTTAAGGTATGGAGCTCGCTGACTCAAAACGGATTGGTCTAATAGCCCATGAAGGTTATCTTTGTAGCGTCTGAAGGTGTGCCTTTTTCCAAAACGGGAGGATTGGCCGACGTCGTGGGCGCGCTGCCCAAAGCGCTTGCCACGCTGGGCCATCGCATCAGTGTTTTCCTGCCTCGATACCGCTCCACGCTGCCCGGCCAACCCTTGCCTCGGGTGGGTGATCTCACGCTTCCTTTCCGGCCTAATCTCGAATTTGCCGCTGTGGAAAACGCTGGAGAAACCCAAGGTGTCCGTACCTATCTTTTGAGCGCGCCGGCATATTTTGACCGGGATGGACTTTATCAAGCTCATGGGCAAGATTACCCGGACAACGCGCGGCGCTTTGCGGCGTTCTGCCTGGCAGCGATCGAATTTCTCAAGCGGGACCCGGACCCCCCTGACATCATCCATTGCCACGATTGGCAAGCGGCGCTGGTGCCGATCTACCTGCGCAGCCTGTATCGCGACGATCCTTATTTCCAAAAAGTTCGAGTCCTCTTCACCATTCACAATTTGGCATACCAAGGTCTGTTCCCACCCCCGACGCTCGAGGCGATGGCGCTCCCCTCAAGCCTTTTTACTATCGAGGGCCTTGAATTTTACGGCAAGGTCAATTTGTTGAAGGGCGGAATCCTTTACTCGGATTTTGTCTCGACGGTGAGCCGAAAATATGCCGAAGAGATCCAAACCGCCGAGTATGGATGTGGGCTCGATGGCGTGCTGGTAAGCCGGAAGGAGCGGCTGGTGGGCATCCTCAACGGCGTGGATTATGATGAATGGAACCCGGCCACTGACAAATTCCTTCCTGCGAACTACACGCCGTCGGACCTGAAGGGCAAAGAAGTTTGTAAGGCGGAGCTTTTGAGAAAAATGGGCGCCGTCACCCCGCAGATGGATTGGCCGGTGCTTGGCATCGTCTCGCGCTTTGCGACACAAAAGGGTTTCGATCTGATTGGTGAAATTGCCGAGCGCTTGATGGCCAAGGAGCTTTACATCGTGGCGCTCGGGACGGGGGAGCCACAATACGAAGAACTGTTCCGTGAAATGGCGGCGCACTATCCGAACAAGTTTCTGGCCAAGATTGCCTACGACAACGCGTTGGCGCACCAGATTGAGGCCGGCGCGGACATGTTTCTGATGCCGTCGCGTTACGAGCCCTGCGGCTTGAACCAAATTTACAGCCTGAAGTACGGGACGCCGCCCATCGTTCGCGCGACCGGTGGGCTGGACGATACCATTGAAGACTTTGACGGGAAGAGTGGCACGGGCTTCAAATTCCATCAATACTCCGCCGAGGCCTTGCTGGAAGCTATCGAGCGCGCTCTGGCGGCCTACCGCGAGCCAGCCCTGTGGCGAAAAATTGTGCGGAATGGCATGAAAAAGGATTTTTCCTGGACGCAATCCGCGCGGCAGTACGTGGCCGTTTACGAGCAGTTGGCCAGGGGGAGCCGTTCCGCGCAGGCGGTTGCGGCGGAAATGAGCAGTTGACATCTGAGGAGGATGAAAGCATGGCAGGGAACCACACCCTTGTGTTTACGGAGCAGAACTTCGACCAAGAAGTCTTGAAGTCGGATCGTCCGGTCTTGGTGGATTTCTGGGCAGAATGGTGCGCGCCGTGTCGGATGATGGCTCCGGCGGTGGACGCCGCCGCCGAGCAATTCGCGGGACGGGCCAAAATTGGAAAATTGAATGTGGACGAAAATCAATCCCTGGCCGGCCGCTACAACATACGAAGCATTCCTACGCTTCTTTTGTTCAAGGGCGGCCAAGTGCGGGAGCAATTGGTCGGCGCCACCTCCAAAGATACGCTGGTTAAACTCCTCGAAAAGCACCTTTAATCGAGCAGCCCTCCGAAAGGATTCTCCGTCCAACCTGGGCTCGCCTGCGAACTCGGGCTTTCGATGGGCGTGACAAGGCTGTGGGATGAACTTCAAACTACCCCCGCCGCATCAACGGCCAGGCAGGTTCATTTCCTCCTACCGCCGCGGGGAAGGGTTACAATGAAGCGCAGCGCAAGATGGTGAATGGGATGAAGAATCCGAATGGGAATCTGGTGGTGGTCGGAGTCCAATGGGGGGACGAAGGCAAGGGGAAGATTGTGGATGTCCTTGCCGAGCACTTCGACATCGTAACCCGTTATCAGGGCGGGGCCAATGCGGGGCATACGGTTTATTGTGGAGGAAAGAAGTTTGTCCTTCAGTTGGTGCCGACGGGAATTCTCCGGCCAAACAAGACCGCCGTCATTGGGCCGGGAGTGGTGGTGAACCCCGAATCTTTGCTCGAGGAAATCGAGCAGATTGAAAACAACGGCGTTCCCGTGGGCGAACGTTTGGTGGTCAGCGACCGCGCGCACTTAATCATGCCCTACCATCGGAGCCATGAAGTGGCGGCCGAAGAAGCGCGAGGCATTGGAAAAATTGGCACGACGGCGAAGGGCATTGGCCCGACCTACGAGGATAAGGCAGGGCGGCGCGGCCTGCGCACCTCCGACCTGCGGAACCCTGAGCTTTTCCTCAAGAAGTGCAGCGCGGTGCTCGCAGAGAAAGATCGCATTGGCGCGGCGCTGTTTGGTGGCGAACGCTTCCGGGGTGATGAGTGGGTGGCGCAATATTACGAGACGGCACGACGTATTGTTCCTTATCTGGCGGATGTTTCCGCTTTTCTCCACGTGGAAATGGAGCGCGGAAAGCGAGTGCTGTTTGAAGGGGCGCAAGGGACCCTGCTGGACGTGGATCACGGCACCTATCCCTATGTTACCTCTTCCAGCGCAGCGGCCGGGGGAGCCTCCACCGGCAGTGGCGTCGGGCCAACCCGGATCGGCGCCGTCATCGGAGTCACCAAGGCGTATGCTACCCGTGTGGGTAGCGGCCCTTTTCCGACCGAAGCCCGCGACGCCGCGGGGGAAAAACTCCGCGATCGGGGCGGGGAATATGGCGCGGTCACGGGGCGCCCCAGGCGATGCGGCTGGTTTGACATCCCAGCGGCGCGGTATGCGGCGAGGATCAATGACTTGGCGGCCTTGGCGATCACCAAGCTCGATATTCTCGATCCGCTTGAGGAAATTCCCGTGGGCGTCGAATACGAATATGCGGGTCGGCGCACCTCGGATTTTCCCGCTGAGACGGAAATTTTGGAGAAGGCGCGGGTCCACTATCGCACCGTGCCGGGATGGCGCCAATCTACCGTCGGCATCAGGGAATTTAAGCAACTTCCTTCCCGTGCCCAAGATTATCTGCGGCTGATTGCGGACGAGGTCGGGGTAGAGATAGCTCTGGTTTCAACCGGGCCGGAAAGGGAGCAGGTCATTTGGCTTGAGCAAAATTGGCTGTGTCAAGAGATTGCCCTGAGCCGCGGCTAGTGGAATGAACCGGCCGTCTTCCGCTAGGCCCCCAATAGGCTTGCCTTGATGTTGAAAAGTTTTGAAGACGCCCTTGCCATCGTGCGTGAAAAGCTGGCCGAGCATGAAAGCCCGCCTGCCCGGGAAGTGATTCCATGCCGCGAGGCAGTGGGTAGAATTCTCTCAGAAGACGTAAGCGCCGACCGCGACATCCCTCCGTTTAACCGGGCCACCCGCGACGGCTACGCGGTTCATTCGGGCGATTTGAAGGCTGCGGAGACCACGCTGGAGTGCATTGGCGAGGCCCGCGCGGGGAAACCTTTTCAGGGTGTCCTGGAACCTGGACAATGCGTTGAAATCATGACGGGCGCTCCCGTGCCGGCTGGGGCCGACGCTGTGGTCATGATTGAGGAAACGGAACACGAGGGCCGGCGGGTAAAGTTCCATCGCCGAGTCGTGGCCGGAGAAAACATCGTGGCTTGCGGTTCTGAAGCGCGGCGGGGAGAACGGATTTTACGGAGAGGGCAGCGGCTCGGCTCGAGCGAGCTTGGGTTGCTGGCCTCGGTGGGTTACACTCAAGTCTCCGTTTTCCGACGGCCCTTTGTCGCCATCATCTCGACCGGGGACGAAGTTGTTGCCTCTGACAGGCAGCCGGAATGGTTTCAAATCCGCGAAAGCAATGCCGCCCTGCTTGCCGCTGAAGTGCAATCGGCCGGTGGACTGCCGCGCGAACTGGGGATCGCCCGGGATGAAAAGTCCGCCCTGCGGAGCATGATGGAGCAGGGGTTCCAATCAGATATGGTAGCGTTGAGCGGCGGCGTCTCGGCCGGCAAATATGACCTTGTGAAGGACGTGGTGGCAGAGCTCGGAGCAGAATTTTTTTTTGACAGCGTGGCCATTCGCCCGGGCAAGCCGCTGGTGTTCGGCCGAGCGCGGGGAAAGTTCTTTTTCGGTCTTCCCGGGAATCCGGTTTCAACCCTCGTGACGTTTCGTCTGTTTGTGCGGCCGGCGCTTCAGGCGCTTGCGGGGGAGCCCTTTGAGTCGCCGATTTGGCTGCGCGCCCGATTAGCGAGGGACCTTCGGCAGAAGGAAGGTCTCACGCGTTTCATTCCCGCGCACGTCGAAATGCGGGGGCGGCAAGCTGTGGCCGAGCCAGTGCCATGGCAGGGTTCCGGAGACCTTGCGGGGCTCGCCTCGGCGAACGGCTTTGTGGTGTGCTATCCCGAACAGACCGAGTTATCGGCGGGAAGCTGGGTGAATGTGCTGAAGAAATGAAGCGCACGACGGCAAAAACAACATCTTCTCGGCAAGCACGCAAGCCTTCAAACCCAGGCGGCAGCGCCGCCAGGGTGGAAAACTTTTCCGGCCGGCTGACCCATTATGACCCTTCGGGGCGTGTGCGCATGGTGGACATTAGCGGCAAACCTGCAACCGAGCGCATGGCCCGGGCGAGCGTGCTGGTCAACATGAAACCCACCACCCTCCGCGCCGTGTCCCGCAATCCCAAGGGCAATCCCCTCGAAATCGCCAGAATTGCCGGGATAGCCGCCGCCAAACGAACCTGGGAACTGATTCCCTTGTGTCACCCGTTGTTGTTGACCCATGTTGATGTAGAAACCGAATTTTGCCAAAATGGCGTGAAAATCAAATCCGAGGTGCGGAACCAAGGTTCCACCGGCGTCGAGATGGAGGCGCTGACTGCGGCGGCTGTCGCTGCCTTGACCGTTTATGACATGTGCAAGGCCTTGGACCGCAGCATTGAGATTACCGAGCTTCGGTTGATGGAGAAGTGTGGCGGGAAGTCAGGGAGCTACCGCAGGTTAAAATAGGTTGAAGCACGCTGACGGGACGGGCAGCAAACGATGAGCACGCCGACGAGCCTTAAAATCTTGATTGTGGATGATAACCCGACGACCCTCAAACTGCTGGCTCAGAGTTTGGAGAAGACGGGAGAGCTGATTACCGCCAGTGACGGCGCCGATGCCCTGATGAAGGCCCTTGAAATACGCCCTGACCTGATTATTGCGGACTATTCCATGCCCGTGATGGATGGACGCGCGTTGGCGGAAAAGCTGCGGGCTCGCAAGGAAACGGCCGACATTCCTTTTGTGTTTCTCGCTTCACAAAAGGAGATTGATGAACGCCTCCGCATGGTTGAAGGGGTGGAAGACTACTTCGTGAAGCCGTTTTTTGTCCGCGAGCTGGCGAAGCAGGCGCGGCGAATCACGGCGCGGCTGATTCAGCAGAAGATGGAGACGATGGGCGCTCGCGGCGGGGCGATTTCCGGACGCTTGAGTGAACTGAACCTGCTGGATTGGATGCAGTCCCTCGAACAAGGGCGCAAGACTTGCGCCCTCATTCTGCGCTCGAACGGCGAGGTCTGCACGATGTATTTTCGGGAGGGTCAAGTGGTCCATGCCGTTTACGGAGACGACGTGGGTGACCAGGCCGTTTACAAGGTGCTGCGATGGACGGATGGCGAGTGGGAAGTGGATTTCACGCGGACGACGACCGAACAAACCACCACCCAATCCACGCAAGGCCTCATGATGGAGGGGTTGCGATTGCTCGACGAGGCCAACCGTGACGCCGGCAACTAACGTTTGACGCTATCCCCTTCGCAAGGCTGATGGTGCCAACCCCTTTGCGAGCCCGAGTCCTGGTTTTGAGTGATGCTTCCGCCCGCGGCCAAAGGGAAGATCGCTCCGGCCCTGCTGTGCGCGACTTCCTTACGAGCCTTGGCTGGACGGTGCTCGGCCTGGAGGTTCTGCCGGATGACGCGGAGGCTATTCAGCGCAGGCTGAAGACGTGGTGTGACGCCGAGGATTGCGACGCGATCTTTACCACCGGCGGCACGGGCCTGGGACCGCGAGACTGCACGCCCGAGGCCACACGCGCCGTGCTGGACAGGGAAGTCCCCGGTTTGGCTGAACTTATGCGCGCTGAAGGTGTTCGGAAAACGCGGCGCGCCGCGCTTTCGCGCAGTGTCGTGGGATGGCGCCGCAGGACCTTCATTGTCAACTTGCCGGGCCATCCGAGCGCCGCGGTGGAGTCACTTGGAAGCATTGCCGATCTCCTGCCTCACGCGGTGGATTTAATTCAGGGAAGAACCGCACATCCCAATAGCGGCTGAACGCTTCCCGAACCCTGGGGTTTCGTTCGTTGTCGGTCGCAGTGTGCAGCTACACAAAAGGCTGCCCCGGCTTCACGAAGTCAAAGGGGCGCCAGGCGATATTGCGTGAGGAAGCGTGAATAGCGGAGGAATGAGCGGCAGGCGCGACGGGCGTCTCGCCCCTCGCCCTACCAACCAAGGAGTTGATTTCAACCCAGGAACTTATATGATGATTGAACCAAAGGATGGGGGCAGGTCAATCCGGGTTCCCACACATCATTTCCTTTAACCGAACCATACCATAAAAGCAAAACGGGCTCGCGAATTGCGAGCCCGTTTTTTGCGTAAGCTATTCCCGGCGACGACCTACTCTCCCGCGCGGTACCATCGGCCCAAGCTGTCCGTTAGCCTAGCGGAATTTCGCGTGTTTGGCCGAGGGCTTCATTGACGATGACGAGATTCCCCCGGTCCTCCGATCGCAGTTGCAGATTTGCATTCAGAAGCTCGATTCCATACACGGTGCCATCTGCGGTGATGTCCACGTTGAGCTCGTCGCTTAGGCGGAGGGTTTCAACCTGGGCGGTTTTTTCGTGCAGGCGAAAGTAGGCCACGTTGTATCGGGGATCATAGGTCAGCTTCATGTCTCAATGTCCTCTCGCTCAGAAGTATTTTACCAGAACGGTGACCACAAGCCATCCGTTTTCTTCCTCGACAGCGTAGGCCTCCACCTGTTTCGTCGCGTAGCGGCGGCCCAGCCAGTCTTGCCAAAAAACAAAGTTGCGTCGAAAGCCTTTTCTTCCGAATTTGGCGGGGAAGCGTTCTCCCGATTCGACGGTGGAGATGACCTCAGCCTCAGTCGTTCCCCTTTCCGTCATGCGCTTGCGCGCGGGTGGGTGCAATCGGACGTCCATCAACTGACACGAGCCTCCGGCCGGTAGGAACCACTCCTCCCTAACGAAAAGAGGCCCGATTATCATACGACAATCGGGCCTCATGTCACAGAATTAATCCCGGCGACGGCCGACTCTCCCACGCGGTTCCCCGCGCAGTACCATAGGCCCTGGAGGGCTTAACTTCCGTGTTCGGGATGGGAACGGGTGTGGCCCCTCCGGTATGATCGCCGAAAAACTTGTTGGAGCGCACGGCTCGCAGTTCAGCCTTGCGGCATTTCCGGATGGCACCTCCGCAACGGCGAGAAGCGGCCCGTGTGCTACAAGAATTTTTCTGATTTATGCGGCGTCCTGCGCCGGTCATAGACCGGCGCAACAGCTCAAATCGAAGGCGACTGCAGGATCCGAGAGTTCCTCATTCTGACTCCTGGCTCCTGACTTCAGCCATGTAGGTTGAGCAGAAATTATGGTCAAGCCGAACGGGCGATTAGGACCGGTAAGCTGAACGGGTTACCCCGCTTACACCTCCGGCCTATCAACGCGGTCGTCTTCCGCGGCCCTTCAAAGGGTTCTCGATCCCGCGTTACGGGACCTTTCACCCTTGGGAGATCGGATCTTGGGGCGTGCTTCACGCTTAGATGCTTTCAGCGTTTATCACTTCCAGACTTCGCTACCCAGCCGTGCCGCTGGCGCGACAGCTGGGACACAAGAGGTCTGTTCATCCCGGTCCTCTCGTACTAAGGACAACCCCCCTCAAATCTCCTACGCCCACACCAGATAGGGACCGAACTGTCTCGCGACGTTCTGAACCCAGCTCACGTACCGCTTTAATAGGCGAACAGCCTAACCCTTGGAACCTTCTACAGCTCCAGGATGCGATGAGCCGACATCGAGGTGCCAAACCGCTGCGTCGATGTGAACTCTTGGCAGCGATCAGCCTGTTATCCCCGGCGTACCTTTTATCCGTTGAGCGATGGCCCTTCCTTGCAGAACCACCGGATCACTAGGCCCGACTTTCGTCTCTGCTTGACTTGTGGGTCTCGCAGTCAGGCTGGCTTATGCCCTTGCACTCGACGGCTGATTTCCAAACAGCCTGAGCCAACCTTTGGGCGCCTCCGTTACACTTTAGGAGGCGACCGCCCCAGTCAAACTACCCGCCTAGCCGTGTCCCTCGCCCGGATGACGGGCGTAGGTTAGACCCACAGAATCGTCAGGGTGGTATCTCACCGTTGGCTCCCCCGGGTCCGAAAACCCAGGTTCCAAGCCTCCCACCTATCCTGCGCAAACCATCCCGTAAGTCATGGCTAAGGTGTAGTAAAGGTGCACGGGGTCTTTCCGTCTAGGTGCGGGTAACCGGCATCTTCACCGGTACTACAAGTTCGCTGAGTCACTCGCCACGACAGTCGCTCTATCGTTACGCCATTCGTGCAGGTCGGAACTTACCCGACAAGGAATTTCGCTACCTTAGGACCGTTATAGTTACGGCCGCCGTTCACCGGGGCTTCAGTTCAGAGCTTCCCCCGCCTTGCGGCGGGATGACCCCTCTCTTTAACCTTCCGGCACCGGGCAGGCGTCAGCCCCTATACGTCGTTTTCGACTTTGCAGAGACCTGTGTTTTTGTTAAACAGTCGCAGAGCGCGATTCACTGCGGCCTCCTCGGGCTTTAAACCCTGGCGAGGCACACCTTCTTCCGAAGTTACGGTGCTAATTTGCCTAGTTCCTTAGCGAGTGTTCTCTCAAGCGCCTTTGGATATTCACCTTGTCTACCTGTGTCGGTTTGAGGTACGGATACCACGGAAACTCCTTAGCGGTTTTTCTTGGCAGCGTGACGTTGCGAACTTTACGGGGCGAATGCCCCTCGGGCCGCCTCTCAGAGTGTCCCGCCGAAGCGGGACGACCCGGTGGATTTGCCGGCCGGATCCTCCTCGAAGCGTCCATCCCGCATTCCATCGCGGGACTCCGCTAGCCTCCTGCGTCCCCGCCTCGTGTTAACGTTCCCGCGGTAGGGCCGGAATATTAACCGGCTCTCCATCAGCTACGCCTTTCGGCCTCGCCTTAGGGACCGCCTGACCCTGAGCGGATTAACCTTTCTCAGGAAACCTTAGACTTTCGGCGCGGAGGGTTTTCACCTCCGTTATCGCTACTTATGCCGGCAGGGTCACTTGAGTACCGTCCACGAGCCCTCGCGGTCTCGCTTCAAACTATACTCAACGCTCCTCTACCAAATGGAAACCTCCGGAGAGATTTCCAATTCCGCAGCCTCGGTAAGTGGCTTGAGCCCCGTTGAATTATCGGCGCAAAGCCGCTCGACCAGTGAGCTGTTACGCTTTCTTTAAAGGATGGCTGCTTCTAAGCCAACCTCCTGGCTGTCTGGGCGGCTTTACTTCCTTTCCCACTTAGCCACTGCTTGGGGACCTTAGCTGGCGGTCTGGGCTATTTCCCTCTCGACAACGAAGCTTAGCCCCCGCTGTCTGACTCCCGGACTGCGCTTCACGGCATTCGGAGTTTAGTTGGATTCGGTATCGGATACCCGACCCTAGTCCATCTAGTTCTCTACCGCCGTGAGCGATCATCCGAGGCTAGCCCTAAAGCTATTTCGAGGAGAACGAGCTATCACGGAATTTGATTAGCCTTTCACCCCTACCCTCAGTTCATCCGAGCTGTTTTCAACCAACACCGGTTCGGGCCTCCGGCCGCTGTTACGCGGCTTTCACCCTGACCAAGGGTAGATCATCCCGCTTCGCGTCTATTGCCCGCCACTGATCGCCCTGTTCAGACTCGCTTTCGCTACGCCTCGCTCCCCGTCCCGTCGCAACGGAACGGATCACCGCTTAAGCTGGCGACGGACAATAACTAGCCGGCTCATTATGCAATAGGCACGCCGTCAGGCCTGTTCGGCGGATTGCTCCGCTGAACGTAGCCCTCCGACTGCTTGTAGGCATACGGTTTCAGGTACTATTTCACTCCCCTCGCAGGGGTTCTTTTCACCTTTCCCTCACGGTACTGGTTCACTATCGGTCGCTAGCACATGTTTAGCCTTACGGGAAGGTCCCCGTAGCTTCCCGCGGGGTTTCTCGTGCCCCGCGGTACTCAGGAACGCGCGTGAGAGTCGGGTCAGCTTTCGCCTACGTGGTTATCACACTCTATGACCGACTTTTCCAAGTCGTTCGGCTAGCCGCCCGATTGGTAACTCTCCGGCTCTACACCGACGCGCGCCCTACGACCCCCAACCCTCCTTTGAAATTTCAAATCTACAATTTGAGATCTCAAAGGAAGGCTGGGTTTAGGCTTTTCCGCTTTCGCTCGCCGCTACTGGCGGAATCACGGTTGTTTTCTTTTCCTCCAGGTACTGAGATGGTTCACTTCCCTGGGTTCGCTCGCGCCCGCCTATGGATTCAGCGGGCCGTGACTGGGTTTTGCCCAGTCGGGTTTCCCCATTCGGAAATCCCCGGGTCAATGGGTGCTTTCCCCCTCTCCGAGGCTTATCGCAGGTAGCCACGTCCTTCATCGCTGTCTAGCGCCAAGGCATCCACCGTACGCCCTTAGTAGCTTGACCATAAAATCTGCTCAACACACTTAAGAACAGTGCTGAGGGGCCAGGGGTCCGTGACGAGCAGTTCTTCTGGCTCGCCACTTGCCACAGGTCACTTGTCACTGCTCTTCTGAACAGATTCGCCTTCGCTATCTCCGTCCGGATATCCGCCGGACAGAGTGAGCACAAATAGACGCCGCACAATCAGTTGTCAAAGATCGCCGAGTGCCGAAAACCTCTCTTTGAAATTTCAAATCTGAGATTTGAAATCCCAAGTCGTTTCCGGCCTCACTCCCAGCCTTGGCTTTGGGCTCGCGCCCGCAGCCTTCGGATGCTGGATTGGACCTTCGTTCCCGAAAGCCCAATCAAGAACCCGCGTTCGACCACGCGCCTTCCACCGGGCAACGCTTTTCCTGGCTCGCCGGCCGAACTCTTTTTGCTGCTTCTTGACGGGAGGATTGAAACAGGCGGGAAAGTGACTTGCGGAGACCCACTTGCCTCAACCCTTTATCCGAAAGCCTTGTTCGTATTGACCTCCTGCCGCTGTTGACTTCTCTCCGCTTCCCCTACTCACGTCAGCCAGCAGTCTCGCGGCAATTAGTTATCTTAGAAGGTCCGCAAACCAAATGCAAGCAAAATTTTTTCATCGGTATAAATTTTTCACCACGCCCGCCCCAAAGGCGGAAAATCTAGCTTATCAAAAACCGCAGCACTCCATTTCCGGCTGAACCAGGCCGTGAGGATGGCGGTAAACTACGGTTTTGGTTAGAATTCAGGATGGCCCGGCGGGTTCATCGCGCGTCGAAAGCTCGCGCGTCGCGTGGCGGCTCCATTCCAAAGGCATTTCGAGGGCAACCTTGCTAAAGATGGGGATTGTGGGTCTCCGGCAAGCCGGAAAAACAACGCTCTTTGAGATTGTCACACGCCTGCCGGCGGATCTCTCCTCTGGCCGAGCCGAAATGCGTGTTGGCGTGGCGCAGGTTCCGGACACGCGCTTGGACCGCTTGGCGGAAATGTTTCACCCGCTTAAAACCGTCTATGCCAGCATCGAGTACGTAGATACCCCGGGGAGCGTGATTGCGCTCGCGCGCTCCGGCTCACAGGCCGCCGCGCTGCGCGAAGTGGACGCGCTGGCGCACGTGGTGCGGGCCTTTCACGATCCAGCCGTGCCGCACGAAGCTGGCGCGGAGGATCCGCGTCGAGACATCGAAAACGTAGAGTTGGAGCTGATGCTCTCCGATTTGGCAGTCATTGAAAAGCGCCTGGAACGGCTCGACAAAGATTTGAAGAAGCAGAAGAATCCCATGCTCGAAAAGGAGCGCGCCGCGCTTGAGAAGGCTCGCCACGCTCTCGAGCAGCAGCAACCGCTGCGCGAACTCGAGTTCTCCGAGGAAGATGAGCGTTTGCTGCGCGGCTTCACGTTCTTTTCGCTCAAGCCGATGCTCTACGTTCTGAACCTGGCGGAGACGGACGCAGGACGCACAGAGGCGGCGGAAGACTTTGCGCGTCAGGCCGGCCTGCGGGAGCGCAATCGAACCGCCGTCACGGCCATCTGCGGCAAGGTGGAAGCCGAACTGGCTGAGTTGAAGGATGAAGAGGCCGTGGAGTTTTTGGCCAGCTACGGACTGAAAGAGTCCGCCGTCACCCGCTTGATTCGAGCGAGCTACCGGCTTCTCGGCATGATTTCCTTCTTCACTGTGGGCGAGGATGAGTGCCGCGCCTGGACGCTGCGCGAGGGGCAGACGGCGCTGGAGGCGGCGGGGGAAATCCATTCCGACATTCAGAAGGGCTTTATTCGAGCCGAAGTCGTGCGCTATGACGACCTCATCGCTGCCGGCAGCCTGGCCGAGGCGCGCCATCGCGGCACCTTGCGCCTGGAGGGTAAAGACTATCTCGTGCGCGACGGCGAGATTGTTCATTTTCGCCACTCCGGCTGAGGTGACTGACGTCAGCAGACCGGCCGATGGCATTCTTCTGCGGGCTTGTATGTACTCCGACAAAATGCTCGATCACTTTCATCACCCGCGGCACGTCGGGGAGATAGAGCATCCCGCAGCCGTGATTGAAAGCGTCAATCCGGTATGCGGGGACACGCTCAAGCTTTGGGTCGAAATCAAAGACGGTCGCATCACGCAGGCAACCTTCAAAGCCCAAGGATGCGTTCCGGCCATGGCGTGCGGCTCTTGGTTGGCAGACTGGCTCACAGGGAAAAACGTTCAGGAGCTTCCTGCGCTCTCCGCCGAAGCCATTGCGGCCGATTTAGGCGGCTTGCCGGTGGCATCACGTCACGCGGCCACCCTGGCGGCGGAATGCTTCCGCCGTTTGGTCGAGAAAATCACCCCTTAGCCGCCTCCCAACGAGCCAGGGCTTCCGGATCGTCAATATCGAGCGTCACCCCAGGGTCATCCACGACCACCGGTTGGGTTCGGTCGCCAAATTGGCGAATCACGGTGTTGGCGCCCTCCTCGGCCGAGAGCGCCATCAGAGGATGGAACAACGCTCGGTCCAGAACCACCGGATGGCCTCGTTGTCCACGGTAGATGGGAACCGCGACGGCGGGCCGCAAATTCCTATATACCGTCATAAGCTGACGTACCGTGCTCGCGGACACGGCGGGATGATCCACCAAACCAAGCACCACAGCCTCAAGGCCCGGCTCCTCGAGCGCCCGCAAGCCGGCTTGCAATGAAGAGGTTTGGCCGAGCGCATAATGAGGATTGACGACCACCTGAACGTTCGCAAGATTCGTCGCCGCCTGAATCTGTTCCGCATGATGGCCCAGAACCACGGCGCGCCGCTCTACACCGGCCTCCTCCAGCGTAGCCAGAATCGCTTCCAAGAAGGTGCGGCCACGGAATCGAAGCAGCGCTTTATCCGTCCCCATGCGACGCGAAGCGCCAGCGGCCAGCACCAAGCCGGCGATCCCGGAGGACGATTTCATGGGGTGAAGTGAGCAGCTTTGGGTTTGTAGGCCAGCGAGGAAGCCGAGCGGTTGGCGTGGCGCCGCACGGCGATCATTTCCGCGACCGTCGCCACGGCAATCTCCTCCGGTGTCAACGCGCCGATATCCAGCCCCACGGGAGAATGAATCCGTTCCAATTGGCTGGAAGGCACGCCTTCGCCCGCCAGAATTTTGGTGAATTCGATGAGCTTGCGCCGGCTCCCTACCATGCCGATGAACCGCGCCGGGCTGGTCAGCGCCCAACGAAGGCATGTCAAATCCGCCTTGTGCCCCCGAGTGGCAATCAAAATGTAGGCAAAATCATTTAAGCTGAGTTGAGGAAAAATCTCATCCCAGGGGCCGGCCCACGTGGCCACGGCGTGCGGAAAACGCTCGCGGTTGGCAAACGCCGGACGGTCGTCTATGACCACTGAATCAAAACCCGCCAGCCGCGCAACCTGCTCAACGGCAAGAGAAATGTGCCCGCCACCAAAAAGGTAGAGGGTGGGAATCGCCAGAATCGGCTCGATAAAAATATCCAGCGAGCCGCCGCAGACCAAGCCGTTGTCGTATTCCGGCTGGGCGTTCAGGTTGAAGTGAAGTCGGCGCGGCTTTTCCTCCCGCATCACGCCCTGCGCCACCGCCCAAACTTCCGCCTCCACGCACCCGCCGCCCACCGTGCCGACCATCGAGCCGTCCTCGCGAACCAGCAATTTTGAGGTCTCGTAACTGGGGATGGACCCTTGCACCTGAATGATGGTTGCGAGCGCCGCCTTTCGGCCTTGCTTGCGAAGCCGCGCGATTTCTTCGTAAATATCCATACGCTTGAATTTAGGTTAAACGGCGACTTGCATGAAGTCAATTGGCCGACGGCCAAATTGGCCGAAGCTATCCTGTGATAGATTGAGAGATTGGCGCAAGAAGATTTCCAAATTGTTCGGCGCGGAGGATTGGAGTGGCTCGAGTGTGAAGCCTTCGCCCGAGAAGCATCCATCGTCCACGCCTTCAGCACGCGCCGGGAACACTCAGCGCGGCGCCGGGGGCTGAATTTTACGCTCGGCCAAGGCACGGCGCGAGACGACCGCCATCGCCGTCGCTTCCTGCGCGCTCTCAAGGCCGCGGATTTTCTTTCGGCCTCACTACGGCAAATCCATTCGGCCAACATCTGGCAAGTCGTCCGCAACGCAAACGGCTCCGGCGTGCTCTACACGCCCTGCGGCGCAGCGTCGGGTGCTTCGCAAAAGAGTGAACCTTCCGGCGACGCGTTGTTGACCGATGAGCCGGGCATTCTGCTCGGCGTGAGGTCGGCAGATTGTATGCCGATTCTGCTGGCGGATGTTCGTCGTCAAGTGGTGGCGGCCCTTCACGCCGGCTGGCGCGGCACCCTCGCTCGGCTTATAGAGAAGGCGGTGGGCGAATTTGAGCGAACCTTCGGATGCAGCCCCGAAGATTTGATTGCGGCAATTGGCCCTTCCATCCGAGCGTGCTGTTATGAAGTGGGCGAGGAACTGGTGGACGCCTTTTCCGGGCAGTTTCTCCACGGCAAAAGATTTTTTTCCTACCCATCGGCGGAACGGTCGCCCGCCGGGGGTGCATGGCTGTCGCAATACCCTCCGGGGCATTCGCCGCCGCGCTCGGCGCATCTGGACCTGGTCGCGGCGGCTCGCGATCAGCTTGAAGGCGTGGGGGTCAAACCCTCGCGCATCCACGTGGCGGAGTTTTGCACCGCCTGCCGCGAGGATTTATTTTTCTCCTATCGAAGGGATGGCGAGCGGGCCGGGCGGATGATGGCGGTTATTGGGATTCGGCCAGAGAAGCGCGACCCGGAAAGGTGGCCCCGGAGTCCCGCTCGGATTCCTGGTCGGCGCGAGCCAGACTCAATTGCCCGCACGCGGCCATGATATCCTGGCCGCGGGAAATACGGATGAAGGCGGGAATGTTTCGCTTTGTCAAAATTTGCTGGAAGGCAAGAACCCTGGATAGGCTCGGCGGCCGATAAGCCAGCCCCGGGCCGCCGTTGTAAGGAATTAGGTTGACCTTGGCTCGCAGACCCGCCAGCAGCTCTCCCACCCGAGCTGCGTCGTCATCCGAATCGTTCAGGCCTTCCATCAGGACGTATTCAAACGTCAGGCGTTCGCGCGGCCGGAGCGGGTAAGCTCGGCAAGCCGCCAGCAATTGGCGCAGCGGGTACTTTCGATTGATGGGCATGAGCGCCGTCCGCTGCTCGTCCGTGGAGGCGTTTAACGAAATAGCGAGCTTCGGCCGCACCGGCTGACGTCCAAACTCAAGAATCTTCGGCGCAATGCCGGCCGTCGAAACGGTGATGCGACGAAGGGAAATCCCCATGCCTTCGGGGTCGGCAAGGAGTCGCACCGCCTTCATGACCTGCGTCAAATTCAGCAAAGGTTCGCCCATGCCCATCAACACAATATTCAACCGAAACTCCTGCCGCAGACGCTCGTGGGCGATGACCCCAAGTGCCTGGCCGACGATTTCCCCCGCCGTCAGATTGCGTTGGAGTCCCAAGAGAGCCGTGAAGCAGAACCGGCAATCCACGGCGCAGCCGACTTGGCTTGAAAGGCACAGCGTGGCGCGATGCTTCTCCGGCATAAAGACGGTTTCGATGGCGGCGCCGTCTTGAAGCTCCAGAAGATAGCGCACCGATCCATCGCGGGAGGCAATACGCCCCTTCACCTGGGGATAAGTCAAGGGGTGACGCTCGGCCAGAACTTCGCGGAAGCTGCGGGGAAGTTCGGTGATTTCGTCAAGACGCCTTACGCCTCGGGCGTAGAGCGCCGCATAAATTTGTCGCCCGCGATAGACCGGCTGGCCGTGCCTCAAGGCAAGCTGTTCGAGTTCTTGCCGGTCCATGCCAACCAAGTTGGGGTTGAATTTCGCTGTCATGTCGAACGATCTTCTTCACCTCATCGTAACATCGCGGGCGCCCAAGCTGTAGCCCCAGGATGATTTTTTGCTGGGGGATTCACCACCGAGCTTACGGCAGAACGAACCCCCTTCCGCTAAAGCCCAAGGACGCGCTACGCTAGCGAAGATGCAAAACTCTTCGTTCTGAGGTGACGGATGCAAAAGAATTATCAATTTGAAACGTTGGCTGTGCATGCCGGAGAATCACCTTGCGCGGCGACGGGAGCTTTGGACACGCCAATCTACCAATCCACGACCTTTGCCTCCGCCAACTCGGAAGAAATGGCCGCCCTTTACGGCGAACAGAAGCCGGGTTACATGTACACGCGCTACGGCAATCCGACCCTGCGTGCGCTGGAAGAAAAAATTGCCGCGCTGGAGGGTAGCGAGGCGGCGCTCGTCACCGCTTCGGGCATGGCGGCAATCTCAACGGCCATTCTCGGATACGTCCGGGCAGGGGATCACGTGGTGGCTGCCCGCTCGCTTTACGGAGCAACCTATCATTTTCTCGATCGAACTTTACGGCGACTGGGAACCACCGTCACTTTTGTGGGCTCGTCGCGGACGGAGGAGTTTGAGAAGGCTATCCAGCCGAACACCCGCTTGATTTACTTTGAAACGCCCACCAACCCCGTGCTCGACGTGCTGGATATCCGGGCGCTGGCCCAACTTGGCCGATCGCGCGGCATCCCCACCGTGATGGACAACACCTTTGCCTCGCCAGCGCTTCAGCAACCGCTCAGGCTCGGCGTGACGACGGTCGTGCATTCGGCGACCAAATATCTCTGCGGGCACGGCGATGCGATGGGCGGGGCCATCGTCGGCTCCAAGGAATATATTTCGCTTCTGCTGCATGAAGTCCACCGCGATTTCGGCGGGGTGCTCAGCCCTTTTAACGCCTGGCTCATTTTGCGCGGCATCCGCACGCTTCATTTGCGCATGCCGGCGCATTGCGCCAACGCGCAGAAGGTTGCGGAGTTTCTGTCGCGGCACCCCAAGGTCGAGCGGGTCAATTACCCCGGCCTGCCGCAACATCCCGGCCACGAGCTGGCGAAGCGGCAAATGAAAGCTTTTGGCGCCATGATGAGCTTTGAAGTGAAGGGCGGCTACGAAGCCGGCGCGAAGGTGATGGACCGCGTTCAAATCTTCGCCCGCGCCGCCAGCCTCGGCGACACGCGCTCGCTCATCGTCCATTCTGCTTCCACCAGCCACCGCGCCGTGCCACGCGACGACCGCCTGGCCATCGGCATCACGGACGGTCTGGTGCGGCTTTCGGTCGGTATCGAGGCCGCGGAAGATTTGATTGCCGATCTGGATCAGGCGCTCGATTTCTAACCCTTGAATTGGAGATGAACTGGTATGAAAGTCCCACAGGTCGCGCTGCTTCTCACACTGCTCGGGGGTTTCGTCGCCCTCGCCACCTCCTGCGGCGGCGGAGCGGCCTCCGCCTCCACGCCGCTGACGCTTTCACTTTCATCCTCCTCGCTCACGGTGCTCCAGGATGGCGAGCCCGCCACGGTGAATGTGAGCATCGGCCGGCCGAGCGGCGATTCGAATAGCGTCCTGTTGACCGTCACCGGGCTACCCGCCGGGCTCGCGGCGCAAATCACCTCGCCCGGAGCGGGAAGCTCAGGGCAAATCGCGTTCGTCTCCCAGTCGGCCGCCGCCGGCAGCGCCTCGGTGACGGTCATCGCCTCTGACGGGCAACGGACTGCGACCGCCGACCTCTCGGTGACGGTCGCCATCCTGGCGACGGTCGGAACCTCTGTCAACCGCTCGGCGGGGAACAACGGCGTGTTAAATGATTTTATGGCCACGTCTTTCCAACCGGCCTCGTGGTCCGACCAGTTTTTTATTGACAACCCGCAGGCCACCTCCACGCTCGATGCGCTTCATTCCCAACACATTCGCATTCAGGCGGTGGAGAAAGACGTTCCGATGACCGGCCCCAATACCTGGGACTTCACTCGGTTGGATGGCATGGTCAACCCGATTTTGAGCGTGGCCGACCACAGTCCGGAATTCCAAATCGCCGTGGCGCCCGCCTGGATGGATGACTCGAGCGGCCATCTGCTGCCGCAAAATTTTTCCGCCTTCGCCCAGTATTGCGCCAACCTGGTTCGTTACTACAACGCCGGTGGGTTCGATGTGAACGGTCAACATTACCAGTCGTCCAGTCCCTACCCGATTGAATGGTGGGGAATATTCAACGAGCCGAACATCAATGGCCTCACCGCAACTCAGTACGTCGAACTTTACAATCAGGTGGTGCCGGCAATGCTGGCGGTGGATCCGAACATCAAATTGGTCGCCGTGGAGCTGGCCGATTTCGGTTCGCAGCCGGAGGATTATTTGCCCACGTTCGTCTCGCAGGTCAACGCTCCGGTGAACGCCGTGGCGACGCACTTCTATTCCTCGTGCAATCAGCAGGATACGGACCAGCAGATTTTCAGCACCATTCCGGGTTTTGTGCATGACGTGAAGTACATTGAATCGGAGCTGGCCACCAACCCGACGTTAGCGAACGTGCCCGTGTGGGTGACGGAAAACAACGTCAACGCCGATTACGACAAAGGAGGAGGCATTAGCGCCTGTAATGGCACGCCCTTCGTGCTGGACCCGCGCGGCACGAGCGCTTTTTTTGCCGCGTACCGGCCTTACGTTTTCTCGCAGTTGTCGCTGGCGGGGGTGCAGGCGCTCTACCATTGGGACTTCAATGCCGACGCTCAGTTTGGCGAGGTGGACGGCACGAACGATCAAACGTACCTGAGCTACTGGGTGGACTATTGGCTGGAACGGTATTTTCCCACGCCGCCGGGATCGCAAATCTTGGACCTCACGGCCACCGAAGCCTCCAGCGTGGAGACGTTGGCCACAGTGCGCAACGACGGGACGGTCGTCGTGATGATTGCCAATCACGCCGTTCACGCGCCGACGGACAATAACGGACCCGGTGATCCGCGCACGGTGGTGGTGGACGTATCGGCCTGGGGCAGTTTCAGCTCCGCCACGCTCCTCACGCTTGACGCCTCAACCAATCCCACGACCGGCCCGACGCCCGTAACCCTCACGCCCGCGCCGCGCATGGCCATCACGCTCAACGGCTACGGCGTGGCTTTCCTTACCCTCACGAAGTGAGCAGGAGCCTTGGACGGCATGAGGGATGAGGATTTTCAAGAAGGGCCGAGCTTCGGCGCGACAAGACACTCAACTTTTGCTGGCCGAGCGCCGAAACATGAATTTAGGATGCGGGAAAAGCCTTGGAACGCCTTCATGCGGAGCATGGCGAGGAGCCGGTCGCGCTTGCCCCGCGTCAGGACTCCGGACGCCGCTTTTCGTTCCTGCATGGGCTGAAAAGTTTTCAGCATCCGACTCGAAGGTAACCTTGAGAATCTTGGTTGTGGAAGATGATCGAGCCGTGGCCAGCTTCCTGAAAAAGGGGCTGGAAGCGGAGCACTATGCGGTGGACGTCACGGGGAGCGGCGGGGAAGCGTTGTCGCTCGCCGAATCGGTGGATTATGACCTCATGGTGCTGGACCTGATGCTTCCGGAGATGGACGGTTGGGAACTGCTCAGGCGACTGCGGGGCCGCAAAATGAGTCTGCCCGTGCTCATCCTGACAGGACGCAACCGCGTGGAGGACAGAGTCCGCGGCCTTGACCTCGGCGCCGACGACTACCTGACGAAACCGTTCGCCTATCGTGAGCTGGCGGCGCGCGTCCGGGCGTTGTTGCGACGGGGACATCGCCCTCCCGAGTTGAAACTCCAAGTTGCCGACCTTGAACTGGACCGAGTGGAGCGCGCCGTGCGCCGCGCCGGGAAAACCCTCCAACTCACCCCAAAAGAATTTGCGCTGCTCGAATACTTAATGCGCAACGCGGGCCGAGCCGTCACCCGCGCCATGATTATCGAGCACGTCTGGGATTTTTCCTTCGATACGATGACCAATATTGTGGATGTCTATATCAATTATTTGCGGCGGAAAGTGGATGTGGGCTTTGAGCCGAAGCTGATTGAGACGGTGCGCGGGACGGGTTACCGTCTTCGGACCGCTGAGGAGGAACCGTGAAATCGCGTTCTTCGGGCACGGCTCCGCAGCTCGACGTTCAGCCCACCGCAGCCGCTCACACCCTTGTCGTCTCCGAAGAGGCCATCTCAACGCTCGACCGCTTGTTGCATCGCTTGACGCAGCCCATCACCGCACTCCGGGGTCTATTGGAATTGAGCCTTTTGGAAGAGCTCCGCCTGCGTGAGTGCCGGAAAACCCTGCGCGAGGCTCTGGCGCAGACGGAACGTTTGTCGGAGACGGTGAACCAAATGAAACAGATCCTCGATTCCCTGGAGCGGGAGCCTGGGTCCGAGGATCCGAGTTGGGCGGAAGCGGTGGGCCGCGCGCTCACCAATTGCCAGCCGCTGGCGAGGTCCAGAAACATTACCATCATCGCAGACCTTGACGAAACGGAACGGGTTCAAGCTCCTCCGGGAGAACTTGAGGCCATCACACAAAAATGCCTGTCCCTGCTCCTGAAACGGAGCCCCGTCGGGAGCACGACCCAGATCAGCCTTCGACCTTCCGGCGAGGCGTTGATTCTCGCTCTCTGCGGAGATTCGCCGCCCCGCGCTATCCAATCCCTGCCGAACCATCCCAAGCCTGCTGCACTCGAGACAACGGAAGCCGCATGGAACGCGGTGCAACAAATGGTGCGCGCCTTGCGCGGTTCAGCCAAGATGACAAAATCACCGCCGCACGGGTGGTGTTTGGAACTTCGGCTTCCTCGCTCGCCGAAGGGGCGGGCACCGCACGACGATAAAAGTTATTAATCTGGCCGGCAAACCCACGCCCGAATCCGTGGTCAATTTTCCCGAATCGAGCGCCGTTACACTTGTCCCATCCTCAGGTCGGCTCCTGCTCTTTGTTGATAACAAAAGGACCGTTATCGTCGCGCGCCTGCCCATCCGGGTACCTTTTAGATTATTAGCAACATTTAACCAACATCTAATCGGCTCCTAATCTTCAAACGTTAGAAACCTTTAGGGAGAGGGTGAGCGCGCCCGGACGTGGGTTCCACCCGGATGGGCATTCATCGCCGCGACGAGGTTTACAGGGAGGGGGGCGTGGTCCCGAATCGACAAGGCATCACAACGCAGGCGGCTTTGGCAGAGCGGAACCGGATGGTTCTCGAGCAGCTTCCCTACGTCCGCCTGATTGCGCAGAGAATCCACGCGCGCCTTCCGCACCACGTCCAACTGGAAGATCTCATCAACAGCGGGATTTTGGGATTGATTGAGGCGCTGGGAAAGTTTGACCCGAGGCGAAAAGTCGGCCTTAGATCCTACGCAAGCTATCGCATCCGGGGCGCCATCCTCGACAGCTTGCGCGAGCAGGATTGGGGGCCGAGGACGCTGCGGCAACGGGGTCGCCGGCTCGAGGAAGCCCGGCAGCAGTTGTGCGGTCGGTTAGGGCGTACTCCTTCTTCGCTCGAACTCGCGCGAGAGCTTGGCGTCTCTGAAAAGGGTTTTCACGATCTGGTGAGCGACCTTCAGGGCCTCATGCTGAAAAGCCTCGAAGCCGAATCTGCTCAGCCGGGCATTGCGTCTGTGGAAGAGCCTGCCGTCGGCGACGAGCAAAATCCCTTTGAGCTGTGTCGGCAGTCCGAAATGAAGCAGTTGCTGGGCCAGGCGATGGCCCGCCTGGCTCCGCGCCAACAACGGCTTTTGCACTTGTATTACTTCAAGGGCCTGAAGATGAAGGAAGTAGGAATGCGATTCGGGGTTTGCGAATCTCGCGTATCGCAGATGCACACCGTGGCTCTAGCCTCGCTCCGGCGGCGACTCAAGCAGCAACTCCGCTGCCGAAGGCTGAGCGGCGATGGCAATCCCCAGTCTCCGTTGCGCCCTTGGGTGGCCGGGTTAGAATCTGGATGCGCCGTGATGCAGTCCGCGCCGCTGCGTGCCCCCCGCCGAGCATCCACAGCCTCCTCGCGCTCGCCGCTGCCTTCAGAACGTGCGGTCGCCTGACCCTCGCCCTTCCATCCAACGCCGGCCTCGCTTAGCGCGCCCGGCTCGATTCGCCTCAGTCCTTATGGAAGCTGGCGATCGCTTTGGCCTCGTCATCATGGACGTCGAAGACCGTATAGAGCTTCGTAATCTGAAGGAGGTCGTGAACCTTTTTGGTAAGGTTCAGGAGCTTCAGGGATCCGCCCTGATTGGAGACCGCGGTGAACGCGCTCACCAGCTCGCCAATCCCTGAGCTGTCAATGTAGGTCACATCGCCGAGGTTCAGCAGGAGATTGCGGTTGCCCTTGGCGAGCTCCCCGCGAATCAACTCCCGCATTTGACTGCACCCTTCTCCGAGGGTTATCCGGCCGCTCATATCCACGACGGTCACAGAATTAACTTGTCTTACGGTGGCCTTCAGACTCACGGTCTTTTCCTCCTTGATGAGGCTCAGCTTGGGGCTTGCGCCTCTTCGTCATTATAACCTCAGTGCCCGCGCCGCAGTTGCTAATCACTCGCATTTCGTCCATGAACTGCCGGATCAAAAACATTCCCCGGCCGGAGATGTTGAGCAGATTTTCTTCCGCCAAGGGATCGGGGACCTTGGACAGATCGAATCCCTTGCCCTGGTCGCGGACATGGATTTCCAGCCGGTCGTCCAAGATTTTGAACTGCAACCACACCGTCTTCTCAGGGTCTTCGTGGTTGCCGTGGGCAATGGCATTGATGACCGTCTCGTGGACGGCCAGCTCAATTTGGAATTCCTCCTCGCTGCCGAACCCGGCTGTCTTCGAGACCCGTCGGGCAATCTCCTCAACCATCTCCATGTGCTTGAGCGAGCTTTCGAGGGTCAACTCGATCACACTGGCTGTTGGACCCATCCGCGGTTGAGGACCCATTGCTTTCCAGCGTCAGAAGCTACAACACCCCTTTCTGAATGTCAACGAATCCGCCGGGGACCCCTTTTTAAACTTTGCCGAGCGGACCGCCGGCGTGCCGGGGGCCGTGCGCACAAGAGAGTAATCAAATTGCTGATGAAGGTCAAGAACTCTTCGGCAGGCTCCTCCGGCGCCACGGTCGCTTACCCTGGCAAGGCCAGGGAAGCCTCGGGACTGGGGCAGCTCCCTTTCCTGCCGTCACACTTTATGTCGCCCCGCATTTCTATTCGTAGCGGAGCGCGACGACCGGATCAAGTCGGGAGGCCTTCATGGCGGGCCACATTCCAAAGAACAGGCCGACGCTGATGGAAACCACAAAGCCAGCCAGCACCGACCAGAGCGGAACGGTGGAGGGCAGCGCGGGCACCAAGGTGCGGATGAGAAAGCTGATCAAGTAACCGGTCAGGATGCCCAGCAGTCCGCCTAATCCGGTGAGCGTCATGGCCTCCAGCAGGAACTGCCAGGTGATGTCAGAACGCCGCGCGCCAATGGCTTTGCGGACGCCAATCTCGCGGGTTCGCTCGGTGACCGACACCAACATGATGTTCATCACCCCAATGCCCCCCACCAGCAGTCCGATAGAAGACAACACCACCATCACCAGCGCGACCGTGCCCGTAATTTGATGGAATTGGCGGATGATGCTATCGGCCGTCGCCATGCCGAAGCTATTCCGAGCCCCGGGCTTGTCGTGGCGCAGGCGACGGAGCACCTCCGTAATCTCGTCTTCAGCCTGAGCGATTCTACCTGGATACGCCGTGGCGACGATGGCGTTCTCTTTGGCCGCGGGATAGATTTTGCGGTAAGTCCAATAAGGGATGGTCACCGCGGAGTCCGCTCCGTTGTTGCCAAGGAACGTCTTGCGCTTTTTGAGCGCGCCCACGATTTTGAAGACGTTCCCATCCACTACCAGGTCTTTGCCGATAGGATCCTGATTCTGAAAAAACATGGTTACGACATCGGCCCCGATGACGGCGACGTTGCGGCGGTGGTCGTTTTCAGCCTCGGTGAAGAAGCGGCCTTCGGCCAGGTCAGCGTTCGTGACCTGAAAATCGTCCGGCGTGACGCCGCTAAAATTGACGCCGTACATTTCTTGACCTTTGTACTTGGCATTGGGTCCCGGGCCCCATTGAAAGATCTCGACCGCTACTTTTTCGACGTCGGGGCATTGTTGGGCGATGGCCATGGCGTCCGCGTACTTCAGCGGTTTGCGCATGCGCTGCTCGCGCGTCAGCCGGCCAAGATGAATGCCGGGGCTGAATTTATAGACATAAATACTGCGCCCGCCAAAATCCTTGACGGCGGAAGCCAGCCGATGGTCGAGACCGGCAATGATGGAGGCCACGCCGATCACGGTGGTCGTGCCGATCAGCACCCCCAGCACCGTGAGCAAAGAGCGGAATTTGTGGCTTCGGAGGGTATCGAACGCCAGGCTCAGATTTTCGCCAATATGGCGCTGCTCTTGGTCCATGATCACATCTCCATGCGAAGGGCTTCGATGGGGTCGAGCTGCGCGGCCTTGCGGGCAGGATAGATGCCAAAGAAAAGGCCCACCGCAGCCGACAACCCGACACCGACCACAATGGCACTCACCGGCACGGAGGACGTGAAGACCAGATTCACCAACCGGCTAATCAGCAGCGAGAGGAGCACGCCCAGGGCGCCGCCCGAGGCCGCCATGACCATAGATTCGATGACGAACTGGGTCAAAATATCGCGTCGCCGCGCGCCCAGAGATTTGCGAATGCCGATTTCATGGGTTCGCTCGGTCACCGTCGCCAGCATGATGTTCATGATGACGATACCGCCAACCACCATGAACACGGCCACGATGGCAATGGTGACGGCGAAGATGGAGCCCGTGAGCTGCTTCCAAAGCGTCATGATGGTGTCCGAGGCATTGATGCCAAAGGTGTCGGACTGCTGGTAAGGGATGTGCCGACGGACGCGCATCAGGGTTCGGACCTCATCTTCGAGCGGCGGCATTTGGGCGGCGCTCCAGGCCTGGATGCTGACGTCAATGGATGGCCGGGCCATAAAGATTCTACGGAAGGTGGTGAGAGGAATCTGAACAAAGTTATCCTCACTTTGCCCGAAGACGGTGCCGATTGTTTTGGCCACGCCCACAACGCGAAAGGGCGTCCCATTCACCAGAATTTCCCGGCCAAGCGGGTCGAGGGTGGGGAAAAAATGACTCACGATATCCTGGCCGATGAAGCAAACCAGGGAGGCATGTTGGTAATCGGAGGCCGAGATGTAGCGGCCGCTTTCGGGCTGATCTTCGCCGATATCCTCCATGCTGGGGGTGACACCGGTGACGGAGACATCATAGAGGATTTGACCTCCGTAACGGATGACCGTCCCTGTTTCCATGCTGGCGGTGGCGCCCAGGACTTTATAGCCAGTCAAGTTTCTCTTCAGGAATTCGTAATCCGAAATGCGAATCGGCCGATTGCGTCGCCGAGCCTTGAGCCACGCTTGCTCGCCCTGCGCCCATTTGAACTGGCTCAGGACAAAAGTGTTGGCCCCCAGATTCGCCACATGGTTCGCGATGTAAAGGTTCATGCCGTTGATTACGGACATGACCACAATGAGCGTGGTGGTGGCGATCACCACACCCAACAACGTCAAGAACGAGCGAAGCCGATGCGCGCGAAGGGTTTCGAGGGCCAACCAAAAGGCTTCTCGAGCCGTGACCCAAGCATTCAAATACTCGGCCGTCGAGGCTCGGCGGGGTTGCGGTAGAGCTTGCGCTGAGTTGAGGACTTCCACGGGACCGTTACCTCGTTAGGCGGCATTGTGCCGCTCGCCCTTCGTCATCACCGGGTGGCCTCGTCCCGGTCAATGCGTCCATCGCGGATGTGAATGATGCGGTGGGCGCGCGCCGCGATGTCATGCTCATGGGTAACGAGCACAATCGTATTGCCGGAGTGATGAAGGCGGTCGAAGAGATTCATGATTTCAACTCCGGTGGCCGTGTCGAGGTTTCCCGTGGGCTCGTCCGCCAAGAGAATGCAAGGATGATTGACGAGCGCTCGCGCAACGGCCACCCGCTGGCGCTGGCCTCCCGATAGCTCATTCGGCTTGTGATCCATGCGGTCGGCGAGCTCCACCATCCGCAAGGCTTCGCGCGCCCGTTCCGCCCGTTCCGCGGCGGGCGTGCCGTTATAAATCAACGGCAACTCCACGTTATGCAACGCGCTGGCGCGTGGCAGGAGGTTGAACGTTTGGAAGACGAAGCCGATCTCCTTATTGCGAATGTAAGCGAGCTCATCATCCGTCAGTTCGCTCACGAGCTTTCCATTCAGCCAGTACCGGCCGCGAGTGGGGGTGTCCAAGCAGCCAATAAGGTTCATCAGCGTGGACTTGCCGGAGCCCGAAGGCCCCATGATGGCAACGTACTCTCCTCGCTTGATATCGAAGCTCACCCCGCACAAGGCATGAACCTGCACCGCGCCCATCTCATAGGTTTTCCAAAGATCGCGCGCGCGAATGACGATATCGTCGGGAGGGGACTCCCATTCCGGGGTGTACGCGGTTTCAATTTGAGATTGCATCGGGGCTTCAGTCGGCCTGGCTCATCACCGGTTCGCTCGGAGGCGCGGGAGGCTCGGCCCGAGGTTACATGGGGCCGTTCGGACCCAGCAGCGCCTTGTTGTTGATCTTCACCTTGGCATGGTTTTTGAGCGTGCGCAGGACTTCATAACTGCCGGTAACTATCTCTTCGCCTGGGCGAAGTCCACTCAATACCTGAACGTTCATTGTTCCCATGATGCCGGTCTTCACGGGCCTGAAAACGGCGCGTCCATTGCGAATCACAAACACCCCCTGGATATCTTGGTCCTCTTTCTTCTGCTCGGCGGCCGTGAGCGGCGCCGCAGCCAAAGCCTTCGCCTGCGAAGAAGCCGGTTGCAATTCGCGCCGTTCGCGCATGGTAAGAGCCTGAATGGGGATGGCCACGGCATTCTTCACGGTCGCGGTGGTGATGCGAGCCGTCGCGGAGAGGCCGGGCCGCATCCCGGCCGGCGGATGGTCGAGGGTCACGACGACCTGGAAATCCTTCGCCTCCTGATTGGTGTCGGACGTCCCTGCCGCGCTCGTTCCGCTGCTCTGAGCAATGGCATTCATGCCAATCTGGGTGACGTGGCCTTGGAAGGTTTTGTTCGGGATCGCATCAATGGTGACCGTAGCCGGCTGGCCCATCTTGATGCTGAGGATGTCGGATTCATCCACGTCCACCTGCGCCGTGACGACGGACAAATCCGAGATCTGGAAAAGGACGCTCCCGACCGCGTTCTGAATCCCCGGCACCACGTTCTCTCCCACATGGACCGGCAAAGAAGTAATGATGCCCTCGAAAGGAGAACGATAAATGGTCTGGTTGTAAACGTCCTCGGCACTAACCAGAGCTGCTTGGTTTTGCATCACGCTGGCGCGCCGCATATTTTGATTGAAGATGGCTTGCTGTAACAGCGCCCTTTGCTGCGCGACTTGCGCCTTGGCCGATTGGACGTTGGCTTTAGCCACTTCAAAGTCACTCAGGCTTTGGTCGAAGGCTTGGCGCGCGATCAACTGATCCTTATAAAGCTCCTGATTGCGCTTGAAATCGGCCTCGGCCTGACTGAATTTGGCCTGGGCTTGCGCGAGGTTGGCTTCGGTCGTTTTCAAAGCGGCGGCCGAAGAATCCACCGCCGCCTGGGCGGCTGAGAGGTCGGCGCGAGCGGTCAGCAGAGCCGCCTTTTGCGCGGTCACGTCGGCGGCCTGCTGAATATCCTCCGTCTTCATCAGCAACTGCCCCTTTTTGACAAACTCTCCTTCGTGCACCAAAATTTCCGTCACTTTGCCCATGGAATTTGCATTCACTTGGGCGAACATGCCGGGCGGCGGCATGATCTGGCCGGAAGCGGTGACAATGGCGGAGAGATTTTGGCGCCCCACTTGGCTTGCCTCAACGGTGACCACGCCACGCTGGCTCCACAAAATCCCCCCCACGGCCAGACCCACGAGCGCCAGAGCCCCAACCGCAATGAGAACTTTCTTTCGGGAACGCTTCGGCTGCGTCCCTTGACCGCGATAGGCCAGCGGGGCGGAGGCATGGTTGGCCTCAAGCTCTTGGGGTAGGGCCTCGCCAATCTTAAGCTCTGTGCTTTGCGCCATCTCAATAGCTCTCCGATATCGCTCTCCGCGCGTCCGCCGCGCCGAGCCTCAAGGCTCGCTCACCGCCGCGCTGTTGCTCGATGCTTTCCTTTGAATAATACGATGCCTGGAGCCGCTGAGTTCCCCGGTTTTATTCTCAGTGCAAAACGGAGGAGAAGACTCTTCCGCGTGGGGTGTCCCTTCCTTGGCCCTCCTTAGTAGAGACGGCCTTGCGGCCCTCTAGGTTTCATTTTAGCTGCTCGCGCGGTCTTTGCAAGCCGCATTTGCAGAGCCTTGTGGTTGAGGCTATCCCGGCCGGCTAGGCGAAGGAGCCGTCCGCGCTCGATCTGCGATTCGCTAAGCCATCCTCAATTGAGATTTGCGCATCTCAAGTTCGGCGGGGAGGGACGTTGGGCAAAAGATTTCTTGCAGGGCAACCTTGACTTTCGGCTTTTAAGAAAATACGATGGGCTGTGTGGGATTTGCGTTAGCGCGGGTCGGGTTTGAAGGGTTTTTCGACCATGCCATGTGATGCTACACGCAGCGTCCGGCTTTTGTTGGGGACGCTGGCGGGGTGCGCCATTTCGCTGACCCTGCTGGCGGCGCCAGTTTCTATTCCTCTGCTCCACCGCCGGTTGAGCCCGGCTCAAGAGCAGAAAAAGCGCCAAAAAGCACTTGAGAAAGAGTTGCAGAGCCCTTACCGGCGCTGGCTCAACGGGCCCGTGGGCTACATTATCACGCCGCAGGAGCGGGCCGCCTTCCTCAAATTGACCACGGACGCCGAACGCGAGCAGTTTATCGAGTCGTTCTGGGAGCGCCGCAATCCCAATCCGGGCAGCGCCTACAACGAATATAAAGAGGAGTTCTACCGGCGGGTCGCCTATGCGAATGAACATTTCAGCTCCGGGATTCCGGGCTGGAAAACCGATCGCGGGCGCATTTACATCATGTACGGCCCTCCCGATGAAATCTCCTCCCATCCGAGTGGCGGCACTTACACGCCTTCGCCGGGCACACTACCCTACAGCGGGCCCGATTCCACCACCATGGAAACGTATCCTTTCGAGGATTGGTACTATCATTACATTCCGGGTATCGGGGAAAATGTGAAGTTGGAGTTTGTAGATCCCACGCTCACGGGCGAATACCAACTCACCATGAACCCGTGCGAGAAGGACGCGATGGCTGAAACGCCGGGCGATCTGACCGGCTGCCAAGGTGGCGTTTCCATCGGACCCATCTGGAATCCGACCGAGGTCTTAAACCCCAGCCAGCTCAGCGGGTCGGGCAGCGGCCAGGGTGCCATGGTGACTTCGACGATGATGCCTTCCAGCATGGACGAGTTTAACCGCCTCGACCTGTATGCGAAAATCTTCCAGCCTCCCCAGATTAAGTTCAAGGACCTCCAGGCGGTTGTGACCTCCTTGCTCTCGCCGCAACAGCTCCCCTTCAAAGTTCGCGTGGATTACATTAAGATTACCAACGACATAGTACTGGTTCCCATCACCGTCCAAATGCTGAATCGCGACATCGAGTTCCAGAATAAAGACGGGGTCATGCATGCGGTGCTGGATGTTTACGGCCGCATTACCTCCATCGGGGGACGAGTGGTGGATACCTTTGAACAGGGCATTACGGCGAACGTTCCCCAGCATGACTTCACCAGCTACGTCAATCAGAAAGAGGTTTATCAAAGAATAGTCCCCTTGCGTCCCGGCCATTACAAGGTGAGTCTGGTCATCAAGGACGATTCGAACGGACATATGGGCTCAACGCAGATCGGCATTGACGTGCCGCAATACAACGATTCCACGCTTTCCAATAGCTCGCTCATCCTGGCCAGCCAAATTGAGCCGCTTCCCACCAACGAAGTCGGCGCCGGACCGTTTGTCATCGGCGGCACCAAGGTGCGGCCCAGCGTGGACGACACTTTTACACCGGACCAAATGTTGGGGATTTACATGCAACTTTATAACCTCGGCATCAGTCCGAAAACGCACCGGCCGGATGCCAGTATTCAATACGAAATTCTCAAAGACGGGAAAGCGGTGCTCAACCAGACCGAAAATGCCGCTACCTACAAGGACGCTTCCGAGCAGGTGACCATCAAGAAGTTGTTGCCCGTGCGGCTGCTCACCCCGGGCAATTACACGTTGCAGATTAAGGTGAGAGACCATATCAAGAAGCAAAGTGATGTTCAATCCGCCAGCTTCCGTGTAGAACCGGAGAGGGTGGGGGTTTCCAATCCCCGTCAGGCTGAGGCCAACAACGGTCACGGGCAGGGCTAAATGAAATTCTCATCAAGACTTATGCGCGCAGCGCGAGCCGGGCTGATCGTATCCTTCGTCGTCGCCGCTTCGGGCCTAGCAAACGGTGCGGGCTACGGTCGGCTTGCCGGCGTGGTGCGGGATCAGCACGGCAATCCGCTCATGGGCGCAACAGTCGTGCTTACGGGGCCTGAACAAGGATTGTTCAATGCGACCCAAACCGCCGTGGAACGCGTTACCACGGACGCTTACGGCCGCTTCTCGATTCGACATTTAGCCCCAGGCTGGTACTCGCTGCAGGTGATTTCCCCAACGTACTTACCGGCGATGCGGAACCGTGTGCAGGTGTCCGCCAACAGAACCGCCGACCAAGATTTTGTTTTGGGCGGGTTGCTTTCCAATTTCCAGCCTATCAAGCATCGTTCCCATTTGCTAACCTGGGGCGAAGATTGGAAATGGATCCTGCGCACCTCAGCCTCCACCCGCCCTGTTCTCCGGTTTCAGCAAGCCGAGCAGGCTTCGTTAAAAAAGCCCAACCTCCCGTCCACGCCGAGCCAGCATTTTATTGGCGTCCTGCCGGGGAGTGCCCGTCAAGATGAACTCTCCGAGGACCCCGGCGTGGGCAGCGTCCTGGCTTATCTTCGGCCCCTCAGTCAGAACAGCGACCTTTTGGTGGTGGGTTCTTTGGGCTCGAGTGGCACCATAGCGTCATCTTTTGCGGCGGCGCTTCGGCGCAATATGATTTCGGGCGACCCGCAGGAGATTTCCATCGCGGTTCACCAATTGAATTTGGATCAGGGGATGGCCATTGTCCTGCCTGCCGACCACGGCGGCCTGGCGAGCGCGCAAGGCATGGTGGTGACTTATTCGCGAACCAGTCATCTCTCCCAAAACTTGACGATGACAACGGGGTTTGAAGCGGACTACTTGAATTCCGTGAGCGATGTGGGCATGGTGCAACCTCGGCTTGCCTTCGCCTACCGGTTTACTCCATCAACGCGCATAACTTTTGGGGTGGGAGCGCCGGCGCAGACGAACAAGACCTTCGTAGGGCGACTCAATACACTGGGCGCCTTTCCGCGCATTACCATCCACAATAACCGCGTGCGCATGGAAAACGTCCAGCACGCGGAAGCGGCGATCGAGCATCGGTGGGGCACCAAGTCACGCATTCAACTCGCAGCGTATTCGGATTTCTTTCACAATGCCGCCCTCTGGGCCTCGGGTGGTCCGAGCGATTGGGTGGGGATGGCGGGGAACTATCTTCCGAATACTTCGGGCGAGGGAGTGGTTTTGAATGCCGGCAACTACCGTTCGAGCGGCCTTCGCGTGGAGTACGAGCGGCGCCTCGGAGCCAATGAGAGCATCGCCGTCATGTATTCCTTGGGCGATGCGCTTGCCCCAAAGCATTCTAGAGCGTCCTTGCTGGCACACCCCTTTGGCAATCCCTCCCAGATTGCCAGCCGCCTCGCCCCCGAACGCGCGCAAGCAATTTCCGGCAGGATAACCACCCGCTTGCCGCTTTCCAAAACAGAAATTGTGACGTCTTATACCTGGCTGACGGCAGGAACGGTGACCCTGGTGGATCCCTACGGGATGGCCCAAGCGGATATGGAACCTTATCTGGGCGTCGAGATTCGACAACCGCTGCCGACCATGGCTTTCCTTCCTGCTCACATTGAAGCTCTTGCCGAGTTTCGCAACGCCCTGGATCAAGGGTCGGTCCCTTTGAACGGCATGAGCGCCAAGCCGATCTTGCTGACCCCCGCCTACCGAACTTTGCGGGGCGGGTTCTCCGTTCAGTTCTAAATAAATGCTGAGAAGGACTGTTGCCGTCTGTCAGACTGGCTCCTTCGTGTCATCTTGAACCAAGCGACATATCTCGGCATTGATTTCCAAGCACATCGGGGAAAGATTCATTCGGCATGACAACTTCGGGTTCTTATCTCGAGGGCAAAAAGCTCGACGGCAGAGTGGCTCTGGTGACGGGTGGAAGCCGCGGGATTGGCCTGGCTATTGCGCAGGCCCTGGCCCGTGAAGGAGCCACGCTCGTTCTGGTGGGGCGCGACCGCAAGGCGCTGGAGCGAGCGAGGGAAAGCCTTGCCGGGGCCACCCAATTGGTCGTCGCCGACGTGCGGAAACCGGCAGGAGTGCGGCGAATTTTCAGCCACGTTCGCCGTCACAACCGACTCGATATTCTGGTCAACAATGCCGGCGTTTTCACCTATAAGCCTTTTGTTGCAACCTCGCTGAAGGAGTGGGAAAACAACCTCCAAACGAATCTCACGGCACTGTTCCTGATGACGCAGCAGGCGCTGCCGCTGCTGGTGCGAGCCAGGGCGCCCCACATCGTCAACATTCTTTCTATTTCCGCCGCGCGTGCCTTCCCCCAATGCTCTGCCTACACAGCATCGAAGTTTGGCGCGCTAGGGCTGACGCGTGTGTTACGGAAGGAGCTTCGTCCGCAAGGCATCCGCGTGACGGCGATTTTGCCGGGCGTGACGGATACGGCCATGATGGGTGCTTTTGGGAAAAATCCCCCCCGTTCCAAGGCGCTCCAGCCGGCGGACGTGGCCGGCGTGGTGCTGAGCGCAATCCTCCAGCCACCCCGAGCCACGGTTGAGGAAATTATCATCCTTCCTTCAAGCGGAGAACTCTAGCTCCGTCGCGCTCCAACCGACGGCGCCGGCGATTGTGCGGCGGAGCTGGGCGAACGGCTGCGCCCTCGAATATGCCAAGGCGCGATTCATCTCCGGTGCAGGCGCAGGATCCCATTCGCGCCATCATAGCCGGTGCGAAAAGTCCTTGCTCCCTCGCCGACTTCAGGGCATGGTTTGCGCCGCCGTTGAGAGTAGAATAGAGCATATGGAGCGTAAGACGCGCGGGTGCCTGGCCGTGCTGAAAAAGGTTCCTCTTTTCGCGGACCTCTCGGAAAGCGAATTGGCAATCCTTTCGGAAAGCGCGCGACCTCGGACCTACGCTGCCGGTCAGACGGTTTTCGCCGAGGGCGAACCGTGCGACGGTCTTTTCGTGGTGGAATCTGGAGCGGTCAAGATTTTTAAGCTTTCGGCCTCCGGGCGGGAGCAGGTGTTGACGTTCGAGCGGGCGGGAAGTTCGGTGGCTGAGCTGCCGGTCTTTGACGGCGGAAATTATCCTGCCTCGGCCGTCGCGGTGGAAGATTCCAAGTTGTTGTTCATCAGCAAGCCGGACTTCCATCGGCTTTGCGTGAACCACCCTCAAGTCACGCTGAAGATTCTGCGCGTCATCGGATTAAGATTGCGGCTGTTGGTAAACATCATTGAAGAACTTTCTTTTACCACGGTACGGCAGCGGCTGGCAGCTCTGCTGGCGCGGATGGCGGAGCAAGGGGAAAACCACGCGGGGAAAATCGCATTCACGCTCCCGGTCAGCCAGCAAGAATTGGCGGCCCAAATTGGAACCGTGCGCGAGCTGGTCTCAAGAAATTTGAGCCGCCTGCAAGCGGAAGGGATTTTGAGGCTGGACGGCCGCAAGGTTTGGGTACTCAAACCGGAATCGCTGCGGGCGGAGGTGGAACGGATTGATTAACCCTGAATTTGTCCGGGTGAACCCAAACCGCCCCGGCCATGCGGTTTGTTTCCAGCGAAGTGGGTGTGCTAGTCTAAAAAGCGCAGGCTGCTCGAACGACCTGCGCGGTCCATGGCATGGCTGCGATTGCGATGTCCGTTCTTTCCGCAGACTTTGCGCGGCTGGGCGAGGCTTTAAGCCTGGCCGAGGCCGCCGGCTGCTCCATGCTGCATGTTCAGGTTATGGACGGGCATTTCGTGCCGGACGTGAGCGTGGGTCAGCCGGTGATTGAAAGTTTGCGGAAAGCCTGGCCGTTGCATTTGAGCATCGAACTATTGGTGGAGCGTCCAGAGCGGTTTGTGGAAGATATGGCCAAGGTGGGGGCGGATCGCCTGGCCATTCATGCCGAAGCGACTCCGGATGCGCACCGCGCGCTGCGCCAGGTTCGAGCGACCGGGTGCAAGGCTGGCTTGGCCCTCAACCCGGGGACTTCGATCGAGGCCGTGGGCCCATTGTTGCCTTGCGCTGATTATCTGGTCATTTTGACGGCTGACGCAGGGCTTGGCGAAGAGAAATTTATTGAGGGTATGGCCGATAGGGTTTCGAGCGCCCGCAAAGAAGCAGTGCGCCGCGGACTGCCCCTTGAAATCGTCGCGGCGGGCGGGATTGGGCCGGCGGAGTTGGATCCGCTGGTCAACGCGGGCGCGGACATCCTGGTGGTTGGATCCGCCATCTTTAATAATCATGATCCAGAGTCGGTGCTTGAAGAGATGATGCGGCGAGTGCGGCGCGCTCAAGGCGAAAGCGCCGGGGGGATGACGACGAGCCACGTTGCCGAGCATCCGGTCGCTGGTTCTTCAAGGACGACCTAGGAGTAGGGGCTATTCTGAGGCAAACGATTCGCATCATGCGCAGGAGCCAACGCTGCCTTCGAGTGGCAGTCAGCGTGGCGGGGGTGTTTTTCCTTTCCAGTTGTGTGCTGCTTGAGCGCAACGCCAACCTTAATTTGCCCCCCAATCCTAACGAGCAGCCCGACCGGATTCTTTATGAAAAGTCCATGGCCGAGATTCGCCATGGGCAGTACACCGTCGGCCGTTTAACCCTCCAGACGCTTCTCAATACTTACCCTGACAGTGAATATTTGGCCAAGGCCAAACTCGCGATCGCCGATTCTTACTATCGGCAGGGCGGCATCAGCGGCTATACCCAGGCGCAGGCTGAGTACTCCGATTTCATCACGTTCTTTCCCGACGCTCCGGAGGCGCCGATGGCCCAGTACCGGGCCGCCATGTCATATTTCCGGATGATGAACAAGCCGGACCGCGACCTGACCGATGCCAAGCTGGCGGAGCTCGAGTTCAAAAGATTCCTTGAGAAGTATCCCAGGAGTCCTCTGCTACCCAGGGCGCAAGCGCGTTTACGGGAGGTTCAGGAAGTTATCGCGGAAGGTGATTTTGAAACGGCTTCATTCTATTACGACCACAACATCAACCCCGCTGCCTTGTCGCGTCTTCGGGAGATTGTCACCCGCTATCCCAACTTCAGCAAAGCCGACGTGGCGTGTTGGGACTTGGCACGAACTTTCGACCGGATGAAAAAGCCGAAGGCGGCTGTTCCCTATTACGACCGTATCCTGACGCTCTATCCGCTCAGCCCACTAGTGCCGCGCGCCAAGGAGCGATTGGCTGAACTGCACGAGCCGATTCCTCAACCCACCAAGGCTGAGATGGCCCGTGCGCGCGCTGACGCGGTGGATGTTACCCATCGAGGATGGCTCAGTAGATTGGCCGGCGTGGTGGAGAGTTCCCCCAACCTCAGCGCCACGCGGCATGGCCCGGTCATCTTGGGCTCGACAGCAGAATCTATTGTCCTGGCCCAAACCCCATCGCCCACGGGTTCGAGCAACACGGTGGCGGCTCAACCCGTGAGCTCAACCGCCTTGCGCAGCGGGGCAGCTTCCGACCCTGGAGCCCCAAAGAACCCCTCACCGGCTCCCTCAAGTTCCGTCACACCACACAAAAAGAAACGCCGCAGCCTCCTCAAGCGTGTGATTAAACCTTGGTGACGGGGACGCGCAACCTATGAGAATCCTCCCGGACGATGGTGATGCTTTTCAGGAGGCACGGCTCAGGGCGACTTGCACCGTGCAACGTGCCGTCATCCTTGCCGTGTTCGCGCTGCCGCTGGAGCGAATCACTTCGCTTGGCTGAACTGCCGGTCAGCGGCGTTCCAATCCACGACGTTCCACCAAGCCGCAATATAATCGGGCCGTCTATTCTGATACTTCAGATAATAGGCGTGCTCCCACACATCGAGTCCGAGGACGGGATATTTCCCTTCCATCAGAGGGCTGTCCTGGTTGGGCGTCGAATAAATCTCCAGCTTGCCGCCCACCAGCACCAGCCAAGCCCATCCCGAGCCGAAGCGTCCCGTGGCAGCGGCCGTGAATTTCTCCTTGAAGGTGTCGAAGTTGGTGAAGGTGCTCTTAATGGCCTCGGCTAATTTGCCCGTGGGCTGTCCGCCTTTATGGGGCCCCATGAGCGTCCAAAAGAGTGAATGGTTGGCGTGGCCGCCACCATTGTTGCGCACCGCCGTGCGAATGTTTTCCGGAACAATGGCGCACTGATTGGCCAGCAGCTCTTCCAAGCTCTTTCCGGCCAACGCAGGCGCTGACTCGAGCGCCTTGTTCAGATTATTGACGTATCCGCCATGATGCTTGCCGTGGTGAATTTCCATCGTGAGTTTGTCAATGTAAGGTTCGAGCGCATCGGAAGCGTAGGGTAAAGCTGGAAGCGAAAACGGCATAACTCCTCCTTGAGCTGCACTGGATGTAGTTTCTCCGAACTTCGATCTCCCCTCGACGGCGCGGCAACCGAGGGCGATTAAACGACGCCCTTGTCGCTTCACCGCCCAGGCCGGCCATCAGCGGCGCTTGAGTTGCGGATGCCAACAGCCTCGGCAACTCTTGCCCCTCCGACTGCCTGTCGGGGGTTGGCGTCCCAACATCACTACCCCGATGCTTTTAGTCTAGCACAGTCGCTTCGGCCAGGCAGACCCCAAGGAGGAGCAGCCACGAGCTCTTCATGGCGATCCGCATTTCAAAGGGATGGGCGCGGGCCCAAACATCCATCGAACAGGCTAGTCCGACGGGAAATGGCGAGCCGCCCCTTCGAGCAAGGCGAGAACCGATTTGTCGAGAGTTAAGGTGCGCGTCGGGAACGGAAAATCGAGGCCTTCCTTTTGAAACTTTTCGATGATTCGTTTGCGGAGCTCGTGCTGGACAAAATACTGATCCGTGAATTTGCCCACTTGAACGTTGAGGCTGAAATTCAGGGAAGAATCACCAAAGCCCGGAATCAAACGAACGTAGGGCTTGGGGTTGGCCAGCAATCCTGGAACTCCGTCTTGCACGGCTTGTTCAGCCACTTCCACCAAGACCTTTTCGACGCGGTGCGGATCGGTGCCGTAAGCGACGCCGACGGGGATCGTCAAGCTCATGCTGGGGTCGGGAATCGAATAATTGGTCACCACGGCCTTCGCCAGTGTCGAATTCGGAAGCACGACAATATTGTTCGATAAAGTTCGAATGCGCGTCGAGCGCCAGCCGATGTGCATCACGTAGCCTTCCTGACCCGAATCCAGCTTAATGTAATCTCCAAGGTTGATGGGACGGTCGGCCAGAATATAAAAGCCCGCGAAGAAATTGGTCAACGTATCCTGCAGCGCCAGCGCGACCGCCACGCTGCCAATGCCGAGCGTGGTCCACACCGCCGTTAGTTGAATTCCGAGGTTTTGGAGGATCAAAATGACGCCCAGCAGGGCAAACAGCGCCTTGATGATGAAAGCCATTGGCGCCGCAACCCGTGCCAGTCCCGGCTCCTTGAACTGTAGCCGTCGAAGGAAGAGCAAGACCACCTTGGCCGGGAAATAAAACAGCACAACGATAATCAGTGCCACCACGACCTTGGACTCAATGTGGTGCCAGCGCGGAGGCAAATGGACCAAACTGAATGCCACCGAGAGCCCGGCGAGCAAAAACAAAGGTATGGTCAGTGACTGAAGCAGGGCAAAAAATAGTTCTCCCCACCCACCACGGAGTTTGTTGACCCAATGGTGAAAAATACGGTTAAACGCAAGACCCACCAGCAGGCTGGCGATGGCCATCAAGGCGATGGCCACAAGGTCGAAAAGGACTGGGCGAAAATGCAAGAGGTGGGTTAAATGGTTCAACATGCGAGGGCGTCTCCGGGCCGCAAACGGCTCGTTTAGCATAGCAAGCCGGTGAAGGGCGGCGCAAACATGGGGCATGTTATGAGATTGCCCTAGCGGCCCCAGGTTGGGGTCACGCTCCCCGGTCGTCAATCCCCGAGCTGGCTGATTTCCGCCGCGATCACTTCACGTCGTTGTTCTAATTCGAAAAGGGATGGGGAGATGAAAGGGGACCCCCCTTCTTCCTCGCGTATAACATACGCCGGGCACAAGGCCCCAAGAAAAGAAAGTGGCCCTACCTCACTTTCACGTCGCGCACCCGGAAATACATCTTGCCTTGTCGCTCATGTCTATCAATAATAAACGCTTAAGCAGGAAAGCGATCCCAATAAAGCATAGGAACCCACTAGCCATGCACCCCAAATCACACTCGTTGTTCGGAAAATTCCTGCCGCCCACAGTTATTCTTTTCGCTGTCGCGATCACCACGGTCGGAGTCGCTTCAGCGCAAACGGTCAGACCTCGTCCGTGTGACCTCTTTGCGTCCAAGACTCCTTGTGTTGCTGCCTACAGTACCACCCGCGCCCTGTACAGCGCATACAAGGGCCCGCTTTACGAGGTCACGCGGCGGTCAGATAAGATTTCTATCAACATAGGTCTTCTTCCTGACGGCTACGCCAACGCCGCCAAGCAGAACGCCTTTTGCGCCCACACAACCTGCACCATTACCAAAATTTACGACCAGTCCCCCAACCATAACGACCTTACACCCGCACCTCCCGGCGGCGCAGCGCGCGGGCCTGGCCCCAATGGCTACGACATCCCCGCCGTAGCCAACGCTCTCCCCGTAACCGTCGCCGGACACAAGGTCTATGGCGTCGCCATCTCACCTGGCATGGGCTATCGCAACGACACCGCTGTGGGCACAGCGGTCAACGGTCAGCCCGAGGGCGTGTATATGGTTACCTCCGCCCTTAATCTCAACGAAAAGTGCTGCTTTGACTTCGGCAACGCAGAGACGAACAATCGCGACAACAAAGCGGGCCACATGGACGCCATCAACATCATGTGCCACGGCAACCCCTGCCGTCCCGAGGCAGGGCTCGACATGGAGAACGGCATCTACGGTCACCTCAAGGTTCCCCTCGGCACCGCCTTTGTTACCGATATGGGTGCCAACGACGGTCAGCACACGTACGCTATTTACGAAGGCAACGCTCAGTCTGGAAACCTGACCAGCACCGGTATGATCCCTCTACCCAAGGGCTATCAGCCTATGCGACAGGAAGGAGCGATCATCCTCGGCATCGGCGGTGATAACAGCAATTGGGCCAAGGGCTACTTCTTTGAGGGCGTAATGACCAGGGGAATGCCCAGCTCAAAGGCCATGAAAGCAGTGCAGCGCAACATCGTGGCCGCCGGCTACGCCGGCCAGCTTAAGCCATAACCCTACGAACCGGGCCGGAAAGCTAAATTTGCTTTTTGAAACGTGCGGGGCCCTCCGCGATACGATCCAGCGCTTGGACGTGACCGGCTCACCGGTGATTGGCTGCGGAGAGCAGACGAAGCCGAGCTTTGCTACAAATCTCCTCGAAGGCCTTACAAACCTGGGTCTATCGGCTGAAAACGACATTTTCAACACGAATCATTGACAGTGCCGCCGCCCTCGTTGGATTGACAGCTTTTCGCGAGCGTCCTATCCTGAATTTTGGCAGGGTCTGAAGCGGATTCACAATCCTAATTCTTTGGAGGAGCTTGTTATGTCGTTCACCCCGGACCAAATTCGCGCTAATCGCGACTACTTTTTGGCTAAACTCCACGCTCAAAAGCAGCGCAACGATGTTTTACATGCGGTTGAGGATCACAAGTACGACTTTGTACTGTTGGATATCCGAGGCCGTGAGGCATTTACGAACGGGCACATCCCGGGCGCTTGGTGCGCGCCGATAGAAGAGCTGGAGCAACTAATTCCCAGTTTGCCGAAAGACAAGGAAATCGTCACTTACTGCTGGGGCCACGACTGACAGCTCTCCGCGAAGGCGGCTCTGCAGTTGGCAGAGCGAGGGTTTTTCGCTAAGGAGTTGAATGTCGGCTGGAAGGAATGGACCGGATACCGTCACCCCACGCACCAAGGCCAAGCCAATGGTTTTCGCTGCGAATGCACTGCGCCTCCGGCTTGACGGGCTCCAGACGATTTGCTTAGCTTGCACTGGCCTTTAGAAACCTCAAGGCGAGGGGGCAGTGCCGTTTGACCCCGCCGCAGGCGGAGGTGGGCGGATGACGACCAAAACATTAAGGCGCGACTTTCTGCTAGGTTCCGCGGCGGCGGGTTTGATGGCAGCCGCGCCATCTCAAGCCGGGGCTCGGAGTTTGGAATCTGCCTCGACTCGGCACGCCGGCGTGTGGAATGTCCGCGACTACGCCGCGCGCGGCGATGGCCAACAGATGGATACGCAAGCCATCCACGCCGCGATTGCCGCTTGCGCTTCCGCCGGCGGCGGAACGGTTTGGTTTCCGGCCGGTAAATACCTGACGGGCGCCGTTCGCCTGGAAAACAACATCAACCTTCACCTCGATGCCGGCGCGACGATTCTGGGCAGTCAGGATCCCAAGGATTATCCGGTTTATCCCAGCCCTTGGCCGGACGGCACTCGGCAAATCTCTTCGCTGATTTACGGTGAAAATCTGACCAACGTCAGCCTGACCGGCCGCGGAGTGATTGACGGCCAAGGCCGCGCTTGGTGGGTGCGACTCTGGCTGGCGCACCATCGTCGGGGCTTTCCGATTCCGCCGCTCACCGAAGAGCAAAAGCGCGAGGAAATCGCCAAAATCAAATTTGGGCGCCCGCGGCTCATTCGGCTGGTCGGTTGCCGCAATGTGTTGATCGAAGGGCTGACGCTGACCCATTCTCCCGCCTGGACCATCCATCCTCTTTTCTGCGAGTATGTGACCATTCAGGGCGTGACCATTCTCAATCCCGTTCCATCCCCCAACACGGACGGCATTGATCCCGAGTCCTCGCGCAACGTTCACATTTCCGATTGCCACATTGACGTCGGCGACGATTGCATCGCCATCAAAGCGGGCAAGAACGCCATTGGCCGCCAGGTGGGAAAGCCGTGCGAGAACATTACCATCACCAATCTCACCACGCGGCACGGCCACGGCGGTGTTTCGATTGGCAGCGAAATGTCCGGCGATGTCCGCAACGTTGCCATCTCGAATTGCGTCTTTCAGGGAACCGACCGCGGCATTCGCATCAAGACCAAGCGGGGCCGCGGCGGCATCGTGGAGGGCGTCACGGCCAGCAACATTGTGATGCAGGACGTTCCGGAGGCTTTTTACTTCACCATGTATTACGGCCACGCGGGCGGCTTGAATCAGAAGGAACCAATCAACGCGGGCACGCCGCGCTTCCGCGACTTCCATATGTCCAACATCACCGCGCGCGGCGCGCGCGTGGCGGGTGAAGTCTTGGGGCTAGCTGAAATGCCGATTCAGGAGGTGACGTTCAGCAATATTGAAATCGAGGCGGACAAAGGTTTTTTCTGCCAAAACGCGCGTCACCTCGGTTTCTACGGCGTTCAGATTGAGACCGCGAAGGGTCCCTCGCTTTCCACCAAGCTGGTCCACGACCTTGAGCTTGATGGCTTCCGCTGCGACCATCCTCACGTGGGCACGCCCGTCATCGAGCTTGCAGACACCCAAGATGTATTCGCTCGCGGCTGTCAGGCGGCGACCGGGACTTCGGTTTTTATTGAGGCCAGGGGAAAAACGACTTCTGGGATAATTCTCCGTGGCAACCATCTCGACCGAGCGGCCAAGCCGATTGAGTTCACGGAGGGCGCGAGCCCGGCGGTGCTGTCGGAAAAATAAATCGCCACACGGTCTTGGACCGTTGTCCCTCGCACTTTGACCTTCCGACGTCTTTCACCAGCCGTTTGCCACAGCTTGCGCCGTCACCCAATCCGTCGCCAGCGCCGTTTCGCCGCTCGAGGCAAGCGGCGCCCCATCGAGAACGGCGTCAACAAAATTCTTGATTAAGGGCGCGTGGACGTTCCGGGCGACGGGCAACGCTTCCTGCCCGCCCGGCCAAACCAGAGTTGGCGCGTTCAGCGGGCTCATTTCTATCTCTCCCTCGGTGCCGAGAATGCGGAACTCATCGTCACCGACGCGGGTGTTCCAGCGGACGTCCACGACGGCGCGAACTTTCGTTTCGTACTCGATCATCAGCGTCGCCGAATCTTCCACGGCCAGCTTGTGTACATCGTTCGAAAGCTGAGCCGCCACCCGTCGCGGCTTGCCGAACAAATAATTGAGAACGTCAATGCGATGCGAGGCCACGTCATAGAGCGGCCCGCCACCGGCGCGCGCAGGATCGGTCAGCCACGCGCGAGCGTCGAGATTCGGCGGCAACCAGGAATGGCATGTGGCCCAGGCGAGCAGCGGCTGGCCAATCGCGCCCTCGGCCAGCAATTCGTGCGCGCGAAGAATCTTGGGATAGAAGCGACGGTAATAGGCCACGCCCAATCTGCGGCCCGCGGCGCGCGACGCCTCGACCATCGCCTGCGCTTCAGCGTAGTTCATCGCCATCGGCTTCTCGCAGAGGACGTGGCGTTCGGACCCGAGCGACGCGATGGTCTGCGGCGCATGGAGGAACACCGGCGTGGCCACGTACACTGCTTCGGCTTTTGATTTCTCAAGCGCCTCTTCAAGCCGAGCGTAGGCGGGCACGCCGTAGGGCGCGGCCTTCGCCCGATCGCGCGTCACAATACAGACCAGTTCGCTGCGCTCCTCGGCCAGAATTGCCGGCAGCACGCGCTTGGTCGTGATGTCTCCCACGCCGATGACCAACCATTTCAGCATCTCTTCATCATACGCCGGTCGTGCCTTCGGCAGCGCGGTGCGTTTTGCATACCGGGTGAGAAAAGAGGCTGATTTTTTTGGCAAAAAGCCATAACATAATTGGTTTCTGCAAAAGAGCGACGCAAGTTTGAGTGGAGGGTAAGCAAATGGCGGACGTGGTGACGTTTGGCGAGGCGATGGTGCGCTTGGCGCCACCGCATTTCCAGCGGCTGGAGCAGGCGACCTCGCTCGACGTGCAGGTCGGTGGAGGCGAATTAAACGTGGCGGTGGGTGTAACGCGGTTGGGACTTCAAGGGTCATGGGTTTCGCGCCTTCCCAAAAACGCGCTGGCGCGTCTGGTCCAAAACCGTGCCCGCCAGGCCGGCGTGGACACTTCCGGCATCGTTTGGTCGGACGACGGTCGCGTGGGCGTTTATTTTGTCGAATTCGGCGCCGCCCCCCGAGCCAGTTCCGTCCTTTACGACCGCGGAAACACCGCCATCAGCGCTATTCGTCCCGGCGAGGTGGATTGGAAGAAGGTTTTCCAGGGCGCGCGTTGGTTCCACACCAGCGGCATCACCCCCGCGCTCAGCGATTCCGCCGCCGCGGTGACCGAGGAAGCCCTTCGCGCCGCCAAGCAATCGGGCCTGACCACCAGTTATGATCTCAACTATCGCGGCAAGCTCTGGTCGCCCGAAAAGGCCCAGGCGATTCAGGAGCCGATGATGCAGTGGGTGGACGTGCTCATCACCACCGAAGAGGACACCAGCGTCGTTTTCAAAATTCGCGCCGAGGGCAAGACCGACGCCAGTGGTTTCACTCAGGTTTCGAGCGAGAGTTACAAGGACGTGGCCCGCCGCCTTTCGGAAAAATTTCGCTTCAAAGCCGTGGCCATCACGCTGCGCGAAAATCCGCTCGTCTGGCGCAACACTTGGACGGCCATCGCCTACGCGGACGGCAAGTTTTTTGAAGACACCAAGTACGACCTGGAGATTGTGGACCGCATTGGCGGCGGCGACTCCTTCAGCGCCGGTTTCATCTACGGCCGCCTCGCCAAAAATTCCTGGGAGGCCGGCGTGCGGTACGGCAACGCCTTCAGCGCCCTCAAGCATTCCATCCCCGGAGACTTCAATTGGGCGACGCTCGCGGAGGTCGAGGGATTGCTGAAGGGCGCGAGCCTGCGCGTGGCGCGCTAAGCCGTGGCGCGGCTGGCGTCTGCGCGAGTGGCGGGGGAAAATCCTGCTTCGCACTTCATGAGGTTGAACCATGCCGTGGTCAAAACAGAAAGCCTTGGACTTGATTCGTCAGTTGGGCGTGGTCTCCATCGTGCGGGTTTCCTCAACTGAAGACGCCCCTCGCGCGGTCGAAGCCATCGTCGCCGGGGGATTGAACGTGGTCGAAATCACCATGACGGTCCCGAACGCCTTGCGCGTTCTGGAGCGCGTGGCGGGGCAAATGGGCGACAAGGTCCTCATCGGCGGCGGAACGGTTCTTGATCCCGAGAGTTGTCGCGCCGCGCTGCTTTCGGGCGCGGAGTTCATCGTCACGCCGTCGGTCAATCCAACCGTCATCGAAATGGCCCGTCGCTACGGCAAGGTTGTCATTCCGGGCGCGCTCACTCCCACCGAGATCGTCCTCGCCTGGCAGTCCGGCGCCGACATGGTCAAGATCTTTCCCTGCGAACCCGTCGGCGGGCCCAGATACCTCAAGGCTCTCCGCAGCCCGTTTCCTCACATCGAATTCGTCCCTACCGGCGGCGTGGACCTGAAGACAACTCCCGAGTACATCAAAGCCGGGGCCGCGGCCGTTGCCGTGGGCGGGGAGTTGGTAAGTTCCGCGGCGTTGCGCGAGGGCCGGCTCGATGTCATTACCGAGAGTGCTCGCTGCTATTTAGAGGCGGTCCGCTTGGCGCGCGAGACGGGCCGGTAAATCTTTCGCCGGGCTTTTGCCCGGCCGAGTGCAATACGAGGAAGTTCACATGCCGACGCATCGGGTTCGACTCAAAGACCAGCGTGAGCTTGCCTATTCGACGCTGGGTTTCTATTTTGAAAAACCACCCGGCTTTACTTATCAAGGCGGCCAGTTTGCGAATCTCACGCTGGTTGACCCGCCGGAGACGGACGCGGAAGGCAACAGCCGCTCGTTCACCCTGGCCAGCGCTCCCTACGAAGATGATTTGATGGTGGCCACGCGCATGCGTTCTACGGCATTTAAGCAGGTCCTGGGCCGCCTCACGCCCGGCGCTGAGGTGAAGCTTGCTGGACCTTACGGGGACTTTACGTTGTCCCCGACCTCATCGCGGCCGGCCGTTTTCTTGGCAGGTGGAATTGGCGTCACGCCGTTTCGCAGCATTATTCTTGAGGCGCTTCACCATGGCGTTTCGCGCCCGCTGTTTCTTTTTTACTCGAATCGCCGACCCGAGGACGCGGCGTTCCTCGACGAACTCAGTGCATTGGCCAAAGCCCACGCGAACTTTCGTTTTGTTCCAATAATGACTCAACCTGAGAAATCAGCCCGAACTTGGAGCGGGCCGGCGGGGCGCCTTAGTGGGGCGAAGGTCCGTGAGCAAATTCCAAATTCGGAGAACCCGGAATTTTATCTTGCCGGTCCTCCCGGTTTTGTTGACGGGCTGGCGCGGGAGTTGAAGGCGGCCGGCGTTCCGGCGCAGGACCTCCGTACTGATGAGTTTGACGGATATATCTAAGCGCCACGGGGCGGCCGCCGAGTGTTGGGAACCTTTGCCAGCCGCTCTTGGTTTGACCGTCAGCCCCTCAACCGAGCTATAATTCGGCTTGTACCCTCCAGCGAGGTCTTTCCGTGACGACTGATGAAGAGTTGACCAAGCTCGAAGATAATCTTCGCCGTCTGAAGATCGAGTACGAATCTTATTTTAGCGGCGGCATGCCTCGCCCGCCCCAGGATACCCTTTACCGGGTCGAACAGACGATTAAGAAGTTTTCGAGTGATGCCGGACAGCTCAATTTTGCGCAGCGTTTCCGTTTCAATCAATTAGTGCAAAAGTACGCCGTGCACAGCGAACTTTGGCGGAAAAAATTGCGGGATAAAGAAGAGGGCCGTGAGGTTCTACCGCGACGCCACGCATCAACCGTGCGGCCGCCGGAAGCTCCAGCCCGAGTGATCTGCTCCGACCCGGAGCGGGAGCGAGAGAAAGTGACCGAACTTCTGCGCGCCTTGGTGGAAGCCAAGCGTCAAGTTGGCGAAAGCACCGATCAACTGGATCCCGCCGCCTTCGAGCGGTTTGTCCGGGAGAAGACCGCTCAGCTCAAGCAAACCCTCGGCTGCCAAAAGGTGCAGTTCACCGTGGCCATCGAGCAAGGCCGAGTGAAATTCACCGCTGTCAAAGCGGAATAGCCCCGTGCCGGCAGGCTGTTCGCGGTCGTTTTCTGCCTGACGATTCAGTGCGTGGCTCATGCGGCAGCCGGGGATGTTGAATTCGGCTGCGCCAGTGCCGGAGTTTGCCGAGTTCCGAGAGAGCGTCAAGCAACTGGAGGAATTATCATGGGAAAGATTCGACGCGCTTTGCTGAGCGTCAGCGACAAAACGGGGATAGTGGAATTTGCCGCTGGGCTGGCGGCCCTCGGCGCGGAGATCGTCTCAACCGGCGGCACGGCGCGGCAGTTGCGCGAGAGCGGGGTCGCCGTGCGGGAAGTTGCGGAGCTCACCGGGTTTCCAGAAATGCTGGATGGACGAGTGAAAACCCTTCACCCGCGCATCCATGGCGGAATTCTGGCCGTGCGGTCGAATCCCGGCCATCAAGCCGCGCTTCAGGCTCATGGCATCGAACCAATTGACCTTGTGGCTATCAATCTTTATCCCTTTGCGAAGGTGGCTGCCCAACCGGACTCGCCGCTCGAGGCGCTGGTCGAGAACATAGATATTGGCGGGCCGGCCATGATACGCTCGGCGGCCAAAAATTTTGAAGGTGTGACGGTGGTTGTGGACCCCACGGACTATGCGCCCGTGCTCGAAGAGGCCCGCCAGAACCCCGACGGCATTTCTCGCCAGACGCGCTGGAGGCTCGCTTGCAAGGCCTTTGCCACCACAGCGGCCTACGACGGTTTGATTGTCCGTGGGCTCGAACAGCGCGCCGGCCAGGATTGGCCCAGTCACTTAACGCTGAGCTATCAAAAGGTGATGGACCTGCGCTACGGCGAAAATCCCCACCAACGCGCCGCGTTGTATCACGATCCCGCCGCGCGCGGTCAAGGCTTGGCCTTTGCCCGCCAGCTTCAGGGCAAACAGCTCTCCTTCAACAATCTGGTGGATCTGGAGGCCGCATGGCGGCTGGCGGAAGAGTTCGCCGAACCGGCGACGGCGATCATCAAACACACCAATCCCTGCGGCGCCGCCACGGCCACCACGCTATTGGAGAGTTACGAAGCGGCCCTCAGCGTGGACCCCATCTCCGCCTTCGGCTCGGTGATTGCCTTTAATCGGCCGCTCGATGATTCAACCGCCGAAGCGCTGTCCAAATTATTCGTTGAGGCAGTGATTGCGCCTGGCTACGCGGAGGAAAGCTTGCGGCGCCTGGCCGCCAAAAAGAACCTTCGATTGGTGGATATGTCCGCGACGCAAGGCGACGAACCAGGCTGGCAATTCAAGGTCATCGGCGGCGGCTTGCTGGTTCAGACACCCGACACACTTCCCATCCGCCCTGAAAATTGGCAATGTGTCACGCGCCGCTCGCCCACGCCGGAAGAACGTGAGTCGCTCGCGTTTGCCTGGCGCGTGGTCAAGCACGTCAAGTCCAATGCCGTGGTTCTAGCTCGTCGCAACGTGCTCGTGGGCGTTGGCGCCGGGCAAATGAGCCGCGTGGACGCCGTCAAACTGGCCATCAGCAAGGCGCGCGAGCTCCAACACCCGGTCGCCGGCACCGTCGCGGCCTCGGACGCTTTTTTCCCGTTTCCGGATGGTTTGGAGGTGGCCGCTCAGGCGGGCGTGACGGCCGTCGCTCAGCCGGGCGGCTCGGTGCGTGATGCCGAGGTCATTGCCGCAGCCGACCGCGCGGGCGTGGCCATGCTCTTCACCGGCCAGCGCCATTTTTCTCATTAATACCGGTTGTCAGGAAGAGCGACCGCTACGTGCAGCGCCACGCTGGCCCACGCTGTACTCCCCGCCCCACGTGTGGTTCTTGCCGATTAGGATTTCTGAGCGTAATAGCCCTCTCGCGCCAGGATGCGGTATTTCACCACTTTGCCTTTCTGATTTACGATCTTCAGTGGGCTGCCGTCGGGGGCCACCAGTTCCACCTTGAGCTTATGATATTTGCCCTTGGCCGAGGGGTTGGTGGGAATAAAGCCAAGGCTATACTCCTGCCGAAGTTGGCTGGCAATTTGCCGATAGATGCCTGGCAACTGACCGGAGAAACGCGGGAAAAAAGCCTCGCCGCCGGAATACTTGGCAAACGTCGTGAGGGCGTTGCGCGCTTGCAGGCTGTCAATGTTGCTGCCGTATCGGACCGTTACCCAGGAAAGGATGCTGATGGGATAAATGGGGGTGTTGGAGGCCCGGATAATTTTGAGCATTTCGCCATAAGTAATCTTGCTGAAGGTATCAAACCCCGTGCAAATAACGATGATCCCTTTTCGGCCTTGGATATTTTCCATCCGCCCCAGCGTAAAGTTGAGAGCGTCATAGAGGTTGGTTTCGCTGAAGCCTGGAATGCGGAGGCTATCAAGGGCTGCTTTGACCGCGTAGCGATTATGGGTGAAATCCTGAATGATGTGCGGGCGCATGCCAAAGGAGACCACGGCTACCCAGTCCTGCGGCCGCATGAAATCCAGGAATTGGTAAGCGTCTTCAAGCGCCAAGTAAAGGTAGCCCCACCACTTGTTGCTAAACTCTACCAGCAAACACACCGTCATGGGCGCGGCGGCCGTCGAGAAATTGGTAACGGTTTGCGGAACGCCGTCATCGTAAATGCGAAAATTGTCTTTTTGCAGCCCAGGAATGGGATCGCCGTTGTTATCCGTCACCAGCACGTTGACGTTCACCAGATTGGTACTGGTCGAAAGCGTGAAGACCTTCTTCGGGTTGATTTTTTGCGGTTGGGTCGGCTGGATGGGTTGCGTTACGTTGCCAGGCGTCGGAATGGGCTGTGAAGGAGGCGTTTTCTTGGGGGCATAGACCGTCTCGCCCGATTGCGAGCCCGGTCCGGCGGCTTGCCCCCCGCTTTGAGCTTTGGCCCGACCGACCCACGCCATCGTCACCAGGCCCGCGGTAATGGCCAGCCCCACGATTGTCAGCCGGATGCGTTTTGCCCTCATAGCGCCTCCTCGGTTGCCCTAACCATTCCTTATCCTTACCCTATGATGCCATTGGTACCCCGATGGGTCAACCGAACTTGCGCGCCACGTGAAAGCACCGCTTGACAGGCTTTGAGAATGTTTGGTATTTTTGAAAGGTTCGATTCAACATGCGGTCTGTCGCTGTGGGATGCGGACCTGTGAGCGGCGACGGAGACATGGAGAGGACGAAAGGCGAGAATGCCGACTTTTAACCAACTGGTGCGCCAAGGACGACGGAAGCAACGCTTCAAGACTTCCAGCCCGGCGCTGGAAGGCTCGCCGCAGAAGCGAGGCGTGTGCACTCGCGTTTATACGCAGACGCCCAAAAAACCCAATTCGGCGTTGCGCAAAGTGGCGCGGGTGCGGCTCACCAACGGGTTTGAAGTGACGACTTATATTCCGGGTGTGGGGCACAATCTTCAAGAGCACTCCATTGTTTTAATTCGAGGCGGGCGGGTGAAAGACCTGCCCGGGGTGCGTTATCATATTATTCGAGGGACGCTCGATTCGGCGGGCGTGACGGACCGGCGACAAGGCCGATCTAAGTACGGAGCCAAGCGACCCAAGGCGTCGTGAGGCAGGGCCGGCTCGCGCCTGACGCCGAGATCGCACGAAGGGGCAAGGATGCCAAGAAAGGGTTACGTTGAACGTCGGGAAGCCAATCCTGACCCTGTTTACTCGAGCCCATTGGTGCAGAAGTTGATCAATTGCGTCATGCACCGAGGCAAGAGGTCCAAAGCGCAGAGTGCGGTGTACTCAGCCTTCGAGGTCATCCAGCAGCGGGCGAACGATGATCCACTGAAGATCTTTAAGAAGGCCGTGGATAATGTCAAGCCGACGCTTGAGGTGAAGACGCGTCGCGTCGGCGGAGCTAACTATCAGGTTCCTGTGGAAGTGAATCGAAACCGCCAGACGTCGCTGAGCCTGCGATGGCTCATCGGCTATGCTCGCGAGCGGGGCGAGAAGTCGCTGGTGGAAAAGCTTGCCGCAGAGATTTTGGACGCCGCGAATAATCGCGGCGGCGCCGTAAAAAAGCGGGACGACACGCACCGCATGGCGGAAGCCAACAAGGCTTTTGCCCATTACCGCTGGTAATCCCGGCCAACCGGGAAACATGGCAAGGCGGGAAATGCTCCACCCCGGAGCGCGATCCGTCTTGCGAGCCGCGTGCGGCGGCTCATGAGGATCAATCGGCACCCCAAAGAAGCCCTGCGTGGAGTGGGGTCGGGGCAAGGATTGTTTGATAAGGCGTTATGCCGCGACAAGTATCTATCGAGAAAACCCGGAACATCGGCATCATGGCTCACATTGATGCCGGGAAGACGACCACCACGGAGCGGATTCTCTATTACACGGGCATCACGCACAAGATGGGTGAGGTCCACGAAGGCACGGCCGTCATGGATTGGATGGAGCAGGAGCAGGAGCGAGGCATCACGATTACCTCGGCGGCCACGACCTGTTTCTGGAAAGACATCCGAATCAATATTATTGATACGCCGGGTCACGTGGATTTTACGGCAGAAGTCGAAAGATCGCTCCGGGTACTGGACGGAGCGATTGCTATTTTAGGGGCTGTCGAAGGAGTAGAACCCCAGACGGAAGCCGTCTGGCGGCAGGCGGACAAGTACCGCGTCCCGCGAATCGTGTTCGTTAACAAAATGGACCGGGCCGGCGCGGACTACGCCGAGTGCATCCGCCAGCTTCGCTCCAAGCTGCGGGCGAACCCTGTGGTGGTCGAGTGGCCGATCGGCGCGGAGGACTCATTCCAAGGGGTCGTGGATGTTTTGGAACAGAAAGCCATTGTTTGGAAAGATGAGACCTTGGGCGCGGATTACGTTGTCCAGGAAATTCCTCCCGAGCTGGCGGAGACGAGCCGGCATCAGCGCGACCAAGTGATCGAAGCGCTGGCGGAAGTGGACGATCAAATAATGCACAAGTACGTGCATGGCGAAGAGGTGTCGGCGGAGGAGCTGCGAGCAAGCCTGCGCCGCGCAACGATCGCGCTCCAGGTCGTTCCAGTTGTGTGCGGGGCGGCGTTCAAGAACAAGGGAGTGCAGCCGCTCCTAGATGCGGTGGTTGATTATCTTCCTTCCCCCGTGGATATCCCGCCCATCGAAGGCGTCAATCCGAAAAACGAAGAGGAGAAAGTGGTGCGAAGGGCCGCCGATGACGAGCCGTTCTCCGCCCTCATTTTCAAGATCATGACGGATCCCTTTGTGGGCCAACTCGCTTTCCTCCGCGTTTACTCCGGCACGCTGAAAAGCGGCGATACGGTTTACAACCCGCGGCGCGACCGGCGCGAGCGGATCGGCCGGCTTTTGAAAATGCACGCCAACAAGCGGGAGGAAATTAACGAGGTTTTTGCCGGCGACATCGCCGCCGCTGTGGGGTTGAAGAGTGTTGCCACCGGCGACACGGTCTGCCTGGAATCCTCACCGGTCGTGTACGAGGCGATGGATTTTCCGGCGCCGGTGATTTCGGTGGCCATCGAGCCCAAGACCAAGGCTGACCAGGAAAAGCTGTCCACGGCGCTCGAAAAGCTGACCCAGGAAGACCCGACCTTCAAGGTGCATACGGACCCGGATACAGGGCAGACCCTCATCTCCGGCATGGGAGAGCTGCACCTGGAAATTCTTGTGGATCGCATGATGCGCGAGTTCAATGTGGGCGCGACCGTCGGCCGGCCGCAAGTCGCCTATCGGGAAACCATCCGCCACGCCGCCGAAGCCGAAGGCAAATATATTCGTCAGACGGGCGGGCGAGGGCAGTATGGCCACGTGTTCTTGCGCCTAGACCCCCTCCCGCATCCGGACCCCGCCTTGATCGCTGATCTAACCAAAAAGAAATCAACCAACAAATTCGACCCCGATTTGAATCTGCTGTTTCTCGATGAAATTGTGGGCGGCGTGGTGCCTCGAGAATACATTCCGGCGGTTTTTGCCGGGGTGCGCGAGGCGATGGAAGGCGGCGTGTTGGCCGGCTACGAGATGACGGGGATTCGGGTCGCGCTGATGGATGGGTCCTACCACGAAGTGGACTCCTCCGAAATAGCGTTCAAAATCGCGGCCTCGATAGGCTTTAAGGAAGCGGCGGCCAAGGGGAAGCCCGTGCTGCTCGAGCCGGTGATGAAGGTTGAAGTAGTGGTTCCGGAAGAATATATGGGAGACGTTTTGGGCGATTTGAGCGCGCGCCGAGGGCGGATTGAGGGCATGGAGAAGCGTGGCTCGACGCAGATTCTCCGCGCCACGGTGCCGCTGGCGGAGATGTTCGGCTACGCGACCGACCTGCGATCGCGCACTCAGGGTCGGGCGAGTTACACGATGCACTTCCTGCGCTACGAGCCGACGCCCTCGGAGGTTGAGGCGGAGGTGGTGGCCAGGGTTCAAGGAAAGCCTGTGGCTAAGTAAGCGAGCAGTTCTCATTCGGGGACCGGGCAAGCTGCAGCTCCCCTATCGAGCGAGGAGATATGGCGAAGGAAAAATTTGATCGTTCGAAGCCGCACATGAACATCGGGACGATTGGGCACATTGATCACGGCAAGACGACGCTGACGGCGGCGATCACGAAGGTGCTGTCGAAGACGAATCCGAAGATTCAGTTTCGGCCGTTTGATTCGATTGACAACGCGCCGGAGGAGAAGGCGCGGGGGATCACGATAGCGATTGCGCACGTGGAGTACGAGACGAAGAACCGGCACTATGCGCACGTGGACTGTCCGGGGCACGCCGACTACATCAAGAACATGATTACGGGGGCGGCGCAGATGGACGGGGCGATTTTGGTGGTGGCGGCGACCGACGGGCCGATGCCGCAGACGCGGGAGCACGTGCTATTGGCGCGGCAGGTGAATGTGCCCTACATTGTGGTGTTTTTGAACAAGTGCGACGCGGTGGAGGATCCGGAGCTATTGGAGTTGGTGGAGGTAGAGGTACGGGAGTTATTGAGCAAGTATCAATTTCCTGGGGACAAGATACCGGTGATTCGGGGTTCGGCGCTGAAGGCGCTGGAAGGCGACGCGAAGTGGGAGAAGTCGATTTTGGAGTTGATGGAGGCGGTGGACACCTACATTCCGTTGCCGCAGCGGGAGATTGAGAAGCCGTTTTTGATGCCGGTAGAGGACATTTTCAGTATCAGCGGGCGGGGGACGGTGGTGACGGGGCGGGTGGAGCGAGGTCGGGTGAAGGTGGGGGAGGAAGTGGAGATTGTGGGGTTGCGGCCGGAATCGTTCAAGCGGGTGGTGACGGGGGTAGAGATGTTCCGCAAGCTATTGGACGAAGGGCAGGCGGGGGACAACATTGGGGTGTTGTTGCGGGGGACGGAGAAGGACGAGGTAGAGCGGGGGATGGTGCTGGCGAAGCCGGGTTCGATTACGCCGCACACGAAGTTCAAGGCGGAGACGTACATTTTGACGAAGGAAGAGGGGGGTCGGCACACGCCGTTTTTCACGGGGTATCGGCCGCAGTTTTATTTTCGGACGACGGACGTGACGGGGGTGGCGACGCTGCCGAGCGGGACGGAGATGGTGATGCCGGGGGACAACGTGAGCTTGGAGATCGAGCTGATTACGCCGATTGCGATGGAGAAAGGGCTGCGGTTCGCCATTCGCGAGGGCGGCCACACGGTCGGCGCCGGAAGCGTCACCGAAATCTTGAAGTGAGTGGGGATTGATGCTGCATCAGAAAATCCGAATTCGGCTGAAGGGCTACGATCACCGTGTGCTGGACCAATCCGCGGCGGAGATTGTCTCCACGGCGCGGCGGACGGGGGCCGAGGTGGCGGGTCCGGTGCCGTTGCCGACCGTCGTCAACAAGTATTGCGTGCTTCGGTCCCCGCACACGGATAAGAAGTCGCGCGAACAGTTTGAGATCCGGACCCACAAGCGGCTGGTGGATATTCTGGAGCCGAACGCACAGACGATTGACGCCCTGACCAAGCTGGATTTGCCGGCGGGCGTGGATATTGAAATCAAGGCTTTCGGCAAAGAGCATACGAAGTAAGGCCTCTGTGCGCGGCGCTTGGAAAACGCTGCTAAGACGGGCGGAGCGGTTTAGATGGTGAGCGCAATTTTGGGCAAAAAAGTCGGGATGACGCAGGTCTTCCGCGAGAACGGGGACGTGGTTCCCGTGACGGTCCTGAAGGCTGGCCCCTGTATCGTGATTCAGAGAAAGACGGCGCAGCGGGACGGCTATGAAGCGGTGCAACTCGGCTTGGTGGAGCTTCCCGGGCCGAGGCGACTGAGCAAGGCTGCGGAAGGACACTTCAAGAAGGCGGCAGCCAATCCGGTTAGGTTTCTGCGCGAAGTTCGGCTGACGGACAGCGGCGCCGAAGTGAACCTCGGGGACAAAGTGTTGGCGGACATTTTCAAGGCCGAAGAGCGGGTGGACGTGATTGGCACCTCCAAGGGGCGCGGGTTCGCGGGGTTTCACAAGCGGCACCATTTTGGCGGGGGCGGAGCGTCGCACGGTTCTATGTTTCATCGCGCTCCCGGATCCATTGGCGCGTCGGCGTTTCCATCGCGAGTGCTGAAGGGCATGCGGGCCGCCGGGCACATGGGTACGGATCGGGTGACCGTGCGCAACCTGCGCGTGGTTCAAGTACTGCCGGAGGAGAACGCTTTGCTGGTGGAAGGCGCGGTTCCCGGGCCCAAGGGTGGCTACGTCATTGTGCGCAAGGCGCGCGCACCGCACAAGGCGGCGGCGCGCCCCGCTTAGACGGCGCAAGGAAAGCGAAACGCGGTAACGGCTATGGCGACCATTGAAGTGAAAAATCTTGAAGGTCAGAAGGTGAAGGACTTGGAACTGGCCGATGAAGTGTTTGCGGCGAAGCCCAACCCAAGCCTTCTGTGGGAGGCCACTCGAGCCTATCTTGCGAGTCGGCGGGCGGGCACGCACTCGACGAAGACGCGCGGCGAGGTTTCGGGCGGCGGAAAGAAGCCATGGCGGCAAAAAGGAACCGGGCGAGCGCGAGTTGGCAGCATTCGCAGCTCCCTGTGGCGGCACGGCTCGATTGCCCACGGCCCTAAACCGCGCGATTACACCATTCGCCTGCCGAAGAAGGTTTTGGCGGGGGCGCTGCGGTCGGCGCTGGCGGCCAAGTACCAGGAGAATAAGCTGATTGTGGTGGACGCATGGAAGGTGGAGGAACCCAAGACGAAGGTTTTCGCCACAGCGCTGAAGAAGCTGGAGGTAGGCCGAAAGGTCTTGATTGTCCACGACCGAGCCGATCGCAACCTGGAGCTCTCCTCGCGCAATCTTGAAGGCTGCGATTTGGCGCGGCACCACGAACTCCATGCCTACGATGTGCTGAGCCATGACCGGCTGTTGATTTGCGAGCCGGCGCTCCTCCGGTTGCAGGAGTCGCTGCGATGAAAAGAAATCCCTACCAGATTTTGCGGCAGCCCATCGTGACGGAAAAGAGCGTGGACGTGAAGGAGCGCGCACGCACGCTGTGCTTTCGCGTGGACCCGCACGCCACCAAGGTGGAAATCCGAGAAGCCGTGGAAGAGGCCTTCAAAGACCTTCAAGGCAAGATTGAATCCGTGCATACGGCGAACTTTCCGGGCAAGGTTCGAAGACGAGGGACACGGTCCGGCAAACGGCCCGATTGGAAGAAAGCTTACGTGAAGGTGAAGGCGGGGACCAAACTGCCCGAATACGTGGAAACGGCCTAAGAGCCGAAAGAAGCAGCCTATGGCGATCAAAACCTACCGCCCCTACACGGAAACGCGGCGCTTTCAAACGTCGCTGACGTTTGAAGAGCTGACCACCTCCAAGCCGCATAAGCCGCTGCTCGAGCCGAAAAGGCGCATTTCGGGTCGCAACAACCGCGGTGAGATTACCATCTGGCATCGGGGCGGCGGGCATAAGCGGCGCTATCGGGTGATTGATTTTCGCCGGGATAAAACCGGCATTCCGGCGCGCGTTGAGACGATTGAGTATGACCCTAACCGCTCGGCCTTCATCTCCTTGCTCAGTTACGCGGACGGGGAGAAGCGATACATTCTCTATCCGCAGGGGCTTAAGGTGGGGGACTCCGTGATTTCAGGCCCCGAGGCCGACATTATGACGGGCAATGCGCTGCCCTTAAAAAACATTCCCGTGGGCACGTTGGTGCACAACCTGGAGTTGCGACCGGGCAAGGGAGGGCAACTGGTGCGAGGCGCAGGTGGGAGCGCGCAGTTGCTGGCCAAAGAGGGAGATTACGCCCAACTGCGATTGCCGTCGGGCGAAGTGCGACAGTTGCATGTGGACTGCATGGCGACGATTGGCCAAATTGGCAATGTGGATCACGAAAATATCTCGATCGGCAAAGCGGGACGAAAGCGTTGGCTGGGCATTCGCCCCACTAACCGAGGCGTCTCCATGAACCCGGTGGATCATCCGCACGGCGGCGGCGAAGGCAAAACCTCCGGTGGACGCCATCCGGTAACGCCGTGGGGGCAGCCGACGCGAGGCTACAAGACACGGCACAACAAGCGGACGGATCGGTTTATTGTCAAGGGGCGAGAGAAGAAATAAGGAGGAAGGCGTTGGGGCGATCGCTCAAGAAAGGACCGTTTGTGGATGAGCACTTGATGAAAAAAATCGAGCTGCTCAACCGACGTTTTGAAAAGAAAGTGGTCAAGACGTGGTCACGACGCTCCACCATCGTGCCGGAAATGGTAGGCCATACCATTGCCGTCCACAATGGGAAGAAGTTCATTCCCGTCTATGTCACGGAGAACATGGTGGGGCACAAGCTGGGAGAATTCTCCCCCACGCGAACCTTTAAGGGACACAGCGTGAAGGTGGCGGCGGAACGGGCTGCTGCTGCCGCGCCCCCGCCGGCGGCCGGCGCAACGGCACCGAAGCCGGCGGCCCCAGCAGCGGGTTCGGCGAGCTAAAGCGGAGGACGGAACCGAAAAACTATGGCGGAAGCAAGGGCGACGGCAAAATACCTTCGAGTGTCACCACAGAAGGCCCGGCTGGTGGTGGATTTGATCCGCGGCCAGCGGGTGGGCGATGCCATGAATACTTTGCGGTTCACCAAAAAGCGCGTGACCGAAGAAGTCATGAAAGTGCTGCACGCCGCCATTGCCAACGCCGAGCAGAAGTCCGAGACGGTGGATGTGGAGGAACTGGTGGTGAAGCGAGCCTACGTCAACGAAGGTCCGCGGGCCAAACGCATACGGCCCGCGCCCCAAGGCCGAGCGTATCGTTATCAGCGACGCACCAGCCACATCACGGTGGTGGTGAGTTCACCGGAGAAGTGAAGCCCGGGTTTTCTGGAGTTGGGTCGAGGAGGCAAGCATTGGGACAGAAGGTTCATCCGTACGGTTTTCGCTTAGGCTACAACAAGACCTGGAAATCGCGCTGGTTTGCGAAAAAGGGTTATGCCGAGCTGCTGCACGAGGATCTGAAGCTCAAGCGGCAACTCAAGGAGCAGTTGAAGAGTGCGGGCGTGGCCTCGGTGGAAATTGAGCGGCCGGGCAACAAGCTCAAGATTGCGATTTACACGGCGCGGCCGGGCATCATCATTGGGCGCAAGGGCGCGGAGATTGACCGACTGCGCCAGGAGATTCAGAAAAAGACCGGACGCGAGGTGCTGCCCATCAACATTCAAGAGGTCCATCGGCCCGAGTTGAATGCGCAACTGGTGGCGGAATCCATCGCCCTGCAATTGGAAAAGCGGGTGGCGTTTCGCCGCGCCATGCGCAAGGCTGTGGACTCGGCGCTGCGATTTGGATGCAAGGGCATCAAGGTGAGGGTGGGAGGACGGCTCAACGGGGCGGAAATTGCGCGCTCGGAATGGTATCTGCAAGGCCGACTCCCGCTGCACACCTTGCGGGCGGATATTGATTTCGGTCTTGCCGAAGCGATGACGACCTACGGGATGATCGGCGTGAAGTGCTGGATTTATAACGGCGAAATTTTGCAGGAGAAGCGGAAGCCGGAAACGCCGGCAGCCAGCCAGCCATGAGGCCCATCTTATGTTGATGCCGAGCAAGGTGAAGTTTCGCAAACAACAGCGCGGACGGATGCGCGGGATGGCGTGGCGCGGCTCGACGCTGGCCTTCGGGGATTTTGGCCTGAAGGCGATCAAGCCGGGCTGGATTACCGATCGGCAAATTGAAGCCTGCCGCATTGCCATCACGCGCTCCATCAAGCGAGGCGGAAAGCCTCCCTTTATTCGCATCTTCCCGGACAAGCCGGTCACCAAAAAACCGGCGGAAACGCGCATGGGAAAGGGCAAGGGAGCGCCGGAGTTTTGGGTGGCGGTGGTGAAACCGGGACGCATTTTGTTTGAGCTGGAGGGCGTGACGGAAGCTGAAGCACGCCAGGCGTTTGCCTTGGCCAGTCACAAGTTGCCCCTTCCGACCAAATTCGTTGCCCGGGCAACGGCAGGAAGCGGAGTTTAGGGTATGGCGGTCAAACTCGACAAAGACAAGAAGTGGAAGTGGCCGGCAGAAAAGATGCGGGAATGGACCGAGGAAGAACTGGCGGTGGCCGGCCGCGACTTTTCAGAACGGCTGTTGCGGCTGCGGTTCCAGTATGCAGGTGGCCAAACGGACGTCCTGGCGGTCATGCGAGAATTAAAGAAAGGGATAGCGCGCGTCAAGACGGTTGCGCGGGAGCGGGCTCGGTCGGCGCGGCAGGCCCCGTCGTCCTAAGACGAGGGGTGAGGCTCCAAGAGCAAACCACGATGCAAAAACGCAGGCAAAAGAAAATCGGTCAGGTGACCAGCAACAAAATGCAGAAAACGGTCGTGGTGACCGTTGAGCGCCAGTTTTTGGACCCCCTCTACAAGAAGGTCGTGCGTCGGTCAAAGAAATTTCTGGCTCACGATGAAAAGAGCGAGTGCCGGCCGGGCGACTGGGTCTGGATTGAAGAGACTCGGCCATTGAGCCGTCGGAAGCGCTGGCGAGTGGTGGAGGTGGTGTCGAAGACCAGCTCGACGGCGCCGGTGGCGGAGGGAATCGCATGATTGGAATGCGGACCATCTTGCAGGTCGCCGATAATTCCGGGGCGCGCAAGCTTTCCTGCATCCTGCCGCTGGGAGGAGACGTGGGTTTGCAGGCGGGGTTGGGAGATGTGATTACCGCGTCGGTCAAGGAGGCCACGCCGGAAAGCGCCGTGCCCAAGGGGAAAGTGGTCAAAGCCGTCATCGTTCGGATGAGGAAAGAACAACGGCGGCGCGACGGCAGCTACATCCGTTTTGACGAAAACGCGGCGGTGCTGATTAACGATGCTGGCGAGCCGGTGGGAACGCGCGTGTTTGGGCCCGTGGCCCGAGAGTTGCGCGAAAAGAAGTTTCTCAAGATTGTCTCGCTGGCGCCAGAGGTTCTTTAATGGGTCGGAGTCTCGACATTCGCAAAAACGATCAGGTGCAGGTCATCGCGGGACGCGATCGGGGCCGCACCGGGCGCGTGCTCGAAGTGGATCGGCGGCGACGGGTGGTTTATGTGGAACATGTCAACATCCTTAAGCGGCACACGCGGCCCAATCCGGCCAAGCAGATTCGAGGCGGGATTTTGGATAAGGAAGGGCCGATTGACGTCTCCAACGTGGCCCTGATTTGCAGCGAATGCGGCCCCACGCGGGTGCGTCACCAGCGCAAGGCGGGCGGCGAAAAAGGAACCAAGGTTCGGCAGTGTTCCAAGTGCGGGAAGATTTTGGACGTTTAATGAGAGCGGGCGTGAGCCGAGAAATCTACTATTGGGTATGACACCAAGGCTGAAAGAGCGGTTTCAAAAAGAAGTGGTTCCGGCGCTTCAAAAAGAATTTGGTTACCGGAATCCGATGGCGGTGCCTCGGCTCCGCAAGATTGTGGTGAATATGGGGCTGGGGGAGGCCATCCAGAACGCCAAGCTTTTGGACGCGGCCACGCGGGAGCTGGCGCAGATTACCGGGCAAAAGCCCGTGATTACGCGAGCGCGCAAATCCATCGCCAACTTCAAATTGCGCAAAAACATGCCCATTGGCGCGATGGTCACGTTGCGGGGAGACCGCATGTACGAGTTTTTCGATCGTTTGGTCAACGTGGCCCTGCCGCGCGTGCGCGACTTTCGGGGCTTGTCGGGGCGCGCCTTCGACGGGCGGGGCAGCTATACCCTGGGGCTGCACGACCAGTTGGTGTTCCCGGAAGTAGATTACTCGAAAGTGGAAAAGCTGAAAGGCATGAACGTTACCATTGTCACGGATGCGCGGACAAACGCCGAGGGGCTGGCGCTGTTGCGGCATCTGGGCATGCCTTTCCGCGTGGACGGTCAGCGCCGCATGGCGGCAGCGGCCAAGCCGAGTGAAGGTTCAGGAGGTTAAAGCGGTGGCTCGAACTTCCCAGATGGCCAAGTTGGTTCGCAAACCCAAGTTCAAGATCCGGCATCGGAATCGGTGCAAAATCTGTGGACGGCCTCGCGGCTATCTCCGCAAGTTTCAGATGTGCCGACTTTGCTTCCGCCAACTGGCGCTGCGGGGAGACATCCCCGGAGTCATCAAATCAAGTTGGTAGAGGAGCGTCGGCGAGAGGCAGCGAAACTCGTTCAGTCTGGTTTTGAGGAGTGATATGTCAGCGGTCAGTGATCCGGTTGCCGATATGTTAACGCGAATGCGGAATGGGCTGCGCGCCCGCCTGCAACGGGTTGAGATGCCGTCTTCCAAGCTCAGGGTGGAAGTGGCCCGAATCCTGAAGGAAGAAGGCTATATCAGCAACTTCAAGGTTGCCGAAGAAGGCAAAAAGAAAATATTGAGAATCTTCCTGCGGTACGATGCCAATAGCCAAAGTGTTATCACCCGTCTGGAAAGGGTTTCGACCCCCGGCCGGCGCGTTTATGTGGGGGCACGGGAGATACCTCGCGTCCTGGGCGGGCTCGGCATCAACATCTTGACCACGCCCCGGGGAGTGATGACGGGCAAGGCCGCACGGCGGGCGAGAGTAGGCGGGGAGATTCTTTGCAACATTGAGTAGGGAAGTCCTTGTATGTCGAGAATTGGCGGAAAGCCGATTGAAGTGCCGACCGGGGTTAAGGTGGAGATGGCCGGATCCTCGGTGCGCGTCGAAGGGCCCAAGGGGCGGCTTCAGGTTCCGGTACCCTCTGGCATTCAGGTGGAGAGGAAGGATGGCCACTTGGTGACCACGCGGCAAGGGGAGGAGTTGAGCGCCCTGCACGGCCTGACTCGCAGCCTGCTGGCCAGCGCGGTCGAGGGGGTGACGAAGGGCTTCGAAAAGCACCTGGATATTGTCGGCATCGGCTATCGCGCGGAGCTTAAGGGAAAGACCTTGATGTTGACGTTGGGCTACTCACATCCAATTGAGTTTTCGATCCCCGACGGGATTTCGATTAGCGTGGAGAAGCAGACTCACCTGGTGGTGAGCGGCGCGGACAAACAGCTTGTGGGGGCGGTGGCGGCCAAGATTCGCGGCCTGCGTCCGCCCGATCCTTATAAGAACAAGGGCATCCGCTATACTGGTGAACGACTTAAGAAGAAGGTGGGCAAAGCGGCAGCGGCGGCCGGAGGAGCGGCGAAGGCCTAAGCCGTCCCACGCGCTTGGGAGCGCGAACCATGATTGAGCGAACCTCCAAAAATCTGCGTCGGCAGAAAATTCATCGGCGTGTGCGCCCGCGAGGCTGCGGGAATGCGCCGCGATTGAACGTGTTTCGATCGCTGCAACACATCTATGCGCAGATTGTGGATGATGAGCGAGGGCACACTCTGGTTTCCGCTTCCTCGCTCGACAAGGAGATTCGCCCGGTGCTCAAGTCAGGGGGCAACTTGGCGGCGGCCCGCGAAATTGGAAAAATTTTGGCGGCCCGGGCCCGGGCGGCAGGCATCGAAAAAGTGGTGTTCGACCGGGGAGGTTACGCCTACCACGGTCGGGTCAAAGCTCTGGCGGAGGAAGCGCGCGCCGGGGGTTTGAAGTTTTGATTGGTTCGGAGGGAGGTTTCCTTTGGGCGTGGGTGTGGACCCCAATTCGCTCCAGTTGAAGGATCAGGTCGTTTCTATCAATCGCGTCACGAAGGTGGTGAAGGGAGGTAAAAACCTCAGCTTCTCCGCCTTGGTGGTGGTCGGGGACGGGGCCGGCTACGTGGGTTACGGAACAGGGAAAGCGCGTGAAGTGCCGATGGCGATTCGGAAAGGCATTGAAGCGGCCAAAAAATCCCTGAAGAAAGTTCATCTCAGCGGTCCAACGATTCCCCACATGGTGGTTGGCCATTTTGGTTCTGGGAAGGTGCTGCTCAAGCCGGCCCCGGAGGGAACAGGAGTGATTGCGGGAGGCACGGTGCGAGCCGTCGTTGAAATGGCGGGCATCCAGAATGTCCTGACTAAATCGCTGGGGACCACCAACCCCCACAACGTGGTGAAGGCGACGATGGCGGCGCTCCTTAGCTTGCGCGATGCGGCGGAAGTGGCGGCACGGCGCGGCAAGGCAACGGAGGAAATTTAGTCGAGGGCGGGATCGTGGCGGAAACGAAAAAATCCCTTTACATTGAATGGGTGCGGAGCGGCATAGGGTTTCCGCGCCGGCAGAAGGAAATGGTTCGCAGTCTCGGGTTGCGACGCCTGCACCAAGTGGTCGAGCGCCCTGACACGCCGCAGATTCGAGGCTTGGTAGCGAAGATTCCGCATCTGGTTCGGGTGGTGGAGCGCCAGGGTAACCCGTCGAAGGTTTCGAGCGCGGAGTATGTGATTCTTCTTTCCGAACCCAAAGACGAAACGGCGCCGGCCGAGCCTCCAGCAGTGAAGCCGGCCGAAGCTGCCGCGTCGGAAGCGGCGCGAAGGCTGACGACCGACTCCTCTACGGCGGCATCTCCCACCGCGCCGAAGAGAAAGAAACCCGCAGCCTCGACGGCGGTGACGGCCGTCGAGGGGGCCTCGAATAATTCGCCCGGAATGAGCGGGGTCGAAAATAATCCAAAGGATCAAGAGTAACTCATCATGGCGCTGCACATTGGAACGCTTCGTCCCCCGCGCGGGGCTCACAAGAGGCCCAAGCGGATTGGGCAAGGCATGGGCTCAGGACACGGCAAGACGGCCACGCGTGGCTCCAAGGGGCAGCGTTCGAGGGCCGGATCGCGCCTGCGGCCGGGGTTTGAAGGCGGCCAGATGCCGCTACATCGCCGGCTGCCCAAGCGAGGCTTCACCAACATTTTCAAAAAGCGGTTTGCCATTCTCAACTTATCGGATCTCGCGCAGTTCAATCCCACCGAAAAAGTTACTCCGGAACTTTTGCAAAAGCGCGGCATCCTCCGTCGCCTCCATGATGGGTTGAAAATTCTCGGGGAGGGTGAACTCCAGCAACCTTTGGAAATTCACGCTCACCGCTTTTCCCGGTCGGCCATCGAGAAGATCCGGAAAGCCGGCGGCAAAGTTGAGGTCATCCCCGCATGATGGAGAATCTCAAAAGCCTCACCGAGATTCCAGACCTGCGGAGGCGGATCACGTTTACTCTTCTGATCCTGGCGGTGTATCGCCTGGGAGCGTTTGTTCCCACGCCCGGCATCAACTCAGCGGTTTTGGCCCAAGCCTTCAGCCAACTGGGGGGAACCCTGTTTGGCTTGCTGTCCATGTTTTCCGGCGGCAGCCTGGGGCGGCTGACCGTGTTCGCCCTGGGCATCATGCCGTACATTACCGCGTCCATCATCATGCAGTTGCTCGGAGTCGTTTCACCGACGATCGAGAAACTGCAGAAGGAAGGCGAGCTCGGACAAAAGAAAATCACGGAGTACACGCGGTGGCTGACGGTCGGGTTGGGAATTTTCCAAGGATTGGGGATTGCCATTGCCCTGGAACGACAAACCACGGCGCAGATGCCGCTGGTGATTCATCCGGGGCCGGGATTTATTTTCACCACCGTGGTCACGCTCACCACCGGGGCAGTGTTCGTGATGTGGCTGGGTGAGCAGATCACGGCGCGGGGCATCGGGAACGGCGCCTCGTTGTTGATCTTTGCGGGCATCGTGGATCGAATGCCGAGCGCCATTGGCGACATTTATCAGAACCTGTTTGTCACGCATGTGTGGAGCTTTCCGCTCTTTCTGGTGTTGTTGGCCTTCATGCTGGTGATTGTGGCGTTCATTGTTTTGGTGGAGCGCGGCGAGCGGCGCATCCCGATTCAGTACGCCAAGCGAGTCGTCGGTCGCAAGGTTTTGGGCGGCGTTTCCACGCATCTGCCGCTCAAGGTGAATAGCGGCGGCGTCATGCCCATCATTTTCGCCGTGTCGCTGCTGACGTTTCCACAAACCATTGGCCTGTTCTTTGGGAAAACCGGGGTCATGGGCAAGGCGCTCGGTTGGTTTGGGAGTGCTTTCCAATTTGGAGAGCCGCTTTATGAGCTCACCTACCTTTTGCTCATCGTCTTCTTCGCGCACTTTTATCTTTCCATTATCTACAACCCGGACGATGTGGCGGATAACATCCGCAAACAAGGCGGGTTTATCCCCGGCATTCGGCCGGGCAAGCGAACGGCCGATTATGTGGACGAAATTTTGACCAAAATCACTTGGGTAGGCGGAATTTATTTGGCCATCATCGCCTGGATTCCCGATGCCATGATCGCCGGCCTGCGGCTGAACGATCTGCCGACGTGGCTGGGAGGCGCGTGGTTTGATGCGCACATGCCGGGATGGATGCTCCACGGCCTCAACCTGAACTTTTATTTTGGCGGCACCTCCCTGCTGATTGTCGTGGGGGTGGCGATGGACACGATCCAACAGGTGGAAGCTCAACTGATCATGCGGCACTACGAAGGCTTTTTGAAGAAGGGTCGCGTGAGGGGACGTCGTGCTGCCTCCTGAGCCGATGGGGGGACCTTATGAAGTCCCACGCTTTGGTTTTCTTGGGCGCGCCGGGAGCCGGCAAGGGAACCCAAGCTCACAAGGTGGCGGAAGCATTCGGAATTCCGCATATTTCAACCGGAGAAATACTGCGCCAGGCTGTCGCCAGCGGCTCGGCGTTGGGTCAGGCAGCGAAAGAGAAGATGGAAGCGGGCGAACTGGTGCCGGACGAGGTGATGTGCCGCATCGTAGCGGACCGGATCGGCCAAGCCGACTGTGCAAAGGGATTCATTCTGGATGGTTTTCCACGAACCGTCGCTCAGGCCCGCTTTCTGGACGGGTTGTTGGATCAAGGAGGCCAGCCGTTGCAGGTCTTGAACCTACAAGTCAAGCCGGAGCTTTTAATGAAGCGGCTGAGGGGTCGGCGGACCTGCCCGGTATGCGGAACGACATACAATTTGGAGTTGAACCCGCCCGCCCGCAACTCCGTTTGCGACCGCGATGGCGCTCGGTTGATCGCGCGCGCCGATGACAACGAGGAGGCTATTCGCCATCGGCTGGCGGCCTACGAACGTGACACGTCGCCTTTGATTGACTATTATAAAAGGAGAGGGGTTTTGCACTCGGTGGACGGCAACCGCGACCCCGAAGCTATTGCTCAGGAGTTGGTCCGGTTTTTAAGAGACGCATGATCGTATGCAAATCAGCGGCGGAAATCGAAAAAATGCGGCAGAGCGGACGGGTGACACGTCAGGTCTTGACGGAGACGGCGCAGCTCGTGCGGCCCGGCGTGACCACGCTGGAGCTGGACCGGTTTGTGGAGCGGCGACTTCAAGAGTTCGGCGCGCAACCGGCCTTCAAAGGCTACCGGGGTTATCCCAACTGCCTGTGCACTTCGGTGAACGACGAGATTGTGCATGGCATTCCCTCCCATCGCCGGTTGCGGGAAGGCGATATTGTTGGACTCGACCTTGGCGTGGTGATAGACGGATACTACTCGGATGCTGCACTGACGGTGCCCGTCGGTGAAATTTCTGAGTCGCTGAAGAAGCTGCTCCAGGTTACGAAGGAATCGGTCGCGCTGGCCATTGAAGAGGCGCGGTTGGGCCATCGAGTGGGAGACCTTTCCGCGGCCATTCAGCGTCACGTGGAGCGTCATGGGTTTTCGGTGGTGAGGGATTTGTGCGGGCACGGCATTGGCCGCCAGCTCCACGAGGAACCGCAAGTGCCGAATTTTGGTCGTCCGGGTCACGGACCGGCTTTGAAAGAAGGCATGGTGGTGGCGATTGAGGCGATGGTCAACGCCGGCGATTATGCTATGCGCGTGGCGGACGATCATTGGACCGCGTTGACCGTGGACGGCTCCTATTCCGCTCATTTCGAGGATGTGGTGGCCGTAACCCGGAACGGGCCCGAAATTTTGACCCGAATCTGACGCGGTCTGATTACAGTGAAGTAGGTGTATGGCTAAAGAAGAAGCAATTGAGGTCATGGCGACCGTCATCGAGCCGCTCCCGAATGCTATGTTTCGCGTGGAACTTGAAAACAAGCACCGAGTGCTGGCTCATATTTCCGGCAAGATGCGGAAAAATTTCATTCGAATTCTTCCCGGAGACAAAGTGGCCGTCGAGCTCTCGCCTTACGATTTGACGCGAGGTCGGATCGTTTACCGATATAAGTAGGGCGAAGCGACATTGGAACAGCGGCGCGAAGGGCGGCACCTGCGCGTCGGCAAGGAGAAGGATGAAAGTACGCTCCTCAGTACGAAAGATTTGCGCCAAGTGCAAGATTGTCCGCCGGGCGGGTGTGGTGCGGGTGATTTGCGAGAACCCGAAACACAAGCAGCGGCAAGGATAGACGGAAAAGCTCAGCGGAACGCCGGCCTGCCGAACCGATAACAGAGTTCTGGCGCAGGCTGCGGCGGTCAGGAGGTGGAAGCATGGCGAGAATAGCCGGCGTGGACTTACCCATCAAGAAGCGTGCCGAAATTGGCTTAACGTACATTTACGGTATCGGTCGGGCCAGGTCGCTTTCGATCCTGGCGCGCGCCGGCGTGGACCCGAACAAAAAGGTGCAAGACTTGACGGATGAGGAGATCAATCACATCCGCCGGATTATCGAGGAAGAAGGCGGGGTGGAAGGAGATTTACGCAAGGAGATTGGGCTCAACGTCCGGCGTCTGATTGAAATTGGCTCCTATCGAGGGATGCGGCATCGGCGTAACCTCCCCGTGAGAGGCCAGCGCACCCACACCAACGCCCGAACTCGGAAGGGACCTCGCAAAGGAACCATTGCCAATAAGAAGCGAGCCACGGCGAAAACCTAACGGAACAAAAAGTGAAGCGACCCCACGACGGTCGCGCCCATGACGGAGGGATATGGCGAAGGGAACAGCCAAACCAGGCAAAAAGAAGACATTCAAGAAGAAAGAGCGGCGCGTTATTCCGCACGGGACCGTTCATATTCGCGCAACGTTTAATAACACGATGGTGAGCATTACCGATCCGGAAGGCCGCATTGTCTGCTGGACAAGCGCCGGCTCGCTGGGCTTTAAGGGTTCGCGGAAGGGAACACCGTTTGCGGCTCAGCAGGCATCGGCGCGGGCGGCCAGCCTGGCGCGCGACCACGGCATGCGCTCAGTAGAGGTGCGCGTCAAAGGCCCGGGGGCTGGACGCGAATCCGCCATTCGCGCGTTGGCGTCGGCGGGCCTGGAAGTGCGCAGCATCAAGGATGTGACCCCCATTCCCCACAATGGTTGCCGCCCACCCAAGCGACGCCGCGTGTGAGGTTGAGGGTTCTCAAAGGGTCATCTGATGACAAGAAACGGAGTGGGAGAGCAGGGTGGTCAACGAGCATGAGCGCTCTCGCTTCCTCAATTTTAGACTGAGTGCGGGGAGGATCGTTTGGCAAGGTATCGAGAAGCAGTTTGTCGGCTGTGCCGTCGGGAAGGTCAGAAGCTGTTCCTGAAGGGGCAGCGGTGCTTGACGGATAAATGCGCCATTGAAAAGCGTAACTTCCCTCCCGGCCAGCATGGGAAATCTCGGCGGCCGAAGCCCGTCGGCTATGGAGTGCAACTGCGCGAAAAGCAAAAGGTTCGTCGGCTCTATCAGATCCTGGAGGATCAGTTTCGGAATTATTTTGAAAAAGCCAGCCGGATGAAGGGAGTGACCGGTGAGAACCTGCTGCTGATGCTGGAGCGGCGGCTGGACAACGTTGTCTATCGGCTCGGCTGGGCCACCTCTCGTGCCGAGGCGCGGCAGTTGGTCCGCCATGGCCACGTCGCCGTGAACGGGAAGAAGGTCAGCATTCCTTCCTTCCAAGTTTCCGTGGGTGAGGAGATTATGGTTCGGGAAGGCAGCCGCGAGAACGCGACGATTCTGCGGGCCCTGGACTTGGCCGGCAACCGCGGCGTTCCCCCCTGGCTTAACTTTGACCGCGCCGCGCTCAAAGCCCAGGTGCTTTCGCTTCCCAAACGGGAAGACATCGGCTTCCCCATTCAAGAACAAATGATTGTGGAGCTTTATTCGAAATAATCGGTAAACTGCGAAGGCCCCCCGATCGGGCCTTCGGGAGGTAGAACACGATGCTGTGGAAGGGCTTTCAAAAACCCAAACGTCTGGCACCTAACACCGAAACCTTGACCGATAAGTACGGCCAATTTGTCGCTCAACCGTTCGAGCGCGGTTTCGGCACGACCATCGGCAACGCGCTTCGGCGGGTTCTGCTGTCCTCGATTGAGGGGGCTGCGGTCACCGCCGTCAAAATCGAGGGTGTGCTGCACGAATTCTCTCCCATCCCGGGAGTGGTCGAGGACGCGACGGACATCATTCTCAATTTGAAACAGATTCCGCTGAAGATGAATCACGAGGGGCCGAAGACGCTGGTGTTGGAAGTGGAGCAGCCGGGCGAAGTGACCTCCCGCATGATTCAAGAAGATGCGGACATTGAAATCCTCGACAAGGATGCTTACATCGCCACGGTGAGTGAAGGCGGCAAGCTGCGTGTCGAGATGCGAGTCAAGCATGGACGCGGTTACGTCTCCGCAGAAAAGAATTTTGACGAGGACTTGCCGATCGGTTATATCCCCGTGGATTCGGTCCACTCTCCGATCCGCAAAGTGAATTACACCGTGGAAGCTGCGCGGTTGGGCCAAATGACCGACTACGACAAGCTGACCTTGGACGTGTGGACCAACGGGGCGGTCACGCCGCAGGATGCCGTGGGTCTGGCCGCCAAGCTTCTCAAGGATCATCTGACGATTTTCGTTAACTTCGACGAAGGGCCGCTCGCCGAGGTCGCGCAGGAGGAACGGCCTTCATCCGCACGGAATGAGAATCTGGATCGCTCGGTGGAGGAGCTCGAGCTTTCCGTGCGGTCGTACAATTGTCTCAAAAACGCCAACATTACGACGATCCGCGAATTGGTTCAGAAAACCGAACAAGAGATGCTGAAAACCAAGAATTTCGGTCGAAAGTCGCTGAATGAGATCAAGGAAATCCTCACGGCGATGGGCTTGAGTTTGGGAATGAGGTTCGATGAACATGGGAATCCTCTTCCGCCCTCCCCTCCCCCTCCGCCGTCCGGAAATGCCGTGAGTGAAGGTTGAGCGATGCGCCACCGAAATCAAGGAAGAAAGCTAAGTCGCAATACGGAGCATCGGCGGGCGCTGTTGCGGAATTTGGTGACCTCGCTGATTCTCGAAGAGAGAATCGAGACCACCGTTCCCAAGGCCAAAGAAGCGCGACGCCTGGCCGAGCGGATCATCACGCTGGGCAAGCGCGGCGACCTGCATGCGCGACGCCTGGCCGCCGCTTATTGCATGACGCCGGCCGCCGTGCAAAAGCTGTTCGGAGACATTGCGCCGCGCTATGCAACCCGCCCCGGCGGTTACACTCGCATCACGCGCGCCGGATGGCGCAAGGGCGACGGTGCCGATGTGGCCGTTCTTGAGCTGGTCGGAACCGGCGTTCTGCAGAAGCGCGCGGAAATCCGTGCCCGGCGCGCGGAGGCCCGTCAGAAGGCTGCCGAGCAGGCCGCGCCGCAACCGGAACCCGGCGGCCCGCCCTCAGACGAAAAGGAATCTTAGCCTTCGGCTTTCATCTACTTGATTTCTGCAGGAGCCGGGCTGGGCGACGGACCTTTGGGCACCAACAGGCCGCGGCTTAAATACACGAGGATGGTGCCCAAGATCGCCCCCACGGTGTCCACCCCGCAATCGAGCAAGGAGGCGCTGCGCCCCGGGACGAAGCTCTGATGGAATTCGTCCGTCAGCGAGTACAGCCCCGCGATCAGCACGCTCAGCACGGCTCGGCGGAAGCTCCACGCCGGCCGCTTCTCTCCCGCTAGCGAGTGATAAATAAAAACGGCGAAGATGCCATAGACGGTCAAGTGGGCGCTTCGTCGCATCAAGTATTGCAACAGATTAAACGTGGCGGCGCCGACGTGTAGGTGCAATAAAGCGAGGATTTGCGCCTCAAGCCAGATCGAAAACGTGGAGGAAAAAGTTCGCGTGGAAAGGTAAAAGATCAAGGCCGCCCACGCGAAGGTGATGCCCCACCATTTCAGCGCGGCGCTTCGATGAGGAGGGGAGGCGGAGGGAAAATGGTTATTCGAGGCGATAGTTGGGTGCCTCCTTGGTGATAATCACGTCATGCACGTGACTTTCCCGCAGGCCGGCGGCGGTGATGCGGATAAAGCGGGCTTGGCTTTGGAGTTCGGCAATGGTGGCGCATCCGCAGTAGCCCATGCCGGAGCGCAACCCCCCGACCAATTGAGTCACCATTTCCGCCAGCAGCCCTTTGTAAGGCACGCGTCCCTCGATTCCTTCCGGCACAAACTTTGACGTGGCGTTCTCCTGAAAGTAGCGATCGCGGCCTCCAATGCTCATCACGCCGAGCGAGCCCATGCCACGGTAAGACTTAAACGTCCTTCCCTGGTAAAGGATCGTCTCGCCGGGGCTTTCTTCCGTGCCGGCGAACAAGCTTCCGATCATCACGGCGCTGGCGCCGGCAGCAAGCGCCTTGGTGATATCACCCGAGAACTTGATGCCTCCGTCGGCAATAATCGGCACGTCTGCCTCGCGCGCGGCGCGGGCCGATTCCGCAATGGCCGTGATTTGGGGGACCCCCGCGCCGGTAACGACCCGCGTCGTGCAGATCGAGCCAGGGCCGATGCCCACCTTGACGCCATCCACGCCCAGCCGGATAAGGTCGGTGGCGCCTTGAAACGTTGCGACGTTGCCAGCCACCAATTCCAGGTCGGGTAATTTTCGTTTCAGAATTCGGATAGCTTCCATTACGCGGTCGGAATGGCCGTGCGCCGTGTCCACTACAATCACATCCACGCGCGCCCGGGCCAGCTCTTGAGCGCGTTCCACAAAGTCGCCGGTCACGCCCACGGCCGCGCCCACGCGCAGCCGACCGTGCTCATCCTTCGCGGCCCGCGGATACTTAAGCCGTTTTTGAATGTCCTTGACCGTGATGAGGCCCTTTAAGTTGTAGTCACCGTCCACCACCAACAGCTTTTCCACGCGGTGCTGGTGCAGGATCTTTTCCGCCTCCTCCAGCGTAGTGCCGACCGGCACGGTAATCAGATGCTCTTTCGTCATGAGCTTGGAGACCGGCAAATCCGTTCGCGTCTCAAAGCGCAGATCGCGGTTGGTCAAGATGCCGACTAATTTGCCGTGTTCGGTCACCGGCACGCCTGAGATCTTGTATTTTTTCATGATCTCGAGGGCTTCATATACTTTCTGGTGGGGACCGATCGTGACAGGGTCCACAATCATGCCGCTTTCCGAGCGCTTCACTTTGTCCACTTCGGAGGCCTGACGCTCTGCCGGCATGGTTCGGTGGATGATGCCCATGCCGCCCTGCTGCGCCAGCGCAATGGCCAGACGCGATTCCGTGACCGTATCCATGGCCGCGCTGACGATGGGGATATTCAGACGAATTTTTCGGGTGAACCGGGTTGTGGTGTCCGCCTCGGAAGGCAGCACGGCGGATTTCGCCGGCAACAAAAGAACGTCGTCGAAGGTTAAACCTTCTGGAATCGTGCCTTCGAGCATTTCTCCTCAGAGCACTTCGGCAGCGGAAGCAACCATGCTCCATTTTAAGGGGCGCACCCTGTACCGTCAAGTTGCCCGTGAAATCGGAGGCTGTGCAAACCTCCCCGGGCCTGCCATGTCCAGTGAGCAATTACGGTGCGTGTTTTCAACTCACGGGACATTGGCTCTCGGGGTGACCCCTAAACGCGAGGCCGGATTCTTCAGTGTCTCGGGAGAGCAAAATTGGAGGCGCAATCGAAGACACGGTGTAGGGCCGCGATCCGTTCGATCGCTGCTGGAGAAAGTCACAGCGGCCGTTGGGGTGTGCGCGTCTGTGGGCAGTCGCCGGTTCCCGGCTAAGTGTCAATCTGAGCGCGCTGCAATCGGTCGCTGTAATCAATATAGATGGATTTCCATTCGCAGTAGAAGTCGAGCGCGGCAGTGGAAGCTTCTCGGTGGCCGTTGCCACTCTGCTTGGTGCCGCCGAAGGGCAAATGAGTTTCCGCGCCAATGGTAGGCGCGTTGACGTAGCAGATTCCCGTTTCCATATCACGCAAGGCGCGAAAAGCCTTGTTGACATCCCGCGTGTAAATCGCTGACGACAAGCCATAAACAACTTGGTTGGCGATTTCCAGCGCCTGATCGAAATCGTCGCACGGAATCAAAGTGACCACAGGGCCAAAGATTTCTTCTTGGGCAATGCGCATGGAGGGCTGGCAGTCTCCAAAGGCCGTCGGAGCAAAGAACCATCCGTGCGCCTTTTCGCCATCGCTCACCCGATGACCGCCGCAAAGCAACCGCGCGCCTTCTGCCCGCCCCATCTCGACATAGCGCTCCACGGTTCGAAGCTGGGCTTCGTTGATAAGGGGACCAACCTGCACGGTCGGGTCTAATCCGTTGCCCAGCTTCAACCTTTGGGCCTGCTCCACCAAACGCTCGGAGAACTCTCGATAGACGGCCTTGTGGACCACGATGCGGCTGGAAGCCGTGCACCGCTGGCCGGTGGTCCCGAAGGCGCCCCAGACCGCTCCTTCCACTGCCAAATTCAGGCGGGCATCGTCCATCACCACGATAACATTTTTCCCACCCATTTCGAGGCACAGCCGCTTGAACGACCCGGCGCAGGCTTGCGCCACCTCGCGGCCGACCGGCACCGAGCCGGTAAAGGAAACGGCCTTTACACCCTCCGCCCGCACCAGCGGCGCTCCCGCTTCCTCGCCGTACCCGTGGACCAAGTTGACAACTCCGCGGGGAACACCCACCTCTTCGAGGATCCTGACCAAATGCCAGGCGGACAGCGGCGCGTCTTCGGCCGGCTTGAGCACCATCGTGTTCCCGCAAATGAGCGCGGGCATCATCTTCCAAGCGGGAATCGCCATGGGGAAGTTCCACGGCGTAATCAGTCCGCACGGTCCGAGAGGCGCTCTGACGCACATGCAAAATTTGTTGGGAAGCTCGGAGGTGGTCGTTTGCCCAAACAGGCGGCGGCCTTCACCGGCCATGTAGAAGGCCATATCCACGGCTTCCTGGACATCCCCTCGAGCCTCTTCCAGAACTTTGCCCATCTCGCGCGTCATCTCGCGCGCCAGTTCTTCCTTTCGAGCCCGCAGCAGTTCGGCGGCACGCCACAGAATTTCTCCGCGCTTGGGCGGCGGGACCAACCGCCAACGGGCGTAGGCTTTGGCCGCAGCGGACACCGCCGCTTCGACGTCCTCGGCCCTGGACCTCGGAAACGCTCCCAGAGGTTCCCGCGTATCGGCAGGATTGATATTCTCGAAAACATCTTTTCCTAGCGAATCAACCCACTCTCCATCAATGAAGTTCTTATAGATTTCCATGCTGGCAGCCTCCAACGAGCAGCGCCGGTATCACGCTCCATCCCATTCCGTCCGTCGAAGAACCGACTATAACAGGGGACCCATGCAGCTTCAATTCCGGGTGCGAAGGCCGGAGGGCGACAAAAGAGAGCAGTCACCGCGGTCGGTTGACGCACCCCAGTTGCATCTCCCACGGCATCGAAGGAGTCCTTTTCTTTTCAACCCGGCTTGCTTAATATCGCAAGGCACGTTCGACGAGCCATGGAACTTTTCTTACTCGGCGCGGGGATGGGGGTGGTGGGGGGATTATTTCCGAGTCCGCTTCACTTGATTGCTCTTTCTCAGGTGGCGCTGCATCGCTGGCTGCGCGCTCTGATGATTCTGATTGGAGTTCCGTTGCTGGTGGATGCCGCGTTGCTTTTGCTCACTTTTTTCTTTTACCAGCAAGTCCCGCTCGCGTGGGCTCACGACGTTGCCTACGTTGGAGGGGTTGTCGTGATTTCATTTGCGGTGTACGCACTGATCGAAAGCCGAGGTAAAAAGCCGGAGGAGGCGGCCGAATCCTCTCGGTTGACTTATACCAGCGTCTCCGCCGCGGCGTTGGCAGAGGTCGCCGCTCCAGGAACCTGGATTTACTGGCTCACGATTGCCGGCCCCATCCTCGCCGAAGGCCGAACGCGCGGGTATGGGCACATCGTGCCGTTTTTTGTCGGGAGCCTTTTGGGCTACTACGGGGCCGCCGTGGTGGCTTTGTGGCTGATGGCGTGGGGTGCCGGTTTGCACCGAGCTTTCAAGCGCCGATTATTTACCGTTGCCAACGTCCTTTTGCTGCTCTTGGGCATCTCCTACCTCATCCGGGCTTACCTGGCGAAATAGCCCTTTCCTCGGTGCATGCACGACTTCGGTTCTTGAGCATGGATAGCCGCGGGCGCCGCGGACAGTCGCAGGCAGGGTCAATCCGCCTTAATCTCAGTCCAATAACGGTCGTAGAGCAGCATGGCTCGGCCCAGGCTATGCATGAACTGGCAACGGGTCAACGACGCTGGATTCGGGAAAACCGCCGTGTTCCTCAACAGCCACGGACGAACATAACGCGGCGCCAGCAAGTTGGGCGTGTTGAATCCGCAGTCGTTGATGAACAAGGCCGCTACGCGGGGCCGATAAAACCAATTGATAAATTCGAGGGCCAGCTTCTTATGGGGGGCGTTGCGGGGAATACAAGCGCAATCCACGGAGATGGTGCAACCTTCTTTCGGGATAACGTAGCGGATGTTGGGGTTCTCGTGCATCACGAAGGTCATGTTGCCGTTGTAGGCTTGGACGATCCACGCATCACCGGCGGCGAGGTCTTGCTGGAAATTGGAGCTGTTGTAACCTTTCACGAGAGGCTTTTCGCGCAACAGCAAATCGCGCGCCTGGCGAATCTGGGCGGGGTTGGTGGAATTGAGCGAATAGCCCAGCTCCTTGAGCGCCATTGCAAAGACCTCCCGCATATCATCCAGCAGCAGAATGTGTCCGGCGTAGCGCGGATTGAACATCACGCTCCAACTGTCCACCTTCCCTTTCACCAAGTCGGCGCGATAGGCCAGGCCCGTTGTCCCCCAAGCATAGGGAACGGAATAGTCATTGTGGGGGTCGAAGGGAAGATGGAGGAAGCGTGGGTCCGCGTGCGCCCAAACGTTGGGCAGTTTGGATTTATCGAGACGCGCCAAGAGCCCCTGATGAATCATGATCTGGACCATATAGTCGCTGGGGGTGACGACGTCGTAGGCAACGTTTCCGGCTTGAAGCTTGGCCAATAGCGCCTCGTTCGAATCGTAGTAGTCGTAGTTGATGTGGCAGTGATAAGCCTGCTCAAAACCGTGAATGAGGCGCGGGGAAAGATAGTCCGACCACACATAAAGGTTGAGTTGCGGCACGTTCGGGGAGCTCGGCCAAGTTCGCACGAGCACCGGAATCGCCATGAACGCGAAGATGCCTGCCAGCGACGCCATTGCCCGGCGCAAGGACAAAGAGCCGCGCTCCAGGCGCTGGGCGATATAGACCAGCGGAATGGTGGCCGCCAAGATGGCGGCCGACACCGCGTTGATTTCCGGGGTAATGCCACGCTTGAGCATCGAGTAGATTTGCAGGGGCAGCGTGGTTGAGCCGACGCCGGCCACGAAGGAACTGATCAGATAATCATCGAACGAAGCCGTGAACACCAGCAGGGCTCCGGATAAAATGGCCGGAGCCGCCAACGGGAGGGTGACGCGAAAGAAGGCCCGCCATTCGTCGGCCCCCAGATCCATCGCCGCTTCGACGTGCGACCGGTCGCTCGACGCCAGCCTGGCTCCGGTGACGACGATGACGTAGGAAATGCAGAAGGCAACATGGGCCAGAATCAGGCTCGTCAGTCCCAGCTCCAAGTGAATAAAACTGAAAAAGATAACTAAGGCTACCGCAATGACGATTTCCGGAATAATGAGCGGAAGATAAATGACCGCCTCGCCCGCCGACCTCCATTTACCGCCCACGGCCGTCCATGCCAGTGCTGCCATTGTTCCCAGCACCACGCAGATGAGCGTGGTCGCCGTGGCCACCACCAAGCTGTTCATCAGGGAATGAAAAATGCGATGGTCACGCCACAGCGTGGTGTACCAGAGCAGCGTGAAGCCTCGCCATCGAGCCGTGAGGCGAGATTGGTTAAAGGAAAAAATCACCAGAACCGCAATGGGCGCGTACAGAAAAAGGTAAACCAGCGCCGATGCCAGGCTCAGTCCGGGACTCGAACGGCCGGCGCGCATCAGAGCAGCTCCCGAGCGCCACGCTGCGTGCTGCGAAGGCTGGCCAGCAGGATCCCCAGAACCACGAACGTTAATAAAAAGGCGACGGCGGAGCCGAACGGTTGATTGCGCGCCACGGCAAACTGATCCTCAATCACATTGCCGACCATCATGCTCCGCGCGCCTCCCAAAAGATCGGGAGTGATAAAAGCGCCCGCGGCGGAAATAAACACCAGGGCCGACCCGGCTGCCAGGCCCTGGGACGACAGGGGCAAGGTCACCCGAAAGAAGGTTTTCCAACGGCTTGCGCCCAGGTCCTGTGCCGCTTCGAGCAGCGCCGGATCCAGTTTTTGTAGGACCGCGTAAAGCGGCAGAATCATGAACGGCAATTGCGCATACACCAAGCCCACGAAGACGGCCGGGGTGGTGTAAAGCAACTGCAAAGGCTGATGAATGACCCCGAGCCAGAGGAGGGCGTTATTCAACACGCCTTGCGCCCGGAAGATGAGCATCCAGGCGTAAGTGCGGATCAGGTAGCTGGTCCAAAATGGGATGACCACCAACATTAGGAGGACGGATTTCCAACCGCCCGAAACCCGCAGCGCGATGGTGTAGGCGACCACGTAGCCCAAGACGGCGCAAAGCATCGTGGTGGTGAGCGCGATCCAGAACGACCGCCAGTAGATTTCCAAATAGAGAGGATGAAAGGCCTGAAGGTAATTTTGCAGGCTAAAATGCCAACGAATCGTGCCGTAGCGGGCGCGCTCGGCCAGGCTGACGGCAAACAGATACATCAAAGGCAGCAGCATGAGGCCGACAAGGAAAACCAGACTGCCCGCCACGAGTACTGTCACCCGCCATTTCGGTCGGCAACGAAACCACTGAAGCACCTTTTCCATCGTGTTCAGCCTGCGGAGCGAAGCGCGCCCCTCGACGGCGCCCCTCCGCTCGGAGAAGATAACGGAGGGCGCCCGCGCGTGTCAAACCGGGCTGCCGCGCCGCCCGTCGGATTCCCACTCCAGCCAGCCAGCCTTTCTTGCTTCGGTGTATTCTAAAACCAGAGAGGTCGGCAGGGATGAGAAGGCCGCAGAACGGGTGTGCGCTGTGCATGGCAGCGGCGATGATGGTGACCTTGGCCGTCGGAAGCCCTTGTTGGGCGGCTGCCCAGAAACCCCAGACCGTAACGCAAATCATGCGGGAGGCCGATCGGGCGGCGCGCCGAGGACAGTGGGAGAGTGCCGAACAATGGTATCGGCTGGCCGTGCGACGCGCGCCGGGCCTTGCCGCCGCCCATGCCGGCCTCGCCAGCGCGCTCGCTGCGCTTCGGCACTATGGCCCGGCCATTCTGGAATATCAGGAGGCTCTCCGCTTGGACCCGAATCTTACCGGGGCGCACCACAATCTCGGCGAACTGTTGGAGATGGAGGGCAAGTTGCCGGAAGCGATTCAGCAGTATCAGGCGGAATTGAAGCTGCATCCCGCGAGCGCGCAAGCTCATGCTGACCTGGCTTCGGCGCTGGCCGGCGAACGAAACTTCAAGGCGGCGCAAGCTGAGCTTCAGCAGGCACTGGCGGCCGAGCCGCGCAATCCGAACATTTTGGGCCTGCTCGCCTCCACCTTGCTCCAGGCCGGAAAAACCCAGGAGGCTATTCAGGAGTATCGGCGGGCTCTGCGGCAAGATCCTCAGGGTTCCAACCTTCATGCCGGCCTCGCCGCCGCCCTCAACGAGGCCGGACAGTTTGAGGAGAGCATCGCAGAATATGAAGCGGCGGTTCGCCTGGCGCCGAATGACGCCGACCTCCGCATGAAATTGGGCAACGCGCTCAGCGCCGACGGTAAGCCGATGGAGGCGATTTCGGAATATCGCCAAGCCGTGGCGCTGCGGCCCGAGCAGACCGATGACCGGCTTGCCTTGGCTATGACGTATCGAAGCGTGGGCGACTACGCCGACGAGGCTAAAGAGTTGCAGGGATTGGTGCGACTCCAACCGCAGAATGCCACCGGCCACGCCGATCTAGCGGCGGCCTATCTCTCGATGGGCAACCATTTGGCGGCCATCAGCGAATACCGGGAGGCCGTCGGTCTCGAGCCTCGCAAGGCGCGCCTGCATGAGCAACTCGGTTTGCTTCTGAGAAAAACCGGCGATCTTCAAGGCGCCGTCGCCGAGCTCCAGGAGGCTGTCCGATTGGCTCCCGACACACCCGGATATCATCGCAACCTGGCGGAGGCCCTCGAAGCGAAGGGCGACATCGCGGGTTTTATTCGAGCGTATCGCCAAGAAGTTCGGCTCAGCCCCGACAATGTGGACGCTCGAATCCACTTGGCGAATGCCTACGAGACCGCGCACCAGCTTCGCAACGCTTTGCGAGAGTATCAAGTGGCCGTTTATCTCCGCCCGCAAAGCCCGGAGTTGCACTACCGGCTGGCCCTGGTTTTGAAGGCGCTCGGGAAAAACCAACAAGCGGAATCGCAGCTCAATCAAGCCGTCAAACTCCGGCCCAACTATCCTGAAGCCCTCGAGGCCCTCGGCGATCTGCTGGTCGCTCAGAAAAACTATGCCCTTGCCGTGCCGACTTATCGTGACGCGATTAGCGCCCGCCCAACCGACCCGGCCCTCTATCAGCGGCTGGCGAAAGCGCTGGCCCTCAACGGCGACCAGCCCGGCGCGGCGGCGGCCATGCAAAAAGCGGCCTCGCTCGATCCGCATTACGAACGCCAACTGGGCGATTCTCTCCTTCGCTCCGGCCATTACCGGGGTGCGGCCAAGGCGTATCGCGCGGCGCTCAAATTGATGCCCAAGGATCTCGCCTCGACCTTGGGGCTGGGCATGGCGCTGGCGAAAAGCGGAGACTGGCAAGGCTCGGCCGACGCCCTCGAACAGGCTGTACGCGACGCGCCCCATGCGCCAGCACCGCACATTGCGTTGGCGAACGCGTTCAATCATCTGCAGGAATATTCCCGAGCTGAAGCTCAGGCTCGCGCGGCCTTGAATATCACGCCCAATTCTCCCGAGGGTCGGTACCGACTCGGATTGGCGTTGCTCGGAGAGGGCAAGGTGAATCAAGGCCTGAACCAGCTCCGCGAAGCCTTGCGCGACAACGCCAACTACAGCGCGGCGCGGCTGGCTCTGTCGAACGCGCTGCGGGAAAGCGGCCACCTCTATGAAGCGATCGGGGATTACAAAGAGTACCTCCGGTTGAACCCGGGGGATGTGGCGGCACGCTTAAACTTGGCCAAAGCCCTGCGGGATTGGAAGGACGTGAAGGATGCCGTCGCGCAGTGCCGCAAGGCGGTCTCGCTCGCGCCGAACGATCCGGCAGCGCATTACGAATTGGCCGAGATGCTTGAGCTCGCCGGTCAACCCGCCCCCGCTCGCCAAGAATATGAACGATATCTTCAGCTTGCTCCCAACGCGCCTGACGCGAAGCAGGTTCGCGCTCGGCTCCTCAAGCTGGGACACGGGGCGGGGCGATGACATGGCCATCTCGACAATACGAAAAGGCGTGGTTTGCTTGGGGGTGGCGAGGACAGACGGCCAAGGGCAATCGGTGACCGCCCGCGCGACACACCGACGGCCCGGAAATTTCCGTCACGATGACCCGAGAAGAAGCTTGGCGATCGTTTGAAGCTGCATAAAAGACGTGCCTTCGTAAATCTTTCCGATTTTGGCGTCGCGGAGGTATTTTTCCGCCGGATAATCCTTGGTGAACCCATAACCGCCAAAAACTTCCACGCACTCAGAGGCCACCCGCTCCGCGACCTGGGAGCAGAAATACTTGGCCATCGCCGCCTCCTTGAGAAACGGCTTTCCCGCGTCCTTCAGCCGCGCGGCGTTATAGGTCATCAGCCGCGCCGCCTCGACGTCGGTCGCGAGCCGCGCCAGTTGGAACTGGATCGCTTGGAACTCGGCAATGGGCTTCCCAAATTGCTTTCGCTCTTTCGCGTAACGAAGAGCCTGTTCGAGCGCGCCGGTCGCCAGGCCGGTCATCTGCGCGGCGATCCCGATGCGGCCTTCGTTGAGCGTCTCGATGGCCACTTTGTAACCCTTTCCGATTTCTCCCAAGATGTTGTCGCGGGGCACGCGGCAACCGTCGAGAATCAGCTCGCAGGTCGAAGACGCGCGGATGCCGAGTTTGTCTTCCTTCTTCCCAACGGTAAAGCCCGGCGTGGCGCGATCCACAAGAAAAGCTGTAATTCCTTTGTAACCAAGGCCGCGGTCAACGGTTGCAAAAATAATAAATAGGCCTGCTTCCTGGGCATTGGTGATCCAGAGTTTGCGGCCGTTCAGCACGTAGTCGTTTCCATCCTCACGGGCCTGGGTTTGAAGCGCAAAAGCGTCACTGCCCGAGCCGGCTTCTGAAAGGGCATAGGCGCCGACGGTGTCGCGCGCCAAGCGGGGAAGAAACGTTCTCTTCTGCGCCTCATTTCCCCAACGCAACAAAGCGTTGGCGACCAGCGTGTTCTGCACATCAATCACGACGCCGGCAGAAGCGTCCACGCGGGAAAATTCCTCCACCGCCGTGATGGCCATGAAAAACGAGCCGCCACTGCCGCCGTAAGCTTCGGGGATTTCAATTCCCATAAAACCCTGTTCAAAGAATTTCCCGATTAAATCGCGGCGGAAAATCCCTTCGCGGTCCATGGCGGAGACATGGGGCCGAATTTCCTTTTCGGCAAACTCCCGCGCCGCTGCTTGGAACAGCCGTTCTTCGTCGGTGAGCGTGGTTAGCGGAAGGACCATCGTATGAAAAGCTTTTGACAGTCGCGTTACAAAGCGGCGTGCCCTTTCTGCGCCCAAGGCGTTATGTTAGCATCCGCGGTCGTCATTTGGCGCCCGGCCATTCCGATCCGAAAAGGCAACGATGGCTCGGCGAGCAGGCCAGGACTTCCCTTCCTTCGAGCGCCCTAACCATGCGACGCTTGCTGAGGGGGCGCTTGAGGCACCTTCATTGCGCCCGCGACCAAATTCGATTGAATTCATGTTCGTAGCGGACCACGACGGTGGGGTCGGCCAAAAAGATCGCGTTTTCATAGTTATAGTCTTCACCGCTGATGGTCCAGTTGAAGCTTCCTGTTTCTACGAGTCGGTCGTCAAACACCGCGAATTTGTCGTGCATAATCGAATGCTGCCCGCGGTAGCCGCCGCTCAGCCGCACCTCAATTCCCGCCGAGCGGAGGTACGGTATCTCCGAGTGCTGCTCGTAGGCCTGGCCTGCGTCGGCCACCATGCGCACTCGCACGCCGCGCCGCGCGGCGGCGACGATGGCCGCCTCTATCCGGCGGTCGGTCATGCTATACATCGCAATATCCAGGGATTGCGTTGTCTGGTCCAAGGCCGTGAGAATCGGAGCTGCGATGCGGTCGCGGTCGGAAAAGTACGGCCCTTGGATGCCGTTCGACGCTGGCGGCGCGGCCGGAGCGGCGGCTTCTCGGGGTGAAGACGGACGGACGTGCTTCCCCCAGTATCCGACGGTCATGGCAACCGCGACCGCCGCCAATAGCGCCAGGGATGACAACGCTCCGCGCATCTCGAAACTCAGCTCACCCTTCCCTCGAACTCAGCAACCTGGGGTTACGGGCGGAATGGCAACTTGCGGCGCGACCGCGCTCGCCAGCCATCCTACCACAAATGTCACGAGGGTCCCAATCACAACGTACCACGTCCAGGCGATGTTGACGAGACCGAGGGCGTCCGCAAGAACCACGGCCATCAGCGTCGTCAACCCGGCCACGGCACCGATCAGCGTGCCTCGGCTGGTCGCTCGCCGGGTGAGCGCTCCGAGCATAAAGATCCCGAGCAAGCTTCCGTAAGGTATGGAGGCAATCGTCAACGCCAGTTCGAGCACGCTTTCATGAAGATATTGGGAGACCAGCGCAATTCCCAGCAAAATCGCTCCCCATGCCAGCGTCATGCCCCGTGAGACTCGCAGGTAATGTTTTTCATCCGCGTTGGGCCGGACGAAGGGCTTGTAAAAATCCACCATCGAGCTTGACGCGAGCGAATTGAAGGCTGCACTCAGGTTGGCCATGGCGGAGGCAATGATGGCCGCAATCAGCAAGCCGGAAAGACCCTTTGGAAGCTCGGTCATCACAAACGTCGGAAAGATTTTGTCCGCGCGGCTGAAGGGATGCGCCGGCGGAAAGAAGTGGTAGTAGGCGAAAAGGACCACTCCCACGCACAGAAAGAGGGCGAATTGAAACAGAATGATGATCCCACTGGACAACAGCGCCGCTTGGCTTTGACGCCGGTTCCGCGCCGCCAGCAGTCGTTGCACAATCAGTTGGTCCGTGCCGTCGCTGGCGCTGGTCAGGAACGTTCCGCCAATCAGCCCCGACCAAAACAGATACGGCTGATGCCAGTTGAAGTGGAAATCGAAGACCCGGAATTTGTGACCGGAGATGCGCGCCAAATGAATTACTTCCGCCCAGCCGCCGGGGATCGCATGAACGGCGAGGCCGAGCGCAAAAATGGTTCCGCAGAGGTAAATACTCAATTGCGCGACGTCCGTCCAGATGACCCCCGTCAACCCGCCTTCAAAGGTATAGAAAACCGTCAGCACCGTGATGAGGAGCACAGCCGGAAACACGCCCGTCTTGAAAAGGATTTCAATCACAATCGAGAGGGCAAAAACCCGCACCCCTTCCGCCAGCGCCCGTGTCAATAGAAATAGTCCCGCCGTAAACACTTTGAGCGTGCGGCCGAAACGCCGCTCGATTAACTGGTAGGCCGTATAAAGCTCTCCCGCGAAGTACTTGGGTATTAAAATAAAGCTGACCACCACCCGCGCCACCAAATAGCCGAACACAAGTTGCAAAAAGGCCATGTTCGTGGAGTAGGCAATGCCCGGCGTGCTGATGATGGTCAGGATGCTGGTCTCAGCAGAAACGATGGAAAGGGCGATGGCCCACCAGGGAAGCCGACGGCCTCCCAGGAAGTAATCATGGAGATTCCGCTGGCGCTTACCGAACCTCGCCCCCAGCGCGGTGACGCCTCCCAGGTACGCAATCACCACCACGAGGTCGAGCCAGCTAATTCCCAATGAATTTCCTCAGTGCCCATCGGCGGTGCCGCAGTGTAGCGAACGCCTCCGGGAGTGTCAAGCAGCCGAACCGCGACGGAGAAGGACTCATTGCCGGCGAAGCACATTGACGTTTCACAATGACACGATGCCCGCTGTTAGGAGTAATTCAGATCCAAATGCGGCTACAAGCGGAGCGGCCGGCAACGACGGCAGCGCATGAATGGACCAATACGCTTGGGCAAATCCGTGCGCCGAAAGATGAGCGGGTCGGGTCGCCAAGGTCAACCATCGCTTGCACGCCTCCGCGAAACGTGCCAGACTTTGCGCCGGGAAAAACAAACCGGGAGGACCTCTGCATGAGACGACAAGGCGTTGTCATGATGGCTCTGATTTTGTTTTCGGCGACCCGCGCGCTCGCCCAATGGGAACCGTTGAATCCGGTGGAAGGTGTTGAAAAACAATCGGCCGGACTGCTTCTGACGATGCAGCGCGGAACCCTCCGCCTTCTCGTTTGTTCGGAATCTATGATTCGTGTGACCTATTCGCCGACTTCAGAATTTCCCAAGCGCCCGCATTATGTTGTCATCAAGACTCAATGGCCCAGGGTCCCGTGGACGTTCACATCGGGGGCCAAGCACGTTACGCTCAAGACCGCTCGCCTCACGGTGGCCGTCACTCGCGCCAGCGGCGCCATCAATTTCTTTAACTCGACGGGGAAAAAACTTTATGACGATGCTTCGAGATTTCTCACGCCGACGACCGTCAACGGCGAACGGGTGTATCGCGCCGAGGATGACATCGCCATGTACGGGTCGCGGCAAGGGCTTTACGGGCTGGGCCAGCACCAAGCGGGCGTTTGGAACTATCGCGGCGAGCAGGTTGAGTTGGCCCAGCAGAACACGGAGATCGCCGTGCCGCTCCTGCTTTCGAGCCTGGGTTACGGCGTCTTTTGGGACAATGCCTCGCGCACCCGCTTTGACAACCGCTTTGTGCACTCCCTCTACATCATTTCCGAAGTGGCGCGCACCGTGGATTACTATTTCTTTTACGGCCCCAGCTTTGACCGCCTCATCGCCGACTACCGCGAGCTCACCGGCACGCCGCCTCTCTACGGCGAGTGGGCTTACGGCTTTTGGCAATCAAAAAATCGTTACCAGTCGCAAGCCGAGTTGCTGAGTATCGCTCATCGCTACCGCGCCCTTGGCATCCCGGTTGACAACCTCGTCCAAGACTGGTTCTGGTGGACGAAAATGGGCGAATTCAAGTTTAACCGGAATTATCCTCACCCCAAGGCCATGGTGCAGGAGCTTCACCGCCTACATTTCCACCTGATGATTTCTGTTTGGCCTTTCTTCGAGCCCGGCACGGCAAACTACCGCTACTTTGAGCGGCATGGTTGGTTCATCGCCAAGACGATTGCTCCCTCCTTCCACCCTGTCGGCATGGCGCTCTATGACGCCACCAACCCCGCGGCGCGCGCCACTTATTGGAGCCTGCTGGATAAATCTCTGCTCTCCATCGGCGTGGATGCCTGGTGGCTGGACACCGACGAGCCGGAAACCGAAGGCCGCGAGCGCAACATCCTGCTGAGCCACCGGATTTACATCGGCAACGGAGCGCGCTACGCCAATCTCTATCCGCTGTTTCACGCCAAGGGGGTTTACGAAGGGCAGCGCCGAGCGACCCGCAACAAGCGCGTGTTCATTCTCTCGCGGTCGGCGTTCGCAGGCAGTCAACGCTACGCTGCCGCGGTGTGGTCGGGTGATGTTCTTTCGGACTGGCTCAGCTTCAAGCGCCAAATCCCAGCCGGCCTCAACTACGCGCTTTCCGGCATGCCCTACTGGACCACGGACATCGGCGGCTTCTTTATCGGCAATCCCAATGATTCGCGCTACCGCGAACTTTTCGTCCGCTGGTTCGAGTACGGCGCTTTCTGTCCGATTTTCCGCACTCACGGCACCCGCACCACCAATCACAATGAATTGTGGTCGTACGGCGCGAGGGCGCAAAAGATTCTGGTCAAGTTTGATCGCCTCCGTTACCGCCTTTTGCCCTACATCTATTCCCTCGCCTGGATGACCACCCACGACGCTTACACGCCCATGCGCCCCCTCGTCATGGATTTCCGCGATGATCGCCAGGCGATGAATATCGGGAATCAATTTATGTACGGGCCCGATCTGCTGGTGAATCCGGTCACCAGGCCCGGAGCTACCTCGCGCCGCCTCTACCTGCCGCGAACCGAATGGTACGATTTTTGGACCGGAGCCTCCGAGCCGGGCGGCCGCCGCATCACCGCCTCCGCGCCGCTGAGCCGCATTCCGCTTTACGTGCGCGCCGGCTCCGTGCTTCCGCTCGGGCCGGAGATTCAGTACGCGGGCCAAAAACCCGCCAATCCCATCGAGCTGCGCGTTTATCCCGGCGCGGACGGCCGCTTCACCCTCTATGAGGACGAGGGCGACAATTACGATTACGAAAAAGGCGTTTACGCCACCATCCCCTTTCATTGGGACAACGCTCGCCAAACCTTGACCATCGGCGCGCGCCACGGCAAGTTTCCGGGCATGTTGCCGACCCGCACCTTTGACGTGGTCTTTGTCGCCCCGGGCCATGGCGTGGGCGTCGCGCCCACCGCGCAACCCGATAAGATCGTGCAGTATTCCGGAAAACCCGTCACCGTCACTCGCTAGCGCCGCCCTCGCCCGGCACGCCGGCGTGGACTTATACCTTGAGGGTGACGGGCACGTCCGGGAATCTCACGCACTCCACCACGCTCACGCTGACCGTGCAGTAGCCGCGTAGCGGAAAGGTAGCCGTGGGTTTGGCTCCCTTTGCGGTGGTTGACGTGGGATTCGCGCTGCCTGTTTCCCTATCGCATAGCGGCGCGCCGAGCCGGGCATTGGCGGCCTGCCTGATTGGCCCCTTTTTTCGCCTCAAGGGTGAGGCTGAAGGCGGCGGGAAAAAGGTCGCAGTTGGTTCAACACTCCTCTTGGCCCGAGCGCGCGAGGTTACGATTAGCGGTTGAGCCAAGGTGCGATGGGAATTTGGTCAGGGTGGGCGGGTTTGTACGGCCAAGTGATCTTGCGCCCGCTAGCGGCCGATTCGTAAGCGGCGTAAATGATTTCGAGCGTAGCGCGGCCGTCGTCGCCGGTTTCGATGGGTTTCTCCTTATTGAGAATGCAGCGGATGAAGTGGCGCATTTCGTGCGGGAAGCCATAAAGGTGAGCTTCCTCGAAGACGGTGAAGGTCCACCCTTTGGTTTCACCCGCCTTCTCGACGGCATAGCCGTAACCCTCGGTGCTGTAAGTTTCCATGGAGCTGCCGTGGAGCAGATCGCACAGGACCACGCCGCCCGTGCCGTAAAGCTCAATGCGATCGTCCATGCCACCGTGCTTGGCCCAACTGTCTTCAATGACGGCAATGCCGCCTCCCTCCCATTCGAGGATGACCACGGAATTATCCTCGCCTTGAGTCCGCTGCGTGTGCACAACACGCTGGCAATGGGCATAGACGCTTTTCGGTTGGGGCTTGCCGTACATCCAACGCGCCCACTCGATGCCGTGACATCCCATGTCCATGAGCGCGCCACCGCCCGAACGGCGAACATCGTAGAACCAGTCGGAGTGCGGGCCGGAATGCTTTTCCCCTTGCTTCACCATGTAGAGCTTGCCAATGGCGCCTTCCTCGACCAAGGTTTTGGCGCGAACGTATTTGGGCGAAAAGACAATGGTCTCGGCATATAACAACTGAGTGTGATGCTTGCGGGCGGCGTCCACCATGGCATCGGCATCGGCCAGCGTGTGAGCCAGCGGCTTTTCAATAATCACGTGCTTGCCGGCTTCCGCCGCCGCCACCACCACGGCGCGATGCAAATCGTTGGGAACACCGACGACCACGGCATCCACTTCCTTTGAATCGAGCAGCTCGCGGACATCGGTGAAGACGCGAGGAATCTTCCATCGGCTCGCGAAGGCCTCCGCGTGAGCGCGGTGGGACGAGCAGACGGCGACGACGCGTGCTTCGGGCACCTCCTGCAGGGCCTCGGCGTGAAGATTGGAGGAGAACGCTGAGCCGATAATTCCCACTCGAACCTGATCCATGAACTTTTCCCCCCGACGATGACAGATGAGCGAGAAAGTTGTGAAACCCATGCCGCCCGTCTCTTCCTCGCTCAATCACCGATGACGCGCGGCACGCCGACTACTTTTTCTTGGCTGAGCTTTTAGCGGGCTTGGCACCGAGGGAGCGGATGTAATCGAGAACCGCGTGCATCTCCGCCGGGCTGAGTTTGCCTTTGAAGGACAGCATGGCCGTCCCCTTGACGCCGTTTTCGAGAGCCTCCAGGCGCTCCTTTTCGGGATGAGCGGCCTGCCATTTGGGATCGGTGAAGTTGGGCGTGTGGATGGCCGCATAGCCTTTGCCGTCCATACCGTGGCACATGGCGCATTTTTCATGGAAGATGGCCTCGCCGTTGGGCTTGGCGCCCGCTCCAAAAGAAAGCGCGGCCAATGCCGGCAGCGCGAGGAATGCAAAAATTACCTTGAGACCTTTTGAGTGCATGGCAACCTCAGCTTTGATGTTCAGAGTGAGTGCAAGCGCCGGGGAATTCGTTGTGATATTCGTCCCCCACGTAATGCAAGTCCTGCTCCAGGCCGATTTCGGAGGTGTAGTAACCGAAAATGGTCATGTCTTTTAGGGTTTGGAAAAAGCGAATGCCGATAGCGTCTTTGGGATTTTGGCCGTCAGGGTCGGCGAGCGGACGCAGAATGTTCGTCTGCTCGTCGGCGGTGAGATCGGTAAAAGGCTTGCGGTGGAGTTGAAGGCTCCGACCGTCCAACCAACTTAAGCCTTCCAAAAACTCTCGCTGTTTGTCCGCGTCTTCATCATTCATCCAAAGATCAATGAAGCGGTTCACCTGAGCGGCCTTGGCGCCGGGGGAATCGGTTGTCGGGATAATCAACTCGGTCAGCATCTCCACCATCTGATTCTGATGGTCGTCGAAGAATTTGGGTTTCCAGTTCGGGCTGTGAATCGGATGGCTGGCGCTGACCGGATGCGGAGGAGTCGCAGCGTTCAGAGGTGCAGCGTGGGGCTGAATCACCGGCAGGCCCACCGCAGCTCCGGCGCTCGCGGCCATGGTTTTGAGCGCGGCGCGGCGGGTCGGCTGAGGCCGTTGGTCGGGTTGAGTCTTCATCGCCGTTGGCTTGTGGGCACCACCCTGGAAAGCGTCATACTAATCATTCCCACGCAGGAAATCAAGCAAACAAATCTGCGCCCGCGTCGTCGGCGACTGTGCGCCCGCGCGGGGTCGCGGGGGGCGGGAAATTCATCGAGCCGAGCGCGCGTGGCCGCGATATAATGAAAGGCATCGTGATTCCGGTTGAGGCTCCGTCATGGATTTGAGCGAAAGTCGTCACGACAAGAACTTTGTCATCTCGACGGTGGATCATGTTTTCAACTGGGCGCGGAAGTCGGCGCTCTGGCCGCTGACGTTTGGCTTGGCGTGCTGCGCCATTGAGATGATTGCCTCGACCACCTCGCGCTTTGACATGGCGCGATTTGGAGCGGAAGTGTTCCGCCCAAGCCCTCGGCAGGCGGACTTGATGATTGTGGCCGGCACCGTGACGCTGAAGATGGCTCCGGTGTTGAAGCGCATTTGGGAGCAGATGCCTGAGCCCAAGTGGTGCATTTCCATGGGCGCCTGCTCGAGCGTCGGGGGGCCGTTCAATACTTACGCGGTTTTGCAGGGCGTGGACAAGATCGTTCCGGTTGACGTCTATGTGGTGGGCTGCCCGCCCCGCCCGGAAAATCTGTTTTACGGCCTGCTCAAGCTCCAAGAGAAGATTGACCGGATGAGCGTGGACCCTCGCTTTAAGCGGCCGACGGACGTCCGCCTGGATGAATCCATGCTCGAAGAGTTCAAACGATCGGTTCGAATCGGCAAGGCGGGAACACCGGAACTGGTTCGGCTTGGGTAGCCTTTAACTTTTGACAGCCGGAAGGAACGGTAGCGGCCGCGACGTGTCGGACGGCACCGGCCAAGTGGGCGTGGAGGAGCAACGATGGCTGAATTTGTGACGGTGGCGAAGCTTAACGAATTAGCCGTTGGAACCGCCAAGACGGTCGAGGTTAACGGGAAGGAGATTGCCCTCTATAACGTGGACGGTAAGATTTACGCTACCGATAACACCTGCCTCCACCAGGGCGGGCCGCTCGGTGAAGGGACCCTGCAAGGCTACGTCATCACCTGCCCCTGGCATATGTGGGAATATGACGTCCGCACGGGAGAGAATCTGGATGACAAAACATTGAAACTCGCCACCTACCCCGTGCAAGTGGAGGGCGATGAAATTAAGGTGGCTGTGTAATCCCGAGGCCCTGCCGGAAATTTCTCGAACGGCATCTCCTTACCCTCGCCAACATGCCTGAACTTCCTGAAGTTGAAACGGTGGCGCGCGGCTTGCGCGAGCGCGCGCTGGGGCGCTCCATCACGCGCGTTGAAGTGCTTCACCCGGGGGTTCTGCTGACTCCGCCGGCGGTTTTTGAAGGACGAATCTGTGGTCGGCGCATTTGCTCAATTGAGCGGAAGGGAAAGGTCTTGGCGCTGGGGCTTGAGCGCCGCGACGGCGACCTCCTCTTTTTGATGTTGAGGCTCGGCATGACGGGTCAGGTCACCGTCCGCGACCGTGCGGAGCCGCTCGAAGCCCACACCCACGTTCGATTGGGGCTTGATGGCGCGGACAAGGAAATTCGCTTCCGAGACGCCCGGCGCTTCGGCCGACTTCGCCTCTGCACGCGCGCCGAACTGGACGCGGTGCTCGCCAAGCTGGGACCGGATGCGGAACAGATCGCGCCGGAAGCATTTTGGCGCGCCGCCCAAGGCCGCCGCGGAGCCGTCAAAAGCTGGCTCCTCAATCAACGATGGCTGGCCGGCGTGGGCAATATTTATGCGGATGAGGCATTGTACGCGGCGCGGATTCATCCGCTCGCCCGGCCGGGCCGACTCTCGCGCCAAAGCCTTTTGCGGCTCCATCAGGCAATCCAAAAGGTGCTGCGGCGTGCCGTGGAACTCCAAGGCACAAGTTTCCGCGACTACCTTGATATCGAAGGCCGGCCTGGAAGTTATCAGCGGCGCCTCAACGTTTACGGGCGCGAGGGGAAGCCCTGCCGCCGCTGCCGCCGAGCGATTCGCCGCCTGACGGTAGCCGGACGAAGCAGCCATTACTGCCCGCGCTGCCAGCCGCGCCCGCGCCACCCCGCTCAACCGACCCAGCCCCGCCACGCCGCCTGAATGCGCGGGTGCGACACGGGCTCAGAGGGAGATTCGGCTGGCGGGCCTGCTGGCCTGTCGCGTTCTAAGCCGATCTCCAACACTCCTCCAGCATATCTGTTATAATTCGCCCGCGCGCGAGTTGCGTGACAACAGGGAAGTTTAGCGAGTCCTCGCGCTACCGGTTGGTTGGAACACTGTCTGATGCTTTTCAAAACCTTCAGTGCCGCGACGTATGGAATTGATGCTTACCTGGTTGAGGTGGAAGTGGACGTCTCAGCGGGCAACGGCATTTTTACCACGGTCGGTCTGCCGGACGCCGCGGTGCGCGAGAGTCGCGAGCGCATTAGGTCCGCCATTAAAAATTGCGGCCTTGACTTTCCTTTTCAGAACATCACCGTCAATCTGGCCCCCGCGGACGTCAAGAAGGAAGGTTCCGGTTTTGACCTGCCCATTGCGCTCGGCATCTTGGGGACAACCGGGGTGGTTCTAAAAAACGAACTCAAGCAGCATCTATTTTTGGGCGAGCTTTCGCTGGACGGCGGCTTGCGACCCATCAAGGGGGCGCTCTCGATTGCGGGGATGGCGCGGCATAAAGGGATTCGTCGCCTGGTGGTGCCGGCGGAGAACGCTCCCGAAGCGGCTGTAGTGCAGGGGGTGGAGGTTTACGGCCTGCGGACGCTGCCGGAGGTTCTCGATTTTGTCAACGAGACGCGCGGCTTTGCTCCTGTTCAGGTGAACGCCTCGGAGATGCTGGACCGCGCCAGCCAATACAATGTGGATTTCCGCGACGTCAAAGGACAACTCCACGCCAAGCGAGCCATCGAGGTGGCGACCGCGGGCGGCCACAACATCCTGATGATTGGCCCGCCCGGCGCCGGCAAGACGATGCTGGCCAAGCGCATTCCCACCATTCTGCCGCCGCTCACGTTTGAAGAAGCGATTCAAACCACCAAGATTCACAGCGTGGCCGGGCTGCTTGAACCCGGCGCTGGTCTGGTGGGAACTCGGCCGTTCCGCGCTCCGCACCACACCGTTTCCGACGCCGGGCTGATTGGCGGCGGCGCCGTGCCACGGCCGGGCGAGGTGAGTTTGGCGCACAACGGGATTCTGTTTTTGGATGAGCTTCCGGAGTTTGCCCGCAACGTGCTTGAGGTCTTGCGACAGCCCCTGGAGGATGGCCTGGTCACGATTTCCCGCGCCGCCATGTCCATCACGTTTCCTTCGCGCTTCATGCTGGCCGCGGCCATGAATCCTTGCCCCTGCGGATTCTTGAACGACCCTTCGCGGGAGTGCACCTGCACGCCCCCGATGATTCAACGGTATGTCTCTCGCATCTCCGGGCCGTTGCTCGACCGCATTGACATTCATATTGACATGCCCGCGGTGAGGTATTCGGAATTGCGGCAAGGCAGCGGCGGGGAAGGCTCGGCCGAAATCCGCGAGCGGGTCATCAAGGCAAGAGAACGGCAACTGGAGCGCTTCCAAGGCGAAAAGATTTTCTGCAACGCCCAAATGAGTCCGCGACAGCTTCGGCGCTACGGCAATCTCTCGGCCGAATGCGAGCGCTTGCTGGAGAGCGCCATGACGCGCCTGGGGCTTTCGGCGCGCGCTCACGACCGCATTCTCAAGGTTTCGCGAACCATCGCCGACCTGGCGGGGGCGGAAGAAATATCCGCCGAGCACATTTCGGAAGCCATTCAGTACCGTTCGCTCGACCGAAATTATTGGGCGTAATCCCATCGAACTGACCCGGACGCTCGAACGGCAGTGAAGCGGCTTCTCGTTTTACGATATAATGGCGGGTGAAGGTTCGGCGAAGCTGCCCGCCCTGTTTCGGCAAGCGATGGGTTCCAAGAGAGAGGGAGGTCCTCCGTGGCTGTGCGAATGGTGCAATGCGTGAAATTTGGTCGGGAACTTCCCGGGCTCGAGGAGCCTCCCTGGCCGGGCGAGCTGGGCGAGCGGATTTATCAAAACGTCTCGCAAGAAGCCTGGAAGTTGTGGCTCGAACACCTCAAGATGATTATTAACGAGTATCGCCTCAATCCTTCCACCAAAGAGGCGCAAGAACTGATCGCCAGCCAAATGGAGCAGTTTTTCTTTGGTGAGGGCGCCGCGCTTCCCCCCGGTTACGTTCCCCAACGGAAAAAAGGCTGAACGATGCGGCCCGCCAGGGTCCTCCGCGCAGCCCGGCCGCTTGGGCAAGACGGTGCGAACCGCCTCGTCGCGCGGCGGAGCGAGGGTGCAGCCCTCTCTGCCGTGAACGCACCGCTTCAAATGACCGCGAGGGCGGGCGTTACGACGAAGCGAAGTTGGGCCTGAGCCTGGCGAAGCGCCTGCTCAACGAATTCCGGTGAATCGCCGCGCGCAAAAATGAACCCCGGATAGCTGGAGCCTTCCGGCCACGGCACCAGCTTGTCGGCGGGGCGCGAGGTGAGAACGATTTCCTCGATTCCCGCAATGCGCTTGGCTTCCTCGACTCCGTCCACGCGTTCCAGAATTCCCTCTTCCAACACCGGAATCATCATCACGCCGGCGGCGGCGGCTTCGCGCTCGGCGTCGTGAACGTCTTCGTCGAGCGCCAGGCGGATGAGCAATTCTTCCAGCGTCAGGGAGCGGCCGAACTTTGGCGACTGCAAGCGCAAGGCGCGGGCGCAAAGACCGCCAATCGGCCGCGCCGCGACTTCGAGGATCCAGACGCCCCGCGCGTTCAGCCGAACTTCCGCGTGAACCGGACCATGGTCGAGGCCGAGCACCCGCACGGCGCCCGCCAGCGTTTCTGCTATCTTCTGCTGCGCGGCCAAGCTCAGATGCGACGGGGTCACGTAGATGGTTTCTGCAAAGGTGGGGCCCTCCAGCGGGTCGGGTTTGTCAAAAATCGCCAAAAGCCGCAACCGCCCGTGCTCAACCACAGCCTCGATGGCGAACTCTTCACCCTCAATATATTCCTCAACTTGGATAAAGCGGTGCGCTGGTTGCCGTGAAACCCGCACTTCAGGCGAGCTAAGGAGCTTGCCGATGCGGTCGAACGCCCTGATGAATTGTTCGGGATTATTGGCGCGAATCACTCCGCGGCTGGCCGAAAGCGCCAACGGCTTCAGCACGCAGGGGAAACCGACGGGCGGAGAACCCGATGGCAGGAGGTCGCGCGGGTTGGCATCTCCTGGGTATCGGATAAAAGCCGGAATCTTCAATCCGGCTTCGGCGAGTCGGCGGCGAGAGAGGTATTTGTCCCGGCAGGTGTCGGCAGCTTGCGGCGAATGGAACGGCAATCCTAGGGCGCGGGCGGCACGAGCCGCGGTCGGCGGCGTGCAATCGCCCAGGGCCACGATGCCCGCCAGGGGAACGCCCCGGGCGAAGTCCACAATTTTGGCGGCCGATTCGTCAGGATTTTCAAATTTGAGCGGTAGCGCGCCATCGCGCCAGGGATCCGCCAAGCGATGACAACGATCCGACCCCAAAACCACACTCACGCCGATCTTTTGGGCCGCTTCCACAAATTGACGGGTTTGGTAGCCGGTGGTGGTGGTGAGCAGCAGCAAGCTGCCGCGCTTCTGCCGCTCAGAGACTCCGAACGAGATTCCTTCTCTTACCTGCGTCATCGGCTTAGACCTGGGCTTCCGCTGGTTGTGAGGGAGCCAACTGGCTCCCGGTCGGTTCCGCTCAGCAGTACCACGGCTCGGTTAAGTACGGGACGGCGGCCAGCGCCACGCGATCGCGGGTGTCGGGCAAGGGCGGCGCGAAGAGGCCGATGGCGCGATGGGCACACCGCCACGCTTGCTCGAAAATCTCCCCTCGGCTGAGATTTCGCTCCACTCCTCTGAGCACGGTCTCGAGCACCTCCTGGCCCAAGGCGTCCACCCGCGGGTCGGGATGCGCCCACGGATAGACGAGCGCAGACTCATCGAAAGGCCCGACGACGTTGCGAATCTCTTCAAGCTCCAACAGGCGCGAACCGGCAGGAATCAGCAGCCGAATCGCCAATTGAATGGGCGCCACTTGCTCGATGAGACCCAGCTCGGCGAGGCGCGCGAGCAAGGTTCGGTAACCGTCCAAGGTGGTCCATGGGCTGAAGGCCACAAAGGTCGGTGCCAACGTCAAGCCGGCCTCTCGGCACAGACTCACGGCGGCGGCAAAGTCGGCGTAGGTATGGCCTTTCGCAAGCTTGCGGAGAACTTCATCCTCCACGGACTCGGCCGCGCTGGTGATGAGCACGCAGCCGGTTTCGCGCAATGTTCGAAGATGTTCGGCATGGCGGAGCAAATGCTCGATTTTGATGGTGACGTCGTAAGTTAGTTCCGGGAACTCCTGGTGCAGCGACTGGACCAATCGGATGGCATGACGAATTCCATTAAAGAAATCGGGATCGCCAAAAGTAATGTGCTCGGCGCCGACGGCGACCTGCCGGCGGATATCTTCTAACACCACCTCGGGCTGGATGATTCGAAACACGCCGTGATAGACGGGCACAATCGGACAATGGCGGCAAAGATGCTTGCAGCCTCGACTCGCCTCGGTGTAACCGGTGATGCGGGATGAGCCGTCGGGATGAATCAGGCGGGCGTATTGGGCAAGCGGCGGAAGGTCTTGGCGGTCTGGCGGCAGGAAGGCTTGACGCGCAAGAGAAATCACCGGCTCCCTCTGATGGGAGGGTTCGCTGCCGGCCAACCGCTCGACCGCGGAGAGCAAGCCCGCTTCAAACTCGCCGCCCAATATGATTTCCGCCCCCAGCCGGCGCAGATACGCCTCGTTGACGGGCGCATAGAGGCCATAAAAGCAGAGGTGGGCGCGGGGATTCAGCTTGCGAATGCGCGGCAACACCTCCAGCGCCAGCCGCGTGGCGGTGTGCATGGGAATGTAAAAGGCAATGAAGTCAGCGCACGCCACAGCTTGCTCGGGCAAAGGCTGGCGCGAAAGATCGAGGCAGGTAACCGACGCTCCCGCTCGGGTCAGCCACGCCCGTGGCGAGGCTAAGCCCAACGGCTGTCGCCCCAGCTCATAGGTCGAAATGAGAAGAGCCTTTATTGGCCTCGATTCCATGATAGGCGTTCGTTTCCTCCCACTCGTTTATCTATCATAACAGACCGGCGGTTTGGCCCTCGAAAGGAGTCTCTGGGGCTAAGCTCAAAGCGAAGCTCTTCCGAGCTCGACCGCCGTCGCAGAAAGGCGTGTTGCCGTCATTGACAACGGAAAGCCGCCTCGCTAGGCTCATGGAGCACGTCGAGCAAATGCCAAGATATTGGGAGGTGAGCATGAAGAAGAATCGGTGGCGACGATGGGCGGTCCTGGGCGGATTGTTGGCCGTCATGGGCGCCGGGCTGGTCGTGTGGCGAAGCCGGCTATGGGCCGCTGAAGGGATGTGGACGTTTGATAATCCGCCGCTCCAACAATGGAAAGCCCGGTATGATTTTGTGCCGACCCAGGCCTGGCTGAATCATGTCCGTCTTTCGAGTCTGCGCTTTAATAATGGCGGCTCGGGTTCCTTTGTGAGCCCGCACGGACTGGTCTTGACCAACCACCATATTGCGCTGAGCGAGTTGCAGAAGCTTTCGACGGCCCAGCACAACTACGTTCAGGAAGGGTTTTACGCACCCACCGAAGCTCAAGAGTTGAAGTGCCCGGGCTTGGAGGTGGACCAATTGGTTTCGATGGAGAATGTGACCGCGAAGGTTCAGGGGGCCGTCAAGCCGGGCATGAGCGATGTGCAAGCCCTCCAAGCCCGGCGCGCTGAAATTGCCGCCATCGAGCGCCAAAGTTTGAAAGCGACGGGGTTGCGCTCCGATGTGGTCACGCTTTACGACGGAGGCGAATACTGGCTCTACCGCTACAAAAAATATACGGACATTCGCTTGGTGTTCGATCCCGGCCAGCAGATTGCCTTTTTCGGCGGCAGTTGGGACAACTTCACCTACCCGCGTTACGACCTCGACTTTGCCGTTTTCCGCCTCTACGAGCACGGCAAGCCGGTGGATAGCAGCGCCGATTACTTCCATTGGAGCCGCCGAGGCGCCCAGCCGGGCCAGTTGGTTTTTGTCTCCGGCAATCCGGGCCGGACGGACCGCGAAGATACGGTGGCGCAACTCAAGTTGCTGCGCGACCAAATCTTTCCGCTGGACCTTAAATCGCTTAAAAGCTATCGAGCGGCGCTGGAACACTATTCCGCCGCGGGTCCGGAGCAAGCCCGCGAGGCGAGCGAGATGATCTTTTTCATTGACAACTCTATTAAAGCGCTGACCGGCATGGAGGCGGGATTAAAAGACCCGGAGTTGATGGCGCTCAAGGAGCGGCAGGAAGCGGCGTTCAAGGCTCGCGTAGCGGCCGATCCTGCCTGGGAGGCAGCCTACGGAAACGCTTGGGCCCAGATTGCGCAAGCCGAAAAGGAATATGCCACCCATTTGAAACAGCTTCGATTCCGCTCCTTGGAATTTTCACCTTTGGCCGAGCAAGCCCTGACCATCGCCTTGTATGTCCAACAAATCCGCAAGCCGGACGCCGACCGGCTGCCCGGCTTTCATGACGCCCAGCTTCCGTCCCTGCGGTTCCGGCTTTTGTCGCCGGCGCCCGTTTATCCGAAAATGGAGGAGGCGCTGTTGGCGGATACGCTGTCGGAATCGCTGGCCGAGCTTGGCCCCAACGATCCTTTTGTCCGAGCGGCTCTCCAAGGCCAATCGCCCGAAGAGGCTGCAAAACACGCCATCCAAGGAACCCAACTCGCCAGCGTGGCCTTCCGAAAATCTCTGCTTTCAGGCGGCGAGGCCGCCGTCGCTGCCTCCAAAGACCCGCTCATCGTGCTCGTTCGTCGGCTGGTGCCCTTCGTTCTACAAGAACAAAAATGGTATGACGACCACGTGGACAGCATTGTGAGGGCCGCGGGACAAAAGCTCGGCCAGGCTCGATTTGCCGTGTATGGGAAAAGCGTTTACCCGGATGCGACCTTCACCCTTCGCCTGGCCTACGGGACGGTGAAAGGCTATCCCATGAACGGCACGATCGCCCCTCCCTTTACCACCTTCTACGGCCTCTATGACCGCGCCTACAGCTTTGGACTGAAGCACCCCTTTAACCTTCCGCAGCGATTTCTTCAGGCAAAACACAGCCTGAAACTCTCAACCCCTTACGACTTCGTGAGCACCTGCGACATCATTGGCGGCAATTCCGGCTCGCCGGTCATCAATCGGCGGGGCAATCTCGTGGGACTGATTTTTGACGGGGACATTGAGAGCCTGCCGGGCGACTTTGTGTATGATGAGAAGCAAAACCGCGCCGTTGCCGTGGATACGACGGCCATCATTGAAGCTCTGCGCCACGTCTATCATGCCGATGCGCTGGCCAACGAACTGGAAGGACAAACGCGCAGCACCTCGCCATAAGACATCAGGAGGCACGGAGTCTTCGTCTTAGCCCGTGAGGACGAGAGGGTTTTCGCAGCCACCGAGCCGGCAACGTCACGAAGCACGGTCTTCCCTTGCCCCGCCCGCGTCGGCTCAAGGTTGCTGTCGTTGCCGGATGGCACGTTTCCCCCTATAATCGTTTGGGTAGGTGGCAACGCGCGCCCTTCGGTCCGGCATGTATCTGCTTTACAGCTTACTGTTTAGCGCGGGGGTGCTGGTCACGGCCCCGTACTATCTCTGGCGGCATCGGGGCGAATTGGGAAGCGGCGCTTGGCGGGAGCGCCTGGGCTTTCTTCCGCTTGACGGACGTTCCTTCCAGGCCGGAGGAATTTGGGTCCACGCCGTTTCGGTCGGCGAGACCTTGAGCGCCGTCCCGTTGATTCAAGCCTTGAGCGGCGCTGATCCGGCCCGCCCCATCGTCATCAGCCACGTGACCCCGGCGGGCCGCAAAGTGGGCGAGCAACGACTGCCGAACGTCGCCGCGCGTTTCTATTTGCCGCTTGACTGGGCCTGGACGGTGCGCCGCGCCCTGAAAATCATTCGCCCCGCGGTGCTGCTCATCATGGAGACAGAAATTTGGCCGAATCTTCTGCGAGCCGCCCAACAGGCCCAATGCCGAGTGGCTATCGTGAATGCTCGGATTTCGGACCGCTCCTTTCGTCGTTACCGCCGCGCCCGACCCTTCATGCGGCGAGTTCTCCAAAACGTGGACCATTTCTACGCCCAATCGGAAGCCGACGCCGAGCGATTGCGCCAGATCGGCGTCCCGCCGGAGAGAGTTACGGTCACGGGCAACCTCAAGTATGACATTGAGCCTGCCAACCCTAACTCGTGGGTCGCAGAAACCAAGCAAAGGTTGGCGGACATGCGCCGTGCGCCGGTGTGGTTGGCGGCCAGCACCATGCCGGGCGAAGAGCGCCTCTTGTTCCCGGTTGCGCGCGCCGTTCGGGAACGATTTCCGCGGGCCTTATGGATGGTGGCCCCGCGCCATCCGTCGCGTTTTGACGAGGTGGAGCAGTTGCTGAAAGATTCGGGCCTGCGCACCGTGCGTCGGACTCGGCTCGATGGAACCGGCGAGGAGTCGCGCAGCGCGTTGGAATCTGCCGAAGCCCTGTTGCTCGATACGATGGGGGAATTGGCGGCCAGCTTCGATTTGGCCGATGTGGTTTTTATGGGGGGGACACTCGCGCCGACTGGAGGCCACAACCTCATCGAGCCGGCGCTGGCTGGCAAGGCGATCTTGATCGGTCCCCACATGGAAAACTTCCGCGATGTGGCGACGCACTTTCTCGGCGCGGGAGCCGTTCTCCAGGTGCCCGACGGCGCGGCGGTTGCGCCCACTCTGCTGCATCTGCTCGGCGACGCTTCAGCCCGTGACCAACTCGGCGCGCGGGCCCGGCAGGTGTTGAATGAGCAGCGGGGCGCGACGGCACGGACGCTTGGCCAGCTCAAGACTTGGCTGGAGAGGCCAACCTTCTGACCCAGGAGCCTCCATGCGCCGATGGTTGACGCCGCTCGCCCGCGGGTTTGGCTGCGCGGTCAAGATTCGGGAGCAGCTCTATCACCGAGGCTGGATTCGGCCCGGGCGGCTCGAGCGACCCGTCATCAGCGTGGGCAACCTGACCGTGGGGGGAACCGGAAAGACCCCGGTCGTTATCTTCATTGCCGAATGGCTGCTCAAAAATGAGCTGCGACCCGCCATTCTGACGCGGGGTTATGGTCGCTCAACTCAGGTGCCGCTCGTCATCGAACCGGGCGCGCCACGAGCGGTGGACCCCCGCCACGTGGGCGATGAGCCGGCGCTGATGGCTCGGAAGCTGCCTACGGTCCCGATTCTGGTTTCCCGCGACCGCTGTCGCGCCGGCCGGGAAGCCGAAAAGCGATTCGGAGTGGACGTGCATATTCTGGATGACGGTTTTCAGCACTGGCGGCTTGCCCGTGACCTCGACTTGGTCTTATTGGATTCCACCCAAGCTTTGGCCGAAGAGGCGCTCGTTCCAGCGGGACGCCTGCGTGAGCCGCTCGCTGCCCTGCGACGAGCGGATGCCCTGATGTTGACCCGGGCGGAGTTGGCGAATCCCCAGGCGAATGAAATGTTGGTTCGCGCCGTGAATCCGCGCCCTCCTGTTTTTCACTCCACAACGGAACTCACGCACCTGGTGGACATGCGGACCGGAGAGTTCCATGCGCCTTGCCGTTTTCAGAACAAACCCGTGATGGTCTTCGCCGGCCTGGGCAATCCCCAGGGTTTTTTTCAAGCGGTCCGGCGCTGGGGGTTCAACGTGGTCGGCGAAAAAGCATTTGCCGACCATCATCGTTATTCCCCCGGCGAACTCATGGAGATGGCCCGGCAAGCCCGCGCGCGCGGGGCGGAAGCCTGCTTGACGACGGAAAAAGACGGCATGAACTTTCCGCGCGGCCTCGCGGCGGCCATCTCGCCGCCGCTTCTGGAGTGCGCCATTCGCGTTCAGGTGAACGAAGCCGCGGCTTTTGAGGCTATGCTGGGGCGCGCGCTACACCACCGCGAGGAGAAAAACGCGTGATCCTTCATGCCGACCAACTGCCGCCGCCGCGAAAGATTCTTGTGCGGGCCACCAATTGGGTCGGCGACGCCGTGCTTTCCCTTCCCGCGCTCGAAGCCTTGCACCGCCGCTTCCCCGCCGCCGAAATTGTGGTGCTGGCCAAGCCGTCCGTCAGCGAACTCTATTGGCAGCATCCGGCTCTCCATCGGGTGAAGGTTTACGACCCCAAAAAGGACCATCGCGGCTGGCAGGGTTTCCGCAAGTTAACGGCGGAGCTTCGTTCCGAGGAATTTGATTTGGCGGTGCTGTTCCAAAACGCTTTCCACGCCGCATGGATGGCGTACCGGGCGCGCATTCCGGTTCGAGTCGGCTACGCCACGGACGGTCGTGGGTTTTGGCTGACGCATCCCATCCCCGTCCCCCCGCCAACGCATTACCTCCATCAAAGCTATTACTATTGGCAACTGCTCTACCGCGCCGGCCTTGCCGAGAAGCCCTCGTTGATTGAGCAGATTCACTTGTCGCTAAGGCCGAGTGAAAAAAACTGGGCGGCAAGGTATCTGAAGGGCCTGGGCCTTGGCGGTCCGAGGTTTCTCGTGGGCTTAAGCCCCGGAGCTTCTTTCGGGCCGGCCAAGCGGTGGCTGCCGTCGCGTTTTGCCGACCTGGCGGACCGCCTGATTGGAGCGCTCCACGCCGACGTGCTCATCTTGGGCCTGCCGGCAGAGCGTCCGCTCGCCGAAGCGATCGCCCAAGCGATGCGGCATACCCCCATCATCCTGGCCGGAGAAACGTCGCTGCGCCAGTGGATGGCGCTGCTTTCTCAGTTGAGTCTGCTGATGAGCAACGATTCGGGATCCATGCACTTGGCGGCGGCGCTGGGGGTGCCGGTGGTGGCGCTGTTTGGCTCAACCGATGCCTTCGCCACCGGCCCGCTCGGCGCGCACGCCCGCGTGCTTCAACATCACGTCGCGTGCAGCCCGTGCGGACACCGCGTTTGCCCCATTGATTTTCGATGCATGAACGGATTGACCGTGGAGAGCGCGCATCGGGCCGCGCTCCAGCTTGTCAAGGAACTCCAGATCACGCATCACAGGGAGTGGGAAAGCTGAACGCGCCAAATGGGGCCGCGACCGTTGCTCGTGCCCCTGGGGTGACCGTGCAAATAGACGCGCAGAATCGTGCTCAATTGCTGGCGCTGATCGAGCGCTTGGCTCGCCAGCGCATCGTCATGTTCGGAGACTTGGTGGCCGACGAATTCATTTACGGCGAGATTGCGCGCGTGTCGCGCGAGGCCCCGGTGCTGATCTTAAAGCAGCGGGAGCGGGAAATCGTTCCCGGCGGCGGCGGCAATGCCGCCAACAACCTGAAGGATCTCGGCGTTCAAACGCTCGTGGTGGGGCTGGTCGGGGAAGACGAACCCGGCGACGCTCTGTTGAGGTATTTTCGACAAAAGGGAATGTCCACAAGCCGGGTGCTGCGTGTTCCGGGCTATCGCACGCCCACGAAGTCGCGTATTCTGGGGGGGCTGGCGCACTGGCAGAGGCAACAAATTGTCCGCTTGGACCATGAGCCGGCCACGCTCCCGCCGCTCGCCGTGCGACGCCGCTTGGCTCGGCTTGCCGCTGAAGCGGCTTCCTCGGCCACCGGGGCGCTGATTTCCGATTACGGATACGGCACGGCGAGCCCGGCCGCGGCGGCGCGGTTGCACCGCTCGGCCCGCCGACAAGCTCGGCCCGTGACCGTGGATTCTCGCTTTGACCTTGGAGCTTACCGCGAGTTGACCGGCGCCACGCCCAATGAGCCGGAAATTGAGGCGATGGCCCATCGGTCGGTGGACAACGATCTGCAACGTCTTGAACTTTTAGGAAGAAGGATTTTGCGCCGCCAACGCTTCGAAGCGCTTCTGGTGACCCGCGGACGCGATGGCATGATGCTTCTTGAGCCGCGCCGCGCCGCGCGCCTCCTTCCCATCTTCGGCTCGGATCAGGCGGTGGACGTGACGGGCGCCGGGGATACCGTCATTGCGGCGTTTACCGCCGCGCTGGCCGCGGGCGCCGATTTTCTCCGCGCCGCCATGCTCGCCAACTGCGCCGCCGGTCTCGTCGTCATGAAACGCGGGACGGCCACCGTCACCGCGGAAGAACTGAAGGAAGCGGTGAAGAACGCATGAGCGGCAAGATCATCCCGCGGGCGGAAGCGCGCAGCCTCGGAGAACGCCTGCGACGCGAAGGGCGCCAGATTGTCTTTGCCAACGGTTGCTTTGACCTGCTGCACGTGGGCCACGTCCGCTATCTCGAGGCCGCTCGCCGGCAGGGCGACGTTTTGGTGGTCGGGGTCAATGGCGATGCAGCCGTGCGCCAACTGAAAGGGGAGGGTCGGCCAATTTTGCCGGTCGCCGCGAGAGCCGAGTTGGTGGCCGCGCTTCGTTCCGTGTCTTATGTCATCGTTTTTGAGGAGTTGACGGCCGAACCCTTGCTCCGCGAACTGCGACCCCACATTCACTGTAAAGGAACCGACTACTCCGAAGGGAGTGTCCCGGAGCGCGAAGTTGTCCAAGCCTGGGGCGGGAAGACCATGATTGTCGGCGATCCCAAATCGCACTCCACGCGGGATCTCATTGCCCGCATCGCCCGAAAAACCGTGGACCTCTGACCTCTGAAAACCACCGTGAACCTGCGCCGCCTGTTAATCCTCCGCTTAAGCTCCATCGGCGATATCGTCCACACGCTGCCGGCCGTCGCCGCCTTGGGCCGAAGCTTTCCCGAAACTGAAATTCATTGGGCCGTCGAACGCCGATTTGGCGAGCTTCTCGACGGCAATCCCTACGTCCGGCGTCGCATTGAGCTTCAGACGCTCCAGCCGTCGAAGGAAGCCGCGTGGGGCCAAAACGTGATAGGCTTCATCCGCTCCGTCCGGCAAACCCAGGAGTTTGTTTACGACGCCGTGCTCGATTTTCAGGGTCTGATGAAAACGGCCTTTCTCGCCCGGCTGGCCTCGACGCGCGTGAGGATTGGTTTTGCCAAGGCCTGGCTACGCGAGCCGGCAGCGGCGCTCTTTTATTCCGATCAGGTGGCGCCGGTCGGTCGCCGTCATGTGGTGGATCTCAACTTGGCGCTCGCGGAAAGGTTGGGCGCGAAAATGGAGCGGTGGGAGTTTCCTTTGCCGCAAGCCGCAGAGGATGAGCGATGGATCGAAGAGCGAACGGGGAACGTGCCCCCCTCCGGTTTTATGATTCTTCATCCCGGCGCAGGTTGGAAGGCCAAGCGCTGGCCGCCGGAATCTTATGCCGGTCTGATTCAACGCTTGGAGGCGGAGCTAGCGGTCAAAATCTTTTTGACCGGTTCGCCTGACGAAGCTCCGCTGATCAACCAAATCTTGGCTGCCGCGCCCGGCACGCAGGCGGAATATTTCCCGTGTACGCTTCGGCAATTCATCGCCCTGGCGCGTCGCGGGAGGTTGTTCGTTGGAGGCGACACCGGCCCCATGCATCTGGCGGCCGCCGTCGGCACGCCCATCGTGGCGCTGTTTGATTCCGCCGATCCGCTAAATACCGTGGAGCGCAATGGTCCTTTTCATCCTGACGACATCACGCTCGCCGGCCCGCCGCCAACCGACGGGGCGCGTCGCCATAAGCACCGGGATTATCTCCGCGGCGTGACGGTAGATTCGGTGCTGGCGGCCATCCGCGAGCGATGGAAAAGAGCCTATGGATGAGGCTGACCACGCGCGGTTGGCGCGCTGGCGCGTCCCCTTGGGGCTGGGACTCGGCGTGCTCTATATGATTTTTGCTCAGCCGACGCCGGGCTACCTGGCCGTAGGAGCCTTCATCTCGCTCGCCGGTCTTGCCTGGCGCGCCTACGCCTCCGGCTATCTTGAAAAGAACGTGCGCTTGGCGGTCGCGGGGCCTTATGCCTATTGCCGCAACCCTCTTTACTTGGGCAGCTTCTTCATTGGCATTGGCATGATTCTCGCCGGGCGAACCTGGTTGCTAGGGATTGTTTTCCTCCTATTTTTCGTGGGGGTTTACGTTCCTGTGATGCGTCGCGAGGCGGGAGACCTCCAACGCCGTTTTGGGAGCGTGTATCAGGAATATGCCGCGCGCGTGCCTCTGTGGTTGCCGGCCAGCCGTCGCCGGCAGTCGGAAGCTGAGCGCTTCCGTTGGTCTCGCTATGTGAAGAACCGTGAATACGAGGCAGCCCTGGGATACCTGGGGGCGTTATTGTTTTTGGCGATTAAGATGAAGCTGCGCTAAATTGAAATCTGGGACAGCCTGAAGATGACCGGGCGCATCGAGTCAATTATGAAGCGAATGGTTCCCTTCGCCCTGGGGGCGACGGCGGCCCTGTGGCTGGCGCTGGCGATTCCATCGGCCCTCTCGCTCGGGTCTCCGGCTCCGTTTCCCTTTGCCCGCGGAGAAACACTCACCTACAACGTGACCTGGTCCATCTTCCCTGCCGGGCAAGTGGTGGCAAAAGTCGAGCAGGGGGAGCCGCAATCGCCTCAAAACTTTGTTGTCCAGGCAACGGCGGTTTCTACCGGTTTCGTTTCTCTGCTTTACAAGGTGCAGGATGTTTATCGCTCGGTGTTCAATGCTCGCACCCTCTGCTCCCAGCGCATCTCCAAGACCATCAATGAAGGTCGCCGCCACAAAATCACTCACATTGTTTTTGATGCCTCGCGCCACCTGGCGCTGCTTCGTGAGCGCAACCTCAATAACCCGCAAGACCCGGTGTCGCACAAAGCCGAGGCCATCCCCGCTTGCGTGGAAGATGTCGTCTCCGCCTTTTACTATCTGCGCGCCCAACCGCTGCAAGTGGGGAAAAAGATTCAGCTCGCGATTAACGACGGCTCCAAAACCAAGCTGGTCACCGCCAACGTCCAAGGCATCGAGCCGGTAACCACGCCGCTCGGCACCTTCCAGGCGTTTCGCGTCGAGCCGACGGTTTTTGGCGACCTCTACAAGCGCAAGGGACATATGGTCATATGGTTGAGCCAAGATCCGCGGCATCTGCCGTTGCGAATCCGAGCCACCATCTCCGTCGGGGCTATCACGGGCACGTTGAGCGCCTATACGCCGGGCACGGCTGGCTTCCCTCAAACTCAGAAGCCTGGCGCGCCTGGTTCCACTGAAAAAACGCCACCCCGTCGCGCGGCCCGAAAGCGGCCCGGTCAGCCCTAACTCGGTGCGGACCGGCCGTTCTACCGTCGCGACGCGGATTTCTTCGCGGGTTCGGGCATATAGGCGTGGAATGTCCCCGGCTCGTGGGTATGCTCGAACTGGAGGGTCGTGTGGGTGATGCCGAACTCGCTCGCCAAGACCTGACGAATCCGATGCGCAATGCGTTCGGTTTCCGAGGTGGGCATGTCGAGAATATGGATGTGGCAGGAGAGCGCGTGAGAGTTCGAGCTGAGGCTCCAAATGTGAACGTCGTGTACTTCGCGCACGCCCGGCACATTGAGCATGGCGCGTGCTACCTGCTCCAAATCCATGCCGCCCGGCAAGCCTTCCAGGAGAATATTGCCGCTTTCGACGATGACGCCGACGGCGCCCCAAACAATCATCCCGGCAATCAGAAATGCCAGGATGGGATCGAAAAGGCGCTGGCCGGTCAGCCGGATGAGCGCCCCGCCCGCCATGATGCCGAGGTCGGAAAGCGCATCGCCAACGTAATGAAGGAAGACGGCGCGCAGGTTCAAATCACTTTGCTGCCGTGCCAAGCCGAGCGAAACGCCGCCGTTAATGGCTAGCGCCACGGCGCCCACGACTAGCATCATGCCCGAAGCCACGGGCTGCGGATGCGCAATCCGCTCGTAACCCTCCACGCACAGATACACCGCCACCGCCACCAACAGCAACGAATTCACAAATCCCGTCAGCACGCCGGCGCGTTGGTAGCCGTAGGTGCGGCGCTCGTTGGGCGGCTTTTTTTCAAGGTAGAGCGCAATGGCCGAAAAAACCAGGGCGGGCACGTCGGCCAGGTTGTGCCAAGCATCGCCCACCAGCGCCAAGCTGTGGCCCAGCGTGCCCGCAACGAACTCGGTGACCACTAGGAGAAGCGTCGCCCCAAGCGCCGCCCGAATGACCCAACTTCCGTTGGAGGAGGAATGAGAGTGCATCCGCCAATCTCCGCTGCCATTCTAGGATAATCCCCCGCCGCCCTCAATGCGTTTTCTCCCGCGAGAAGCGGTCGTTTTCGTTCAAACTTCAGCCGCCGGCCGTCCAAGCGGTATATAATCCGCCCACTCAGGATGTGCCCGGAGGCGGAAAAATGAGCATTGCGGAAGCCGTCGGCGGTCAGGCGTGCGCGGGCCGGAGACGGGGCAGTCAATCAGCGCTCGACGCCTCGCCGCTCGGAGGGCGTGGCGCGCGCCGCGGCAAAACCGAGGAAGCCCGATGAAGCGCGAATATCCCGCTCGGCCAATTGTGGGTGTAGGCGGCGTGGTAGTGGATCGCGGGCGCGTGCTGTTGATTCGGCGCGGGCGCGAGCCGATGAAAGGGGAATGGTCCATCCCGGGCGGGGTGGTGGAGCTGGGTGAAAGCCTTGGCGCGGCGGTGCGCCGCGAGTTGCGCGAGGAGACGGGGTTGGAGATTCAGCCAGTCGCCGTCCTGGAAGTTTTCGACCGGATTGTCCGCCGCAAGGGTCGTGTCCGCTACCATTACGTCATTGTGGATTACGCATGTCGCAAGCGAGGCGGAAGGCTGCGCCCGGCGAGCGATGTGCGCGAGGCACGCTGGGTGCGACCGCAGGATTTACCGCGTTACCGCCTCAGCCCCAAAGCACTCCGGGTGATTGAGGAAGGTCGGGCGTTTTTTCACAAAGCCCGCCCTCGGCGCGCCGGGCCTGTCATCAACAAAAAGCCCCTGGCTTTGCGCCGACCGCAAAGGCCAGGGGCCGGATACTGATTGGGATTGGCTTTCCCCCAAGTTCAGGGGTCGGCGCCAGCCAGCGCCACTTCCTTCCCTCTCCTCGCTAGAGAGAGGGGATACTTCCCAGCGCGTGCGAGCGCCTAAGCCTCAGCACCCTCGCTAAGATTACTTCCGTCTGACATGGATCACCTCCTTTCTAGCGTTGCCGCGATATTAAAATTGTGGAGCCGCCGGAGTCAAGAAAATTCGTCAAGATTTTTTTCTTCCGGGGGGGCGAATCCGTGGAACGCCGCCGAGCGATAGTGGACCGGCTCCAAAACATGAGGCGGCGGGAAGCGGGCTCGGGAGGCTCGGACTTGACCGCTCGAAGCACGGCGCTAAGGGGCGGGCGACCGTTCAGGGGAATAAGCGCCGGTCAGGGCGCGCCAGCGGAGGCCAATCAAGTCCAGGAACATGTGCGAGGCGTCGCGCCACAGGCGGATTTTGGTTGCCGGATGGTCGTTCCAACGCACCGGGGTTTCCACAATTGAACCGCCGAATCGGGCAATCAAGAAGAGCAGTTCCGGGTCAAAACCAAAGCCTTCGACGCGTTGCAACTCGAAGGCGCGCCGAGTGGTGGCGCGGCGAAAGAGCTTCAACCCGCATTGAGTGTCACTGAGCTTGAGGCCGGTCAACGCGCGGACCATCAGGTTGAAAGCGCGTCCGGCCGCGCGGCGGAGCCAGGGCTGGCGGACGCCAATCAGGCTGCGGTCGAGCGCCCGCGAGCCGATGGCCGCGTCGGCGCCAGAAGCCTCGAGCGCGGCCAGCAGCTTGTCCAATTCTTCCACTGGGGCTGAAAGGTCGGCATCCGCAAAGGCTACAAACTCCCCCTGTGCTGCCAGCACCCCTTCTCGGACGGAGTAACCTTTTCCGCGGTTCGGCTGGTGCCGCAAGACGGAAATAAAAGGGTAACGGCGCGCGTAATCGCCCAAGATGACGGGCGTGGCGTCGGTAGAACCGTCATCCACCAGAATCACCTCCACCGGTAGAGGCTTCGATTGAGCGTAGCGGCAGATGGCGTCGAGCGAGCGGGGAATGCGCTCGGCCTCATTATAAGCGGGCACCACGATGCTGAGATAGGTTTCGGCCACTCCGCCCTGAATATAAAAGTCTTGGAGCCGTTAGTCAAAGGAAAGTCCGGCGAGCCGCCGATGGCCGCGCCGCCGCCGCGCTCGTCTGGGTTGACGCGGCGCGACTCCTGCGCTACCGTGGAAATCGAGCGGTGAAACGAAGAGACGTTCTCAAGGGTTTGGCGGGAGTCGGCGCGGTCGGCGCGGGAGCGGAGATCCTCCACCACTATCTTCGCCTGAGCGATGCCGGCCGCCGAGCCGCCACCCGATACTCGTGGCAGAAGCTCTCGCTCCATCTGAAGGACGTCACGCAACCGACCGGCATCCACTTTATTCACAACAACGGGGCCTTTGGGGCCAAATACTTGCCGGAAACCTTGGGTCCCGGCTGCGCCTTTTTCGATTACAACGGCGACGGCTGGCTGGATGTGTTGCTCATCAACGGCATGAACTGGCCGGGCCATCCGGGGCCGCCCACCACCATGAAGCTTTACCGCAACAATCGTGGCGACTCCTTTACCGACGTCACCCATGAGGCTCGGCTGGATGTGGAACTTTACGGCATTGGGGTGACGGCGGGCGACTACGATAACGACGGTTTTGAAGATATTTACGTCACCACCTACGGCCAGAACCGGCTGTTTCACAATGACGGGCACGGTGGGTTCACTGATGTGACAGAGGCGGCCGGCTTGGGCGGCTATTCGAGCCTGAGCACTTCCGCGTTGTGGTTCGATTATGACCGCGATGGCTATTTGGACCTGTTTGTCTGCAACTACGTCAAGTGGTCGCCGGCGACGGATATCTTTTGCAGTCTGGACGGCCGCACCAAATCCTACTGCACGCCGGAGGCTTACCCCGGAACCACCTGCTGGCTGTTTCATAATCAAGGCAACGGCACTTTCAAGAACGTGACCGGTCCGGCGGGCCTGTACGATCCCACCTCCAAATCGCTCGGCGTGACCATGCTCGATTACAATCTGGACGGCTGGCCGGACCTGTTTGTCGCCAACGACACGCAACCGAACAAGCTCTATCGCAACAACGGTAACGGCACCTTCACCGAGGTCGGCGTGGAGGCGGGCGTGGCGTTTAGCGAGGACGGCGTGGCGCGCTCCGGCATGGGCACCGACGCTGCCGACTTTGACAACTCCGGCCTGCCGAGTATCGTGGTCACCAACTTCTCCGACCAGATGGTGGGACTGTACCGCAACGAGGGACACGGCTTTTTTATTGATGAGGCGCCGCGCTCGGCGGTGGGGCAATCCACCCGGCTCACGCTGGGTTTTGGCTGCTTCTTTTTCGACGTGGACTTGGACGGCTTGCTGGACCTCTTGGTGGCCAACGGCCACATTGATTCCACCATCTCGCGCGTGGACATGGATATTACTTACGCCGAGCCGCCGCGCCTGTTTCACAACGAGGGCCACGACCGCTTCCACGACATCGCCAAAGAAGTCGGCAAATCCTTTGCCGCGCCCAAGGTGGCGCGCGGCGCGGCCTACGGCGATTTTGATAACGACGGGGCGCTCGACGTGCTGATGACCACCAACGGCGGCCCGGCGTATCTTTACCGCAATGATTGCGAGAAGAACCACAGCATTCGCTTTCGCACCGTGGGAGTGCGTTCAAATCGGGACGGCATCGGCGCGGTGGTGCGCATTTGGACTCCGCAGGGCATGCGCTGGTTGATGGTGAAAAGCGGGTCGAGCTATCTGTCCTCCTCCGAACATGCCGTGACGTTTGGGCTGGGTGATTTCACCGGCGTCGAGCGCGCCCGCATCGAGTGGCCGAGCGGATTGCACCAGGAGCTGGGAGCCCTGGTCGCCGGTCGCACCTACACGGTCCAGGAAGGCAAAGGCATTATTGCGGACCATCCGGAGCATCCGAGGCCCTGCCCATGAAACCCCCCACCGATCCGGTTCGCCAGATTCCGTCGCCGGCGCGACGGCTGTGGCTGGGACTCTGCGTCATCCTTTCGACCTTCGGCGTGTTTGCCGTGTACACGGCGCGGAAAATTGAGTGGCTGGAAAACGTGGAAGCGAACGTCGTGGAGCGCAACCGCAAGTCGTCGCTGCAATTGGAGCGGCTCGATAACGACACTTACCTTTTGGCGATTTCCATCCGTGATATGGCGCTCGGCCACGGGAACTACCCGTTGCGCGATTGGAAGCCGGTGTTCACGCGGCTGCGCAATGACATGGAAAATGCGGTTCAGTTGGAAGGTCGCTATGCCGTTTCCGCCACCGGCACGAGCGGCCTGCGCGCCCGCCTGCACGGCGATTTAGCGGCGCTCAGCGCCACCGCCGACCGCGTGTTTCGTCTGGCCGCGAGCGGCCACTCCGCCCAGGCCCGCGCCATGGTGGAAACCACGCTCGAAAACCAGCGCGCCTCCTTGACCGCCATCGTCACCCGCCTGCTGGTGATGAACGACCAGGCCCAGGCGCAAGTCGCGCGGCGCATCAACCGCGTCTATGCCAGCGTGCGGAGGGACATTTTGCTGGTCACTGGCCTGCTGTTTCTCCTAAGCTTGGCCACAGGGCTTTATGTTTTCGAAGCCAGTCGCCATGCCTTTGGCCGCATGCAGCGCTTGGCGGAGCAGCTTGACCATCAATCCATGCGCTTGCGGGAACTCTCCTGGAAATTGATTGACTTGCAGGAGCAGACCCTGCGCCAAGTGGCGCGCGACCTGCACGACGAGTTTGGCCAAATCCTGACCGCCATCGGCCTGCTTCTGACGCGCGCCGAGCGCTTGGGCGCGAGCCCCGCTTTGCGGCAGGACCTGGAGACGGCCCAGAGCGTGGTGCAGGAAACGTTGCAAAAGGTGCGCGACCAATCACAAATGTTCCGCCCTGCCGTCCTCGATGATTTTGGCCTGGAGCAGACGCTCGTATGGTTTGTGCGACAATTCTCCCGCCAAGCGGGCATCCCCGTCACTTATCGCGCCGAGGGGCGCGAGTCGGGCTTTCCGCCGGAAGAGGCCATTCACCTCTACCGCATCGTGCAGGAGGCCCTCAACAACGTCGTCCGCCACGCGCGGGCGTCCCGCGCCGCCGTGCTCCTCCGCGCCGCCGGCGAGGAGTTGGTCATCGAGATTGCCGACGACGGTTCGGGATTTGACCCGCGGCGGTTGGCCGAGCGCCCCATGCGCGAAGGTCTTGGCCTCATCGCCATGCGCGAGCGGGCCGAGCATTTGAAAGGAACGTTGACCGTCGAATCGGCGCCAGGACGCGGCACCACGGTGCGCGTGACGGTGCCGCTTCCTCAATCGGCCGCCGCGCCGGTGGCCGCGAAAGTGGGGTGAACCGTGAGCGAACCCAACAAGAAAATTCGAGTGCTTCTGGCCGACGACCACACCTTGGTCCGCCTCGGCTTTCGCCGTTTGCTGGAGGATGATCCGCGCCTCGATGTGGTGGGGGAAGCGAGCACCGGCCTTGAGGCCATCAAAGAATGCTTGCGCTTGAAACCTGACGTGACCGTCATGGACGTCTCCATGCCCGAAATCGGCGGCATTGAGGCGACGGCGGAGATTCTGAAAGCTTATCCCGAAGCCCGCGTCGTCATTTTGTCCATGCACGCCAACCCGGCCTATGTTCGCAAAGCTATTCAAGTAGGCGCCAAAGGCTACATCCTCAAAAACGCCATTCAGGTGGACCTCATCCGCGCCGTCATGGCGGTCGCGGAAGGCGAAGCTTACCTCAGCCCGGCCATTTCCAGCGTGGTCATGGAGAGCATGAAAAGCGGCGGGCCGAGCGGCACGGCCGATGACCCTTACGACCGCTTGACTTTGCGCGAAAAAGAAGTCTTGCAGCTCATTGCCCAGGGGAAATCGAATAAGGAAATCGCCACGTTGCTCGACATCAGCGTGAATACCGTCGCGGTCCACCGCGCCCATCTGATGGAAACGCTGGGTCTGCACCGCACAGCAGAACTGGTCCTTTACGCGGTTCAGCGCGGCCTCGTTCCACCCTCCTGAGCCCGCATGGCCGTGTCGCCACGTTCCGTTCGGTCTCCGGCGGAGCGTCGGCCCCTCGCACAACGAGCACCGATGGCGAGTTCGGAAGCGCTCTCGGGAGCATGACCTGCCCGCCGCGGAGCTCGCCGCGGCGAATCACGGTGTGGCCGCCCAGGCCATGCCGTCCACGTTCCGGCCGGCGGGGATGAGTTGGTCCACTTTCCAGGTCTTGAGATTGATGGCGGCGATCTTGTGGGTTTGGCTGCACGAAACGTAAGCCACGCGGTCATCCGGGCGAATCACGATTTCTTGCGGAGAACGAGGCACCGCAACCGTGTGAACGATTTTCATGGTCTTCAAATCGAGCGCCACCACTTCATCCTTGTTGATGATGGTGATGAGCAAAGTGCGGCCATTGAAGGTGGGCGTGGTTCCGTAGCCGATGCCCGGCAGCCGGACCCAGCGGGCGATTTTATTGGTGCGGGTGTCAATCACGGCCAAGCGCGGGTGATGCTGGTCGGAGGTGAAAGCCCAGCGGCCGTCCATTGAAACGGAAATGCGCTGAATCTCGCTTGCCACGGGAATCACGGCAATTTCTTTTCGGCGCCGCAAGTCCAACACGGAGACCGTCCCTGGGCCGACGTTGGCCGTGTAACCTCGCCGGCCGTCGGGCGCCAGCGCTAGCATGTGGGATTGCGGCTGGCCCGTCGGAATCGAGCCGACCACGCGGTTGGTTTTCGGGTCAATGACGGTCACGGAATCGGTGATTTCCGTGGTGACGTAGAGCAATCCGTCGCGGGGATTATAGCGAATGCAGTGCGGCCGCTCGCCGCGCCCAAGGTCAATCACGTGGACGATGCGCCGCTCGGGAATGTTGATGACGTCAATCGCCCGACCGTTGCTGCCCGGACTGCCCACGCCGGAATTGCCGTAGATGGGCGCGTAGGCGATGCGGCCACCCGGCAAAACCACCAACTCGTGTACGGTAAAACCGGTTTCCTTGATGGTGGCAATTTCGCGGCCAGCGGCCGGATCAATGATGCCCACCGTTTGATCGCCTTTGTTGGCCACCAGCAGCAGGCCCCGCGCTGACCCGCCGCCTCCGCGCGGCGCCGCAGCCAGGCTCATCATCGGCACCATGAAGAACATCGGCCAACTCAGGGAGAGCCACCGAGCGCGCATCATCATCCCATCCTCCTTGCCGCAAAAACGCGCCACCCTTCGTCCCGCGGCGCTTGCCTCGCGCCCCGCGCGCGGCCTCGCTCACTCGGCGGCGTTGCGGCCCGCCGTGCAGCGCTCGCACGGACAAAGGCTGCGTAGGTAATCGAAAGTATAAATCCCGGAGGAGTGTCCGTCACTCCAAAAAATTTGCAGCGCGTAGCGCCCCACCAGCTCCGCCCGTCGCGGCTTGAGCGCCTCTGTACCAAAGATCGGCAGGGCAGGGGCGCCAAGCGGCTCGCCGTGCTTCTCCGCCTGCGCGGCATCCGGACCCGTACACGTGGCGCACGGGCAGCGGTCGCGCAAATACCGATAAGGATAGGTGCTTCGGTGGCCGTCGGACCACTCGATGACCAACGTCCCTTCAGGCCCGTGAAGTTGGATTCTTTGGGGTGACATGGCGCCGGCTATTCGAGGGTGATGGGCGGAGCTTCCCGGCTCACGCGCTCGACTTGTTCGCGCACCGCGCGCGCCACGCTTTGATACGCCGCGTAGTGGGGCGACTGCGGATCGAGCGCCACGGGCCGGCCAGCGTCGCTCTGCACGCGAATTGCCGCATCGAGCGGAATTTCTCCCAAAAACGCCAAGCCCAGTCGCTCGGCCGCTTGTCGCGCCCCGCCGTGCCCAAAGATTTCCGTTCGCTCCCCGCAATGCGGGCAAACAAAATAACTCATGTTTTCCACAATGCCGAGAATTGGAACATTCATCTTGTGAAACATGGCGATGGCCTTCCACGCCACGGCGAGCGCCAGATCCTGGGGGGTGGAAACAATCACGGCGCCGGTCAGCGGAATGGTCTGCGATAGACTCAATTGAATGTCGCCGGTCCCCGGTGGCAGGTCAATCACCAAATAGTCCAGCTCGCCCCAGCGCACGTCGCCCAAAAATTGCTGGATGGTCTTGTGCAACATCGGGCCGCGCCAGATGACGGCTTCATCCTTGGGCAGAAAATAGGCCATGGACATGACCTTGATGCCGTACTCCACGGGCGCCGCCAGCTTGCCTTCGACCACGTGGGGCTCTTCTTTGCCGCCGAGCAAGACCGGAATGCTGGGGCCGTAAACGTCCGTGTCCATCAGCCCGACGGCGGCGCCCTGCTCCTTCAGCGCAATGGCCAAATTGGCGGCCACCGTGGATTTGCCCACGCCGCCTTTGCCGCTGGCCACCGCCAACGTATGCTTGACGCCGGGAATCAGCCGGGAGCCGCGCTCGGCCTGGGGCGGCGTGACCGCGCGAATCTCAACCTCCGCCACGCCCAGCGATTGAACGGCCTGCTGAGCGGCCGCCCGCATCGCCGTCTGCGCCCAGGCCGCCGCGCCCGGCCATTGCACCGTCACGGTGACGCGGCCCGTCGCCACTTCCACGTCCTTCACATAGCCCAGCGCAACAATGTCGCGCCGCGCCGCCGGATCTTGCACCGCGCGGAGCGCTTGCATCACGTCTTGAGGTGTCACGCGTTCGCCCATCGAGGCTCCTTGAACCGAATTCTTCTCTGACCAGCATACATCATCCGGTCGCCTGAGCGGTGCGACTTAGGTCGGCGCGCTCGTGGCACGGCCATCCTGGCCGTGTTTGGACATGGGCGCGACGCCCGCGCCACGCTGCCGCATGGTAACGAAGCCTTAGACGCACATCACGAGTGTCCTGAGTCGTAAGAAGGATGAAAAATTCCGGGCCGTCAGGCCTCTCGCGAGTCCTTGGCGATCTTTGCGCCTTGGCGTGAAGCTGGCGTTGAGTTGTTCATCGAACTTCTGACTCAGGCCCTAAGCGCGCGACTCTACCGACCGTATAATCGCGTGCAGCAAATCGTACTTGGTCAGAATTTCGTAATCCCCTTCCTCCAGATGAACAAACACGGCGGGACAATCCCGCGTGATGCAGGCGGTAATCTGCTCGATGCCGGCCGTCGGCGGGAGAACGGGAAACGGTTCACTCATGACTTCGCGGACAATGAGCTTGCGCAGATCCTTGCCTTCGAGCGCCAAGCCGAGCACCGAATCTTCATAAAGCGAACCGACGGGTTGGCCGTTCTCAAAGACGGGCAACTGCGAAAAATCATGGGCTTGCATCTGTTCAAGCGCTCGGGCCAGCGCGTCGGCCGGCCCCACCTGCACCAGTTCGCGCGCAGGCGACAGCCCACGCTTGGCCCGAACAATCTCCAGCGCCGTCAACGGCAATGCCGCCTCCAGATAACGGTTATCTTTCATCCACTCGGTGTTATAGACCTTGCTCAGATAACGCATGCCGGTGTCGGGAATCAGAACGACCAAAAAATCGTTCTCGCCGAGGCGCGGCAGGATGCGCATCGCCGCTGCCAGGGCCGTGCCCGCCGAGCCGCCCGCGAAGATTCCTTCGGCGCGGGCCAGGCGTCGCGCCCACAGGAAGGAATCCTTGTCGCTCACTTGCAGCACGTCGTCCAGCACGCTGAAGTCGAGGGAGCGCGGAAAAAAATCCTCGCCGATGCCCTCCACTTTGTACGTCTCGGCTTTGCCCACCGTTCCGTGATGGAAAAATTCGTACAGAATCGAGCCTACCGGATCGGCGCCGATAATCTGAATCGCGGGATTCTTCTCCTTCAAATACCGACCGATGCCGGTGAGGGTGCCGCCGGTGCCCATGCCGGCGACAAAATGCGTGACGCGCCCTTCCGAATCCTCCCAAATTTCCGGGCCGGTGGTGCGGTAGTGAACCTCGGGATTGGCGGGATTATCGTATTGATTGGGGTAGAACGCGTTCGGAATGTCCTGAGCGAGCTTGCGCGCCACGGCGTGGTAACTCCGCGGGTCGTCCGGCGGCACGGCGGTCGGACAAACAATCACTTCCGCGCCCATGGCCTTGAGAAGGTCCACTTTCTCTTTGGACTGTTTGTCGGTCATGGTGAAGATGGCTTTGTAACCCTTCACCGCCGCCACCAGCGCCAGCCCCACGCCGGTGTTGCCGGAGGTCGCTTCCACAATGGTGCCGCCGGGCTTCAGCAGACCGCGCCGTTCGGCGTCGGCCACCATGGCAATGCCGATGCGATCCTTCACGCTGCCGCCGGGATTCAGGTAATCGCATTTGGCATAGACGGCGGCCTTGGCGTCGCGTGTCAGCCGATGCAGCCGCACCAGGGGTGTGCGGCCAATGGCCTCCAAAATGTTGTCGTAGCGCATTGGCGTTGCCCGCGCCCGTTTGGGACAAGGCATTATAACTCAGCCTCGCCGCCCGCGCAGGCATCGGTGGAAGGAACCTGAAAGCCACGCTAAGGGGCCAACACCAACAGCGTGAAGCTGCCGGGAATGAGCGTCGGCCGGCGGAAGCGTTCGCCCGGCCGAGGCGGTTGGAACGGCCCAAACTTGGCCGTCACCAAATACACGCGATGGGTTCGAGGGTCCACCGCCATCGTGCGCGCGCCGCGCTCAGTCGGCACTTGAGCGACCACATGAAACTTATTGGGTGAATCTTCATGGACCACGGTGAGCGTGCCATCCATGCCATTGGAGCTGAAAGCGAGACGGGTGCCGGGGTCAAACCGGCAGGCGTCCACGCCACGGCCAATCGGCTCGGTGGCGACAATGCGGCCGTTGTTGGCGTCCATAATCACCATGAGCTGGTTGTGGCAGCCGATGAACAGGCGCCGCGTTTTGGGGTCCATGGCGATGCCGGAAGGGTGCTCGCCGGGCGCAAGCGGCCAGCGGTGCAGGATTTTGAGCGAATGCGTGTCAATTTCCAGTTCCTCGCTCTTGTCTTCGAGGTTGTTATAGATATGCCCCTCGCCGTCGGCCACGGCGAATTCCGGCCGACCGCCGAGCTCAATCGTTCCCACCACCTTTCCCGTGGCCGCGTCAATCGCCGTCGAATTGTCGCTGCCTCCATTGAACGTGAAGACGCGCCGGCTGGCCGGGTCATAGACAATGCAGTCGGGACCTCGCCCCGTCGTCTTTGTCGTCCCGATGACCTTGAGCGTTTTCAAATTGAAAATGGTCGCCTGATTGGCGGCGCCGTCGCTCGTAAAGCCGCGATTGAATTCGGGCGCGAGCGCAATGCCGTGGACGCCCAACGTGTCCGGAATGTCGCCGACTACCTTGAGGGTGCGGGTATCCACCACGACGACGTGGGTGCCTCGCGAAATAAACAGGCGATGGTCGGCACTGTCGCATTTGAGATAGTCCCAAAAACCTTGCCCGCCGAGCACCACTTTCTTGATTAAGTGATAGCGAACGGCAGCCTGCGCCGGAACCGCCGCGAGCAAGCCCGTCACCACGACGCTCGCCATGACAAACCGCAGGGCATTTTTCATTCTCATCTCCTCAGTTTGGAAAATCCAGGAAACGCGACAAGAACACCACTTCGCCCTCCGATAGACGCAGCAAACCCGTAACGGGTTACACGCCGGGGGATTGGCCGCGCCTCCGCCTCAGTTGCGCGGCAAAGGTTCAATGACCACGGCCGTGCCGTAACAGAGCACCTCGGTGGCCGATTCCCGCCCTACCACCTCCGAGGTGTCATAGTGGACGCCGAGAATGGCATTGGCGCCCATCTCGCTGGCGTGCTGCAGCATCAAGTCATACGCCTGCGTGCGAGCTTGCTCGCACATCTTCGTATAGGCGCCGATGCTTCCTCCAAGAATCCCCTTCAGCCCGCCGAGAATCCCTTGCGCTATCGTCGGCGAGCGCACAATAATCCCGCGCACCAACCCGCGATATTCTTTGACTCGGTAGCCCTGCACGTCAAACGTGGTTGTGACAATCACGGCTCAACCCCCTTCGCGGTGAGTGTGAATTCACTCCAAGCCCCTTGGATGTATTCGCCAATTTACCACACCCGGTAGCCGCGACGGTGCTGTTTCCGTCGCGGCTACCCAATCCTTCTTCACAACTAAACAACCCTCGCGCGGGGCTTTGCCACGGCTCGCAATCCTGGTTTACTTCTTGGGATGGAGGTTCGGAAGAGGTTGGCGGGCCAGCCGCGCCATCAGGCCCACCAGAGCCGAGTAGGCGCCCACTGTTTCCGGAGTGCCCCGGCGGAGCGCCCGGAGGTGTTTGCGGACGGTCTGCCAATCTCCCCGCACCACGGGGCCTGTGAGCGCTCCTGCGCCGCCGAAGGTCGCATAATTGCGCGCTGTTTCTGACACGAACTGCGCCAGCATCCCGCGAATCAGGCGCCGAGGAACACCCGCTCGACGAAGCCATTTTTCCGATTGGTCCATCAAGGTGAGGGTGGTTGGGCAAACAAGAAAGGCGGCAAGGTGATAGAGTGCCTGGCGACCAGGCAAAATGCGGAAGTGCCGGCCGTCGAGCCGCTTGACCCACTGGCGCGCCAGGGCGCGGGCTCGCGCGTCGCCGTCCACATTCCAATAGCAACCTCTCAGGCTTCGGGCGCCGGCGGAGGGTTGGGGCACCGTTTGAAACGGATGGAGCACGCCCACCGCCGCGCCTCGCGCCCGCAACGGCTGGAGCGCTTCCGGGCCGAGCGAGCCGCACGTGTGCAGGGCCACGCGGCCTCGCCAATCCGATCGAAGCCCGGCCAACTGACGCGCCACCGGGCCGATGGCGCTGTCGGCAACCGTCAACACCAGGACGGCGGCCTCGGCGATTTCAGGGTCGCCCCATGACACGGCCCGCCCGCCGCCGATAAAGCGAACCGCGCGCTCCGCTCGACGACGCTCGCGCCCGGCCACCAGCCGCACGGGCACGCCCGCTTGACGCAACACTTTCCCCAACGCCTGACCGAGGCGTCCAGGGCCGATGATGGCCACGCCGCCGGGCGCCGTCGGCTGCGACCCGCGCCTTTTCACTTTCAAACTCCTCACGCTGAAGAATCCAGTCGTGCCCTCGGCGCATCTTATATTCGCGGGACGGGAAGAAGGAGCCGAGTGCGCTTGGCCGAATTACTCTCCAGAACCTTTGTGGTCTTGTTTTTTCTGCTCTACGTCGCCGTCGCGGCGGCCATTTTCATTGCCCTGTTGAAGCCCTGGGTAGCGCCGCTATGGCGCAAGCTGTTCCCGGCACGCGCGCGGCATCGCAGGGTTCGCTCCACGGAGCGTTCGGACGCCCACTCCTAGCCGCCGTGCTTTTCGGGCTTTAGGAAGGCGCCCCGGGCTGCGTTGCGGGGCTTGCCGCTGGCACCAACCCGATTCTCTTTTCTCGCAAGATTTTGAGTCGGTCGCGCAACTGGGCTGCGCGCTCAAACTCAAACTGTCGCGCCGCCTCGCGCATTTTCAACTCCAGCGAGGCAATGGCTTCATCCAACTGTTCGTCGGAAACCATTTCGCCCGGCTCCGTCTCCTCCGCCACGGCCGCTTCTTCCATCGCGCCCCCGGCCGCGAGCGCCATCTCCACCGGTTTCACGATGGTCTCCGGCGTGATGCCGTGCTCCTCGTTGTACGCCATTTGCTTGGCGCGCCGCCGATTCGTTTCCGCGATGGCCTGCCGCATGGATTCCGTTACGGTGTCCGCATACAGGATTGCTCGGCCGCGCAGGTTGCGGGAGGCGCGCCCCATGGTTTGAATGAGCGCCGGTGCCGACCGCAAATAACCCTCCTTATCGGCGTCCAGAATGGCCACCAGCGAAACCTCCGGCAGGTCCAGCCCCTCGCGCAGCAGGTTGATGCCGATCAGCACGTCAAATTCGCCTCGCCGCAAGTCGCGCAGGATTTTCACCCGCTCGAGCGTTTCAATCTCCGAGTGCATGTAGCGGCAACGCACCCCGACCTCCGCGTAATACGCCGCCAAATCCTCCGCCATGCGCTTGGTGAGCGTGGTGACGAGCACGCGCTCGCCGGCCTGGGCGCGAGCGCGAATCTCGCCCAGCAGGTCGTCAATTTGGTTGCGGGTCGGGCGCACTTCCACTTCCGGGTCCACCAGGCCCGTCGGCCGGATGATCTGCTCCACCACTTCTCCGCCGGCCTTCGTCAGTTCGTAAGGTCCGGGCGTGGCCGAGACGTAAATCACTTGGTTGACCCGGTGCTCGAATTCTTCAAAGGTCAAGGGACGATTATCCAGCGCCGACGGCAGCCGAAAACCGTAATCCACCAGCGTCTGCTTGCGCGAGCGGTCGCCGTGATACATGCCGTGAAGCTGCGGGATGGTCTGATGGCTTTCGTCAATGAAGATCAGGGCGTCCTGCGGCAGATAGTCCAAGAGCGTCGGCGGCGGCTCGCCCGGTAAGCGGCCGGAAAAGTGCCGGGAATAATTTTCGATGCCGTGGCAGTAGCCCATTTCCTTCATCATCTCGACGTCAAACTTGGTCCGTTGGTCCAGGCGCTGGGCTTCCACCAGCTTGCCTTGCTTTTCAAGCTCGCCGCGCCACCACTCGAGCTCCGCCAGAATGCTCTCAATGGCGCTGGCGCGCTGCTCGCGCGGCATCACGTAGTGAGTCCGGGGATAAATCGGCAGGCGCGTCAAGGTTTGCTTCACGTGGCCGAGCAAGGGATCTATTTGCGATAGCTTTTCAATTTCGTCGCCCCACATCTCGATGCGGTAGGCGTTGTCTTCGTAGGTAGGATAGAGTTCAATCACATCCCCGCGCACGCGAAACGCGCCGCGCCGGAAGTCGAGGTCGTTCCGCTCGTACTGAATCTCCACCAGCCGTCGCAACAAGTCCTGCCGGCTGATCTTCTGCCCCGGCTCGAGCAGCACCAACATCCCGTAATAGGCTTCCGGCGAGCCTAAGCCGTAAATGCAACTCACGCTCGCCACAATCAAGCAATCGCGCCGTTCAAAAAGCGACCGCGTCGCGGACATCCGCAGTTTGTCCAAATCGTCGTTGATGGTGGCTTCCTTCTCAATGTAAATGTCGCCGGCGGGAAGATAGGCTTCCGGCTGGTAATAGTCGTAGTAACTGACAAAATATTCGACCGCATTCTGAGGGAAAAAGCCGCGAAATTCACTGTAGAGCTGCGCGGCCAGCGTTTTGTTGTGCGCCAGCACGAGCGTGGGGCGATTCACCCGCTCCACCACTTTCGCCATGGTGAACGTTTTCCCGGAGCCGGTCACGCCCAGCAGCACCTGATGCGCGCGGCCCTCCTCCAAGCCCCGCGCCAATTGCTCAATGGCTTGCGCCTGGTCGCCTTGCGGCTGGTAATCAGAAACCAACGTGAAATTCATGCTCTCTCGCGCTTGGACGAAACCGCTCTCAATCACCATTATATCGCCTCAACGCCCGCCGCCGCTCCTTGCGCGCCGATGGCTTCAGAAACTTTTCGCGATTGATTTTCCGCATCATGCTTCGGTTCCCCGCGGACTCGCGCGGTTCGGCCACGAACCACGCGGTGCTCTGAGTCGTAAGAAGGATGAATAATGCCGGGCCGCCAGGCCTCCCGCAAGTCCTTGGCGGTCGTTGCGCCTTTGCGTGAAGCAGGCTTTTGGTTGTTCATCGAACTTCTGACTCAGGGCACTAAGGTGGCCCGCTGCCGGGCCCGGCATCTTTTGGAGCCTTCCGCTCACGGAACTTGCTTTACCCCTGAAATTGTGCAAGCCCCGCCAGCCTTTGGAGCCTGCCGCTCACGGAACTTGCCCTGGGGCTTGCCTTTGGGTTTATGCTGGGCATCTTCGGAATTCTGCGATGGGAGGTAGGGAATGATTCGACGTGGCCGTTGCTTCGTTCTGCTTTTCGGAGGTTTGTTCGCAGTGCTCATGGCCTTTTCATTGAAGGCGCAGCAAGTTAACCTTTACCAAGGGATGCGCTGGCGATTGGTTGGTCCGTTTCGCGGCGGACGGACGCGCGCCGCCTGCGGCGTGCCGAGCGAGCCCAATGTTTTCTACATCGGCGCGGTGGACGGCGGCGTCTGGAAATCCAACGACTACGGCCGCACCTGGAAACCGATTTTTGACCACGAGCCGACGCAATCCATCGGCGCGATTGCCGTGGCGCCGTCCAATCCGAACATCATTTATGTAGCTAGCGGGGAGGGCTTACAGCGCCCCGACCTTTCCGTCGGCGACGGCATCTACAAATCCACCGATGCCGGAAAAACCTGGACCTATCTGGGCCTGCGCGACAGCGAACAAATCCCAGCGCTCGCGGTGGATCCGCGCAACCCCAACCGAGTCTTTGCCGCCGTGCTCGGCCACCCTTACGGGCCCAATCCCGAGCGCGGCATCTTCCGCACGACCGACGGCGGCAAGACGTGGCAAAAGGTTCTCTACAAGGATGAGAACACGGGCGGCGACGATGTGGAAATTGACCCAGCGAACCCGCAGGTCGTTTATGCCACGCTTTGGCGGGCACGACAAGGGCCGTGGGAAGACAACAACGCTTACGGCGGCGCGGGCGGCGGCATCTACAAATCCACCGACGGCGGCAGCACGTGGACCGAACTCACCGGAGGCCTGCCCAAGAAAATCGTTCAAGCTTACGTTGCCATCGCGCCGAGCGAGCCGAGCCGCCTCTACGCCACGCTCGCCACCACCGTTTCCAGTCCGTACCAATCCGGCCACGGTCTCGGGTTCTACCGCTCCGATGACGCGGGCGCCCATTGGTATCGCGTGACGCGCGACCCGCGGCCCGTCGAGCGCATTGGCGGCGGCGATTTGCCCGTGCCGAAGGTGGATCCGCAAAACCCCAACATCGTTTACAGCACCAGCATCGCCACCTGGCGCTCGACCGACGGCGGCAAAACCTGGACAGCCCTGCGCGGTGCCCCCGGCGGCGACGATTATCAGAACATGTGGATCAATCCGAACCATCCCAACATCATCCTGCTGGTCGGCGATCAAGGCGCGCTCGTCACGGTGAACGGCGGCAAAACCTGGAGCAGTTGGTACAATCAGCCGACCGCGCAGCTTTATCACGTCATCACCGATAATCAATTTCCCTACCGCATTTACGGCGGCCAGCAGGAGAGCGGCTCGGTCGGCATCGAAAGTCGCGGCAACGACGGCGAAATCACGTTTCGCGACTGGCATCCCGTCGGCATCATCGAATACGGTTACGCCGCGCCCGACCCGCTCCATCCGAACATCGTCTATGGGGCAGGGCGCAATCAGGTTTCAAAATTCAATTGGGTGACGGGGCAAGTCCAAAACGTCACGCCCTTCGTCCTTTCCAGTCCCCAATACCGCGCCGACCGCACCGAGCCCATCGTCTTCTCGCCGGTGGATCCGCACGTTCTTTATTACGCCGCGAACGTGGTGTTCAAGACCACCGACGGTGGAAATTCCTGGCAAATCATCAGCCCGGATTTGACGCGCAAGCATCCCGGCATCCCCGCCAGCCTCGGCACGCTGGCGGCGAAAGATGCCTACGCCAAGACGGTGCGCGGCGCGATTTACGCGCTCGCTCCCTCGTTCAAGAACGTGGACACGCTTTGGGCGGGCACCGATGACGGCCGCGTCTGGGTGACGCGCGACGGCGGCCGGCATTGGGAGAACGTCACCCCGCCCGGCGTCATCGCGTGGAGCAAAGTGACGCAAATTGCCGCCTCGCCCTTCGATGACGAAACGGCTTACGTTTCCATCAGCCGCTTCCGCATTGACGATTTGCGGCCTTACATCTACCGCACGCACGACGGCGGCAAAACCTGGCAACTCATCACCCGCGGCCTGCCGGACAACGCCCCGGTGGATACGGTGCGCGAGGACCCGGTGCGGCCCGGCTTGCTCTTTGCCGGCACGGAAACCTCCGTGTGGGTCTCCTTCGATGACGGTAATCACTGGCAATCCTTGCAGCTCAATCTGCCCCACACCTCGATGCGCGACCTGTGGATTCACGATAACGATCTCATCGTCGCCACGCACGGCCGGTCGTTTTGGGTGCTCGATGACATCACGCCGCTTCGCCAAAGCACTCGCTCCGTCGAGGCCGCGCCGGTCTTTCTCTTCAAGCCGGAGGCGGCCTATCGCATCCGCCGCGACACCAACACGGACACTCCGCTTCCGCCCGACGAGCCGACGGGCCAAAACCCTCCCTCGGGCGCCATCCTCGATTACTGGCTGGCGAGGCCGGCTTCCGGCCCGGTCACGCTCGAAATTCTGGATTCCCGCGGCCGCCTCGTCCGCCGCTATTCGAGCACGCAACGCGCCGGCTTGACGAAGACTCAACTCCAAAAGTTGCAAATCCCGCTCTATTGGGTTCGCATCCCGAAGGCGCTTCCCTCAACCGCCGGAATGCACCGCTGGGTGTGGAATCTGCACTATCCCGCGCCGCTCTCGCTGCTGCGCGGCTACCCGATTTCTGCCGTGCCGCACCGCACGCCGGTCACGCCGGAAGGTCCCCGCGCCTTGCCCGGCGACTACACGGTGCGGCTGCTGGCGGATGGAAAAAGTCTGTCGGTGCCGCTCGTCGTCAAAATGGATCCGCGCGTCCACGTTTCTCAGGCGGCGCTTCGCCAGATGTTTCATCTGGAGGTCCAACTGGCCTCCTGGATGACCTCAAGCGATCGGGCGCTGACGGAAGCGCAGTCGCTGCGCCGCCGGCTTCACAAGCTTGAAGCGCGCTCGCCGGGCTCGCTCCGCGCGTCGGTTGCCGCGCTCGAGAAGAAAGTGGCGGCCCTTGTCGTCGCGCCGCGCGGCCCCGCAGGCGCTGCGGCCCCGCCGCCGCTCACGCTCCGACGCGTGAATGAAGATGCCAGCAACCTCTACGAAACGGTGGATGCCGCCGACGCCGCGCCCACCGCCGCCGAGCTGCAAGCCAGGGGTTCCGTCGCCAAGGAGTTTGCTCAGGCGATGCAACGTTGGGGCGAGGTGGTGCGAACGGAAGTGCCGCGGCTGAACCGCCAATTGCGCGCGGCCGGCCTTGCGCCGATTGAACTCTCCCACTGAGGGCGCCTCGGCCACGATGCGCGCGCCAGGGCCGACGGGCTGCCGTCCCTCGGTTCGGGCGCCGTTCTGAACTTCGCGCCTTGCTTAGAATTGCACCTTCTGTGTCCCTTGGTAGGCGGTAATCATGTGATAGGCAAAGCCGCCGTCCTGGGCGCGAATCATGGTGTTCAAATCCATCGCGTGGCCCGCCAGGTGGCGAAGGTAAGCCCGCTCCAGGCTCACGGTCAGCGGCACGTCTTCCAACCAATCGCCGCGCGTGTAAAATCCTTTCCACTTCCCGTAATCCGCCGCATGGAGCGCCGCCTCGACCGCCCGGTCTTCGCGCACGGCGGAGCGAATCAACCGCCTCTGCTCGGCCGCGGAATCCGTTTGGGCCGCTGCCGCCACGTCTTCCATCATGTGATTGCCGTGCAGATTGATTTCCACCTGCGTCATCACGCTGGCCTGGAAAAATCGCCGCCGCCCGCGAGCCACCAGCGGCCGCGCCTGTTCGGCCAACCGCAGCGCCTGCTCCCAACGCCCGCGCGCTTCTCGGCACTGCGCTTCAATGGAGGCGGCCATTTGCCCCAGCGTGCGTCGCGGCCGATTCCCAAACGCCGCCAGCGGCCGGTTGAGCGTGCCTTTCACCATCGCCACCAACAGCCAACGCGACATCACTTGGTAGAATTGGTCGCCCATCGAGTCGTCCGCCGCCGGTCCGTACTTGGCTGGCGCGGCGAAATACGCTTGATAATATTTTTCAACCATCGGCGCGGCGCGTCGGCCGAATTCCTCCCGGCACCACTTGTCGAGGTAAATCCGGCTCTCGTCGGGTTGGGAGGCGATCCAGGGTTTGGGATTCCACGCCAGTTCCATCGTCGCGCGGCTGGTCATCAAGACGGGGCGCAGGTTCGACGTATTCACCACCAAATACTCCGTCGCCCCGGCCTTCGCCGCTCGCCCCAGCTCCTCGCGAATTCTTTCGAGCGGCACGAGTTCGCTGAAGTGGTTGGAGCGATAGTCAATCATGGCCGTGTGATAATACTCGCCTTCGCCGGCCTTGATTTCGCCGCGATCCTGCGGCGTTCCGTGTCCGTCGTCCGGCCACACGAGCGTCACCCCGGGCGGAACCTTGAGCAACCCCTGCCGAATGAAACCCGCGGCTTCCGCCCAAGCGTTGAACACGACGGGAGCGTGCGGGTGATGCTGCCGCAGAATTTCAATTTCCTTTCCAATCGCGTCCTGAATCACCTGCGCCCGCGCCGCCATGCTTTTCGGCGCGGCCGGGTCCGCCAGCCAAAACGGAAAATCGTTTTTGCCGCGATAGCCCACGCTCCAAACAATCTGCGCGCGCTTGGGATATTCCTCCACCGACCGCTCGAGCGCCGATTCAAAAATCTTCGGATGGCTGATGAACGAATACGGAACGTTGTCGGGCCAGCGATACGTATCGAGCCCCAGCACGTTCACGTGATGCTGGGTGATGATCAACCCTCTTTTCATGGCCAACCGGATTTGCGGCTCAAAAGGAAAAATCCACGTTCCGGGAATCACCATGTCGCCCTTCAAGCGGAGAATCGCCTCAAACACGCGGTTCCACGTTTGGAGCGAAATATCGGCGCCGTCGCGAATGCCGGGCCGCCAGCCGGTCAGCAAGTCTTCGTCGTTGATGAAGAATCCCCGGTAATGGAACGCCGGCCCTTGCGTTTCAGAAAAATGGTCCGGCACCTCGATGGCGGATTGTCGCGCCGGCTCGTGGTCGGTCCACCAATAAAGCGGATCCACGCCCAGGAACTGCTGGGAGAACTGGTAAATCGCATAAATGGTTCCGCGCACGTCCGAGCCGGTCAGCACCACGGCCTGGCGCGCGGACGCCCCGGGCCACGGATGGGCAATCGCCTGAATGTGCAGCTTCTCCCAGCCCGTCGGCCGATTCACGCCGCGCGGCACGTCGTGGTCGAAAGTAATTGCCAACGTCGTCGTCGCCGCATCCTTTGGGTCGTGAACCACGCGGAGCGGCTGTCCCAGAACTTTTTGCCAGTCGCTTTCCAGGTCGCGCGCCGCCAGCTCTATCGGCCCCGGCTCGTCGTTGCTGATAAACAAAGTGGTCTGGGAAGTCAGGCGAATCGCCGCCCGCGCCGTCGCCCCTGCGCCTAAACACGCCATCACCACCAGCCAGCTTGCCTTCATTCGCCCTCCTAGCTCTCGACCCTTCGGTCGGTCACATTGTAGCGCAACGCGCCCACTTTGCCGCTTTTCAGCTTGTTAGCCCTCTTCCAGGGGAGAGGGTGCCGAGCGGTGCGAGCCGGGTGAGAGGTCACTCGCTCAATCGCGCCCGTCCGCCTGGACGGCACACTCCCCGCTCCGCCCTTGGGGCGGAGGACGTGCGTTTGGCTACGTTCTCCGGCTCTAGAAAAAGATCTCCATCGTCAACTGGATTTGACGCTCCGTGCTCGCCTGGCTGGTGATTCGGCCGAAGTTCGATCCGACCAGACTCAGGTTCGGATCGCCGAGCCACGGGTGATTCAAGGCATTGAAAAACTCGCCGCGTATTTGAATGCGAAAATGCTCATGCGCGCTCCGTCGAGTGGACGCCCGCCGCGAAGGCGTTGGGGAAGAACTGCTCGATGCGCCCGTAGATTTCCTTTTCGGGCGCCTGCGGATCCCACCGCAGCCCGCCATAAAGGACGCGCCTTTGGCCCACAGGTAGCTCAGCAAATAATTCTGCGGCTGCGCAGTCGAACCGTCGCCGCTGAAGTTGTTTTGCAGCGTCAACAGATCGTGTCCGTCATAGGACGGCAGCGCCGGTCACTGAGCGTTCTTGATGAGCACCACGTCGCTCGACTGGCTGCCGCGGGCGAGCGCCAAGTCGCCTTGGGGCGACCAGGCGAAATTGAAAATTTCACCGGAAGTAAACTGGGTTGCCTGTTTTGCCGCGCCGCCCGCGAGCGGCTGCGTCCATAGGTTTGAAACGCCACTCACCGTGTTGACGTAGCCGACGGCGCGGCCGAATAAGTCTCGACCGCTCGGTTTGTCGCGCCCGTCCTCGACCCTACGCAGACGCCTTAACGTCTTCGCCGGTTACTGGGATTCTGGCCGAGGCCCATGTGGCTGAGGTAAATGGCTCCTCCGCTTCGGGCATGCGTCCTGCCCAGGCTCAACCTTTGAGCATGCATTTTAAGCATCCGTTGGGTCGGACAGCCTGTCAACTGGAGGGGATGGCATTCTGATCGGCGCGCAATCCAAAAATCCAAACCCGAAAATGCGAGGCGGGCTATGGCTCGTGCCACGCCATGCTGACGATTTCCTCGGTGCCGGCGTCCTTGAGCACGAGCGGCGAATCCTCCGGCGTAAGACCGAACCAAAATCCATAAAGGCCTGCCTGCTGCAATCCCTTTAAGCTTGCCACTTGCTCGACGTTTCCGCCGGGGACGCTGACCCGCTCCACCGCCTCGTTGCCGGCAAACCTATCGAAGAAGACATAGCGGCCGTCGTGCGACCAACACGGGTAGCCGACAATGCCTTTGACCAGCACGGTCCACTTTTGGGTCTTGAGGTCGAAAAGCATCAGGCCGCTCGAATTCGAGCGCAGGGCGACGAGATAGCGCCCGTCCGGCGACCAGCGGGGGGAAAACAAGCCTTCGGAATCCGGCAGCGCTGCGATCTGCCGCGTTTGCACGTTCAAAATGTGAATTGCGGTTGGACCTGCGTTGGACCTTCCGCCAAAGGCCAATGACGCGCCGCCCGGCGACCATGACGGATCGGCCTGATTGCCGCTAAAGCCGGGTAGCAGCGGCTGCGGCGTGCCGCCCGCGGGCGGGACCTCATAAATGCGAGACGGCTTGCCTTGCTCTTGACCGTAAAACGCAATTTCTTTCCCGTCCGGCGACCAGCGCGGCAGCACGGCGTAAAGTGGCGGAGAGCTGAGCTGGAGCTTGTGGCTTCCGTCCAGCTTGCTCCGCATGAGCACGCCCCCGGGGAACGAAACATACGCCACCCAATGCCCATCGCTCGAAAAGGCCACGTCCTGAGCCGAAATCCCTCCGAGAAAAGGCGTGAAGGCCTTTGCCTTGGCGCCATAACGTTCGAGTTCCCCTCGACGGAAGCCCGCGACGGCAAAAAGCGTCTTGCCGTCCCTGCTGGGAACCGGATACCTGTAGGAAACCGTTCCTGAGGTGAGCTGCACGGGTTCGCGATCCACCTTGTCGAAAAAGCTGCCGACCTCGCGCGCCGTCCAAATTTGCCCTTGCGATCCAAAGACAAAATATTTGCCGTCAGGCGTCCATTGGCCGCAGCATTCGCCACTCTGGGCGTGCCAGCCGGGGAACATTTCGTGAAGGTTTTGTCCATCCGCCGAAACCTCCCACAGATAGTTGATTTGCGTCTTGGGGTCGGTCAGGGTGATGGCGATTTCCCGCCCGTCGGGCGACCATGTTGGCGATGTGGAGAGGTGCGCGCCCTGTGCAAGCAAACCCGGCAGACTGACCAGCTTCCGGGACGCGCTGCCGTCGCCGTTCGCAAGGTATAGCGCATTGCCACTGGCGTACACCAGCCTCTCACCGTCGGGCGACCACGCGCCGCCAGCGCCCTCGGTGTCCGCCAGGCGGATGGGCGAACCTCCCAGGGTCGGCACAGCCCACAGCGGCCCGGGGGCAGCGCTCAAGCCTTTCATTTCCCCGACGAGCAGCCTCGACCCGTCCGGCGAGACGCTCATGATTCCTTGTATTGCGCCCGGCAAATTGAAAGAGACCGGTGCCACGTTTCCGCCGCTGACCGACATCTGCGCTACCCCAACGCTGCCGTCCGAGAGGTACAGCCGCGTGCCGTCCGTGCCATATAAAACCTTGGGAACCGCATCGTTGGTCAACTGGACGTACGCCGAAACCGTCGGCGGCGGCAGTGCTGGCCGGAAGATGTAGGCTAGAGCCGCAGCAACCACGATGATGGCCGCGAGCGCGGCGAGCAAGGCGTTCTTATGGCGCTTGACGAGCGCGCCCACCATCTGTGAATCCGAACTGCTTTGCTGGGCACCCGTAGCGGCGACCTTCAGGTCGG
>JAKCCV010000008.1 GCA_021838785.1 Acidobacteriota bacterium | reverse complement strand
GGTTCCAGCAACTCTTCGAGAAAATGCGTCAACCGGGCCTCGAGTTCTTTCAAGGTTCGCGGGGTCATGCCGCCAGCGTAGCAGCCATCGCTTGGAGGGTCAACACATACTTAACCTAGTATTACTAGGAGCCGATCGTAATCAGCTTTACGACGCGGATGGCGGGAATGGAGCGCAGCTTTTCCAAAACGTCCTCTGCGACAGGGTTGTCCACGTTGACCAACCCCAGCGCCTCGCCGGCTTCGCGGTCGCGTCCCAGAGCAAAGTTGGCGATGTTGACTTGGTGATCCCCAAGGAGCGTGCCCACGCGGCCAATGACGCCGGGGACATCTTGGTTGCGGATGAAGAGGATCGTTCCCTTCAGCGGCGCCTCGATGTCAATATCACTAATGCCCAAGATTCGAGGAACGCCGCGGAGGCCCACCATGCCGAGCACCGACGCAGAATCCGATTCTGAATGCAACGCGATTCCGAGCGAGTTGGAGAAGGCGGCTCGCCGGGCGCTGCGCAACTCCGCCACTTCGATGCCTCGCTCTTGAGCAAGGGCGCTGGCGTTCACGAGGTTGACTTCCTCCGCCAGGCTTTTCTTCAGAATTCCTTTGAGCACGGCGTTGCGGACCAAATAAGTGTTCACCTCGGCCAGTCCGCCATCGTAGCTGATGCGAACTTCTTCCATCCGCTCACCGGCCACTTGCGCCAAAAATGAGCCGAGTTTTTCACCCAATTCAACGTAAGGTTGAAGCCTCTGATATTCCTCCGCGGTCACCGGCGGCAGATTGACCGCGTTGCGCGGCGTGCCATGTTTGAGAAAGTCGCGCACCTGCTCGGCGATCGCGATGCCCACAATCTCCTGAGCCTCCTCCGTCGAACCGGCGATGTGAGGCGTGGCGATGACGTGCGGGTGACGCGCCAACGGCGAGTCTTTGGGAGGCTCGACCTCGAACACATCGAGCGCGGCGCCCGCCACCTGGCCGCTTTCGATAGCCTCCAGCAGAGCCTTTTCGTCTATCAATTCGCCGCGCGCGCAGTTGATGATTCGCACCCCGCGCCGTGTTGCCGCCAGTCGCTGGGCGTTCAGCAAATGCTGGGTTTCCGGCGTCAGAGAACAATGCAGGCTGAGGTAATCGCTCCCGGCCAGCACCTGGTTTAACGGGAGCAACTTCACACCTTGCTCGGTTGCCAGTCGCGAGCTGACGTAAGGATCGTAGGCCAGCACCTGCATCCCAAATGCTCGCGCCAAGCGGGCCACTTCGCTCCCAATGCGACCCAGTCCGATCAAGCCGAGAGTTTTCCCGCGCAATTCGCTTCCTGTCAGCCTTTTCTTTTCCCATTTTCCGGCTTTCACGGAAGCATCGGCTTCCGGAATATGACGCGCCAGCCCCACCATGAAGCCGAGCGTCTGCTCGGCGACGCTCGTGGCGTTGCCGCCCGGAGTGTTCATAACGACGGCACCGCGCCGTGTGGCAGCTTCCATATCCACGTTATCCACGCCGACGCCGGCTCGGCCCACCGCGCGCAGCCTCGAAGCCTGTTCGAGCAGCTCAGCCGTCACCTTGGTGGCGCTGCGCACAATCAGCGCCTCCGCCTCTCGGATTTCTTCCGTTAGCTGGGCGTTCTTGGCCTTCGGCAGGTTGACCACCCGCCAGCCGCTCTCTGCGGTTAGGATTTCTATCGCTTTGTCCGAAATGGAGTCTGCAACGACTATTTTCATCATGGAGCCTCTCAAAGGGTCTTGCCCGCGTTTATATTTGGTTTTAGCCGAGGTCGCTAAATCATCGTGGTCTTTTGAGGCGTGTCCCTCAAGGTGGCACCTCAACGGAAGTGAGCGCCCTCGGCCGGTCGTCCCTCAATCCCACGGCATGGGCGGAGTTGCCCTCGACTGAAGGCTATGCACAGCGCTTCAAGTAAACCTGCTGCGCGGCGCGTACCCCAGCTCCGAGTTCGCACTTGTGTCCCAACTTGTGCAACGTAATTTCAAGAGCTGCCAGCACCGCGAACAGATCAGGCATGTCGTAATAGCCAAGGTGAGCAAGGCGAAAAATCTTTCCCTTCATGGTTCCCTGGCCGTTGGCGACGATGGCGCCAAAGCGTTGCCGCATCTCCTTGACGATTGCCCCTGAGTCCCAGCCGTCGGGCGCGCAGAGGGCCGTCAAGGCGTTTGCCGGTGAGTCTTGCGCAAACAGCTTGAGTCCCAGCGCTAAGGCTGCTTCACGGGTGGCGCAGGCGAGGGTTGCGGCATTCTCGATCAAGTTTTCGCGACCCACCCGCCGGATGTATTCGAGGGCGGCATGCAGGCTCACCACCAGGGTGGTTGCCGGGGTGTAACTGGTTTCTCCCTTCGCCTGATTCTTGCGCTCTTTGGCAAAGTCGAAGTAATAGCGGGGCGATTTGGAGCACTCGATGAGCTTCCACGCCTTTTCACTGACGCTGGCGAAGGCCAGACCGGGTGGGACCATCAGCGCCTTCTGGGAGCCGCCAATCACCACATCGAGTCCCCAACCGTCCGGCTCGAGCGCCGTCGTGCCGAGGCCCGTGATGGCGTCCACCACCAGCGCCGTTTCCGGGTACTTGCTGACCAAGCGCCCCAGGGTTTGGACATCATGACTGACGCCAGTCGAACTTTCTGTCGCCTGGACAAAAGCCGCGCGAAAGGGTCCGCTCGACTGAAGTTGACGCTCGAATTCCTCCATGGGCAACGGGTGGCCGTAAGGCGACTCAATCTTAACTGGCTCGATGCCATACGCCTTCGCCAGGTCGAGCCAGCGCTCGCCAAATTTACCGGCCGTCCCCACCAGGATGCGCTCGCCGGGCGAGACGAGATTGGCCATCGCCCCTTCCATGGCTCCCGTGCCGGAGCAGGAAAAAATCAGCACGTCGTTTTTCGTGTTGTAGAAATACTTCAGGTGTTCGCTGGTTTCCTTCATCAACTGCCGAAAGGATTCCGTGCGGTGATGAAGAGTGGCCGTGAGCGTGCGAGCCTGAGCCTCCATGAGCAAGGGGGTGGGGCCAGGCGTGAAGAGTCGTTCCTTAAGGATTCCGGGCATTCTTGTATCTACCTTTCGCTTTGAGGAATTTGTAATGCTGGCCAGTATCCCCTTGATTCATGGAGGCTACTGACGATGAACGACAGAGGAACCCCCGCCGAACCAGAGCCGCATTGCTCAGTTGTCCGCCTCGGAGGATGCTTAATAATTTACTCTAACGGAGACAGCCGAAGATTGTCAAACGACGGCGCTGAGTGGTTCGTTTAATTGCGGGCACTTTTGTCCATCAGCACGGATCACGACCCCACGAAACATGGTTAGCCGATAGGTGAAGATTAGGCGCGGGTTTGTTTCCGTCGTCAGCGACGGCGCCGGCCAAATGGCGCGCCCTTTCGTGATTCGCTTCACCCCGGATACAGCCGTGAAGGTGCTAAACTAAGGGAGATCGGCTCTCCTTAGCCGGTGAGGGACGTCCTTCGGCGGTGCCGCGCGGCTTAGGGAGGGAGCGCTTTAAGAATGACACAAGACGAGGCGAGATGATGCACAAGGTGGTTTTGTTGCGACACGGTGAAAGTGTTTGGAACAAGGAGAATCTGTTTACAGGATGGACCGATGTAGATTTATCAGCCCGTGGCGTGGACGAAGCCCGCGAGGCCGGCCGCCTTCTGAAGGCCCAGGGCTATAGCTTCGACGTAGCCTACACGTCCCTGCTCAAACGCGCTATCCGCACGCTTTGGATCGCGCTCGATGAAATGGACCTGATGTGGATTCCCGTGGTGCGGGACTGGCGGCTGAACGAGCGCCACTACGGAGCCTTGCAAGGCTTAAACAAGGCGGAGACGGCGGCGCGTTATGGCGAAGCGCAAGTGAAGCTCTGGCGGCGGAGCTATGATATCCGTCCGCCGGCGCTGGAGGAAAGCGACCCACGCTATCCCGGCCACGATCCGCGATATCGCCACCTCGCCAAGGATCAGATCCCTCGCACCGAGTGCCTCAAGGATACCGTCGCCCGCTTTTTGCCCTGCTGGAAGGAGGTCATCGCTCCCTCTATCCGCTCCGACCAGCGCGTTTTAATCGTGGCCCACGGCAATAGCCTGCGAGCGCTGGTGAAGTTTCTGGATGAGATTCCCGAAAACGACATCGTTGAACTCAATATCCCCACCGGCATGCCGCTGGTCTATGAGCTAGACGAACAGTTGAAGCCGCTGCGGCACTATTACCTCGGCAACCCGGAGCGCGTCAAGGCCGCGATGGAATCCGTGGCAGCCCAGGGAAAACCCAAGGCATAGGCGTGCGCCGCTCCGCCCCGTCGGGCGCTCTCTTGCGCCAGAGAGGGATCTTGTGCTCATCTTGCAGGGCTGGGGTATGAGAAGCTGATGGGGCAGGCGATAGAAGCGCTCAAGGGGATATTACGAGCACGGCTACGCCTGAGCAGACAATACCGCACAATACCATAATATCGTCAGCGGTTGGGCCCTCGGTTCCTGAATAGGACTGAGGGAGGCAACCGCACGATTCCGGTTGGGAAACGGCTCCATTCTGGGCGCGTAGAGGTCTGTGTTGCGAAGCTTCCGACCGTCACGCGCAGTTGACGGCTTCTTTGCCGAGGAACAACGCGGCGTCTCCGAGTTCTTCTTCGATGCGGAGCAGTTGGTTGTATTTGGCGATGCGGTCGGTGCGGCTGGCGGAGCCGGTCTTGATCTGGCCGGTCTGGAGGCCGACAGAGAAATCGGCGATGAAGGCGTCCTCGGTCTCGCCTGACCGGTGGGAGACAATGGCGGTGTAGCCGTTGCGCCGGGCGAGGTCAATGGCTTCCATGGTTTCCGTCACGGTGCCGATTTGATTGAGCTTAATTAAGATGGAATTGGCGACGCCCTCGTCAATACCGCGGGAAAGGCGCTCCGTATCCGTGACGAAGAGGTCATCGCCCACCAATTGCACTTTGTCACCCAGTTCGTCGGTCAGCTTCTTCCAACCTTCCCAATCGTCTTGCGCGAGGCCGTCTTCGATCGAAACGATCGGGTATTGTCGAACCCAATCGGCATAAATTTTGATCATGTCTTCGTCGGTCTTCTCGGACTTATCCGATTTATAGAAGACGTATTTGCCGTTCTGGAACATCTCGCTTGAGGCGGGATCGAGCGCCAGCGCAATGTCCCGGCCCGGTGTGTAGCCCGCCGCTTCAATAGCCTCGAGAATGAGCTCGACCGCTTCCACGTTCGACTTGAGGCTGGGCGCGAAACCACCCTCGTCGCCCACCGCCGTCGAATAGCCCTGCTGTTTGAGTACTTTTTTGAGGCTGTGGAAGGTTTCGACGCCCATGCGCAGCGCCTGCGAGAAGGTCTCCGCGCCGAGAGGCATGATCATAAATTCCTGGAAGTCCACAGTGTTGTCTGCATGCACGCCGCCGTTGAGGACGTTCATCATCGGGACGGGTAGCACGCGCGCCGAAATCCCACCCAGATAGCGGTAAAGCGGCAGGCCCGCCGAGCGCGCGGCGGCGCGGCACACCGCCATCGAAACCGCCAGAATGGCGTTTGCGCCAAGGTTGCCCTTGTTCGGCGTTCCATCCAGCTCAATCAGCCGGTTGTCAATCTCGCTTTGGTTGGAAGCCTCATGCCCGCCGAGCTCGCGCGCGATCACCGTGCTGATATTTTCTACCGCTTGCAGTACGCCTTTACCCTGGTAGCGCCGCTTGTCGTTGTCGCGCAATTCGAGGGCTTCGTGCTCGCCGGTCGAAGCGCCGGAAGGAACCGCCGCGCGGCCGAAGGCTCCGTCGCGCAAACGCACATCGGCTTCCACCGTCGGATTCCCTCGAGAATCTAGAATCTCCCGCCCTACGATCAGGTCAATTTCGGCCAATGGAATCTCCTTGCTTGAGATTTGAGCGGAGTGATTTTAGCACAACCGAGCGTGGTAACCGCCGCCACGGGTCACACTCAACGGCGGTGGTCGCCACCTTAAGGCCGCAGGCGGCCCCTCATTGCGCCTGACGAGGCGCGAGAAGCAATACAAAGCAAATCCGCCTCGGGCGCGGCCCTGACGGCCGATGAATCTTAATGACGTGAAGATGCGATTCCAGAGATCCTCGTAAAATAAGCCGCCCGCGACAAGGTTTGTGCGCGGGCGGACTTATCCATCAGCATCGCGGCTCTTACAGGGACGCGCCTGCGCTCGTTCCCGAAGACTTCTTTGACTTTTTGTGATGGAACCAGTGATGTGACTTTTTCCCCTTGGTGGTTTTCGTAGTCTTGGTGGTCTGCTCCTGCTTGGCCTTGTGATGCAATTTCGGCCAATGAAGCGGCGCGCCAAAGCTCAAACCTGCCAGCATTGCAAGACTCGTCACGCTCAGTACAATTTTCTTCATCTTTTTCTCCTTGAAAATATGGGCTCCACGGCACCCAGTGTTGTAGATGCGCCAAGCAGAGCGAAAGTTACTGCTTTCGCCCAACGTGCAGGGACTCCCACCACACCGCAGATTTGAGTGGGATTGTTGAAGCGCCGCGACCGCCCCTTCGTCAAAAGGCAGCTCTGTAGCCGTGCGCCTTGGTTGGACTGCCGCGCTTGGCTGGATCGGCCCGTCCAGTTCCCTAACAGAACAAAGGCATCATACCACATCCAGGCCGGAAAACCTTGAACAATCTGGTGCCCTGCTCGTGGCCCTGGCCGGGCCACCGAGCAAGTTGTCCAACAGAAATGCGAGGCTCAAAGCCCTCCGTCATTTGCCCGTTCGTCGCGCTTTAGGTAGAATCAAGATTCAGTCCGGAAGCTGCCGTCAGCGAAACCGACCGCCGCATCCAACGCTCATGCCTCTTCTCGACCATTTGAATCCTGCTCAGCGCGAGGCGGTTGAACACGACGGCGGTCCAGTGTTGGTGTTGGCGGGAGCCGGAAGCGGCAAGACCCGCGTCATCACGTACCGCATCGCTTATCTGATTGAATCTCGCGGTGTTCCACCCGAGAACCTCCTCGCGGTCACGTTCACCAACAAAGCAGCCGAGCAGATGAAGGAGCGCGTGGCGCGGTTGCTGAGCGCGCGCCTGGAAACCTGGCCTCACATTTCCACCTTCCATTCCTTCTGCGTGCGAGTGCTGCGGCGGGAGATTCACCGCCTGGGCTATGATCGGAATTTCAGCATCTATGACGAAGCCGACCAGCAGCGGCTTATCAAAGCCGTGTTGCGGGAGTTGGGATTGGACGAGCGGGCCCTTGCGCCGCGGGCCGCGCTCAGCCAGATTAGCTACGCCAAAAACTCCGGGGAATCACCGGAAGCGTTCTATCGCCGCGCCGCCGACCCGCTGAGCGAGCGGCTGGCTTCGGTTTACGCGCGGTATGAACAGAGGCTGCGGCAGGCCGGCGCCCTTGATTTTGATGATCTATTGCTCAAGACGGTCGAGCTGTTCGAACAGTCACCCGAGGTCGCCGAAGCCTGCAATCAAAGGTTCTCCCATTTGCTGGTGGACGAATATCAGGATACCAATCGCATCCAATATCGGTTGATTCGTCTGCTCACGCAGCAACACCAGAACCTCTGCGCCGTGGGGGACGAAGACCAATCCATCTACCGCTGGCGCGGCGCCGACATCCAAATCATCTTGAATTTTGAGCGTGACTTTCCCTCCGCCCGAATCATCCGGCTGGAGCAGAATTACCGCTCCACCCAAACAATTCTGGATGCCGCCACGGCGGTCGTCAGCCACAACGTTCGGCGCAAGGGGAAAGCCCTCTGGACCGATCGCGGTCGAGGCGGGAAGATCGGCCTTTACGAAGCGCGGGACGCTGAGGACGAGGCCGGCTTTGTGGCGGAGGAAATAGACCGTGCTTTGCGTGACGCCGCCGCCGACAGTATCGGCGTGCTCTACCGAACCAACGCTCAATCGCGAGCGTTGGAAGAGGCCCTGCGCCTGCGAGGCGTGGAATATCGTTTGGTGGGCGGGTTCAGTTTTTATGAGCGAACTGAAATCAAGGATGTCCTTGCTTACGCCCGCCTGGCCAACAATCAGCGCGACGCGGCGGCCCTTGCCCGCGCCATCAACACGCCCGCCCGAGGGCTCGGCGAAAGCACGCTGGACGCGCTTTCCGCGGCGGCGCGCGACACCCAGAAGAGTTTGTGGGAAGTCATCGAGGAAACCCTGACGGCGCCTGCCGGCCTCATCCATGCTCGCGCCCTGCGAGCGCTTGCAGGCTTTCACGCTCTCATCCAAGACCTGAGTGAAAGTCGCAACAAGCTTTCCTTGCCCGAATTTTTCCGCCGCATCCTCGATCGGACCGGTTATTTGGAGCTTCTTCGGGCCGAGAACTCGCCCGAAGCCGAAGGCCGTATTGAAAATCTTTCCGAGTTGGTCAACGCCGCTTCGGAAGCTGAGGAGCGCGGAGAAACGCTGGCGGAGTTCCTGGATCACGCAGCTTTGGTTTCCAGCGCCGACCAATACGATGAGCGGGCCCGTGTCACCTTAATGACGCTCCACAGCGCCAAGGGGCTGGAATTTTCATGGGTGTTTCTGGTGGGTTTGGAGGAGAGGCTTTTCCCTCATTTGCTCTCGTTGCAGGACGAAGCCGGCTTGGAAGAGGAGCGCCGTCTCTGTTACGTGGGGATGACGCGGGCCCGCGAGCGCTTGGTGCTCAGTTGGGTCAACTATCGCCGCTCTTACGGCAAGGAGATGCGAGAAGGATCTCAAGCTTCACGGTTCTTGGCCGAAGTTCCACAAGAACTTGTCGAAAGGCTGAACGAGCCGGTCTTTGCCCCAAAGCCTCGGCTGACCTGGTCAAGTGCCGCCAACTCGGTGGATGACGTGAAGACGTTTCTTGCCCGGCATCAGCGCGACCAAGGCGCGATAGCCCACGCGGCGTCCGGGGCCTCCGGCTCTTCCCCGAAGTCGCCTTGGCCACGCGGGGCGCGAGTGCGTCATCCAAAGTATGGCCTCGGGACGGTGTTGGAATCCGAGGGTGAGGGCGAGGAAACCAAGGTGACGGTTAGCTTCCCCGGATACGGTCAAAAGAAATTGATGCTACGATACGCCTCTCTTGAGAGGGTGTAATTCCGAAGCGCTGAGAAAGGACCTATGAACACAAAGAATATCAAGGATAAAGCCGAGCGGAAGCAATTAAAGCGCACTGCCCGACGCCAACGCGCCGCCAAGCCGAAGCGAGATTATCCACGCGGTTCGCGCAAGCCGAAGCTCAAGAAAAGGGGGCCGGGCGGGCCTGCCAAACGATAGAAGGCGTGGCCGTTAAATAATGACGGCTTCATCTGTTCCGGCAGCTCCGGTGACGCGAAACCCATGGCGAGCCAGTTCTTCCAAACTAAGAGCATTGACCAGTTGATCGCCGAGGCTGACCGGCCCGAGCGACGGCTGAAGAAGACGCTCGGCTGGCTGAGCCTGACCGCCCTCGGTATCGGGGCCATTATCGGCAGCGGCATCTTCATTCTGACCGGAACAGCGGCGGCCGGGGAAGTGGAGCGATACCCCTCCATCTTGCAGGCCCCCCTGCTCAGCGTATTGATGCACGGACGCCACGCCATCGGCCTCAACGGGCGGCCGGGCGCCGGGCCGGGGATTGCCCTCTCGTTCTTGCTCGTGGCGTGCATCTGCGCGCTGGCGGGCCTTTGCTACGCCGAGCTGGCCTCGATGATCCCAATCGCTGGCAGCGCCTACACGTACACTTACGCGACGCTCGGCGAGTTCATTGCCTGGATTATCGGCTGGGATCTGATTCTTGAGTATGCGGTGTCGAACATGGCGGTGGCGGTTGGATTTTCTGCCTATGTCAACAACCTGATCGGGACGTTTGGCATCCACCTTCCGACCTACCTGAGCTCTCCGGCCTATGACCCCGCGCGCGGTTGGGCGCCTCGCTTCAATATCCTTGGCTTCTTGATTGTAATGTTACTCACTGTGTTGCTCGTGCGGGGCATCCGTGAATCGGCCGGCGCGAATAACGTCATGGTGGGGATTAAGCTGGCGGCCATTTTAGTCTTCTGCATCGTCGCCAGCCATTACGTCCATCCCTCCAACTGGAAGCCTTTTCTTCCCAACGGCTGGCAGGGGGTGCTGACCGGCGGCGCCATTGTGTTCTTCACCTATATCGGATTCGACTCGGTTTCGACGGCAGCGGAAGAGTGCAAGGATCCCAAACGGGACCTGCCGCTCGCCATTCTCTGCTCGCTCGGCGTCTGCGCCGTGCTCTATGTGGCCGTCGCCGTGGTGCTCACCGGCGTCCAACGTTGGAACACTTTGGACAACGCCGCGCCCGTCGCCAATGCGCTCGAGGCCATCGGTTTGAAGATGACCGATCGCTGGGTGACCGTCGGCGCGCTGATGGGGATGGTTTCCTCGATCCTTGTCTTCCAGATTGGTCAGGCTCGGGTCTGGTTTGCCATGGCGCGCGACGGCTTGCTTCCCAAATCCTTTGCGCGCGTTCACCCCAAGTTTCGGACTCCCGATGTTGCCACTTGGATGGCGGGGCTTTTTGTCGCCATCCCTGCCGGCATCTTCGACATCGGCACCCTTGCTGATCTGACGAATATCGGAACGCTTTTTGCCTTTGTTCTGGTGTCCGTGGCCGTTTTGGTGTTGAGAAAGAAGCAACCGGAGCGTCCGAGGGCTTTTCGTGTGCCTTTCTCGCCGTGGATACCCATGGCGTCGGTCGCCTTTTGTCTGCTACTGATGGCCAGCTTGACGGTGGAGAACTGGTTGCGATTCGTGATTTGGCTGGTGATAGGTCAGGTAATCTATTTCACTTACAGCCGCCATCACAGCGAATTTTCAAGTTCCCATCAGAAGGGCGCCGGGGCGGGTTCACAACCCAAATGAAACAGCACCCTTTCGGCTCGGGCTGAGATAGAATCAGGAACCGGAGGAGCGGCAATCGCGTGGCTTCCCTTTTCACAGACGGTTCGAGGTGGTCGCGAGCGGGTGTGGGAGTGGCGCTGGTGACTGCGGCCGTGTTTGGCCTCTCCCGCGCCGGCTTGGCCTGGGGTGGCAGGGCCAATCGGCTGGCTGTGCGGTGGGCTGTGGATACGCTGCCGCCGTCCATGCGCGCTTATTTCAACGCTCAAAGCAATTTCTTGCTCGATCATGTCAACGACCCAACCGAGTGGATGCAAAAGGATCGTTACGAACAGATGCGCCATTATATTTTTTTGGACAAATACGGCCTGTTCCCTTACCTTGATCTTCCGCACTCCTACACGAGCGCGGTTAAGAAGTACGGCGCCGGCAAGATCAAGGCCAACGGCGTGCTCCCGTGGCAAATCGGAGAATATAGCTTAAAACTGACGCAGGCCATGAAAGCTGGCAATTGGAGTGAAGCCCGTGAAGACGCGGCGGTGCTCGGCTATTACGTCTCGGACGCCCACGATCCGCTTCACACCACCCAAAATTACGATGGCCAAATGACCGGCCAGGCCGGTCTGGCCGAGCGGTTTGGCACACAACTCTTTGACCGCTATTCCCATTTCTTCATCTTTCGACCCGCCCAGGCCGTCAAGATTGATGATCCGACGGAGTACGCCTTCCAGATGGTCCTCGAATCGCACACCTGGGTGGATCAAATCCTTTTTGCCGACCGCAGCGCGCTCGACAGCCTGCCGGGGTACAACGACGATTATTACGATCGCTTTTACTCCCTGATCGGCTCCATCGTCATGCATGAAATCAGTTCGGGGGCGCACGATATCGGGTCTTATTGGTACACTGCCTGGCTCAACGCGGGTCGGCCCGCCTTGCCGCCTCCGTAGCCGTTCACGTATCGCGCGGGAGGCAACGCCTGGGGCTAACCCGTGCCGCGGCACAAACAGACAGGACCGGGCCGAGCATGGATTCATCGGGCACTGCCACGGACTCCTTCATTCACAACTTACCCAAGGTTGAGCTTCACGTTCACCTGGAAGGCAGCGTGCAGCCCGCCACCCTGCGAGAATTGGCGGCGCGCAAAGGGTCGTTACCGTCGGACGTCGAGCAATGGATTTCCACTCGCCAGGCGTCGGGCTATCGCTACGCAACCTTCATGGAATTTGTGGAGGCCTTCAAATTCGTCGCTACTCTCCTGGCGACGCCCCAGGATTACGCGCTTGCCGCCATAAGGCTCATGGAGCAGCTTGCGTCGCAAAATGTGCGATACGCGGAAATCACTTTATCGGCCGGGGTCATCCTTTGGAAGAAGCAACCGCTCGATGCCATTGCCGAGGCCGTGCTTGAGGCCACGCGCGCCAGCGCGGGCCGGTTGAACCTGCGGGCCCGTTGGATTTTTGACGCGGTGCGGCAATTTGGGTTGGATCACGCTCTCCAGGTGGTGGACTGGGCAGGACGATATCGCTCCCACGGCGTCGTGGCTTTTGGAATTGGCGGCGATGAGGCGCGTGGTCCGGCCGAGCTTTTCCCCGCAGCCTTCCGGCGCGCCCGAGACTTGGGCCTTCATACCCTTGCCCATGCGGGTGAAACCGCCGGTCCTCAGAGCGTCCGTCAAGCAATTGAGCTGCTTCAGGCAGAGCGCATCGGTCACGGCCTCACGGCTATTCAAGACCCTGCGGTTATCGCGCTGCTTCGTGAACGGGCGATTCCTGTCGAGGTCTGCCTCACCAGCAATGTCGCCACCGGCCTCTTAAAGCGCATCGAGGATCATCCGCTGCCCCGACTGCTGCAGGAAAATTTGCTCGTCAGTCTCCATTCCGACGATCCGGCGCTTTTTGGCACTTGCCTGGAAGATGAGTTCGCGCGCGCGGCGCGAGCTTTTTCTCTCTCGACACCTCAGCTTGTCAGCCTGTGCCGGAATGCGGCGCGCGCGTCGTTTTTGCCGAGCGAGGAGCGAGAAAGCTTGGCGGCCGAAATAGACGCTGTCTCATCGGCCATGTTAGCTTGAAGGGCCTCGCGCGGGCAGGCTCGCCTGACGCCCGCCGCCGCTTAAGTCCTTAAATGTAAATCGGTCTTGAACCTGGTGAAAAGGTTTCCCATCCACCTCGACATAGGGATATACAAAGAAGTTGATGGGCCGACCCGCCTGCTTGGGAACCAGAGTGATGTCTCGCCCTGCGGAGAAGCGAACACGGTTCGCATCCACCGTCCCAAAGTAGTAGTGGTAAAGCTTTTTATCGAGCCAAGCCTCGGAAATATCCACCGGCACCCACCCGACCGGCGAAACATAGAATTCTGCCCAACAGTGATAGCCCGGAATCACTCCCTGGGACGCGTTGGGTGGCAGCGGGAAACCGATGACAAAACGGGCCGGAACCTTTTCATTCCGCAGGATGCCGATAAATGCCGAATGGAAGTCCGTGCAGTTGCCGTGTTTGGCATTGCAAGCCCAGACTGCGTCGCCGCGCCCCCAGCCGGTCCCAGATTTGTCATATCGCATGGTGTCAAAAAGGTACGTGTAAGCTGCGTGGGCAATTTGCACCGGCCCGTGTTCGCCGCGTGTCACTTGCTCCGCGATGGCCTTCATCTCCCCACCGATCGGAATCATGCGGTTGGGCTCCAGATAGAGGCGTAGGCTCGCCAGGGGTGGCGCTGGGTCGTTGTTGTAGCGAAGAAGTTGAGAATACGATCCCTTGGAATATTGCCAACGCGTGACGTGATAGAGCAAGGTGAATTCGGCTGTCGAAGATCGCGGGCTGCGAATTTCGGCGTAAAGCATCCGATCCCCATATTCAGGCTCGCGCGTCAGGCGCGACGGCACCGAGCCGGTAACCTTAATCAGGCTGACCCGCTGGTGACGATCGGTCCGCGCTACGGGAATCCAGATTCGCACGTCATGCGCTCCGATCGGCAAATGCGTCACTTCCACGTGATAAGTGAACTCAAAACTTCGGCGAAGCGGAAAAGGCCGAGCGGCATTTGAAACGGCCCCGGCCCATGCCCGCAGAGAGAACACACTCACAACACAAAAGACCCATATCCCGCCTTTCATTTTTCTCTCCTGGAAATTGGCGTTGGTTGATGGTTGGTGAGAAATCGCGCCGCGACTGGGAGGCTTACGCTCAGGTGAAACCGGGGGTAGGCTTGAGCGGTTGAAGCATCGGCGCGTCCTTGCGAGCTACTCACGCCGATTATAGTTTCCTTCACCCTCGTTGTCCACCGTTTCTGGTCCACATCGGTCGAGATGGGGAGCTGAGGCCCTCTGAAGCAACCGCCGGCTGAACCCCATCGAGGCCAGGTGGTGACTCCCGCCAACCGGCAAGCTCGACCGAAATAGCGCACTTTCTTTCGTGTGATACGCTCAGCCTTACCCGGCCCAACGTCAATAAGCCAGCGAAAAGCGAGCGCGAATCGGCAATTACAAGGAGGAGTCAAGCCAAGGAGTGAGCTATCAACGGCCTAACTCAGAAAAGAGAAGCATCCACGGTGACCTGGCTGCCGGCAGTGACGGAGATCGTTCGCTCCCAAGTCTTGAAGCCCGTCTTGTGGATCGTGACCAGGTGACTGCCAGGAGCAAGCTCTAAGGTGGAGGGCGTACTGCCCATATACTTGCCGTCAATCATGATATCGGCGCCGGCGGGCTCGGATTTCACCACCACGCTGCACGTCGGCGACGGTTCCGCCTGGGCAGATGGCGCCGTTTGAATCCCCGACACCGCGGTCGCATTGGCTGGTGCTGCGGCAAATCTGGCCGGATCGAGGTCCATGCCGCCATTCACATAAGCGGTGATCTCCGTGCCTTCCGGGATGGTGATGTTCTTGCCGTGCATGAAAAGGAACAGCGGCGCCGCCGGAAAGAAAACGATGCTGGTAGCGACCATGGCACCCGTCATGGCCCCTACATGGCCTCCGCCCTTGACGTCTCGAACAGCTCGCAACATGGCTTTTTGGCCGTCCGCCAGCCGAACTGCGTCAATGGTGACGTTTAGTTTCCCGGCCCGACCCAGGCGGCGCTTGGGCTGAGCCTTGGTGACTGTCCCCCAAGCTGTTGCGCCTTGGGGAATGACCACGATGCCGTTCACCTTGACTTCATTGACGACATGGAAATCCACTCGATCCCCAACATGGGCCGTGCCGGAAGATAGGGTTTCCATCAGCCGCAGCTTGACCGGGGTTCCATCTTGCAGGCGGAACGGCGGTTGAATAGCCGACACGCCCGCCGTCGTTTGCGCGTGAAAGGCTGTGGGAACCACAAAAAGAATTGCAAATAAAAGCAGACAACGTAACCTGCGGACTTCATCATAGGAAACCATCTGCCCCTCCTTCTGCCCGTACGATTCTGCCGATGTTATCGAGTCGAGTGCGCGGCGTCAATACGGATAATATTGAGGCTGGGAGCTGCGTCACCGAGGCCCTCACGGCCGCGGACGGCCTGCGCCCGCGGGGTCCATTGAACCGACGGCGAGCAACTCTTCTTTTCGAGAATGGCGAGCCCGAACGCTGCGAACGGTTCAAAACTGGCCGCTGAGCCGCCCGTCATCTCGACGGCGCAGGTATAATGGGGTGTGTTGCAACTGACTTCCCCCACGCCCGCCGTAGATTGGGGCCGTGTGCTGCCGCCGCGGCGCTTCGCGTGGGACTCCGGCTCATTTCGGGAGAACCTAGCCGACAGAACCATTCTTGTGACCGGTGCGGGCGGCAGCATCGGGGCGGCGCTGGCGCGAGCTTTGGCGCGCGCACCCGCGCAGCGGCTCATCCTGCTCGATCATTCCGAGCAAAATCTTTACCAGATCGAAGCCGAGCTTGCGGTGGTTGCCGGCGTTCCGCCACGCGCGGCGGTTCTTGGCGATGTGGGCGACGCCGCATTGCTCGAATCCCTCCTTCGGGAAGAGCGGCCAGAGATTATCTTCCACACGGCGGCGTTCAAGCACGTCCCACTCACGGAAGCGAACCCGTTCGCCACGATTCGGAACAACGCCTTGGCCACCTGGCATCTGGCGCAGCTCGCTGCTGAGCATGGGGTGCCGCGGCTGCTCCTGGTCTCGACGGATAAGGCGGCGAATCCGCGCAGCATCATGGGAGCGTCGAAACGTCTCGCGGAACTAGCCGTCCTTCGCTGGAATGCCCCGCGGACCTGCGCTCGGGCATTGCGCCTGGGTAACCTGCTCGGGTCCCATGGCAGCGTGGGTCCGCTTTTCGCACGGCAAGTCGCGGCCGGGACGGTGGTGACGGTCACTGATCCCGGCGCTTCGCGTTACTTCCTAACCATAGAGGACGCCGTCCATCTTCTCTTGAGCGTCGCATCGCTTCAGCGCGAGGAAGGATTGTTTTTACCGGAAATGGGCGAGCCCGTGCGCATCACCGAGCTGGCGGAGCGTCTGCATCGCTTGGCAGGTGATTCGCAAAAACAGCTCAAGATACGGTTTATCGGCTTGCGGCCGGGAGAAAAGGTCAACGAAGATCTTATTTCCTCCTCCGAAACTTTGCAGCCCACAGCCTTGCCGGGTGTCCATCGGATTGCAGGCAGGCCGGTGCCTCCCCACGTTGTTGATGTCGGGTTCGACAAGGTACGCTCGCAAGTGGAAAAGCGCGATCTCGCCGGACTGCTGGAAGTCGTCCGCGGACTCGTTCCTGAATACCTGCCAAGCCCCGAACTGCTCGAACGGTCATCCTCCGTCGCCCCAGCCGCAACCCCCCATGACTGAGTCACGCCGTAAAATCGCCGTCATCACAACATCACGGGCGGACTACAGCCATCTTTACTGGCCGCTGCGCGCCCTGGGCTCGCATCCGCGCGTTGACTTGAGACTGCTGGTCCTCGGAGCGCATCTGTCGCCCGAATTCGGCCGGACGATTCGGGAAATCGAAACGGACGGTTTTCCCATTGAGGCGCGCATCGAGTGCCTCCTTAGCTCTGACACGGACGTGGGCATGGCTAAAGCGATCGGCGTCGCGACGTTGGGCTTGGCCGACTATTTGAGCGTTCTTCGTCCGGATATTCTTCTGCTGATCGCCGACCGCTATGAGATGCTGGCGCCGGCTTCCGTGGCGCTTGCCCTGCGCATTCCCATCGCCCACATCGAGGGAGGAGAAATCAGCGAAGGCGCGATTGACGACGCCGTGCGGAACGCCATCACGAAAATGGCGCACGTCCACTTTACCTCCACATGGGCCTCGCGCGACCGCGTCATCGCCATGGGCGAAGAACCCTGGCGTGTTCATCGCGCGGGCGCGCCATCGCTCGACCATCTGCGGAAGTCGGAGCTTTTGACCCGCCGGCAGCTTGAGCGAAAACTGGCGATCCGCCTGGACATGCCAACCGCTGTGGTGGCCTACCATCCGGTCACGCTTGCCGCGGACACGCTTCAGGAGACGGCCGCGATCTTTGCCGCCCTGGAGAAACTGGACGAGCAGCTACTGTTCTGTTACCCCAATGCGGACGCAGGCAGCCGGGCTCTGATTGAGCGCACGCGGGCTTTCGTGACGTCGCGCGGCAAGGGACAGGTCTTCGTCAATTTGGATGCGGTCACTTACTGGAGCCTTCTCCGCCAGGCCGCGTATTTCCTCGGTAATTCGAGCAGCGGCATCATGGAAACTCCGTCGTTGGCGCTTCCGGCGGTGAACATCGGCATGCGGCAGCAGGGACGCGAGCGGGCCCGCAACATCCTCGACGCTGCCGCCGAGCCGTCCGCGATTCTTGCCGCCGTTGCGGTAGCACGCAGCGAGGCGTTCCGAAAATCTCTCCGAGGCATGACGAATCCCTATGGCGACGGGCGCGCCTCGGAAACCATCACGGAAGTGCTGACCTCCGTCCCCCTTGGGCCAAAGCTCCTTCTGAAGCGAGCTTATTCCGTGAGTTCGGAGCCGGCCGCATTCCGCGCCCCAACGCGGCCGAAAGAGAGAATCAACATCCCGCTCTCGGCGCCGGAAATCGGCGAACCGGAGATTTCGGCCGTCAGCGCAGTGCTCCGGAGCGGCCGACTGAGCCTCGGCCCTCAGTTGGAAGCTTTTGAATCCGCTGTCGCCCATTACACCGGCGCCAAGCACGCTGTCGGTGTCAGCTCCGGAACGGCGGGCTTGCATCTCGCAGTGCGCGCGCTGGACCTGAAGGAAGGCGATGAAGTAATTCTTCCCTCCTTCACGTTTATCGCCGCCGCCCACGTTCTTCGTTACGAGCGAATTACGCCTGTTTTCGCCGACGTTGATCCAGCGACCCTCAATCTAGCGCCCGAGAGCGTTGAGGCGGCCGTCACTCCACGGACCCGCGCCATCCTGGCGGTCCATGGTTTCGGGGTTCCTGCTGCCATGAACAAGCTGCTCGCGATCGCCCGACGCCGGAACCTGTTTTTGATTGAGGATGCCTGTGAGGCGCTGGGGGCGGAGTGGCACGGAGCGAAGGTCGGAACGCTTGGCGACGTGGGAATCTTTGCTTTTTATCCCAACAAGCAGATTACCACGGCCGAAGGAGGAATGGTCGTGACGCAAAATGCCCGGCTTGCGGCACGCGTGCGTTCCCTGCGCAACCAGGGTCGCAGCGCGCCGGGCGCTTGGGCCGAGCCGTCTGAGGTGGGGTACAACTACCGGCTTTCGGAATTGCACTGCGCGCTCGGCCTCGCTCAAATGGCACGCATTGAATCCATTCTCGCGCGCCGGGAGGAAGTGGCCCGTGACTATCACCGGCGACTCTCGTCAGTTGCAGAAATCGAGCTTCCGCCGCTTAATTTACCGCGGCAGCGCATCAGTTGGTTTGCGTATGTCATTCGCCTCAAGGAGGGCTTTACGGCATCGCAGCGCGACCGCATCATTCACCAAATGCAAGCCCGAGGCGTGGCGTGCGGCCGTTACTTTGCCCCGATCCATCTCTCGGCGATTTATCGCGCAGAAAAGCGCCAGCATCTGCCGATCACCGAATCGGTGTCGCAACGCGTCATCGCCCTCCCTTTTTTCAACCGAATCACTCCCGCGCAGATTGAAAAAGTGTCCTGTTCTCTTCACGAGCTGGTGAATGGGGATTTCAGACCGGAATCAATGGTCGGGCGGCGGCGCGCCGTGCTAGACTGATTCATTCTCTCAGTTGCGAGACGGACGGGCATGACGGCGCGCATCCTGGAGGGCAACAAAATCCGCACTGAAATCATGTCGGAGCTGGAGGCGGAAATCCGCGCGCTGAAGGCTGCCGGTGTCACGCCGGGATTGGCGGCGGTCTTGGTGGGAGACAACCCTGCGTCGCAAATTTACGTTCGCAACAAAGTCAAAACCTGCCAATCTCTCGGCCTGCACAGCGAGAAAATTGAACTGCCCTCGAGCACGACGACGCAAGAGTTGCTGAAGCTGGTGGACAAATTGAATCGGCAGGAAGAGGTGGACGGCATCTTAATTCAGCTTCCGCTCCCGCCGTCGGTGGACACCCAGGCTGTGCTCGAGGCGGTCAACCCCGCCAAAGACGTGGACGGTCTTCATCCCTTCAACATGGGTTGTTTGTTGAGCGGCCGCGCGGGTTTGGTGCCCTGCACGCCGGCCGGGGTGATGGAGATTCTTCGCCGCAGCCAAATCGAGCTGGCAGGCGCGCAAGCCGTCGTCATTGGCCGCAGCAACCTGGTGGGCAAGCCACTGGCTCTCTTGCTGCTGCGCGAACATGCGACGGTCACCATCGCCCACTCCAAGACACGCCAACTGGCGGCTCTCGCCCGCCAAGCCGACATCCTGGTGGCGGCGATGGGCCGACCCGCGTGGGTGACGGCGGAATTTATCAAGCCGGGAGCCACCGTGATTGACGTGGGCATCAATCGGCTGAACACGGCGGAGGAGATTCGGCGAATCTATCACGACCCCGCCGAGCCCTTGCGACAGCTTGAGGCCAAAGGGGCCCTGCTCCTGGGCGACGTGCAGCCGGAAGACGCGCGGGAAAAGGCTGGAGCCTTCACTCCGGTGCCGGGCGGCGTCGGTCCGCTCACCATCGCCATGCTCATGGTCAACACGGTTCGCGCAGCACAGCGACGCCGAGGAGCTCGGGCTGCCCGGCCTTAAAAATCACCGCGCCTCCGATTGTCATCCCCAGGTTCTCCATCCATGAGCTATTTTGGCCTGACGGGCGGCATTGCTTGCGGCAAAAGCACGGTTGCCGGTTTTCTTAAGGAACTCGGCGCGCATATCCTGGACGCCGACCGCATTGGACACGAACTCATCCGTCCCTCCCAACCGGCTTATCATGAACTGCTCGGCGCCTTCGGCGAGGGCATTCGTGCGCCGAGCGGCGAGATTGACCGGAAGCGGCTGGGAACCCTGGTCTTTGCGGATCGTGAAAAGCTCCACCTCCTGAACGCCATTCTCCACCCGCGAATAATCGAGCGCGTCGAAGAGATGGCAGGTCAGCTTTCTGGGGCCAACATGGGCGCGGTGATCGTAGTGGAGGCGGCGCTGATGTTGGAAGCCGGCATCGGAAAGCGATTTCGGAAAGTCATTGCGGCCTGGTGTCGCCCGGAGCAGCAGCTCGAGCGCCTGATGGCCAAAACCGGCTTGCCCCGCGCCGAGGCTGAACGGCGCATTCAGAGCCAAATGCCTGCGGACGAAAAGGCTCGACAAGCGGACTTCGTCGTGGATTGCTCGGGTACGCTCGAAGCCACTCGCCGACAAGTCGAAGCTCTTTATCCCCTATTGGAGCGCCTGGCGCGGAGCCTGCAAGCAGAATGAGTTTTTTCAGCCTTTCCGCCCAGGCGGTGACGTCGAGCCGCCGGCCGCCAGGACCTTTCTCCACGCATCGCCGCGCGCCCGCAGCTCATCCAGCGTTTTTTGAACCTCTTGCACTTTTTTTGCCTGCTCTTCGGGCTGCGCGTTACGGTCCACCGTGATGGGCGGGGCAATCCAAATGGCGGCGCGACTGAAGGGATAAGGAATCTGGAAAAGGTCCCAACTCTTGCGGAAAACATAGGCGCGGTGAAGCGCGATGTGAAAACAGAGAATCGGCGCGCCCGTCAACTGGGCGAGCAACACCGCGCCGGGCTTGGCGACGTAGCGCGGACCGCGCGGGCCGTCAATGGTGAAGGCGGAGTCAATCCCTCGCGCGTGGCCCCGCGCCATTTCCATGAGAGCGCGCCTTCCGCCCCGCGAACTTGAGCCGCGCGCCGCTCCATAACCGCATCGTTGGATGATGCGGGCGATATACTCGCCGTCAAAATTCTGGCTGGTCATCACCACAATGCCCCGATGACGCCAGAACCAAGTGGCGGCAAAAATCTCCCGATGCCAAAAGGTATAGATGAGCCCTTTGCCAAGTTTCCTTCCGGCTTCCCAGTTTTCCCACCCCTCGACGTCAAACCGGAGCGTGCGGCCTATCGTGGAAACCGCAAAGAAGCCTACCCAGCTTGCGAGAAAAATCTTGGCGCGCTGCCAGAGGGTGAAGCTTCGCGGCGACGGTTCAGCTCGGACGTTGCTATCGGAAGTTTGCGGTTTGGAGGGTTCCGTAGTGGCCACTCGCGCCGAAACTGGCTCCATAGGGCAATTATCTCACACTGAATTTCTCACGTTCATCCGGCGCTGCGGGGGCGCACGCGTCGGACCATCCAGGCACGGAGGAGAAAGTAAACCGCCAACCCGCTCCACACGATGTCATCAAACAGGCTGGCCTCAAGCGTAATAGCAAAGACGGCAACGGCAACGGCCAGAATCCACATCCATATTTCGGCCGCCCAGGCCTGCCCCCAGCGAGGCTCGGTTAACCCGCGGGGCACTCGAGGTCGCAAGGCCGGCCAAAGCCGCGGCACTTGCGCGAAATATTCCCGGTAGGCTTCGCCTTGTTTTTCAAGCAGCGCCGCCTCCTCGCGCCCAATGAGGCGGAGCACCAGAAACACCATCCCGCCCACTAGGACCGCGGCGCCCAAAGGAGAAGCCATCGGGGCTAACCCGATCGCCAGCAAAATGTTGCCGAGGTAAAGCGGGTTGCGCACAAAACGATACGGCCCGTCCGCCACCAGGCGGTCGGCATGCAGGGCTTTATCCCGCACCACTTCGTTGTGAAGATAAGCCGTCCCCCAGGTTCTTAGCCAGGCCCCAAGACCAATCAGCAAGGCGCCGACCGCAAAGATGCAGCGCCCCGCTCCACCCCAGGTGGGCACGGAGAGCGAAGGCGCGGCGCGCCCCATCACTCTGAGCAGCCATTCCGCGGAGTTCACGGGCTGCAAGGCATAAGAGCCAAAGGTCAATAGAAAAAGTGCGAAAAAGAACCATCCGCGCCGACGAAATTCAAGCTCACTAGCACGCATCGTCTCTGACCTCGGCGCTCACATCCCGTCGTAATGCGGCCCACCGCCACCCTCGGGCGGGACCCAAGTGATGATTTGATAGGGATCGGCGATATCACACGTCTTGCAGTGCACGCAGTTCGAACTATTGACCTTCAAATGTTTCCCTTGCCCGCCGCTGTCCGTCTCCATCTCATAAACCGCGGCGGGGCAAAAATACTGACACGGATTCCCGTATTCGACAATGCAGCGGCCGTTGCAGATGTTGAGGTCGGCAATGCGCAAGTGCGACGGCTGATTTTCTTCGTGACGGGTCCCCGAGTGATAGACATCCGATAATTTATCGAAGGTGAGTTTGCCGTCGGGCTTGGTTTTCGGCGGAGGTGAACTTTTGCAATCCTGGAGCCGTTGCATGGACTCGTGATCGGGCCGTGACCCATAGCGGGACCGCAGCCCGCGCCCTCCCGTGGCGAGCTGGAGTCCCACTTGGAAGGCTCCGGGCCAAAGGCCACGGCCAAAGCCTTGGCGATAATTTCGCGCCCGCCACAATTCTTCCTTAACCCAGCTTGTTTGCCATCGCCGCTCGAATTGCCGGAGCGCTTCGGCCGAACTGTCCCGTCTCAACAAAGCGTCAAAAATAGTCTCCGCGGCGAGCATGCCCGTTTTCATGGCCAAATGGATGCCCTTCAGCCGCTGCGAGTTCAGAAAGCCGGCTGCATCGCCGATGAGGATAAGGCCATCCGCTACGGTCCGGGGAATCGCAAAATAACCACCCTCGGGGATGGTCTTCGCGCCATAGCGGACCATCTGGCCGCCGTGAAGTTGCTCCCGCAGCCAGGGATGCGTCTTATATCGTTGGAAGGCATTGTGCGCGTCGAAGCGAGGGTCACGCTCGTCCAACCCGACGACCAACCCGACGGCCAGCCGCGTTTCCGTCAACGCATAAAGAAAGCCTCCTCCAAACTGACGAGGCTGGAGAGGCCAGCCTGCCGTGTGGATCACCGTGCCCGGCTTGAGGCGACCCGGCGGAACTTCCCAAAGCTCTTTGACGCCGATGCTGTAATTCTGCGGGCTTGAGCCGCGGTCAAGATTAAGCCGCTGAATGGCCTGCTTGCTCAGCGAGCCGCGCGGCCCCTCCGCCAAAACCGTAACCTGTGCATGGATGTCATAACCCGGCTGGAAATTCGGCTTGGGATGGCCGTTCCGGTCCAAACCCTTGTCATCGGTCCGAACACCGACCACGCGTTCGCCTTCATAAAGCAATTCCGCCCCCGCAATGCCCGGAAATAAATTCGCGCCCGCGTCTTCCGCAAGCCTTCCCATCCATTTGAGGAGCTGATTGAGAGAAACAACCAAGTTGCCATGATTGCGGAGAAAGGGAGGCGTGACCGGCAGCTTCCATCGTCCGCCCTCGGTCAGAAAATAAACAGCCTCGTCCGCCACGGAAGCTCCAACCGGCGGCTCGCGGGCCTCAAAATCGGGGATCAACTCGCGCAGGGCCTTGGGATCGAGCACGGCGCCCGAAAGCGAGTGGGCGCCGATTTCGCTTCCTTTTTCGATGACGTAAATACTCTCCGGCGAAAGTGGAGCGGGCTCAAGCCCTGCTCCGTGCTGGTGCTCTCGGATAAGTTGCGTTAGCCGCAGCGCGCAACTGAGCCCGGCAGGCCCGGCCCCCACGATGAGCACGTCCGCTTCGAGGCATTCTCGAGTTGGCTCCGGTATGGCTTCCTCCACCTGACTCATTCCTATTGTGTCCTATTCAGGCGGCTGATGACGCAAAATCCTCTCAGCGACGAGCCTCACACCTCTCCCTAACTCCCGCCAGGATGAGTCAGCGAGAGGGCCGTGTGGCGCGGCATCGCGCATCGTGTAGGAGATTGTGCGCCACGTGCTTCCCTTGGAGCAAACTTGCTTGCGGGGCATGAGCAAGCAAGGACGGGGCTCTGCGGCCAAGCTATGCGGAGGATGATTCGTCTGCGGGCCTGCTCGGATAGCGGGCAAACAGTTCAGGGAACACCTTCCGATAGATGGCCATGCCCAGGGCGGCATTCATGCCGAGTTGCTCGAGCGCTTGAATTTCTTCGTCGGTGGTGATGCCGCCGGCAGCGGTGATGGGCAGACGAGTGAAAGACCGCAGGCGGCGAAACCATTCAAGGTTCGTGCCCTGAAGTTGACCTTCCGCGTCAATGTACGTGCAGAGGAATTCTGAAGCGTACGGCTCAAGCTGAGGCAGTGCTTCGGCGGAGGTCATCGGCAGTGTTTCTCGCCACCCGTGGATGGCCACGTGGTCGCCCCGGCAGTCCACGCCGATCATAATTTGCTCGCGCGGGATGGCCGCCGCAAGCAGGCGCAAAAACTCACGGTGGATGCCGAGGCGGGTGAAAGCCGCACTGCCCACGATGACTTTTTTGGCGCCGGCCGCAAGAACTTCCTGCGCGCGCTCAATGCTGCGGATGCCTCCGCCCACGCGGCAGGGCTTGCGACGGCAGAGATCATGCACTAAGTCGGCCTGTGGTGTTCTCCCCATCGCCGCGTCCAGATCAATCACCTGAATCTCGGGGTATTGCGAGAATTTCTCCAGCACCGCCACGGGGTCAGGCAGTTCCAGGAACTTCTCCCGCCCCTGGACGAGTTGGACGACCTTGCGTCCCATGAGATCAATGCAGGGAATTATCATAGAAGGATGCCGCTGAAGCTATGGCGGCTGAAAGTCACGGTCCTTCCAGCCTTAGTTCAAAGCCTCACCGGAATTCCCTCCTTGCGCAGATACTCCTTGAGGCTGCGGATGGAGTGTTGACCAAAGTGGAAAATGGAAGCTGCGAGCGCCGCGTCCGCCGCACCGTCGCGAAAGACTTCCGCAAAGTGTTCCAGCCGTCCTGCCCCGCCCGAGGCAATCACCGGAATGTGAACGGCACGCGCAATGAGGCGCGTAAGTTCGCAGTCGAAGCCCTGCCGCGTCCCGTCGGCATCCATGGAAGTAAGCAAGAATTCTCCGGCGCCGAGCGACTCGGCTTGCTTGGCCCAGTCGAGGGCATCGAGGCCCGTCGGGCGCGTTCCACCATAAGTAACGATTTCCCAGGCGGCAATTTCGCCGGGTCGCCGCCTTGCGTCCATGGCAACGACAATCGCCTGTCGGCCAAAACTTGAAGCCAGCGCCGCGATGAGGTTCGGGTTCTCGACAGCGGCCGTATTCGCCGCGACTTTGTCGGCGCCCGCCTCAAGCAACCGCCGACCATCTTCAAAAGTTCTCACGCCGCCGCCCACCGTCAGCGGAATGAAGAGCTTGCGAGCCACTTGACGGACGGTTTCCATCAGCGTCGCGCGCCCCTCGCGGGAAGCGGAAATGTCCAGCATCACCAGCTCGTCCGCGCCTTCGCGGTTGTACGCTTCGGCCAGTTCGCCGGGGTCGCCAGCATCGCGCAAATTGACAAACTGCACGCCCTTGACGACTCGCCCATCCTTGCAATCGAGACACGGAATGATGCGCTTGGCAAACATCGCTGCTCCCTGTCAAATTCGATACGTCAACCGCGCATCGCGTCCCGGCGGCGGGCATGGCCTGCCCGATGTCCGGTGTTTAGCCCTCCAAGAAGTTTCTTAAAACCTGCAATCCGACATCGGCCGATTTCTCAGGGTGGAATTGTACCGTCGCGACCGTGCCCTTTTCGATGACGGAACTGAAGGTCTGGCCGTACTCTGTGAAGGCGGCCGTGTGCGGCGTCGCCGGAGCGTAGTAAGAGTGGCAAAAGTAGGCGAAGCTGCCATTGGGAATGCCGCGCAGGATTCCGTCGGCGCGCTTGATCTCCAATTGGCTCCAACCGACGTGGGGCACTTTGAAAACCCCCTCAAAGCGACGCACCGGGCCCGCGAACAACCCCAGGCCGGATTCCTCGGGGGCCTCCTCACTCGATTCAAACAAGACCTGGAGACCCAGGCAGATGCCGAGGAAGGGTTGGCCGCCAGTGATCGCCTGAGTCAATGGCGCAAGGACGCCCCGCTCGCGGAGGCGTTTCATCATGGCTCCGAAATGCCCCTGACCGGGCAGAATCAGCTTGGAAGCGCGCGCTAAATCGTCAGGCTCGGACATCGCTTCCACCGCGTAGCCAAGATAGCGGACGGCTTTCAACACCGAACCGACATTTCCGGCGCCATAATCCAAAACCGCAATCATAGCAACCCCTTGGTGGACGGCAGTTGCCGCCGAAGCCGCCCATCGCGCGAGCAAGCGTAACGGAGGGCCCGTGCAAAGGCCTTGAAGAGAGCCTCCACCTGGTGGTGAGTCGAGCGGCCGTAGGCGACTTTCAAATGAACATTGGCGCCCGCCGCGGTGGCAAAGCCTTGGAAAAAATCCTCCACCAACTCGGTTTGCAGGTCCCCCACATACCGTGCTCGAAGCGGTGCTTGCAGAACCAGATAAGGGCGGCCGCTCAGGTCAACCGCAGCGAGCGCCAAGGTTTCATCCATGGGCATCACAAAGTAACCGGCTCGATTGATGCCTTTCTTAGAGCCGAGCGCTTGTCGCACGGCTTGCCCTAAGACAAGGCCGACGTCCTCGACGGTGTGATGCTGATCCACGTCGAGGTCGCCGCGTGCTCGAATCTCTAAATCGAACCCGCCATGCCGAGCCCAAAGCTCCAGCATGTGGTCCAGAAAGCGAATGCCGGTCGCGACACGGTATCGCCCCCGCCCGTCAAGGTTCAGGCGGAGGCGAATATCAGTTTCCTGGGTAGTTCGCCGCAAGGAAGCGGAGCGAGGTTTCATGAGACCCACCCGGTTGAGGGATGACGCACAAAATCACGCCAAGGACGCGCCGTCTCATGCCGCTCCATCAGATGACGAAGGCGGTAAAGGGCGGCGATGAGGCGCCGAGTTTGCGAGGCCGAGCCCACTGTGAAGCGTAAATAGCCCTTCAAATGGGGATCATAGCTCCAATCCCGCACCAGGATTTTTTGCCGGCGCAAACGTGCTGCGATGTCGGGCGCCTGCGGGCCGACGCGCGTCAGCACGAAATTGGCGGAGCTCGGCACGTAGGGCAAACCGAGAGCCTCCAGGCTTTGGCAGAGCGCCCGCCGGTTGGCCAAGACCTCCCGCACGTAGCGACGGCGATACCCGTCATGCCGAGTCGCTTCGATGGCCGCCGCCAAGGCCAGCGAGTTGACAACAAAGGGATTTTGGGCGCGATGCAACAGCTCCGCAAGCCGCCGGTCGGCAAAAAGGCAACCCATCCGCAGCGCGGCCAAACCAAACGCCTTCGAAAACGTGCGAGTCACGACAAGATTCGGGAACTTCCGTATCCAAGGCAGGACAGTTTCACCGGAAAAATCAAAATAAGCTTCATCCACCAAAATGAGCGTATTGGGAGACTCGCGCAAGATTCGGCGGAGATCGGCTTGGGGAATTACGGTAGCGGTGGGGTTGTTCGGGTTGGCGAGGGCCACCCAGCGGGCGCCTTGGCGAATCGTTCCGAGCAACTCCTCGACAGGCAGGCGGAAATCTTCGTCATACCGCACTCGAACCGTTTGCCCGCCGGCGACGCTGTGAAAAAATTCATAAACGGGGAAGGTCGGCGCCGGCACCACCAGCACGTCCCCCGGATCCACAAACACATCACAGAGGAGATTGATGGCGTCATCGGTGCCGTTGGCTAGAACTATCTCTTCCGGCTCGACGCCGAAATATTTGGCCAATTTTCGTCGCGCCTGTTCGTACTCCGGATAGCGAGACAGCATGTCGGCCTTGAGGAGGCGGCGCAGAGCGCGGACCACCGCCGGAGCGCAGCCGACCGTGTTCTCATTGAAATCGAGGCGCATCTTCCCGCCTCGGCCCTCAAGCGGCGGCCGATATTTTTTGAGCCGATTAATCGCTGGGCGCGGTTCCACCATGCGCGTCAAACCTCGCTTCGATAGAGTGAGCATGAGCCTCCAGACCTTCGGTTTTCGCCAACGATACGATGGCGGGCTGGAGTTGCCGCAGTCCGTTACGACCAAGGCGTTGGATGGAGATGACCTTCACGAAATCGGCGGCGCTCAATCCACCGCGCTGTCGGGCGGCCCCGGCAGTGGGAAGAATGTGGTTGGAGCCGGACGCATAATCGCCTGCCGCTACCGGACTCCAAGCACCCAAGAAAATCGAACCGGCTGAACGGATGCGCCCGGCGCTACGCATGGCCTGACCGAGCAGCGTCAGGTGCTCGGGAGCAAACGAATTAGCAAGCTCCAACGCTTCCTCCAAATCTTTCGTGACGATAATCGCGCCGTGACGCTCGAGCGACTGCCGGGCAACAACCCGACCACGGGGGAAGACTCTTTCGAGAACCTGGTCGGTTGCCGTTTGAACCTGTAGCGCAAGCTGCCGCGAAGGTGTCACGAATAAGGCGACGGCTTCCGGATCGTGCTCGGCTTGCGCGACCAAGTCGGCGGCGATCCATTCGGGGCAGCCTTGGTCGCCCACCACCATCAGTTCAGTGGGACCGGCAACAAAATCAATCGAAACTTCGCCCGAAAGCAATTTCTTTGCCGCCGCTACATAGCGATTGCCAGGGCCCACAATCTTGTCGGCACGGGGCACCCGTCGAGTGCCGAAGGCAAAGGCAGCGATGGCCTGCGCTCCACCCAGGCGATAAATCGTTTTTACCTTCAGATAATCCGCCGCCACCAGGATGGCCGGGGCCGGACGTGGCGACGTCACCACGATTTCTCGCACCCCGGCCACCTGCGCAGGAATAACGCTCATCAGCACGGTGGACGGCAGCGGAAATCGGCCGCCCGGAACGTAACAAGCTACCCGATCAAGCGGTCGGATGATTTGGCCCACCTTCACGCCCGGCGCAATTCCAATCTCCCACGCCGCCGGCAGTTGGCGCTCGGCGATGCGCCGGATGTTCCGCGCAGCCACTTCGAGAGCGCGGAGGAAATCCTTGGGCACCCGGCGATAAGCCCGCTCGATTTCAGCTCGGCCAACGGTGAATCCCTGGCGACGAAGGTCAATTCCATCGAGGCGCTGCGTCAGACGGACCAGGGCTAGATCGCCGTTCCGCCGTACGTCATCCAGAATCGGCCGAACCACTTGCTCGGCGTCCCCCAAGCGGGCCCCGCGCAGCACGAGTAGCCGCCCGAGCGATTTCTTGTCAGAGCTGCGGATAATGGGAATCATTCGTGATTTCTTTCAGCCAATGCCCAGCCCGTCCGAAAGCTTGGGGCCTGCCGACAAATTATAGGACTGCAAATTTCCGGCACTCCTCATCCCATGGAGCGGAGGTCTGAATAGCCTGCGGCACTTCGTCGGGGCGTTCGACGGCGGACCACATCATCGCGTGTCGCGCGTCCATGAATTTTTCTGTGATGGAATGATGGAGCATTTCGAGGAGTGGCTGGAAATAGTGATGGGTATTGACCAGGACGATGGCTCCGTTATAAAGCCCCAGCCGTTTCAAAGTTATCGTTTCCATCAGCTCTTCCATCGTTCCACAGCCGCCCGGGAGAGCAATGGCCGCGAGCGAACCCTCCAGCATCCGACGCTTGCGCTCGCGCATATCCTGAACCACGACCCTTTCCGTGAGGCGCGGGTGCCCCCATTCAAGGTCCACCATAAACCGGGGAATGACCCCGACAATTCTGCCGCCCTCGGCCAGCACTCCCTCCGCCAAGGCGCCCATCGAGCCGACACGACCGCCGCCATACACAACGGTCAACCCCCGCTGAGCCAAGATGCGGCCCAGTTGCTCCGCTGCCTCGTGGTAGATCGCGCGGCACTGCCGGCTTGAGCCGCAATAAACGCAAACCTTGGATTCAACGCTGTTCATTGCACTTCCCTCTTTGCCGAGGCGTAGCCTAGGGCTTCACAGGACAATCTTGTTGAGCGGATATTCAACGATGCCTTGCGCTCCGGCCGCTTTCAACCTGGGAATAATCTCGCGGGCGGTTTTTTCCTCAATCACGGTGTTGACGGCCACCCATTCAGGGTCACTCAGGTTCGAGATGGTGGGGCGCTTGAGGGCGGGCAGGACGGCTAAAACATTTTCCAGGCTGCCCCGGCAGACATTGAGCATCAGGCCCACTTTGCCGGCTCCCTCCATGGCGCCCCGCAGCAGAAGGTCGAGGGTTTGAATCTTTTGCCGCTTCCACGGTTCTTCCCAGGCGCGAGGGTTGGCGATGAATTTGGTGTTCGATTCGAGGACAGTCTCCACGATGCGAAGGCCGTTGGCTCGGAGGGAAGAACCCGTCTCTGTCACCTCGACGATGGCGTCGGCGAGCACGGGCGGCTTGACCTCCGTCGCCCCCCAAGAAAACTCCACTTTGGCCTGCACATGGTTGGCCGCTAAATATCGTTCGGTCACCTTCACCAGCTCGGTGGCGATGATCTTTCCCTGAAGGTCGCGCACGGACTGGAAGGAGGATTTCTCCGGCACCGCGAGCACCCAACGGACTTTGCCCAACGTGTGCTTGGCGTAAATGAGATCCGCAACTTCCACTACCGAAGCGTCACTCTCGAGAATCCAATCCTTGCCCGTCAGGCCGGCATCCAGGATGCCATCCTCCACGTAGCGGGCCATTTCCTGGGCGCGGATCATCATGCATTCGATCTCTTCGTCGTCAATCGCCGGAAAATAGGAGCGGGGATTCACCGTGATTTCATAACCGGCGCGGCGAAACAAGCTGAGCGACGCTTCCTGAAGGCTCCCTTTGGGTAATCCCAACTTTAGCTTCATGTCTGACTCTCCTGCGGCGTTTGGCCATAAACCTTGGCGGGATCGAATTCACGATGGGCGATAATTTCCTCTCCGCTTTCCGTCAGCTTGCGGAAGAAGCATGACTTGTAGCCCATGTGACAGCAGCCGGGGCCGGTCAAGTCGGCCTGAATCAGCAAAGCGTCCTGGTCGCAGTCCACGCGGATTTCCCGCACTTTGAGTTTGTGGCCGGAGGTTTCGCCTTTGGTCCAGAGTTTTTGCCGGCTGCGGCTGTAAAACGTCACATAGCCGGAGGTCAACGTTTGTTGGTACGCCTCAGCGTTCATGTAGCCGAGCATCAGGACCTTGCCGGTCCGCTTATCCTGAATGATGGCTGGAATCAGGCCATCTTGGTATTTCAACTCCATGCGACTGCGCTCCTTATTCTCAAAAATCAAAAAGCCCGCCGAGCTAACTGTCAGCGGGCTTTTGGGGTTTGGCTTGGGATGCTTTTTAGACCGGCGCCCACTGACCGCTCGGGATGTGGATGCGATGGTGACGATTTGTTGTCAGTGTAGCCGCCATAGAACAAAACTTATTATGCTGCCACGCCGTGAGCTTGTCAACTGGATTGGCCCGGAAACAAGCCTTGAGATCGAAAGCGACGAGGGCACCTGATGCGCGCTCGAATGCCCGTCGAGACAACGCCTATGGACAAGCGCAGGTGATTTTCAGGGCCCCACGCTATTTCTGCGAATGAGCTTTCCGCCACGCCTCAATCGCCTGCACCTTCTCTCGCAGCCGCTTTTCAAAACCTTCCTCAGTAGGCCGATAGTACCGGCGCTCCTTCAGGTTTTCCGGCAAACACACCATGGGGGTAAGTTTTTCAGGGGCTTGGTGAGCGTATTCGTAACCTTTCCCGTAATCGAAGGCCTTCATGAGTGCGGTCACGGGATTGCGCAGATGAAGCGGGACCGGCTCCGCCAGCGTCTTTTGGACATCCTCTTTGACGTCACCATAGCCCAAGTAAAGAGCATTCGATTTGGGCGCCAGCGATAGATAGACGGCGGTTTCCGCGAGCGCCAAATCGCCCTCGGGCAAGCCGACAAAGTGGACCGCTTGCATGGCGGCCACGGCGAGCGGAAGCGCTTGAGGATCCGCCAGACCAATGTCTTCGCTCGCCATGCGGATGAGCCGACGCGCGATGTAAAGGGGGTCTTCGCCGGCTTCGAGCATTCGGCCCAGCCAATAAAGCGCCGCGTCCGGATCCGAGTTTCTGACGGATTTGTGGAGCGCCGAAATCAGGTTGTAATGCTCTTCGCCGGCCTTGTCGTAAAGGAGCATCTTACGCTGAATCGCGTCCTCAACCATTTGGTCCGTAATGACGCGATGGCCCTGGCCATCGGCCTCTGTCGCGGCTGCCGCGGCCTCCAGCGTGTTATAAGCGGCCCGCGCGTCGCCATTCGAGAAAACAGCAATCTGGCGCAAGAGTTCCGGCGCCACCTGAACGCCCTGATGGCCCAGACCTCGCGCTGCGTCCCGCAGAGCGCGCTCGAGCAGGGTGATGATCTCGTCGGTTGAGAGCGCGGAAAGCATGTAAACCTTGGTTCTTGACAGCAGCGCCGAGTTGACTTCAAACGACGGATTCTCCGTCGTCGCACCGATCAAAATAATGTCGCCGCGCTCAACGTAAGGCAGGAAGGCATCCTGCTGGGCTTTGTTGAAGCGGTGAATTTCATCCACGAAAAGGATCGTTCGCCGGCCAAACTGCCGCGCTTTCTCGGCGTTAGCCATCACCTCTTTGATTTCTTTAATCCCCGACAGCACCGCGCTGAAACGGAGGAAGTCGCTGCGGGTTTTTCGGGCGATGATGGTGGCGAGCGTCGTCTTGCCCGAGCCCGGCGGTCCCCACAAAATCATGGAGTGCAACTCGTCCCGCTCAATCTGCTGACGGAGCGGCCTACCGGGTCCCAAGAGATGACGTTGACCCACAAATTCGTCCAGAGACTCCGGCCGCATGCGGTCCGCAAGAGGACGGGGAGCAGGCGTGTCGGACGCGGTAGCTTGTGGCTCGAACAGGCTCATCGAATTTCCGGAGCTTTGCTTTGCGAAGCCTCCATGCTCGTTTCACTATAAATTAAATTGCCTTTGTCGCGCGGCTTCGTAAAGGAAAATCCCTGCGGCCACGGAGGCGTTCAGGGAGTCAACGCCCGGTCGTACGGGAACCTTGACGCGAATGTCAGCCAAACGCAAAAGGTCGGCGTCAAGGCCGGAACCCTCCCGGCCGATCAAGAAAGCAACGCTTCCCCGCAAGTCGGTCTCCGAAAGCAGCACACGCCCTCCACTCTCCGCTGCTACGATGCGAAATCGCTTTTCACGCAGCCGCATTATTAGATTCTGCGAATCCAAGGAAGCCAATACGGGAAGATGGAAAATCGCCCCGGCCGAAGCGCGCACGGCTTTGGGGTTCAAAGGGCTGACGGATTGATGGAGGGTGAGCAGGGCGTGAGCGCCCAAAGCGTGCGCGCTGCGCAGCATCGTTCCCAGGTTGCCCGGATCTTGGATGCCGCCGGCAACCAATAGCAGGGCATTCGAGAGGTGAAGCAGCGAATCGAGGCTCGGCGGAGCCAGTTCCACCAATGCGGCCATGCCTTGCGGGGCTTCCGTCTGGCTGATCTGCCGAAAGAGGGCCGCGGAAACTTGCGCGACCTCTGTTTCCGGAGGCAATCCGACCATTAGAGGTCGCCATTTCTCGGCCGCCTCGGGCGTCACGAGAAGGCTTCGCACTGTGGCGCGCGCGCCTGGCCGCAGAGCCTCCTCGATTAAGTGAGGACCCTCAATAGCCAGCCATCCTTGGCGGGTCTCGCCCTCGCGCAGTCCACGCCGATAAATCTTTACCAGCGAGTTCGCGGCGCTGGTAACTTGGCGGATGCTCGTGTGGTTCATGGAAGCTCGACTGCTCTTTGACACCTTACCCTGAATGGCCGACGAGCGTCACTCGGCCTTGTTCCCTCGTGTGATAGAATCCGCCAGGTTTCAATCGTCCGATCATTTCACTCGGAGGAAGCTTCGATGCAAAAAATCTGGTTAACGGCCCTGGTCTTCTTGACAGCCGCTTCTCTTCGCGCCCAGAGCTTGAACCCCTTAAGCGGTTGGCTGTGGCAACTGCCGCAGCCGCACAATTACGTTCTGAAGCGCGTTTCGAGTTATGACCGCACGGGAGGCAATGCCGATTTCCGCCAGGTCGCGCCCGGCCAGACGTTCACGGTGCTCGACGTTCCGGGCCCCGGCGTCATCACGCACATTTGGTTCACGATCGCCGACCCGGAGCTTTACCACCTGAAAAAAATCGTGCTTCGCATGTACTGGGACAACGAACCGACCCCGAGCGTCGAAGCGCCCATCGGCGATTTCTTCGGTCTCGGCCTGGGTGATTACTTCACCTATAGTTCCATGCCGCTTGCGGTCGCGCCGGACAAGGCGCTCAATTGCTTTTTCCCGATGCCTTTCGAGAAACATGCGCGTATCACCTTGACCAACGAGGGGCACGACGCCATACGCGCCCTCTATTTCAACATTGATTATCGCGCATATTCGCATCCCTTGCCTGCGGGAACTCTCTATTTCCACGCGCAATATCGCCAATGCGCCCCGTGCCGGGCGGTGGTGAGCAACGGTAAGAACCTTACCGGCAAAGACAACTACGTCTGGATGACGGCCAAGGGTCGAGGCCAATTTGTCGGCGTCACGATGTCCGTCCTTGAAAACAGCGATGGCTGGTGGGGCGAGGGCGATGACATGTTCTTTATTGACGGCGGACGCCGAGTGGACGGTCAAATCCGCCCCAACATCAACGGCACTGGCACGGAGGATTATTTCCTGGGGGCATGGGACTTTGGCGGCAAGTCGTTTTCTTACCCGGTTTTCGGCGCACCGGTGGTGGGGCCAGAGCGAGCCGGCTCGCGCTGGTCGGTGTATCGCTTTAACCTTGATTCGCCCATCACATTTACTAAGTCACTGCGGGCGACCATCGAGCACGGCACGGCCAACAATCGCGCCGATGACTATTATTCCGTCGCCTATTGGTATCAGACGCTGCCACACGCGCCGTTTCCGCCGCTGCCGCCGGTCGAAGAGCGCATCCCGCGCCTCCACCCCCCTGGCAACAGGGACCGATAGGGCCGTCGCGTCACTCGTGACCACCCATTCTCTCAGCGTCGCTGCGACGTCGGTTCCCTGTAGCAATGCGCTATGGGCGACGCAGTTTCGGGTGAATTTGATTTTTCCTTTGCCCCGCTTTATGATGCGGTCATGGGAAAGGCGGCTTTGCGTCGCGTGAAAGATCTCGGGACTCACCTTCCGGTCTTCGTCGAGAAGGACGAAGATGGATTCTACGTGGTCGAGTGTCCGGTTTTTGACGGCTGTTACAGCCAGGGGAAAACTCTGGACGAAGCGCTTCGGAATATCCGTGAGGTGATTGAGATGGTTCTTGAGGAGAAGAAAAACCGTGAGCTATTAGAAGCTTACCACCCCATCGAACTCAGCCTGCACACGATCCGCTTATGACCATCGCTTCGATCTTTTCCACTTGAGCTATTCCCCTTACAGCTTTCGCGGCTTACCCTAAGTTAAAGCTCATATCTCCACAGTTTCTCGCCGGATTTTCACAGCTTTTTGGTTTCTTCCACAGGAATTACGCAAGATAACGGCGGCAAAATGTTGACAGGAATAGAGCGCATTGGCAGGCTAAGCCCATGAGCCGTTTGCCTGTCGTCTCCGGCAGGGACGTGGTGAAGGCGCTGCGGAAGCTCGGTTACGAAGAGGTTCGGCAGCGCGGGAGCCACATCCGGCTTGGGTGCAAGGGAAAGAAATCCATCACCATTCCCGACCACAAAATGATCGGCCGCGGGCTGCTGCGGAAAATTCTGCGCGACGCTGAGGTTTCTCCGGAGAACTTTCTGGACCTCCTTTGAGCCGCTCGCGCGGCGGGGATGGCTTTCGACTGCGGTGTGCGCGATTGTCTTGAGCGACCGCCGCTCCTGGGCGCTTATTCTCCCAGAACCTTGATGATGACGCGCTTTCTTCGCTGGCCGTCAAATTCGGCGTAATAGATCTGCTGCCACGGCCCCAAATCGAGCTTGCCTTGTGTGACCGGAACCAGAACTTGGTGCCCGATCAGCAGGTTTTTCAAGTGGGCGTCGCCGTTGGTCTCGCCGGTCGCGTGGTGGCGATAATCCGGGCGGAAGGGTGCCAGGCGCTCCAGCCACTCCTCAATGTCGGCAATCAGGCCGTCTTCGGCATCGTTGATGTAAACCCCGGCCGTAATGTGCATTGCCGACGCCAGCGCCAATCCCTCCTGGATTTTTGATTTGGCCACTGCCTGCGCAACCTGCTCGGTCATGTTGATGAACTCGCGTTTTTTCTTGGTGTTAAACCACAAATACTCGGTATAGGATTTCATGGTAATGTCAGCCTCCTGGAAGCGGCGCTCGGTCGCCCTTGGCGGGACTCAGGTTCACTCTCCCCAAAAATGACGGGATTATTGTAGAATGAAAGTTCGTTATCAGGGATTTCGATTACTCACCCAGGTGAGACCATCCTTTGCGGCTGTTCGCCTTCTGCCGTTGAAGGTGGAAATTCCAGGAGGGTTGAAATGAAATCCGGGAGCACGGCCCGTACCGTGGCCAACACCACCGATGCGAATGGCGGGGAGATGTACGCATCGTCGTCGCTTGAAGCCCGCGCCCGCCGCCTCGATCCCTCCCTTCTTAAAGACCTACTGGAGAATATGTTGCTCATCCGCCGCTTCGAGGAAAAGGCAGCCGAACTTTACGCGTTAGGAAAAATCGGCGGCTTTTGCCACCTTTACATTGGCCAGGAGGCGGTGGGGGTGGGAGCGATTTCATCCCTTGGACCGGACGACTACATCCTCTGCTCCTACCGCGACCACGGCCAGGCGCTGGCGCGCGGGATGGACCCCCGGGTTCTGATGGCCGAGCTCTGCGGAAAGGTCTCCGGCTGCTCGAAAGGCAAGGGCGGCTCCATGCACTTGTTCGATAAGCGGCTGGGATTCTATGGCGGCCATGCCATCGTAGGCGCGCATCTTCCCCTGGCCGCCGGCACCGCTTTTGCGTCCCGGTATCTCAAGCAGCCGCGAGTGACGGTGTGCTTTTTCGGCGACGCGGCGGTCAATATCGGTTCCTTTCACGAATCGCTCAATCTGGCTCAGCTTTGGAAGCTCCCGGTCGTCTTCATCTGCGAGAACAACGAGTTTGGAATGGGCACGCCGATTGAAAAGACGGCTTCCATCCTCAACTTGCACGAACGAGCTTGCGCTTACAACATGGCGCACGCGGCCGTGGATGGGATGGACGTGCTGGCGGTGCGCGAATCCGTCGCCGAGGCCGTCGAGCGCGCCCGCAACGAGAGTTTGCCGACGTTGATTGAAGCGCGAACGTATCGTTATATGGGTCATTCGATGTCCGACCCGACGCACGGCATCTATCGCACCAAGGCTGAGCTGGAGGAGCATCGTCGGCGCGACCCCGTTAAACGCTTTATCTCAGCGCTTGAGGCGATTGGCGTGGTAACCCAAGCGACGGTGGACGAGGCTGATCGCCGCATCCGCGACGTGGTGGAGCAAGCGGTGGTATTTGCCGATCAGAGTCCGGAGCCTAGCCCGGAAGAGCTCTCAACCGACGTTTACCTGCCGTAAAGGCTTTCCGAAACGCGCCAAGGAGGACGTTTCATGCCGGTCATGCAATATCGTGAGGCCCTGAATCAGGCCATGCGGGAGGAGATGCAGCGCGACGAGCGCGTCTTCCTGCTGGGCGAGGAAGTGGGAGCGTACAACGGCGCCTACAAAGTGAGTCGCGGGTTGCTTGCCGAATTTGGGCCGCAGCGGGTGCTGGATACGCCCATTGCGGAGCTCGGCTTTACGGGCTTGGCAGTGGGCGCGGCGATGGCCGGGTTGCGCCCCATTGTGGAGGTGATGACCTTCAACTTCTCCATCCTGGCTCTCGATCAGGTGGTCAATGGCGCCGCTAAAATGCTCTACATGTCCGGCGGACAGTTTGGCGTGCCCATGGTGCTTCGGGGTCCGGGCGGCTCGGCGCATCAGCTTGCCGCCCAACACTCGCAATCGCTTGAGGCTTGGTATTGCCATGTGCCGGGGCTGAAGGTGGTGATGCCCTCCACTCCCGCCGACGCCAAAGGCTTACTCAAGTCGGCCATTCGGGATGACAACCCGGTGGTTTTCATTGAGTCCGAAGTGCTTTACGGGATGAAGGGTGAGGTTCCGGAAGGCGAATACACCATCCCTTTGGGCGTCGCGGAAATCAAGCGCCCCGGCAAGGATGTGACGGTAATTGCTCACTCCAAGATGCTTCATGTCGCGCTCCAAGCGGCCAACGAACTGGAGGCAGAAGGCGTTGACGCGGAGGTGATTGACCCACGCACGTTGCGGCCCCTTGACACGGAAACGCTCCTCCAATCGGTCAAAAAAACCAACCGCGCCGTGATTGTGGAAGAAGGTTGGTCGTTCTGCGGGGTGGGGGCGCAAATCGTGGATATTCTTCAGCAGCAAGCCTTCGATTATCTTGACGCACCCATCCTTCGGGTGACGGGCGCAGACGTTCCCACGCCTTACAACAAAACCCTGGAGCACATGGCCTTCCCCGATGCGCAACGGGTTAAGCAAGCTGTCCTTCGAGTGCTGTACAAAGCGTAAATACGTTCAATCCGAGGTTGAAGCATGGCCACCCGCGTTCTGATGCCCAAGGGCAGCGACACTATGACGGAGGGCAAAATTCTGAAGTGGCTCAAGAAGGAAGGCGACGCCGTGGCCAGCGGTGACGCCCTCGTCGAAATTGAGACCGACAAGGTCAACATGGAAGTCGAGGCCATGGGTGAGGGCGTGCTGCGAAAGATTTTGGCGGACGAAGGAACCTCGGCGGTCGTCGGCCAGATCATCGCGGTGATTGGGAAGGCGGACGAAGACCTTTCCGCCGTGCTTCCTTCTGCCGCGCCAACCGGTACCCCCAAGCAGGCGGAATCAAAAACCGCCTCCGCTGAACCTGCCCCGCCGACATCGCTCACCGAGGCTGCTCCCGCTAAAGAAGAGCCCAGCGCTCCCTCGATCGCTCCTCTTGCCGCGGCGGCCGGCGGCCGTGTTTTGGCCTCGCCATTAGCGCGGCGGTTGGCCCAGGAATCCGGCCTCGACCTGAATCAACTACGAGGGTCAGGCCCCGGCGGACGCATTGTTCGTCGCGATGTGGAGGCGGCGGCGGCTCAGCCTCGGCGCGCCCCGATTCCTATTGCCGCGCCCGCCGGCCCGGACTTCCGAGACGAACCCCTGAGTTCCATGCGAAGGGTAATCGCCCAGCGCTTGGCGCAGAGCCTTGGCCCCATTCCGCATTTTTATCTCACCATTGAGGTGGACATGCGCCGCGCCAAAGAACTGCGCGAGTCTGCCAACACACTCGACCCCCATTTGAAGCTTTCCTACAACGACATCATTCTTAGGGCATGTGCCGCCGCGTTGCGCCAGCACCCGCAGGTCAACGCCAGTTTCCTGGGTGAAGCCGTTCGATTCCACAACCGCATCCACATCGGCATGGCCGTGGCCGTGGAGGGCGGCTTGATTACCCCCGTCATTCGCGACGCCGACCGCAAGAGCTTGCAGCAGATATCGGCTGAGTCGAAAGAGCTGATCGCCCGCGCCCGCGAGCGCAAGCTGAAGCCGGAAGAGTACGTCGGGGGAACGTTCAGCGTTTCCAACCTCGGCATGATGGGCATTCAGGAGTTTTCCGCCGTCATCAACCCGCCCGAGGCCGCCATCCTCGCCGTGGGGGCAGTGGATGAGCGCCCCGTCGTCTCCGAGGGTCGCATTGAAATCGGCACCCGCTGCCGCCTGACCCTTTCCTGCGACCACCGCGTCGTGGATGGCGCGACCGGCGCGCAATTCCTCCAAACCCTCCGGCAAATCCTCGAGAATCCTGTGTACCTCGCGTTTTGAGGGGCTGGCATTTCAACCGAGACAAAAGTTTCCCCCAACCCCCGGCGACTTTCCGCGCCCGCGGGGGCAAATCATGGCAATCGTCTGGCGGCAGCAACGGCGAGGGTTGCGGCTTTTCCCGTCTGCTTCAAAAAGCTGTGCTCCGCCTCGCCGTTCGTCCTCGTGCCATCGCGGCTTCCTTGAGCAGGGTGCTATGGACGCGGGCGACATTTGTCGCATCCAACCAAAGGTAAGCGCGCAGCCAGCAAGCGCGGTTCCTAGTGAAGTAAACTGTAATTGAATAGGAGACGAAATTGAGGATTATTCTCTACACGGGCAAGGGCGGAGTCGGCAAGACCAGCATTTCAGCCGCGACGGGGCTGGAACTCGGGCGGCGCGGCTATCGAACGCTGGTGATGTCGGTGGATCCGGCTCACTCGTTGGGAGACGCCTTTGACGTGAGCCAAGACTTGATGGACCGCTCCACTAGCCAACCGCTCAAGGTGGCGAAGAACGTCTGGATTCAGGAAGTGGATGTGCTGGAGGAGATTGGCCGCCACTGGGATTCGGTGTATGCGTATGTTTCGGCGCTGTTGAACGTGTCGGGGCTTGAACAAACGCTGGCGGAAGAGTTGGCCGTCTTCCCGGGCATGGAGGAAGTCAGCTCGCTGCTTTACGTCAACCAATACGTGCGGGAGAAAAGCTTTGACGTGATCCTGCTGGATTGCGCCCCCACCGGGGAATCCTTGCGCTTTGTCAGCATTCCCACCACGCTCGAATGGTATATGGCGAAAATCTTCAAGCTGGAACGGCGCGTGGCGCGCATGGTGCGGCCGATGATCGAGAAGTTTGCCAACCTCCCGCTGCCGCAGGAAGAATACTTCGCCAATCTTGAGGACTTGCACCACAAACTCTGCGGGATTGATAAGGTATTGGGCGATCCGAAAATCACCACCGTGCGGTTGGTCACGAACCCGGAGAAAGTGGTTCTTAAAGAGACTCAGCGGGCCTTCACCTATTTTTGTCTCTATGGGCTGACCGTGGACGCGGTGATCATCAATCGCATTTTGCCGGAGGGGATGGAGGGGGGATTTTTCAGCGCCTGGAAGGAAACCCAGGAACGGTGGATTCGCGCTGTCGAGGAATTCTTTGCGCCGGTGCCCGTTTGGCGCGTGCCGTTATTCCAAGATGAGGTCCTGGGCACGGAGCGGCTGAAGCGGCTAGGCAAGGAACTCTATGGGTCGCGCGATCCGGCGAAGCAATTCTTTGACCAGCCCCCCTACCGTTTTCGCAAGGTCAACGGGAATTACCACCTGGAGATGCGTCTGCCGTTTGTGAGCGCCGAACAGGTGGACCTTTACAAGAAGCTTGACGAGCTGGTCATCCGCGTGGGAGGCTACAAGCGACACATCGCGCTGCCCCAGCGGGTGGCGCGCTGTGAGCCGCTGAGCGCCCGCGTGCGCAATGGTGAACTGGTCGTCATCATGGGGAGGAGCAATGCCGAATCCAAAACGGAGAACCCGACCTCGAAGTGAAGCGCCGGAAGACGCGGCGGCGGAATGCCTGCGCTCCCTGCTGCGCGGGCTTCGGCCGCTGTTGGCGCGCTCGCGCGGGCCGCTGCCACCCTCGGCGCGGCATCTGCGGAACGCCGGCATCGAAGTGCTGGAAGCCATGCGCTCGCTGCTTGACGAAACCATCGAGTGGCTGCGCAAGGAGCCGCGGCCGGCTCCCGGCATGCGACGCATCCGCATCCAAGACTGAAAAGCCGGCAGCGTGTCGTCCGGACCTGGCCCGTAACTCGGATGCTGAACCCGGCTCCGAGGGGAGAACTTTTGCATCCCGAATGCCGAATTTGATGTCGCCCCCGGCCTCGCCCCATGAGCCCCGCGGAGTGGCGCGGCCACGGAAACGGCGATTGTAAGGAGGCAGAGCGTGCGAAAGCTGATGGCGGCTGGTCTTTTGCTTTTCGGTTTGGCGCCGGCTTTGCGAGCGCAGCTCATCCCGCGCGTGGCGCTTTTTGGCGGCTACACCTTGGTTCGCGCCCAGCAAAATACCCCTTCCAGCTCAACCGGTCCGAGCTTCAACCTGAACGGCTGGGATGCATCTGTGGAGGGCGGCTTCGCCCCTTGGCTTGGCATCGTGGCTGACGTCAGCCGGCAGTACGGTTCGCCCTTCGGATATCAAGAGGCCCAGACGACCGCTCTCTTCGGGCCGCAGATCTCCATTCACGGAATCCCTCGCGTCATTCCCTTTGCCCATGCGCTCGTCGGCGTGGTCCACGGCACCAACCGGTTCAGCGTTCCTGCCTGCATTCAGGTTATCGGGGTTACTTGCCCTCCGATTATCACCACCGGCAATGCCCTCGCCACGGCGCTGGGCGGCGGCTTGGACGTCAAAATCTTCGGGCCGCTCTGGGTGCGCGCCATTCAGGCGGACTGGCTGCGTGCTCACCTGAATCCCGACCATCACACGCATCTCCGCATCTCGACGGGCATTGTGCTGCGCTTTGGTGGCCTGTAAGCGGCTGCGGAAACGGTTGCTTTCGCCTCGACCGCGAGACGCGCTCGCCCTCTGCTCGGACGAGCAATGTCCCCAGGCGAATTCGGTTGCGACTCGCCACCCTCAATTAGCCAACCATGCAAAATCGGGGAATTGTGCATCTAACATCGAGGGAATGCTATAATGAAGAAATCCGCGGGTGGCGAAGAAGCCACCGAAGGAGTGTGGGGAGCCTGATGGCCAAAAGAGCGCGTCTCATTCTGATTTCGATTTCCTGCGGGCTGCTACTTTACGCAGCCATGGGGGCGGTTCTCAGCAAGTCTCAAGCCAGGGACGATCAAACTTACCGAGACCTCGGCGTTTATGGCGAGGTCTTGTCCCGCATCCAGCAGGAATATGTGACGCAGCCCAATCTGAAGAAGGTCACGCGAGGCGCCATTCGCGGTCTGCTCTCCGCGCTCGATCCCTACAGCACCTACTTTACGGCCAAGGAGTATAAAGAATATCTTGCCCATCCCCAACCCGGGCCGGGCACGGTTGGCCTTTATCTCTCCAAGCGAATGGGATACACCACCATTGTTTCCGTGCTACCGGGAAGCCCGGCAGCGAAGGCTGGCGTTGAGCCGGGCGACCTGCTTGACACGCTAGAGGATCGCCCCACGCACGGACTCTCCGTCATTCAGCTCGATCGGATTCTTGACGGCCCTCCGGGAACGCCGGTGCATTTATCCATCATTCGCGCTAACCGTGGCGCTCCGCTGAAGCTGACGCTGACGCGAGAGATTCTCCCGCCGCCGCCCGTCGAGGCCAAGATGATCAACGGTCACACGGCGTATCTCCATGTCCTTACCTTCAGCCCGGGGAAAACCCGAGAAATTGCCGCCGACCTTAAACAACTCATCGCCCAAGGCGCCAACCAAATTGTGCTTGACCTGCGAGATTGCGCGGGAGGAAGCGAGAAGGAAGGCGAGGAAACCGCCAACCTCTTTTTGGGCCACGGCCTCATCACCTATCTCTACGGCCAGCGCTTCCCTCGGCGGGATGTGATGGCTCAACCCTCCAAGCAGATCACCAACCTGCCCTTGGTGGTACTGACGAACATGTCCACCGCAGGACCCGCAGAGATCGTGGCCGCGGCGATTTTGGATAACCACCGTGGCAACGTGGTAGGCGAGCCCACCTTTGGCGTGGGCGTTTACCAGCAGTTGATTCCCGTGGGTGACGGCTCCGCCTTGCTGCTTTCCGTGGCCAAGTACTACACGCCGGACGGCCAGGTGATAGCAGGACGCGGCGTCACTCCCAACGTTATTCAGCCGGCCACAAGCCACGAGGCTGCCTTATATCAAGAGCCCCTTTCACCGACTCAAATGGGGGGCAAAAACGACCTTCAGCTTCAAAAGGCGCTTGAGATTCTTAGCCAGAAGACTCCTTCAGCAAAGGCCGCCTAAGTCTTGGCCCGTGAGCCGCGATGTCAACCTGTGGGTGGGCCGTCGCACCGCTCGTCCACCGTTCTGGCCATGAAGGGCAGGGCGGGTGTTGTCCTTGCGCTGGTCTTGTTGGCGACTTCATGCCGCCCCCCCCAGCAAATACGACGCTCCGAGGCTCGAATCAGCCGCAGAACGGCGCTCGCGCTCCTGCGGGAGGCTGCGCTCCGAGCCGGGGGAAATGAGGTCTGGGTCAAGGGGTCGGCGGAAGGAGAATTCCCACCTCGCAGGGGTGCATGGCCGATTGAGGTGTTGGCGGAGCCGTCTGCGGTCAGGCCGGTCTCGCGCGCCCTGGAGCACGAGGCTGCTCATCGTGGTCTTCAGGTGAAATCCTCGCTGCTCCGGCCGGCGCAGGGTGAGCCGATGATCGTGATTCGGATCAAGGAAGGCCGCCTTTGGGAAACAGAGTGGCGCGTCCGTGAGGTTCCCCGCCTGCTGCGCGTAGCCATTATCATTGATGACCTGGGGGCCAATGAGCAGGCGGCGCGCGAACTGGTGGCCCTCCCTTACTCGCTCACCTTCTCAGTCCTGCCTCGCTTGCGATACTCGGTCGAGACGGCTGATATAGCCTTTCACGCCGGACGAGAAGTGATGCTCCATTTGCCCATGCAGCCGATCCCTCGGCCGGGCATTCGAGGGTCTCCGGAAGAAATCCGGGTGGGCATGAGCGCGCGCGTTGTGGAACGGCTGGTGGAATCCGACCTCGAAGCAGTGCCTCATATCCGGGGCGTGGACAATCATCAAGGGTCGCTCGCCACGTCGGATCCCGTGCTGATGGCCGACGTTATGCGAGTGTTGGCCGGCCGCCATCTCTATTTTGTGGACAGCCGCACCATCGGTTCGAGTGTGGCTTGGGAAGCCGCACGAAAGGCGGGAGTGCCCGCCGCTTTTCGTTCTGTGTTCCTGGATGACAGACAAACTGTTCCTTATACGCTCGGCCAACTGCGGGAGCTTGAGAAGGTTGTTGAGCGCCAAGGGGTCGCCATCGCCATCGGGCACCCTCACCCGACGACCATCCGGGCCCTCAAAGAATTTCTGCCCCGCTTGGCGGAGGCGGATGTTCAGCTTGTACCCGTTTCTTACTTGTTTCGTTTGCCGGAAACCTCGCGGCTTTACCCTCCGCGTCCCGTCCGCCCCGCGATGGCGCGACGCCGCGCTTCGCCCCATTCCGCTGCGGGCGGTAAACGGAAACGATAACTTTAAGTCCGCGGACGCCCCAAAGCCGACAGCTTCCCCCGGCCATCCCAACGAAAGGATTATCGAAAGGCAGGAACCCATGCGGGCAAAAGTATCAGTAGCGCAGAGGGTGCTTGGGAGGCGGAAGCGTGATTGTTAAATCTTGGTCGAGGCGCATGCCAATCAGGGAGCCGGCCAACAGTTTGGCTTGCTTACCGTGGGGGAGAAGTAGCGCCGCCGCCAGCCCACCCGCTGCCGCAGCGATTCCAGGTCCCACGCCCCCGACGGCCCCTGCCGCCGTCGGTGCCGCAAATAACGCGAGCTGCTCTTTGCGATTGGCCGAGCCGCCCCGCAGATTGCCTTCTGGGCCCACCTTCGAGCCGCTCTTGCCCACGCTCGAGAAAACCTCGGTGAGCGAGCCCATGAGGGCAACTTTCTGGCCGCTCGGCAACTCGAGGGAGTCGAACTCCACATAAACGAAGCCGCCTTTGCCGCGCCGGCGAGCCGGATGAATCTCCGTGATGTGTCCGTAAACGCGAATCCCTCGAGGCAACACCAACCGATCCTCCACATAGACTGGATCAAGCAACGTGCAGATGACCACGTCGCCCTTGCGAGATCGTTTCGAGTTGATCTCGGTATGGAGGACCAGCTTAAACTCGGTTCCCTCGGGGATGGTGTATTGATATTGCGCCTGCGCCAAGGAAGTCTGTGCCCACAGCGGTGGCGACATCAGAACTCCTATGCCCACGACCATCACCCAGTTCAAAACGGTTCGCATAGCTTCTCCCCTACCCCTTTCCTGATGCGTCCCTCGGCCCCGCTGGTTGGCCGCGACCGCTTACGCCCATTGGAACACCATTGCGGGCATCGGTCAAATGCAAAATTGCAAGGCCCAGGAGCCTAATGCCTCTCTCCGGGTCCGCTCCCCTGGCTGACCGCGAACGCGGCGGGAGGGCGCCTATTTCTTTAATCAAAATGATTTCGCGTGACGGTAACGCGCTCGAGTCAATCCCGCAAACCAAAGCTGTCGCCGAAGATTGATCGAACAAAGTCCTGAAGGCGGCGCTGGAGATCATCTCGGGCCTCACGGAAAGCGGCCATCCTCTCCTCCTGCGAGCCGGCGACCGCAGCGGGGTCGGGAATACTCCAGTGCAGGCGCTGAGTTCGAGCGGGGAAAACCGGGCAACTCTCTTTGGCTTGGTCGCACACCGTAATGACGTAATCAAACCCTTGGCCGGCAAATTCATCGAGGGATTTGGAGCGATGGCGGGAGATGTCTATTCCGCATTCTTGCAAGGCGGCAATCGCTTCGGATCGCACGGCGGTGGGTCGGGTGCCCGCACTGAACACCTCCAATCGGCCGGCTCCTAAGTGTCGAAGAAGCCCTTCCGCCATTTGGCTGCGGGCGCTGTTCCCCGTGCACAGAATCAGGATACGTGGCCTCGTCATGATCGCGCGCCCACAGGTCGGCGCTCCAAGGCGCCCTCCGAGCTGAAGTGGCGCCGAAATCGCAAGGCCACATTCACCAGCGTAATCATGACCGGAACTTCAATGAGTGGCCCGATAACGGCCGCAAAGGCCGCCCCGGAATGAATTCCGAACACCGCCACAGCCACGGCAATGGCCAACTCAAAATTATTGCTTGCCGCCGTGAATGACAACGTGGCCGTCTGGCTGTAATCCGCTCCCAAGCGACGGCCCATCCAAAATGAGACTAAAAACATCACCACGAAATAGATGACCAGGGGTATCGCAATGCGCACCACGTCGAGCGGCAGGCGGACAATCGCCCCGCCTTTCAGCGAAAACATGACCACGATCGTGAACAGGAAAGCGGCCAGCGTCAGCGGGCTGATGCGGGGGATAAACTGCTGTTCATACCATTGGAGGCCACGCAGGCGAAGCAGCGTCACGCGCGTGAGAATACCCGCGAGAAACGGGATCCCGAGATAGATAAACACGCTGTGAGCAATCTCCCCCATCGAAATATCCACAGTGGCGCTTTTTAGGCCAAGCCAGTGCGGAAGCATCGTAATAAAAATCCAGCTATAGACGGAATAAAACAGAACTTGAAACACCGAATTCAGAGCCACCAGTCCGGCGGCATAGTCCGTGTCGCCTTCAGCCAATTCATTCCACACGATGACCATGGCGATGCAGCGCGCCAGGCCGATGAGGATGAGACCGGCCATATAGGCCGGATAGCCACGGAGAAAAATTATGGCCAACACGAACATCACCACCGGCCCGATCACCCAGTTTTGGAAAAGCGAAAGCAGCAGGATCTTCCGGTTGCGGAATACCCGGCCGATCTTCTCGTAACGAACCTTTGCGAGAGGGGGGTACATCATCAAAATCAAGCCGACGGCGATGGGAATGGAGGTGGTTCCGGATTGAAACTGGGCGAAAAATTTGGCAAAACCGGGCGCCACATCGCCGGCCACCACCCCGGCCGCCATGGCCAAAAAAATCCACAAGGTAAGGTAGCGGTCCAGAACGGACAATTTACGCGTGATGGGTTTGTTCATGACTTGGCTCCCTTGCCACCACCTGTTCCCCTGCGGGCCAATGGCGTTCGGGCACGCACAAAGGCACTCATGAGTTTGCCGGCGACGAGCGGGGCGACGGTTTCCACATCCAGGCCGGCAGCGGCCAGCAGCTCGCGCGCATCCTCACCGGTGTAAATTCGAGTCGGCTCAATGCTGATTTCCTCAAATCCCGCGGCCTCGAGCTTGGCGCGGTACTCACGCTCTTCCAGCGCGCCCGCCACGCAGCCGGCCCAAAGCTCAAGACTGCGCCGAATATCGGCGGGCATCTCGCCGCGGATCACGATGTCGGAAACCGCCAGCCTCCCCCCGGGTTTCAGCACGCGGTAAGCTTCGCGTAGCACACGATCCTTGTCCGCCGAAAGATTGATGACACAGTTTGAAATGATCACGTCCACAGAATTGGCAGGTAGGGGGATACTCTCGATTTCGCCCTTCAGGAACTCGGCGTTCTCCATGCCGGACTTTCGCTGGTTCTCCCGCGCCAGAGCGAGCATTTCATCGGTCATATCCAGCCCGTAGGCTTTTCCCGCCGGCCCCACTCGCTTCGCCGAGAGCAGAACGTCAATGCCTCCTCCCGAGCCGAGGTCCAGCACCGTCTCGCCTGGGCTGAGTTCGGCGAGCGCCGTCGGGTTTCCGCAGCCGAGCGAAGCCAATAACGCCTCGTCGGGCAGCCCTGAAATCTCTCCCGCTGCGTAGAGGGCGCGGGTGATGGGGTCGGACGGCGTGCATCCTGACCCGGCGGATCCACAGCAGGAGGCCCCTGTCTTGCTTTGCATCACTCGCAGTGCTGCCTGGCCGTATTTTTCCTTCACCACTTCTTTAATCTCGTCACTCATGACTTCTCCTTTCTGATCGGTGGGGCCAGCGCCTGGCGAACCAGCACGCATCGGTCCGGAGCAATCGCCTGGCTGCGCGTGCAACACTCTGCGTACAGGAAGTTCATGAGTTGTTGGAGAGAGTCTGTGTTCGCGGTGTACCAAAGAAAGGTTCCCTCTCGCCGGACCCGGAGCAGGCCCACGTGGCGCAGTGTATCGAGGTGATGCGAAAGCGTTGACGCTGGAATGCCGAGCTTTTGCTGAATCGCGCCCGCAACCAACCCTCGCGGGTGAGCGGTCAGCAAAAGCCGCAGGATCCGCAGCCGCGGCGCCGCCCCCATCGCACGAAACATCTCCGCGTAACGGATAACTTGGGCGTTGCTGTGGGTATATCGCATAATTCGATTATACTAGAAATACGAAATAATACAATCCCCTTGCCTGCCGAAACTGCTCATGAGCCTTCCCTTATCGCGGCCAGCGGCGGCCGAAGAGAAGGCTCTCGCGCCGCCCGAGGCGTCCGAGCAAAATTCCGTTGACACTTTTCTCAAAGATTTGTTAGTTTACGTTCTCTTTATCAGTGCGGGACGCTCCCGCTAGTTTTGAGGCAGGAGCTTGGAAAGGGCGCAGAGGCAGGCAGCCTGCGGGAGATGTGAGGCACGCCGATGTTCGTTCCGAAAAGGATGTTTTTGACCAAGGGGGTCGGAAAGCACCGGGAGAAGCTGACGAGCTTCGAGTTGGCGTTGCGCTCGGCGGGCATCGCAGCGTGCAACTTGGTGCGCGTTTCGAGCATCTTCCCGCCGCGTTGCAAGCTGATTCCCCGCAGCGAAGGAATCCAGGAACTGAAGCCGGGGCAAGTCACGTTTGTGGTGATGAGCGAGAACTCCACGCGCGAGCCTCATCGCCTGATTGCCGCCTCGATTGGCGTAGCCATGCCCGCCGACCGCAACACCTTCGGGTATTTGTCTGAACACCACTCCTTTGGCGAAACGGAGGAAGTGGCGGGTGAATACGCCGAAGAGCTGGCCGCGGAAATGCTGGCGACGACCTTGGGGGTTGAATTCGACCCCGATCAGAGTTGGGATGAGAAAAAGGAAATTTATCGCATCTCCAACAAGATCGTCCGCACGCTGCATCACACTCAATCCGCCATCGGGGACAAGCGCGGATTATGGACCACGGTCCTCGCCGCCTCGGTTCTGCTAGGAGTGGATGAATAACATGCCCGCTTCGACGCAGATTGATGAGCACGGCGCACTTTCCCTGAAGCAGGAAAACAGGCCGAAAGAGGTGTAATGGAAAAGCACGAGATTTTGCGTTATCCCACCCGCCCGGTCCGAATTGACGCCCGGCAAAATGTCGCCGCGCTTCTTGAAAAGATGCAGGGCATCTCTTTTCAGGGCAGGAATCTGGCCATTGCCTATCAAATTTGGAAAAAAATGTTGGGCGAGCGGGTCATAATTATGATGGGCATGTCGGGCGCCATGGTCCCGGCGGGGATGCGTCGCCTGGTGGTCTATATGATTCAAAACCGCCTGATTGATTGCTTGGTCTCGACGGGCGCCAATTTTTTCCACGATATCCATGAAACGCTCGGTCACTATCACTTCCAAAGCTCACCCCAGATAGATGACGTTGAGCTGCAAAAGCACCTGATTGATCGGATGTATGACACCCTCGCCGACGAAGAGGAATTTCGCCAAGAGGATGCCTTTATCGGGGAATTTGCCGCGTCTTTGAGGCCCCAACGCCCCTACACCACGCGGGAATTCCTTTACCTGCTCGGAAAGGCAATCAGCCGGCGGGCCAAGGAAGACGGCATCGTCACAGCGGCTTATAATGCGCGCATTCCGCTCTACTGTCCCGCCATTGGCGATTCCTCCATTGGGATTGGAATTGCGGAGAATCGCTTTCTTGGGAAAAATGAATTCATGTTCGATGTCATTGGAGATGTTCTGGAGACGGCGCGCTTGGCCGGTCAGTCGCCCGCGAGCGGCGTCATCTATTTTGGCGGTGGCACGCCGAAGAATTTTGTGCAACAGAGCGAGGTGACCGCCACCTTCATCCGACAGTCGCACGAAGGTCACCAATATGCCATCCAGGTGGTGACCGACGCTCCGCATTGGGGCGGGCTGTCCGGTTGCACGTTCGAGGAGGCGCAGAGCTGGGGCAAAATCGCCCATGATGCCAGCATGGTCACTTGCCATTGCGATTCCACCATCGCTATGCCCATTCTGGTGACCGCGATGTCGGAAAATAAGGACCTTCTTCGCCGCCGCAAAAAGCCAATCTTCAAGATGGGGCGTGACTTAAGTTTTACTTTTCCTAAATGAAAGGCATCACCGGGCAGGCGCACTCGGGAACGAACAAAGCGGTCGGCTCATCGCAACCTCTCGGGGTCAAAAAACCATCCGCCGCTCGAATAAAATCCAGATAGAATAGAGAAGTTAGGAACGCTCAGGCGAGAAGGAAAGACGTTACAGATGGAAACGGTTCCTAACTTGGACCTGAACGAAAGGAGGAAAACGCTATGGAACGCCTGATTCGTGCTCAGTCGAATGGGAAATTCCAGCAGATCGTTGGCCCCGGCACGATGCGGTTTTTGGACTTCGCTCGCTTCCAGCTTCAAAAAGGCGAGTCCCACGCTGGTCGGTTCGAAGGGCGCGAGGCCGTGCTGGACCTTTTCTCGGGGGTCGCCGACGTCACCATCAAAGCACCTTCAGGAACCGTCACTTTCTCCAAAGTGGGTGGTCGCGCCGACGTGTTCTCCGGCCCGCCCGTGATGATTTATTTTCCGCCTCACTCGGCTTACACGGTGACCGCGGTTTCTGACAGATTGGACGCGGGCCTTTTCAGCGCGCCCTCGAAGGCTACGGTGCCACCTGCACTTCTGGAGGGTTCGACCGTCAAGAAGAGCGAGACCGGCCGCGACAATTGGCGGCGAACGGTTTATTCGGCCTTGGACACAAGCACACCCGCCGAGCGCTTGCTCGCCGGGGAAACCTTGAACCCTCCCGGCAATTGGTCGAGTTATCCACCTCACAAGCACGACCGAAAAAATCCTCCCAATGAAGCGGTGCTCGAAGAAATTTATTTCTTCCGGGTCAAACCGGCCCAGGGTTTTGGGTTTATTTACACCTACACGGCTCCTGAAGACCCGGAAGGATTTTCCAATGTCTTTGTCGTGCGTGATGGGGATACGGTTCTTCTGCCCAAGGGCTACCATCCCGTCGTGGCCGCTCCTGGCTATCAGCTCCACTACACTTGGGTATTAGGAGGCGAAGAGCGCCGCTACGGCGCCTGGGCAGATGATCCGCAACACGCCTGGGTGAAAAATCAGTGACGTGGGGCAGCGCTCTGTCATTAGCGCCGGCCAGACATCGTCCCAGATGAGCCCCGGTAATTTGTTGCTTCATGGCGGACTCTCATCGCGTCCGTCGCGCGTGATTCGCCAACGCTGAATATGCAAATTTCCTTCACCTATCCTGACGTCCCCGCGGTTGAGATCCCGGACTCCAACCTGTTGGCTGTCCTTCAGCCGGCCCGGGTTGAACCCTCACAGTCGGTTGAGCAGCTTGTCCAGGAAGCTCTTGACCATCCTGTGGGCACTCAGACCCTTGAGCGTCAGTTATCCTCCGGAAGCCGCATTTTAATTCTGGTGGACGACATCACGCGGCAAACGCCGGCCGCGCGACTGTTGCCGGAAATTCTCAGGCGGGTGGAACTGGCCGGTTGCCCGCGCCACAACCTTCGGATTCTGGTTGCCGCCGGCACCCACGCCCGGATGAGCCGCGAAGAGGTCACGAAGAAGCTGGGAGAGCAGACCCCCGCCCGATACGAAGTTCATCTCCACCACTGGCGCGAGGAGGACAAACTCCAGGAAATTGGCACAGCACCTGACGGCACTCCGATTAGAGTGAACCGGATGCTGAGCGAGGCGGATTTTATCATTGGCGTCGGCATGATTGTTCCGCACCGTGTCATGGGCTTTACGGGTGGCTCGACCATTGTCCAACCGGGTGTTTCGGGGCCGCAGATAACCGGCTATACCCACTGGCAAAGCGCCTTGTTTGCCGGCCATGAGATTTTAGGCATTGCCGACAATCCCGTGCGGCGCGAAGTCGAACAGATTGCCCGGCTGGCGGGGCTGCGTTTTATTGTCAATGTGGTCATGGACGCCGAAGAGCGCGTTCTTCACGTTATCGCCGGCGACCCGGTTGCAGCGCATCGTCAGGGCGCCGAACACTCGCGCCGCATCTACGGTGTTCCTCAGCCCCGCTTGGCGGATATTGTGATTGCGGAGTCCTTCCCGGCGGATTATGACCTCTGGCAGGCTGCCAAGGGCATCTATTCCTCCGAGCTTGCCGTTGCCGAGGGCGGGGTGGTCATTTTGGTGACTCCCTGCCCGCACGGTGTTTCGGACGAGCATCCGGAAGTTGAGGCACTCGGCTATCACGGGTTGGAGGCAGTCAAGAAAATGGTGGAAGAAAAGGCCGTGACCGATTTGGTGGCCGCCGCGCACCTGGTTCATGTCGGCCGCGTCATTCGAGACCGCGCCCGCGGCGTGATGGTTTCACCCGGTATTGCTCCCCCGGTGCAACGCCATCTTGGTTTTGAACACGCCTCAACCCCGCAGAAGGCGCTTGAAAGGGCTTTCGAGCTTGCCGGCCGCTCCGCCGGCGTGGTTGTGCTCCGTCACGGGGGCGACGTGCTGCCTTTGCTTGCTACCACGGCAGTCGCCGCGAGCGCTTCCTAGGACTCTTCATGGCTCATGCCACCTCGGCCGCCGACCGGCACATCGTTCCAGGATTTCGCTGGTACATTTGTGGCCTCTTGTTCTTCGCCACGGTCATCGCCTATGTGGACCGTGGCGTGATTGCCTACCTCGAAAAATTCCTGCAAACAACCATTGGTTGGAACAGCATTCAATACGGTTACATGACCGCCGGCTTTCAGGTGGCTTACGCCATTGGCTTGGTCGGGGCGGGCCGTTTTACCGATGTCTTCGGCACGCGTCGGGGCTTTGCCTTTGCCATCACGCTTTGGAGCTTTGCCGCCATGCTGCCCGCCACAGCCCACACGGCTTGGGCTTTTGGCGTCGCCCTCTTCGTTCTGGGGCTGGGAGAAGCGGCCAACTTTCCTGCTTGCATCAAAACCGTCGCGGAGTGGTTTCCCAAGCGCGAACGCGCGCTCGCCACAGGGCTTTTTAATTCCGGCTCCAATGTAGGCACGATTGTGGTGCCGCTGGTCGTGCCTTTTTTGACCTATACCTTTGGCTGGCGGGCGGCATTTGTCGTCACCGGGTCGTTTGGTTTGGGTTGGCTCGTTCTCTGGTTGTGGCTCTACGCCAAACCGGAGCAGCATCGCTGGTTGTCATCCCAGGAGCTGGCTCTCATCGAAAGTGACCGCGAGCCCCGGGTTCCCTCGGTGCCTTGGCGCCGTCTGATTCCCAAGCGCGAAACCTGGGCATTCGCGCTCGGCAAGTTTCTGACCGATCCCATCTGGTGGTTTTACTTGTTCTGGCTGCCGCGCTACCTCCAGGGAACTTATCATTTGAACCTGACGCAGAGCGAGGCGCCGGTCGTGGCCGTCTATGTTATCTCGATCGCAGGCAGTGTGGTGGGCGGATGGATTCCGGCCGCCTTCCTGAAGCGTGGTCGAGGCCTGAATTTCTCCCGTAAGATGGCCATGCTCCTCTGCGCCCTGGCCGTCGTGCCGGTGGTTTCAGCTCCTTACTTGCACCATCTGTGGCTTGTGGTCGGGGTGGTGGGGGTTGCCGCGGCGGCACATCAAGGTTGGTCCGCAAACATTTTCACGCTGCCCTCCGACATGTTTCCCAAAGCGGCCGTGGCCAGCGTCGTGGGCATCGGCGGAATGTTGGGGGCCATCGGCGGAGCCCTCATGCAAGTGGTTACAGGCTTTGTTGTCCACCAGACCCACAGCTATGTTCCCCTCTTCATCGTCGCCGCGTCGGCCTATCTCATCGCTTTGCTCGTCATTCAACTGCTCGCGCCAAGCCTTGCGCCCGCAAAGCTCGAGGCATAAGGCGTTCCGCAAAATCGCACGACGGCAGAACGTAAGGCATAGCCAACCGTCAAGGCTAAAAATTTGGCGCTTTACGCTCACCTTTTTGGCTGTTATAAAATTCGGGCGGCCGATCGGATTCCAAAGGTCGTGGTAAGCCATGCGGAGACGCCCACAAACGGCTCCGGGTCTGGATGAAGGATGGGCATAACAGGAGGGTGAATCTATGAATCGCCGAGAATTTGGATACGTTTTAACCGGAGCGGGAATGTTGCTCTCGCGGTCGCTTCCGGCGCACGCCGAAGCTGCCGCCTCGCCAGCCGCTGGCGAGCCTTCACCCGCCGAGACCGGCGGCGGAACTCCAGCCTATCGCAACCCCGACCTGGCCGTGGAGCAGCGCGTGGCGGACCTGCTTCGACGCATGACCCTCGAAGAGAAAGTGGACCAAATCACCGGTGGCGCCCGCATCGAGGGTGTCCTTGACACTACGGGCAAGTTCAACGACCAAAACGCTCGCCAGGCTTTCGCAGAATTGTACTCGTTCAACGGACACATGAGCGCGCGCGACCGCGCCATCCTTCGGAATGCTCGGCAGAGATATTTGGTCGAAAAAACAAGGCTCGGAATTCCAGCCCTTGTGGTCGGGGAGGGTTTGCACGGCTTTATGGAAAACGGCAGCACGAGCTTTCCGCAAGCCATCGGGCTGGCCAGCACCTGGGATCCGGACTTGCTCCGCGAGGTTTTTACCGCTGTTTCCGACGAGATGTCGGCCGTGGGCGTTCGGCAAGCCTTTGCGCCCGTCGTGCATTTGGGCCGCGAGCCGCGATGGGGTCGGACCGAGGAATCCTACGGCGAAGACCCCTATTTGACGTCGCGCATGGGTGTGGCGGCCGTGCGCGGCTTCCAAGGGAATGATGACAAGATTGGGTCGCATCATGTCTTGGCCACGCTGAAACATTTCACCGGCTATGGAGGCCCGGAAGGCGGACGAAATGACGCTCCTGCCAACTATTCCGAGCGCACTCTGCGCGAAGCTTATATGGTCGCTTATCAGGCAGCCGTTGAGGAAGCTCACGTCGGCTCGGTGATGGCTGCCTACAATGAAATTCGCGGCGGTGTTCCGTGCCACATCAATCGGTGGCTGCTGACCAAGGTGTTGCGCGAAGAGTGGGGGTTTGACGGTTACGTAACCTCGGATGGCGGAGCGCTCGAAATGTTGGTGAGTTTCCATCACGTGGCGGCGGATTACGCGGAGGCGGCGCGCATGGCGTTGGCGGCCGGAGTGGATTTTGACCTCTCGAACGGCGCGGTTTACCGAACCCTGGCCGATCAAGTGCGTCAAGGAGAGGTGGCGGAGGCGGAGCTGGATCGCGCCGTGGGCCGGATTCTCACCGCCAAGTTTCGCCTCGCGCTATTTGAGAACCCCTATGCCGACCCGGACTACGCGGCGCGAATTACAAGTTGCCAAGCGCATCAGGAGCTGGCGCTGAAGGCCGCGCAAAAGACCTTGGTGCTGCTGAAGAATGAAGGAAATCTGTTGCCTTTAGACCTGAAAAAACTGAAAAGTATCGCGGTCATCGGACCGAACGCATCCGCTGTGCACCTGGGCGGCTACAGTCGCCAGCCCGCGCACGAAGTCAGCATTCTCGAAGGCATCAAAGAGCGTGTCGGCTCTCGCGCGCAAGTGATTTTCGAAGAGGGTTGTGATATCAGCAACGCCCAACAAGGTTGGCAAGCGTTTTACCAGGACAACGTGGTGCTCCCTGATCCCAAAACTCAGCGGCCCAAGATCAAGGCCGCCACCGAAGCGGCCCGCAAGGCGGACGTGGCGATCTTGGTGGTCGGCGATAATGAAAGCACCTGCCGCGAGGCCTGGTCCAACCACCACCTGGGCGACCGCGACTCCTTGGATCTCGTCGGCCTGCAAAACGAGCTCATCCAGTCCATCGTCGAAACGGGAACGCCGACCGTCGTTTTGCTCATCGGTGGCCGCCCGCTCTCGATCAATTATGCCGCGGAGCATGTGCCGGCGATATTGGAAGGATGGTATTTAGGCCAAGAGGGCGGAACCGCAGCGGCGCAGGTGTTGTTTGGAGACGTCAATCCGGGCGGAAAATTGCCCATCACTTTTCCGCGCACGGTCGGGGATTTGCCCAGCTATTACAACCACAAGCCATCGCTCGAGCGGCCCTACCTGTTCGCCAAGAAGGGGCCGCTGTTTCCGTTTGGTTGGGGCCTTTCCTACACCACGTTCAAATTCAGCAACTTGCAGCTTGCGCCAGCTACGATTCATCCCGAAGGGGTAACAACGGTTCGCGTGGACGTTACCAATAGCGGCGAGCGCGAGGGCGATGAGGTCGCCCAGATGTACGTCCGCGACCGCGTGAGTTCCATCACGCGGCCCGTCATGGAACTCAGAGGTTTTAAGCGCATCCACCTGAAACCCGGCCAGACGGAGACAGTTCAATTTCACCTGGGGCCTCGAGAGCTCGGATTTTATAATCTGGAGATGCAGTGGGTAGTCGAGCCGGGAGTATTTGACATCATGGTAGGCCCGAATTCCGTGCAGACCATCCGCACGTCACTTCAGGTCGCGGCGTAGTCCGGGAGCCCATGCCAGAGGCGTCGGACAGTCGCCTTATAAACGCCAACAAGAGCTGCGGGTGTGTTGGAATGCCGCGCCAGAAGTCGGATTTGCTCGCTGGTCGGTGTGGCTTCCTCCGTGGGCCGGCAAGCTCTTTTGGTAACGTTCGGTTTTCGCTCGATGGAACCAACTCCAACCTCCGGCTTTCTATACACCCGCATTGACGCCACCCCGGCGGCGGGCAGCGTTAGGATGAGTGTTGCCGGCGGAAGCGAATCGCGTTGCGGATCGCTCGCGCCCAATCGCTCAGCCGCGGCCAGCGACGTTGCGGCGAGGGTAGGGTTGGCGGAGCTTGATCTCCGTTGAGCAAGAGAGCGGCAATTTGCTCGGCGGGAATCCGCGCGCTCGACCGATCCGTTGACCGAAAGCGAAGTCGAAGGTCGCGCTCAATGACAAAAACCGAGGGTTGAGCGATTCCGCCGCGCTCATGAGGGTTCAGGATGCCCCACTGCTTGACCACTTTGCGATGAACATCCGACAAGATGGGGAACGGCAAGCCAAGCTCCTGCCGGATGGCGGCAGACACGGTTGGCGGGTCCACCGAAACACCCGCAATCGTGGCTCCTGTCTCCGCAAATCTTGAAAAACAGTCTCGATAGTCCACCAACTGGCGGAGGCAGAAGGGTCACCAATGGCCGCGATAGAAGACTAAAACGACGGGTCCGGATTGTGCCAGCTCGGACAAGCGCCTCAGGCGCCCGTCGGAATCCGCTAGCTCGAAATCGGGCACTTTCTCGCCGACGCGAAGGCTGGCACCGGCACCCGCTGAATTGCCCTGAACCGTCTCAAACGAAAATTCCATGGGGTCATGTTAACACGACTCAGTCCCCATGGAATGCGACGGTGCTTGGAGTTGAGTCACTATCCAACAATCGCGTCGCAGCGCATCTACCCGTTGCCCGCAGCGGATGGATTCAAGTTGGAGCGGCCTTCTACGATCTTGCGGCAAACACGGATGAGGCGGCGGTGGGGAAGCGTGCCGTCGGGTGGGAGCATCAGAAGTTCGCCATCACGATAGCTGCTGTAATACCAGCGCGCCAAGAGGGCCAGTGGCTCCCAGGAGGGGACTTCGTGCGTGGGGCAGGCGCGTGGAAGCGAGGCGACGGTTCGATCAAGGATGGTGTCGAGGGATTCGGGTCGAGGCGCGTTTTCGTCCAGCCGCAGCCTGCCCGGTCCGCGCAATTCGCCGCTCGCCAGCCGAAAAAACGTAACGGAGCGCGCTTGAGCGCCGGGTAGAACCAACAGCGCTTGGGTCTGCATGATGTTGCCAACGATCTCCGGAAGGAACCGCAACACCTCCTGCACCTTTTCCAGTCTTCGATGGGCCCGCTGCGCCGCCTCGAAGTCGAGCGCCTCGGAGGCCCGGTCGCGCTCTTGCCGCAAGCCCTCGAGCAGCGGGCGTCCGCCCGCATCCAAAAACCCGACCACGCGGTTCAACTCCTCTTGGTACTCTTGATCTGTACAGCCCATGAAGCAGGGCGCGAGGCACATCTTCATCTGCGAATAAATGCAGCCGGGATGCGACGGGTCGGGATGAAGGTCCTCCACGCAGCGGCGAATTTTGAACAAGTCCAGGAATTGAGCGGCAAAACGCTCGGCGAAGGCGCGGGAAGGAAACGGCCCATAATAGAGCGAGCCATCCCGCGCCAGGCGCCGCGTCGGATAGCAGCGGGGAAAGCGATTGCGCAGGTTAATCTTGAGCAGGGCGGGCGGCTTCAACCGTAACCGTTGCCGGTAAACACGGGGATAGTAGTGGCGATTCAAGCCATAGAGCAGCCATTGCGCCTCGAAATTCGAACCGACGTATTGGAACTCAATTCGGCGTGCGAGAGCGCGCAGGTTGAACCTCCGGGAATTTTCAGGAGGCTCCTTGAGAAGCCGCGCGAGACGACGCCGCAAATCTCTCGTGCGCGAGAGGTAAGGCAAAGGCTCGCGGGCTGGCGCCGGCCCGAGCGACGCCGAACTCATCGCCGGCGATCCTGAAAGAAATACCACAAACACAGCGGGCCGCGGCTCGAGCAAGGCCGGCAATTCCGATTCTTCGCCCGCCGGACACAACATGGTCTGCGCCAAGCGCATTTCCACCACCCCAGGTTACGGGAAGAACGGACTTCGCACAAGCCGACACTGGCGAATTGACTGCGCCTCGGTTCGATTCTAGGATGGGTGAGAAGGCGATTGTCCAGGCGAGGTTGCAATTTGGGAAAGTTGGCCGAGCGCGTGCGATGGGGTTTTCGTCAGGTGCAGCGGTTTTTTCACCTGGCCGTCGCGTTGGTTTTTCTTTTCCTTGCCGTCTCGGGCGCGGTGATGGCATTCGAGATGTGGCAAGAGCATCGCCGGCAAGCCCATGGCAGCATCGTCGGTCTGACGGTCATGGCCGGGTTCGCCGCCTTACTGATGATTTTCGCGCTCTACTCTTTTGCCAAGGCCCGCAGTGTGCGATGAGCGCGCAGGTTCGGAGATCGGCATCGAGAAAAGGACGAGATTACCTTCCGCTTGGGCGGCCGTGCCCACGGCCGCAAAAGCGGAGGGGGACGGACGTTTTCCCGTGTGAGTTCCGATGAATTCTTCTTCCCCGTCCAACGGCAAAGCCGGCCAGACAAACCCTTCGGCCACCCCTTCTCGCAATGATGAACGCCCTTTCCATCGCCCCGAGGACCTGGCCGACGGGAACCCCCAACGTGATTTAGGTTTCCCGGGAGAATATCCCTTTACGCGGGGCATCTATCCTACCGGCTATCGTAGCCGGTTGTGGACGATGCGCCAGTACGCGGGTTACGGCACCGCGCGAGAATCCAATTCGCGCTTTCGTTATCTCCTCGCTCAGGGCACCACGGGGCTTTCGGTGGCGTTCGATTTGCCGACCCAGGTGGGTCTCGATTCCGACCATCCGATGGCCTTGGGGGAAGTGGGGCGGTCGGGCGTGGCGATTGACTCGCTCGAGGACATGGAAACGCTCTTTCAAGGTATTCCGCTCGACCAGGTTTCGACTTCCATGACCATCAATGCGACGGCGCCGATTTTACTCGCTCTCTACTTTGCGGTGGCTGAAAAGCAGGGTGCCCGGCTCGAGAAACTCGCGGGAACGGTTCAAAACGATATTTTGAAGGAATACGTCGCGCGGGGCACTTACATATATCCTCCGAACGCCGCCCTGCGGCTGGTGACGGACATTTTTGCGTTTTGCCGGGAGCGAGCACCCGAATGGAATCCGATCTCCGTGAGCGGGTATCACATCCGCGAGGCCGGCTCGACCGCCGCGCAGGAGATCGCGTTTATGTTCGCCAACGCCATTGCTTACGTTGAGGCGGCCCGCGAGCGCGGCCTACAAGTGGATGACCTCGCGCCGCGGATATCTTTTTTCTTAAACGCGCACAACAACTTCTTGGAAGAAATTGCCAAATTCCGCGCCGCGCGGCGCTTGTGGGCGCGCCTCATGCGCGAACGGTTCAAAGTGCAAAACCCGCGGGCCGGCATGTTCCGCTTCCACGCCCAAACAGGCGGCTCTACGCTGACGGCGCAGCAACCGGAGGTCAACTTGGCGCGCGTCACGCTCCAAGCGCTGGCCGCCGTGTTGGGCGGTGCGCAGTCGCTCCACACCAACGCCTTTGATGAGGCACTGGCGTTGCCGACCGAGGAGTCCGCGCTTTTGGCCCTGCGCACCCAGCAAATCATCGCTTACGAGAGCGGCGTCGCCAACACGGTGGATCCCTTGGGCGGCTCTTATACCGTTGAAAAACTGACCGACGAACTGGAAACGGCAGCCGAAGAATATCTGGGCAAGATAGATTCGCTTGGCGGGATGTTGCGAGCTATCGAGGGCGGCTACGTGCAGCGCGAGATCCAACAGGCGGCGTTCCAGACGCAGCGGGAAATCGAAGCGGGACGCCAGGTCATGGTCGGCGTCAACCGTTACCGAGAAGCCGAGAAAACGCATGTTCCCATTCTAAAGATCGATCCGGAAATCGAGCGGCAGCAGGTGGACCGAGTGCGGGCGTTGCGAGCCCGCCGCGATGGCGCCCGCGTCCGTGCCGCCCTCGAAGGGGTCGAGAACCTGGCGCGCACGCAGAAGAATCTCATGCCCGCCATCCTCGAGGCCGTCCAGGCTTATGCCACCGTCGGAGAAATCGCCGACGCGCTACGACAGGTGTTTGGAGAATATCACGAGCCGACGCAGCTTTAGAGGTACCCGGTAGGCGAATGACCGTCGCCCCAATCGCCCATCAGCAGCTTGCGGCGGCCCGGCCTTGGTAGCCGCGACGTTGTTGTTTCCGTCGCGGGTATGTCGAGCGACGATGATTTCCGCCGTCGCCGGGGCGAAGGGAAGCCCCACAGACGCTCCCGGCACGCTATGCGTAAAGACCCGCGACACAGGGAACGGTGTCGCGGCTAGGGGGTCATCATCGTTTGCCAGGCATCGCGGCCACCCGCCTTCACAACTCTCAACACGACCGATTGTTCTTGACCCCTCGCTCTTCGGCGGTCTAGCATGAGAATTTGGGTTTTTGTCGAAACCCGTCGTTACGGGCGGCAGGGCGGATGATTCACGAAATCCGAGTTCGGGGGGCGCGAGAGCACAATCTCAAGAACATTGACGTTGAAATTCCGCGCCACAGCCTGACCGTGGTGACGGGGCTCAGCGGTTCCGGCAAATCGAGTTTAGCTTTCGACATTATTTACGCGGAGGGGCAGCGCCGATACGTGCAGACCTTCTCCGCCTACGCCCGACAATTCCTCGACCAAATGGAGCGGCCGGATGTGGACTCGGTGGAAGGGCTAAGCCCCTCGATCTCCATCGAACAGAAAACCACTAGCCGCAGTCCTCGCTCGACGGTTGGGACCATCACTGAAATCTACGATTATCTGCGCTTGCTTTACGCGACCATCGGCATTCCGCATTGTCCTCGATGCGGAAAGGCGATCTCCCGTCAGTCGGTCGAGCAGATGGTGGCCTCTGTCATGGCCCTCGCGCAGAATCCCTCGGCGGAGAGCGGGGCCGAGCGAGTCATGATTCTCGCACCCGTGGTGCGGGGCCGCAAAGGAGAGTTCCGCAAACTCTTCGAGCAACTGGCGCGGCAAGGCTTCCTTCGGGCGCGCGTGGACAAGCGGCTTCGCCAGCTTGACGAAGAAATCAAGTTGGATCGGCGCCGCAACCACACGATTGAAGTCGTCGTGGATCGGCTGCTGCTGAAGCCCGGCATTGAAAACCGCCTCACCGCCTCCATCTCCACCGCCCTCAAGCTGGCGCATGGGCTGGTTCAAGTCGCCATCGTCAACGGCCAGGAGTGGCTTTACTCCCAGGAGTGGGCCTGCGTGGATTGTGGATGGAGCGTTCCGGTTCTGGAGCCGCGGTCGTTTTCTTTCAACAGCGTCTATGGAGCCTGCCCGGCCTGCCGAGGTTTGGGGAGTCGTTTTGAGTTTGATCCCGCCAAGGTCGTCTCCGACTGGTCGCGCCCTCTGCTGGCGGGAGGGCTGGGACCGGGCTCCGGCTCGATATTTCTGCGGCGCAGCCTCACTCGATTGGCGGAGGCGCAGGGGTTTGACCTCAACACGCCGTTTGGCGAGTTGCCGGAGAAAATTCAGAACCTCATTCTCTACGGCAAGAGCGGACCACGATCGCGCAGCACGTCGGGCTTTATGGGAATCATTCCGCTGCTCGAACAGTGGTACCGGGAAACCCGCTCCGAGGCGTATCAAGAGTGGTTTGGCCGCTACATGTCGGCGGTCACCTGTCCTCAATGTCGCGGCAAGCGGTTGCGCCCTGAAAGCCTGGCGGTCACCGTCGCCGGGCTTTCGATTGCGGATTTCGTCGCCCAGCCTGTCGTCCAAGCTCGCAAGTTCGTGGCTTCCCTGAAGCTCAACCCGCGGGAGGAGAAACTGGCGAACCGCGTCCTGAAAGAGATTGCCGAGCGGTTAGAATTCCTCGACGCCGTCGGCCTCGGCTACCTTAGTCTCGATCGCTCGGCGGCCACGCTCTCAGGCGGCGAGAGCCAGCGCATTCGCCTGGCGACGCAGATTGGGTCCAAGCTGCGAGGCGTGCTCTATGTGCTCGACGAGCCGAGCATCGGGCTGCACCCGCGCGACCATCAGCGGTTGCTGGCCACGCTCGAGCGGCTGCGCGATTTGGGCAACACCGTTTTGGTCGTGGAGCACGATGAGCAAACCATTCGCCGCGCTGACCATGTAATTGATCTCGGCCCCGGCGCCGGCCGGCAGGGTGGCTTTCTGGTGGCCGCCGGAACGCCGGAAAAACTGGCTGCCTCGGAGCATTCGCTCACCGGCCTCTATCTTTCCGGACGCTTGCAGATTCCCATTCCGGAAATCCGCCGTGCGCCGAACGGAAAGTTTATCTCCGTCCTGGGAGCGCGCGCCAACAATCTCAAGAACATTGATGTGGAATTTCCGCTGGGCTTGATGACGGTGGTGACGGGGGTTTCCGGCTCCGGTAAATCCACGTTGGTGAACGACATTCTGTACCGAGCGCTGGCAAAAAAACTCTACCGCGCCATTGAGGAACCCGGAGCGCATCGCATGATTGTTGGCGCGGACCGCATTGACAAGGTCATTGTGATTGACCAGTCGCCCATCGGGCGCTCTCCCCGTTCCAATCCCGCCACCTACACCGGCTTGTTCACGCCGCTGCGGGAGCTGTTCGCGCTTTTGCCCGAATCGCGCGAGCGTGGCTACCGTGCCGGAAGATTCAGCTTTAATGTTCGGGGCGGCCGGTGCGAGGCCTGCCAGGGGGAAGGCATGCGGCGCATCGAGATGAATTTTCTTCCCGACGTGTTTGTCAAATGTGACCTCTGCGGCGGGCGGCGCTACAACGCGGAAACCCTCGCCGTCAAGTACAAGGGTTTCTCCATCGCCGATTTGCTGGATAAGACCGTCCAAGAGGCGTTGCCCGTGCTCGAAAATATTCCCGTCCTCCACCAAAAGCTGCAGACGCTCTACGACGTGGGTCTCGGTTATGTGCGCTTGGGCCAATCCGCGACCACCCTTTCCGGTGGCGAAGCGCAGCGCATCAAGTTGGCGCGCGAGCTGAGCCGGCGGCAGACCGGGCGCACGCTTTACATTCTCGATGAGCCGACCACGGGCCTCCACTTTGCCGACGTTAAGCAGCTCCTGGAGGTTCTCACCCGCTTGACGGATTTGGGCAACACGGTCATCATCATCGAACACCATCTCGACGTGGTGAAGCAGGCCGATTGGATCACTGATCTGGGGCCGGAGGGCGGCGAAGCCGGCGGGTACGTGGTCGCCCAGGGAACGCCGGAAGAAGTGGCGCAATGTGAAGCCTCGCACACGGGGCGGGCGCTGGCCGCGGTTCTCAGCCGAGCTGGCGAAAGCGCGGCCGGTTACGATACGCGGTTGCAGAATATGTGATCGCTTCGGCGGCGGCGTTCCCCGAGGGGGCGCCTTAAAATTTGCATGAGCATCTACCGTTATCGCCCGCTCGAACTCGATGGGGTTCAAACCTATCCACTGCGTTCCCGTCCCAGCAAAGTTTCGGTGAAGGATTTCGCGCGCCCACGGCGCGCCAAGCAAACGGTGGAGCAATGGGTCGGGTCCCTGCCCCACATTTTGGCGGCGGAGGATTTCCGCGCCGTCGTTCGAGCCATCGCACGGGCTCGCCAGCGCCACAAGCCGATCATCTGGGGCCTGGGCGGGCACGTCATCAAGGTTGGCGTGGGGCCGGTTTTGCTGGCCTTGCTCGAACGCGGCTACGTTTCCGCGGTGGCCATGAACGGCGCGGCGTTGATCCACGATTTTGAGGTTGCCATGGCCGGCGCCACGTCGGAAGATGTGCCGGCGGCGCTCGGTCGCGGCCAGTTCGGGATGGCGGAGGAAACCGGCCGCGTTCTCAATCAGGCGATTCAGGAGGGAGATCGCGACGGCCTGGGCATTGGCGAGGCGGTGGGACGCCATCTCGACCGGGCCCGGCGAGCCCGCCAATTACCTTTTCACCGTTTCAGCGTGCTCGTGGGCGCCTACCGCCGAGGCGTTCCCGTGACCGTGCATGAGGCGATCGGCACCGACATCATTCATAACCATCCGGCCGTGGATGCGCGCGCTTTGGGCGCGGCGACGCATCGTGATTTCCGCCTGCTCGCCGCCATCGTGAAGACTATGAGTCATGGCGGCGTCTATTTGAACGTGGGTTCCGCGGTCATCCTGCCCGAGGTTTTCCTCAAATGCGTCAGCTTGGTGGCCAATCTCGGCCGCCCCTTGCGCGCCATCACCACGGTCAATCTGGATTTCATCCAACATTATCGCCCAACGCAAAACGTGGTGCTGCGGCCCACCGCCATGAGCGGCGCGGGGAGCCACGGCTACTCGTTGACCGGTCACCATGAGCTGATGATTCCTTTGCTCGCCGCCGCGCTACTCAACCGCTCGCAAGGTGGGCAATGAGCCTCGAGAACCGCGACGTTGGCCCCTTCTCAGCCGCGGAGATTCCGCCTCCCACTGTCCCGCCGAGTCTCCCGGAAATGTGGAAGATTTCTGATCTGATTCTTCTCATCCTGTTTATCCCGCTGGATCTCTTTCTCTCCAATTTGCTCGCCCTGACCGGCTATTTGCTGCTCAGGCCCTGGGTTGGATGGCGGGCCAACCTGACCTTCTTGTCTCACAATGTCTTTTTCCTCCTCGCGCTGCAGACCATTTTTTATGTTTTCCTTTTAGCCTATCTCTATTTGATGATTGTGGTTCACTATCGTCGTCCATTCTGGGCGGCGATACGGTGGCGGCGCCTTTCGCTCGGTCAGGCAAGCCGATTTTTTCTGGGTGGAATTGCCCTGGCTTTTGCTGTCTTGTTCGCTCCGGCGCTTTTCCCGGAGAGCAAAAGCTTTCCACTCGAGAAGATGTTCAATTCTCCGGCCGCCGCCTACGCGCTGGGAGCTTTTGCCATTCTGGTGGCGCCCTTCATGGAGGAGCTTCTGTTTCGCGGCGTGCTGTTCGCCTTCTTTGAAAAATACGGCGGGCTAAGGTTTGCGGTGGTCGGGACGGCCTTGCTTTTTGCAGGGCTGCACGTCCCGGAGTACTGGGGCGCGTGGAACCACGTGCTGCTGATTTTCGTCGTGGGGATCACTCTTTCGCTGGCCCGCGGCATCACCAAGTCCGTGACGCCCGGCGTCATCCTGCACTTGGCTTACAACGCCACCTTGATGGCGATCTTGTTTCTTCAGACCAACCAGTTCAGAGGCATGCCGGGCGCTCTCAGATTTTGAGCGGCGGCTTTCTCCGGAGGCTTTTCTTTACGCTTGCCGATGTTGCTTAATGTCAATGTGCAGGCGTTTGATTTTCTGATTGAGCGTGGAAAGAGGAATTTTGAAACGGTCAGCGGCCTCGGTTTGGCTCCAGTTGGTGCGAGCCAGCATGTCCAGGATGATGCGCCGCTCCAAGCCATCCATAATTTCAAACAGCGAGCGCCCTTCGAAATCTTCCGGCTGGAGCGTCTGGAGATGATCCGAGCCGTTCTGAAAGAGCTGTTCCGGCAGGAGGTCCGGGCCAAGGTCGGGCCCGGTGCTTAATACGACGGCCCGCTCAACCGCGTTTTCAAGTTCCCGAACGTTTCCCGGCCAACGGTAATCCATCAAAATACGCATCGCCTCGGGCGTAAAGCTCAGAGGTCCCTTGCCGTTTTCTTCCGAAAACTTCTTGAGGAAATGCTCTACCAGCAGTGGAATATCTTCTTTGCGCTCGCGCAAGGACGGCAAGTGAATTGCAATCACGTTCAACCGATAATAGAGGTCCTCGCGGAATCGGTTGGCTTGCACCAGCTTCTTGAGGTCGGCGTTCGTGGCCGCCAGGATGCGAACGTCCACTTTGATGGTTTCCGTCCCGCCCAGACGCATGAACTCACGCTCTTGAATGACCCGCAGCAGTTTGGCCTGGGTTTCCACGCCGATAGTTCCGATTTCGTCAAAGAAGATGGTTCCTTGGTCGGCGATCTCGAACAACCCGCGTTTGGAAGCGATGGCGGAGGTAAACGCGCCCTTCACGTGACCAAACAGCGTGCTTTCGAGCAGGTCCACGGGCATTGAACCTGTATTGACGGGGACAAAGGCGTTGTCAGCGCGCGGGCTTGCAGCATGGAGGGTCTTGGCGACCAGTTCTTTCCCCGTCCCACTCTCTCCCGTAATCAGGGCGGTGGCGCGGCTCGGAGCCACTTGGGTAATCAGGTCCAAAACCTTTTGCATTCGCTCGCTTTTGCCGACAATGTTCGGGAAACCGAAGCGCTTCAAGGCCCGCCGAAGCTGAACGTTTTCCACTCGCAGCCGCGAGCGATCCAGCAGATTGCGAAGCTCTAGCAGGAGTTTGTCATTGTCCCAAGGCTTGGTGATGTAACTTTCCGCGCCCTCCCGCGAAGCTCGGAACGCCGTCTCGCTGGAGTCGTAGGCGGTAATCATAACCACGGCGGTGTCCGGAGCCTCGCGCTTGATCGTTTTGAGAATCTCCAGACCGTTGGAATCCGGCAGGCTGACGTCGAGCAGCACCAGGTCAAAAACTCCGCGCTCGAGTTGGCGCAGACCTTCGCCCCCCTTGCAGGCCAGGCTCACCTGGTATCCTTCCAGGCTCAGAAGCTGCTGGAGGCTTTCTCGGATTTCCTGTTCGTCATCAATGACAAGAATGGAGGCTCTAGACCGCATGCACCGCTTTCCTTGCTGAGGGGAATTCCAGCCGGAAGGTTGTCCCGCGTCCCACCGCGCTCTCCACTCGGATGGTCCCCGCGTGTTCGTGAACGATGCCATAGCTCACCGCCAAGCCTAGGCCGGTTCCGCGGCTCGTGGTCTTGGTGGTAAAGAACGGATCGAAAATTTTGCGGAGGTGTTCGGGAGCAATGCCGACGCCATTGTCGGCGACCTCGACGGCCACGGTGGAGTTTTCAGATTCCGTCACCAAGGTCAAGTCGCCGCCGTGGGGCATGGCGTCGCGAGCGTTGATAATCAGGTTCATAAACACTTGCTGGAGCTTTCCGGCATTCCCATAGATAGGGGGCAAGTCGCCCGCCAGTTGAGCATTCACGCGAATGCGCGCGCTGCGCAGCATCGGCTCGACCAACGTCAACGTCTCGCGCAGAACGTGGTTCAGGTTGAGCTCGCTGCGCTCGCTCCCACTCACGCGAGAGAATTTCAGCAAGCTATTGATAATCTCCGAAGCTCGGAATCCCTGCTTGACCACTTTCTCCAGGGTCGGCAAACGAGGGTCGTCGGCCGGCATCTGTCGAAGGAGCATTTGCACCTGCGAGGTGATGACCGCGAGCGGTGTGTTCACCTCGTGCGCCACCCCGGCGGCCAGAACGCCGATCGAGGACAGTTTCTCGGCTTGCAGCAGTTGATCTTCCAAATTCACCCGCTCCGTCAGGTCGGTCAGAATCAACAGGCGACCGATGACCTGCTCTTCTTTCCCGAGCAGAGGCACGGTGGAAAGGTTAACAATCCGGGCTTGGTTGGCGCGGTTGTAAAGCCGAAACTTATAAAGCGTCCGTTCGCCACGAGGGTCGTCAGCCGCCGGAAGTTCCGCCATCAGGTCGGCAGGGAAAACCTCCGCCAGCCGCTTGCCCACCACCTCCGAGCGCGGCAGGCCGTAGATTTTCTCCATCGCTGAGTTCCAAGCCTCGATTTTCTGCTCCAGATTGCAGGCGAGCACACCCACGTCAACGGACTCAATGATGCTTTCGCTGAAATCCTTGAGCGTCTGATATTCCAGCGCCTCGTGCTCCAGCGCCTCAATGAGTCTCGTGTTCTCCAGGGCAATGGAGAGATAGCCGCAGACGGTGCGGAGAAGGTCCACGTCGTCGCTCGATAAGAAATCTCCGTCCGAGGTTTTCCCCAGCCCCAGGCAGCCGAGCATCCGCCCCTTGAGGTTCAGCGGAAAATAGTAGTGCAAGCCGAGTTGCTCAATGGCGGCTTGAGCCGGCGCCGGATAATCTTCCGCCTGACTCAAGCTGTCGAAGAACAGAAAGGCCTTTTGCCAACCCGATTGTTGCGGGTCGAGGAAGGTCAAGTCCAGGTTCGGCGGGGCGGTAAATCCCCGTGACTTGGCAAGCTGGAATCGCCCGGCCGGGTTCGTTAGGAAGATCGCCAGGCGATCCACGCGCAGCGTCGCGGCTAAGCGCTCGGCAATGGGGTCCAACAAACCCTCCTGGTGCGCCTCGGTCGTCAGATCGCGCGCGAATTCAAGCAGCGTCCTGCGATAGTCGTAACGCTGCGGGTTCAGAACCTGCTCCAAACGCTCCTGAATCCAATTCACCACCGGTTGGAAAAGCAAGGCCGTGATGATAATCGCCAGCAGCCAACCGCCCTGCGTGGTAATCAGCGCCGCGTTGCGGAAGAAATTCGCAAACAGAACCACCAAGCCGAAATAGAGCGCGACGATGGTCGCCGTGCCCAGCGCGTAAGCCACGCCGCGCCGGAAAATGATGTCCACATCCATCAGCCGGTAGCGAACAATCGCGTAGCCGAAGGTGAGAGGAAGCAGGGCGAGAGAAAACACGGAAAATTTCATCCATGAGGCCGGCACAAAGCCCAGACCAAGGAAGTACGGAATCACGTAGAGGCCCACAAAGGGTACGACCGCCAGGAAGGTGCCTCGCGTCAGCCACTTGAGCTGCTGCCGGACCAGCGGCGCCGAAGCCTGTCGGTAAGCATCTACGAGCGCCATCGCGCCCGCCACATAGCCCGCACCCAAGAGCGCCATCTCCGTGCTGTCCAAAATCCACCGAACCGACAGCGACGGCAACGGCACGCGCACGAAACCCGTCATCACCAGGACGTGCATCAGGAAGACAAGCGCCCCCGGGACGTAAATGGCGGGAATGAGCCTCGGATGCTTCTTCACCGCGCGATGCTTTTCCGGAAACACAAGGCAAAAGTGCAAAAACAAAGCCGGCTGCAGAAGCATCGCCGCCACGTTCAGCCAATAAACGGCCGTGTCAAAAGCGTTCAACTTACCTGTATAGGCGAACGTGTAGAGCACAAACGAAGACAGGCAGAAAAGATAGAAATGCAGCGAGCGTGGAGCGCGCCAGCGGCGAAGAAAAACAAAGCCACCGATGAGCAGGTATAAGAAGCCCGTCAGCTCCAAATAATCTCGAATGGAGCGTGAACGGTTTTGGGGAACGAGCACCAGTTGCGTTTGAAATCGCTCTCCGTCCCTCGAAAGCTTATACGTCGCCTGCTGCCAAATCCCTAAATGGTCAATTTCGCGCACAGCGTCCGCGGACCGGTGCATTGCGTGGCCGTTAATCGCCATAAGGAGGTCACCGGGCTCGATGCCAGCCCGAGCCGCCGGACTGCCCGGCCGAATGCTGAATGCCTCCACCCCCCGGCGCGTTCGCACCCAACTGACGCCATCCGTCGGCAGACGAAACTTCCTCTGCTGCCGGAAATTGATAACCGCCATCGCCACCAGCCCCACGCTCACCACGGCGATTAAGGCAGTCACAAACCGAAATGGAGATCGAACCCTCATGGCCCTCTTCGGGGTGAATTCGCCCGATAAATCTTTATTATGACAGCAACCACGCTTCCATTCTACATGTTGAACTGCCAATAAATGCTGATTGCTATCAAGAATATAGGGAGTTCAGTGGCCTTTTAATTTTCCAGCTATGAGAAGCTGGATACACAATCCTTAATTTCATATTTTCTTGGTGAGGCTGCCACAAAACTGTTTCTTCAAAAATTGACATGCACGCTCCGACGTGTTATTTTGACACGAGGGAGGCGTCAGGGCTAACTTATTCACCAGCACGAAGTTACCTTGTGCAACATTGTGACCAGCGCAGACAAGTTTTTTAACCAACACTATGGGCTGACAGAAAGCGATCTCAGCAAATTCTTGGCCGAGGCGCTTTCAGAGGGAGGTGATTACGCTGACCTCTACTACGAGCACACGTCTTCCTCGTCCGTGTTGCTGGACGAAGCGCTGGTGAAATCGGCCACAGAAGGCACTGCCGTCGGCTGTGGCGTGCGCGTAATTTCAGGCGAGCAGACGGGCTACGCCTATAGCGACGACTTGTCTCCCGCAGCCATCCTCAAGGCCGCGAAGACAGCGGCCCGCATTGCCAGCGGCCCCGCTCGAATCTCGACCATTGGACTCTCAACCCTCGAACCAGCCCACAATTTTTATCCCGTCACCTCAACCTTGACGGACTTGGATTTGATTCCCAAGCTGGAGTTGGTGTTGCGGGCTGACCGCGCCGCCCGGGCCTATGACGGGCGGATTTCTCAAGTGCGGGTCACTTACGGCGACCAGTGCCGGCACGTTCTTCTGGCGGGCTCGGACGGCAAAATCATCACGGATTTCCAGCCGCTGGTCCGCCTAAGTGTTTACGCCATCGCCGAAGCGAACGGAAGAAGAGGCACGGGCGTCAGTGGTGGAGGGGGCCGCGTAGGTTTGGAATATTTTGACGGGGAACATAGCCCGGAGAGCTTTGCCCGCGAAGCCGCCCGGCAAGCCGTCGTTCAACTGGACGCTCAAGAGGCTCCCGCCGGCGAGATGGAGGTCGTGTTGGGGCCGGGCTGGCCGGGGATTTTGCTTCACGAAGCGGTGGGTCACGGCCTCGAGGCCGATTTCAATCGCAAAGGGATTTCAGCATTCAGCGGCCGTCTCGGCGAGCGGGTGGCCTCCAAGTTATGTACCGTGGTGGACGATGGCACGTTGCCGGGGCGTCGTGGCTCGCTCAACATGGATGATGAAGGCGAACCGACCCAAAAGACCGTCCTCATCGAGAACGGTGTGCTACGCGGCTACCTTCAAGACCGCCTGAATGCCAACCTGATGTCGGCCACCCGAACCGGCAACGGTCGGCGCGAGAGCTATCAGCACATCCCCATGCCCCGCATGACCAACACCTATATGCTGGCAGGCCAAGACGATCCCGAAGAAATCATTCATTCGGTGCGTCGGGGCCTTTATGCCGTCCATTTTGGCGGCGGCCAAGTGGATATCACGAGCGGGAAATTCGTTTTTTCTGCTTCCGAAGCGTATCTGATTGAAGACGGCAACGTCACGGCGCCGGTTCGCGGCGCGACGCTCATCGGGGATGGCCCGACGGTCCTGAAGCACGTTACGGCAGTAGGCCATGACCTTCAATTGGATCCCGGCATTGGCACCTGCGGTAAAGACGGTCAGAGCGTCCCGGTCGGCGTAGGCATCCCAACCGTCAAAATTAGCCGGCTGACGGTGGGCGGCACGGCGCCACGCAACCTTCAAAGCTTTACTTAGACCGGCCGGTTTCCGTTGTAATTTTGGAAATTCAGATGACCCAATCTCCTCTCGAACCCATGGCTTGCAGTTTGGTTGAAGACGCAGTGCGCCGTGGAGCCACGGCGGCGGAAGTCATTGCCTGGGAAGGCGATGAGTTTTCGGTGGGCGTGCGCATGGGGAGAATTGAGCGGCTGAAGGAGGCAACCTCAAAATCGCTCGGCCTGCGAGTGTTTGTCGGGACAAGCAGCGCTTCCGCTTTTACCAGCGACTTTACGCCCGCTTCGCTTGACAAGCTCGTAAGCCGCGCCTCCGAGATGGCGCGCGTAACCTCCGCGGACCCGCTGGCTGGCTTGGCTGAGCCCGACGCTCTCGGCCAATATCAAGGCGAGCTCGCCCTCTACTCCGAGGACGTCTCTGAAGTGTCCACCGCTCAACGGATTGAGATGGCCGCCCGCGCCGAGGCGGCCGCGTTCCAGGTGGACCCTCGCATTGTCAACTCCGAAGGCGCGTCGTTGGAGTCCGGCGTCACGGTGAAGGTTTATGTCAACTCCTATGGTTTTTCAGGCGCGTACCGGTCGTCTTACTGTGCCGTTTCTGCGACGCCGGTCGCCGAGGCGGCAGGTGCCTCAGGCAAGCGCCTGGAGCGGGATTATTGGTATTCGGTAGCTCGGAGCGTCGCGGCTCTGGAATCGCCGGAGTCCATCGGTCGGAAAGCGGCCGAACGCGCCCTGCGGCGCTTGGGAGCGCGCAAGGTCGCCACGCGGAGGGTTCCGGTCGTTTTCGATCCTGAGACGGCGGCCTCGTTACTAGGGAATGTCTTCGAGGCGTTACGCGGTGATGCCATCTACCGCCGCGCGTCGTTTCTGGCGGGATGCCTAGGCCAAAAAATTGCCGCCGAAACTGTCACCATCACCGATGATGGCGTGCGCCCGGGCGGCTTGGGCTCTCGCCCTTTTGACGACGAAGGTGTCTGCTCGGGTGTCACTCCGGTGGTGGTCCAAGGCGTTCTTCAGAACTATTTGTTAAACTCTTATACGGCGCGGAAGCTCGGCCTCCGCACGACGGGCAACGCGGTGCGTGGCCCGGCGGGCCCGCCGAGCGTGGGCCCGAAAAATTTCTATCTGCACGGCGGCCCGCACTCACCCGAGGAAATCATTCGGTCGGTGAAGAACGGTTTGTACGTGACCGAACTTATCGGCTTTGGGGTGAATGTCGTGACGGGAGATTATTCCCGTGGCGCCGCCGGTCAATGGATTGAGAACGGCCAATTGACTTATCCGGTGGCCGAAGTCACCATCGCCGGCAATCTGGCGGAGATGCTTCACGGCATTCGGATGGTGGGTTCCGACCTTGAATTTCGCGGCCCCGTGGCCGCGCCGACACTTCTGCTGGAGGGTCTTACCGTGGGCGGAGCTTAGCCCGCCCTGCCACCTCGCATGAAGGAAAATCCCCATGATTTAAACCGCGCGCCCCGGAGCGTTGGCATCTGCTGGCGTCGTAAATTGAAAGTTCGCCGCCGACGGTGGCCGCTTCTACTCGGTTTTTTCCTGCCGAGTCTTGTGGCCTGCGGCCCCTCTTCTAGGGTTTCACCAAACTCGACTTCCACGCCGCAGGAGCAAGCTTACCTTCCCAACATTGAGGTGACTCATGCCAAGATGATGGCCGCGCGGAATCTTTTGGGAGAGCGGATTGTGACCCTGGATGCGGACATCGTCAACAAGGGGTCGAGAACCGTCCGTTATGTGAAGCTGGAACTTCAATTCATGGATCTGTACGGCAAGAAAGTGGTCTTCCAAACGAGCGCCGTGCCGGTTTCCACTCAGGATCCTCCCTTAAAGCCGAGTGAAACTCGCCCCTTCAGCGTTTCATTCGAGCACGTATCGCCCGATTGGAATCAAGCGCCTCCCCGGGCTGTGCCGATTCGCGTTATTTTCTGAACCGCTGGCGGCGATTTGTCACTGCGCCTCGGGCAACCGTGCTGGCAGCGCCGCCCAACATGTTGGCGGCCGCTTAGCGGCCGAAGGCCAGGCGTTCGATGAGGGGTTCGGGCAGACCTGCCGCCCGCATTTTGGCTTGGGTCTTGGCGAGGTCATACGGAACACGAAAATATTCCACTTGTTTCTCGTCGAGGTCGAGAACAGCGTAGGCAGCGCGCCAGTCGCCGTCACGAGGCTGTCCCACCGACCCGGGGTTCACCAAATAGGCATACCCGTCCAGCAGCTTGACAATTTTGGGCTCTCCATCCATCAGCCGCGCGCAGCGGATGGCTTGGAAGTGGCCCTTCGGCGAGAGCGCAAATCCGCCTTGATGATGGGTATGACCGAACAGAACCCACGGCGCCGTCATGGCCCGAAGGTTCGTTAGGGCTTCGACGGGCCCCAGAATGTATTCGTCTTCATCCAGCGGCGAGCCGTGAACCATCTGAAACCCGTCCACGCTGAGTGGACCCATGGGGAGCGAGCGGAGAAACTCGAAGTTCTCGAGCGTGAGTTCACGCCGCGTCCATTCAGTCGCCCATCGCGCCAAGGGGTTAAATTCGCCGGGATCGAGCAGGCCGACGCAAGCCCGATCGTGATTGCCGCGGATAATGATCCGCGACAGCTCCCGCACACGTTCGGTCACCGAATTCGGGTCGGGTCCGTAACCCACCAAATCGCCCAAGCAGAGGACCTCATCGTAGTGACCTGTCGCGGCCTCCAGGCATTGCGTTAAGGCCTCGCCGTTGGCGTGAATGTCACTCAGAATCAGGTAGCGCAAGTGGGCCCCGGCTATTCGACTTTCGATTATACGCCCGTCGGTCCTTGAGCCTCGAGGCGCGGATGGGGTGATATTGGCGCGCGTTAGAGCGTCGGGTAGGTATATAATACCCCGTTTCATTGGAGGTTGATATGAAGCATCGAGCACCAAAGGTTGCTGTTGCCTTAAAGACTGCCGCTTTTCTGGCGTTGATATTCGCCGCCGCGGCGGCGCCGGCAGCCTGCGGGGGATTTGGATATCCCGCGAACCTGACACCCCAGCAAGTCAACCAGCAAGTGAACGCCATGCTGGCCAAGCTGACGCTGGCGCAGAAGATCCGCCTGATTGGCGGCGTAGATGGAATGTTTACCCATGCCATGCCCCAGATCGGCCTGCCGCGGCTCAAAATGTCCGACGGGCCGGTGGGCGTTCGCGTGTGGGGTCCCAGCATCGCCTACGCGGGAGGGATTGGCTTGGCGGCCTCCTGGGATCCGGCGCTGGCGCGCAAGGTGGGGGTGGCCATCGGCCAGGATGCGCGAGCCCGTGGCGTCAACATTTTGCTGGGTCCGGGCGTGGATATGTACCGGGCGCCGATGAACGGCCGCAATTTTGAATATTTCGGCGAAGACCCGTACCTGGCCTCGCGCATTGCCGTGGGCTATATCCGAGGCGTCCAGAGCCAAGACGTGGTGGCCACCATCAAGCACTATGCCGTGAATGACGCCGAATATGACCGCATGCAGGAAGATGCCATCGTCAGCCAGCGGGCTTTGCGTGAGCTTTATCTGCCGGTCTTTGAAGCGGCGGTCAAGCAGGCGCACGTCGGCGCGGTCATGGACGCCTACAACCGCGTGAACGGCGAATACTGCACCGCCAACAAATTTCTGGACACGACCGTGTTGAAGAAAGAATGGGGTTTTCGAGGCATTTTGATGTCCGACTGGGGCGCGGCCCATGATGGCATTGCGGACGCCAACGCGGGACTCGACTTGGAAATGCCTTCGGCGCGTTACATGAACGCCGCGACCCTTCTGCCGGCCATTCGTGAAGGGAAAGTTTCCGAGGCCACGATTGATGACAAAGTGCGTCGCATTTTGCGCGTGGCCGTGGAGTTCGGCTTCATCAACCACGATCAGACCGATCTTCATTTGCCGCTTTACAATCTGCATTCTCTGGCCGTGGCGCTCGAATCGGCGGAGCAGAGCATGGTGTTGCTGAAAAATGACGGACATCTGCTTCCGCTCGACCGGCAGCAAATTCACTCCATCGCCTTGATTGGGCCGGATGCCTATCCGGCGGAGGCCTCCGCAGGTGGCAGCGCTCATGTGACCGCCATTGCGCCCGTCAGCTTTTTAACGGGTCTGGCGCACTATCTGGGGCCGAGCGCCAAGGTTTATTGGAACAAAGGAGTCAAGAAGCTGGATGATGTGTTTGGCCCGAGTGGAATGCAATTTTTCTTTCAGAGCTATCGAAGCAACTTTACGACCGATAAAGAGGGCCAGCATCCCGGCCTGGAACAGGAGAAATTTGACAACGCTTCGTTTGCCGGAAAACCGGTTCAGGTCAGCGTGGTGCCTGATCTGAACCATTGGGATCGGTTTGTGTTTGCACCGCCTTCGCAGAAGGAAATGTCGGTTCGTTGGGTCGGATACTACACGCCCAAGGTCTCCGGCCGTCAGCGCTTTATTGTGGCTGCGGCCGGGCTTGATGCATTCCATCTTTACGTCAATGGCCAGGACATCCTCCATGCGGGTCCGGGCCAAGCGCAGGATCCGCTGTCGGCGGTCGTGAATCTGCCCGCGGGTCAACCGGCTCGCGTGCGGCTGGATTATCTTCCCCAAACCGACCGCATTCGAGCAAGCTTTGGCGTGATTCCTGCGCGGGAGATGCTGGAGCCCAATGTCCGAAAGCTCGCCAAAATGGCGGATGTAGCCATCGTCTCCGTGGGTTTCAATGCCCGCACGGAGGGCGAAGGGCACGACCGCACGTTCAAGTTGCCGCCCGGCCAGGACGATTTGATCCGCGCCGTTGCCGCCGCCAACCCGCGCACCATTGTTGTGCTGACATCCGGTGGAAGCGTGGACGCCTTGCCCTGGCTGAACCGGGTGCCGGCCGTGCTCGAAACCTGGTATGGCGGCTCGGAAGCCGGGTTGGCGCTAGCCCGCGTGCTATTCGGCCAGGTGGACCCTTCGGGTAAGTTGCCCATCAGTTGGGAACGCCGCGTTCAGGATAATCCTACCTATCGTCACTACTACGAGATCCCCGGAACGCATCGGGTAGTTTACAAGGAGGGAATTTTCACTGGCTACCGTTATTACGACCAAAGCCAAGTGAAGCCGCTGTTTCCGTTTGGATTTGGGCTTTCTTACACAACCTTCGCCTTCAGCCATCTGCAAGTGACGCCTTCGGTGGCTTCCCCCAACGGACCGATTACGGTAAGCCTTGACGTGAAAAACACGGGTCAGCGGGCTGGAGCCGAGGTGGCGCAAGTGTACGTGGGCGACCCTTCGGCGACGGTACGGCGTCCGGTCAAAGAGCTTCAGGGCTTTAAGCGAGTCTATTTAATGCCCGGCCAGAGCCAACGGGTTTCGGTCACGCTCGATCGCCGCTCATTGGCGTATTGGGACGTCAAGACGAATGGCTGGAAGGTGGACCCGGGAAAGTTTGTCGTGTACGTCGGCGACTCGGATGAAAACGTGCCGCTTCAGCAAGCCTTCACTGTACGCTGATGCTCGGCCTCTGCTCGGGTCTGCGGAGGGCGGTTAGGCTCGGCGTGAGGGATTAGTTTTCGCCGTCAAGATTGATTTTTAGCGCCTGAAGAAATCGTGCATCTTCGGGACTGAACGTCAGTTCGAGAGGAACCGGGGATTGCGAGCTTTCTCCGTCCGCCGAAGCCCCTTCGCCGGCAGCGCGCTTGTTAAAGCCAATGGTGAGTTCCAGCACCAGGAGAAGGTCGTAACCCGCGGCGCGAATGCGACCCATCACGTCCGCAACATCCTCCGACGTGGCCAAGGCGCTGTTAATCGCTTGACCGAGTTCCTGCACTAACCGCTTAAAGTTGTCGTCAAGTTCCAACTCAGCACCTTTCGGCGAACCAGTAGCGTTAAAGGGATTTTAGACCTCGCGGGGCCTCGTGTCAATGAAGCGAATTTGAAAAGAAGTTTTTGAACTTATAACTGACTTTGACAACCCTCGCGGAATTCGTGTACCGTGAGCAAGAGAGGAATCGAGTGCGCTTCGGCATCGGAGTGGTGGTGTTGTCGCTGGTGGCGCTTCCCGCTTGCCATCGAGCGGAGACGGGGTCGCCGGAGGCCGCCATTCGCCAAGCCATTGAAGCTCACTTAAAGCAAGATCCGCACCTTTCACTCCAAAACTTCACCACCAAAATTATCAGTTTGAAGCTCACAGGGTCCACCGCCGATGCGCTGGTGCGTTATCAAAGCAAGCAATCGCCCGCGGTCGCCGTTCTGGTGAAATACACGTTGCAGAAGAAGGGAGCGGGTTGGGAAGTGACTGCGAGCGCGCCGGCCGGCGGTCAAGGAATGCACGGCATGGGAGAGAGTGGCGCAACCGCAACGCCGACTCCGACCCCTTCGCCAGCGCCACTCCAGCCGGAATCCAGCCACTAAACTGAAATGGACGGCTCTCCTCGCCCGCGGTCGCGCCGGTCGGAAAAGGCTGCTCACCCTCACATTCAGCGGGAGGGACGCGCCGCCTGCCGCCGACTGTTTGCGCGGCTCTCGGAATTTTTAGACGGTGAACTGGCGGCGCGCGACGCCGCAGAGCTGAAGCGTCACCTGGCGGATTGTCGTCCTTGCCTCGCCTACCTGGAGAGCTTACGCACGACCATCAGCGCCTGCCGGCGTTACGGTCAACTGAAGCTGTCCCCTCCCCCCAAACTGCTGGCGAGCCTTAAGCGGCTGCGGCGGGCTATCCAACCGAAAACCCGAGCCGACCGAGGCACGCTCGGAAACGCCCGGCGTCCGATGACCCGTCGCCGCTCTCCGCGGTGAAAATCGGCCGATCCTGCCTTCGGCTCTGCCTCTTCGCAAGCCCCGGTTTGCGCACTATAATCGTTACCGATGAGGGTTTTGGTGGTGGAGGATGAGCGGAGGGTAGCGAGCTTTACGGCGCGCGCCTTGCGCGAGAACGCTTACGCCGTGGACGTGGCCGAGACCGGAGAGGCAGGCTTGGAGATGGCCAAATCCAATCCCTACGATGCCATCTTGCTGGACATCCGCCTGCCCGGCCTGAGCGGGATTGAAGTTTGCCAGAAGTTGCGGGACGCCGGAGTGGAAACCCCCATTCTCATGCTGACGGCGCGCGGTTTAGTGGAGCAGCGCGTGGAGGGTCTGGATGCCGGCGCCGATGATTATCTGGTCAAGCCGTTTGCCCTGGCCGAGCTGCTGGCCCGCTTGCGGGCGCTGATGCGCAGAAATTTGGGTCGCGGCACCGCCAAGCTTCGCTATGCGGACCTGGAAGTGGACCGGCACCGACGCCGCGTGGTTCGCGGCAGATCAACCGTTCCCCTGACCTCCAAAGAATTTGCCTTGCTTGAATTTCTGATGCTCCGCGCCCCGGACACCATCACCCGCAGCGAAATCGTGGAGCACGTTTGGGACTGCCATTTTGACAGCGCCTCCAACCTGGTCGAAGTTTACATCAACCGCCTGCGGCAAAAGATTGACCACGAGCAACCCCAAAAACTCATCCACACGGTTCGGGGCGTGGGCTATTGCCTCCGGTTAGAATCATGATGGGTGCTCGCTCACTGCGCTTTCGGATGATGGCTCTTTTCTGCGGCGTGGTGGGGGTTCTGTTAGCGGCTTCCTACCTGGGATTCTATGAGTTAGTGCGCCGCCAAGTCCACCAACAGCTCGACCGCGAACTGGTGGAGGCCTCGCAGCCCCTGATTGCAGATTTAGAAACCGACCGCGACCTGGACGATGTTCGACAGCTCGATCTGCCAAACGAATTCTTTGAGGTCACGCTGCCCTCCGGCCAAGCCCTGGCGCGTTCGGCGAATCTGGCGGCGGGACAATTAAATCCCGGGCAGTTTTTGCCGGCTTCTCCGAAGCCCTTCTTCCGCACCGTGCGGGGGCGCGACGGCCGCCGTCTTCGCCTGGCCGTGATTCCTTTCGAGCGCGGGCCGCAGTCACTGGCGCTCGCCGTGGCCGTGCCCACGCGCGAAGCCGACCGAGTCTTGGCCACCTTTCGCGGGATTGCGTTTTGGGTGCTTCCGCTTAGCCTTCTGCTCACGGCTCTGCTTTCCGGCTGGTACGTGGGCAAGAGTCTGGCTCCGGTCAAGGCACTGACCGAGCACCTGGCGGAAACCACGGAACGCCTGACCAGCCGCGAGGCCGGCGACTTCTGGCAGCCGGTGCCCGTGCCGACGGCCTTCGACGAATTGGGGCTTTTGGCCGGCACGTTTAACCGCCTGTTTGGGAAAATTCACTCGCTCGTCGGGCAAATGCGGCAATTCGTCTCCGACGCCTCGCATGAGCTTCGCACGCCCCTTTCGATTCTCCAAGGCGAGACCGAGCTGGTGCTGGCCGAGCCCCGCAGCCCGGAAGAATATCGGAAGACGTTGCAGGTGATCGAGGAGGAGCTCAGGAAGCTGAACCGCATCGTGGAAAGCTTGTTCACGCTGGCGATTGCTGACGCCGGGCAATTGCGCCTCGGACGCGAGCCGCTCTATTTGAACGAAGTGTTGGAGGAGGCTTGCTCCGTGGCCACCCCCCTGGCCCGCGCCAAAAGCATGACGATTGAGCGCGACCTTCGGCAAGAAGTGGCCGCCTGGGGCGACGAGATTGCCTTGCGCCAACTCTTCCTTATTTTTCTCGATAACGCGATCAAGTATTCGCCTCCCGCAAGCCGCATTCAGGTTCGCCTCACCGCGAGCGACGGGCAAGCCCGGGTGGAGTTTGAAGATGAGGGAATCGGCATCGCCCCCGAACACCTGCCTCACATCTTTGAGCGGTTCTACCGCGTCGCGCGAGCGGAGAACGGCGAGGCGCGCAGCGGCGGGCTAGGTTTGGCGATCGCCCAAGCCCTCGCCCGCGCCCATGCCGGCGAGGTTCAATGCCGAAGCCGGCTGGGGGCCGGCTCACGGTTCACGGTTGTCCTGCCGCTGGGTCCGGCGGGCGCGGCGACCTGAGCCGTTAGCTAAACAGAAATTAATTCTATTTTCACCCTTTGTCCTTCCGGTCGGGCTAAGCTGAAGGAGGCCAGAGTCCAAGGTGCGGCGCCGATATCGGGAGGGCGGAGAGCAAGGAGGAGCCGGTTTGAAGGCCATTGGTTGTCTTGGTTTGATGCTCGTGACGGCAGGCGCCCTGCGAGCCGTCTCTTTATCCACACTGCCGCCCCCGCTGACCCTTGAGCAGGCACTCAAGCTGGCCCATCGGCAGAACCTGAGTCTGATTGCGGCGCGCGAAGGAAGAGCCGTGGCGCGGGCCGGGGTGATAACAGCGAGCGAACGTTTGAATCCGTCGTTTAATTTCAACGTTCTGCGCGACACGCCCCACGAAGGCTTTTGGTTCACTCAGCCGATCGAACTCGGCGGCAAGCGCGCGCATCGTATTCAAGTGGCCGAGCGCCAAGAAGGGGTGACGGAGGAGACCATCGCGGCGACGGAACTTCAGGTCCGCGAGGCCACCCGCCAGGCGTACTTCAATCTGTCGCTCGCTCAGGCACAGACCTTACAGCAGGCCGACGCCGTGCGGCTGGCGGAGCGCCTGCTGCGCATTGCCCAAGAGCGATATCAGGCCGGCGATGCCGCCGAACTCGAAGTCATTCAGGCGCGGTTGGGCGTGGCGCAGGCTCGAGCCAATCTAGAAGTGGCTCAGAAGCAACAGACCGTGGCCCTCAGTCAACTGAACGCTCTGTTAGATGAGCCTGCCGAAAAACGCTGGAGATTGACCACTCCCTTGAACGAATTGCCGCCCCCGCTTTCGCTTAACGACTTGATTCAGAAAGCTTACCAGGCGAGCCCGCAAATCCAGACCTATGAGCGCCAACTCCAAGTCGAGCGCAGCCGGGAAGCGCTTTATAAAGCCGACCGCATCCCGAACCTCGATTTGGACTACGGCGTGGATTTTAACTCCCCGGGGGTGGGCGGTTTTCGCGAAGGCCCGCGCGGTGAAATCACGGTGATGTTGCCGATTTTCAATCGCTACCAAGGGCAAATTGCTCAATCGTTGGCCACTCAGGATGTGTTGCAGGATCAAATCGCCGCCGCGCGCCGGATGGTCGCCGGCAACGTGGAGACGAGCTATTTAATGCTCGCCTCGCAAGAAACCAAAGTCCATCTCTATCAAAACAAGCTGGTGCCCGCCTCGCGCCGGCTCGAGCGCATGGCGGAAGAGAGTTATAGCGCGGGTAAAACGGATATCTTGGCCGTCATCACGGCTCAGCAGAGCGAACAAACCATTCAGCAGCAATACCTGCAGAGCCTCTACGCGGCGCAGGCCGCCTACGCTTCGCTCGAAGGGGCCGTGGGAACAAGCCTGCCATAAGCTTATGTCGAACCGCATGGTGTTCAAATATGTCCGGGTCCTTGCTGTCCTTTTAATGGTTGGCTGGGCCGCGAGCTGCACGGGCGGCGGGAAAGAAGACGGAGCCGCCGCTGCCCCGCACCCGTTTCCCGTCACGGTGACGGTGGTCAAGCGTGGCAACATTAGCGCACTGCTCAACGTCTCCGGCACGATTGCCAGCCTGCCCAATCAGGATGTGCGGGTCAGTGCCTTGGTGGCTGGCCGCATTACGCACCTGACGGCCGCCCAGGGAGATTCCGTCCGCCGAGGCGAAGTTCTGGCCCAGATTGAGAGCCAACCTTACCTTGAACGATTGGCGCAAGCCCAAGCCGCGGTAGCCCAAGCCCAAGCCAACCTGCGCAATGCTCAACTTTCTGAGACCCGCGACCAAACCCTGTTTGAACATGGCATCGTGGCCAAAAAATACCTCGAAGCGGATATGGCGCAAGTCGCCGCCGACCAGGGGGCCCTGCAACAAGCGCAGGCGGCTCTGGCTTTGGCCCAACTCGACGTCGAGCGCACCCGCGTGCGAAGCCCGCTCACCGGGGTGGTGGTGCAGCGCTTCGTGAGCGATGGCGAGCAGGTGGACGGCACGGCGGCGCAACCCGTGTTTGAGGTGGCCAATTTGAATCAAGTGGAGCTTTACGCAAACGTCCCGGCCATGTACTTTGGCGACATTCAGGTGGGTGAAACGATGCCACTCACAACGCCCGCCTTCCCCGGACGAACTTTTGAAGGACGCATCATCGCCATCGCGCCTTCCGTAAATCCTTCAACGAACGTCGGCGTGGTGCGCATTCGCATGGCCAACCCGGACAGCCTGCTCCGGCTGGGAATGTACCTTTCCGCCAAGATTCCTATTGAGACCCATCGGAACACGCTCATCGTGCCGCTCCAAGCCGTTTATCGGAATGGAAAGAACGTCCCGGAAGTGTATCAGGTGCAAGGGACGGTGGCTCTGGCCCAGCCCGTGCAATTGGGCATTCAAACCAACACTGAAGCTGAGATTGTTTCCGGTGTGCATGAAGGTGAAACCATCGTGTTGACCGGGGGATATGGCTTTGGACCCCGGACCCCGGTGAAGGTCGAACCATGAACGTTGTACGGTTTTGCCGGCGCAACAGCCGCGCCGTTTACCTGTTAACCGGGTTTTTGGCGGCGGCGGGATTCATCTCTTACTTTCGCCTGCCGAGCAATATTTATCCCCACTTGAGCTTTCCCCGCATCGTCATCCTGGCGGACTCAGGCGACCTCTCTCCGCACAACATGCTGCTGGAAGTGACCCGGCCCCTTGAAGAAGCCAGCCGCGGCGTGCTGGGCGTGGTTCGGGTGCGCTCCAAAACCGTGCGGGGCGAAACGCAAATTTCGGCTTTCTTCCAGCCCAACATGGACATGCGCTATGCGCTGCAACTCATGCAGACGCAAATCAACCAGGTTCAGCCGACCCTCCCTCCCGGCACCAAGGTCTCCGTGATCCGCATTACGCCCACATCCTGGGCCATCATGATGATGGTTCTGCGGGGCAATGTCCCGGGCGCGGACCTGCGGAATTACGCCTATTACACGCTTCGGCCCATCTTCGACAGCGTGCCGGGCGTCTCTCAAGTCGGCGTGGAAGCGACCGATATCCAGGAAGTTTCGGTGGTGGTCAACCCGCAGAAGATGCTGGCCGACCGGCTGTCGCTGCCGGAAATCGCGGCGGCCCTGCGGCGCGCCAATACCGTCGCCACCGCGGGCTGGCTTGACCGCGACTATGCCCGCTATCAAGTGCTGGCCTCGAATGAATTCAGAAACCTCAGCAATATTCGCAACACGACCGTGGCCATCGAGGACGGTGCTCCCGTGCGGCTGGGTGAAATCGCGCAGGTGCGGTATGGCATCGAAGACCCCACCGTGCTGGTGTATGGCAACGGCAAACCGGGAGCGTTGATTACCATTTCACGCCAGCTTCGGGGAAACATTCTCCAGATCGCCGACCAAGTTAAAGCCCTGGCCAACCACTTGGGCTCGGCCATCCCGAAAACTCTCCACTTGGTGACGGTTTACAATTTGGCCTCCTTTGTCCGGGCGGCCGTGGCGAATATTCGGGATGCCGTGCTGATTGGCGGTTTTTTGGCGATTATGATTCTCTTCGTGTTTTTGCGCGAAGGGCGCACCACCGTCATCGCGGCCACTACGCTGCCCCTCACGGTCATCTGCACGTTCTTTTTCATGTACATCTTCGGCGGCACGCTCAACCTGATGTCGCTCGGCGGTTTGGCCATTGCCATTGGGCTGGTGATTGATGACGCCGTGGTCATCATTGAGAACATTTACCGGCATCTCGGCCTGGGCGAATCCACCGAAGAGTCCGCCGAAAATGGAACGCGGGAATTGTTGGGCGCGGTTATCGGCTCGACGGCCACCACCATTGTCGTGTTTTCGCCGCTCGGCCTGTTGACCGGGGTTGTGGGCGAGTTCTTCCGCTCCCTCTGCCTCACGTTGGTCGTGGCGGTGGCTTTGTCGCTCCTGTTCGCGCTCACCCTCATCCCGCTGCTCTCCGAGCAATTCCTTTCCCCCGGTCGGCATCACGCCTCGGCGCAAAGCTTCATTCAGCCGGTGCTCCGGGTCTATGAGCGCGTGGTCCGCTGGTCCCTGCGACGACGCTGGGTTGTGGCCGCCGCCACGGCGCTTTCCGTCGTGCTGACCTTCGTCGTCTATACCCACCTCCAGACCGGTTTTCTCCCGCGCATGGACGAAGGCGGCTTTGTCATGGACACCTATTCCCCCCAGGGAACGTCCCTTGAGCAAACCGATCGGACGGCCGCCCAGGTGGAAAAGATCGTTGGGGAAACGCCCGAGGTGCAATCCTGGCTGCGTCGCACGGGCGCGCAGATGGGCCCCTTCGTAACCCAGCAGAACCACGGCGAACTGGTGGTCAGGCTCAAGCCGCTTTCCGAGCGGCATCGCTCCATCTTTCAGGTGATGGATAGCCTGCGCCGCCGCATCCTGAAAAACGTTCCTGGCGTCCGCATTGAGTTCGCGCAGGTGCTGCAGGATATGATCGGCGACATGGAAGGCAGCCCCCGGCCCATTGAGGTGAAAATCTTCGGCAGCAACATGGCTCAGCTCAAGCAACTGGCCGACGAAATCGGGCCGAAGATCCAAAAGATTCGCGGCATCGTGGATTTCCGCGGCGTGCAAGGCGGCAACCCGCAGTTGGTGTTGCGGGTCAATCCCGTCGCCGCCGGCAGGCTGGGGTTGACGGTAACCCAAGTGACCCAACAAGTCCAGGCAGGTTTATTGGGTTTGACGGAAACCGAATTGCGCAAAACCGACCGCACCGTTCCCATCCGCGTTCGCTTTCCCAACTCGTTTCGTTACAACTACGATGACATCCGCCGTTATCCCATCCTGACGCCGGCGCATCAGATTGTGCCGCTTTCGGCCATCGCCCAAATTCGCCAAGTCAAGGGAGAAAGCGTCCTGATGCGCGAAAATGAACGCCTGATGGTCACGTTGTCCGCCAACATTACGCACCGGGGTTTAGGAGGGGCCGTCCGGGATGTGCGGCGCGTGCTGCGCACGGTTCACTTCCCGCTGGGAACCAGCTATGAAATTGGCGGCCTCTATCGCCAGCAGCAGCAATCGTTTCACGATTTACTGATGGTGCTTCTCTTCGCGCTTGCCGCCGTCTTCATCGTGCTGGTGATTCAATTCCGTGCTTTCAGTCCCGCCCTCATCATCATGTCCGCTGCGCCGCTCTCCCTGCTGGGCGTTTTCACGATGCTGTGGATCACTCACACGGCGCTCAATGTTTCCTCTTTCATGGGCATCATCCTCATGGTTGGTCTGGTGGTGAAGAACGGCATCATTTTGTTCGAGTATGTCCACAAGCTCTGGGAAGAGGATGGGCTGCCGTTGAGCGAGGCCCTGGTGGAAGCGGGCAAAATCCGCGTGCGACCGATTCTGATGACCACTCTCTGCACGTTGTTCGGACTCTTTCCTCTGGCCCTCGGCATCGGCGCGGGCGCCCAATTGCAGGAGCCGCTCGCGCTCGCCGTCATTGGCGGACTCTCCCTTTCCACCTTCATCACCTTGCTGGTCATGCCGGTCATGTATTCCCTGCTGCATCGCGCCACTCCGGAACCGACCGCGCCTTCGGAGATCTCCATTCGCCCCGCCGTCGCCGACCAGTCAAGCTAAACCCTCCCCACCCGAACCCGCGCCGCTGCGAGTCACCCTCTCAGTACCTTTGAGGTTGAATCCTGATATTTCCTGGCAGGGTGTTTTTGAGCAAATCGGGTTTAGCCAGTGTTTGTGCAGCGTTGAGGGCAATTTCGAAATCGTCCAACTTTCCTGGTTCCGACTATCCCGGGTTAGGAAGATGCCCCGCCGGCATCTGCTGGCCGTGCGTTACCGGTCACGTCGGGTCACGCACCCTCGCTAAGACGGCAACCACCGCGCCCGCTTGCGCCGCCTCTGAAGCGATCTCCGCTCATCGCCCTGATCGGCTGACGACTCCCTTAAGCGCCGCACTGACCCTCGGTCGCGACACACGTTGACGCACGGTTGTGTCCTGCCCGGCACCTTGCCGAGATAACCTTTGCGTGTGGAAGACCGCACCCCAGCGAGTGCTTAAGAATGTTGGCGTCCCCGGCGGGATTCGAACCCGCGTTACCGCCGTGAAAGGGCGATGTCCTAGGCCGGGCTAGACGACGGGGACAGGAGAGAGCCGTTGTTTGAAAGCCGTGCGAGGATGTGCCGAAAGCCAGGGCTTCGGGCAGTCACCCTTTTCATGCCGCGCGGGGTGACCTCGCGCGCAAAACGTATGCTAGCAGGCGGTCGCCTGGCTGTCAAATTTGGACAAGAGCTGGATGCGGCTAACCGCACCGTCCGCGCACCTCAAAAATCTCTTGCATTGAAGGCGGAATCCGGTTAGACTGCGGCTCTTATGCGGAAGGCTTACGTCAGCTCGTTTACTTACCGCTACTGGCGCTGGGCGCGGTAGCGGGCGAGTGGCGTTGGCCTGAATTTGAAATCTGATGAAGTCGGAGCCAGCCCACTCGACCTTGAGTGGGCTTTTTTATTTGGGTCATCGCCAGCGGGCTTGGGGAGATTGCCCAAGGGTTGAAAACGGCGGGTGGTGGAAAGCTCATTTCAAGGAGTGAAATTCATGATTATTTCAATGAAAAAAGGTGCAACTCAACAGGAGATTGAACACGTGTGCCAGCGTATTCGGGAGTTTGGCTACAAGGTGCATTCCATCCAAGGCGAAGAGCGGGTGGTTATTGGCGCGGTGGGCATCGGCGACGTCACCGCCTGCTTGGAGTCGCTCGAAGCGGCGCCGGGCGTGGAGAGCGCCGTCCGCATCAGTTCGCCTTACAAGTTCGTCAGCCGCGAGTTCAAGCCCGAGTCGAGCCGGATCCGAGTGAACGGAGCGGAAATCGGCGGCAACGAGTTCGTGGTGATGGCCGGGCCGTGCTCGGTGGAAAACGAAAGGCAGATTTTGACGGCCGCCGAAGGGGTGGCACGCGCCGGGGCCAAAATCCTGCGCGGCGGCGCGTTCAAGCCGCGCACTTCCCCTTACGACTTTCAGGGCTTGGAACTCGAGGGGCTCAAGCTCCTGGCCAAGGCGCGGCAAGCGACGGGCCTAGCCATCGTCACCGAAATTATGAGTGACGGCGACGTGGAGCTGGTCGCCGAGTATGCGGATATCTTGCAAGTGGGCGCTCGCAACATGCAAAATTTCGCGCTCCTCAAAACGCTCGGCAAGTGCCCGAGGCCGATTCTGCTCAAACGCGGCATGAGTTCGACCGTCAAAGAGCTCCTGATGTCGGCCGAGTATATCACCGCGCACGGCAACGCCAACATCATCCTCTGCGAGCGGGGCATCCGCACCTTTGAGACGGCGACCCGCAACACCTGCGACATTACCGCCGTCGCCGTCCTCCATGAACTCACGCATTTGCCTGTCATCCTGGATCCCAGTCACGCCACCGGCAAGCGCAGCCTGGTCCCGGCGCTGGCTCGCGCCGCGGTCGCCATTGGCTCGGACGGCCTAATCGTCGAGGTGCATCCCGAGCCTGAAAAGGCCCTGAGCGACGGCGCCCAATCGCTTTCCATTCCCGAATTCGCCGCTCTGATGGCCGACCTCAACTTGTACCTCGAACTCTGGAAAGCCTCCCGGCCCGCCGCGGCCTTCGCGTAGTCCGCCCGCAGGCGCCCCGCCGCGACCCGACAAATCCCTTGACAAATTAAAACGGGTGTTTTATACAGCTGTTTTAATCGTGGCGGGAGGGTCGCTGCTCGCCGAAGCCAAGGCGCGCGACAACGGAAACGCTGTGAAGCTGGCACGACTCATCTGGAAAAGTGCAAGCCGCAATCGTCGCCGCACCACCTTGACCATCCTCAGCATCGCCGTCTCCATTTTTCTCGTCAGCACGCTCCAGGCGATTTTGGCCAGCATGTACCGCTCCACCAACGGGAATGCCAGCCGCCCGGACTTGCGCGTGGTGGTGCATCGAGCCACCTCCATCACTCAGCCCATGCCCCAAGCTTATCGCCAGCAAATCGCCTCCGTGCCGGGCGTCGTCGCCGTCGTGGGAGTCACCTGGTTTGGCGGGCAGTACATTGACCCTTCCAATTTTTTCGCCAACTTCGCCGTGGATACCGACCAATTCCAGCAAGTGTACCCGGAGTTGGTCATTCCGCCGGCCGAACTGGCCGCCTGGAAAGGCGAGCGCACGGCCGCGCTGGTGGGCGCCAAGCTGATGCAGCAGTATCACTGGCGCTTGGGCCAGCGCATCACCCTCAAAGGAACCATCTGGCCGGTCAACCCAGAGCTCGTCATTCGCGCCGTCTATCGTGATCCCCAAGACCCCTCGCAGGAGCATGCTTTGTATTTCCATTACCGCTATCTCGACGAACTGCGCGGGGAGACGGGCGAGGTGGGGACGTTTGCCGTCCGCGTGGACTCAGCAGCGGACGTACCCAGGGTGTCGCGGGCCATTGACGCGATGTTCCGCAACACCGCGTACGAGACCAAAACGGAGACCGAGCAGGCCTTTCAACTGAGTTTTGTCTCCATGCTCGGGAACGTCAAACTGCTGCTGACCATGATTTCCGCCGCCGTAGTCTTTGCGATTCTTCTGGTGGCGGGCAATACCATGGCCATGTCCATTCGGGAGCGCACCCAGGAAGTAGCCGTGCTCAAGACGCTCGGGTTTCGACAGCGGGCGATTCTGCAGTTGCTCGTCGGTGAGTCGCTCCTGATAGCGCTGGCGGGCGGGTTGGCCGGCGCGCTCGGCGCCAAAGCGGCGTATGCGTACATCCACGCCACCTACAACAGCGCGCGGGGGTTGGGCCTGCTGTTCGCGCTTGTGGGAGCCGTGCTGACCGGCTATGGCGCGTGGCTGCTGTTTGAAGGGCTGGCCGGTCACGGCTGGATTCGCACCCTGCGCGTCACAGCGACCGTCATCGGCGGCGCCATCGGCTTCGCCTTAGCGGGCGTCTTTTATGTAGGGGTGGGCTTTGTGATGAACACCGGCTTTTTCCTGGCGGATTTCAGAGTTTCGATGATGACGGTGGCCCTTTGTCTGGGCATCGCCGCCGTCGTGGGGGTGGTAAGTGCTATCATTCCGGCACTCCGCGCCGCGCGGCTGCGCATCGCCGACGCCTTGCGCTATGTGGGATAACCCCCAGGGCGTCCCCTCTTGACGCGGTGCGGTTCTATATGTTAATTATGACAGTATCATGAATGACCTAGTGATTCTCTCAAGCCTCCTCGAAGGGCCGAAACACGGGTATGAAATCAAGAGGGTGGCGGGCACGGTTTTGGGCGATGCGGTGTTACACAACAATCAGGTCTATCCTTCCCTTCACCGCTTCGAGGGGAACGGGTGGGTGGCGCGGAAGAAAGTTCCCGGCCAGCGCGGACAGATGCGCTGGATGTATCGCCTGACGCCCAAAGGCCGCGCGGAAATGGTCCGCTGCCTGATTCACTATCCGGACCATTTGCGCGCCGATGAGGAATTCTACCTGCGGGTCGGCCTATTTCAGATTCTGCCGGTGCGCGTCCGTCAACAGATTCTCGACACCCGGGAGCGTCAATTGCGAGCCGAGGCGGCGCATTTCCGGCGCATTCGCTCCGACCTTTCACCGCCGGCGTTTTTAGGGGGCGAGGTTCTCCGATATCTCGAGGGGCGCGCGGTGGCTGAGATCGGATGGATCCGTGGCTTGCGGCGCCGCTTAGGGGCCGATGGCCGGACGACCAAGAAGCTCCCAGAGGCGCGCCGCGCAAGGGCGGCTCAACGCGCCGGGAGAAGGAATCCATGAGCTGGCTAAGGTATGTCCTCAAAAATCTGGTTCGCAACCGGCGTCGCACGGTGTTGACCGTCGCCAGCTTGGCAGTGTCTTTGTTTCTGGTCGGCGTGCTCGCGGCCGCCTATCGTTTTTTGACGGCGCCCGCCGAATCCAATGGAACGGAATTGGTGCTTCTTGTGTCGCCCCGCGCCTCTCCGGATACCGCCCTGCCGCTCTGGTATCAGGACCGCATTGCCGCGCTGCCGGGGGTGGTTGCGGTTTCGCCCTTCGGCTATTTCGCCGGCCGGTACGGGAGCCACCACGCTTTGATTCCGGCGCTCGGTCTCGAACCCCAATCCGTGTTCCGTTTGTTTCCCGATTGGAAGGTCTCGCCGCAGACTAGGCGACGTTTCTTCGCTGACCGGCGGGCAATGATCGCGGGGCGCGCCCTGGCTCAGAAGTATGGCTGGCGGGTTGGCCAGCATATTTACCTGGTCACCCCCCTCCCTTTGTACTCGAATCTCGGGCTGGAATTTATCATCGCTGGCATTTATGACTCGCCGAACCGAACGGGCACGGCGGTCTTCCATTGGAATTACCTGAACGCCGCGTTCGGCAATACGGACCAAGCTTATCAATTCTGGGTCCGAGCCCGTTCGGCACGTGACGTTCCACGGCTCACGAGCGCGATTGACGCGATGTTTCGAGACGCTCCGGTTCCGACGCGGACCGGAACGCTCAAGCAGGCCATGCTCGATTTTCTGAACCTGCTTGGCAATGTCAAACTGGTCCTGCTGGGCGTTATGGCCGCGGTGACTTTTTCCATTCTTCTCGTCGTGGCCAATACAATGGCCATGTCCATCCGCGAACGCACGCCGGAGATCGCCACCTTGCGGGCCCTCGGTTTTCAGCGGCGGCAAATTCTAGCGGCGCTGACGGCGGAATCCGTCGCGCTGGCCTTGCTCGGCGCGGGGATCGGCGGGCTGGGGGCAAGCGCTCTGACGCGAGCCGCCTCCGGCTTTGCGATTGGCGGTGCGGTGCCGGCTCAATTATCGGTAGGCGGCTCCGTTTTCGCTTTGCTCTCGCTTCTGGGCGTGGTCATTGGCCTGGCGAGCACTTTGCCAACGGCTTGGAGAGTCTCGCGGCTGCGCATTGCCGACGCCTTGCGCTATGTGGGGTGAAGAAACTAGCCGTTGACCCGTACCGCCCTTGGGTCAGTGACCTGACGAGACAATGAGTTGATAATTCGATGGCCCTGCCGCTCAAATACAACCTCCGCAACCTGGTCGTTCGGCGGACGACCACGCTGGTGACGGCACTCAGCATTACGCTGACGGTGGCCGTGTTTTTAACGCTCATGGCGCTGGCCCAGGGTCTTCAATCCTCGCTCGCCGCGACCGGCAGCCGGCTGAACGTTTTGGTGATGCGGGAAGGCTCGCAGTCGGAAAGCGTGAGCATCGTTTCGCGCGACATGCTGAATACCATCAAGTATCTTCACGGCATCGCCACCGACGCGAAGGGCAAGCCTTGGGTTTCTCCCGAGCTGATCGTCCTGGTCAATTTGCCCGAGCGCGCGGCCGGCCAAAGCGCCAACGTCACCGTCCGCGGCGTCACGCCCGAGGCGCCCTCGCTGCGCCCCGCCTTCAAAATCGTCGCCGGCCGCATGTTCCGGCCCGGTCTGCGCGAGGTCATTGTCAGCCGCCGCATCGCGCGCCGCTTTCGAGATTGCTCGCTGGGCGATAAGCTGAAGTTTGCCAAAGGTTACTGGACCGTGGTCGGCATTTTCACCGCCGGCAATTCTGCCTACAATTCCGAGATCTGGGCCGACGTGGATGAACTCGGTCAGGATTTTGACCGGCCCGATTACTCCGATGTCATCGTGCGCGCCCGCGACCGGGCCGCCGTCGCCGAGCTCAAAAATGAGATCACCAACGACCGGCGCTTGCACCTGAAAGCCATCACGGAGCGGCGGTATTACGCCACCCAGACGGCCACCGCCGCGCCCATTCGCATCTTCGGCATCTTTATCGCCATTCTGATGGCGGTCGGCGCGTCGTTCGCCGCCATGAATACCATGTACGCCGCCGTGGCCCGCCGCACCCGCGAAATCGGCACGCTGCGCGCCCTCGGCTTTCCGCGTTCCAGCATTCTGCTGGCCTTCGTCCTGGAATCGGTCTTGATTGCGCTGTTGGGCGGGGCGCTCGGCTGCTTGCTGGCATGGCCCGTGAACGGCATCACCACCGGCACCACCAATTTTCTTACCTTCAGCGAGATTGCCTTCAAATTCCAGATTACCCCGGGGCTCGTCGGGGTGGCGCTGGCCTTTTCCGCGCTGATGGGGTTGGCGGGCGGTTTGTTCCCCGCCTGGCGGGCCTCGCATGAAAGCATTGTGACGGCGCTGCGCGCTGCGTGAGGGAACCATGATGGAAAAGCAGGAAAACGATCTCAGCGTTCTTCGCATTGACCCGTCGCGCAAAGCAGCGGTTCAGGACGTCCGGCGGCGCCCGCCGAAAACCCTGCTTCTGGCCGGAGGGGTTGCGCTCGCGGTGGTGGCGGCGGGATGGTTCGTGATTCGCGCCCTGGCGGCCGTGCCGGTGGTTCGCGTCCAGCGCGTTCGGATGGAATCCGGCCCCGCCGCAGGCTCGGTCGTGCTCACGGCGGGCGGCTACATTGTGGCTCACCACACCATCGAGGTCAGTTCCAAGGTCGTGGGCAAGGTCGCTTGTGTGGGCGTGGAAAAAGGCGACTGGGTCAAAAAGGGGCAAGTGTTGGTTCGCCTGGAGGACAGCGAATTTCGCGCCCAACTGGAGCAAGCGCAGGCCAACCTTCTGGCGCTCCAGGCAAAGCTGGCGGAGCTTGAGGCCGGCTCGCGCCCGCAAGAAATCGCCGCCGCCTTTGACGCCGTCCAGCAAGCCCAAGCCGACAATGCCAACGCCCAACTGACCCTCCGCCGCGAGCGCGCGCTCTTTAAGCAAGGCATCGTCTCCCGCTCCGATTTGGATAACGCCATGACCCAAGCCAACATTGCCCAGGCCAAGTTGGCCAGCGCCCAGGAGAATTATCAAATCGCCAAGATCGGCCCGCGCATTGAAGACATCAATTACGCGCGAGCCCAGGTGGCGCAGGCCCGCGCCAGCGTGGACTACGCCCGTACGCAGCTCGACGGTACCATCATCCGCGCCCCCATCAGCGGCACCGTGCTGGAGCGCAACGTCGAGGTTGGCGAATTGGTCAGCAACATGAATTTTGGCGGTTCGGGCGGCGTCAAAACCTCCGTCGTCACCCTGGCCAACCTGAACGACCTTCAGGTGGAACTCGACATCAATGAGACGGACTTTGCCCGCATTTCGCCCCATGAGCGGTGTACCGTCACGGCGGATGCTTATCCCGACCGTGTGTATCAGGGCGTCGTGCAGGAGATTTCCCCGGAAGCCAATCGGCAGAAAGGCACCATTCAGGTCAAGGTGCAGATTCTCCATCCCGACGCCTACTTGCGCCCGGAAATGAGCGCCCACGTCTCCTTTCTCGCCTCCGGCCGGCCCGCCGCTTCCGACGACGTCCTGGCCGTTCCTCACGCGGCCGTGGTTTCTGAAAACGGACATTCCGCCGTGTTTGTGCTGCGCGGCGCTCATGTGCGGTTGGTGAGGATTCGGACGGGACGGTCGCTCGACGACGGGTGGATTGAGGCGGTGAGCGGGCTTGGTCCGAACGACCGCGTGGTGGTGAATCCGCCGGCGGGCCTCGTCTCCGGCGAGCGCGTCAAGGTGAAGGGAGCCTGAAATGTCTCAACCGGTCATCGAAGTTCGCGGATTGTCGAAAGTCTTTGTGCGCGATTCTTTCACCATCGCGGCTTTGGAAGAGGTGAACCTCACCGTGGAGCAGGGCGAGTTCCTCTGCCTGATGGGGCCCTCCGGATCGGGGAAAACCACGCTGCTGAACATCATCGCCGGCATTGACCGCCCCACCTCGGGGGAAATCCAGGTTCTAGGCGAGGATATCACCCAATTAAGCGAAGACCGTCTGGCGGCCTGGCGCAACGTCCACATTGGGTTTGTTTTCCAAACCTTCAATCTGATTCCGGTCCTCACCGCGTATGAAAACGTGGAGCTGCCGCTCCTTTTAACTCGCCTGACGGCCGCCGAGCGTCGCCGTCACGTCAGCGCGGCGCTGGAGTTGGTGGGTCTTGCCGACCGCATGGACCACTATCCGCGTCAGCTTTCCGGCGGGCAGGAACAGCGCGTGGCCATCGCCCGCGCCATGGTGAGTGACCCCACGCTGCTCGTTTGCGACGAGCCGACCGGCGACCTGGACGCTCAGTCGGCAGAAGAGATTTTGCAAATTCTGAGCCGTTTGAACCGCGATTTTCACAAGCCGATTGTCATGGTGACCCACGACCCGCGCGCCGCGGGTTTTGCCAGCGTCATCCGGCATCTGGAGAAAGGACGATTGCTCCCCCATGGCGTTGCTTCCTCCGCAACCAGCCGCGCCTGAACGCCCGCGCCGTCGCGCCCACCGTGGAAGTCGCCCAACTGGTGCCCGCTCTCCTTTTCCGTCCGGCTCGTCGGTTACCGACCACACTACCCGAGAGCGCATCCTTCGCCATGCCGCTCGCCTGTTCGCCGAGCGCGGCTTCAAGGATTTGACCGTTCGTGAAATCTGCCGCGTGGCCCAAGTTAACCTGGCAGCGGTTAACTACCACTTCGGCAGCAAGCTGGGACTCTACAAAGAAGTCATCGGGTGGCTTGCCGACCACATGGAGACCGCTAAAGGCGACCTCATTCCCCAGGACGCCACCCTGACGCCGGAAGAGCAACTCCGCGCCTACGTCCGCAATTTCCTCGGCCGTCTCCTGTCCGCCCGCAGCGAGAATCGGATGGACCGGCTGCTGGGCCGTGAAATGCTCGAGCCCTCGCCGGCGCTGGACTTGATTATCGAGCGAGGCATTCGTCCAAACGCCCAACGCCTCGGAGCACTGGTCGCCAAGCTGATGGGCTCCACGGTGCGCGACGAGCGGGTTTGGCGATGTGCCGTCAGCATTCAAGCCCAGTGCCTGTTTTACTACTCTTCCCGCCCGGTCTTCGAACGCATGGCGCGCGGCCTCAAATTCACTCCCCAAGTCATTGACGGCATCGCTCGCCATATCGCCGATTTTTCCCTCGCCGGCATCCGAGCCGCCTCAGCCCGTTCATAGCGCCCTCGACGACTCTTGCGCCAGGTGGTTGAAATCCATCACCCAGAGGTGAAATCCAGCCATCCCCGCATCCCAAAGACTTTGAGTCGCAACCTGCTCCAACGCCATAACCTTCGTTTTTTCAGCAAGAAACCTGATTTCAGCAAAATCGGCACGCAACGTGCTTCAAGGCGCGGTGGGCTCGGTTTTCCGGCCGCCGCTTAAGGTCGTGAGCCCGCAAGCTGAGCTTGCGCGCCGGCCAAGGGGTTGCAGGTATTGCGTGGAACCTCCCATCGGCGTCGGGTTGAAGGTCCCGCCCCTCGGCCGGACAATCTCAGTACCTCAGGGTAACGCAGCTTGCCCGGAGGGCAAATCCCCAAGGAGTCACCATCCATGCGTCGCTTGAAAGTTTACGGATACAAACCGCTCGCCCGCCGGGCGGGCCTCTTGCTAGCGTTGGCTGTCGCCGCATCGCCGCTTTGGGCCGGGCAGAATACCTCCGTTCCCAATGGCCCGGCCGCGGCCGGCGCGGCGAGCAACGATCCTCCCTACGCCGAGGTCCCGCCCGCCTTAACGCTTCCTGCCGGAACCCTCATCATCATGCGCACGTCGGATTTTCTTTCAAGCAACCGCGACAAGCCGGGCGAATTGTTTCGCGGCGAACTGGTTGAGCCGCTGGTCGTCAACGGATGGGTCGTTGCTCGCCGGGGGGAGACGGTCATTGGTCGCGTGGATGTGGCGCAGAAGGCGGGGCGCATCCGTGGGGTTTCACGCCTCAGCGTTGAATTGAGCCGGCTGATTCTTGTGGATGGCCAACAGGTTCCCGTCCAAACCCAGCTTGTGCGAACCTCCGGGGGAACCTCCCGGGGCCGCGATACCGAGGCGGTCGGAACCACCACCGGGATTGGCGCGATTATCGGCGCGGCGGCCAACGGCGGCGAAGGCGCTGGCATTGGCGCGGCCATTGGCGCGGGTGCCGGACTTGCCGGCGTGCTGCTGACCCGTGGCCGCCCGGCGGTCATTCCGGCCGAAACCGAATTGACCTTTGAGCTGGAATCTCCGGTTACGTTTTCCACCCGCGAGAGTCAGGTGGCTTTCCGGCCAGTGACTCAATCCGACTACAGCGCCCGCCAAGGGCCTCCCACGCTGCGGCATCGGCTGCAATTTGTTCCTCCCGGTCCCCCGCCGTGCGCCGCTTGCGGTTATCCCGTTTACGGCCCCTGGCCGTGGTGGGAGGGTGGCTATTATCCTTTCTTTATTGGTTTTGATTACGAATGGGGTGGTTTCCACCGAGGTTTCTATCGCGGCTTCCGCCGTTGAGGAGCCATCGCTCCGATGCGCCGGTCAGGGACGGTCGCGCGCCGGGGAAGGCTACGGCCCAAGTGCCGCTGGGCGAAGCTCACGTCAAAACGATGGACGAGGCGCGCGCCTTGCTTTGGACAAACGCCTTGGGAGCTCATATCCTGCTCGACCTTAAACATCCAGCTCAATCTCGTCAAAGCGCCTCCACTTGTAAACCGCAATGGACACGATCCAGCTCAAGGCAAAAAGGCCGATGATAAAATAGCCGAGAACCCCGAAATTGTGATTTAACCGCGCCACGCCGTTCCAGAATGTTCCCCTCAGATGAAACTGCTCGGCCATCAGTCCGAGCGCTTCGATGCCTCCCACCACCAGCGCCACCATCACGGAGACGCAAGTAATCGTCAAGTTGTAATACAGCTTGCGCACCGGCTTGACGAAGGCCCAGCCGTATGCGCCGAGCATCAGAATGTTGTCCGTCGTGTCAATCAAGGACATGCCAGCCGCAAAAAGCACCGGAAACACCAGAATCTTCCAAAACGGCAAGCCCTTGGACGCCTCGGCGGCGGATAGAGCCAAGACGCCGATTTCCGTCGCCGTGTCAAAGCCCAGGCCAAACAAAACGCCCACCGGGTACATCTGCCAACTGCGCTTGACCATTCGGAACACGGGACGGAACAGCCGCGCCAGAAAGCCTCGGCTGCCGAGCAGAAGATCAAAGTCTTCCTCCACGTAAGGTTCGCCGCGCCGAACCTTGGCAAACACCCGGTACACGGAGCGAAGCACGATAAGATTGACTCCGGCGATGGCAAACAGAAACAGCGCCGAAACTACCGTGCCGATGAGCCCGCCCAACTGACGGATCGTGCCCATGTGAAGCTGGAGCGCCATGGCGGTTCCGGCAATGGCCGCCGCGCCCAGCACCACCACGGTCGAGTGACCGAGTGAAAACATAAAGCCCACCGCGACCGGGCGCTGACCCTCCTGCATCAATTTGCGCGTTACGTTGTCAATGGCGGCGATATGATCGGCGTCCACGGCGTGACGCAGTCCGAAGCTATACGCCAACAACGCTGTCCCCAGCAAAATCGGGTAAGGATGAAAAACCACCGCCGCCCACACCCACGCACCCAAGTTCACGGCCAGCAAAATGGCATAGATTGCCATCACCCGCCGCCCCACACTCCGGGCTCCGTCCTTGCGCAGGCACTCCACGCTTTTTCGCATCCTCCGCAATCTATCTTAACAGGTCGGTCAAAAACTTACCGTGGCAGCGTCGCGGCCGGCTTACATCCCTTTCTCCCGTCCACATATCGCCGCTAGGCTGGGGTGACTTTCACGTCCGGCAGCCGAGGCGCGTGCGAGGTTTGGCTCGGCGTGAGGAAGCGGCGGTCAATGCCGGCCAGCGGTTTAACCACGTCCGTCCGTTGCTCGCGCCACGTCGCGGCCTGGGACGACGTCCACCTGCAATTTCGGGTCGGCGGCGGGCACGTACGTCGTTGGCAGACCGAGTTCGCGTCGCACGATGTTGGCGCCCTGGGCAATGGCGCTCGCTTTATAGAAAGCAATTTCGCGGTTGGCGCCCTGCCGGCCAAAGCCGCAATCGCTGGAGACGATCAGTTGCCCCGCAGAAATGTATTTCAGCGCCTTGCGAATCTCCGCCGCCACGTCTTCCGGCCGGTCGGCCTGGAGCGTCCGATGGCTGACCACGCCGATGGCAATTTTCTTTTTCAGGTCGTTTTTGAACGGCGCGAAAAGCTCGATGTCTTTCTGATGACGGTCCTTCATTTCGAGCGTCCACACGTCGCCGCGGCAGCGCTCGAGATAAATTTCGATCGAATTCGCGTAGCTCGTGTCCTCCATCACCCGCTGCATATTGGGATTGCCCCAGCAGGTGTGAATCCACAGTTCCACGTCGTCGAGCCCTTGGACCTCGCGATTGAACGCGTCAATCATGAACTTCACTTCTGCGTGGTCCTTGCCGTAGGTGTTGGCCATAAAGTGGAACGTCGGCTCTTCCGTCTGGATGCACCGGCAGCCGGCATCTCGCAGTGCCAAAAGCTCCTTGTTCATGGCCACCGCCATGTCCCAAATCACTTCGCGCTTGTCCTTGTAGTGCGGCGTGTGGATGTCGAGAAACAGCGCCATCACCTGCGAGCAGCAGGTGCCAAACTTGACGGGCTTGCGCGTCTTCGATTGCGCGATGCGCCAGAGCTTCGGATAATCGAGCGGCCGATGTTCAATCTTGCCCACCACGTGCGGCCAACGCCAGCCCGTGTAGATTTCATTCAGCAGCGTGCCCGGCGGATAGTGCAGCCACGGAGCAGTCGCCTCTTCCGGTTGCAGGTAATCTCCCTCCAGCCCCGTCCAGCGCTGCAAGGGATAGTGATGCCAGGCCCGGCCCGCCAGGTCTTCATCCACGTGGAAATCGCCGTGCGTCATAATGTCCAACCCCGCCCGCTCTTGGTCGCCAATGACCACCGCCATGGCATCCTGAAACTTTTCCCGAAAGCGCACGTCGAGCATACAAGTGTCGAAAGGCCGCCCCCACATCGAGACATCAAACCAACGCGGACGCGGAAATGAACCCGTGGTCGTCGCCGGTAGAATCAGATTGGCTGTCGCGGTCAACATCGTTTTCCTCCTTGCTGCTGATTTTACAATGCAATGGACTTCATAACGAGCAATAACGCGCCGCCCCTCGGCAAGGGGGAACGGTGCGGCCGCAGAACCCGCCTCGGCAGAAGCCTCGCCCCGCCATTCGCAACTTTCGCTCGGGTGGTTTGCGCGGACCTCAGGCGGCCGAGACCCCAAGCGACGGCGGAAACGGTCCACGCTGGAGATTTGTGAGGGAGAGAGCCTTGCGTGCTTCTACCTGAAATTTTACGACTGTCGGCAGGCAGCCGCGACGAGGGACTCGCCGGCCTTGTTCCGCGCCTTTTTCCATCGCGCTCATCATGGCTTGAGTCCGGTTTCTCGCCATTCGAGCGGCTCGGTTCTCGCCGGCAGGCCATTCGTGAGCGCATAACGATTTCGCGCCTCCTCGACTTGCCGATACCATTGGCTGAGCGGCAGGATGAGTTCACGATAAACCAAATAGCTCATGTCCACCGTTCGCCCGGGCAGGTGATCCTTCACGTCGTCCACTTCGTTCAAATACGTTCGCCCGTTGGCTTCCGCAACGCGCGGCAACCAGCTCTTGTCCCAAACCGCCACGGCGTTCTGGAGGACGGCGTTGCGTTGCTTTCTGATCCGGCAAGCTAAGTCAAGCGCTTGGTCCAAATCCGTCACCGCCCGCTGCGGCTGAACCTGCGCCGCCTCCGCCGCCGCGCCTTCGAGTGCCCGGCTGATTTGGTCCATCTCCTCGAGCATCTGCAGGTTCTGCCGTTCGAGATTCGCAATGGTCAAGAAAACCTGCAGGTTGTATCTGTTAAGTTGCGCGGAGAGCATGTTCTCATGGAGTAATTCATTCAACTCTTGATTCTTCAGCATCAATTCCCGGGCCAGCCTCACCCGTCGGGCGTTGGCTTTGCTCCAGTCAAAAGCGAGCCGCAGATAGGGTCCCCGCGGCACGGGCGGCAACGGCAGCGTCTGATCCTGGGCAGGGCGTCGTGGATGAAAGATGCCGCGCGAGTTTCCAAAGATGGGTTTTCGAGCCGTCGAAGGCTCAAGGTCCCAACTGCCATTCCAGAACTCCGCCTGCGTGCTCATCAACTGATACACGCGCGCCATGTCCCGCGCTCCCGAGCCGTAGAACAGACGATAAAAGCTGGCCGCGGCCTCTTGCGGGCTCGGCGAGGCAGGATGCCACCCCCACCCCGTGCCGGTCGCGTAGCCCAGCCAGAACGTCTCTGGATTCAGCCCTTCATCGCCCCAGCCAGCGACCATCACTCCAATCAAGTTCGCGTTTTGCCGCGCCGAATCGAACGAGATTTTGCAGTACATAGCCCGCAACCGGTTCGTCATGTGCACCGGATTAAAAAGTTGCAACGCGGGCAACCGAGCATAATTGGGGAAAAGCGGCTCCACGCCCTCCGTGGACGTATAAATCATTTCGCGAATGCCGTGAGCCTTGAAGGCGCGGTCAAACGCCGGGCCGTAAACTTCGCCGTTGATGAGATAGTCGGGCAGAGATGGAATGTCGCTCGGCTCGAGCGGATGTTCTCCCCAAAAAATGACCTTCCGCCCGCGCGCGTGTAAGTAACCGGCCGCGCGGTCGAGGAATTGGGCTTCCACCTTGCCCACGCTTCCGAGCTTCTTGGCTAACGCCGCCTCATCGCATTGGCGGTTGTCGGCCAAGCCAACGTAATAAGGCTCATCCGTTGAGAGCACAAAATAATTCACACCGCGATTCGCGTGCATCAGTTCGCGGTACATGCCGTCGAGCAGCTTGTAGGTGTTCGGGTTCGTCGTGCAAAGTTCGTAATTGCTGTCGGGAAACTCCCTCAATGTCGCGTACTCGGGATGTTTCAGCACAAACGAGATATGCGCCGGGGCGTCGAGGTAGGGAATCAGCTTGACGTGAAACCTCAGCCCGTAATCGGTCAGCTCTTGCAACTGCTGCGGGGAGAGCGCATAAGGCTCAACGACGGCGGGGGCACTTTTGTACTGGAAGTGCCCGTCCAGTTTGATGGCAACGCCGTTGATCTTGTAAAACGCCGCCTGGCGCAGCATCCGCTCGAACGCCGCCTGGCGTTCCAAGTGGTGGCTATCGTCCCAATAGATAAATCGGTTTTCGAGGTCGGGCCAATCGGTAATGGTCGCCGTCGGCAACCAAAATTTCCCGTTGGCTCGTTTGACAAGCTGGATTAAGGTTTCGGCGCCGTAGAATAACCCGGCTTCGGCGTTGGCCGTGATGCGAATCCCGCTTTCGCTCAGTTCGAGCCGGTAGGCCTGCCGCCGAATTGGCGGCAGATGTTGGTCCGTCGCTCGACCGATAGCTACGGAGCCCGGCCTCATCACAAGCATGATGGTTCTTGTTCCTCGGCCTGTTCCGAGCGCGATTCCGTCGCGCTTTTTCAAATCATCTTCTAACACCTTCACCGCCGCATCGTCCGGCTTGACCCCTTCTCCGAGCGCCAGACGCCAGCCCTCACCGAACTTGAAGCTCGCTCCGTGGAACGTCACTTCTTGCGGTGTCGGGATGACGGTATAACCTCGGCGAAATAGCGGCGTGAGGGCGGCGGCCCTCGCCTGGATGGACGCGGCCATCAGGGCCACGCCGATCAACAACCCTCGCCGCAGGGCAAATCCGCCAAAGCCTTCATCCTGGCTGGCCACGCCGCCTCCTTCCGCCTTCAAGCGAATCCCGATTGATTGGCTCGGCATCGCTGTTTTTATACGCAACCCTGCCGGAGGTCAAGCGGTTCGCGCCGTTGGGCCGACTTTGCGTCTCGCAGGGATTTGTCAACGCTTAACGGAAAATCACTTGGGCCTCGGCCGAGCCGGGCGAGGGGCTCCGTTCAAAAACAGAAAACCGTCGGCGCGGACCGGCTCATTTGTGCTATAACTAAGTTCCGCCCATGAACGTCCTAAAGGAGCAAAAGGTATCTCCGCGAACTCACACGTGCTAAGGGCCATTCCGCTCGGCGGCCTGGGCGAATTCGGCATGAACATGATGGCCTTCGAATACGAGGGCCATGTGGTCGTCGTGGACTGCGGCGTGATGTTCCCCGACGCCGAACTGCCCGGCGTGGACATCGTTATCCCGGACATCACCTATCTTCGGGAGAATCGCGACCGCGTTCGCGCCATTCTGCTCACCCACGGCCATGAGGACCACCTCGGCGCCTTGCCCTACGTGCTCGATGAAATTGACGCGCCCGTGTACGGTTCGGCCTTCACGCTGGCGCTGGCGCGAGCCAAGCTGGCGGAGCACGGCCTTGAGGAAGGCGCGGACTTGCGCGAGATGCGTCCCGGCTCGCCTTTCGATGTTGGGCCTTTTCGCGTCGAGTTCATCCATCTGACCCACAGCATTATCGAATCGGGCGCCCTCGCGCTGACCACGCCGCTCGGCACCGTCATTCATACCGGCGATTTCAAACTCGACCCCACGCCGACCGACCAAAAGCAAAGCGACCTGCACACGCTGGCCGATTACGGGCGGAAGGGCGTTCTGGCGCTATTCTCCGATTCCACCAACGCCGAGCGACCCGGCATGACGCCTTCCGAGCGAGCCGTTCGCGAGCGCTTCCTCGAAATCCTGACCACCGCCAAAGGCCGCGTGGTTTTTTCGTGCTTTTCCACCTCGCTTCACCGCATGCAGATCATCGCCGACCTCGCGCGCGAGCAGGGCCGGAGGCTTTGCTTTGTCGGCCGTGCGATGTTTCAGAATTCTGAAATTGCCCTCCAAATGGGCAAGCTGAGCATTCCCCCGGGACTGCTGGTCCAGCCGCAGGAAGTCCGCAAGCTCCCTGCCAACCGCGTTGCGCTGGTCGTGACCGGCAGTCAAGGCGAGCCGATGGCGGCGCTTTCCCGCATCGCGGTGGACCAGCACCGCTGGGTTTCGGTCGAGCCGGGCGACGACGTGGTTCTCTCGGCGCGCATCATTCCCGGCAATGAGAAATCCATCTTCCGCATGATGGACCATCTTTGCCGCCGCGGGGTCCAGGTCTATTACGATGACGGCTCTCAACCGCCCGTGCACGTCTCCGGCCACGGCAGCGCCGAAGAACTCAAACTCATGCTGAGCCTGGTGCGGCCGCGTTATTTCATTCCTCTCCACGGCGAATTTCGCCAGCTTTCCCGCCACGCCGCCATGGCCCGTGAGATGAACGGCAACATCGGGGAGGTCTTTTTGTTGGAAAGTGGCGACGTGCTGGAATTCGATGGCCGCTCGGCCCGCAAAGCCGGCCGAGTACCGGTGGGGCGAGTCTGCATTGACGTCGGCACCCTGGATGAGGTGGGCGATGTCATTCTGAAGGAGCGCCGCCACATCTCCGAAGACGGCATTGTCATCCCGATTCTGGCTATCAATGAACACACGGGCCGGCTCGAAGCCCCGCCCGAAATCGTCTCTCGCGGCTTTGTCCCCATGGATCAGGCGGATGAACTCGCCGCGAGCGCGCGCCAGGTCATTCTGGCTACGCTCGAAAAATCCAACGCCGAGGAGATCGCCGATTGGGGTGTCATCAAAGAAAAAATTCGCACCGCCCTTCGCCGCCACTTCGACGAGCAAACCGGCAAGCGCCCCATGGTCCTGCCGGTCGTGCTGGAGGTATGAGGCGGCAAAGGGCAGTCATCTAAACCCGAATCTTCCTACCTGAGACCTTCATGCCGATCTATCAAGCCATTGTTCTTGCCATCGTTCAGGGCCTGACCGAACTGTTGCCGGTTTCGAGCTCGGCGCACGTCATCGTCGTTGCTGAACTGTTCCGGCAAAACATGTCCACGCCGGCGAACGCGCTGCTGTTGGTCATGCTGCACACGGGCACCATGTTTGCCGTGATCGTCTATTTTTGGCGGCGCTGGGTCGAAACTGTTTTTTCCACTTGGCAGGCTTTCTGGCGCTTTGTCCAATTGGTTTTTGTGGCGTCGCTGGTGAGCGGTATCGTGGCCTTGCCGCTGATTTTCCTGGTGGAGCACGTTCTGGGGCGCAACGGACACCCCGTAGCCATTGAAGCGCTGTTTCACAAACTCAACTGGATCGCGCCTGCGCTCGCGGCGGGCGGCCTGTTGATTCTCTACGCCGGATGGCGTGAAGCGCGCGCGCCCGTTTCCCCGAACAAAGCGCCGCGCAGCGTGAGTTGGCTCGACACCATCGTCATGGGGATCGCGCAGGGCTTTGCCATTCCGTTTCGCGGCTTCTCGCGCTCCGGCTCGACGATTTCCGCGGGGCTTTTGAATGACGGCGACCGCATGGAGATTGAGTCGTTCAGCTTTGCTATGGCGGTGGCCATCACGCCGCTGGCCATTGCGCGCGAACTTTATCGTCTGCTGCGCGCTGCACATCGCGCCGGCGTGATTGTGCCTTGGGCAGCCGCGCTCACGCCGAGCTTGGTGGGCATGGGTTGCGCCTTTGTGGCCGGCTTGTTGGCGCTGAGATGGCTTTCGCGGTGGCTCGAGCAAGGACGCTGGTATCTGTTCGGCATCTATTGTCTGGTTGCTGCCGTCGTGGTTCAGGCGCTCTATCTTCGCGGCTGGTAGAGAAAACTGCCCCTCGCGCCCTCGCGCCGCAACGTCCGAGCCTCTTCTCCCGAGTCCCGCTCAGCAGGGCGCGACGGCTTGGGTGAGCATCTTGCCCCCGGCAATTGGAACACCACCGCGTGGCTTGAGCAACTCGCCCCATCGCTCCGCCGCCAAAAAGCGACGCCGCCTTGCGACGGCTAAGGACGCGACCCAGCTCATTGCATCATTTCCACGGTTGCGCGGCGGGCACGCGCTAGGTTAACATAAAGCATTCGCCAAGCACCTTAGCCGTTCTGGGTTGCCGAACCATCCTATCGGAAAGGGTTAAGCGAGCTTCACCCCACGGGAGTCAAACGCACCTTGACCACGGTCGCTATCAACCAGGAAGCTGAACGAACGATCACCTTCTATCGCTCCGTCGTCGGCAAGAAAGTGATGATGGCGGTGACGGGGTTCCTGCTGTTCGGTTTCATCGTAATGCATCTCATCGGGAACCTGCTGATCTATCTGCCCAAGGACTCGCACGGCCAATGGCCGATCGACGTGTACTCGGCCCAACTGCACGCAATTCCGGAACTCCTCTGGAGCGCGCGGATTATCCTGCTGGTCGCGGTCATCCTGCACATCATCGCGGCGTGGCAGCTTTCTGTTTTGAACAAATTGGAAGCCCGGAAGCAGGGCTATGTTCGGTGGACGCCGGTTGCCTCCAGCTACGCTTCCCGTACCATGGTGTGGAGCGGGCCCATCATCCTGCTGTACGTCATCTATCATCTGCTGGACTTGACCTTCGGCGCCTTCAACCCTGGCTTCGAGTTTGGGCAGGTGCATCGCAATATCGTGGCAAGCTTCACGCGCCCGCCGGTGGCAGCCTTCTATATCATCGCCAACCTCTGCCTGGCCTTTCACCTGTATCACGGCCTGTGGAGCATGTGCCAGAGCGTTGGCATCGCCCACCCCCGTTACACGCCCGTGCTCAAGATAGCTTCCAAGGTGATTGCCGTCGCGATTGGAATAGGCTTTTGTTCCATACCGCTGGCGGTGCTGAGCGGTTTGGTCAGATAAGGCAAGGCGCCTCGAGTCAGGCTCGGCGGCCCAAATTCGGCAACGCGGCCCCGGCCAGCGATTGAAGGATTGACCCATGAAACTTGACGCGCGCATACCGGCAGGACCCATCGAGCAGAAGTGGGACAAGCTGAAGTTCGATATGAAGCTGGTCAACCCCGCCAACAAGCGCAAGTACAAGGTGATTGTGGTGGGGACGGGCTTGGCGGGCGGCTCGGCGGCCGCGTCGCTCGGCGAACTCAGCTACAACGTTGAAGCGTTTTGCTATCAGGATTCGCCGCGCCGCGCCCACTCGATTGCCGCCCAAGGAGGCATTAACGCCGCCAAGAACTATCAGAACGACAACGACTCCGTTTTTCGCCTCTTCTATGACACGGTGAAAGGCGGAGATTTCCGTTCCCGCGAGGCGAATGTCTATCGCCTGGCCCAGCTCAGCGTCAACATCATTGACCAGTGCGTGGCCCAAGGAGTTCCGTTCGCGCGCGAATATGGCGGCCTGCTAGCCAACCGCAGCTTTGGCGGCGCGCAAGTTTCCCGCACGTTTTACGCGCGCGGTCAGACCGGCCAGCAACTGCTTTTGGGTGCCTATCAGGCGCTCGAGCGGCAAGTCAAGGCGGGCACGGTGAAGATGTTCCCGCGCCACGAAATGTTGGAGCTGGTCGTGATTGACGGCCGGGCACGGGGCATCATCGCGCGGGACCTGGTGAGCGGCGAGATCGAACCGCACGTCGCTGACGCGGTGATCTTGGCCACCGGCGGCTACGGCAATGTCTTTTATCTTTCCACCAACGCCAAGGGGTGCAACACCACCGCCATCTGGCGCGCCTACAAAAAGGGCGCCGCGTTCGCCAACCCGTGCTTTACGCAGATTCACCCGACTTGCATTCCCGTCAGTGGCGATTACCAATCCAAGCTCACCTTGATGAGCGAATCCTTGCGCAACGACGGCCGCATCTGGGTCCCGAAGAAAAAAGAGGACACACGGCCGCCCAGTCAAATCCCGGAAGAAGAGCGCGACTACTACCTGGAACGGATGTATCCGGCTTTTGGCAATCTCTCGCCGCGCGACATCGCCTCGCGCGCCGCCAAGCGCGTTTGCGACGAAGGTCGCGGGGTCGGCCCGGGAGGCCGCGGCGTCTATCTCGACTTCGCCGACGCCATTCGGCGGCTGGGCCGGCAAACCATCACGGAGCGTTACGGCAACCTGTTTGAAATGTACGAGCGCATCACGGGCGAAGACCCTTACCGGGTTCCCATGCGCATCTTTCCGGCCGTCCATTACGCCATGGGCGGACTGTGGGTGGATTACCACTTGATGAGCACCATTCCCGGGCTGTTTGTTCTGGGCGAGGCCAATTTCTCCGACCACGGCGCCAATCGCCTGGGCGCGAGCGCACTCATGCAGGGGTTGGCGGATGGCTACTTCGTGATTCCTTACACGCTGGGGAATTTCCTTGCCGGCGTAAAACCCGGTGATGGCATCACCGCAGACCACGCCGAGTTCGCAGCCGCGCGCCGCGCCGTGGAGGAGCGTTTGCGCCGCTTGCTGGCGATTCAAGGCAAGCGCACGGTGGATTCATTCCACCGCGAGTTAGGCCACATCATGTGGGAGGATTGCGGCATGTCGCGCCATCGGAAAGGGTTGGAATCCGCGCTCGGAAGAATCCGCGCCCTTCGGGGAGAATATTGGCAAAACGTCAAGGTGGTTGGCGAGGAGGCCGAAATCAACCAAGCTCTCGAAAAAGCCGGGCGCGTGGCGGATTTTCTGGAGTTGGGCGAGCTGATTTGCCGGGACGCGCTCGAGCGGAAAGAGTCTTGCGGCGCGCATTTCCGCGAAGAGTATCAGACGCCGGACGGCGAGGCGCTGCGGAACGATGCACAATTCGCGCACGTGGCCGCCTGGGAATATGCGGGCGAGAACGCCTCGCCGATCCGTAACATCGAGCCGCTCGAATTCGAATACGTTCATTTGGCGCAGCGCAGCTATAAATAATTCGGGGAGAGCGCGTTCGTTTCCTGACGCGGCAAGAAAAGCAACCTCATGAAACTCATCCTTCACATCTGGCGGCAAAAAGACCGGCAAAGCCCGGGCAAAATGGTTCGCTACGAAGTTCAAAACGTCAACGAGCACATGTCGTTCCTGGAGATGCTCGACGTGCTGAACGAAGATTTGATCGCCCGCAACCAAGACCCGGTGGCTTTCGATCACGACTGCCGCGAAGGCATCTGCGGCTCCTGCGGATTTATGATTAACGGCGTCGCGCACGGCCCTCAGCGCGGCACCACGGTCTGTCAGTTGCACCTGCGCCACTTTAAGGATGGTCAGGAATTGTGGCTCGAGCCGTGGCGCGCCCGGGCATTCCCCGTGCTCAAAGACCTCATCGTGGACCGCAGCGCCTTTGACCGGATTATCGCGGCGGGCGGATATGTTTCCATCAACACGGGCGGCGCGCCCGAGGCCAACTCCCTTCCGGTTGAAAAGACGAAGGCCGACTTGGCGATGGATGCGGCACAGTGCATCGGATGCGGCGCCTGCGTCGCCGCTTGTCCAAACGCTTCCGCTTCACTCTTCACCGCCGCCAAGATTTCCCACCTGGCCTTGCTCCCTCAAGGAGAGGCCGAACGCGAGCGCCGCGCCCTCAACATGGTAGCCCAAATGCAAGCCGAACTTTTTGGGGCGTGTACCAATCACGGTGAATGCGAGGCGGTTTGCCCGAAGGGGATCAAGCTCGAAAACATTGCGCGAATGAACCGCGAGTTTGTCCAGGCAGCCTGCCTTCACCGTGAGCCGGCGCGGGAGACGGGCGGGGCTTGACGGCGAATAGCCCGCTCCAGCGGAGGGCTTGTGGCACGGCCATCTTGGCCGTGCGCCTGCACGGGCGGATGTATGCGAACGCCACGGCCCTGGTCATCCTGTTCTTGGCCGTGCTCCTGCAAGCTCGGGACGCCCGTGCCACACCGGACATGGTGAAGGAGTGTTAGAGGCGCCACACGTGCCCGCGCTCGATGGCAGGCAAGCTCAGGCGATTTCGCAGTTGACGGTTTTCCTCAATGAAATGGAAAACGTCCAAGGGTCGCTGCCGCGGCGCAACTTCATAGCATGGAAAATAGCGGGCCGGAAACCTACGATCTGGTAATCCAAGGCGGCCGGGTCATTGACCCTGCCCAGAATCTTGATGGCGTCCACGATGTGGCCCTTCGTGAGGGCAAAGTCGCGCGGCTTGCCGAAAGTCTTCCTCGCTCGGCGGCGCGGCGGGTGCTCGATGCTCGCGGCAAGATTGTCGTACCCGGGTTGATTGACCTTCACGCGCACGTCTTTCCCGACGTGGGACCTTACGGCATTGACCCCGATCCCTACTGCCTCCATCGAGGCATCACGACGGTCATTGACGCCGGAACCTCGGGAGCTCTGACCTTCCCAGCTTTTCGCCGGTTTGTCATAGACCGCGCCCGCACCCGCATTCGCGCCTTGCTCCACGTCGTCGCCATCGGCATGGTGGCCGGCAGCACACCTCGCCTAGGCGAGCTCGAGGATTTGCGCTACTGCGTACCGGAAATGGCGGCGCGCGTCGCCGAGGAAAATCGAGGGACGATTGTCGGTTTCAAAGTCCGCTGTTCGCGGCAATACACCGCTTCCCATGATTACGAAGGAATGCTCCGCGCCCAGTCGGTCCGCGACCGCTGCAACTTGCCGCTCATGGTTCACATCGGCAATTCTTATACTCCCCTCTCGAAGCTCATCCCGCTGATACGGCAGGGGGATGTGCTCACCCACATTTATCACAGCCATCGGCATGGGATTTTAGACTCGAAGGGCAGGCTGCGCCGTGAGGTCTTGGAAGCTCGCCGTCGCGGGGTTCTTTTTGACGTGGGGCATGGCGCGGGCAGTTTTTCCTTCGACGTCGTGGAAAGGTGCCTGGCGCAGGATTTCCTGCCCGACACGATTTCGAGCGACCTTTATTCGGCCAACGTTCACGGTCCGGTTTTTGATCTGGTGACCACGCTATCCAAGTTTTTGCTCCTCGGCATGAGCCTTTCGGAGGTTCTTCGTCGCGCCACCGTCAATGCGGCCGCCGCCTTTGATTTGGGCGCCAAGGTAGGGACCCTCCAGCCCGGCGCGGAAGCTGACCTCAGTGTCCTGGAACTTCAGGAGGGCGAATTCACTTTCACCGATGCCGACGGGCAAAGCCGACCCGGCAAACAGAAGTTAGCGCCCGTGGTCACGATAAAAGGCGGAGAGCTTTACGAGCCGATAAAGAAAGCGAGCCGCTGAGTTGGAGCCGAGCGGCCGATTCCATCAGCCGCGACGCCGCCCGCGATTTGCACGCTCAGGAAGATTGTCGCCAACCGCTGTTGGAGCCTCGATGAGTTGCGCGGAGTTCGCCGGTCGAGCGAACCAAGAGCCGGTTCCCTCGACCTCGGATTAGGCAACGCCGAATTTCTCGAACGCATACCGCTTCGGCAAATCCATCAAAACCGTAAAGACAGCCGTAAAGGCCAACACGGCCAGAACGTGATTCAGCCGCAAGGCCGGGATAATCACCCCGTACACTCCCAGAAGTGCAAAAGCGACGATGGCGGTCGTGCTGGAGGTAAGGAGCGCTTTGCCGGGGAGCGAGTTCCAAAAAAATCGCCGCTCGCGGAGAATTAAAACATTGAATTGGCTGGAAAACACCAGCATCAGCATGACGAAGGTTTGGAGCTGCGGCAAATTCATTCCCAAGTGGTGGGCGCCCCAGAGCACCACGACCATCCCTTCAACGACCGCCAGCGTGCCGATGACGAGCGAAGCGAAGGTGATATTTTTCACGTTCCAGTTGTTGGGCGAGACCGTGTGCGTCACGTTGTCCGTGGCCAGCGACATGGTCACAAAATCGTTGGCGAGCAGGATGAGCGCCATGTCGAGCATCGAAATCACCATCTCGTGCAACAGGAAAAATCCCAGCGTCAGGACGCCGACCACCTGAACCACCTTGGTCACTTTATTGAGCACCCACGTCAACATGCGCTGATAGGTTTCCCGGCTTCGCTTCACGGCGTCCACGATAACGCCCAAGCCCGGCTGCGTGAGCACCACGCTGGCCGACGCTTTGGCGACGTCCGTCGAGTTGCTGACGGCGATGCCCATTTCGGCCTGCTTTAAGGCCGGCGCATCGTTCACCCCGTCGCCGGTCATGCCCACCATGAACCCTTTCGATTGGAGCAGCTTGACAATGCGGTATTTGTCCTCCGGGTAAATTTCCGCCATCCCGTCGCTGGACGCCACCTTTTCGGCTTGGGCGTCTTCCGGCACCCCCTCTATATCGGCCATGCGAATGATGTGCGTTCCGATGCCCACTTGCCCGGCAATCTCCCGCGCAATGGGCAAAGCGTCGCCGGTCAGCATAATGGGCTTGACGCCCAGTTCTCGAATCTCCTCAATCATCTTTTTGGAGTCGGGGCGGGGCGGGTCCGCCAGCGGAATGAGGCCCGTCAACTTCAGATTTTCGGGGTCGCCGTCCACCGACTGCGCCACGGCGAGCGTCCGATAACCTTTTTTCGACAGGGCGGCGATTTTCTCATCCACCTCGGCCAAGGTGGCGCGGTCCACGCCTCGACACATCGCCAACACAACCGGCGCCGCGCCCTTGACGATGCGATAGGAGCGGCCCTCGCTTTCGGCCACGGCTTCGGTGCGCTTAATGGCGGGGTTGAAGGGCGTATAAGAAATCTGGCGATGGGAATTTAGATGGATGCCCCGCTCTCTGGCGCAGTTAATGATGGCCAAGTCAATAAGGTCCATCCCCTCGGCGCGCGAGGCCAGCACCGCGGCGCGGATGACATCTTCAGAGGTGAAGCCGGAAAAAGGAATGCTGTCGGCCACCGCGAGTTGGTTCTGAGTAATCGTCCCCGTCTTATCGAGGCACAGGACGCTGATTGAGGCGGCGTCTTCAATCGAGTCCAGCCGCGTCACCAAAACTCCTTCTTTGGCCAGCGTCATGCCGGTGGCGGCTTGAACAATGGTCATGACTGCCGGCAAAGCCACCGGCACGGCGGCCATCAGGAACACCACGATGAAGGTCACGATGAGCAGCAGCCGGATGTGCATCGTGAAGGCGTCCACCGCCACCACCAAGGACGCTCCCACGCCGAGGTACATCATGTACCTCACAATCGCCATCATGATCTCTTCCTGGTGCGACTTGGGCTTGGCAATTTTCACCAACTCCGCCGTCTTGCCGAAGTAGGTGTTGGCGCCGGTATTGATGGCAATGCACTGAGCCTCTCCGCGCCGAACGACTGCTCCCGAGTAAACAATGTCGGAAGGTTGTTTCCCCACCGGAAGCGATTCGCCGGTCAGCGCCGATTCATCCACCGACAGCTCGCCCCTCAGCATTTTCACGTCCGCCGGAACAATGTCGCCGAGCTTCACGATAAGAAGATCGCCCGGCACAATGCCGCCGGCTTCTTCGGTTTTCCATTCGCCGTCCCGGCGAACTTTGGCCTGGATGGCGAGGCGCTTTTTGAGCAGCTCCACCGCCTTCTGGGACCCGCGGGCGTGAAGAAAACCGATGATCGCGTTGATGGTCAAAAGGAAAAAGATGATGACGGCTTCGAGCGTGCGGTCCAGCAACACGGAAAGCACCATGGCCAACTCGAGAAGCCATGGCATCGGTCCCCAGTAACGGCCCAGGAAGTCCAGAACAGGGTTTCGTTTCTCCTCGGTAATTTCATTTCTGCCAAAAAATGCCAGCCGCTCCTTGACGCTGGAACTGGAAAGCCCCTCTTCGCTCGAATGAAGCAAGGCCAAGGTTTCTTGGATTGAAAGCGGTTTGAATTCCGACGTGGGTTTGATTTGAAAATCCATGCTGGGTCAGCCTCATAAAAAATAGTCTAGATATAAGAAAATCTCGGGCGCTTGGTCCGGTATCGAAGTTACCTTCTCATTGTAACTTCTCACGGGGGAAGGGCGCTACGGCGAATCGGCGAGGCCGGGCTTAGGCTTCGGAAATCCGGCGGATGGAGGCGCCGAGGCGAGTCAATTTCTCTTCAATGCGCTCATACCCGCGGTCAATGTGGTACACGCGATCCACCAGCGTTTCCCCTTCCGCCGCCAGACCGGCCAGCACCAGCGAGGCGCTGGCCCGCAGATCGGAAGCCTGCACCTTGGCTCCGCTGAGAGGAGTCTTTCCGCGCACGCGAGCGTGGCGTCCCTCCACCCGAATGTCCGCTCCCATCCGCATCAGTTCCAAGGCGTGGAGAAACCGATTTTCAAATATCGTTTCCGTAATGACCGAAGAGCCCTCCGCCTGGGTCATCAGCGCCATGTATTGCGCCTGCACATCCGTCGGGAAGCCGGGATATTCCCCGGTGGTCACGTCCGCGGCGCGGAGCGTCGTGGGGCCGGTGACCTGCAGGGAAGCCTGGTCTGATTTTCCCTGCCCCGAAGAGTCCGCGGTGACGTTCACCCCTGCTTCCGCGAGTTTGGCCACGACGGCCGTCAAGTGGCTGGGTTCAACCCGCTCGAGCGTGATGCAGCCGTGCGTCATCGCCGCCGCCACCAGGAAGGTGGCCGCTTCGATACGGTCTGGAATAATGGTGTGGCTGGCGCCGTGCAACTTTGCGACGCCACTGATGCGAAGGGTTTCTGTCCCCGCTCCCTCCACCGAGGCTCCCATCTTGTTGAGCAAGCGGGCCAGGTCCGTCACTTCGGGTTCCCGAGCGGCATTTTCCAGGACGGTTTCGCCCTCCGCCAAGGTGGCGGCCATCATCAGGTTTTCCGTGCCGGTCACCGAGACCGTGTCGAAGGCAAACAGCGCTCCCTTCAGGCCGTCCGTTGTGGCCTTCACATAGCCATGCTCGATGCGGATTTGAGCGCCCAGTCTTTCAAGTCCTTGAATGTGCAAATTGATGGGCCGGGCGCCAATGGCGCATCCACCCGGCAGGGAAACCTGAGCGCGCCCGAAGCGGGCGAGCAGCGGCCCCAAAACCAGCACCGAGGCGCGCATCTGTTTTACCAACTCGTACGGCGCGAGCGGGCTCAGCAGTTGGCGCGCTTCAATCCGCAGCCGATTGCCATAATCCTCGTGGGCGATGGAAGAGTCCACGCCCAGTTCATCCAGCAGGCTGCGCATCGTCCCGATGTCGCGCACGCGGGGCACGTTGCCCAACTCGACCGGCTCGGAGGTCAGCAAAGCCGCCGCCATCGCCGGCAGCGCCGCGTTCTTGGCGCCGCTGATGGCGACGCGACCCTCCAACGTTTTCCCGCCCACAATGTGAAACTTGTCCATCGCCTTTCGGTTACAAAACGGCCCGCCCTCGGACGTAGGTCTGAGCCACGAAGTAGTTTTTGTCAAATACCACCAAGTCCGCGTCGGCGCCCGGGGCGATGATGCCCTTCCGTTGTTCCACCCCTAGCAGTCGGGCAGGATTGAGGGTTGCCGTCATCACGCACTGCTGAAATGGGAGCCCCGTAAAGCGCATCAGATTTCTCACCGCCAGGTCGAGCGTCAACGTGCTGCCCGCGAGCGTTCCTTCCGGGGTGCGCAGGACGCTCTTTTCCAGCCGCACCGCCATTTCGCCCACGCGATATTCCCCGTCAGGCATCCCCGCCCCGCTCAAACTATCGGTCACCAGAAGGATTCCCTCCGCGCCCTTCGCTCGCAGCATCAGGCGAACGGCCACCGGATCCACGTGAAAGCCGTCGCAAATCAGTTCGCCTTTGAGCCGGTCTTCGGTCAAGACGGCCCCCAGGATGCCCGGGTCGCGGTGCGAGAACGGGCGCATGGCATTATAAACGTGGGTCGCATGAGTGGCTCCGGCCTCTAGGGCTTTTTGCGCCTCGGCCCAGGTAGCGTTGGAGTGACCAATGGCCACGCGGACGTTGTTCCGTCGCAGCAACGCGATCATCTCGAGCGCGCCCTCCAGTTCCGGCGCCAAGGTGACAATGCGGGTGGTTCCCGCGGAAGCCTCCAGGAACTGCTGCATCATGGCCAGGGACGGCGGCTGAATCTGCGAGGCCGATTGCGCGCCGCGGCGAAGCGTGTTGAGGAAAGGTCCTTCAAAGTGCAACCCCAGCGGTTCGGCCGACGGCGACGACTCTCCCACGCCGTGCCGTCCATCCCAGTTTCTAATCACCTCGCCCAGGCCCCGCGCCGCCTCGCGGATGGTCTGCGGAGGGGCGGTAATGGTCGTGGGAACAAACGCGGTGGTTCCGTGCCGCGCCAGAAAGCGACCCACCGCCGTCACCGCTTCGGCGCTCGCTTCCATCAGGTCGTGGCCCGCGGCCCCGTGGATGTGCAGGTCCATCATTCCCGGCGCCACGATGCGGTCGCTATCGTCCATCACCACGGCTTCTTTCGGAATTTTGACCTCCTGCCGCGTCCCTACTTTGACGATGCGGTGCTCTTCGATGAGCACCACCGCGTCGCGGATTTCCGCCAGGGGTGTGTAGAGGGTTCCTGCCAAAATCGCTTTGAGGGTATTCATAATCTGTTAGATTCGCCGCGCCCGGCACGGATTCGTGCCTTCCGAGCTCTTTTCGAGTTTTCACGCCGTGGTTCGGCCCGGCGCTCCAGCGCGTCCCGAATCACGCTGGCGGGAGAATCGGCTTGTCGGAGCAATCGCTTGGCGTTTTGCGGCGAAATGTGTTGGGTGAGCATGAGCAACGCCGCCGGCAAATCTCCGCCGCTTTGGCGCAAGGCCCGCGCCGCCGCCCGGGCCTCGACCCCCGCCGCCCGCATCAGAATTCGTGTGGCGCGCTCCCGCAGCTTTCGATTCGTCGCCCGAAGGTTGATCATCCATCCGGAAAACACTTGTCCCCGCCGCGCCATGGTCGCCGTGGACAGCATATTGAGCACCAGCTTCTGGGCCGTTCCCGCCTTCATTCGACTGGACCCGGCAATCACCTCGGGTCCGACGACCGGGACAATCGCTATGTCGGCGGCGCGACGCAACGCCGCCGCCGGATTGCAGGTAATGGCCACGGTCTTGGCGCCGAGCCGCCGGGCGTAAAGTACGCCGGCCAGCGTGTATGGCGTTTGTCCACTCGCTGAAATGCCCACCACCACGTCCGCTTTGGAGACGCGCATGCGCCGCAAGTCCTGCCGGGCCAAACTCGGAGAATCCTCGGCCTTTTCCACCGGTGCCGACAGGGCGCGGCGCCCTCCGGCCAGCACGGCCCGAATGCGATCGGTGTTGAAGGTCGGCAGGCACTCGGCGGCATCGAGCACGCCCAGTCGCCCGCTTGTTCCTGCGCCCAAATAAATCATTCTTCCGCCCCGCGCCATCCGCTCCGAAGCCAACTCCACCGCGCGCGCGATGGAAGGAATCACCTTGCCGACCGCCCGCGGAACCCTTTGGTCCTCGCGGTTGATGAGCTTCAAAATCTCTACGACACTCTTCCGCTCCAGGTCCGCCGAAGCGGGGTTTTCCCGCTCCGTCACCCGCGCGCGCGCGCCGCTTTGGGAACGTGAAAAGCGGTTCGACTTCGCCCTGCCGGAAATCTTTCGAGGTGGTGACATGAAACCTGCGAGGCCCTCCGTGACTGGCGTTCGTAACCTTACGCCTTACCCGACAATTTCTCCCAGCCTCGCTTTGAGAAATCCCAATAAATCGCAAATCCTGAAACGCCCGCCACCACCAGCAGCAAAACCCCGAGCAACACGTGACCCAAAATGATTTTTCCCGTGCCGAACATGGCGGCATAGACCATCAGGCAGCCGAGCAGCCAATCCATTAGGTTATACCAGCCGTCGCTCGCCGGCTCAACCTCCGGGGCCAGCCGAGCGATGGGTTTCCATCCCGCGGCGCCCGGCCGAACACGCCGGTAAAATTCGATTAACTTGGATTCCTTTTCGGGCGCGGTCAAATAGGTCACGGCCAGCCACACAATCGTCGTCACGACCACTGTCACTAACACCTGTTTGGCGAAAACATCCGGAGCCGAGCCGGAGAAATGCACCAGGGTGCGCAAAACCAACGTGCTCACCCCGGCGCAGGTCATGGCGGCGACTTCGGACCAGGCATTGATTCGCCACCAGTACCACCGCAGCAGATACACGGCGCCCGTGCCCGCCCCAATGCCCAGCAGCAACTCCCACGCGCCGGCCACGGTCGTCATCACCAGGGAGACGGCCGCCCCCAGCACGGCCAGCAACGCCGTCGCCAGCTTGGAGGCGATGACGTAATGATGCTCGTCCTTGTTCTTCACCACAAAGCGCCGGTAGAAATCGTTGACAATATACGAAGAGCCCCAATTCATTTGCGTTGCGATGGTGGACATGTAGGCGGCCGCAAACGCCGCCAGCATCAATCCGTTCCAGCCGCCCGGCAGATGGTCCACCCACACCTTGATGTAACCGACTTCCGGATCCTTGAGGTGCGGGTAGAGAATCACCGAAGCGAGCGCCGTGAGAATCCAGGGCCAGGGCCGAATCGCGTATTGCGCGATATTGAACCATAGGGTGGCCCACAGGGAGTGCTTCTCATCCTTGGCGCAGAAAATTCGCTGTGCAATGTAGCCGCCGCCGCCCGGCTCGGCCCCCGGATACCAGTTGGCCCACCATTGCACCCCGAGATACATCGCAAACGTGAGAAAAGGCATCCAGGCGGAGTGCCAGGAAGGGAAGAAAGAAAGGATGGAGCCTGTTCCGGGGTGCGCCGCGCGATGGGCCGCATCCACCCCTGCGAGCTTCCGCTTGAGCGCGCTCATGCCGCCCACCGCTTCCACGGCGTAGTAGGCCAGCACCGTGACCATCGTCATCTTGATGACGAATTGAATTAGGTCAGTCCACAGCACCCCCCAAAGCCCGGAGATAAACGTGTAAAGAAAGGTGAACCCGATGATTCCAAAAATAATCAGAATGGCTGTGTATTCCCCCACGCCGAACACTACCCCCAGGATTTTTTCCATCGCCAAATTGACCCATCCGACGATTAAGCAATTCATCAGGATGCCAAAATAGAGGGCTCGAAAGCCGCGCAGGAAGGCGGCGGCCTTCCCCGAATAACGCAATTCCACAAATTCAACGTCGGTAATGACCTCGGCCCTTCGCCACAGTCGGGCAAAAAAGAAAACCGTCATCATCCCGCTGAATAAAAAACTCCACCACAGCCAGTTGCCGGCGATGCCTTGCGTGGCCACCAGGCCGGTCACCGCGAGCGGCGTATCGGCGGCGAAGGTCGCCGCCACCATGGAAGTCCCGGCCAGCCACCAACTCACTTCCCGCCCGGACACGAAGAAATCATCTGTGCTTTGGCTGGCCTTGCGGCGGTAATAAAGGCCGATGCCCAGGTTGACGCCGAAGTAAGCCACCACCACCGCCCAATCTAGAGAGCTGATTTTCATCTTCACCTCTGCTCGATCCGAAGGCCCGAAAATCTTTCGATTGACAGCAACGGGTGGCGAGTATATAGGAAAAGACTCCTCCGTGAAAACGACGTTCTTGCGGAGCGCGAGGTTTTCTATGTCTTTTTATGGCAAGCGAATCTTCGTCGTGAGTTGTTTGTTGTTGGCCGGACGGGCGTGGGGCGCGGGCAGCAAGCCGGCGGCTTCTCCCGTCGCCTGGACGGCTCGACTGGCGCCGATCGTTCAAGACGTCGAAACCGCCATCCGCCAGCACCAGACGCCGGGGGCCGTCGTCCTGGTGGGGCACAACGGTCGCGTGGTTTATCAGCGCGCCATTGGATATCGCCGCCTGGTGCCTCGCAAGCTGCCGATGCGCCTCAATACCATCTTTGACATGGCCTCCTGCACCAAGGTCGTCGCCACCACCACCGCCATCATGCAACTGGTCGAGCAAGGCAAGATTCGCCTGGATGATCCGGTCAGCGATTACTGGCCGAAGTTCGCCGAAAACGGCAAGCAGAATATCACCGTGCGCGAACTCATGACGCATTACTCCGGCCTTCCTCCTGACCTCGATTTGAGCACCCCATGGTCTGGCTACGCGACCGCCATGCGCATGATCGAGCAAGTCAGCCCCATCGTGCCGCCCGGCACCCAATTCCTTTACAGCGACATTAACTTCGAGACGCTGGGAGAATTGGTGCAGCGCGTTTCCGGCGAGCCGCTGAATGTCTATTGCGAGCGGCACATCTTCCTTCCGCTTCACATGACCTCGACCATGTTCAATCCTCCCGCCCGGCTCCGCTGGAGGATTGCGCCGACGCAGCATCTCTACGGAACCACTGGGCCGATTCTTTGGGGCGTGGTCCATGACCCGACGGCGCGCCGCATGGGCGGCGTGGCCGGCCACGCGGGCCTATTCTCTGACGCCCACGATCTCTCCATCTTTTGCCAAATGCTGTTGGATGGCGGCACTTATCACGGTGTCCGCATTCTGAGTCGTCTTTCGGTGGAGAAGATGACCACCCCGCAACAGCCGCCCGACAAGATGGCGGTTCGCGGCCTCGGCTGGGATATTGATTCACCTTTCGCCTCCAACCGGGGCGCCCTATTTCCGGTCGGCTCATTCGGCCACACGGGATTCACCGGCACGGACCTCTGGATTGATCCGGTTTCCGACACCTACGTCATTGTGCTCACCAACCGCGTGCATCCCAACGGAACCGGCAACGTGATCTCTCTTGAAGCTCGAATCGCGACCGTGGTGGCGGCGGCGCTCGGGCCGACCTCCGAACAAAAGATTCTCAACAGTCGAAAGTCCTTGACCGGCTATTACGAGTTGATGCGCAGCTATCGCATCAGCGGTCTTCGCAACGGTCAGGTCAAAACAGGCATTGACGTTTTGGAAGCCGAACACTTTGCGCCGTTGCGCGGCTTGCGCATTGGGCTCATTACGAACAGCCCGGCCGTGGACCGGAAAGGCCGACCCACCTACGAGGTTCTGGACCACGCGCCGGGCGTCAAGCTGGTGGCCCTCTTCAGTCCCGAAAGCGGCCTTTACGCCAATGTCAATCGGCCAGTTCATTCCACGCGCGAGCCCACCACCGGCCTTCCCGTTTACAGCCTCTATGGCCGCACCCGACGCCCCACCTCGGCGGAACTTCAGGGTTTGAACGCCCTGGTTTACGACATTCAAGACGCGGGCGTGCGCTTCTACACCTACATCACCACGCTCGGCTACTGCATGGAAGCGGCGGGGCAGCATCATCTCCCCTTTTACGTGCTCGACCGCCCGGACCCGATTGAGGCCTCCAATGTGGAAGGCCCGATTCTCGACCCCGACCTTCGTTCCTTTGTCGGTTACTTTGAGCTTCCCATCCGCTACGGCATGACCCCGGGCGAGCTGGCGGAGATGTACAATCATCAAGAGCATCTTCACGTCCAACTCCACGTCATCCGCATGCGGGGCTACGAGCGCACGGATTGGTATGACGAAACGGGCCTCCAATGGATTGATCCTTCTCCCAATTTGCGCTCGCTCACCGAGTCCACGCTCTATCCGGCCGTCGCCATGATTGAGGGTGCCAACCTCAGCGTGGGCCGCGGCACGGGCCGTCCCTTCGAGTACGTCGGCGCGCCGTGGATAGACGGAAAGAAGCTGGCCGATTATCTGAACGCCCGACGCATCCAGGGAGTGCGTTTCATCCCGGTGAATTTCACTCCGCGCCGCAACAAATTTGCCGGCCAGGTTTGTCACGGTGTGCAAATCGTGTTGATTGACCGTCAAGCCCTCGACACTCCGGAAATGGGCGTGGAGTTGGCCTCCGCGTTGTGGAAGCTGTTCCCTCAAAACTTTGAGCTGAACCAAACGTTGCGCCTGATCGGCGCGCGTTGGGTGGTCCATCAAATCCAGTCCGGCGTGGACCCTCGCTATATTCAATACGAGTGGCAAAGGCCTCTCCAACAATTTCGGCGCCTGCGCGCCCAGTATTTGCTCTATCCGCCGCTCGCTGAGGCCAACGCTTCCCGCTAGAGACGCCGGGCAATCGGTGCCTCGGGGAGCGGGCTGCGAGCCGCCCAGCTTCTTGCCCCCTCCGAGCACAGTTGGATTCCGCGAGTCGCGGTGATATGCTCACGCTCCGGTTGAGTTTTCATTTTGGGACGTGCCCTGCCAAGGGCAAAAAGGGAGGGAAACATTATGGCGGCGAAGGTTTTGACGCTCACGTTGGCAGCGACCCTGACGCTAAGCCTGGGCGCTTTGGCCCGACGCAAACACCGAAGCGCCCCCCTCAGCAGTGTGGGCGACGTCACGCCGGAGCTCTACCAACTCCTGAATAATTCTTTTGGCGGCAAGCTCAAAAATTTCTGCCTCCTCGCGGGCATTTACAAAAATCCTCAAAACCCCAACCAGGAATATCAGCGCGTTCTCAGCGTGGATTACAACAAAAGGAAATTTTTTGGCCGCCTTCAAATTCATGTCCGCTCGGTGGCCAAGCTGACGCCCGCGCAACTAAAAACCTACACTCCGGCGCAGATTTTCAAGTTCGGCGGCTATGACATTGAAACCTTTGAAAAAATTCACGCGGGGCCTTTCGGCGAAACGGGAGATCTCTATCTCCGCGCCAAAGACGCCGAGCCGCCCGCCCCCGCTCCAATTACTCATCGAGTCCGCGCGCGCTACGAAAAACTGTTGACCAAGTACATCCTGCCCGCTTTGCAAAAACAATCCTAATTCGCCGCCCGTCGCGCCGGTCCACCACCACCGCTGTTGCCCCGGCCTATTACCGTTACTCGCCGACGAATCGGCCAAAGGCAAGTGGTCGCCCCGGCCCGCGCCCGCTGTTGTCGCGCTGGTCTGCAACCGGCAATGTCGCTCCCAGCAGGTAGCGCAGAGGTTGCGCGTCGCAACCTCTGCGGCTCGAGCCGGTGCCTGCCGGAAAGAACGGCAGAGTTTCGCAATGCGTAATCCCGCCCTACGCGCTGGGCCGTTCAACCCCTGCGGCCCCGGAACTTACGAAGACCCGGCCACCTTTAAAGCTGTGGCTTTCTAAGATCACGATTGCGAGGAAAGATGCGAGCTTGGTCAACTACTTCCGTGAATCGGCGGACCTGGGGATGAACCTCCCAGCTAGGGCTGTCATGAAGGTAGCCTCCACACCACACCTTCTGACCCGCCGGTTCCCGCCATCAGATGCGTACCACCGTGCTGCTGTGTGCTTTGTGACGGTACCGAAGCATGTGCCTGTGCAGTGACCGCGTCTTGCGGAAGCTGCTGTGTCGATCCATGCTGCCCGACGTAACCTCATTAAGCGGGTAGCGCAGAGGTTGCGCGTCGCAACCTCTGCGGCTCGGGCCGGTGCCTGCCGGAAGGAACCGCAATGTTTCACATTCCGCAACCCCGCGCGGCGGGCTGGGCCATTCAACCTCTGCGGCCGTTGACCTGGTCGCCGTCCATTCTTTGCCAACGCCTGGCTGCCGGGGCCGGCGGTGCAAGCGCCACACAGGAGCGCCAAAAACGCGCGCCTCTGCGCTACCCGCTCAACGCACCGAAGGGCCCGTGCGAGAAGCCGGCGCGGCGGCGAGCGTCAGGGAGCGTGGTATAATTGGCGGGAATCCGGAGGTCCCGGCCCCAGATGCCCATATTGCCTTGCTCGCACGACCAGGCCGCCCTTGCGCAAATCAATCCTGCCATCGACCTCTTGCGAAATCTCGACGATCGCCATCCCGACGTGTTGCGGTCCGCCGGGGTCAACCCGGAGGACTACCACCCCAAACGCATATTCCGCTCCGCAGTAGAGACCATCCGAGGCAGTTTTATTGCCTCCTCGCTCACCCAGCGCCATCAGATGGTGGCCGATGTCCTTTCGCGCCTGGCTAACAGTGCAAAGATTGGCGGATTCGAACCAACGAAGAAAGCCACGCGCCACGACTTCACGATTATCCTCACGGAGCGTCCCCGCGTCGCCGCGGCCCTGGACGTGAAGGGCGGCGAAGGAAATAGCATCACCATCACAGAGCGACCTCCCTGGGCGCAGGAGTTTGTGATGTGGTGCCACCTGGACGGCTCCATCATCAACCAGCCTTCGCAGGGGGTTCACTCGATTGTGGTCAACAGGCTCGCCAACGACCTGATGAGGCGCGGAAAAGTGGTGGACGCAATTTTCTTCAAGGACCAGTTGTGCGGCTGCCCTCTACGAAGGTGTCCCAAGTATAAGGCGCACGTGACGAACGACCAAATCTCGCCTGACATCTTCCTGATGCCCCGCGAGCGCCCCACCCCTCAGCAGCCGTCCCCGCCAACCCACTCGCTCGAGTCCCTTTACTTGCCGGCGATGGTTCTGGACGTCTTCGGAGTCGCGCCACGCGACCGAGCTAAGCACACCTGGTCAGTGGAGATTCATCTGGTCTCGGCTGCCAGGCGCGGGAGACAGGTCTATATGAGGCGCACCCGAATATTACACCTCGGTAGGGTTATGGAGGAGAGTATCACCAATGCTTAGGCAACCCGGCCTATTTCAACAGCCGTGCGCGGCCGCGGGAAGGGCGGGCATTGATGGCTCCCAGTGGGAGGGCTGCTTCAATGCCAAGGAGAGCTCTATTCACCAGTTGTCCCCCTACGTCGGAAAAATGAAGTCGGGCATGGCTCGTGCCCTCATCGAGGAGTTCACTCGTGAGGGGGACGTGGTGCTCGACCCCTTCTGCGGGTCTGGCGTCGTGCCCTTCGAGGCCCTCCTAAGTCGCCGCCATGCGATCGGCAATGACCTCAACCCTTACGCCTACGTCTTGACGATGGGAAAGCTGTCAGCCCCCGCGACGCACGCCGAGGCGACGGCCCGAGCCCTTGAGGCCTTCGAAGAAGCCGACGACGAAAATGTTTGTCCGACCGAGGTGCCAGCGTGGGTCAGGGCGTTTTTCCATCCTCAAACCCTCCAGGAGGCTGTGGCCTTGGCCAGGATCCTGAAGCGCCGGCGAGAATACTTCCTCCTTGCGTGCCTTCTCGGCATCCTGCACCATGTCCGCCCCGGCTTCCTTTCCTATCCCGCCAGCCACCTAGTTCCGTACCTCCGGATTAAGAAATACCCTCCGGCGGCCTATCCCGACCTCTACCGCTACCGGCCGGTCCGGCCGCGATTCCTGGCAAAGATAGCGCGCGCCTATCGGAGGTTTGAACCTCCCAGGCCGGACCTCAACCGCGTCGTGCTGCGAGAGAATGCAATGTCTTTGCCGCTCCAGGACAACTCCGTTGACGCCGTTATTTCCAGCCCGCCCTACTACGGGGCGCTGGATTATGGCCGCGACAACAGGCTGAGGCTTTGGTTTTTGGGCGTGGAGGATTATCGGGAGATTGATGCGGGGCTAACCTCCAGCGAGCGGGTCTACGTCCCGCAAATGACCCGGGCCTTGGGCGAAATGCTGCGGTTGCTTAAGCCGGGCAAGTGCGCTGTCTTGGTCCTGGGAGACTACCACAGAGACGGCCGTCGCCGAGACTCCGCCGCAACGCTCGCGGAAACCGTTCGGAGCCTCTACCATCGCTGCGCTTCGGCTGAGAAGTTGCTGGTGGATGAGATTCCCGACGCACGCCGCACCCGAAGAAGAACGCAGACCACCAAGCACGAAACCATCCTCCTCATCAGGAAGCTTGCTAGCAACCCTGCTGGAGAGGCGCGCCCCGCAGCGGGGTAGCGCATAGGCCGCCGTGGTGTGGCTTCCTTTGCGGCTCGGGCCGGTGCCCGCCGGAAAGAATCTCAGAGTTGCACACTCCGTAACCCCGCGCGACGCGCTGGGCCGTCCGACTTCCGCTGCCCTTGGCCGCGGTCGCCGTCCATTCGTTGGGAACGCCTGGTTGCCGCGGCTGACGGTACAAGCGCTGCAGAGGAGCGCACAAAACGCGCGCCTCGGCGCTACTCGCAATTCCTGATTTTTTTGGTGGCAATTCAGAGCAGGTAGCCGCGATACTGCATCGTGTGTGTCGCGGGGGCTCACGAACCCGCGGCTCGGAGGACAGAGACCGACCGCCGGTCATAGACCGGCACTACAGGGAGGAAGGAGATTATGGGATTCTCAACCGATGCGATTCATGTGGGCCAGGAGCCTGACCCGGCCACGGGAGCGATTATCGTTCCCATTTATCAGACTTCGACCTTTGTACAGGAAGAGCTGGGCAAGCACAAGGGCTACGAGTACGCGCGGACGTCCAATCCGACGCGGGCGGCGCTCGAGCGCAACTTGGCGCGGCTGGAAGGCGGCGAGTTCGGATTGGCTTTCGCCTCCGGCATGGCCGCGATTAACGCCGTGATGACGCTGTTCAAGCCCGGCGACCACATCGTGGCAGGACACAATCTCTATGGCGGAACGTTCCGTCTGTTCGAGCGGCTGCTCAAAGACACCGGCCTCGACTTCTCCTACGCGGATACGACCGATCTGGCCGCGACTGAGCGCGCTTTCCGGCCCACGACGCGCTTGCTTTACATCGAAACGCCGACTAATCCCGTCATGGAAATCACGGACATCGCGCAAGCCGCGGCGCTCGCGCATCGCTCGAACGCGCTTTTGGCCGTGGACAACACGTTTATGAGTTCGTATTTCCAACGGCCCCTCGCGCTCGGGGCCGATATCGTGCTGCATAGCACCACCAAATACCTGAACGGTCACAGCGACGGTGTGGGCGGGGCGGTGATTCTCAAGGATGCAGGCCTGGCGGAACGGTTGAAGTTCATTCAGAACGCCGCCGGCGCGGTGCTCGGCCCGATGGATAGCTGGCTCGTGCTGCGCGGCGTCAAGACGCTTGCCGTCCGCATGCGCCAACACAATGAGAACGGCCTGGCCGTCGCCAAATTTTTGTCCGAGCATCTCAAGGTCAAAAGGGTGCATTATCCCGGCCTTGCGAGTCACCCGCAGCACGAGCTGGCTAAAAAGCAAATGACCGGCTTTGGCGGCATGTTGTCATTTGAAACCGGCTCGCTTGAAAATGCGAAAAAGGTTCTGAAGTCCGTCCGGCTCTGCTCGCTCGCGGAAAGCCTGGGCGGCGTCGAGACGCTGATTTCGCATCCGGCGACGATGACACACGCGAGCGTCCCACCCGAGCAACGTCAAAGGCTCGGCATTACCGACGGCCTGGTGCGCATCTCCGTGGGCATTGAAGATGTCGAGGATTTGATCGCCGATTTGGAGCAGGCGCTAGAAAACATTTGACGGGCGCGAGCGACCGGCGGGGCTGAAGCTCTGATGCGCCAGCCGGCGCCGCGGGATTCTTCGCCGTGAAGGGCCCGCGACACGGAAGCGAGTGTCGTAGCTAGCGGTCCCTGGATCCATCGGCGGGTGTCACGGAATCATCGAGCCACTTGAGATAGTCCGCCGAGCCCTCGATGATGGGCAGGCAGATGATCTCCGGCGTCTTATAGGTGTGCAACTTTCTGATTTCGGTCTCGACCCGGGGGAATAATCCGCGCCGCGTTTTGACGATGAGCAACACTTCGCGGCTCGATTCCACCTTGCGCTGCCACCAATAGACCGACTCGACGGGCGCCATCAAGCTGACGCAGGCAGCGAGGCGAGAATTCACCAGACGTTTGGCAATCCTGCGCGCCTCGCGGCGATTGCCCACGGTGACGAAGATGACGAGCTTGTCGGTCATGCGAATCTCCGAGCCTCCGTCGAGGCCGAAGGGGCTGGTCCCGCCCTGGCGCGATGGGGAGTTCACGCGCCCTCGTTGCAGCGGTAAGCCCCTAACGATACAATGGTCGGGCTATGGGACGCAACCACCCTATCCACTTCGGCACGTCGGGCTGGCGCGGCATCATCGCCGAAGACTTCACGTTTCAAAACGTTCGACTGGCCGCGGCGGGCATCGCGCAATTTCTCCTGACGCAATCAGGCCGGCCGCGCGTGATCGTGGGCTACGACACACGGTTTTTGTCGGAAAGATTCGCCGCCACGGTGGCGGAGATTTTCGCTTCGCACGGCGTCGAAACGTGGCGGTGCGCGAGGGCCGATCCGACCCCGGCGCTCGCCTACGAAATTCTCCACAGCCGGCTCGACGGCGGCGTCAACATCACCGCCAGCCATAATCCGCCCGAGTACAATGGCCTCAAATTCTCAAGCGCCGACGGAGCTCCCGCCTTGCCGGAAATCACCCGCCAAATTGAGGAGCTGGCCGGCCGGGCGCAGGCCGGAGAATTCTCGGTTCAAGGGCCCAACTTTACCGCGCCGCTCCAACGACCCGCCGATCCGCGTCCAGCCTACCTCGACAGCCTGCGCGAGAAAGTGGACCTCCAGGCCATCCGTCAGGCCAAGCTGAAAATCGCCTATGACCCGCTTTACGGAACGGGTCGCGGCTACTTGAACGACTTGTTGAGGGAAGCCGGCGCCGCCGTCCACACGCTGCACGATTTTCGCGACGTGCTTTTCTCCGGCGTAGGGCCGGAGCCGAGCGAGAAAAATCTTCAGGAATTGTCAGGGTTCGTCAAGGCGGAGAAATGCGTGGTGGGCCTCTCAACTGACGGCGACGCCGACCGCTTCGGCGTGGTGGACGCCGACGGAACCTGGATTCATCCCAATTACATTCTGGCCGTGGTCGCGGATTATTTGATTGAGGCGCGGAAGATTCCGGGAGGAATCGGGCGAAGCGTGGCGACCACTCACCTGCTCGATGCAGTGGCGCGCTACCATCACGTGCCGATTTACCAAACGCCGGTGGGGTTCAAATACATCGGCGAACTGATTAAGGAAGACAAAGTGGTGCTGGGCGGCGAAGAGAGCGCCGGCATGACGATTCGCGGCCACGTGCCGGAAAAAGACGGCATCCTCGCGGGGCTACTGGTGGCGGAGACCATCGCCCACCGGGGACAATCGGTGAAGCAGCAGCTTGAAGCGCTCTTCAAAAAAGTCGGGCCGTGCTCCACAACCCGAATCAACCTGACGCTCAAGCCCGAGACGCAACAGCGGCTGTTGGAAAAGCTTCGGCGGGATTACGATCGCTTCGACGGGCGCAAAGTCGCCAAGATAGATCGCACCGACGGGTTGAAGCTGATTCGGGAGGACGGCTCGTGGGTGCTGATGCGTCCCTCCGGCACAGAGCCGGTGGTGCGCCTTTATGCCGAAGCCGCTTCGGAGGGCGAAATGAATCGTCTTCTGCAAGTAGCCAAGGATTTTGTGACCGAACCATGATGCCCACCCCTGACCAACACCAAGGACTTCGCCGCAAGGCCATCGGCGTGTTGGCTGTCATCGCTCTGCTGCTCCTCGCGCATGAAATTTTCGGGCCGCACGGCTACCTTGCCATGCGTCGCCAGCAAAAGGAATTTCGGGCGTTACAGCAGCAGGTGCGCGCGCTCGAGCAGAAAAATAAACAACTTTCCCAGCAAATTCAGGCGCTCAAATCCAATCCCCAAGCCATCGAGAAAATCGCCCGCGAACGAATGCACTTTGCGCGCCCGGGCGAAATCATCTATGCCCTTCCCCGCCAAGATCCCAAGCGCACGCCGCACGCCGTCGGCCAAGGCTCAAAGCCCGTGCGGCCTTAATTGCTCGGTGAAGTATCGGTTGGCCTCCCAGGCTGTGTCCGTTACCCCTGCGGTATGACACCATCAACCTTAATAGAACTCGAGGCCCGGTTGATCCATTCCCTCGAAGCGTTGGTGGAACCTGTGGGGCGCTCCGAGTGACGCCTCTGGGCGCGACGACAATGCGCATGAGACGGCGGCTTTACTCCTGACACCTGCCTGGCCCTCGACCCATCGGCATTTTCCCGACTCCTCTGATGCTCCATCGAACACTTCGCAAAAATGGGATCGTCGTTTCCCCACGCTCCTCAAGCATCTCGACCGTGTGTCTTTCGCTATTCCCTTGGGCAGCGGGTGGAAACTGCTCCGGGTCATTGCGGCGGCTGCCCCGCGGCGTTATGATGAAGGACGGATGAAAATCAAAATCTCGCCCCAAATCGTTTTCGGCTTGGGAGTGCTCATCATTGGTGGCGCCTGGCTCAGCTTCGAATACGTTTTGGCCAAATGGTATCCGCGTTATCGCCTGGCGCAGGAGACGGCGGCACTCAATTTATTGCCTTATCAAAATCCTCGCCTCGGCATTAGCATGGAAGTTGCTGCCGGCATCTACGGCAAGGTGCAGGATTTTCCTGGCGGCGTGAAAATCTACCGCTCCGGAATCTTCTCAAGCGGCCCCACGCTGACCATCACCTCCGAGCCGAATCCCGGCCAAGCCGCCCAATTCTCTCCGCAACTCCTAGCCAAGTGGGAAACGCGCGGCGACTACGACAATATTCCCCAGTATCGCTTTGATCCCTCGCCCATCCAGGGAAGAAACGCCGCCATGATTTGGGAGGAGCAAGGCCAAGCGATGCTCATCACGGCACACATCATCTCTCCCGCCTATATCGTCCGCGCCGACTGCTCGACCGGCGGCTCGGACGTCAGCCTCTATGAGCAGGCGTGCGAGGAAACCCTTCGCACCATCAGGGTGGCGGGGCCGCCCAGTCCCTCGCCTCCATCGCCGGGTGTTTTAAAGCTCCTGCCGGTGAAGTGAAATCTGAGCACAACCAAGGCCCTTGAGCCGGTTGCGGCAAGGCGCATCAAAAAAGCCGCCAGGCTTGTTATCCTCCTTTCAGCGACCGGAAAAATCTCTGCTACACTCAGAAATCTCCGTTGCCGGCGAAGACCCAACCCCCGCCGGCCGATCCGATATTGGAGGGAGGCGCGTCACGACCATGAAACGTTGGGAAGCAACGGAAGGTCACCTGGGAACGCCCAAGGGTTTTCGAGCCGCGGCGGCGGCCGCTGGCTTCAAAAAGAAGCCGGGCGCGCTCGACCTGGCGCTCATTGTGTCCGAAGGCGCCGAGACCACGGCCGCCGGAACCTTCACCTCCAACCGCGCCGCCGCAGCACCCGTGGTCGTTTCACGTCGGAACCTGGCTCAAAGCCGCGGCCGTGCGCGGGCCATTGTGGTTAACTCCGGCAACGCCAATGCCGGAACGGGCCGCCTGGGCCGCCAAGCCGCCGAGCGCACGGTCCAAGCCGTTGCCCGACGGCTGGCCATTCCGTCGAACCAAGTCCTCGTCTGCTCGACGGGGGTCATTGGCGTGCCGCTCCCTACGGACCTCGTCCTCGGACAGCTTCCCGGCCTGGTCGAGCGACTGTCGTCTGAGAACGCCGCCGAAGTGCCGCACGCCATCATGACCACGGACACGTTCGCCAAATCCTGCGTATTGCGCTCCGAGTTCCGCGGCCGCGCCGTTCATTTGGCAGGGGTGGCCAAAGGCGCCGGCATGATCCACCCTCGCATGGCCACGATGCTCTCTTTTATTGCGACGGACGCCGAAGTGTCCCCGGCCTTGTTGGGACGCCTGCTGCGGTCCGCTGTGCGCCAATCCTTCAACCGCGTCAGCGTGGACGGCGACACGTCCACCAATGACACGGTGCTGGTGCTGGCCAACGGTTATGCGGGCGTCAAAATCGTCGAGGGCAACGCACGGTGGTTCGAAGCCGGCCTGGTGGAACTCTGCCAAACGCTCGCCAAGATGATCGCCCGCGACGGCGAGGGCGCAACCAAACTCGTTACCGTTGAGGTCCTGGGCGCGCGCAATGAAGCCGACGCTGAGCGCGCCGCCCGCGCCATCGCCAATTCGCCGCTGGTCAAAACCGCGCTTTATGGCAATGATCCCAACTGGGGAAGAGTTCTCTGCGCCGCCGGCTATTCCGGCGCGCGTTTTGACCCTGAGAAGATAGATATTTGGGTGAACGGCCTGGCGCTTTGTCGTCGCGGGCTCGACGCCGGCTTTGATGAAGCCGCAGCCAAAAAAGAGTTGGCGCAAAAGGAAGTGCTGTTGCGCCTCAATCTCCATCAAGGCCAAGCGGCGGCTCGCATGTGGACCTGCGATTTGACGCACCGCTACGTGGACATCAACGCCTCCTATCGAACCTGAGTTCAGCCGGCAGCAGCCAACCCTACGTCGGGCAGCACGCGGCCTCTGCTATAATCGAGCTGGCCATCGCTGCGGCCGCCACCGAGCTGCATGGCTTGTCGAGCGAGAATCCAAATTCATGTCGGGGATCATCGGCTATATCGGCAACAAGCGCGTCGCGCCCGTCCTGCTGGAGGGCTTGCAACGCCTCCAATATCGCGGCTACGACTCGGCCGGCTTGGCCGTGATTCAAGACCACCGGCTGGAGGTTCGTCGCGCCCTGGGAAAGCTGCGCAACCTCGAGGATGTGGTGCGGTTGCATCCCGTCGAGGGGACATACGGCATCGGGCACACTCGGTGGGCCACACACGGCTCGCCCACTGAAGAAAACGCTCACCCGCTCTGCGACTGTCACGGCGCAGTGGCGGTGGTCCATAACGGTATCATTGAAAACTATCTGGAACTCAAGCAGGAGCTGGTGGCGGAAGGCCACACCTTCCGCACCGAAACTGACACCGAGGTCATCGCCCATCTGATTGAGAAATACTTGAACTCCACGCGGCCCAATGGCCCCAATTTGGACGATGCGACGCGCGCTGCCGTGCGGCGACTAACGGGCGTCTTTGCCCTGGCCGTCATCACCACGCTCGACCCCAACAAAATTGTGGCGGCGCGGCAGGGCCCGCCCGCTGTCATCGGCCTGGGAAAAGACGAATACCTGGTGGCAAGCGACGTGCCCGCCATTCTTTATCACACACGCGATCTTTTCTTCTTGAATGATGGTGACTTGGCCGTTTTAACCCCCGCCGGCGTGCAATTGAGCGACTTCGAGGGCCGCCCGATCACACGCCGCGTCCAGCACATCACCTGGGACCCCGTCTTGGCGGAAAAGGGCGGCTTTCGTCATTTCACGCTCAAGGAAATTTATGAGCAGCCCCGCGCCGTGCGCGACACCGCCCTGGGCCGAGTTTCCCCCGGCTCCGGCCAGGTTTTTTTGGACGAAATGGAAATTACAGAAGAGGATTTCCGTTCTTTTCGCGAGGTCAAGATCGTGGCGGCAGGAACCTCGCGCCACGCCGCGCTTGCCGGCAAAATCATGCTGGAGCGGCTGGCGCGCATCCCGGTCGAGGTGGATTACGCCTCGGAATTCCGTTATCGCGACCCGCTGGTTGAGCCCCACACGCTCACGCTGCTCATTACCCAGTCGGGCGAAACCGCGGATACCATTGCCGGCCAGCGCGAGGCGCGGAGCAAAGGCTCCAAAACCCTGGCCATTTGCAACGTGCTCGGCAGCATGGTGCCGCGCGAAGCCGACGGCACCATTTACACGCACGCCGGACCGGAAATCGGTGTCGGCTCAACCAAAACCTTTACCGCCCAATTGACCGCGCTTTTTCTCTTCGCCGTCTATTTGGGGCAAGTGCGCGGCTCGCTATCCCGCGAAGCTTCGATTCCGCTGCTTCAAGCGCTCACCGTCCTGCCCCGCGCACTCGAGTCGGTGTTGCAAAAAGACGAGGAGTTTGAAGAGTTAGCACGCCACTATCATCGCGCGTCGGATTTCCTCTATTTGGGCCGCGGGGTGCATTTTGCGGTGGCACTCGAAGGGGCGCTGAAGATGAAAAAGCTGGCCTACACGCACGCCGAGGCCTATCCCGCTGGCGAAATGAAGCATGGCCCCAACGCGCTGATCGCCGATGCCCTGCCCGTGGTGGTGATTGCCACCTGCGATTGGAACGCCGCCGATTCCCGCGTCCGCTACGAGCGCACGCTTGCCAACATCAAGGAAGCGAAAGCGCGCGGCGCGGCGATCGTGGCTTTGGTCACCGAAGGCGACCGCGAGGTGCGCGACATGGCTGACCATCTCGTCGCCTTGCCCCCCACCCACGAGCTGCTCTCGTCCATTCTGGAGGTCGTGCCTCTGCAACTGCTGGCTTATCATACCGCCGTGCTGCGCGGCTGCGACGTGGATCAGCCGCGAAACTTGGCGAAGTCGGTGACGGTGGAGTAGTCCGTTTTGGCCGGGAGCCGCAAGAAGGCGGCCCGGTCCGCCCAACGACGATGATTCTGGAAGCCGCAATCTTGAGCTTCAAACCGGGTCGAGAACGGGAATTTGAGCGGGCCTTCACTCAGGCGAGGCCCCTGGTTCCCTCGTGCGAGGGTTGCCTGTCGCACGAACTGCACCAATGCATCGAAACGCAGGGCAAGTACCTGCTTCTCGTATGGTGGCGCGCCGCCGAGGATCATACCCTGGGGTTCCGGCAGTCGGCGACCTATCAGGAATGGAAGCGGCTTCCGCATCATTTCTACGAACTCTTTCCGACCGTTGAACACTTTACCCGGGTGCGTTGATCGCCTGATGAAATTTGCCTATTCCGACCAATACGATCTTCACCTGGGCGACCACGTCTTCCCGGCAGTCAAGTACAAACTCGTCCGGCAGAAATTGCTGGAGGATGGCGTGGCCAAGCCCAACGACTTCGTTGAGCCCGAGCCAGCCTCGGATGACGATGTGGCGCTGGTTCATGAGCGAGAGTACATCTGGAAATTGAAAAACGGCAAACTCTCTTACACTGAAATTTTGCGGATGGAAGTGCCTTATTCTCCTGAGCTGGTGCGCGCCGTGTGGCTCTCGGCGGGCGGTTCGATTTTAGCCGGGCGACTGGCGCTTGAAGAGGGCATGGCGGCCAACATTGGCGGCGGCTTTCATCACGCTTTTCCCGACCACGGCGAGGGCTTCTGCGTGCTGCACGACGTGGCCATCGCCATCCGCCGCCTGCAGAAGCACCGACTCATCGAGCGCGCCTTGACCGTGGACCTCGATGTCCATCAAGGGAACGGCACGGCCGCCATCTTTGCCGGCGATTCTTCGGTCTTCACCTTCTCCATGCACCAGGAAAATAATTATCCTTATCCCAAACCGCCCAGTTCGCTTGACATCAACTTGCCCGATGGTACAGGCGACAAGGAATATTTGCGTCTTCTTCAGCAGAGCCTGGATAGAATCTTCGAAAGTTTTTCACCCAACGTCATTTTTTATCTGGCCGGCGCCGATCCTTACCGCGAAGATCAATTAGGCGGGCTAAAGTTGACCCTCGAAGGCCTCGCCGAGCGCGACCGGGTGGTCATCGGGCGCGCGCACACGCTCGCGATCCCATTGGTCATCACGCTCGCCGGCGGCTACGCGCGCAAGCTCGAAGACACCGTGCAGATTCATACCCACACGATGCGGATTGCCAAGGATTTTGCGCGATGAAAGACGCGGTTCGTGTTCCGTAAGCGACCGCGCATCATTCGCCAAGCTCCCTCATCTCGGAGCCGAGCGGGGTCGCGCCGTACCCACCCAACTGCGCCCCGCCGAGGCGCCGCCGGCGCGCAGGCCTTCCCGGAGACATACACCTGCTCCGGTCGCGCTCCAACTCATCCATCGAACGAGCGCTCAGGGCACAGGTTTTTGAAGGGTCGCGAGGTGGGTGTTAAGCGAACCGCGCCGGTAGCCTTCGAGATCAAGCGTGACGAAGGCAAATCCGAGCGGCTTAAAGATGGCGACAAACTGCCGAGCCATTTCGGGATCGAGCGCGCGCGGCAGTTCATCCGGCGCGATTTCAATACGCACCAGTTGATCGTGGTAGCGGACGCGAAATTGCCGGAAGCCGAGCGCCCTCAGCGCCTCCTCGCCCCGCTCGACGACGGCCAGTCGTTCCGGCGTCACCTCGATGCCGTAAGCGATGCGGGAAGCGAGACATGCCGAAGCGGGACGATTCCAGACGGGAATTTCGGCTTGGCGAGCCAGCTCACGAATGTCGGCCTTGGTCAGGCCAGCATCGAGCAGTGGCGCAAGAACCCGGTGCTTGAGCGCGGCGCGCTGGCCCGGCCGCCAATCGCCTTGGTCGTCGGCGTTCACCCCGTAGGCCACCGCCGCAAACCCACGTTCGGCCGCCAAAGCATCCAGTTTCGTGAACAGCTCATCTTTGCAGAAGAAGCAGCGGTCAGGACGATTAGCGCGGTAGTTCGGATCGGAAAGCTCCTCGGTCTCGATGAATTCATGAGGAAACCGGCAGCGTCGCACGAGGGCTTCGGCTTCCTTGCGGTCGCGATCGGCATAACTCGCGCTCAGAGCTGTGACGGCGAGCATTCGCTCGCCCAGAACCTGATGCGCCGCATAAGCCAAGTAGGCCGAGTCCACCCCGCCGGAATAGGCCACCACGAGCGAAGATAACTCATTCAACGTTTCCTTGAGCCGCCGCTCCTTGAGTTCAAGTTCAGTCATTGTTAACAGCCCGCTGGTTCGCTCTTCTTTTTGCTTCTTTCCATCTTGAAGTGTGGCCCTCTTTCTAAATTTAACACTCTACCCGCCGAGGTCAAGCCACATTTCACAGCCAAGCCCATGTCATTTCAACATTCCGCCGCAGCGCTCGAGTTCACCGCCGCCTCGAACGCCCGAGCACATTGTATATACTGAACACGGCGCAAGCCCGTTGACAGGCAGCGCGCAATCTGATACGCTCTTCTGGACGCTTTGGACAAGATATGGGAACTGAACGGAACAGACGTTGCGGCTTACTGGCGCTGACGCTGGCGGCAACGTTGAGCCTCACCTCGGCCTACCCAACCTATTGCGCGTTGTTTTGTCAATTTGGGACGTGCCCGGCCCAGTCGCTGGACGGGCACGCCGGACGCTGCGGCGCCCATTCGCCGAAGGCGGGCAGCTTGCCGCACCACTCCGACTGCGCCCGGCACGGCCACTCGTCCGTACTGGCCTCGCCGGCCGCGGACTTAGCCGGCTCGGTTCCTCATCTTCCTGTTGTCCCGCTCACTGCGGCTCCAAGGGCATCTCTTCTTTCCCAACTTCGTTCCTTGGCCACTTACGCGGGGGGTTCGCATGGACCTCCGGGCGTTGTGAACGGAAGACAAGTCTGCCTGAAAGAATCCTTCCTTCGGATTTAACCCTCCCCTTGACTGTCCGGTCGTAGGGCCGCGCGGGAACTCCCGACACCTGTCTGCTTCTTGGCGCGGTTGATGCGCACGTCGCCGCTTGGGTGGCACGCACCCGTGCCGAAATTGAGCAAGAAAAACAGGAGACAACTGACATGCGGAAATTCCTCTTCGGAATCGCTACGGGCCTTGGTCTCGCGATCGTCGCCGCGTCCGTTATGGGGATGGGGGCCCTCATGTACGTGGAGCAGGGATATGTTGACCCTCGCGCCGATATCCCGCCCTCCACATTCGAGAAAAGACGCGCGATGGAGGCGTTGGATGCCGCGCTCGACCGGTACGCTCCCCACTTGAACGATCCTGTCCGACCGACGGCGACGAACCTGGCCCGTGCGGCAAAACTCTACGCGACGTACTGCGCCGCGTGTCACGGGGCGATGAACAGCGCCGAGAGTGCATGGCGAGTCAGTCTCTATCCGCCGGCGCCGCAATTCCCAAAAGAGCCAACCGACATGGAGGAGTTCGAAAATTTTTATGTCATTAAGCACGGGATTCGATGGACGGCCATGCCGGCGTGGAGCGGGCAGTTGAGTGACCAAGAAATCTGGGCTCTGGTCACCTACCTCAACCAAATGAGGAAGCCTCCCGGTCGTAGGGCCGGGCTGAACTGCAACCTAAACCCATCGGCCGTAGGAGCCGCAGAAAAGGGAGCGAGGCAATGAGCAAAAACCAAAGGGAGTTTCTCCGCTGTGGCCTGCTAGGTGCGGAAGCACTGCCAGGCACGAAGACAATCCTAATTTTATTTCTAGCGCTGATGGCGGCGGGTCCGATGTCCGCTCGCGCCCGCGCGCAAATGCCAATGGACCCCTTTTTTACGGCGATCAATTACCCGGAGCCGAAAGGCCACGGCATGTTGATGTTTTTGCCGGATTTCCAAGTCGCGCAGCAGGGAAACGATTTCATTACGGAGATGGGCATGGCCGAGTACGGCGTGACGTCGCGATGGACCGTAGGGGCGATGGCGGAGGGACAAAAGATTTCCGGACTGCCTGGAACTTTCGGCGGGCTTCGCTTCAATACCTATCTCCAGCTTTTCCCGCGCGACCGCTGGCTGCACTTTACGGTTTACGGAGAATACGAGGATTTGAACGCCGCCGCGCTCTACAAAATGGAGGTTAGTGGATTTGGCGGCGAGGACCTCACGGGTCCGCTCGCCGTGGCCAGGCGAACCGCCGCGCACACCTTTGAACAACGCGCCATCGTCTATCACGACTGGGGCCGGCTGAACGTCACGTTTAACTTTATCAGCGAGACCAACCTTCAAAACGGGGAGAATGATTTCGGGTACGCCTGGGGAATCTATCGCGAAGCGCGGTGGATGGGAATGCGAATGGCCGGAGAGGCGCAAATGGCCGCGCCGCCGCCCCTTTCGCTACGCCGTCTGGGAGTGGGGTTGGAGATGATCGGGGCGCTCGGCAACGCCCACCATTTCGGATTCTACTGGCACAGAGAACAACAGTACGTTGGGCCGGTCTTCGGCTATCAAATTTCACGTCGCTGGTCCGTTCGCTTGGAACCCGCCTTCGGACTCTCAGCCGTGAGTGACCCGCTCGTCCTGCGCGTGGGCGTGGGATGCTCGTTTTGAACCGGGCTGGCGGCTGTGGCAGCCGCGGCTTGCATCGGGAAGTAACCCGGCACGAGCATCGGCGTGACATCTCCGCCAAAGCAAAGCGGATGCACGCACCACGCGAACCAAACCAACTCTGGCCAGCGCCCCGCCACGGCCTGGGGTATAATACGCGGGCCAGCTTGGAGACGCGGCGCCGCGCGCAAAGTTCGCTCGCAAGCGCGAACCGGCCGAGCTTGCCGCCACCTCCTGCGCCGTCCACGCCGGGCCAAGGCTCGGCCCAAAGAGGCAGGCTCATGGTGTCCTCCCAACTTGTCGCCACGGCCCTTCTCACCTTTTGGATTGGCCTGAACCTTTTCGTGTGGTTTGCAGCCACGCGAACATTTTCGACGGTCGAGCGAATCCTGAAGTCGCCCGACCCGCGCTTCAGCCAGGCCGTTGAGCCTCTGGGCGATGAACCGACACGACAGGTGCTCCGCTACGCCGCCTCGGAAATTAACCGGCGCTATTTTCGAGCTTACGGCTGGGTGGAGATTCTGCTGGGCGTGGTCTTGCTCGGCCTGTTGTGGCGGCAAATGCCGCGCGATACCGTGGGCGTAGCTGTCGTCAGTGGGATGCTGGCGCTGGTCGTGGCCCTAACGCTCATCGTTACCCCTTGGATGACCTCGCTCGGCCGCACGCTCGACTTCGCGCCGCGCACACCTCAGCCGCCCCAAATGCGCCGCTTTTGGATGCTTCACGGCGCCTTCACCAGTTTAGACGCTGTGAAGTTCCTGGCGGGCCTGGTGCTTTTGATTCGTTGGCTGGCCGGCCTCCGCTAAGCGAGGCGCAAGAACAGCGCCTGACCCTGCGGTTGCCTTTACAGCACTCACCGTCAGCCCCACCCAACTTCCCCCCCCGACTTGATGGAGTCTGAAATTCTTCGAGCGCCCGGCAACCATCCGGGCTTAATGGAAGCCTTTTTTGAAGGGATTCGGAAGCAGGCAAGCTACGTAAGCTATCAGCAATTGGTCGGGGCGCCCGGATTTGAACCGGGGACCTCTTGCGCCCAAGGCAAGCTAAATCTTGTATCTTGTTGGTTCGCTTGGCTTCTTCTTCGGTCATGTAGCATGGTTTTATACCGTATACGGGGCCTGTTGTTCCCTATCTGTTCCCTCCGAATTGGGGTGAACCCTTATAGTGGCACAATTTTTTTGTTCACAGTTTCCGTGTTCGATGAAAGCATTTGTGTATCTTCCAGCAAGGGATGGGGTTCGGGGAAGGGACGGCGATAGAGTCCCCTTATAGTTCTAAGCCGGGTGCCAAAGGCACCCGGAACCTCATCAATGAAGTAAAGCCTGTGATCAAGTCTCGACAGATGATCTCCGATGCGATAAAACAGCCGACGGAGGAAACGCCTCGCTCCGCTACGAATTTCGTCCCCCGACGTTCGACGACTAGGGGAAGACCTTCGAGCGGGCGGGGCGCTCGGACCAGAAACGCATACTCAGATGCGGTCATGCCGATGACTCTTCTATAAGGGCTGCGCGCGGTCCGGGCTCGCGTCTCTTCCCCACTCCTGCTCGGAGGATTACAATGCAAAGACCTGCTTCGAAGCTGGAAGTTGTGGCATGGGTGGGCCTGGACTGGGCTGACCAGAGCCATGAAATTCGTCTCCAAACTGCTGACTCGCCGCGGGTCGAGCGGTTCACTGTGGAACAAAAACCCGAAACCCTGCACGCCTAGATCGCTCAAATGCGTGCCCGTTTTCCGCAGGGCAAGATCGCCCTGGCGCTGGAGCAATCGCGGGGGCGGTGATCTATGCTCTGATGAGCTACGATTTCCTGTTGCTCTATCCGGTGCCGCCCAAGACTCTGGCGCGCTACCGCGAGGCCTTTGCCACCAGCGGTGCCAAGAGCGATCCCGCCGACGCGGATCTGTTGCTGGAGCTGGTCCATACCCACCGTGATCGCCTGCGAGCCTGGCAGCCCGACGACGCCCTGACCCGGCAGCTACGCCTGCTGGTCGAACACCGCCGCCGCACGGTCGCCGACCGTACCCGCCTGACCAATCGCCTGACCGCTCTGCTGAAGACTTATTTCCCTCAAGCCCTGGATTGGGCCGGGGACTTGCGCAGTCCGGCAGCCTGCGAGTTTCTCCGCACCTGGCCCACCCTGGAGGCGGTCCAGAAAGCACACCGTCCCCACCTGCGTCGGTTCTATCACGATCATCGCCGGCTGTCGGCCGAAGAACTCGGCCAACTCTTCCAGCAGATCGACGACGCCCTGCCGCTCACCCGGGACCGGGCCCTGGTGGAGGCCTCGGCGCTGATGGCCCAGACGCTGGCCGAGCAGCTTCAGGCCGTGATCGCCTCCCTGGAGCGTCTCGACCGGGCGATCGAGGGACTGTTTGGCCAGCATCCCGACCAGGAGCTGTTTAACAGTCTGCCGGGTGCTGGCGAGGCCTTGGCCCCACGTCTGGCTGCGGCCTTCGGCTCCGACCGCCACCGCTTCCAGAGCGCTGAGGAACTGCAGCAATTCTCCGGTGTCGCACCGGTCACCGAAGCCAGCGGCAAGATGCACGGGGTGCACTGGCGGATGGCCTGTCCCAAGTTCCTGCGCCAAACCTTTCACGAATTCGCTGCCGCCTCCACTCATCGCTCGCTCTGGGCTCGGGCTTATTATGACCGGCAGCGCCAGCGCGGCGCTTCGCACCACGCTGCCGTGCGCGCCCTGGCCTATAAATGGGTTCGTATCCTCTATCGCTGCTGGCAAACGCACACCCCCTATAACGAAGAGCTTTACCTGGAGGCCCTCAGACGGCGTCGCTCGCCGCTCTGGCTGGCGGCTACCATAAGCTCAATCCAGGAGGCTCGGAGCTGAATCATGCCTGAAAAACCCTTGACCCAAACAACTCAGATGTCTTCCCCGAACCCCATCCCCTGCTGGAACATCCAAGAATGCTTTCTACCAACACGGAAACTGTGAACAAAAAAATTGTGCCACTCTAGGGGTTCACCCCAGAGTTAGAAGAACGAGAACGGAACACGGTAGAGCGGCGGTTGCGGGATGCGCGCCTGCCGCGGATGAAGACGCTGGAGGAATTCGATTTCTCCGAGTCGCCCAAGATCTCAGCCGCCGAGATTCGGGAATTGGCGGAGGGAGGTTATGTCGAGCGGGCCGAGCCGGTACTGTTCGTGGGTGAGTGTGGGACAGGCAAGACGCATCTGATGACCGGGCTGTGCGTGGCGGCCTGCCGGCAGAAGCGGCGAGTGCGATTCGCGACCACGGCCGGGCTGGCGAACGAGCTGGTGGAGGCCAAACACCAACTGCAACTCCGACGCGTGCTGGCCCGCTGGGCCCGGTATGAGTTGATTGCCATCGATGAGGTGGGGTACGTGCCGCTGGCCGATGTAGGCGCAGAGTTCTTGTTCCAAGTGATTGCTGAACGGGCCGAAAAGGCGGCGGTGGTCATGACCACCAATCTGCCCTTTTCGGAGTGGACGCAAGTGATTCCGAATGCCCGGCTGTGCAAGGCCCTTCTGGATCGGGTTACCGACCGGGCGCATATCATTGAGACCGGCAACGACTCGTACCGCTTCCGGCGGACGGTGGAGAAGCGGCAGAAGAGGACGACGTGACGGATCCGCGGCGGCGCTTTTCCGCTGGGCCTGTCGCTTCGCCCTAGACGCTCCGCCCTTCGGGCTCCGCAGGGCTTCGCTCCAGCCCCAGCGGAAACAAGGCAACACCAAAGACCCGGAATTAAGAAAGGAAAGGCAGCACGAAAGATCAATAAGTTAGGTGAGGCCAGATCAGATGATCAAAAGGGGCCAAATCAGATTGACAAAGCCAGGAAGTCCCTCTCCGAGCCTGGCAATCTAGAGCGAACTCTGAACAAGATTCCCTGGAAGAGGATCGGAGATGTGGAGGACGTTGTGGGGGCAGCGGTGTATCTGGCTTCGCCCGAATCAGATTACGTGACCGGCACGACCCTTTATGTGGACGGCGGGCTGCTCTTAACCTAGGCAAGAGATGGAGAGGAACAACATGGACTCGACACCGACGATCGAGAATTTGACGATGGAGCGTATCTGTGAGCGCTATCGGAGGCTTTACGCAGGAGTGGTTTACGATGTCTTGGAGAGCATCCTGGGTCTGCCTGACCAGGTGCTCTCACACGAGTTCAGGCCTTTGGCCCCGGAAATGAAGCTCGCCGGGCCAGCTTTCACCATGAAGGGCACACTGACCAGCGAGCGGGACGAAGCCGGGCGGCACCGGCGCATGAAAATGGTTTGCGAGATGACTTATCCCTGCATCGAAGTGCGCGATTGCGGGACGCCGTTCAACGTGGCCATCTATGGCGAGCTGAGCGCCACCACCTCGCGCGCCCATGGAGCGGTGGGAGCGCTCATTGACGGCGGAACTCGCGACACGCCCAAGCTGATCGAGGCGAACTTCCCGGTGTTTGCGCGCTACCGAACGCCGGTCGAGGCGTTTGGGCGCTATACCATTCTCAAAAGTCAGGTTCCGGTTCGCGTTTCGGGCGAGTTGAGGGATACGGTGGTGGTGAACCCGGGGGACTTCATCTTTGGCGATGTGGACGGCGTGATGGTGATTCCCAAAGAACTGACGCTTCGGGTGCTCACCGAGTGCGAGCGCATCGCGGGTCTGGAAGATTTGGCGCGCGCCGAATTCGCCCGCGGCGAAGACCCCGTGGAGGTCTTTCAGCGGTACAAAAGATTCTAGAAGCTATTTGGCTCTGTTGAAATCCTTGTTCGAACCCGAGAGTATTTGAATGCGCCAGCCCTTAGCAAGGGTCCGTTGGTTCGGAGGCAGCAAGCGCCATGGCGGAAGTTGGACTGTTGGCCTTTGGCCGCACCG
>JAKCCV010000007.1 GCA_021838785.1 Acidobacteriota bacterium | reverse complement strand
GAACCAGGCCAGCCGCTTGCGGGCCTCCCGGCCCCGCTCCAGGTACCTGGAGCGGGGCCATCCTAAACCTTTGACCTGCATGGTGACACTCTACCAAAGGTGTCACCAATCATTCTGAACGAACACACCCATCGTCAGTCGGCGGCCTGCAGGCGCGGGGGTGGGAATAGCACGTGAAGAAAAATTTTTGCTCACGACTGGGGGTCGTCGGGCACGCCGATTTTAGACAGCCGGTAGCGCAACGCGTTGCGGGAAAGCCCCAATAGGCGCGCCGCTTGGGACTTGTTGCCGCCGGCGCGCCGCATCGCTTCGCGGATAATTTCGTCTTCGAACTGCTCCAGGGTGAGGCCGGGCGGCAACCACGGCGTTTGGTCTTCCATCGGCGAAGGCGCCCTTGAGCCTACCGGGTTTGCCGCCGACGGGATGTCCAGGTAGATATCGCCCACGTCAATTTTCTCATGGCTCGCCATGACCACGGCGCGTTCGATGACATTTTCCAGCTCACGGACATTGCCCGGCCAATGAAAATCCATGAGCCGCTTCAGAGCCGCAGGAGTGATGCCGGTGATGGTCTTGGAAGCTTCACGGGCAAAACGGGCAATAAAATGGTCCACCAGATAGGGAATGTCTTCTTTGTGCTCGCGGAGCGGCGGAATGGAAATGGGGACCACGTTGAGGCGGTAGTAGAGATCTTCACGAAAAGTTCCTTGCTCCAGCGCGGCCCGCAGATCCTGGTTGGTGGCGGCAACGATCCGAACATCCACCTTCAAGGTTTTCGTTCCACCGAGCCGCTCAAATTCACGCTCCTGAAGGACGCGAAGGAGCTTAGCCTGGAGCGATCCGGGCATATCGCCGATTTCGTCCAGGAAGATTGTGCCCTGGTCCGCCAGCTCAAATTTGCCCGGCTTTGACGATGTGGCGCCCGTAAAGGCGCCCTTCTCATAACCGAAAAGCTCGCTTTCCAGAAGGTTTTCCGGAATCGCCGTGCAATTGATCTTCACGAAAGGCCCAGCGGCGCGGCGCGAATGCTGATGCAAAGCGCGTGCCAGCAAGTCCTTGCCGACGCCGCTTTCCCCACCGAGCAAGACCGTGGCGTTGGTGGGAGCCACACGTTCAACCGCCGCCAGCACCTCCTGCATTTTGGCGCTGCGCGCGACAATGTTTTTGAACTCGTAGCGCCGGCCCAAGGCTTCGCGCAAAGAGCGGTTCTCCTCCCTCAGACGACGAACGTCAAGTTCTTTGCGAATTACGAGTTTGATTTCTTCCAGCGAGAAGGGTTTGAGGACGTAGTCGCTGGCCCCGGCTTTCATCGCTTCCACGGCGCTTTCGATGGTGCCGTAAGCCGTCATGACAATGACGGGCAAGGCACCGTTCACCCGTTTGGCGGCCTGGAGAAATTCCAGGCCGTTCATGCCGGGGAGCTTGACGTCGGTCAACACCGCGTCCACCGGTTCCGCAGTCAACATTTTAAGGGCGGTCTCGGCATCGGGAGCCGTTCGCACCGCGTAACCTTCCTCGGCCAAGTTCAACTCCAGAAGGCGCCGCATTTTAGGCTCGTCTTCAACGATTAGGAGGGTCGCCATCGTCGCTCCCCTAGGGTGTTTGTCAGCATAGGATCGCTTTGTCGCGCGCCCCAACGGCGACTCACCGTGCCGCCCCGCAGGAAGGGCGCGGCCGTCTCACGCCGGGAGGAACACGCGAAAGGTTGCGCCCTTCCCGTTGTTCGCCTGAACGCGAATGGAACCGCCGTGGTCGTCCACGATCTTGGATACAATCGAAAGGCCCAAACCCACGCCCGTCGGCTTGGTCGTAAAAAACGGATTGAAGATCTGTTCTTGAAGCTCCGGCGAAATGCCGGGGCCGGTATCTTCAATGGTGATTTCGACGCCTGGGGTGCCGTTGGACTTGGCCGCCTCGATGCCCACCCGCAGTTCGCCGTGCTCGCCGCCCATCGCCTCATAGGCGTTGAAAACCAAGTTGATAAAAACTTGCTCGACCAGCGCCGCATCCACCGGGATTCGCGGAAGCCCTTGGTCAATCCGGCGTTCCACCTTGATTTCGGAATGGGCCCAGCGGTCAGCGGCCGCCTTCAAGGCCCGCTCCACAAGGGTGGGAATGTCCTCGGGGTGCTTCTCCAAATTGTGGGGTCGGGCAAAATCCAGGAAGCGGCTCACCAAGGTGTTCAGACGCTGAACTTCACTGGAGATGTACCCCGCCAGCTCCTTGGCCAGCGCGCCCCCGGGCGGTGGCTCCTTGCCGAGCGTTTCGGCCGAGGCCTGAATGACGCCGAGCGGGTTCCGCAGCTCGTGCGCCAGCCCCGCTGTCATTTGTCCGAGGGCTGCCAAGCGTTCAGACCGTCTCGCTTCCGCTTCCGCTTGCCGGAGCCGCAGATGCGTCTCCCGAAGTTGTTCGGCTTGGCGTCGCGTTTCGCTCACAAAACGGTTCACCAAAATCCCCACCAAAAAGAAGAACAAGTTGCGAATCGCCAACTCAATGGTGCCGCTTCGCGTAAGCTGATATTCCGGAAGCAACGGAATCAGATTGGAACAGTAAGCCGCCGAGGCGAGTGCCGTCCAGCCCAAAGTGGCCCAGACGCCATAGAACATCGCCGCCGTGGCGACCGGCAGCGTAAAAATCAGATAATAGCTGTAACGCGAATTGATGCCGCCCGTATGCGCCACCAGCAACGTGGCAAGGCCGATTTTAATCAGCACGCTATAAGCTTTGCCTCGCTCGCGAACGAGGCCAAGAAAACGATGCTCAAAAATCTGAAACAGCCCGATGGCCAACAGAATCAGGTCTTTGTGGAATTCATCTTGGGTTTTCAGGGCCGCCAGACCCGATAAAAATACCAACCACAAAATGTCCAGTTGGGTAAAGCGGCGGCGCGGGGGATTCATCAGATGTTTCCTGGCTTCAATTTACCATGAATCGCCCATACCGAAGGAGCCTAAAGCCCTGCTGTTGGGACGCGCGGCCGCATGCCGTCGCAAGCTAGATTCTAGAGACGATGAAGTTAACGCGGTCGGTTTGGCGGCTTCGACCGAGGGACCCTCTAAGCGGACATTTCCGGTTCGAGATCAATCCCTAAGCCGTCGGCCACGCGATTGATGTAATTGAAAAATCCAATGACCTCCACTGCATCGAGGATGTCGGTGTCCGAAAGTCCGTGCCGTCGCAGGGTGTCAATGTCTTGGCGCCGGAGACTGGCAGGATTGCGAGTGAGCTGCTCGGCGAATTGGGCCAAGGCTCTCTGCCGGGGCGAAAGCTTGGCCAGCCTATAATTCTGTTTCACGCTTCGAGCCAGTTCGGCATCTTGAGTTTCCTGACGGAGATCCTCTCCGTGGGCTTGGATTCAATAGAAGCAGTGATTGGCCCATGAAACCACCGTCGCCAACAGTTCGCGTTCGCCTCGGGTAAGGCCGGACGGCGCATGCATCGTGGCCCAATAAAGCTTCATCGAGGCGCGCAGCGTGCGAGGGTTTAGGCTCTGAATCTTGAGGATGTTAAATACCTTTCCAGCGCGCTGGAGGGCCTGGTCGTACTCTTCCTTCAGTTCGCCCTCGGCAGCTTCCGGCTCAATCATTTTGATCCAAGCCATAGGTGCCTCCCATGAAGGTCACTCAATCTTCGGTGCGTCTCGCTGCGGGAGTCCGCAGAGCGTGGGTTTGCGAAGGAGCCGGGAAGAAGCGGATCGCGCGTTTACGAATCGCTAAAGTCAATAGCCGCCGGCGCCTTGCGGAAACCGCGGGTCGTCACGGCGACCACAATCAATCCAACGACGAACCACAGCCCGCCCACAATCATGGCGGTTCGGTCCAGTCCCCACCATATCCAGCCGCAGAAGGCAAGCCCAAAGAGCGGCAGCACAGCGTCCTGAACGATACGACGTTGCCGTCCCGGAACCCCCAGCACAAAAAACTGCCAGAAGGCGGCGAGGTTGACCCCCATAAATGTCACGAAGGCGCCAAAGTTCAGCACTTCTCCCGCATCCTTAAAGTTCAGAAAAAGTGCCCCTACCAACGCCAGCCCGCCGATGATGACAATGTTGTAAGTGGGGTTGAGCTTCTTGGCGCTCAAATGGGCAAAGCAACGGCCCGGCAGAATGTTGTCCCGGCCCATGCCGAACAGAATTCGGGCTGCTCCCAGCGTCCCGCCCAACGCGCTCCCGAAGGCGGCGACGATGAGCACGGCTCCCATCGCTTCAAAGAGAACCACACCGCCCACTCTCCGGCAGATATCCATGAAAGCGGTTTCAGGGTTGGCAAAATGATAACTCGGCCAGACCAACTGGCCCAGATAAACCTGTAACCCGCTGAACAGTCCCGTAAACAGCACGACCATCACAATGGCGAGCAGAACGTTGCGGCGCGGGTTTTCCACATCCTCCGCCAGCGTTGTCACGCCGTCAAAGCCAATATACGTCAGGGCGGAAAACGAGGTAGCGATCCACAAGGAGTGGAAGTTAAAAGTCTTGGGGTCATAAATCGGCTTGCTGGAGAAGAGCGCGCTCGGCCCGCCCGTCACGTACAGGAATCGAATCGCCAGGACAATGAAGGCGACAATCACCAGGCACATAAATGCCAGCAAGATGCGGTTGGCGACCGCTGTGGTGTGGACACCTCGCAGGTTCAAAAACGTGAAGATCATGGCAATCAATATGGCGAGAGCGAAATAGGGGATTTGCGGCACGTAGCGGTAGTGGAGGGCCGTGGCAATCCAAACCGTGTTGATGAGCGGTTGAAGCAGATAGCCGAGAAACATGGCCCATCCGGCCATAAAGCCGAGGTAGGGATTCAAGCCGCGGCTGACGTAAGTGTACGCGGAACCGGCTGCCGGATAGAGGGCCGCCATGCGCCCATAGCTGATGGCGGTCACCAGCATCGCCAACATCGAGACCTCCAGGGTCAACAGAAGCTGGCCATGAGAAAGCTCCTCCGCGACACCATAAAGCGGAATGGCGGCAATGGGTTGGGTGAGGACAATGCCGTAGAAGATTAAGTCCCAAAGTGACAGCACGCGGCGAAGATGCGGAACCGCTGCGCTGGGACCCGCCTCGACCTGACGACCTGGTTCGCTCATCGCGTCTCCACGGGGCAAAACGCCTTCCACTGAAATGATGACGCCGCCGCATAGTATCGCATGGAAAACCGAAAATGCGGACAGGCAATCTGCTCCGGTTGCCGCGCGGTTGAAGCGACGGTAAAATGGAAATTTGATGAGCGAGCTTATCCAAATCAGCCTGGGCTCGGCCGCGCCGCGTCGCCCCGAGTGGCTCAAGGTGCGCATCCCGTCGGGCGAAAATTACTTTGAACTGAAGCAGATTTTGCGCGGCCAGGCCCTGCACACGGTCTGCGAGAGCGCCCGTTGTCCCAATGTGGCGGAATGCTGGTCGCATCGAACCGCCACCTTCATGATTCTAGGCGAACTCTGCACGCGACGGTGCGGGTTCTGCGCGGTGCCGAAAGGCCTGCCGCGAGGTCAAATGGACGGGAATGAGCCGGTGAGGGTGGCGCAGGCGGCGGCACAGATGGGCTTGAAATACGTTGTCGTGACCTCGGTGGATCGCGACGACTTGCCCGACGGAGGAGCTTCCATTTTTGCGGAAACGATTCGCGCGCTTCGCGAAGAAATTCAGGGTTGCAAGGTGGAGGTGCTGATTCCTGACTTCCGCGGGTCGGACAGCGCCCTCGCGACGGTGGTTCGCGCCCGGCCGGATGTCCTGAACCATAACATTGAGACTGTCCCGCGGCTCTATCGGGTGGCGCGCCGAGGATCCCGTTACGAGCGCTCGCTCCGCTTGCTACGCCACGCAAGGGAGCTCGACCCCTCCATTCCCACAAAATCCGGTCTCATGGTTGGCCTCGGGGAAACGTGGGAAGAATTGCTGGCCGTGCTGGATGATCTGGCCCGGGCCGGCGTCGAGATTGTCACCATCGGACAATACCTTCGCCCCTCGCGAGAGCAGTTGCCGGTCGCACGGTTTTACACTCCGCAGGAATTCGCCGCGCTGCGTTGGGAGGGAATGCGCCTCGGTCTTCGCCACGTGGAGTCAGGGCCGCTGGTTCGTAGTTCCTACCACGCCCACGAGCAGGCTGCTTCCGTGGCTCACTGAGGGGAAACCAGTTATGAATTCCCCGACAAGATTGCGACGCCACCGGACAAGAGGCCAGGGTCGCAAATTACTGAATCGCTTGCCCGGGGTGTAACCTTTCCAGCGCCTCGCGGGCGGCCTGATGAATCGCTCGGCCCGTGGCCGTTGGTTCGCCGCGCGTCATGTCGAAGACCTGCCGATAGAGCGCCTCACCTTGCGTGAGATGGCCAAGACGTATTTCAAGGCTGCCACTGAGCAGCTTCCAAAGGCCGTTCTGCGGATACTGCGCGGCCAGCCTTTGAAACAACTGGAGAGACTTTCCGTAGTGTTTTTCTAACCCGCGGGAGTAATCCTTGGCCAGATAAAATTCCGCTTCCCCCCGGGTCAACACGCCGTGCTCGGCCGCCTCCCGCAATTGTTGGAGGCCCAGTTCGCGGTTTCCCCCCGGCAGGCCGATGAGCCACCGCAGGAGCTTGATAATGCCCGGCAAGGTGGCCACAAAGTAGTTATAGATTCCAATGCCGAGATAAGCGTCCGTGAGGTTGGGGTCCAGGCGCACCGCTTTGAGCAGCAGCGAGCGCATCTTTTTGCCCGCACGCGCCGTCGGCAAGGCCTCGCCTCGCAAGCCGGTCAACCGCGCGCGAAGCGCGTAAGCCATGCCCTCGTAAAGATAATTCTGGGCGACATCGTGGCCGCTGCGAATCGCCTGTTTCGCCTTGAAGATAGTAGCGCGGATTAAATCCTCGAGATGCGCATCGTAAGGGGTCATCTTCGAGGACCCCACATCAAAAACATCCGGATCCACCAGATTGCCGGTAGTCAGATAAATCTTCCACCACACGGCGTCGGCATCCAAAAGATAACCGAGCGCGGATTCCGGGTCTGATTCCTCGATTTTCTGGAAAACCTCGATGGCGGCGTCGGGATTGCCGTCCATAAGCAAGTTAAGACCGTGAGTTGCCATCGCCATTTGTGGCGAGAGCGACCCACTTTGCTTAGCCTCGATGGCGAATGCACCGGCGGGAGCGCTCCACGAGGGTATGGTTCCGACACTTAACGCACAGACCGCCCCCAGGGCCACAAGAACTTTTTCTCGAATTCTCATCCGCTTGCTAAGAGTCCTGTTGGCTAACAGCCGCCTGTCAGGCCATTTCATTGGATGCGATTCGGTAAGTTGAAGGTGCAATCGTGCCGCCTGGCGCCTGCGCCCCACGCGCTTGGCTGAGCCGGCTCGGGTGCCGCTTGCAGGTGGAATTCCAGCGAGGGAAAATTTAGAACTCCTCAACCCCGTTCGGTCATCTCAAGGCGCTCTCCTTCGGTTGCCCGAGCCAGTTTGCGCCGCGCCGTTTGAACAAATTCGTACATCACAAAGCATTCGACGGCAAACGGAGGAAATCCCAAATAACCGGGCACTGGCATTTCAAAGATTTTCCAGTGCTGGGCAATAGGAAAGATGTAGTTCCATTTTGCGCCGGCCCAATAATTCCAAAATTCCCAAAGCAAGCCACAGATCATCCCGGAAGCAAGGAGCGCTTTGAGTCGCCGCCAGTCGCCTTTTTGCCAATCCCTCAGCAGTGAATCGCCGCCACCCAAATAATTCAGGGGGTCCAGCAGAAAGATGAAACCCAGCCAAACCAGTCCAAACAGGTAGCGGCTAACCTGCTGCGACACCATGAGCGGCACGACCACCATCGCCAATCCAAGAAAGGAAAAGGTCGCCAAGCTCCGCTTCTGCATCGCAGCCCGTGCCGTGCCACGAGCCCTAGTGGATATCAGCCCTTCCATGAGGTCGGCTGTCTCAAAAATGGCCGGCCAGATGGTGGCGAAAGACCAGACGTAACCGACGCCCGCCGCCCAAGGATTGCTTGGAAGGCCGGTGTAACGCCAGTTCTTGAGCCGCAGATTATACGCCTCAAAGATAAGCCACAGAGGAACGGACCAAAAGCACAGCTCAAGGAATTGGCGCGGCGAATCCGTAAGTCGCGAGCCGCCCTTCAGCCGCCGAACCGCGGCATCGGTCAACAGCAAATACCCCGTCCACGCAATCGGTGTGAAAAAGGTTCGCACGTCGGCATAGTTCATGAGGAGGCCAAGCTCGGCCCCCGCAATAATCGCCAATCCTAACCAGCCATACGGCGGAAATGAGCCGCGCTTCGGTGCGCGGAAGTATTTTGATACCAGAAAAGCACCAATCGCCGTTAGCGCTGCAACCCCCACTGCGAGGTGAAAATTAGTCATAAGAGCGCGGCTTGTCCATGGCCGCCGTTTTTCAGAATAACCGACGGGTCAAGGGCCCGCAAATGCTCACGAAGACAGAGGGTGACAGAGCAAAGCCTGCCATACAGGGCAGGACCGGAAGCTATGATTACTAGTCCAGATGGACTATGAATACCTTTCTCCTATCTTCTTCTGTACCTTTTCCCTGGAAATATTTTTTCGATTCCAGTCCGGCGGGTGTAAAATCAGGGCGGTGGAAATCGCTTGAAGGCATTATAGAGGAGGGAGTTTGGGCATGGCGGAAGTGAAGGCGGGCTTACAGGATGTCGTGATTGCGACTTCGTCTATTTGCTCGATTGACGGCGCGCGAGGTCGGCTGACTTACCGAGGGTACGACATCCACGATTTGGCGGAGCATTCAACGTTTGAGGAAACAGTTTTCCTCCTATGGTCCGGCCGATTGCCTCGGCGCAATGAGCTGGAAGAGTTGAAGGGACAATTCACGGAACACCGCCCTTTGTCGGGCGAGATTCTGGACCTGCTGCGGCGACTTCCGCCCCCGCAGCATCCGATGGAAACGCTGCGCACGGTGATCTCGGCGCTTTCGCTTTACGACCCGGAAGCGGAGGATATGTCGGAGGAAGCCAACCGCCGCAAAGCGGTGCGCTTGACCGCGCAGATGGGAACCGTGGTCGCCGCTTTCGGCAGGCTGCGAGAGGGCAAAGAGCCGATACCGCCCGATCCCGACCTGGATCATGCGGCCAATTTCCTTTACATGTTGAAAGGAGTCCGGCCGCACCACGACGATGCGCGATGGTTTGACATTGCCCTGATTCTTCACGCGGATCACAGCTTCAATGCCTCCACGTTCGCGGCGCGCGTCACGGCGTCCACGCTTTCGGACATGCATTCGGCCATCACTTCGGCTATCGGAGCGCTCAAAGGTCCGTTGCACGGCGGCGCCAACGAGCAAGTGATGCGCATGTTGCTGGAGATTGGATCGGTTGACCGCGCCGAAGCCTACGTCAAAGATCTGCTGGCTCAGAAGAAGAAGGTGATGGGTTTTGGGCACCGCGTCTATCACACCGAGGACCCGAGGGCCACGGTGCTGCGAAAGATGTCGGAGGAACTTGGCCGCCACGCCGGCGTGCCGCAGTGGTTTGCCATTTCACGGCGCATTGAAGAAACCATGATTCGCGAGAAGAACATCAACGCCAACGTGGACTTTTACTCGGCCTCCTCTTACTACGTTTTGGGCATTCCGGTGGATCTCTATCCGCTCGTCTTTGCCGTCAGCCGAATTTCTGGCTGGACGGCCCACGTCCTGGAACAATACGCGCACAACAAGCTCATTCGGCCGCTCGCGGAATACATTGGCCCCGCCGGACTGAAGTATGTTCCGATGGACGAGCGCGGGTGACGCTGGACCTTCCTTTCGGGCCGCAACCGAAGCGCCCGGCGTCGCTTGCTTGGCGATCCACTTAAACTGACGATTCCAGCGTGGACACGGACCACAAATAGTAGGCCACGTGCGGGCTCCAATACTCGCAGGTTCGCCAATCAATGAGGAATTCCTGATCGAGGATCGGCTCATCCTTCTCGTTGCCGGCAATGCCATTCATGATGCCGCCGGGAATCAGGCCGACAAAGCGCGAATGCGGGAAGGGATTTCTCATGCCCTGAGCGGTCATCAGGCACGCTCCGAAGGGGTTAGCGCCCATAATCCATTCCAATTGCCGGTAGGCCAAGTCCGCGTAAACCGTCCCGCTGCCGTTCTCCCCATTGAGGACGCGGGCGAACTCGCCCAGCAGCAGCGCGTAGCTACCCAAATGCGAGTTGATGCCCTGCCACCAAAATTGTTTGCGAACCGGCATAAAGTAGCGGTAGGTCAGCTCACCGGCCAAGGGCCGATAGGTTTCCGGGGTCGGTTGGCCGAGGTAAAGTCCGGAGGGAATCAGCCGGAAGGCATTTCTCTCGGACATGGGCAGCACGTATTCGTCCAGATGCCGCCGCACGGCAGCTTTCCATTTTGGGGCGTCGGCAGCCGTCGGAAACGTCTCATAAAGGTTCAGGAGAGCCATCGCCGGCAGCGCCGGATAGACGACATTGAAATACGGAACGAAGTGCGAACTTGAGGGAGCTGTGGAGGCGCTCGGCGACTCGGTCCAGTAGCCGCGCACTTCTTTCTGGCCGGCCGCGAAGGCGACATTCTGCCGAGCCAGCAATTGTTTTCCCAGCCGCAGGGCGTCATGGCGGTACGCGGTTTTTCCCGTGGCGCGGTGGAGTTCGCAATCAGCCAGTGCCCACCAGGCCAAATCCAGCGTCGCGCCGGTGCGGGCATTAGCCTGCCAGGCGCGCTCGCCCGCAGCCAGGCAGCGCGCCGCGTAGGCGGGGTCTGGGGCTCGATAGGCTTGGCTCACCAGCCCTTGAAGCGTCGAAAACATGGCGGAAATGTGCTCCAGCTTTTTCGTATTGATGTAGCGATCGTCCGGCGTGCCGATGATGTTATCGGTCCAATGATTGTCGCTGTTATCGCCGTTAATGCCGCCGGCGGTGTCATGCCACACGCGCCCGTCCGTGTCTTGCATTTTGAGGAAGTACAGGTTGCCGTGTCGCACTTCTTCCAGAATCTGCTCGGTGGACGGGTCACCCGGCTGGCGGGCGGCCAGGTTCCTATCGAGGTTGAGCAGCGCAATGGCGTTGAGGAGGGTTGGGTCCATCCACTTGCGGAGGTCGCCGGCGTCGTGCCACCCTCCTACCTCATCCACATGCTCGCCGTTATCGCGCCGGCGAGCGTCATCCAGATGGCAAACCGGATGAACCCCCGGCACCGCAACGCCGCAGCGTTGCCAGCGGTAATATCCCACTACGGTCGGAAGCGTTCGTCGCCATGCATCCTCGCGGATGAAAAACGGAACGGAGTGTTCTTCTCCCACGGTAATTTGATACATGCCCAATCGCTCAAGATCGGTGAAGTCGGCGGTGAGGCAAGGTCCCAAATCACTTGACGGGGATAGCTTAAGCGGGCGGGTGAAGTGAAACGGTTCGGAGCCAATATCCCGCAATGTGTAATGGGAGGGAGGGGGAGAAACCGTGGCACGAACCACAAGCACTTTTCTGCCCGACCGCGGCCGAAAGCCCATATGATTGAGCGCAATGGTGGGCGTGCGTCGCGCGGTTTCCTTTTCGACCGGCTCAACCACGGGCGGTCCTTCTTGCGCCAGGGCGGGCACAGCCATCCCGGCCGGCAAGGTCGCTAGGGTTCCCAAAAAATTTCGGCGATTCATGGTGTCACCTCAACAAAATTTGCCGGGCGGCCGCAGTCGGCGAACGCAAGACTCGACGTGGACCTTCAGCGCGTGGCGTTGTCACTCCGTTGCTCCCGTCGGCGCCGCCTGGCCAAACGCGCCGTGAACCATCTGGTTGAAGCAGCGCACGGCCTCGGGAAGATCATGCACCTGGTAAACCGCCATCCACTTGATTTTTTCGACGGCTTCGAGGAGTTGAGCGATGGCATTCAGCGCGTCATCCACCGGCAGGGCAATTCCCACAAGTTTTCCCGTGTCATACCGAACCGTATCTTTCAATTGGTGCTCGATCTTATCGCAAGTGAGGAGCACGCCCTTTTGTTTTTCCTGAAACTCCTTCCAGGTTTCCCCCGCATGAGGATAGCCCTGCAGGGCGTGGACGTGGCCGATCTGTTCCAGTTCAACCCCCAGCCATTCCAAATCATTCGAGAGGTGAAGAAGATTTTCAAAGGCCATTTGACTGCCTTCCCGCGGCGTTGCTGCCCTAAACGCTCTGTCGGCGGGATGCCGACGTTTCCGCCGTCCTTTATGATATAGTCGGCAGGAAAAGTTGGAGAGGAAATCATTCGATGACTTTCCAGGACCAGGTGGATCGAGAAATCATCGCCGCCATGAAAGCGCGCGAGGAGCTGAAACTGTCCGTTTTGCGGATGATCAAGACGGCACTCAAGAACAAGCAGATCGAGGTAGGCCATGCGCTTGACGACGCCGAGGCACAGGCAGTTCTGCGGACGCTGGTTAAACAGAGGCGCGATTCGGTGGAGCAGTTCCGCAAAGGCGGGCGCGAAGACCTGGCCTCTAAGGAAGAATCGGAAATCAAAATTCTGGAAGCTTATCTCCCCGCAGCCGCGAGCGAGGCGGAGATAGAGGCCGCCATCGCCGCCGCCCTTGTTGAAACCGGCGCCAGCGGCCCGAAGGACTTGGGCAAAGTGATGAAGGCGGCCATGGCGAAGCTCGCGGGCAAGAACCCCGATGGCAAGCGCGTGAGTGAGCTGGCGCGAGCCAAGTTAGGCGCGTGAGGTTCTGCCGGCCCCGCGCGACCTGCTTCGCCCGGCGCGGGCACGGTAGGCCGTTCCGACCGTCCGGGAGAGCCCGCGGGGCAAGCTCGCGCCGCGAGCCCAGAGGAACCAATTTCGCTAAGGGACACAGCCGATGGCCACTGAAACCCAAATGCCCGAGCCCCAGGCCGCCTTTCGACCCTTCATTGCTCCCGAGGTTGTTTTACCGGAATTCACGCTGCGCGCCGTAGTGCTGGGGGCGTTGCTGGGCATTGTGTTTGGAGCGGTATCGGTTTATCTGGCGCTAAGAGCCGGCTTGACGGTGAGCGCCTCGATTCCCATCGCGGTGATCTCCATCAGTATTTTCAAATGGCTGGGACGGTCCACCATCCTTGAAAACAACATTGTGCAGACGGTGGGTTCGGCGGGCGAATCCATTGCGGCCGGGACTGTGTTCACGCTGCCGGCGCTGATCTTTCTCGGTTACACACTCGATTACTCGCGGATTTTTCCGCTGGCACTGGCAGGCGGCCTGTTGGGAGTGCTCTTCGTGGTGCCGCTGCGCAACGCGCTCGTGGTCAAAGAGCACGGCAACCTAGTGTTTCCGGAGGGCAAGGCCTGCGCCGACGTGTTGATTACAGGCGAGCGAGGCGGCATTCAGGCGGGCAAAGTGTTTGGCGGCGCGGGCCTAGGGATGGTCTATAAGTTTTTGATGGGGGAGACCGGCGGTCTGGGTTTTTGGAAGGCCATTCCTTCCTGGCGCCCCGCCTGGTACCCTGGAGCGACGCTCGCCGCAGAAATCACGCCGGAATATCTCGGCGTCGGTTACATCATCGGCACGCGAGTGGCCGGGATCATGTTTGCGGGCGGCGTACTTTCGTGGCTGGTGCTGATTCCGGTCATCAGGTTTTTTGGGGCGAGTTTGCCCGTTCCTCTCTACCCCGGCACCGAGCCCATCAGCGCCATGTCGCCGGACGCCATTTGGGCGGGTTACATCCGTTATATTGGTGCGGGCGCGGTCACGATGGCCGGCATCATCACGCTGGCGCGGACCTTGCCGACGATTATTGGTTCCTTTCAGGCGACGTTCCGGCAACTGCGCGAGAGCAAGCTGGGAGCGGCGGCACGCGAAATCGAGCGCACGGCGCGCGATCTGCCCCTCCCCATCATTGCCGGCGGGGCCGTTCTGGTGGTTGCGGCGGTGTGGGCGCTTCTGGCGTTTCACGTCAACCCGGGTTCGCACGGGAATTTTATCGCTGCGCTGCTGATGGTGCTGTTTGGTTTCTTTTTCGCCACCGTGTCGGCGCGCATCGTAGGGCTCATCGGTAGCTCGTCCAATCCGGTCTCCGGCATGACCATCGCCACCCTGATGGGCACTTGCCTGATCTTTTTGTTACTGGGCTGGACGGGAGGAGAGTATTCCGCGATTGCGCTCAGCGTGGGCGCGGTGGTCTGCATCGGAGGCGCCAGCGCCGGCGCCACCACGCAAGACCTGAAAACCGGATTTCTGGTGGGCGCCACCCCCAGTAAGCAGGAATTGGGCTATGCCGTGGGGGTCATTACCTCCGTTTTTGCCGTCGGCCTCACGCTGCAACTGCTCAACAAGAGTGCGACCCACGTTAAACCCGTGCGGATGACCAACGTCGCCGTCACTGCCGCCATGAAGCCGCGCGGCCGCGTGCTCTATCACGGACACACTTACGAGCAACTGAGCGTCCTCGGATCGCGCACCGTGCCGAATGGCCTTTATTATTATGACCGGTCGGCGCGAACAATTGACTACCAAGAAATTCCGGGCATTGGCTCAACCGACTATCCTGCGCCGCAGGCGACGCTCATGAGCGTGGTGATTAACGGAATTCTGACCCGCAAACTGCCGTGGACGCTGGTACTGTTCGGAGCGTTTATCGTCATTGTCCTGGAATTGTGCGGCGTGCGATCGTTGGCCTTTGCCGTGGGGTCGTATCTGCCGATCTCGACCACGGCGCCCATCTTTGCGGGCGGGGTCGTCAAATGGCTGGTGGATAAAACGGCGCGGAGGGGCGCCGAAGAATCTGAAACGGGAGCCGGCACTTTGTTTAGTTCCGGCCTCATCGCCGGAGGATCGCTCGGCGGTTTGGCGCTGGCGGTGGTGGTGGGATTCAAGAAAGAAAGAATCTTCGATGTGGGGCCGCGTTGGTTTCCTCATTTTGCCCAAAGCAACCTCGTCGCGTTGGTTATCTTCTTTGCGCTCGCCGTCTTGCTCTATGCTATCGGTCGGAGCAAGCCCGCCTCTGAAAAGTAGGGAGCAGGGACCTGCGGCACGCTCCGCTGGCCGTCGCCCGCCGGTCAGGAGTCGGCGGCCGTCGCTCGACGGCCATCGTAGGCAGAGGGCCGGCATTTGTCGAGAACGCTCTTGATTGTGATAGGCTGGTGAGGATGGGCCGCTATACCGAGTCCTACATGTCGTTCTTCCCGCCGCTGACGCCGGTGCTTAAAAAGCTTATCGTGGTCACCGCCGGGGTCTTTGTGCTGACTTATGTTCTCGGCCACCTTTCCATTGAAACGTTGCGGCTTTACTGCTGGCTGTATCCATTGGCTTACGGCGGCCTGACGCCCTACGACGTCACGCATCATCTTCTTTTGTGGCAACCTTTCACCTATCTGTTTCTCCACGACGGATACTTTCACATTCTGTTCAATCTGTTCGCGCTGTGGATGTTCGGTTCGGACCTCGAGCGGCTGTGGGGTGGGCCGAAGTTTCTTTTCTATTTCTTCTTGACGGGCGTGGGCGCGGCCGTCTTCGATGTGCTCGTTCAGCCTAATTCCTTCATTCCCGTCATTGGGAACTCGGGGGCGATATTCGGCATCCTACTCGCTTTCGGCATGATCTGGCCGGACCGGCCGATCTTCCTATGGTTCGTGGTCCCGGTGAAGGCCAAGTGGTTTGTGCTCGGCATCGGGGTGATTGAATTCCTCAGCGAGTTGGGTTCGCCCGGCTCAGGCATCGCGCATCTGGCGCATTTGGGTGGAATGCTGGTGGGCTATCTCTACTTGCGGGGCGGCGCTTTGCCGCAACGCGCCAGCGCGCGTTACCAGGCGTGGCAGCGCGCCCGCTTGCGCAAGAAATTTGAAGTCTATAAGCGCCGGCACGAGTCCGAAGATTCCTCGAACAAATGGGTGAACTGAAGCGCAGGTCGTGGCGAGGCGGTACCTGAGGTGGCCATCGCCGAGGGCTCTGGGGCCTGCCGAGCCCTTCAGCGCGAGCCGCTGTTCGATGTCTTGCTGGCCAGCCAATTGAGGATTCCGAGTGCGGGAACCCAATACGGAAAGACGCCATACAGCGTGTCACTGGCTGAATGCGAATGGCGGTCCACGGCGAGAAACGTGTTCATGCAAAACGCCGCGGTGAGAATGACCGCCACCCAGCCCATCACCGAAGCCGGAAGATAGATCCACCCCCATGGCTTGAACCATCGCCAGCTCACCGTGGTCCTCCTGACTCCGACGACGGCGAGCCGCTATCGCGCTCGCGATAGGAAACGAGAAGGGCCACATTGCAAATCAGCAGCGTAAGAATGCCGATGTAAGAAACGAGGCGAACCCCGCTGGCGGCAAAGCCCGAGACAACGCCGTTGTAAGAAATCCAAAGGAAGTAGAGAGCATTCCCAGCTATCGCGATGCGCCGGAGCAGGTGGCGCAGCGGGAGGTTGCTCATCGTGCTGCTCGGCATCTGAGTCTCTTATCTCCCGGTTAACCGAAGTTTCCGGCGAGGGAACGGTTCACACGGCGACGCTTTCGGGAATGCGTCCGAAGCGCCGGTCGCGGGCGCAAAAGTCCGCGAGCGCGGCGGCCAAATCTTCGGCCGTAAAGTCAGGCCACAGACGAGAGGTGAAATAGAGCTCAGCGTAGGCGCATTCCCACAGCATAAAGTCGGAGAGGCGCAGTTCGCCCCCGGTGCGGATCAGCAGGTCAACGTCCGGCGAAGCCTCCGGCTCGCCGGCCGCGGCGGTGAGGTGCCGGGAAAATTCGCTGGGAGCGTGGCAGCCGTTCAGTTCTTTCGCGGCCCGGAGGAGGGTCTCCCGAGAGGAGTAATCAATCGCCAAGCGCAAACGGAGGCGGTCACCGTTCGCCGTGGCGGCCTCGGCGGCGGCGATGGCGTCAAGAAGATCGTGTGGCAAACGGTCGCGCCGCCCCAGCACGCGCAGCCGAATGCCCAAGGCTTTCCACGAGAGCGTTTCGCCGCGCAGGAAACGGGTAAAAATATCGAGCAGGGAGCCGACCTCGGCGGTGGGCCGTTGCCAGTTGTTGCACGAAAAAGCGTCGAGCGTCAGCGTCCCGATGCCATAATCGAGCGCCGCTTGAATGACGCGGCGCACGGCCGGGACCCCGGCGCGATGGCCGGCGGTGCGAGGCAGGCCGCGGGCTTGGGCCCAGCGGCCGCTGCCATCCATGATGATGGCGACGTGCAACGACGGTGCCCGCGACCCATCAGACGACAAAGAACTTTGAATCACAAAGCCGCCTCCGCAAAAAAATTACCGGTCCCGTGTCGCCCGGATCAGCGCTTCCATATGGTTCAAATAATTCTCCAAGGCGCGGCGCCCTTGCGGCGTGAGCCGAAACTCGGTCTTGGGCAAGCGCCCGTCGAACGATTTCGTGCAGGCAATATATTGCGCCATCTCGAGTTTGCGGGCGTGGACGCTCAGGTTCCCGTCCGTGGTGCGCAGCAGCTTTTTGAGTTCGTTAAAAGAGAGCGCGGAATTCACCGCCAGCGCGCTCACAATACCCAAGCGCATCCGCTCATGAATCAAGCGGTCGAGCCTCGGGGCCCCCACGGCGGACGGAGCTTCACCCTGCCCGGAAACGCTCAACTCGTCGGGCGCGGTTTCGCGGCGCCAGCGTTGTTGCAAACGATTTTTAGCCACCATGCCTCCAGGCGATGACGGAACCAAAAATGAGGTGCATCCCTCCAAACCCCACCGCCATATAAACGTTCCCCCATGAGGCAGGAGAAAACAGCGCGAGCGCCCCCATCGCCATAAAAACCAATCCCATGGCGGGAACGATTCGCACTGAAAACGCCCCGCCGCTGACGACGCCGGCTCCATATAAAATCAGCCACAAGCCAGGGAGGATGGCGGTGTCGCCCATGCGGTAGAGCACCACAGTCAGCAACGCTCCGGCGACCAAAGGCGGCAAAAGGCTCAGGGCGAATCGGCGGCCGGGCCGCGAAAGAATGGAAGTGTCCGCCTGACGTGCCTTGCGCAGCATCGCGGCGCTGCCGATGAGCACCGCCACCGCTGCCGCAACAACCCAGGTGAGCAGCCAGCGCTCCGCGGTGAGTTGCTGGGACGCAATCACCGAAGCGGCAAGGGCCTCGGCGCCGATGATGACCCCGCCCCAGCCGGGCACCGCCGTGAAGGACGCCGCGCCTTCCATCGTCTCGCGAATATAGCGAAGGTTGTCCATGGCGCGCGCGTCGAGCGCCACCGGCTTATGTTCGGGGGAACGTCGCAGGGGAGAGGTCGAGGCCATGCGTTAAGAAATACGAGAGTTGCTATGCAATGTCAAGTACTTTGTTAAATAAAGTCACCGCCGCCCTCTGCCGCGGTTTGCATGGCGCGTCAGGGTTCGGGCAAGGCTTCATGATGGCGGAGGAAAAGCTCTTCCACTTTTTGCAAATCCTCGGCCGTATCCACGCCGATGGTATCCTCGCAGGTTTGGGCAACGGTGATGGCAATCCCGTTTTCCAGGAACCGCAACTGCTCGAGCTTTTCCGAGGTTTCGAGCGGCCCGGGACGCAAGCGCGAGAACGCCTCCAGCGCGGCCGGCCGGTAGGCATAGAAGCCCAAATGTTTGAAGTAGGACGCTTGGGCCGAGCCGTCGCGGTCATAAGGAATGGGACATCGGGAAAAATAGAGCGCGCGGCCGGCCGCGTCCGTCACCACTTTGACGGTATGTGGATTCTGCGCCTCGGCCGGGGCGATGGCTACTTTCAGGGTCGTGACCGCGGTGGAATAATCTTTGTGGAAAGGCGTGAGCAACAGCTCAATATGGTTCTCATTGACCATGGGCTCATCCCCCTGAATGTTGACGTAAATATCCGCCGGCTCGTGTTGAGCTACTTCAATCAGACGGTCGGTTCCAGAGCGGTGCTTCGAGGAAGTCATTTGGACGGGGATGTCAAATTGTTGGCAGCACGCGGCGATCTCTTCCGAATCGGTGGCCGCCAGCAAATGGTTGAGCAGGGGCGACCGCCGCGCCCGCCGATAGACCCACACAATCATTGGCTGCCCGAGAATGGGCCTCAGGGCTTTGCGCGGTAGCCGCGTCGAGTCAAGCCGCGCCGGAATCACGCCCACCACTCTGCTCATGGCATCGAACCCTACCGCAGCTTACGCCAGCCCCTCCCGCATCGGCAAGCGCTGACCGTCTCGGAGGTCGCGAGAGTAACGCCCCGAGTGGACACGGGGAGTCTTCCAACGTCAAGCTCCCCACGAGAAGGCACGACGACTCCGCCGAGCCGGCAGCTCAGAAGGATTGAGCAGCGGTTTCCTGGACCCTTCCAAATTACCTATCCTGTTGATTCAACTGGCCCTTACGTTTAGCGTGGTAGGTTGTCGGAGGGTTCTGTTCCTAACCCGGCATAGCCGGAACCAAACAGGGCAGTCGGACGATTTCGAAATGGCTCTCAACCCCGCATGAACACTGGCTGCGTCCGATGTGCTCAAAAATATCCTGCCAGGAAATGTCAGGATTTAACCTTGAGAATCCCAATGTATTATTTAGGCAGGAGTCTCTAGGCGTAGCGCGCCGACTTGCCCAGGCGTCGTCGCCCTTTGCGCGGCGTATCAAATCAAATCTGTTCTTCTCTCAGGCGGATCTTTCCAAAACTCTCTTGTCTGGGCCGACCTCTCAACATTCCTGAAGAATGAGCCGATTGAAATCTGGACCAACCATGTCGTGCCTCCCAACGACGACAGCATCAGTCTAGGGCGGGCAGCCTTGGCCGCGTTTGCTAATTCCGACCTTCTGGAACCATAGGTCGTCTCAAGACGTATTAGCAAGTAGAGAGGCCACTCATGTGGCATTGCTGTCATGCGGAATTGAGAGGGGTCCACGCATCGAGCGATCCAGAAGTGTTCGTTTTCGAACGGATAATTTTCGCAGCCGAACAGCCATCCGCGATCGAATCGTTTGAGGATTACGCATCTCGCGCAGTTTTAGATACTTACAGACGATGCCCGTGGACCGCTCCTTGCAATGAATGATACCGGGGAATGTTATGGACATCGCAAGGCCGGAAATTGCAAGAAAGAAAAAGATTCGCCGCATCCTTTACGCAGTCGTGGCCCTGACCGCCGTGGTGATCACCAGCGTAGCCATCTCGCGGCTGAAACCTGCCGCGCCCGGCGTTGATTCAGATACGCTTTACATGGACACTGTAAAGCGAGGCCCGCTTAAAATCGAGGTCCGGGGATTGGGTACGCTCGTACCCGAAAACCTCCTGTGGATTCCCGCCGTGACCGATGGCCGGGTAATTAAACGGCTTCTCCCCGGCGTGGAGGTCAAGCCGGACACCGTTCTCATGGTCATGACCAACCCGCAGCTCCAGCAGGAAACACTGGATGCCGAGTGGCAGTTGAAGGAAGCGGAAGCGGATTACAACAGCCTCAAGGCTCAACTGGAGAGCAAAGTCCTTGACCAGCGCGCTAACGCAGCGACGGCGCGATCCGCATATCTTCAGGCAAAGCTTCAAGCCGCTGATGACCGTCAGCTTGCCGACCTCGGTCTGGGGCCCCAGATTACCGCTCAGCTTGCCGAAGCGAAGGCCGAAGCGGCAAAGACAGGAGATCAGGTTGCGGGTGATCAGGTCAAAGTTCTGCAACAGTCGGCCGAGGCGCAACTCGCCTCGCAGAAGGCCAAGATCGAGCAACTTCGCGCCATGTACGACCTGAAAAGGAGTCAGATGAACTCTTTGACTGTCCGCGCCGGCGCCAACGGTGTTCTTCAGGAAGTGCTCGTCCAGATCGGGCAGCAGGTCACCGCAGGAACGATTCTGGCCAAAGTTGCGCAGCCCAACCGCCTAATGGCACGGCTTCAGATCGCCGAGACGCAGGCGAAAGACATCCAGCTCAAGCAGAAGGCGTTCATTGACACGCATAACGGCATCATTCCCGGCCATGTCATGCGCATCGATCCCGCCGTTCAAAACGGAACCCGTACGGTGGACGTCGAGCTTGACGGGCCGCTGCCGGCCGGCGCCGTCCCGGATCTGAGCGTGGATGGAACTATTGAAATAGAAGACCTGAGCGACGTGGTTTACGTCGGCCGGCCCGCCTTCGCGCAATCGGACAGCACGATCAGCCTGTTCAAGGTCGTGGACGGCGGGAAAGCCGCGGTTCGCGTGCCCGTCAAGATCGGGAAGGCGTCCGTGAATGACGTCCAAGTGCTCGATGGTTTGAAGATCGGCGATGAAGTCATCCTTTCCGATATGTCGCGCTGGGACGGCTTCAACCGCGTGCGATTGCAGTAATCGAAGATTGGCGAAAGAAGTGGGCGGGAAGTCAGAAGACCGGAGTCATGAGCTGGAATGGCGAATGATCAGTTGCAAAAAGGCAAAGCTGCAAGCTAGGGCCAGGTTGAAGCAATTCGTAACTCGTAATTCGTAATTCCTCGACGCTCACGAGGAGGAAGACTATGGGTCCGCTCGTCCAGGATCTGAAATACGGCCTGCGAATGCTGGCCAAGAGCCCCGGATTCACTGCCGTCGCCGTCATCACGCTGGCGCTGGGCATTGGCGCGAATACGGCGATTTTTTCCGTCGTCAACGGCGTACTGCTAAACCCGCTGCCCTACCCCCAGCCGAACCGTCTGGTGGCGCTGTATTCGAAGACGGCGCAATTTCGCCGATGGTCAATTTCGTATCCCAACTTCCTTGACTGGGTTCGTGACAACCGGTCGTTTTCCGCCCTCGCCGCCTACCGCGCCGACAACTTCAGCCTGACGGGAATGGGCGAACCCGAACGCGTGCCGGTCGAAATGATCTCCGCCTCATTCTTTTCCATCCTGGGAGTCAAGCCGGTGATTGGCCGCTTGTTTACCGCGCGGGATGATCAAGTGGGTGCCGCACCCGTGGCGCTGCTGGCCGGTGGATTTTGGAAGCGTAAGTTTGGAGGCTCGCCGGACATCCTCGGCAAGGAAATCACGCTCAACGGGACGGCTTATACCATCGTCGGGATTATTCCTCCGAGCTTCTACTACACGGGCAGCGGCTTCCACCGCAGTGACGTTTACGTCCCCATCGGTCAGTGGAATGATCCGACCTTCCGTGACCGCCGCACCGGCATGGGCATGGATGCCGTGGGTCGCCTCAAGCCCGGCGTGACCTTGGCACAGGCAAAGAGCGATATGGGTGCGCTCGCGGCGCACCTGGCGGAGGCTTATCCGACGGCCGATAAAGGAACCGGCATCACTTTAGTTCCACTCAAGCAAAATGTGGTGCGGCACGCCAGGCCTTACCTGCTGATGCTGATGAGTGCGGTGGGCTTTGTTCTGCTCATTGCCTGTGTCAACGTGGCGAATCTGTTGCTCGCGCGCTCGGCGGGCCGCTCGCGCGAATTCACCATCCGCAGCGCGCTTGGCGCAGGCCGCAGGAGGATCATCAATCAGCTTCTGACGGAGAGTGTCTTGCTTGCACTCGCAGGCGGAGGAGTTGGCCTTCTTGCGGCCACCTGGGGGTTGCGCGGCGCGCTCCGCGCGCTGCCGGAAGCACTGCCACGGGTTCAAGAAGTTCGGCTTGACATTCACGTCCTGCTGTTTACTCTGGCGGCTTCGTTCTTGGTGGGAATCTTGTTCGGCCTCGCGCCCGCGCTCAAGATTTCCTCGACCAGTCTTCAGGAGACGCTTAAAGAAGGCGGGCGCGGAACGAGCAGCATGCACCATCGTGTCCAAGGCGCCTTCGTCGTCGTGGAAATGGCGCTCGCCGTCATTCTGTTGGCCGGCGCCGGGCTGATGATCCGAAGCTTGGTTGACCTTTGGAGCGCCGACCCGGGCTTCGACCCGCACCACGTTCTTGTTTTCTATGCTTCGTTTCCGCCCATCAAATCGATTGGCGCCATCCGCGAGAGTTTCCGGGAATTCCAGAACAAGCTCTCGGCCCTTCCCGGCGTCGAAGCAGCCTCGCTGACCTTCGGCTCTCTTCCTACGCAAGATGATTCCGAGCTGCCTTTCTGGTTGGAAAGGCAGCCGAAGCCGGCGACTGAGTCGCAAATGAAAGTTTCGCTGTTTTACCTCGTCCAGCCCGATTACCTGAAAGTCATGAAGCTTCCGCTGGAGCGAGGCCGATTCCTCACCTCTGCTGACACTCAGCACGCGCCATTTGTGGCGGTGATTGACGAAGACTTTGCCAAGCTTTACTTTCCTGGACAGAATCCCATCGGACGGCAAATCAGCTTCGATATTTTGGGTCGGACGGCGGAAATCGTCGGTGTTGTCGGCCACATCAAGCAATGGGGCCTGAATGAGGGAGCGTCCTCGCCCGTTCTTGCGCAGTGCTATTTATCCGTCTCGCAGCTTCCGGACCAATTTGTGCCGCTCATGGCCGGCGGTCTCGCAGCAGTAGTACGCACAGCCGGGCCCCCGGTCGCCGCCGTGGGCTCGATTCGCCACGCCCTCGAACAGATTAACCCCCAGGCCGTCATGTATGGTTCCGAAACCATGGATGGCATCCTCTCCGATTCGCTCTCCGCGCAGCGTTTTTCCATGATTCTGATGGCTATTTTTGCCGGGCTCGCGTTGATTATGGCGAGCGTAGGCATCTACGGTGTCATCTCTTACATCGTCGAGCAGCGAACTCACGAAATCGGCATTCGCATGGCGTTGGGCGCGCGGCGGGAAGACGTCTTGAAGCTCGTGGTCGCGCAGGGACTCAAGTTGGCGCTCGCGGGCGTGGGAATCGGAATTGCCGGCGGGCTGGCGCTGACGCACTTTTTGTCGAGCATGCTCTACGGCGTGAGGCCGACCGATCCCCTCACGTTTATCGCGGTCGCACTGATTTTGATTGCTGTCGGGCTGCTCGCCTGCTACATTCCGGCGCGACGGGCCACGAAGGTGGACCCCATGGTGGCGTTGCGATATGAGTGAGGTTTGTAGTTCTCGATTCCCTGCTTTCACTGCCGACGAAAACGAATTGATGGTCGGCTGAGACCTTAAAGAGGAGACGCAATGGAAACCAATTTGCAAACGGGTGTTGAACAAGCTGGAAAGAGCCATGGGTCCGGCGAAGTCCTGATCCGACTGGAAGGCGTGACCAAAGTGTTTTACACGGACGAAGTGGAAACGCACGCGCTTGCAGGAGTGCACCTGGACATCAAGAAAGGCGAGTATGTCTCGATTTCCGGGCCGTCGGGCTGCGGCAAATCCACGCTGCTCTCGATCATCGGTTTGCTCGATTCGCCGACCGACGGCAAATACTGGCTCGACGGCGCGCCCGTGGAGAGTCTCAATCTCTCCGAGCGCTCGCGGATTCGCAACCGCGAGGTCGGATTCATTTTCCAGAGCTTCAATCTGATTGGCGACTTGAATGTTTATGAAAACGTCGAGCTGCCACTGACCTACCGCGGCATGCCTTCCGCGGAGCGAAAACAACGGGTGATGGAATCGCTCGAACGCGTGGGCATGGCGCATCGCGTCCGACACTATCCTTCACAACTGTCGGGAGGCCAGCAACAGCGCGTGGCCGTGGCGCGGGCGCTGGCAGGCGACCCGGCGATTCTTCTGGCTGACGAACCCACTGGCAATCTCGATTCCAAAAACGGCGAAGCCGTAATGGAATTGCTGCGCGAGCTTCACCGCGAGGGCGCAACCATCTGCATGGTCACGCATGACCCACGTTACGCCCGCCACGCCGACCGCACCGTTCATCTCTTCGACGGACGCATCGTGGATGAGCAGGACCACCGCGCCCACGACGAGGAGGAAAACCCCTCTGTAAGCTGACCGACTGCGCGACGGCGTGGAGGAAATCAATGAGCGCGCTAATCCAAGATTTGAAATATGGCCTGCGTATGTTGGCCAAGAGTCCTGGTTTCACGTCTATCGCCGTGCTGACGCTCGCGCTCGGCATCGGCATGAATACAGCGATGTTCAGCGTGATTTACGGAGTTTTGCTTCGCCCCCTGCCGTATCCGCAGCCCAGCCGCATCGTTGAGATTGCGCGCACCTACCGCGGCAAGCTTGAAAGTTACGCGGGAATGTCCGCGCGCGGCTTTGATTTCTGGAAGGCACATGACGAACCCTTCCAGTACCTTGCCGCCTCGACCGGCATGGCTTTCAACCTGACAGGCCCGGACGAGCCGGAGCGCATTGATGGCCTTCGGGTCTCCGCCGATTACTTCAACGTGCTGGGCGTGCAGCCGTTCCTGGGCCGCGGCTTCAGCTCTGCGGAAGATCAGTTGGGCGGAGCAAACGTTGCCGTCTTGAGCTACGGGCTCTGGCAGTCCCATTTCGGCGGCGACCGCCATGCCCTCGGCCGCAGCGTTCTGCTCGACGGCGTTCCTTACACGATCATCGGCGTGATGCCCAAAGGCTTCGAAAGCATTCCTCCCGTGGCGCTCTGGACCACCATCGGTCAGGTTCGCAAGACCATGGGCGGCGGTTGGAACTACGACGTCATCGCGAGGCTCCGGCCCGGCCTTACCCCACGGAATGCGGATGCTTACCTGGCGCCTCTCAGCCGTTTTTTCTTCGCGGAGGTTGCCCCGGACATGAAACAGAGTCGAGTGAACTCTCTCCGCTTCGTCGCCACGCCTTACCGCTTCATGATCACGAACGACATCCGCACGCCGCTCCTGGTTCTGTTCGGCGCCGTCGGATTCCTTCTTTTGATTGCCTGCGTCAACGTGGCCAATTTGTTGCTCTCGCGCACGACGACGAGAAACCGCGAGATGGCCTTGAGGACGGCGCTGGGCGCGGGGCGCGGGCGAATTTTCCGCCAGCTTTTGACGGAAAGCGTCCTGTTATCCACCTTCGGCGCCGCCCTGGGGCTGGTGGTGGCCGTCTGGGGACTGGATTCGCTTCTTGCCCTCGCGCCAAACGTTCTTCCCCGCGCGCAGCACGTGGCGCTGAACGGCTGGGCGTTGTTCTTCACGGCGGGCAGCGCGATTCTCGCTGGCCTGCTCGTCGGCCTTGCCCCCGGCATCGCCGCCTCGCACGCCAACCTCAACGAGTCGCTGAAGGAAGGCGCGCGCGGCGCCGGTTTGAGCGTCCGGCACCGCCGGTTGAGCGCCGGAATGGTCTGCGCGGAAGTGGCGCTCTCGCTGATTCTCCTTATCGGCTGCGGCTTATTGGTCAGGACGTTCGCCAACCTTCTCGCGGTGAATCCTGGCTTCGACCCGCGGCATATGCTCGCGCTGCAGATTTCGACCAAAGGATCGCAATATTCTTCCATGCCGGCGCTCGCCGCGTACTATCGTGAACTCACCGCCCGGATCGAAGCCATTCCAGGCGTCCAGAGCGCGGCTGTCGTGGCCGCAGGCTCGCCGCTCGAACGCGGCGGCAACGACAATCCGGGAGTCTTTGTCCACGGTGAGCTCCAGCACCCTTCCGTTGATTACCGGGAAATTACACCGGGCTATTTTCGAACCCTCGGCGTTCCGATAGTTCGCGGCCGGCCGTTCACAGAAGCCGATTCCTCCGGCGCGGCGAAAGTCGTCATCGTCAATGCCGAGTTCGCGCGCCAGCATTTCCGCAACCAGAATCCGGTGGGCCAGCACTTGATTTCAGGCAAAGGCCAGATGGAAATCGTGGGCGTGGCCGGCGATGTGCGGTCGAGCTTGAATGCGCCTGCGCCGCCCACCTATTTTGTTCCCATGGCGCAAGCTTCGTTCGCGGTGGACCAGCTTTTCCAGAGCTGGTTCCCGACTTCGATTTTGGTGCGCACATCCGTGGATCCGCTCAGCCTCGGCCGTGAGGTTGTCAATGCCGTTCGCGCCGCAAATCCCAACATTCCCATCGGTCGCGTCCAGTCCATGGAGGAAACTCTCGCGCTTTCTCTCGCCACGGAGCGCTTCTCGATGACCCTGATGAGCGTGTTTGCCGGGCTCGCGCTCCTGCTCGCCGCTGTCGGGCTCTACGGCGTCATCAGCTACAGCGTGGCGCGGCGAACTCATGAGATCGGCATTCGCATGGCGCTGGGCGCGCAGCGTGCCGACGTGCTTCGGCTCATCGTCAAGCAGGGACTCCAGTTGACGCTCATCGGCGTGGGCATTGGAATTGCGGCCGGTCTGGGGTTGACACGTTTCTTGTCGAGCCTGCTTTACGGCGTCAAGCCGTCTGATCCGATCACTTTTATCGCCGTCCCATCGATCCTGGCCGGGGTAGCACTGGCGGCTTGTTACATCCCCGCTCGACGCGCAACGAAAGTGGACCCGATGACGGCGCTGAGGTATGAATAGTAGTGGCTAATGATCAAAGATGATGGATCGGTGGCCAGTGGCTCAGGACAAGGAATTGCCGGTTTGCGATTTTTAATTGCTGATTGCTCATTGAGCAAAAGGCCCCCTGCCGCCAGCGCTCAGTCAAACGACGGGCGTGAACGGCAGTCTGGTTTCCGATAACTGGCTGTTGACGGCCCACTTCCGCGCTAAAATGGATACCGTTACCGTGAAAACACCCAGTCCATCGAAGCCGAAACTCATTGTGGCGGACGACCAGCCCGACGTGCTGGAAGCGCTTCGCCTTTTGCTCAAGGGTGAAGGTTTCCAGGTGGAGACGGCTGACTCCCCGGCTCGCCTGCTTTCCGCACTTGAAGCCCGGGATTATGACCTGGTGCTGATGGATTTGAATTATGCCCGCGATACGACTTCCGGCGCCGAAGGGATTCATCTGCTGGCGCGTCTGCGCGCCATGGATAGCGACTTGCCGGTGGTTGTGATGACGGCGTGGGGCAGCGTTGAACTCGCGGTTGAGGCCATGCGGCGCGGGGCTCGCGATTTCGTGCAGAAGCCATGGGAAAACGGCCGCCTGTTGAGCATCATCCGCACTCAAATCGATTTGCGCCAGGCGCTTCGCCGGAGCGAACGGCTAGAAGCGGAAAACCGCCTGCTGCGGGCTGAGGGCAGGCCCGTGATGATCGCGGAATCTCCCGCCATGCAGCCTGTGTTGGAATTGATGGCGCGCGTCGGTCCTTCGGACGCAAACATCTTGATTACGGGTGAGCATGGGACAGGAAAGGAGGTTGTGGCCAAAACGCTCCACGCGCTCTCGGCGCGGGCTTCCCAGCCCATGGTTGCGGTGAACACCGGCGGCCTTGCGGAAGCGGTCTTCGAAAGCGAGTTCTTCGGTCACGTCAAGGGCGCATTCACCGACGCCAAGGCCGACCGCGTGGGCCGCTTCGAGCTTGCCGACAAGGGAACGCTGTTCTTGGATGAAATCGCCAATATTCCTCTCAACCTTCAGGCCAAGCTGTTGCGCGTGATTGAGTCCGGGGAGTTCGAGCGTGTCGGATCATCCCGCACACGACGCGCCGACGTGCGCCTGCTCTCTGCTACCAACGCGTTGTTGCGCGAAGCGGTAGAGGCCGGCAGGTTTCGTCAGGACCTCCTCTTTCGCCTCAACACGATCGAGATTCACCTGCCGCCGCTGCGCGACCGGCGTGAGGACATTCCTTTGCTCGCGGCCCATTTCCTTCGCCAGCATGCCCTGCGCTACGGAAAATCGCTGGAAGGATTTGAGCGCGAAGCAAGCCATGCGCTGCTTGATCATGGATGGCCGGGCAACGTCCGCGAGCTCGACCACGCTATCGAGCGGGCCGTTCTGCTGGCCCAGGGAACCAAGATTCGGGCCACCGATCTGGCTTTGAGCCGCGGCTACGACCAAGCCACTCACCTCGACGAGATGAGCCTCAAAGAGGTCGAGCGTTACCTGATCCAGAAAACGATGGCGCGGTTCAGCGGCAACGTCAGCCAGGCGGCGCGTGCCTTAGGGCTCACGCGCAGCGCCCTCTACCGCCGTCTCGAGCGCCACGGCTTTTGACGCCGGGCTTGCAGGCGGCATCGCTGCCCGCAACGCGCGCGGGTGGGCGCTATGCTCACGATGACAGGTGCCAACGCCCGGCCAAAACGGAAGCTCTCGCATGAAGGCCGCGTTCTGCTGCTGGCCCTTCTCGCCGGCCTGCCCGGGACTGTGGTAGCCTTGGTGCTCCTCTGGACGAACGGCTACTCCCAACCGCTGCGCTGGACCCTTGTCTTGCTGATGCTCATGCTTTGGCTGAGCATCGCATTTTCGCTGCGCGAGCGCGTCGTCCATCCGTTGCACACGCTTTCCAACCTGCTGGCGGCGCTGCGCGAGGGCGATTTCTCGATTCGCGCCCGCGGCGCACGGCAGCAGGATGCCCTTGGCGAGGTGATGATGGAAGTCAATTCGCTCGGCGAATTGCTTCGTGAACAACGCCTCGGGGCCCTTGAAGCCTCCGCGCTGCTCCGAGGCGTCATGGCAGAAATTGACGTCGCCGTCTTCGCCTTCGACTCCAATCGTCGCCTACGATTGGTCAATCAGGCGGGAGAAAAACTTCTCGCGCGGCCGGCCGAGCACCTCCTGGGCCGCGACGCCAACACGCTAGGATTGGCCGAATGCCTGGAAGGCGACATCTCGCGCACCATTGAGAAGGTCTTCCCCGGCGCGCCCACGGGGAAAACATTTTGGGGAATCAACCGGAGCCTCTCGAGGAAGGAGGGCGTGGCGCTCGAACTTCTGGTGCTCTCCGACCTCAGCCGGCAGTTGCGCGAAGAGGAGCGAAAAGCCTGGCAGCGCCTTATCCGTGTCCTTGGCCACGAACTCAATAATTCCCTGGCCCCCATCATCTCCATGTCGAAGAGCCTGGAGAATCTGCTTTCGCGGAATCCGCCGCCCGAGGATTGGCGCGAGGACATGCAAAGCGGATTGCGCGTGGTTGGCTCGCGCGCCGAGGCCCTGAGCCGATTTATGGAAGCCTATTCCCGACTCGCGCGGCTTCCACAGCCGAAGCTTGCGGCGGTGGACATCGGCGCCATGGTGCGCCGGGCCGTCAGCCTCGAAACGCGCATGCCTTTGAACGTCGTTCCCGGACCGCCGGTTTCGATTCAAGCCGACGCCGATCAGTTGGAACAAATCCTGATCAATCTTCTTCGCAATGCCGTGGACGCTTCGCTCGAAACCCGCAGCAGCGTTTCTATCGGCTGGCATCGCAACGGGGCCCAAGTGGAAATCTGGGTCCGGGACGAAGGTCCCGGCGTCTCCGGAACCAAGAATCTGTTCGTGCCTTTTTACACCACAAAACCCGGCGGCACAGGCATCGGGTTGGTGATCAGCCGCCAGATCGCCGAAGCTCATGGTGGGGCACTGACTCTGGAAAACCGCGAGGACAGGCCGGGATGCACGGCCCGATTGTTTCTACCCATCCACCCGGCAAAGTCCATGCAGCATTAGCGTCATCATTGCGATTGCGGTCGTAATGGTTGCAGCTTACGGTTGGCGCCCGCCGCCGAATTGAGGTTAAGGCGGTGTTGATGATTTATAGACTCCGAGCTGCGCCAGCGCCGCAACTGGGCACCCGTTCCACCCCGACTGTGGTTCGTTGCCGATGTAAGGCAAATCTCTAACCCCCGCCCTACTCGTGTAGAAGCCGCTGATCACAAGGTCGCGGAGTCTGTTAAAAAACGCCACCGCCGCGGCCACTTCAGGGGCTGATTTTCGCGGGTAGGCAATGCGGTCAAGGATCTCCCGTTGCTGAGAGACCGCACAATCTGCGAAATCCAGCCCGAACGACCGTTGGCATTCGATATCGAGCCATGTCAACCCGCCGCGAATTTCGGCCACAAGATCTCCCCCCTTAAAGGCCAGCCAATCGTCAATAAACTCCGGCACGCCAGCCTCGCGAGCGCTCATGGAACGCGCGTCGGCTGGAATGATCCACTCGCACAGGATCGTCACCGTCTTCCACTCGTGCGGATCCAGGACCCTCGGTTGGTAAACACCCCCAGCATTTTGAGATGCGGACGGTTGGGACATTCCTTGCGCCAAGCACCGCTCACCCAGGCCGCCAGAAACCAGGATGGCGCTTGGCACGGCCGTCAAGGTCTTTAGAAGATCGCGACGCTCAAAGCGTAAAGGACGGTTTGCACTCTGCTTTTTCATATCACCTCCCGCGGTCGGCCCACGAAGCCCCTCGCGCATCGCCTGGGGCGCTCGGGCCGGCGGCGCCTCCTCAGTCGCCTCGCCTTGAACCCCGTCAGAGATTCCGCTGGCGAACTTGTTCCGCGATAAATTCCGACGTTCTCCACGCCAGAGCCATAATGGTCAGCGTGGGGTTTTTGTCGCCCAGGCTGACAAAGGGGCCCCCATCGGCGACGAAAAGGTTCTTGCAGTCCCAGGCCTGGCCATGCGGATTAAGCACCGATGTTTTGGGATCCGCCCCCATGCGGACGGTCCCCACTTCGTGAATGCCTTGCCCCCCGCGCGAAATCCCCCACTGCTCTTCACGACCTGCTGCTTGCACCACATGGCCGCCTGCCGTCTGGACAATTTCCCGAAACGTCTCCTGCATGTGGTGAGCCATCTCAATCTCTTCATTCCCCCACTTGAAATAAAACTTCAGAGTTGGGATTCCCCACTCATCGAGTGTGTTTGGATCAATCTCACAATAGCTCTCGTTGTTGGGAATCATTGCCCCACGCCCGTGAAAACCGATGAAAGAGCCGTAGAGCTTCCGGCAGCCATCCTTCAAGCTCTGGCCATAGCCACCACCCAGATAGGCCTCCGACCCGCTCAGCACTCCGGGCATAGGCATCCCGGCGCGCCCTCCTCCGAATTCGATATGGTACCCGCGGGAAAAGGGCAGTTGATGGCGGAGCTGCTTTTGGTAGTCCCACCACGGCATATAGAGATGCATGCCACCCACGCCGTCTTCGTTATGAGGCGGCAGAGCCATCATGCGCGGGAAAAATCCCGTGACGTCCGACATCACCGTATCCATCAGGTATCTGCCAACCATGCCGCTGGAGTTGGCAAGGCCGGCAGGAAAGCGCCGACTGCGAGAATTCAACAAGAGCCTTGCAGTCTCGCAAGAGCTGGCAGCCAGGACAATCACTTTGCCACGAACTTGGACTTCCTGACGGGACCTCTTATCAATATACGAGATACCCGCGGCCAGACCATCGGGGCCGGTCAACACCTCGCGTGCCATCGCATTGCATCGAATCTCGAGATTGCCGGTGGCTCGGGCCGGCATGAGCAGAACGACGGGGGAGGAGAAGTTTGATCCCAGGCGACAACACCTTCCACACTGATGAACGTAATGGCAGTGAGGGCGGCCGTTAAGCGGACGAGTGAGAATCGCCAGCCGCGAAGGAATGCAAGGAATCCCGAGTTGCTGGCAGGCTTTTTGGACCAGGAGCTCATAACAGCGAGGTGTAGGAGGAGGCAAGAATTTCCCATCCGGAAGATTTTCAATATGCTCAATGGACCCAAAAACTCCAATCAGTTCTTCCGTTTTGTCGTAATACGGCGCCAGGTCATCGTAGCTGATCGGCCAATCGAAGCCTTTCCCGTCCCTGCTGTAGGGCTTGAAGTCGTAGGGTCCCATACGAAGGGAAATTCGCCCCCAGGAGTTAGTGCGCCCTCCGAGCATCCGAGATCGGAACCACATCCATTCGCTACCTGGGGCGCTCGTATAGGGCTCGCCCGGAAGGCTCCAGCCACCCACCGCTGCCAAAAAAGAATCGAAGCCCATTTTGGCGGGACCTGCGGCACCGTGATGGGGCGTGTCATACTCCCACTCGAGCCACTTAGAATCGCGGGCAGCGTCGTACCAGCTTCCGGCTTCCAGGATTAAGCACTTCGCTCCCGCTCGTGTTAGCACATAGGCCGCCATTGCGCCCCCGGCACCGGAGCCGACGATGATCGCGTCGTAGGTTTTAGAGTTTGAAATCAACTGTGGCATGAAGCCCTCCTTCCGGAGTGGGCCTGTCCCTCAAGGGCCCGCATGAAGCGGGTCGGCCGCTCCAGCCTCCGCTTCCGACTCATGTCGTGGACAGCTCACGGTCACCTTCTTTAATTCGTGCCCAGCATTATCGCAACCGGGGACGGAAGCTGTGATGGACATCACGATAGTCCGTAGTTCCAACCACTTCTGCCGTTGCCGCCCGATGGCCGTAGCCAGCCCCTCGCGTTAAAGTTCACGCCCCTTCTTTGTTCCAAGTGTGGGAGAGGCATTCATGGGCGCGGCCTTTGCACGAGAGCCTTTGGGCCCTGAAGCCTCACAAGTTGAAACGCCGCTTGGTCGTTTCCTTTATCGTCGAAGCAAATCCTTCCTGAAGCGCCGAGGTAGTGGTGAACGGTTGCCAGACGGTCGCGCAGGCGAGCGCGATTAGGGCCTGCCTGCCGAAGCGACTTCACAATAAGTGTGATGGCGTCATAGGCTTCAGCGGCGATGGGGGTTGGAGGCGTTCCAGTCTCAGTCTGGTAGCGGCGCGCAAACTTTTGTTCGACTGAATCTCCCCACCCTGGTGGGATGACCGTCCAAATCCCATTCGACTGCAGGTGTTGTTCCGAACGCATTCTATCGACCGGAAAGGTTAGCCCGGACCCTTGCTGGGTGGCTGCCTGACAGAGGTAAATTGGCGCGTGAATTCCCGCTTCTCGCAGGGGTGGAACCAGCGAGCTTACGTCCTGCGGGCTTGTCCAAAACACAATGGCTTCGGGCGAATGGGCTCGGATTCCGCTCAGCAATGGTGCCAGGCTCGGCTGGAAAGAATCCACGAAGAGAGTCGCGGGGGGCGGTTCCCCAAGCTCACGAGCCGACTTCACGAAAGCAGTGCTGCCGACACGTCCATCGTGATTCCGCGCAGCGACCAAGAGCACCCTTCGGAGTCCTCGCGCTCGATAAATATTACCGGCAAACATATGAGCTTGAGCCGTATCACTCGGCCCTAATCGAAAGATCCAAGGCATATTGATCTCTGTCGTGGTGGGGTCACTCGACAAGGTCAAAACCGGAACTCCGATTTTATTGCCGATCTGCTCGCTCAGGTGGGCTGAAACGGCGTCAGCGGAAGTAACGATCGCAATGACTTTTTGCTGAAGAACCATCCGAATGATTTCGTCGCCTAGCGCCCCCCACGGCGGGACGCTTTCGTCCGCAATGGCAAGAGCAAGTTTGCGTCCGCCGGCCAGAGGATGACGGGTGGCATTTCGGAGGGCAACTTGCGCCGCCCCGACAATCGCCAGACCCTCGGCCTTTTGGGGTCCGTGCAGCGGCGCCAGAAGCCCGATTCGAATCACCGCCCCCTTGAGGTCATAAGCGGGCTGACGATTCGGTCCGTCGTAGTGCACGGCGCCGATGGAAGCATAGGGTATCGGGTGGGCTGGCGGCTTCTGCGCTGAGGTGGCCTCGGTTTCCCCAAAGCCGATGAGCCACGTCAACAGCAATCCGGCGACGAAGATGGGTTTCCAGAGCATCATAGGTCGTGGCAGGGTGTACCACGCTAGCGATTCGCCAAGCGGGCAGCCTGCTGCATAAAGGGCGGGAGACTCCCTCTCCAATCGGTACGGTGTTCCGGCCAGTAGATGAATTTCCCGTTCCTTACCCGCGCCAGGGTGACCGGCGCGATGTTGTTGAGGGTATAATCAAAGAAAGCGTAGCCGCTCACTCCTTGATAGCCATGCATCTCGTATTTGCGCAAGGCGTCCATGATTCTGCCCCGATTGAGACCAGCCTCCTTGATCGCGCCAATTAGAATATTCATTCCGTCATAAGCGTAAGCAGCGTAAGCGTCTGGCTGGGTATGGAACCGTTCCAAATATTGTCGTCGGAACCGCAGCCATTGTGGGTCCTTCCGGTCTGGATTCATCGCGCAGACGGTCACCAGGCCTTCCGCCGCTCGGCCAGCGATCTTAATGACTTGCGGATAACAGGCGCGACTGCTGGCGAACACAGGCTGTTTCATCCCCAGGGCGCGCATCTGCTTGAGGATCCTCCCCGTTTCGGGCGCGTTCCCCCAAATCACCAGCCCATCAAAGCCTTGCTCGCGAAGCATTCGCAACTGGGTAGAGAAATCCTGTTCGCCTGGGTTGAACTTTGCCTCCAGCACCGGCTGATGGCTCAGACGTCGGGCCACATCCAGAAACACCTCATCGCCTTTGCGGCCGTAACGATTGGTGGCCCGCAGGACGACCACATGCTTTAGCTTAAGCTGATTGAAGATGTAATCGGCCAGGGCGTAGCCCTGCTGCCGGTCGTCCGGAAAATTGTGCAGCAGCCATGGGACCCGCGTCTCCGTCACGGTAGGGTCGTTGGTGGCAGTGTCAAGGATGGGGATTTCCAGTTTTAAGGCAGCACGCAACTCGATGTGAGTCGAGGCGGAATTGACAGAGCCCAGCATGGCCCACACATGCTGGTCGTAGTCCATCTTGTCGATCGCCATCGAAGACGCGCCCCAGAGGGGTAAGTCGTCATGCACTTTCAGAGCGAAAGGCTTTCCATCATAGCCACCGCGCGCATTGGCGCGCGCGACAGCCAACTCGGCCCCGTGAAGCATTGGAATTCCATAAACGGAATCCGGATTATCCTTATCGAGGGGCGCGAGGACTCCGATGTTGATGGTTTTCAGTCGGCTCAGAATGCCGTTTGGCATCTCGCGAGCCGCCCCGTCGTACCCGAGAGTGCTCGGCTCGACATACCAACGATAGTAAGGCTTGCGAAACCGCCCGAAGGGAACCGCCCAGTTGGGCATGTTGGCGTAAGGGACGGGGTCCATCCGATGCTTGGCGGACCTCCCTTTCGCTGAAGCTGGCGACCATCCAACAATCGTAAGGACAATTGCCAAAAACACTCCCTTAAAGCTGACCTTCATTCGCGTTCCTCCTCATGCAATTCTGGGTCGGGATTCACGGAATACCCGACCGGTCGTTCGGTGGGACGCCCTAGGCGCAGCGGAACCAGCGACCCGCCACGAACACCGTTCCATTCCCCTCTCGGTGAGCGTGGCGCGCGATTCTGGATAAAGTGAAAGGATCAATGGCCTGGTCCGCGTCGCACTTCGGCCGCTCAGCCCCGGCACAGCCGCTAAAAACTTCAATGATCAAGCCGTCGGCTCCTGCTTCGATGGCGGCGCGGCTGGCTTGCTCTACCATGGAAGCAACGCCCGTGGCGTGACTGGGGTCCACAATCACGGGCAAAAATGTCTCGGCGTGCGCGGCGGGGATTACATTCAGATCGAGCGTGTAGCGGGAATATTCGTAGTAAGGGTACGCCTTGATCCCGCGCTCGCAGAGGACGATGTTTAAGTTCCCTTCGTTCGCAATATACTCTGCGGCTCCCAGCCATTCTACCAAGCTGGCCGCCATTCCGCGTTTGAGCAAAATCGGTTTGCCCGATCGTCCCGCTTCAACCAGGAGAGGAAAATTCTGCATGTTGCGAGAGCCGATTTGGAGCATGTCGGCGTACTGGGCCACCGTTTCGACCAGCCGCACGTCAATCACTTCGGTGACGACGGGCAGGCGTGTTTCGTTTGCCGCCGCCCGGAGAATCTTCAAACCTTCCAGCCCTAACCCCTGAAAATCATGCGGAGATGTTCGCGGCTTAAAGGCCCCACCGCGCAGCATGTCGGCGCCTGCTGATTTAACGCTTCGCGCAATTTGCAGCGTCTGCTGCTCGCTCTCAACCGCGCAGGGCCCGGCAATCACGACGGGAAGTTCTCCGCCGAACTTTGCAGGACCGACTTCCACCACGAGCGATTCGCCAGCCTTAAACTTTGGGTTGTTCTGGCGGCTTATCAGCGGGCAGATTCGTGGAAGATCATCCAGTCCGACTTTTCCGGCGATTCGCATGGTCATCGTTGCTTTACTGGGCCCCCGGCGGCCAAGCGGCGGCGCCGGTCTCGGTTTGACCGGCAGGGACGCCGCTCATTGAGCGGGGGCAACGAAAGTCATCGTCCAAGTGACGGCCCGCTTTTGTCCGGACTGCCGTTCGACTCGAAAATCGCCATCGCTTCGATTTCAACCAGCAGGTCGGGACGGCACAAAATCGCCTGGATACCCGTTGAAGCGGGCAGCGGATCCAAGCCCTGTCTTCTGAGGAACTCCGTCCGAATTTCGTTGAAGGCGGCGTAATCCCGCTCGATGTCCCGCAAGTAGCACGTCGTTCGGACGACATCCTTCCACGTGGCGCCTTCGGCTTCGAGCAGAGCGGTAAGGTTCTGGTAGGTGCGCCAAGTCTGGGCTGGGAAATCTCCAGGATGGAGCGTTTCGCCGTCAGGCCCCACGCTCGCGGTGCCGGAGATTAAGAGGATGGTGACCCCTTTAATATCCAGCCTCAACCCCCGTGAAAATGACGAAGGGCGCGCGTAGCAAAAAGCTTCGTTCAATGCTTGCGCCGCGGAGATGGCTTTCCTCGGAATCGGTACATGGATCGCGTGCTCCGCTGGCGTCATTTCAACGTCCGTTTGTGGATGACTCATCAATTTTTCCCTCCTGCTGAGATTTGGATAGTGCCGTGGCTCAAACCCTGGGCCGTGGCGACCCAGATATCCTTACCCTGAAAAGCAAGATTGAGGGTGTAGTTATGCGCCAGTGATGTTGCGGTCGTGAGCTTGCGCTTCTTGCCGTCCGGCCACGTAACGATCACCTCACCGGGGCTATCCTTCACGGCCTTCGCAGCGTCCAGCGCGCGCCAGTTCGCGGGGCGGTACGTCACCCAGACCTTAGTCTTGTAGTCGAATTCGCTCAGTCCCTTCTGCGTGCAAGCCCACACTTCATTGCCGCGAGTTTGGACGCCATTGATGAAGTTCGAGGCGAGACCGCTGTCCTTGGTCAGGTAATTGTGCCAATTTCGGCCGTCAAAGCCGCTCAAGCCGAAATAGGTGGACGCCCAGAACATGCGCATCGCCGAGTTATAAGCAATGCCGCTCACAATATTGTGAATGAGACCTTCATTGCGGTATAGAACGATCTCCATCGAGCCGTCAGGGTCAGTGTAAGGTTTCCAATAGCGGCCGGCGAGGTCATAGACGAGCACGCCGCCTCCCCACGCGGCCACATAGATTTTTTTTGGAGTCGCCACGATGCCGTAACACCACGGCTCCTCAAACGGAGCGTTGGTCTCATTCCAAATGGACCAAGCGCCGGTGTAGGTATCAAAGCGATTGACACCTGCAGCCGTCGCCACCCAGACGTATCGGCCTTGAACGGCGACTCCATACACCAGATCGTTGGCCAAACCGCTCGAGAGATTGGTGTAGTTCTTGAACCGCCCGCCCGAATACCGGCTCAGGCCGCCAAAGGTCCCTGCCCACACGTCACCGGTTCGGGGGTCAATGGCCACGGACATCACGGCATCCCCCGCCAGACCGTTTGCGGTGGTGAACACTTTTCTGACGCGGCCGTTTTCGATGAGCGCTAAACCATGGGCCGTGCCTGCCCAAACCCGGTGGCCCTCCACGGCCACGGAATAAACTTCGCCCTCGGGGAAGCCGTTCGCCGGCGTGTAATTGATCCACTTGGTGTAGAGCGGCGGATTCTGGGCCGCGAGACGAGCCGCTGCGGTCAGGATCAACAGCAGAGCGGTTCGCCAACGGTAGAACAATCGAGGTCTCATGACGGTTCCTAGGGTGATCCCACCGGCGAATTGGGTGAAACCCTGTCCTCCTTAAAGCGTTTTCAAAAACTCAACCAAATCGTTCAACTGGGCTTTATTCATGTCCGAGCTGATTCCATGCTGATCGTGGGGATTGAATTTGGTCCAAATCTCTTCGAGCGTCAGCGCTTCGCCGTTGTGAAGGTAAGGCGCTCGCATATACACGCCTTGCAGTTGTGGGACATCGAACGACTGAATCGTGTCGTGCCGCGTAGCGGTTCCCACGTCCATGCGCACCCTCGACGTGTAATGCGTCAGTGGAGCGTGGCAGTAATAGCAGCGGTCTTTTAACGGAATCAAAGCTCCATCGTTGGTCTTCGTCCGGAAAAAGATTGCCCGGCCGCGCGCCTGCGCCGGAGTGAGGTCTCCGCCCGGGTCGTCGTTGGGGTTGGGCGGAAGTCGCAGCGACCGCAGGAAACTTGTCAGATCTCTCACTTCGTTGGGACTAAAACCTTGCGACCGAAAGATGTACATGGCGGTTCGAGGACCATCTTGAGTCTCGAGGTTCGGATTCATCCCGTTCCACTTAAAAGGCGAAGTGCCCTCAATGGAGCGCAGGGTGCGGTTTTGCACCACGTCATGGCCCAGTTTGGGAGTTTCAAAGCTCCACGTTAGCCCGTCGGAGAGACCACCATGCGGATGGCAGGTGACACAGGCAAACTGCCCTTCGTAGCAAAATCGCGCGTCATGGAAGAGTTGCTCGCCGCGGCGTAGAATCGTAATCTCCTTCGGGCCACCGAGGTTAATCGTCGAAACGACACGCAACGAGCGCAGGCTCACCACGCTCACGGTATCGTCCAGACGGTTCGTGATGTAAGCAAAGTGGCCGCTCGGTGAGACGGCAACCGCGGTTGGGTCACGCCCCGTCCGGAGGCGACCAACCACAAACTGGCGCGCCGAATCCAGCCGATCAGCCAGGGCATTGGGATCGTGCGTGGGAATTTGCTTCAACAGACGATTCAGGCGGTCCACGTTAATGATTGAAACGACGTTGGCGCTGGCCGCCGTAATCAGTGCCCACCGGCCGTTTGGACTGGTGGCCGCCCCGGTCCCGTCGGCGTAATAATGGTCTATATCATCCAGCAGAACCTCTTCGACGCGGGGTTCCTGCCCCCCACCCGCGCCTGTTTTTGACGGCCATATGACCGCCATGCCGTGCGTCAGGTACCAACCTTGCGGAATCTGAATGAGCGCGTTGAGGTTCTTAGGCCGCATGAAGGGAACCAGCAAGTATCCCCCGGCGCTTCGCGGCACTTGCGCGATGCGCCGCAACTGAATGACTCCAGGCACGGATATTCGCGCCGACACCTCCTGCCTCCGCGTGTCAATTGCGGTGATCTCGGAAACCGGCGGGTCATAATAGGGTCCAAGGCGCGCCAATAAGTTTGAAACATAGACGTGGCCGCCGTGCCGCGATAGCTTCACATACTCGGGAAAGCGGCTGGCTTCCAGTCGTTTGATTTCTCGCCCCGTCGAAAGGTCAATGACGGAAACGTCATTCTCCAGAGTGTTGGCCACATAGAGATATCTTCCCGCGCGGTCGGTTGTAAGGCCCACGGGGGCCCAGCCCGTCTTCAGCGTCCGGCGAATCTGAAACGACCGAAGGCTAATTTCGCTGACGCTATTGCTGTGCTCGTTGGAAACGTAGAGCGTCTTTCCATCCGGTGAAATGGCAATACCTTCCGGCTTCTGTCCCACTTTGACCTGCCCGACCACTTGGCGCGTCCGAGTATCCACCGCCAATACCGCGTCGGTACCTTGGCAAACCACATAAAGCCGCCTTCCATGGGGCGATACCTTCAGGTCAATGGGGTTGAGATAGCCGGGGTCGGTGGCCCAACGGCCTGACCAGCCTGCGCCCGAAGCCGCGAGTCGCCTCGGCGCCAGGAGCCAAAGCGTGCCCACCGCGATCGAGATCGCCCACCGTGAACCCCGATGCACCATGCCTGCCCTTCCCGCTCGATCTCTCATTTCTCTAAGCCGTCCGATCATGTTGGCTAGCCGTGTGCCCCTCGCTGATCGGTTCCTTGACCGTCAAAATCTGGTCGGCCTTGATCCGTTCGAGGACTTGTCGGACCCCACTCGGCCATTCGATGGTGAGTCTGTCCACTTCGGTGTGCTCTCCCAACCCGAAATGCGGTCGCGGGTCGCCTTGGGAAAGATAACCACTGGCGGACACCGCCTGCACCACTTGGCGAGAATCGCCAGCCACAACCTCTAGGCTAGAGCCAAAGCCGTTTCGATTACTTCGGGTGCCGACCAACTTGACCGTTAGCCAGTGGTTGCGGTGGCCAGCCGACGGGGTATTGTGGAGCAGGATTCCTGGCCCACCGAGTGTTGAGATGAAGGCATCAACGTAGCCGTCATTATCATAGTCCCCGAAGCAAGCTGTTCGGCTCACGTATCGCGTACTGAAAAACGTTCCCGCCAGTTTGGAAACGTCGCTGAATGTGCGACCGCCGTTGTTGCGTAATAAGTTGCTCTGCATCGGAATGAGCCACGTTAGCCCGCCGTTGACAATAAAGAGGTCCTTCCACCCGTCATTATCGAAATCAAAGAAGCCATCTCCCCAGCCCGTGTAGCGGCCACAGATGCGCCCCACTCCGGTCTCATCGGTCACGTCCAAGAAATAACCGGGCCATTTGCCGGGATTGCGGAAAAGGCGGTGGTAGTTTGCGTCTGACACAAACAGATCCTGCCATCCATCATTGTTGTAGTCGCCAAAGATGGGGCCCATGGCAGTTGTAGCTTCGCCATTCTGGCCATAAGCCACGTTGACATCTTCCGCAACGTTCGTAAACGTTCCGTCGCGATTATTCCGCCACAGATAACTCCGCATCGTGTCATTGGCCACATAAATGTCTGGCCATCCGTCATTGTTATAATCTCCGACCGTCACCCCCATCGCCCGGCCTGGCAGTCTGCCGATACCGGAAGCGGCTGACACGTCGCTGAAGGTCCCGTCACCGTTGTTATGGAAAAGCCGGCTTGTTTCAGGCACGTAGTCGAGGGGCCCGGGATAGTGCTTGGCTGAATAGTAATAGCGATAGTTGGGATCAAACCTCAAATAATTTCCAACGAACAGATCCAAGTGTCCGTCACGGTCGTAGTCAAGGAAGGCTGTGCCAATGCCAAAAAATGGGTTCTCCACACCCGCGTGCGCTGTGACGTCGCTGAAGGTTCCGTCGCCGTTGTTGTGATACAGAATCGAGAAATTGTAGCCGGTGACATAGATGTCATCGTTCCCGTCGTTGTCGTAATCTCCGACCGTCACCCCGGTCGCCATCCCATGCCCCGGCACGCCGGCCTGGGCTGTAACATCTGTAAACGTGCCGTCGCCGTTGTTGCGGTAGAGGTGATTGGTGGCGTCCACGCCGTCAGGGGCGGAATGGTTCGTCAAGCCCTCCGTGTAACGTCCGCTGAGGACATAAAGGTCCAACAACCCGTCGTGGTTGTAGTCTATCCAGGCGCAACCCGAGCCTGTTCCCTCCAATATGGAGCTGAGCTTCTTCTCTCCGAAGGAGTGCCGGAAATGGATTCCTGCCCTTTCGGTGACATCCACGAACTGCGGTAGAGGAGGCAAAGGGTCGCGGGCATGACGGCGGAGCTGCCCCCACAGGTCTCGGACCGCCCCGACCGAGCTGGCGGCGGCCGCTAAAACCACGAATTGTCGTCGGGAAAGTTTCATCGCCTCCTCAGTGTGCCGGTTTCGGTCGAATGGGTAACCCTACGGGTGTCGGTCCGTTGAATCGTCGGAGCGCCAGTGGCCAGTGGTCCCGTGGCGTGAGAGCGGGACTCTCATGGCAACCCAGGCATCCCCGATCCTCGCCCGGCCGCACCCAAATCCAGCTTTGCTGGGCTTGGATTAGGTGGTCTTGGGCGCTTAAGAGCGCAAAACGGATAGGCCGGTCAGCGGGAACGCGAATATAGAACGACCCGTCCTCCTGCACCGGCGCGTCGCCCAGACGCTTTTCGTGGCCCGAAGATTGAAGCTCAATAACGCGGACTTTTGAGATGCGCCCGCCTAATCGGCCTGCTGGCGCCTCCGACGAGAGATAAGCGTCCAAACAAAGAATCCGTCCCGTACTCATGCCGGGGTGGAGAATGCTCCAGTAATATCGCGGCGCCGGGCGTGCTTTGAGCGCAACCGGTTGAACGCTGGAAAATGTCGGGTCTCCATAGATGAGGTCGCCGAGCGCCTTGCGCTTGAGGTTGAAAGCATAAAGATCGAATCTGCCGCTAACAGACCCTGCCTTCTCGTCCTCTTTCGACACCACGAGCGAGTCGCCGCCAAGCTCGTTCGCCGACCAATAGACGGTCTGAGGATCTGTAAGTAGAGCACTATGCAGTCGCCCACGACGAATCCAGGCCAGCCGTCCGCCGCTCTCTCTCCCTCCAGCGCCTCCCCTCTCCACAAACAAGAGCACACCATTGTCCAACTCGTCAGCTTCAGTCCGGACAACGTCTCCCTGCCGGAACTGCCGCAGTAGCGTGAGTTCGGATCCGTCCGGGTTCATCCAATAAAGAGCGCGCCCGACTCCCGCCGGTCCATGAGGAACGAGAGGCTCATCTGCTGAAACTACGAGCCGCCCGTTGAGGAGCACCGTCTCAGTCCGAAAGTTGCCCGGACCAAACGTAATGGGATGGGCGTTTGTGCCATCCTCTTTGGAGACATAGACGGCTGACCACCGGCCTGAACCTTTTCCTGCAATCTCAGTGAATGCAATTCGACCCCGAGGAAGACATACCGGACTGAAACAGCCGCCCGGACAATGCGTGAGCTGGCGAAGATTGGAACCGTCGGCATTCATGGTCCAGACCTGCCAGCGGGCGTGGGATGACTTCCGGCCGGAAAAGAAGATTTTCGCGCCATCGAACGAGATGATCGGATCGGCCGCGGCAAAGAACTTGGGAATCAAGTTCTTGAGCTTGACAGTCCCGGTTCCCCGCTCGAGGCGCACCAGACGGCTTCCGTCCGGAAACCCCAGGTCTAACCCTCCAGGGTGAACAACAGATGCTTGGACAAAGATGAGGTCGGGGAGGGTTTTCCTCTTGCTGGCGGGAAACACTTGAGACGACGCCCGTTGCCCTCCACATGCAAGCGCAAGAATAATTACTAGGACCGTCGTCCTCCGTTCATGGCTGGCCGTGCCTTTTCTCCCACCTTCATAGCGTGTGGGTTTGTTCAGCCGCCTGCCGATGCATGATGCTTCCCTAGCGGCGCGATTCGAACCTGGCAATGAACCTCGCAATCTCCCGACGCAAACGCAGTTCGTGCGCCTGCGATACTCCCCAAAGTGACAGCGAGGCGTCTATGACACACTGCAAGAAACCAGATGACGGTGGTCAATCTGGCTGAACTAGCCTTTTTAAGGCAACATGATAACCTTTTTGGGGGCGGGGCTATAATGACCTATGGGGATGCCTTGTCATTTCCTGGCTGAAATGTCGGCGGCAAAATGTGGGGTTGGTCGGGGCGTTGGACTGCGCAGCCTGGCTTCTCGTGGAACTCACCTCTGCGCGAGGTTCTCGAGACCGGCCAGGTCTTGAATCGCTACCATTCGACCCCGCTTATCTACCAGCCCTGCCCGCCGAAGCCCGGCCCACGCGCGGCTGACCGTTTCTGAGGAAAGTTCCAAGAGTTCCCCGATTTCCTGGCCCGAGAGAGGCAACGTCAGCCGACATGGGCCGGAACCGGATGGCCGGTCCGCCGATATTAAGGAGAGTAAGAACGTCGCCAGCCTCCTTTGCGCATCTTTAAAGCTCATGCTTGTAATCTGTCGGCGAACTTGGGTGGCCTCTTCGACGAGGAACTGAATCATCTTCAGCGCGATATCGGGGTTGGCGCGCAAGAAAGCAAGAAACTGGTCGCGAGAGACGGAGCAAATTTCGGACTCCTGAAGTACGACACAGGTCAGCGGATAAGTGCTATGGCAGAGTGCTTCAAGCCCGAAAATGTCTCCCGGAAGCAGTACTCGCACGATGCGCTCTTTGCCGTTCTCAAGGGGCTTCACCATCTTTGCCATCCCCGAACGCAGCGCGAAGAGATGCTGAGCCGCTCCCTCCTCAAAAAACAAGATCTGGTTTCGCCTGTAGTGCGTGGGGAGAAAAACACATGCAAAGCGCTCGGTCTCCTTGCTTGAAAGGCTACGAAATAGCGCATTGGAGAGAACTGGACAACCGCTGCACTGTGGCTTCAAGTCATCCTCCACCTGCTCCGAACGCCGTCATTCCTTGGATCGTCGGAATGTTCGTGAGTTCTTCCGCAACCTCTCATCCCCTGCACTATACACCATAGCGCCGATTCCCGACACGGGGCGCGGGGGAGCGGCCGCAGAAAGTGTGCCTCCGAAAAGGGTGACCGCTTGCAGGTCGGTGCCATAGACGAAGGTCGAGCTGCAGCACCCCGATACGCACGAGCTTACCGACCCAACCGGCGTGGAACGGTAGTGTGGCATAAAGTGCGTAAAGAGGAAGAGAGAGGCGGCCAACAGATAAAGGCCCCGGACTGTCGCTCGGCAAGCCGGTTCGGTTCACACAACCCTGAAGCGATGCCTATCGGCGGACTGGGGCCCGCGCGGCCATCCGGTTGGCTTCTGACACCCCGTCACGAGATAGAACGAAATATCCGGAAATGCAAAGAAAAAGCATGCTGCCCAAAGCCCAAGTACTCCTATGACCCAATGTGCGCCAAGCATTCCGCTCTGATAGGCCCCAAACACCGCTGCTCCCAACACAACGACTGCCCATCTCAAAGTGCGAGCAGCTCCTCGCAGCTTGTGCTGTTTTCGCAAGAGGTTCCAAATACCCCAGACGCCGACGCTCGCGCCGAGCAGGTCAGCTATTAATCGAGACGGTGGCACACCCATCGCTCGTCCTTTGAATTAGCGAATTTCCGGAATTGCACATACGGCTGATGCTCCAAGCGCGATGCCAGCGTCGAAAATGGTCTCCCTAGTGAACACGTCGGCCAACACTCTGGCACCGGCCTGAGCCACTGTTCCAAAAGGGGAGCGTGGCTGAGACACTTGTTGCGGTTGCCTGGATTCCATTTTCGGAGGCTGTGATGCCGACAGCCGTGGCCGAAACCGCTACGTTGGGTATGTTCTGGGCCGCGTTCTGCGCAAGTGGCTCTAACCCGTTGCTCAACGCTGCCTGGGCAATATCGTTCCCGCTTGCGCCGAAACGGAACGCAGAGATGTCCTACCCCAGTTGGATGAACGAAGAGAAGGTGTTTGAAAGAAAAGCGCTTGCTAGGAAACCATTTCCTGCATGTGTCAAGTTTTGAATGCTGTCAACATTCGCCAGATTTTTGACGCAATCGGCGTAGGACTGCTTTTGCGGCGGCCCGGCGCTACCGGCGGCGTCCACCGCCAACTGGACATCGAACGGCGGACAGACCACACTGTCTCCCTGGCGCACGCACCCCGTCCCCTGGTAGTAATACTCGGTTAAGTTCTACGAGGTGTCCGTGAACTCTGTAAGGCACCACGCGCAACGTCCACTGAGTCTAATCAGCAGGGCAAGGAGCTGCCGACGGGCGCGGGGCAGGCTCCAGGTCGCACCAGAAGTTTTTTTTAAGGCGTGCCTGCTCGAAGCGGAGAAAGGCGTAGGCCATCGTCACCAAGCAGACGTGATGATGCCAGCCAAGCCACTGGCGGCCTTCGTAATGGTCCAGCCCCAGTTCTCCTTTCAATTCGCGATAGTCCTGTTCGATCCGCCAGCGGGCGTTGGCCCACGAACTGGCGCAAGGCCTGCACATCGGCGCCTTTGAGGCGGCTGGCCATCGGCTCAATCGACTTACGCTCGCCGTCCAGCAGCAACCCTTCGACATAAAGGCGTGCTCAGTGGCGCCGCTCGCTGCGCCCCGTCGGTTCCAGCAGTTCTTCGAGAAAATGGGTCAACCGGGCCTCGAGTTCTTTCAAGCTTCGCGGTGTCATGCCGCCAGCGTAGCAGCCACCGGTCGGGAGATCAACACATACTTAACCTAGTATTACTAATGCCCTATTCCAATCCGAAAGGCTACGGCTTTGTGCCACCCGAATTCCGGGGCGGATTCAAAGACTTGTGGCAGGCTTCAAATGCGCTAGAGTTGACCTCGCATCCTTATGAAGGGACCTTGTGGGACGGCGATGGGAAGCCCATGCATTTCGAAGGCGTCTTCAGGGCAGAGTATATAACGAGCCTCGCCGTGCGCTTCCTGAGGCAAAAGCATCGGAAGCCGTTTCTATTAGTAGTCTCTCAACTGGAGCCACATGAGCAGAATGACGTTCAAGCATTTTTGCCGCCCAAAGGCTATCGGGAACACTATCAAAACCCTATTGCCCCGGAAGACTTGCGTTTCTTTCCAGGAGACTGGCAGGCACAGCTTCCCGGCTACTACGGCAACATCAAGAGCATTGACGAATCGGTAGGAACACTTCTGAAAACGCTTGCCGAAGAGAACCTGGAGGATGAAACGATTGTGATGTTCATCAGTGATCACGGCTGCCATTTCCGGACACGGAACCGGAGGCATAAGCTCAGTCCACACGGAAGTTCGATTCACATTCCGTTGGTGTTGCAAGGCCCTGGGTTGAATCAGTCACGGATGGTTCGTGATTTGGTCAGCATGGTTGATGTCATGCCTACTTTGCTGGATATATTGCGTATTGATAAGCCGCACTCCGTACGCGGCCAAAGTTTTCTAGCTCTTATCAATAATCATTCAGATGCGCGAGAGAAATGGCGAGATGACATTTTTATTCAGATCAGCGAAACGATGGTGGCACGGGCGCTGCGAACCGACGAGTGGACCTATTGCGTCGTAGCTCCCAACGGCAACGGAAGGAGTGATCCTGGCAGTACTCGCTACCGGGAATATCAGATGTACAGTTTTGCCGCCGACCCGCACCAGTTGCTGAACCTGGCGGGGCGCGACGACCCAATTAACTTTGTTCATTACATTGGAGATCGCCAGCTGCCCGAAGTGGCGGCTTACCTGCGCGACCTCTTCGCGCGCATCAGTTCACATCCCCAAAGCCGACTCGCCGAACTGCTGCCCGACCAATGGAAACTGGTCGAGCAGGACGGGGCTGGCAACAAGGTGGAGGGCTGAGATGGCTCGTTCCCGGCAACCATGGGGCTGGACTTGGGTCTATGATCCGGCCGGGGCATTTCGGCGATCCAAAAAGCCCGTGCCCCCGGACATCCAACGCGCGGTCGAGCGCCGAGCCAAAGATCTGATCGATCTAACTTTAAAGCCTCGCTATCTCCAGCCGCCTCACAAGAAGGCCGAGTTCAACTCCCTGGTGGATCTTTACGCCCAGTGGCGCGGCCCCTTCTTTTATTTCTGTTCCAGATACGGTTCGCCGGGACCGCGCGCCCTGTCACCCTTCTTCGAATCCCGGTTCGCCCGGCTTCAGTACGCCGGCGATGGGTGGTTCAACCTGGCCTATTTCCGTCACACCGGCCGGTGGTGGGGAATCGCACAACTCCTCTCATTGGAAGAATGCCTCGCGGAGATTGAAGCCCGCGGCCTCTTCACGCCTTAAAATCTCAGCCGCCAGCTCGCGCCGGCCGACCAACCAACATCCCTCATCCATGTCGCAGCAATCCCCACCTGGATCCGCCGGACGGATACGCTGAGATACACTGACCCGTACTAGGCCCTAAGCATGGTAATAGCTATGGTTTGCCGGGAACCGCTGCTGAGATACACTGTAGGCTTAGGTTGCCAAGGAGCTGGCTTCGCTATGGTTTGCCGGGAACCGCTGCTGAGATACACTACCTCCCCCCGGAATTGACTCAAATCCGGGGGGATAATCTTCCTCGCGTTTTCAAAAAAGCATGAGTTGCATCGGTGGGTCTTCGACCGGCCTGCGTTTTTTTCCGACATAGGTCTCCATTTTTTCAAACTGGCGGTCGGTCACGGACACCAGCCTCACTTGGCCGTGGCTGGGCAGCAGGGCGTGGACCTTGCGGTGCAATTCCGGCTTATCCACCGGCAGGTCGAACATGGCAAACAGCCACATGGCCTTGTACCCCGACAATGCGAATTGATGGCGTGGCATGTTAAGAGCAGGGACCAGGAATTAGGCGTCGGGCGTTGGCTCCAGGGCTGGAATCTCCAGCCTTTTTTCAGAGCCTTGGATGGCGGCGGCAAGCGACGCCGTCGCCCGGCTCGCCCAATCAAAAAGCGTTCTCGATTCGCCGCCCGCCTCGAAGCGTCCCAGCAAAGCTTCCAGCAGCACGCGCTTGGCATCGCGGTCGAGCGGCGGGTCAGGGCCGCGCTCCTTTTTCAGCCCCAGCACGGCGCGATCCACCACCGGCCGGAACGGTTCCATCAGGTCGTCGGCGAGACAGAACGCGTCATAGCGGTTGTGATGATGGATGCCGAGCGAGGGGTGCAGCCCCGAAGCACAAAGCGCCCGCGCCACGATGGCGCGCAGCACCGCGTAGCCGTAATTGAGCGCCGGATTTAATCCCTCGCCTTCGGGGTTGCGCCGGAAGTCCTCGTCGCCGAAAAGGTTTTTCCAGCAGACACGCGCCGCGCGCGCCTCAACGTTCTGCGGGTCGCCGGAGCGAATGGTTGCCCCCAGCCTCTCCAGGCCGCCGTCGTTTGGGATGCCGCATTTGAGGTCTCAAACGTCAAGGGATCAGCCGGTCGGTTTCACGCTGCCCTGCCGAATCCGTTCGAGCGTTTTCAGAAATTCCTCCCGACCTTTCCGCTGCTCGTCCGCGCGGCGGCTTTTCTCGTTCAGATAGCGCTGGCCGGTGATTTTGGAGTTCTGGAGCGAGTCGGCCCAGCCGCGCAACTGCCTGGAAACGCTTTCCGCTTTCAATTTCAAATCTGAAATCTCAGATTGGAGACTCTCGAATCCCGGCAGCGCCTCCAGCAGGCACAGCATGGAGCGGACTTCGCCCGCCGAGCCGCGCGCGATATAGAGAAAGGTGAGCAACTCCTGCGTGGTCCCGCGCTCAAAGCCTTCCGCGATGTTGTTGGAGACGGAGACCGCGGCCCGCTCGATCTGGTCGCGCAGGCTCCGCTGACCGCGGAATTCGCGTTGCCCCGTCAGCGCGTAAACCCGCCTTGCCAGTTCAATCGCCGCCTGCCACACCGGCAGTTGCTCAAACCGCTCATACTTCATTGGGCCGCTTCCTTAATTTGAAATCTCAAATCTGTAATGTCAAATCTGTAATCTCAAATCTCTAATCTCAAATCTCTAATCTCAAATCCGTCATCTCAAATCTCTAATCTCAAATTCCCTTCACTCCTTCGCCTCAGAAACTTCCCCCAGTGGGCTGACCACAACCTTGCGGGGATTCAGTTTTCTAAGTGGGTTCAAGAGCGGCGACCAGAACAGGCCCGCTTTCAGTATGTCCTTCTTTTTGCGGGCATCGTTTAGCGGAACGAGCAAGAGCCTTGGCCCGTTCTCATAGGAAGCGACGCCCCTCGAAACCCAGAGAGCCCGTCCCCCCCTCCCGTCGTCGCACTCGATTACCTCGCCGGGCGCAAGGGAGAATTTGAATCTCACCAGCGGCCCGTAGTCGCGCTGGACGACGGGCTTCCCGGCCTTGATGCGCTGATAGGCTTCAAGCATGGAGACCACCTCGCCGTCCCATCTGCCCTCTTTGCCGTTTTTATCCAGCTCGGCGTAGATTTCGACGTGGTGCGATTGCCCGGCATCTTTTCTTCGCCCCCGCGCTGAAGATTGAACGTGGTCCCTTTGGGAAGGCCCAGCAGTTCGCGGACGGTTGGGGCCTCCGCTTTCTTGCTCTTGCGGGTGTCCAGATTGCTCCTGCATCGCTTCGCACAGTTCGGCGATGCCTTGCTTGACCGCGCCCCCGTCATCGTCCTTCTTTTTCGACACCTGCTTGCGATTGCTCAGGAATCCTCGGCGCTGCGCCAGGTGATAAAGCGCCCGGCCAAGAAAGTGAGGCTCGAGTGGCTCGTCGAGCGCGGCGGCGCGCAGGATGTAGGGCAACGTTTGCTCCGGCTCGGGAAATTGGCTGCTTGAGGCCTTGGCCTTAAACCACTCGGAAGCCAGTATCCGCTGATCGAGAGCGTTCAGAAAGTCCTGCCGCCCTTCTGAACTTTCCAATCTCAAATTTGCATCGGCCGCACCGCTCGCCCGCAAGGAGCCACTTTCGGCGCCTCCCTTTCCAATTTCCAATCTCAAATTTGCATCGGCCGCATCGCTCGCCCGCAAGGAGCCACTTTCGGCGCCTCCCTTTCCAATTTCCAATCTCAAATTTGCATCGGCCGCACCGCTCGTCCGCAAGGAGCCACTTCCGGCGCTTCCCTTTCCAATTTCCAATCCCAAATTTGCATCGGCCGCATCGCTCGCCCGCAAGGAGCCACTTCCGGCGCTTCCCTTTCCAATTTCCAATCCCAAATTTGCATCGGCCGCATCGCTCGCCCGCAAGGAGCCACTTTCGGCGCTTCCCTTTCCAATTTCCAATCCCAAATTTGCATCGGCCGCTTCGCTCGCCCGCAAGGAGCCACTTTCGGCGCTTCCCTTTCCAATTTCCAATCTCAAATTTGCATCGGCCGCATCGCTCGTCCGCAAGGAGCCACTTTCGGCGCCTCCCTTTCCAATTTACAATCTCAAATTTGCATCGGCCGCATCGCTCGTCCGCAAGGAGCCACTTTCGGCGCCTCCCTTTCCAATTTCCAATCTCAAATTTGCATCGGCCGCATCGCTCGTCCGCAAGGAGCCACTTTCGGCGCCTCCCTTTCCAATTTCCAATCCCAAATTTGCATCGGCCGCTTCGCTCGTCCGCAAGGAGCCACTTTCGGCGCCTCCCTTTCCAATTTCCAATCTCAAATTTGCATCGGCCGCACCGCTCGCCCGCAAGGAGCCACTTTCGGCGCCTCCCTTTCCGATTTCCAATCTCAAATTTGCATCGGCCGCATCGCTCGCCCGCAAGGAGCCACTTTCGGCGCCTCCCTTTCCAATTTCCAATCTCAAATTTGCATCGGCCGCATCGCTCGCCGGCAGCAATCGAAACCCTACCAGGAGGTTGAAAATCTTTTTCAGCCGCCGCCCCCGCCGCCACGTCTGACGCCGCTGAAGTCGAGCCTCGCGCCGCTTGAGGTTTCTTGACTCCTCGCGGCCGGACTCGAGGTCACCTTCCATGCCCGCTTCAAAGACCCGCGTCCCGGCACGGATAAGCTGCGCGGGCTCTCCGTCAATGAGCCCAATAATGGCCCATCCAAGAGAGTTGCTGCCGAGGTCAATGCCGAGAATGTATTCCAGTGGTTCCGACATGAATCACCTCTTGACAGGAAATAAATTGGCGGTATTATACACCCGTGTATCTCAGCAGCGGTTCCTGCTTATCTTAGTAAGCAGGTTCCACCTGCGCAGGCAACGTCTTTCCAAAGCGTCCTGATGCGCCGTGCACGGCCTAAAGCCCCACGGCGCTTTTCATTTTGTCCGCGCGGCGTGTGCCGGTTGGCAATCGAAAGCCCAAAAGCGAGGTAGCGCAAAGGTAGCCGCAGTTTGGCTTCCTTTGCGGCTCTTGGCCCGGGATTCGCAGTGGCCCGCGCCTCGCTGGGCGCGAGGTTCGAAAGGGCAGCCATACCGGATCCCTGCCGCCAGCGTCTCACCTCTTCCAGCCACCTCACCCACGGCCTCCCCTCGCGAATGAGCCACTTGGCGGGCTCAAGCCCCGCCGCTACGTGGCCCCGATGACCGGGCGTAGCGGCAACCTTGATGTCGCCATCACCTGCCGCGAATGAGCCACCTGGCAGGCTCAAGGCCGGCCGCTACGGGGCCATCGGCAGCCTCAGCCGGAAGGCTATGGATGCCGGAGAGGCTGGGTTTCGATGGCCGCGGCGAGAAGTCGCTTGAGCGATGGACCGCACTCGCCGCGCGCCAAGCACAATCGCCATGGTGCCGCCACCCGCGAACCTTCCGCCCCGTGGCCTCCGTAACGGCCAACTTCGCGTGGCCCACCGCCCTCCGCCGCCAGCTTCGTGCTGCCAACAGCCCTCCTCTCCGTCGTCAACTTGACCCCGGCCGCCCTCGGCATTGCACAAAAATAGTGCAAATAGGACAAATGGGACAATTGGGACACTTTTTGATGCGTTTATGTAAGTGATTGATAATACACAGCTTATATAAATAATGAGGTCGCGCAAGGTAAAGCTAATGCGCGCTTTTGTATCCCAAAGGAACATCGTGTAAGATTTACCGGGTCTGTCTTTTTGTCCATTTCGTTCCAGACTGATCCTTCGAGGTTCCATCACCGGCCGCGCAAGGCCGAGTCGCAAAAGGAGAAGCCATGCTCGATATCTCAACCCTGCTCAGCGGTTTGCAAAGTGCCCGGGTCGTGGACTTGAGTCAAACCCTGGAGGAGCATATCCCGCACTTCCCAACGCACTCCAAGTTCTTTCACAACCTTTGGGGTTCGTATTGGCACGGAGATCGCGCGCTGACCTATCAGTTGGTAATGAATGAACACAACGGCACGCATGTGGACGCGCCCGCGCATTTTATCAGTGATCGCAACGCTTCGGCGCACGTGACCATCGAGCGCGTGCCCGTGGCGCGGCTTCTCGGCCGCGGATTGCGCCTTGATTGTCGCGGCCTGAAAGAAGGCGATTACGTCTCCCGCAGCCACATTGAACAATGGGAAGCGGAGCATCTGGCCATCGCCGCGGGGGATATTGTGTTGTTCAACTTTGGCTGGTCAGAGCACTGGGGATTGCGCCCGCAGAACCGACGCTACGCGTCCGACTGGCCGGGCGTCAGCCGCGAAGCGGCCGAATACTTGGTAGCGAAATCAGTCGCCGCGCTCGGCGTGGACACCCTTTCGCCCGACCCTCCAGCGGCTTTGGCGAGCCAACCGATCCACCCGCTGGTGCTGGAGCGCCAGGTTCTCATCGTTGAGAATCTGACGCGACTCGATGAATTGCCGGATAGCTTCCTCTTCATGGCTTTTCCGTTGAAGATCCAAGGCGGTTCGGGCTCGCCGATTCGAGCCGTGGCCTTTTTCTGATGGAGACCAGGCAGGGCTGGCTCGGATGGCTCAAGTTGATGGTTGGCCAGCAAGGGCGTGGCGAGGTTGCCGTCGGCACAGCAGACTCAGGGCCGCTCCTGCCAAAAAGCCCAGACCGAGCACGCCAAAAGCGGCGGTGAAGTTTCCCGTTTGCTTATCCAAATAACCCACCATCAAGGGACCGAAGAAACCGCCCAAATTGCCCAGCGCATTGATCAAGCCCATGGCGGATCCCGAGACGGAGACGGGAAGGGTCTCCGTCGGAATCGCCCAAAACGGCCCTAACATGCCGTAGGACCCGGCTCCGACCATGGCAATGGCGGCAAAAGAAAGGAGCGGAAAGCTTGAACTCAGCAGGATGCCCAAAAGAAGGAAAACTCCGCCCCAGGCAAGGCCGCTCGCCACGTGCAGGCGGCGCTCCTGCGTGCGGTCGGAGTGCTTGGAGTTGACCACCATGCCGACGGCCGTAATCAGGTAAGGAACGGAAAATAGAAACCCGACCGTCAAATTGCTCAAGTGGCGGGCGTGATGAAGCGCACTTGGCAGCCAGAATAGGTAGCCGTAATTGCCGCTGGTTTCGAGGCAGTAGATAGCGATCAGCAAAAGCACCTGCGGATGAGCGAGCGCGCGGAGGATGGAGGGCCGCTCCGAGGTTTCGAGAGTAGCAGCTTCGGCGCCTAGCGTGGTCTCCAGGTAGCTACGTTCTTCGGCCGAAATCCAGCGCGCCTGGCAGGGACGGTCGTCAATAAAAAGGAGCCAGAGCACCAGCCAAACAAAGGGGAGGGCGCCTTCGGAAATCAACATGACGCGCCATCCCCATCGGCCCAATATCCAGCCAGAAAGTGGCGATGAAATCACCACGGCAGCCGGCAGACAAAGCATCCAGTAGGCATTCGCGCGGGCGCGCTCTTGGCGGGGAAACCAGTGCGACAGCAGAACCAGCACTGCCGGCCAGACGCCTCCCTCCGTGACTCCGAGCAAAAGGCGCATGAACCAGAGCTCCCGCCAGCTACGCACCAAGCCGCAAGCCACCGCTGTCGCGCCCCACAAGACCAACAAAATGGCAATGAAACGCTTCGCGCTCCAATGTTCCGCCAAGTAACCCGCCGGAATTTGCAGCAGCAGATAACCCCAAAAGAAAACGCCCGCCGCGCTTCCGGCTTGCGCCGGGTTCATGTGGAGCGAGCGGCTCATTGCCGGCAGGGCCAAGGAAATGTTGGTCCGGTCCACGAAGGCAATCGTGTACATTATGAACGCAACCGGAATGATCCGCTGCCAACGTTGCTCCGGCATAAGCGGCGGTGATTATAACGCTGAATAGCCAGAACCCCACTACGAATAAGCGAAGCGTTGCGCCCAGGAATCGAGATGGGTGGGAGGCGAGCCCGCTCTTTACTGGATGAGTCCGAACTCACGCCATTGCGGCAGTCCAAGCAGTTGATAGAGATAACCGACTTCTCTCGCAGAGGTGAGCGTCGTTTCTGCCCCTTCCCCTGTCGATCTTTACTTGGGTTTGGCCTATTTTGACAAGACCCAGCGTGACGCCCAGGTAGTGCTCCGAGCAAACGCTGCCAGTTTTTTCTTGACAGGATAGGGGCGAGGGCCTATAAACTTATAAATATTCGGTGAGCGTATAAATATACCCGGGAAGGGCGGCGGGAGGCAGAAAGGTTGGGAACAGCGGTCGAAAGCAAAGCGGCGGCCAGCGAGCCGACGACCAGCCGCGGCACGGTTCGCGTGGCCGTGGTGGGGGCGACCGGCTATGCGGGCCGAGAGCTGTTGGCGTTGCTGGCCCGCCACCCCCGGGCGCGCGTCACGCGGCTGATGTCTTCCGGCCGGGACGGGCGCAAGCCTTATCCGGTGGAGCAATCGCATCCCATGCTGCGGGGGAAGTTGGCTGCCTTGATCGAGCCGCTCGAGGTGGAAAGCCTGACGCCCAGCGAGACCGACCTGGTTTTTCTTGCCACCCCGCATGAAACCTCGCACGAGCTTGCGCCGCGATTGTTGGAGCGTGGCCTGCGGGTGATTGACCTGAGCGCGGCGTTTCGGCTGAAAAATGCCGCGGCGTACCCGCGCTGGTACGGATTTGAGCACCGGGCCGCTCTAGCCCTGGAAGAGGCCGTGTACGGCCTGACGGAACTGAAGGCCCCGGCAATTCGCAAAGCGCGGCTGGTGGCGAATCCCGGCTGCTACGCGACATCGGTGATTCTGGGGCTGGCGCCGCTGGTTGGGGCTCAATGGCTCGACCCCGCCGAGCCAATTATCTCCGACTCCAAGTCCGGGGCGAGCGGAGCCGGCCGCGCCCCAAGCGAGAAGCTCCATTTTGCCGAAGTCAATGAAAACTGCCGCCCTTACGCTCTGTTTTCGCACCGCCACGTTCCGGAAATGCTGGAAACGCTGAAGCTGGAGCCGACACGCTTCGCGTTCACGCCGCACCTGGTGCCCATCACCCGCGGCCTGCTCAGCACGATTTACGTACGACTGTCGGAGAGCCGGCCAGTCGAGTCCGTGGTGGAACTTTTTCAGAGTTTTTACGCCCAGGCTCCGATGGTTCGCGTGTGGAGGGAGGGAACGCCGGAGATTCAATCAGCGGCCTATACGAATTATGCCGACCTCGGCTTTGCGCTCGAGGCTTCCACGCGGCGGCTGATTATCGTTTCCGCCCTCGACAACTTGGGCAAAGGAGCGGCCGGCCAAGCGGTGCAGAACATGAATCTGATGTGCGGGTTCGAGGAGACGACGGCGCTCGAATGAAAATCGTTATCAAAATCGGGGGACAAGCGGCGGAAAACCGCGTAGGACGCCGACGACTGGCGCGGCAGATTGCGGCGCTCAGCCGGTCAGGGCATCACGTGGCCATCGTTCATGGCGGCGGAAAGATGCTGACGGAAACCTTGGCGCGGCTGGGCATGGCGACGGAGTTCCACCACGGGCTGCGCGTCACCGACGCCGCCACGCGCGACGTGGCGCTGATGGTTCTGGCCGGGATGGTCAACAAAACCTGGGTGGCGGAGCTCGAAGCGCAAGGGCAGGCGGCCCTGGGAATCTGCGGTGGGGACGGGCGGCTGGTGGTGGCGCGCAAACTCTCACCCGGTAAGCACGGTCCGGCGAAGGATTTGGGATTCGTGGGACGGCCAAGCCGGATCCGTCCCGCGCTTTTGGAGATGGCCTTCCGGCAGGGCATGGTGCCGGTGATTGCCAGTTTGGGCCTGAGTGCGCGCGGCGCCTATCTGAACATCAACGCCGACGACCTGGCCGCGGCGCTGGCCACCTCCCTCCGAGCCGACCGCTTGCTCTATTTAACCGAGTCGGGCGGCGTGTGGGATGCCGAGCGGCGGTTGTTGCGCGTGGTGAAGGTGGGTGAAATCCAGCGACTGATCCGCCAAGGGGTCGTGCGGGACGGCATGATTCCGAAACTCCGTTCGTGCGCGCGCTCGTTGCGAAGCGGCGTGGGTGAAATTGACATTATGGCGCCCGACGCCCCGAGCGCGTTGGTGCGAGCCGTCGAGCGCGGCGAAAGCCTGGGAACTCGGATTGTGAAAACTGCATGACGTTAGAGCAAATTGCCGAACTCGAATCGCAAACGCTCATGTCAACCTATGAGCGGCTGCCGCTCCTTGCGGTGCGGGGCGAAGGGTGTTTCCTGTTTGACGCGGCGGGGAAAAAGTATCTGGATTTTCTCGGCGGGCTAGCCGTCAACGCGCTCGGCTACAACCACCACGAAATGATGACCGTCCTGCGCGACGAGTCGGAAACGCTGCTGCACGTCTCAAATCTGATTTATCACCGTTTTCAGGCGCCATTGGCGCAAAAATTGGCCGTGCTGTCTGGGCTGGACCGGGTCTTTTTCGCCAACACAGGCAGCGAGGCTGTGGAAGGGGCGATGAAGCTGGCGCGAGCCTACGCGCGGCGCGCGGAGGCGGGCTCGGAGCGATTCGTGATCCTGGCGTTGGAAAATTCATTTCACGGTCGAACGCTCGGCGCGCTCTCCGCCACGTGGCCCGAAAAATACCGCAAGCCGTTTGAGCCGCTCGTGCCGGGCGTGGAGTTTGTGCGGGCAAACGACCTCGATCAGTTGAAGCAGAAATTCTCAGAGTGCGTGGCGGCGATTCTGGTGGAGGTCATTCAGGGTGAGGGTGGCGTGGTGGAATTGGAAAGAGAATTTCTGCAAGCCGCCGAACACTTGGCGCGCGCCCACGACGCGCTGTTCATCTGCGATGAGATTCAATGCGGGCTAGGGAGAACGGGACGATTTTTTGCCTACCAGAAATTCGGCCTTCAGCCGGATATTGTGGTCGTGGCCAAGCCGCTAGCGGGCGGGCTGCCGTTAGCGGCAGTTTTGGCACGAAACCGGGTGGCGGAGGCGTTCCATCCCGGCCTGCACGGTTCGACCTTCGGCGGAGGGCCGCTGCAGTGCCGGTTGGCGCTGAAGTTTCTGGAGATTATCGAACGGCCCGGCTTTTTGGAGCACGTGCGGGAGGTGGGCGAGTATTTTCGCCAGAAGCTGCTCGGCCTGCAGGAGGACCTGCCGGTCATTCAACAGGTACGCGGCGACGGCCTGATGCTGGCCGCGCAGCTTGCGGTCGCGGGCAAGGAGGCGGTTCAGCAGGGCCTTCAGGCGGGCCTCATCTTCAATTGCACGCAGGAGCGCGTGCTGAGATTTTTGCCGCCGCTGATTGTTGAGAAACAGGACGTGGACCAATTTACGGAAGGCTTGCGCCCCATTCTTCAAACCCTCCCGGCGGCGCGGCCGAAAGGAGCGCACGCATGACCCCCGTGGTGGCGATGGACCAACAGGAGCAAGTTAGCGTTCGAGATTTGATTTCCGACGCCGAACTGACGCGGAGCGATTTGAAGCTGATTTTTGAACTGGCGGAACGGGTGAAGGCTTCGCCCGCGGCCTATGCCGGCGCGCTCGCCGGCAAACAACTGGCGATGATTTTTGAGAAGCCTTCGCTCCGCACACGCACCACCTTTGAAGTGGGGATGACCAGCCTGGGCGGGTTTGCGGTTTATCTGGAGCACGTGAAGCCGCGCCTGGGCGAGCGCGAGTCCATCAAGGACGTGGCGCGTAACCTGGAACGCTGGGTGGACGGTGTGGTCGCCCGCACGTTCGCGCATCAGGCAGTGGTCGAGCTGGCGCAGAACGCCTCCATCCCGGTCATCAACGCCCTGACGGATCTATTCCACCCGTGCCAGGCCATCAGTGATTTCTTTACGCTGAAGGAAAAGCATGGTCGCCTGCGGGGCCTGACGCTGGCGTTTGTCGGCGACGGCAATAACGTTTGTCATTCGCTCATGGTCACAGGGGCCAAACTGGGCGTCACGGTGAGGGTGGCCACGCCGGCCGGATTCGAGCCGAAGTCGGAAATCGTGAAGGAAGCGCGAGCGGCCGGGCGCGCGGGGGGTGGAACGGTGCAGTTATTTCACGATCCTCTCGAGGCGGTCGCTGGCGCGCAGGCCGTCTATACCGACGTTTGGGCCAGCATGGGTCAGGAATTCGCCGCTCATCTTCGGGCGCAGGTTTTTGCTTCTTTCCAGGTCAATGACGCTCTGATGGCCGCGGCCGACCGGGGGGCTGTCTTTATGCACTGCCTGCCGGCGCACCGGGGGCAAGAGGTGACCGATTCCGTCATGGACTCGAGCCGCTCGATTGTTTATGACCAGGCAGAAAACCGATTGCACGTTCAGAAGGCGATTTTGATGTTGCTCATGCAAAACGGGCATCGCTAATTCCGCAGAAACCGGCGATGGCGGGGCTGGCCCGTGGAAAGTTCGACCATCCCCGAAGCGGCCGGTCCATCTTCTTGCCGTGATGGAGCGTGAAACTCGCCGCGCGCTTCGCGCATCCGATTAAGCTGAGCAAAATGAAGCCGGCCGTGATTTGACATCGGCCGCGCCTTGCCATCCCCATCGGTTGAAAGGCAAGATGGGAGTTTGACCGCGCCGGCCCGGCTGAAGTAGCTCGCGCCAGGCGGAGGCGCGCATCCTGTCCACGGCGCGCCATCCCGGCGAGGTCCCGATCTGAAGGCGATCCCCTCACGGTGATGAGACGAATAGGGAAACCGTTGTCGTGGTGACATCGAGGTTTGGCAGTCTGAGAAAACCCACAGCCATCATTATTGCGCGCGGCGCTCGGAGTGTGCTCTTCGCCGTCGTGGCTCTTTGGGTGGGGATGGCTCCGCCGGTGGCGGTCGCGCAATCGCCTCAGTTGGCGGTAGTGCATGGAACGGTGACGGCCGTCACTCCCGACGGCAAGGTGTTTCCGGCGGGCCATGTAGAAGTTCGATTGACTTCCGCCAATGGCAGCCAGCCACCCCGAACTGCCGTTTCCGGCGAGAGTGGAGGGTTTGTCTTGGCCGACATTCCGCCCGGCAGTTACACGCTGACGGCGGGCGGACAAGGTTTTGAACCCTTTACCAAAAGCGTCGTCCTTCACCCCAGCGACAACCTAGTGGAGAACATCCGGCTCAAGCTTTCGGAGGTTCGTCAAGTGGTAGAAGTTCGTGAGAAAGCGCCGCCGGTCGCCCAGAAGAATACTGCCCCACCGGCTAAGTTGACCGCTTCACAGCTCATTACGGCGCCGGTGGCTCAACAACGAGTCAAACAGGAGTTGCCGCTGATGCCGGGAGTCATCCGCGTTCTAAACGGCGAAACCTACATCGAGGGCGCGCCGGAAACGCAGGGCATGATGGAGATTGATTCGGCAGACGCCGTGGATCCGGTGACTGGAAGCTTTATTGTGAATTTGCCCGTGGACGCGATCCAGTCCCTGAAGGTTTACCGAGCGCCCTTCGAGGCCGATTATGACGGGTTCATCGGCGGATTGACGAGCATTGAAACAAAAACGCCGACCAGCCAGTGGACGTGGGGAATGGAAAACATCAATCCAAAGATTCGCGGTAAGCAAGGCCACATCGTCGGAATCCAGCAGGCTGAGCCACGCTTGCATTTTTCGGGGCCGCTCTGGTCCAACAAACTGAATTTCGCGGAAGTGTTTCAGTACACCATGAACAAGGAGGATATTCGGGGTCTGGCTTGGCCGCACGATGAAACCAAAATTCAAGGTTTCAATTCTTTTTCGACGTTTCAGTACTTGTTTTCGACCCGCCATTTGCTGACTGTGAACGTGGACCTCTTTCCCCGGCGGCAGGAGTTTGCCAATCTGCGGGCGCTCATTCCGCAGCCGGCGGCGTCGGATCTCGGGCAGCGAGGCTACGACCTCGCCGTATCGGACCACTACCAATTTTCTTCCGGGAACGTGCTCACGACGCGAGTGCAATACCTCAAGGCGGATACTTACGCGCACGGGCAAGGGCCGCTCGACATGCTAGTGACGCCCAATGGCTTGGCGGGAAATTACTTCAACGCCTGGAAGCGCTTCAGCCATCAGACAGAAGCGGGCACCGAACTCACGCTCCCCTCGCGGGCGTGGCTCGGCAAGCACGAGCTTTCCTTGGGCGTGGAGGTTGTGGAGCGCGCCTTTCATGGGACCAGCGCCTCGCGCCCGGTTGAGGTATTGCGGGCCGACGGCGCGGTGGCCGAAGAAATCCATTTCTCCGGAGTGGGAGAGCTGCGCACGCAGGATACGCAGGTGGCCAGCTTTCTTCAGGACCATTGGACCTTCAACGACCACATGGCCGTGAACCTGGGCGTGCGGTACTTTGGCCAGTCGAATGGAGAAAAGGCTGATTTCGCGCCGCGGTTGGGGGTCATTTATTCGCCCGGCAGCGGAGGCAAAACGGTTTTTCACGCCGGCTGGGGCATCTTTCACGAGCGCACGCCGTTGCTGGCGGGAGCTTTTGCCGATAATCCGGAGCGCTCCGTTTTTCTCTTTGACCCGCAAGGATTGCTGGTGGCGCCGCCCATCAATTATGAAAACGTCTGCGCGCAAATCAGCCCCCTTGGTCCGCAGATTCTGGCCTCCTGCTCCAATCTCGGCAGCACACCTTATGAAGACACCTGGAGGGTCGGCGTCGAGCGCCAATTGTCCCGCCGCATGACCCTGAACCTCGATTACCTTTCCAGTCAGGCGCGCCATGAATTCGTGGTGAATCCGACAGCCCCGCTCAATGGCCGAGCGTATTTGATGCTCATCAACACCGGGCGGACGGATTATCGAGAGGTGGAAGCCTCGCTGCAAGTTCATCCGAGTGCCCGGTCGGACATTACCTTCGACTATCTGCACACCATCGCCCGCGGCGATTTGAACACGCTCAGCCAGCTCTATGTCCCGTTTGAGCAGCCGGTGATTCGCCCCGACGTTTACGCGAATCTGCCCTCCGACATTCCCAATCGCCTGACGGCCCTCGGCACTTTCCGCCTGCCGTGGAAAATCACCTTTGTGCCCGCCGTGGACATCCACACGGGTTTTCCGTATTCCAACGTGGATGTGCTTCAGAACTACGTTGGCATCCCTGAGGGCCAGCGGTATCCAACTTATTTTTCGCTCAATTGGAGCATTTTTAAGGAGTTCCCTGTGCCCTTTCGGAAGGGTCACCTGTTTCGCTTCGGCGTTTTTTCCATCAACACCACCGACCAAACAAATCCGACGGATGTATTTAATGACACGGCTTCGCCCTTGTTCGGCAATTTTACGGGCTTCAACAAGAGAATTGATGGCATCATCATCGGATTTGCCCACTAGACAAGGGCCGTTGATGAAGCTAAAATGCCACCTATTGGTCTCGCACAACAGAACGGAGGGGGATCGAAGGCCGACTCCGAAATCTGTGGGTGCTTAGAGAATCTCTGAGATCCTGTGCGGAGGCGGTGGCAGGCTGTAACGAGGCGCCATGGGCAAGGCGAGGGGGGAATCTGCCCTGGTGGTGCATCCGCCGGGATTGAGGCAAGCCGCTAAAAGTTTGCTTGTAACGGAAACCCCGTGTTGAGGTTGCTGATGGAATCGAGTCGTCCCATGAAGCCGTTGGAAAATCCAACCGCTGCCTCACGTCCGGACATTCCTTTCGGAGAGTATAAGCGGCAACAAGCCCGCATTTCACGCCATCGGCTTTACCCGGTGACGGTTTTTTATTCCGTCTATTCACTGGCCGTGCTAATGATTGCGCTCCGCTCGGCGCATCCTTGGATAGCGCTGGCGTTTTATGGTGCCGGGGTGCCGGTGTGGACGCTCGTCGAATACCTGTTCCACCGCTACGTGCTACACGGGCACTTCCCTCCGGGCGAGGGCATGATCCGGCGCTTCATGCACGAGCGGCTTGATCCTTTGCACTGGGAGCACCATGAGCACCCTTTCGATGGCCATCACATCAACGGGGAATTGAAGGATCTGCTGCCGCTCTTCTTTGTCGCCGCCCCGCTCAGCTTTATCGCGCCGGTTTACGCGTTGCCGGTCCTGCTGGCAGGGGTAGTGGAGTTTTACGTGGTGGAGGAGTGGGTTCATCATTCCTGCCACTTCTACAATTTCCGCAACCCATATTTTCGGTACATTAAGCGGCACCATTTTTATCATCACAGCCCCAAGGGCATGGAGCGCGGATACGGTTTGACCAACGGCTTTTGGGACATCGTTTTCAAGACGCGCTATCCGGCCGAGGCCCGTCAAGCTCTCTATCACCACAAGAAAGCTTTTCCGGTCAAGCGGACAGGTGAGGCCGCCCTGCCGGTATCGGGGGCGCGTTCATGAGCGCATCCGACTGGGCTTTGGTGACGGGGGCTTCGAGCGGCATTGGAGAACAGTTTGCGCACGCGTTGGCTCGGCGAAAACAGAATCTGATTCTGGTGGCGCGCTCCCAAGACAAGCTGGCGAGCCTGGCGCGGGAGCTTGAAACCGCTTGGGGCGTTCAGGCCGAGGTGTTTCCATGCGACCTGAGCGTGGAGGGCGCCGGCAGCGCTTTGGCGAAATCGGTTTTGGAGCGCCAGGGCGGCGTCAGCCTGCTGGTTAATAACGCAGGGTTTGGCGCGCGCGGAGAGTTCTGGAAGTTGTCGGGCGAGCGGCAGCGGCAGATGATCAAGCTGCACCTGGCGTCACTCGTCGAATTGACCCACCATCTTCTTCCCGGCATGATCGAACGGCGCGCGGGAGGAATCGTCCAGGTATCCTCGATCACGGGTTTTCAGCCGATCCCGTATGTGGCCGTTTACTCGGCCACAAAGGCCTTTATCACGCATTTTTCGCTCGCCTTGGCAGAAGAGGCGCGGCCATTCGGGGTGCGAGTGGTCACGCTGTGCCCGGGGGGCACTCGAACGAACTTTGTGATCGAGGGCAGCCGGACGGGGCGCGGACGTTTCCCCGCAGCCAGCATGGCCCCGGAAGCCGTCGTCGCCGAGGCACTTGCCAAGCTCGATGCCGGCGGCGGCATGGTGATTCCCGGGTGGGCGAACAAAATGAGCGTGTGGATTGAGCGGTTGGTCCCGCGAGCCTGGGTTCCCTGGGCGGTCGCCAAAATGTCGCGCCCGTGAGACGATTCGCATCGGCACAGTTATGAGTCCTGATCCCACCTTGATCCCCAGCGTCGAAAGCGGCGAGCGAAGCGTCATGCCCTCTTCTCCGCTAGCGCTTTTGCCGCCTTCCGCGGTATCCAGCGAGGCAAACGTCTCCTGGCTGCACCGGTTTGCCGCTTTCGTGGCCGTTGTCGAATTTCTGGCGCTCGTCCTCGGCGCCATGGGACATTTAACCTCCGGGGCTTACCCGAGCTTTAGCCCTTGGATCATCGAAATTTCGGCCGCCCTGTTTGTGATTCTTGCGGTTTGGCTTGCGTGGGGTGGCGCGGCCCGCTACTTGAAAATTCTGGGATGGGGCACCGCAGGTCTGGCGGTGATGCAAGCGCTGGTCTGGGGCACGGCGTCGCGCCTGGATCCTTCAACGGCGCAAGTCTTGACCCACACCCCATTGACGCTCCTGATCTTTGGTCTTGCCGTGCTGCTGGCGCTTTTCACCAGAACCGATTGGAGATGGGATTTGCCCAAGGTTCCGGACGTCGCCGCCCCGTCCTTTCGCCAGCTCAGCGTCTTCACCACCTTGACGCTTTTTGCCGACATGGTCGTGGGCTCGATACATGCGCGGGGACTCATGCGGCTGGCGCCGCACTTTATCGGAGGAATTCTTGTCTCGGCAGGCGCGCTGTGGATGCTGGAAATCGCGTTGAACAAGTTCTCGGCGTTGCGAGCGCTCAAAATCGCGGCGATCATTCTGGCCGAACTGGTGATCATTGAACTTTTGTTGGGCTTGGTGAGCTACCGCACGGAAGTGGACAGCCACGCGCTAGCCCATCCGCTTCCCGGACTGGCAGTCATGCGGGCCACGCACGCGGCCTTGGGAGCGCTGACGCTGGCCGCCAGCCTCACGGCCACGCTTCAATCCTTCAAATATCTGGCGCGTCGCGCCACCAACCTCTGAGTCCGCCCCGGCACGCTGAGACCGACGTCAAATTGAGGCTCCCGCGGTGCATAATGGAAAAGGCTGTTAGCGGCTCGAGCTCAGTTCGGCCGTCCGCACGGCCCGTTGAGGCGTAATTGTCAGCACGCATTTTGGCCATAGATTTTGGAACAAAGCGCATCGGGCTGGCCGTTTCCGATGCGCTGGGCATCACGGCCCAGGGGCTGCCCACGCTTGAAAGAGTGAACCTGGCCAAGGACCTTGACCGCCTCCGCGGCCTGGTTGAGGAGTATGAGGTGGAAACGCTGGTGGTCGGCAACCCGATAAGCGCCCGAGGCGAAGAGACGGAAATGTCGCGCCGAGCTGCGGCTTTCGCGGAGAAGCTGCGCCGCGCAACGGGCCGTCGCGTGATTCTGTGGGATGAGCGCCTGACCACCGCCGAAGCCGGCCGCGTGCTGCGCCAGGCGGGGCTCAGCATCCACAAACGTCGTCAAGCCCGCGATCGCCTGGCCGCCGTGCTGCTGCTCAGCGGTTATCTGGATTATCTGGCTACGCAGGCCGCGTCGTCCTATCCGGAGAGCGGAGCCGTCCCGTGAAAAAGCGGCTTGCGGCCGCGGGGGCCGTCATCCTTCTGCTGGCGACGGGCTTCATCGGGCGCGATATTTTTCGGCCCTATCAGGGTTATTCCGGCCAAGTGGTGGTGGAGATTCCGCGCGGCGACCGTGCCCCGCAAGTGGCCTCCTTGCTGGTTTCGAAAGGCGTGTTGGCGCATCGTGTGCCGTTTCTGGCGCTTTATCTCCTGGGGCGGTATCGCCATCGCATTGAGGCGGGCGAGTATTTGTTTGACCGTCCGCTGCGTCCGCTCGATGTTTATCGGATCGTGATCCACGGGCAGGTTTATCTTCACGCCGTCGTCATCCCGGAAGGCTCCAACCGCTTTGACATGGCGCGAATTTACCGGCGGGACCTCGGCATCCCCGCGAGGCAATTTCTCCAAGTCACGCTGGAGGCCCGAGCCGTCCGCGACCTTGACCCGCAAGCGCCCTCGCTCGAGGGCTATCTTTTCCCGGACACTTACCGTTTTCCGCGCGGCGCCACCGCCGCGCAGGTTGTGGCCACCATGCTGAATCAGTTCCGCAAAGTTTACCGCGAGGATTTGGCGTCGCCGCTTCAGCGCTCCGGGTTGACGCTTCATCAGGCAGTGACCCTGGCGTCGCTGGTGGAACGCGAGACGCCTCAACCCAAGGAGCGCCCCATCATCGCCCAAGTCTTTGAACTCCGCTTGGAAATTGGAATGCCCCTGCAATGCGACCCGACGGTGCTCTACGCGCGCGCGCTCGTGGGACACCCCATCCACGCCATCACTGAAAAAGATCTTAAGTTTGACTCGCCGTACAACACCTACGTTCACGCCGGACTGCCTCCGGGGCCCATCTGTAGCCCCGGGCTCGCCTCGCTTCAGGCGGCGCTTTGTCCGGCTTCGACGGATTATCTGTATTTCGTCAGCGATAACCACGGCGGCCATGTTTTTGCGCGCACGCTGGCCGAGCAGGGGCGCCATGTGGCGCGCTATCTGCGGCAGTTGGCCGCCTTGCATGACCGCAAACCCCAGGCCGCGAACCGTCACGGTCGCCGGCATTTACGCCGACCCTCGCATTTGTAAAAATCGCGGTCTTCGCCTGGGGCTGCGAGCCCCAGCCGGCTATTTAGTTTTCCTTCGGCGAGAGGCGAGCAGCGAAATTGAGGCGACCCCGAAGGCTGTGTTACGATGGGGGACGGCGAGAAGTTGAGAACCGGCATGGAAGCTGTGGCAAGACACAGTGGAGTGTTTTTGATGCCTCCGGGGACGGCCGTTGAGACCGACGGCTCCAGCGCGCCCTTCGAGCTTGGCGCCATGGCCGGCCGACAGCTCCTGATTGTCCTGCGCGTCGAGAAGACCATCGAGCAGGAATCCCTCGATGTTTCCCTGTGGGGATCTGAGGATGGCGCGGCGTGGGGCGTGGCTCCGCTGTTTCGCTTCCCCCAGGTTTTTTACCGCGGCGTGACCCCCGCAGCGCTCAACTTGACCGAACAACCCCAGATCAAGTTTCTGCAGGCGCAATGGGAAGTCAACCGATGGGGGCGAGGATCGCCTCGCCCGTTGTTCGTGATGAGCGTTGAGGTCCGAGAGCTGGATTGAGCCAATGAACACCCGAGGTTGAGGTTCCTGACCATGGAGCGCCACGCGCGCGAACCACAAAAATTCATCGAGCGAGCCGCCGTCAGTCTGCTCTTGGGGCTAATCATGGCCTGCGGTGCGGCGGCGCAGTCCCACACCAAGGCGCCGAGTCCGGCGAAAAGCGCGCCGGTCATTCAGACGGAGAAGATTCAAGTGCCGCAATCGCTCCAAGCCCCTCCACCTTCCATGGCCAACCAGCCCGGATACATGCTGCCCGGGCAAACCCAAGACCTGCTGGTCAAAATCTGGCAGGCCGAATCGCGCATTCGCGACCTCATGAGCCAAGCGCACCCGGAGCTTTTGAACATGCCGCCCGACCAGGCGCTCACGTTGGGCCGGGCGCTCGAAACGCTCGGCCAGTCTCTCAACGCGCTTGAAACGGCGCGCGCGAAGTTTGCCGGGCGAGTGGACAGCGAATATCTGGCGTTTCAAGCTTACGCCGCCATGACCAATCTGCGAACCCCGCTGCGCCGCGTGGCGGATCTGGTCAGCCGTTACCAGAGCGTGCAGTTGGGAGGCATGTTCAAGCAAGCCTGGAATAATCTGTTCACGCTCGAAGGGTCTCTGCAGCCTTACGTCGCGTTTCTGACGCGCAACCACGGCCAGATTTACACCCTCATGCAGGATAACCTTTACAGTTGCCAGAACCAGTTGAGGGCGGCGATGCAGAAACATCCCACGCACACCAAGATGATCCCCAACATCGTTCCGTTCAAACCCCGCGCCGCGCACCCCACCCCACAGAAACCTTAGCGCAGCTTTTCCAGCCGACAGCCGAGCAGGCGCTAGTCGAGGCAATAGCACTTCCGCCATCGGCCAAGCCCGCGCCGCTCAGCGAATCCGCCGCGCTTGGTAAGGTGCCCTCTGGTGGCTCTTCGGAGGATGGCCGCCGCTCGCAGGTTTTGATAGGTGGGCATTAAACAAGCCCGCCTGGTGGTTGTACCGGATCGCGGCGCTCGCGATGATGAAGGCCATCACGACCCCGGCCAGGAGGAGGATGGTCCGAACCAGATGCCCTGCCCGTCCGTAGGTCAACGTTCCTCCTTAGAGGGAAAAGCCCTCGTCGTGGATTCGGTGCGGCGGGATGCCAAGGTCCTGGAGCGCCCGGATGATAACCCGGGTCATCGGGGGCGGGCAGCATACGTAGGCGCCTCGAGGCGCTCGGGCCTGCGGCTCCAGATACTTGGCGATGGCCTCCTTGCTGATGCGTCCTCGTTCGCCCTGCCAATCCGGGCCGGGCTTCGTCAGGAAGAGCACGATCTTCAGTTGCGGCCGGCCGGATGCGGCGATCTGGTCGAGTTCTTGGCGGGCTACCAGTTCCTCCTCGGTCCGGTTGCTCCACAGGAGCAGCACTTTTTTGCGCGCACCCGTATCGTGCATGTGGCGGAGCATCGCCAGAAAGGGCGTGACGCCGATCCCGCCACAGATAAACACCAACTCGTCCTCCTTAGGATAAAAGAGGTATGAGCAGCGCCCGTAAGGCCCATCGAGGTCCGCCCAGTCGCCGACCTGGGTTTGTCCGATGGTGGAGGTGAAATCACCCACTTCCTTGATGGTCGAGGCGATGCCGGGGCGAGTGGGCGTTGAGGAAATCGTCCAGACGTGTTCCTCTACGGGAAGCCCTCTGCCCCGCCGGAAGGTGACGTAATGGAACTGCCCGGGCGCGTAAGGATAAACGCATTGGCCGGCAGGCGGTTCCAGATGGATCGTCCAGATTCTAGGCGCTTCCTGCCGGACAGCAGTTACGATGTAGGGGTTGCGCTGGAGCCTGACGGGCCGGGCGACCTTGTGCAACAGGTAGGCTGTCCCAGCCCCGATCAGCGCCGCCACCCAGTAAATCTGCATGGCGGGAACCCTTAAGTCCCCGCCCATCGAAAAGCTGTGTACGAACCCGACCGATAGGATGACGACGGCAAGAACGTTGTGCAAGGTGCGCCAGGATTCAAACTCGATATTCCATTTGCGACGCAAGACGCTGATGGTGACCGTCGTCAGCAGCGCCAGCAGCGCCACTCGCCCCAGCCACACTTGCCAGCGGACATGAAGCGATGTCAGTAGATACCAGTGCCCACTGCCCCAGGAAACCAGCGCGACATGCAGCAAGATGAGGCACAGCGCCATGACCCCGGCAACTCTGTGAAACCGGAAAACCATATCCAGGCCGAAGGGCCGCTCGATCCACTTGAAGCGCGCCGCCAAGACAACCTGCAAAGCCAGGATAATGAAGGCCACCAGGCCGCAATTCTTGCCGAGCTGATAGATGAATCCGTCGCGCGTGTGAGGGCGAACGAGGGTCAGCAGGATGAGCGCAAAGACCGTGATGACAAGGTAGAGAAATATGCGGAGAAATCCGCTCCCCATGCGATCGCGTGCCGACCAGCCGGCGGAGGATCCTGTCGCCATGTGGGTTTGTTCGGTAGCGATCGTCATTATGGACGATACCGTTTTGGCAGCTCCCTTGCGCAATCGAGCCGCCAACGGGGAAAAGTGCTCGCAGTCCCAACGGGGGTTCGGTTTCAGACAGGTTGTCGGTCAGAATCCCTAGAACCGTCTGTTCAACTCGACGAACTTCCCTTGCCGTTCTCAATTTACTGCATGATCCCGTTTGGCGTATGGCGTGGACGCCTTATCACTCCAGCTCTTTGGCCGGTCGCCAGGATCAATTTGAACTGCGAACTGACCCTGGCTTTTGGCTACAGAGGAGCGGCGATCAGGCGACCACTGGCCGCGCGCCTCTCCGGGGAGATCGGTAGGGCACCATCGCGGCAAGCCGCTCAGTCGTCGTCATCATCGCCCCAACCCCAACCGCCCCAGCCGTCCCCACCCCAGCCACCCCAAGCGTAGGGGTTGTAGTAGTAGGGGCTGAAGTACGTTCCCGCCGACGGCAGATAAGCATAGAAGCCCCAGAAGTGAGACCAATACCACCCGGGTCCGTGCCAACGACCTGATTGCGCGATGGTTCGCTGGACGCTTTGACGGGCCTTGGATTCGTACTTATCTCTGAGCTGGCTCCATCGAAAGAGCCGGCCGGATTCAAAGGCTTGCCTGCTCAGTTTTTGCGCATAGAGCGGTTGGCCACCAGCTAGATGAAGTTTGTGTCCCTTTTTCAAGACGAATCGAGAATCGCCTTTGTAAATGGTTGCTTTGCCTTGGAGGACACCGATGGTTTCGCGCCGCGCATTGAACCCGTAAAGTCCTCTCTGATCGATTCTTGTTGTTGTGTCGTCCATCATGATGGAGAGGGTGTGCTTGATGACCGTGTCGGTCCTCAATAACGCCTTACCCTTCATCAGCCTCACTTGAGAATCTTCGAGGCTGGCAGACAGTATGCGCAAGGCAGAATCATCGCCAATGCGCAGGAAGGCGCCTGGAGTTAAGAGCACTTCGGCCTTACCGTTTTTGGTTTCAAGGACTTGGCTTGGCTGAAGCGTTTCGCTCCCGACGAGCCGTGCCGAAACAGAACGCCCGTCTAAACGCACATTGCCTTCCATGGAGTTTAACAGACCAGGCAGCGGCATCCGCTCCGGCCTTGCCATGCCGGGCGTTGCCACCGCAAGAGTTAGGGCCAGCATCGGCCAGCCGATATTCCATGATTTCGTCATAACAATCACCTCTGGTTACTTAGATGCAGGCGGGTAGCCAGGGGCGGATGCCGAAAACGCCCGACCAATAAGCGAGGAGTTGCCGCATTCGATGTCGAACCGGCTGGAGCGCAAAAATCACGCTTAGAGAGTCTTCTAAACGGCACGGGTTAGGAGCGCAGCGACTGCGGGGAGCAGAGGCCTTCCATGATGCGCGATATTAGTCTTTGAGGTTGCCGAGGATGTATTGCCGAATAGCGGCCAGATCGCTGTCGGCGAGGCGGTCAAAGTGAATGGCGAGGCGACCACTCGCATCCTGCCGCAGGACGGAGCCGGAGGGTTTGAGGGCCGCGGTGCTGCCCGGCAAGTGGAATTCCACCTCCACGCGCTGCCCCAGCGGGATTTCCCCCGAAACTTCCACCAGCACGCCGCCCTCGCCGATGTTGAGGGTGATGCCGCGATAATCATGCGTGCCCACCCTCACCCGAACCGGGGTTTGAAGCGGCAAGCGCGCTCGGCGACGCCTTTCAATCAACATGGGCCCGCGCAGAATGCGGATCAACCCCGTTAGGCGCTCCGGGCTCACCGGCTTGGTCAGGAAAATGGAAATTCCCGCTTGGAAGGCTCGGCGCATGGTGGACACGTCATTGGCGTCGGTAATCATGACAATCGGGGCGGTGGCGCTGCTGGTCGAGCTTCGGATGGCTTGGGTCAATTCAAAACCGTCCAGGCCGGGCATGGTGCCATCCACCATGAAGCCGTCAAAGCGCTCTGTCTTCAAGCGCTCCAGGGCGCGGCGCCCGTCTTGCAAGAGCAAGACCTCGAGACCGAGCGGCTCAACCGTCGCCTTAATGGCGCGGAGCGCCGCCGGCTCATCATCCACCACCATGATCCTGAGTGGCATGACTTTCCTCTCGCCGATGCCGGACAGGAGGTAGCGGGTGGCCCGGCATCTTTGCCATCCTACGCCGCGCGGGGGCGCTTAGCAACTTCGCGCCATGCGATTTTCCGTCGTCGCCGCACCAACTCCACGGGTCAGTCCAGCCAACGGATTCGTTTCCCGGCTTGCGCCGAAACCGAGGGCTAGTTCGGCCAAGGCCGGCGTGCCGAGGTCACGCTTTTAAGCTGCGCGCCCAACGACGCGATGGGCCCACCCCGCCGTTTGGCGACATCTTGGCGGATGTTCACCCAGGTGTCTTCCGGCAGCGCCAGAAAAGCCCGCACCACGTCCGGGTCGAACTGCCGCCCAGACTCGCGAATAATTTCTTCCCGCGCCGTGGCAAACGGCAGGGCTTTGCGATACGGCCGGTCCGACGTCATGGCGTCCAGCGTATCCGCGACGGCGAAGATTCGCGCCCCCAAGGGAATCTCTTCCCCCATCAGTCCTTGAGGATACCCCGTGCCGTCATAGCGTTCCTGATGGGCAAGCACGATTTCGGCCGCCGCCGCCAAAAAAGGAATGCGGCTGACCAGCTCGTAACCGATTCGGACGTGGGTTTGCATGACCGACGTTTCTTCCGCGGTCAACTTTCCTTCCTTCAGCAGGATGGAGTCCGGGATGCCGATTTTGCCGATGTCATGCAGGTAAGCGCCGCGCATGATGGTCTTCAATTGTTCGCTATTGCATCCCATGGCGCGGGCGATTTCCAGGCAGTAAAGGCTGACGCGGCGGGAATGGCCGGCGGTCTCGGTATCACGCAGGTCGAGCGCCGCTCCCAGCGCCTCGAGCGTATCGTCGTAGGTCTGCTCGATGCGCCGCATCGCCGCTTTGAGCTGCTGCGTGCGCTGCTCCACCAAATCCTCGAGGTGACTGCGATATTTTTCTAGTTCAACCTGCATCTGCTTTTTCCCAATCGCGCGTTGAACCGAGCCTACCACGGCGTCCAAGTTGAAGGGTTTGACCAAATAATCATCCGCACCCTGTTTCATCGCCTCGATGCCCACGCGAACATCATCCTCTCCCGTCGCCATCAGAAATGCCGTGTGAGGGTAGCGCTTGGAAGCCTCCTGCAATAATTCCAAGCCGGTGAGACCGGGCATCTTCAAATCAGAAATGATGGCGTCGTATTTCTCGCGCTGGAGGCGCTCAAGCGCTTCCTCCGCGCTCGAGCAACCGCGCCAATCAAACCCGCTGGCCTCCAGTTTTTGACCCAGTAATTCCCAGATGGCCGGTTCGTCGTCCACCAGGAGCACTCGCGTCTTAGGACCTTCCTTTTCCATAAAGCTCACGTGCGGAGACGCTCCTTTGCCTTGGAACCCGCCCCACGGAGGCACGCGCGATGGCCTCGCTCGCTCTCCGGTCCAAAGAGCTGCTCCGCTGTCTGTGATATCGGCTGTTGGGTGGGGTTGCGTTAGAGGTTTATGACGTTACACAGATTAACAATCACTAACCCCTGTTGGCGACGGCGGGCTGTAACTCCTTGAAACAAGGGGATCGGTTTTTGAGTTTGGTCCCTACATCCGCCAGGGTCAACCTTCGGGAGGCGCGGGTGGATTCAGTTCGGTAAGGCCCAGGATGCGGAGCACTTCGGCGGTGGTTTGATTGCCGCGGGGGATGCAAACTTTGCGCCGTTGGCCGAGATTGATCTCCCCGCAACGGATCATCTCCCGCGCCGCCACGAAGACTTGCGCTTCGAGGCGCGCGTCGCCCTGATGGCAGACCGCCCGCAGTTCCATCAGATGCGAGACCCCGTGCTCCACTGTGCCAAGGCGTGCTCGCTGCCCGGCCGCGTGAGCCGATTGGCCAGCCAAGGAAAGGTCCTCTCCGACAACGGCTGGCCATGGCGGAGCGGAGAGTGGCCGCCATCCAGAAGTGAGTTATCAGCCCACATTGAAGGTCGGTTCGTCAGAGGTTTCTCTTGAAAAAAGCGTAGAGTCGCCGAGCCAAATAAACGCGGTCCGTGTAGCCGACAAAGCCGTGCTTCTGGCCGGGCTGGATGTAAAGGCTAAAGGGTTTTTTCGCCTCCACCAAGGCGTTCACAAAATTCATAGTGTTTTGCATATGCACGTTATCGTCGTCGGCGCCGTGAATAAGCAGAACCTTGGCACGGAGATGGCTGGCGGCGTCCAGCGGCGAGGATTCTCGATAACCCTGGGGATTCTCCTGCGGCGTGCGCATGTAGCGTTCCGTATAGATGGTGTCGTAGAACTTCCAGTCCGTTACGGGTCCGCCGGCCGCGCCACACTTGAACACCTTGGGCGCATGGGTCAGGGCGTAAAGCGTCATGTAACCGCCGTAGGACCACCCCCAAATGCCGATTCGGTTCGCGTCCACATAGGGCAGCGATTTCAGGTAATCCACGCCGGTCAACTGGTCGGCGAGTTCATGCTGGCCCAAGTGCTCAAAGATGACGGATTCAAAAGCATGGCCTCGGCCCCATGAACCACGATTATCTAGCGTCCAAACGAGGTAGCCTTGCTGGGCCAAGTAAAGGTCAAAAAAGCTGGTCACGCCCCAAGCGTTGCGCACCATTTGAAAGCCGGGGCCGCCGTAAACATAGACGATGACAGGATACTTCCTGTGAGGGTCGAAATGGGGCGGCAAAACCAAGCGCGCATAAAGGAGGGTGCCATTGGGCGCGTGAACGTGAACGAATTTTGTGGTGCCGAGGTCGTATTCCGCCAGGTGATTTTTAGGTTTGTCGAGCGTGGCCAGCGTTTTGCCGTGGCGCGAGAGGAGAAAGGTTTCCGGCGGGGTTTGGTAGTTGGAGTAAACGTCCACCAGATAGCGGCCGTCAGGGGATAGCGTCACCACGTGCGTGCCCGCTGGCTGGGTGATGCGCTGAAAGTCGCGGCCATTGAGGCGGACGCGATAAATTTGGCGCTGGAGCGGGCTTGGCAGGGTCGCCTCAAAATAAACCCACCCTCGCTTCGCATCCACTTCAAATTTCGGCACATTCGATAGCGCCGGATGGTCAATCATCCAATCGCCGTGGGTCAGCTTGCGGAGGAGCTGGCCACTCGTCCCATAAAGATAGAGGTGTTGCCACCCATCGCGCTCAGAAAGCCACAAAAAGCGCCGGCCGTCGGGGAGAAAATAGGGCGCCGTTACGGAATTGATCCAGTAGGGATCGGTCTCAGTGACCAAAGTGCGGTCCTCACCCGAGGTTGGATTCCACAACTGAACCTTTTCGACCGTTTGCGGGCGGTTCAAGGTGAGGAAAGCCACGGCAGAGGAATTCGGCAACCAAGCGTATTGCGGGCCCAGGTACTCGACGCCATCATCTTGGCCGAAGGTCCGCGACCATTCGTGCCGGTGCGGCCCCACCGTGATCACATGAAAAGAGGGGATGGGATTGGGATCGCCGGCTTGTGGATACCGTTGGAGGGTCTCCGTGACGTGGGTCGAGAGGTAATGAGTGATGGGATAAACCGGCACGGGACCATCGTCCAGGCGCAGGAAAGCGATCATCTTGCCGTTCGGCGACCATGCGTAAGCACGGCCCGTGGCGCGCTCCGAGAGTTCCTCCTTATAAACCCAGTCGAACCGACCGTTATAAATAATCGCCGAGCCGTCCGTGGTAAGTTGACGCTGGTGTCCGGTCGCCAGGTTCACTGTATAAAGATTGTTGGCTTCAACGAAGGCAACGCGCCGGCCATCGGGAGAAAAGGTGGGGTCTTTGACCGGCACCGCGCTATGGGTGAGTTGGCGCACTTGGTGGCTTGAAACATCATAAAGCCAAAGACTATTCCCGCCCAAAAAGAGCAGCGCATCCCCTGAAGGGGACCACCGATAGGTTCCCAAGCGAACCGGGGCGTGGAGCGTCGCGGGATCAAGCAACAAAGTTTCCTGCCGCGCCGCCACGTCGTAAAGGCGCAGCGTAGCGCCGCCCGAGGTGTCATAGCGAAGGTAACTAATTTCCTCTTTGCCGGGCCGCCAGCGAATTCGGGATATGGGGGATGAAACGATAGCCCCGCGGCGCGTGGCCAGGGCGAGGGTGAGCCGCTTTTGACCCGCCACAACGCGCGGCGCGGCTAAGATCATCCAGGTCACGATAAGTGCGAAGAAGCGCTTCATAAGGTTTCCTTCTCCTTGAAATGAATTTCCTTGGGAGATAGAGCCAATGAGACCCGCGAAAGAAGATTTTGCAGATCATCGGGGAGCGATGAGGTGAAGCTCATGATCTGGCCCGTCGTAGGATGGCGAAATTGAAGCGCGGCAGCGTGAAGGAAGATCCGAGCCGGCTCAAGCTCCTCGATGCCCAGCCGCGCTACCCGCGGAGCGCCGTAAAGGGTGTCTCCCACGATAGGATGGCCGAGCCAAGCAAAGTGAACCCGTAGCTGATGGGTTCGACCGGTGCGTGGATAAGCTTCCACCAACGTAAACCGGTCATTGCCGCCGAGGACGCGATATTCGGTCAAGGCTTCGCGCGCCCGAAGTCCTCTCGCCTTCATGCGAACACGGCGTCGCGGGTCGCGTCCGATGGGAAGGTGAATCGCGCCCTCGGCGGGCGTGAGCCTTCCGTGAACGAGCAGATGGTAAGTTTTTTGCACTTGGCGGCTCTTGAATTGAGCGGCCAAAAGGCGATGCGCGGCGTTATTTTTGGCAATCAGGATAAGCCCAGAGGTCATTTTGTCCAGGCGATGCACGATGCCGGGACGGGCTTCGCCGCCGAGGGAGGAAAGTTGCGCGCCAAAATGATGCAGGAGCGCGTTGACGAGCGTGCCGGAGCGTGCTCCGGCGCCCAAGTGGACCGTCATGCCGGCGGGCTTATCCACCACGGCCAAAGCGGCGTCTTCGTAAACGAGGGTGAGCGGCAGAGCTTCCGGCTCGGCGCGGGATGGCTCGCGGGCGGCGATGGCGAGGATGCGATCGCCGGGTTGAACAAGCTCGCCTGCCTTGCGCGCCATGACGCTCCCATGTGTCACCAGCTCGGAGCGAATGAGGCGCTGAATCTGGCTGCGGCTCCAACCCTTGATGCGACGCACCAGAAAAGTGTCCAGGCGAAGGCCGTCTTCCTCCGCCTGCACCGTAAATTCCAGAACAGGAGTTTCGCTCATCGGTTGGGCGCTCCGGCCACGGCCAGCTCGAAAGTCGAGCCGCGCCTTGACTCGAGGGCGAGGAGTTCGCCCGGCGAGCATGGTCAATCGCCGCCTCGAAGGGCGTCGAGAATCAGAAAACCCGCCCCCACCACGATCGCGCTGTCGGCCAGATTGAACGTTGGCCAATGATAGCTCCGAATATAAAAATCCAGAAAATCCACCACCTTGCCGTAACGGATACGGTCGGCGAGGTTGGAGGCCGCCCCACCCAAAATCAATGAGAGCCCCAACCCCGTGGGCCAGCCGAGCGGATGGACTCGCCAAAGCACCGCCAGCACCGCGACCAGCAAAACCGCCGAAAGCATAATCAGCATAAATGTTTTGAGCGGAGACGGTGAACTCGAGAACAAGCTGAAGGCGACGCCGGGGTTCTCGGTGTGCGTAATATTGAAAAAACCTGGAATGACCGGGATGATGGCATCGCGCGGCACGGAACTCTTGATGAGTGCTTTGGATGCCTGATCGGCAAGGAAAACGATGAGCGCCACTGCGCCGCACAGCGTGCGGGAGATCGGCCGGCGTCGCCGTGGAGGAACCTGAGACATAAACCGACCAACGGAGCGAGGGCCGCCGCGACGAGTTAGCGCCCGGCTTCCCACTCGCGCAGCGCCTCCGAGCAGCGCTCGCAGACCTCGGGATAGCGCGCGTCGCGCCCCACCAGCTCGGAGTAATTCCAGCAACGGGCGCATTTGGCGCCGCGCGCCCGCTCCACCTTCACCTTGAGGCCGGGAAGGCCGCTCGATTCGACCCCCTCGAGCACTCCCGGCGCGAGTTCGACCTGCGACACGATAAAAAGGGTGGGGAGAGTGGAAGCATATTCCTGCAGCAGGTTGCGCAGTTCGCCGCCCGCGCCGAGCACCACCCGCGCTTCCAGGGCGCTGCGAATGAACTTCTCCTGCCGCGCCGTTTCAAGCGCCTTCAGCACCGCATCGCGCACTTCGATGAGCCGGGACCAATTATCCATGCGGGCTCCCTGCCGTGTCCCGATGGCGTTGCGCAGTTCGGCGGGCGATAAAAACTCGGCCAAGTGCACGCTCGCGGACCGCGCCTCGCCGGAAGGAAGCGAGGGCATGTAGGACCAAACTTCGTCCGTCGTAAAACTCATCAAGGGAGCGAGCGCGCGCGCCAGCGTTTCCAAAATGCGATACACCGCCGACTGCGCCGACCGCCGCCGAGCCGACCGCGGCGGCGCGGTATAAAGCCGGTCCTTCAAAATGTCAAAATAAAAGGCGCTCAGGTCCACCGTGGCAAAGTCGTAAATCGCGCGGTAAACCTTGTGAAATTCAAAATTCCGATAGTGTGCTTCCACCTGCTCCATCACATCGGCGGTCCGGCTGATGGCCCAGGCGTCCACTTCTTCAAGCGCCTCGCCGGACAATAGGTCCTTGGAGGGATCAAAATCATAGAGATTCGACAGGCAGTACCGGAAGGTGTTGCGGAGCTTACGGTAGGCTTCCGACAGGCGGGCCAGAATGTCGGGAGAAATGACGACGTCCTCCCGAAAATCCACCGAGGCCACCCAGAGCCGGAGGATTTCCGCGCCGTGCGTTTGGATGACCTCGTTCGGGTCAATGACATTGCCGAGCGACTTGGACATGGCGCGGCCTTCGGCATCGAGCACCCAACCGTTGGTCAAAACCTGGCGATAGGGCGCGCTGCCGTGGCTAACCATGGCCACAAGCAGCGAGCTATGGAACCAGCCACGATATTGGTCGCCGCCTTCGAGATAAACGTCCGACGGCCAGGGCAGATCGTCGCGATGGCCGAGAACCGCCGCGTGGCTTGAGCCCGAATCGAACCACACGTCGAGAATGTCGGTTTCCTTGCGGAACTTCGACCCGCCGCAATTCGGGCAACGGGTTCCCGGAGGCAGCAATTCCTCGATTGAATGCGTGTACCAGGCGTCGGCGCCCTCCTGCCTGAAAAGCTCGACGGCCCGCCGCGCCAATTTCGCATCCATCAGAGGCTTTTTACATTCAGCGCAATGAAAGACGGTGATGGGAACGCCCCAGACGCGTTGGCGGGAAATGCACCAATCGGGCCGCGTGGCGATCATGCCGGCGATGCGTTCCTCGCCCCATGCCGGCGACCAACGAACACGCTTGATCTCGGCGAGCGCCCGCATGCGCAGCTCTTCGTGGTCAATGTTGATGAACCACTGCTCATTGGCGCGGAAGATGACCGGTTGATGGCAGCGCCAGCAGTGCGGATAGGAATGGGTCAGCCAGCCGGGCGAGCCGGCCAGCGTCCCGCGCGCCTTGAGCAATTCGATGATGGGCTCGTTCGCCTCGAAGACCGTTTTTCCTTTGTATTCCGGCAAGCCTTCGGTAAATTCGCCGCCGTCGCCGAGCGGGGAGTAAATCTGCAGGCCGTACTTGACGCCGGTCTCGTAGTCCTCGGTGCCGTGGCCGGGAGCGGTGTGGACGCAGCCGGTTCCGTCTTCCGCCGTGACATAGTCCGCCAGAACGCCCGGCACGACGCGGTCGAGGAAGGGATGCTGCAACCGGATACCTTCCAGCTTCTTGCCCGGAATCCGCGCCAAGAGCTTGGCCGGCTTGAGGCCCGCCTCGTGGAAAGCAGGTTCGACGCGACGGCTTTCGACCAAGGTCGCTTCTTCGCCGTCCTCAACCACCGAGTATTCAAAATCGGGATGGAAAGCCACGGCCATGCTGGCCGGCAACGTCCAGGGCGTCGTCGTCCAGATCATCACCCAGACTTTGCGGCCGGCGAGTTCGGGCGCCAGCGCGGCAGAATCGGAAACGAGCGCGTATTTGACGTAAATCGAGCGGCTGCGATGGTCCTCGTATTCGACTTCGGCCTCGGCCAGCGCCGTGCGGTCAGAAATGCACCAATAGACCGGCTTCAAGCCGCGATAAGCGTAACCTTCTTCGAGGAACTTGAGAAACAGCTCGGCAATCAGCGCCTCATAGCTGTAATCCATCGTCAGGTAGGGCGTTTTCCACTCACCAAAAACGCCCAGCCGAATGAAGTCCTGACGTTGAAGGTCCACAAACTTTTGCGCGTAACGCCGGCAGGCCTGGCGAACTTCGACGGCGCTCATCTGCGCCTTCCGCGGCCCGAGTTCCCGGTCCACGTTGAGTTCGATCGGCAAACCGTGGCAATCCCACCCCGGCACATAGGGTGAGTTAAATCCCGCCATGGTCTTCGATTTCACAATGAAATCTTTGAGGAGCTTGTTAAGCGCCGTTCCCAAATGGATGCGGCCGTTGGCGTATGGAGGGCCGTCGTGAAGCAGAAAAATCGGCGCTGACTTGCGACGAGCCCGAATCTTCCCATAAAGATCTTCCTGCTCCCACTTGGCCAACCACCGCGGCTCATTTTGCGGCAGATTGGCTTTCATGGGGAACGCGGTGTGCGGCAGATTCAGCGTCGCTTTAAGGTCTAGCACCTCGCCCATGCACCCTCATTTCCCGCGAATTGCAAAAGCCTCATTATAGGGAACCGCGCTCAAGGTGTCCAGTTAAGCGCCCTGAAGGGGTGTGCGACATAGAAGCGGGGTTTTTGTGGAGGGCGTTCATTTCGGCCTTTATCTTGTGGAGGCCCTTGGGAGCGCTCAGGAGTCGAACTGACAGGGATGACAGCCTTGATAATTCACGCCGTACTTCAGCTTACCGCCGGTAAAATGACTGGCGGCGATGGGAAAGATGAAACAAATTCTGGCCTGGTTTTTTGGCCCTGAGCCGGTTGGGGGTGCGGGGCATCTTTGGCCGCGCTGGATTTTTTTGCGCGCGCTGGGGGCGATTTTCTTTTCGGCTTTCTACTCACTCGCCTTTCAAATTGAGGGCTTGATTGGTCCGGAGGGAATTCTTCCGGCGCGAGATTATCTCCGCTATCTTGCCCGGCATACCGGTCTTGACCGTTACTGGTTCGCGCCCACCCTGTTGTGGCTGGGAAGCGGGATAGAAGCCATGCGGATTCTGGTTTGGGTGGGTTTGATTGCTTCCGCCTTGCTGTTTTTGAACATCTGGCCGCGCGGCTCAATCTTTATTTGTCTTGCGGCCTTCCTTTCCTTTATGGCGGCGGCGCGAGACTTTGCCGATTTTCAATCCGACGGCATGTTGCTGGAAGCCGCGTTCGTTTCCCTGTTCTTTGCGCCGCCGGGGTGGCGCCCGGGACTGGGAGCACAGCACGCGCCCTCGCGGGCCAGCCGTTTCCTGCTTCAGTGGGAATGGTTTCGGATTTACTTTGAGTCCGGGGTCGCCAAGTTGGCCAGCCACGATCCGGAGTGGCGCCATTTAACCGCTATGTATCAGTACTATCAAAACGGTCCGTTGCCCACTTGGATCGGCTGGTACGCTCAACAGATGCCGCACCTGTTCCAAAGGGGTTGCGCGCTGTTCACGCTCCTTGCCGAGTTGGGCCTGTGTTGGATGTTTCTCTTGCCTCGCCGTTATCGAATCCTAGGTTTCTTCATCCTGACGGCTTTCCAAATCGGAATCATCCTGACGGCCAACTATGCCTTCTTGAACTATTTGGTTCTCTTTCTCGGGTTTCTGTTACTGGACGACGTCTTTTTCAAGCGAATCTCCGATGGGAGTAGTGTTAGGCGAGCCAAAGGCTGGTTTGAAGGCTTGCACCTTTGGAAGGCGGCATCACCCTCTGTCGGGAATAGCGCGGCGCACTCCGCAAGTGTTTCGAAGCCGGAGAGTCGTTGTTCCACGTGGAACAATTTACTGGTGCCCGCATTTTTCCTTGGCTGGGACTTTTACGCGACCACCGCCTTGCTCCTCCTGATGCTCGTTCCTTGGCTTCCGCTGCCGACGTTGCCCATCACGCTGCTGGAGCCGTTTCGCTTTGCCAATCGTTACGGACTCTTCGCGGTGATGACGCGACACCGCTATGAGATCGAATTTCAGGGATCCCGCGACGGCCTCACTTGGATTGCATACCCCTTCCGCTACAAGCCTCAAAATCCGCGCCAGGCACCCGGCATCTACGCGCCCTATCAACCGCGCTTCGAGTGGAATTTGTGGTTCGCTTCGCTCGAGTCCTGGGAAGCCAACCCGTGGGTGGTGCGAACGCAGGAGTTGCTGCTTGAAAATGATCCCAGCGTGCTGGCGCTCTTCCGCTCCAATCCGTTTGCCAAAGCGCCGCCACGCTTCGTGCGCGCCGTTTTGTGGCAGTATTGGTTCACCAACTTCAAGCAGCGGCGCCGGACGGGCCAATGGTGGCGGCGCAAACTCCTGGGACTTTATTCGCCCATCCTTGAGCGGCTGAAAAACGGCAGCATTGTGGCCTTGGATTGGCCAAGTTCCGCCTCGGCGCTGCCTTGACTCGAGCGGGAGCGTTTACCAACGGCCTTGGCGCACCGAAGCTCATGGCTTAGCGACGGCCTTGTTTTAATGAAGTTTCAACGCTAAGATTCTTGAGCGGTAAGATGGGCGTTCCGCCGATAAGTTCTCCAAGGCTTGTCGTGAATGCCCAATGGGAGTTAAGGATAACGTTTCATGGAGAAATCAGAAACCCAGCCTAACAAACAACCATGGTCCGTTCGCAGAGTTGGGACCACAACGTTTGCCATCTCCAAGCCGAAGCGGAACCCACGCAAGCTGCGGCGTCATCGGCTCAAGAATCGGCGCCGTGCGCGCTGACGCCAGAAAACCGGTGGCGTGTGGTAGCGGGAAACCCGTCCGCGGGGCAGGCATGAGGGTGCCCCGCGGATACAACTCCGCGGCAAGATTCGGTGTCTATAGTTGAAGAAGGGGCTGTCGAGCGAACTTGACAGGCCGAAGAACGATGAATCGTCACACGCGAACCGCGCTCACGGTGTGGCTGTGGGTGGCGGCGGGAATGCTTTGGGTAGCACTGCCTTCTGTAGCAGCGAAGCCTTTGAGCAAGGATGAAATCAATCTTTTGCTGACGGCAGGGGCAACGCCACAGAAGATCATGACGCTTGTTGCTGAACGCGGCGTAAGCTTCCTGATGACGCCGGCGATTGCCAAGGAATTCAAGAAACACGGAGCCACCCCGGCGTTGATCAAGGAAATTCAGAAAATTTCTGACCAGCTTTACTCCGCCGCGCCACCGGCCCCTCCCACGATGCAGGAAGTACCTCCCCTGGCTCGGTCCGCTTTACCGAAGGCGCCACCGCGCGGGGCGTTGCAGACCACGGCGCAAGAAACCGCCGCCCCGGGCAACCGCCCGACATCTGAAAGCTCTCGACCGGTGACCTCCGGATCCCGCGCCCCAGCCTCTGCGAAGGCGTCACCTCCACCCAAGCTAAGCAACCCCAGCCCTGCCGAGATTCAAAAGATTATCCAGACCTTCGCGGCGAAAGAATCCTTGTTCAAGGCGGCCCGAAGCGACTATACCTATCACCAGATCAACCGCGTTGAGACCCTTGATGCCGACGGCCACGTGGACGGCACGTGGGAGCAGGATTGGGATATTCTGTATGACAGCAACGGGCATCGCATTGAGAGGGTTACGTATGCGCCGGTGGGCGACCTTAAGGGAGTCCTGCTGACCGAGCAGGATTTGTACCAGATGCGCCACACCCAGCCGTTTGTCGTGACCACGAGCGAGCTTCCAGAGTACAACATTCGTTACCTTGGCCATGTGCCGCTGGATAAACTGACCGTGTATGTCTTTCGCGTTGAACCCAAGGTTATCAAAAAACACCACGAATACTTTGACGGCGTCGTCTATGTGGATGACCATGACCTGCAGATTGTGAAGACAGAAGGCCGGCAAGTGCCAGAAATCCGCCACGGGAGCAATGTGAATCTTTTCCCGAGGTTTAGCACATGGCGGCAGCAAATTGACGGCAAGTTTTGGTTTCCTGTCTTCACCGAGGCCGATGACACGCTCTATTTTCCGACAGGCCCCGTTCATATACGCGAGATTATCCGCTACACGGATTACAAACAGTTCCGATCTACCTCGACGATCAAAATGATCGGTATTGCGGGAGCCAACCCAACTCCTCAAACGCCCGGCGCGGCCAAGTCACCCTCAAAACAGCAGGACGCGCCCTAGCGCTCTGGCAGCCGCCCTTGGCTCGCGTCAGCGCGGGGTTAGGGCCAAATGAGCCCCCCGTAAAACGAGGTTGCGCACCCTAAGAGAATCGTCATGCGAAGCCGGTGGGAGAGCTGGCGCATGGTTTTGGTGCGGCCGCGGAATCCGCTGAATATCGGCGCGGCCGCCCGGGCCTTGGCCAATTTCGGATCGAGCGATCTTGTGGTGGTCGCGCCCTATGAGCCGACTTGGCGCGAGGCACGCTCGGCGGTGGGAGCAGAACCCCTCCTGCAAACGGCGCGCGCGGTGCCGAAGCTTCTGGAGGCGATTGGCGATTGTCAGCTTGTCATCGGTACCACCACCGGTGCGCGCCGCCATTGCGAGCGGGAGCTGATTTCGCTCGACCGCTTCCCAGCGTGGCTCCGTCGGCGGAAAGCGCGCGGACGCGTCGCTTGGCTGTTTGGGTCGGAAAAAACCGGCCTCTCGAACGACGACCTTAGCCACTGCCACGTCTGGGTGCGCATTCCAACAGCTTCTGATTGCCCCTCAATGAACCTCGGGCAGGCGGTGGCGGTATGTTGTTACGAGTTAGCTCGCTCCGCGCTGGTCCATCCGAATGCCCCTGCGATCAAGACAAGTCCCTCCGCACCGGCTAACGTCCAGACCTTGGCGCATCTGCTCGAGCGTACCATTCACATTCTCGATGCGAGTAGCTACTTTACGCCCAAGGGCCGGCAAGCCCAGATTCTGAAGCTGCGGCGATTCCTTCTTGATTTGGAATTGACCCAGCATGATGCCCGAGTGCTGGGCGCGGCTGTCGCGCAAATCGAGTGGAGAATTGCCAAGTCGTCAGCCCGCACGGGCAAGCCGGCCTAGAGCGGGCATTCTGGCCGGCGGGCTCGCCGGGCGAACTTGGCGCCCCCCGGCCTCGCCGCGTTAAGATTCGCGGCCACTGGTTTGTAATCTGACGAGGTGGCCAGCAGGTTTGAAGGCGGGCCGGTCCTGCGGATCGCGCCAATTATCGAGCAGGGCGATTTGTTGCACGCACTGGAGCGTGCAGTGAGGGGCACAGTCTTTGCGGGTGAAGTACTCATGGCGGATGTGCTCGCGGGTGTATTTTTCAAGAGGAATCCCCGGGTAGCCGCGTTGCTGCGAGCAATAGTGAACTAGACCGTCCTCGCAAATGTAGAGATAGCGGCTGCCCGCGCGACATCGCCACGCGTGCGGTCGGCCGTGGGCGAGATCGTGCTCAAATGCGTTAAACCTCGAGTAAGAGCGCTTGCCGAAGCTCATAATTTGCTCAAAAATTTCCCCCTGCCGCTGGCCGAGCGCCTGGACTTGCCCGTTAGCGTCGTGAAGAATTCCGACCGTGGAAGTGAACCCCAATTCCAGCGCCCGGCGCGCGACGGCGAGGGCATCCTCGGGATTGGGCATCATGCTTCCCAGCACCGAGTTGATGTTGACCTGGAAGATGGCGTAGCGAGCCAACAATTGAAGCTTTTGATCCAGCACTTTGAGGCTCTTTTTGGACACGTCGTCCGGCAACACGTTGTCAATGCTGATCTGCATGTGCTCAAGGCCGGCCTCATTGAGCGCTTCAATGCGGCGGGCCGTCAGCAGATAGCCATTGGTAATCAGGCCCGCAATCATGCCGCGCCTGCGAATCTGTCGAATGATAGCTTCGAGCTGCGGGTGGAGCAGAGGTTCGCCGCCGCTGATGGTGATGATGCGGGTGCCCAGCTCCGCCAACCGATCAACCCGGCGGAGCATCACCTCCAGCGGGACAGGCTTTGAGAAATCGTCGTATTCGTTACAGTAAGAGCAGGAAAGATTGCAGCGGCGAATGGGAATGATGTGGGCGAGAACCGGATGGCGGGACGAGAGGAGCCCCCCGGCGATCATCCTAATCTCTCGCCATCGCGTATGAAGGAAGCGGATTCGACGGCGCATTAAAAGCCTATTCATGGTTGTGAGGCGGCACCGGAGCTCAGGCGGCTACCGGCCCTCGGGCCGTTCGGGCGAGTTCGGGGGCTTTCCAGCCGCTGCCTCGGCTCAGAATGACCGGCCCGGCCCAACGCTCAGCCTCTTTAGCATAAGGCGCGCAGGACCAACCTGCAAGGCGAGAAACTCGAATGGAGAAAAAGCGAGGGCGAAATGGCCCTGGGAAGCTCCAGAGGGCGAGCTTCCGCGGCGCCCACGGGCAGGATTAGCCCATGTTGACGCGCTTGGCGCCCTTCACCCGTAGCCGGAACTCGGAAGGAGGAATGCCTCGGTTGACCCGAACATCGGTATAACTGGCGATCATGTAGTCTCCGCTCGGCTCAAAAAATTGCTGTTGCACCGGAAGCCAGGACTCTTCGTTAATCCACAAATCAATCTTGGAGAGCTGAGCGGCGACTTCCCGATTGCGCGGAAAGAGTTCGAGCAGAGCCGTTTGATTACCCCCCATTTTTTCTTCCTTCACAAAGCGAATGTCATACGCCCTCGTCAATTCCTGGGCATTGCTCCCGAAGCCCAGCAGCAAGAACTGCTGGACCAGCCCCTGGTGATGGCGGAGGGTATAAACCTGAATCTGATTGATTTTTGGGAGGTACATCTCCCCCTTGTCCTTGCGGAAGAGAACCGTCTTCTTATCAGGCTGATTGAAATCAATGCGGACTTCAGGATGCCGGCCGTTCCGGAAATAGAGGGTTCCGGTTTCTGTCAGGCGGTCGTTCACCAGCACGGTGACCTTGGTATAGGCCAGCGAGGCTGAAAAGGTTTGAAGGTGCCTGCCAGTTTCGCTCATCCGCTGAAGAATCTGAGCCAGCGTCAGCTTGCTCGAGTATTTGTGACGACCCAGCACCGCCGCGGCGGAGGCCGGGTGTGCTGTGGCGATCCCCACCACAAGCCACGCTACGACCATTCCCAATCTCAAAAGCCTTGCCTTGGGGTTCATGAGCTCCTACCGGATTGGATTCTCAATCTGGTGCGAAAGATGCATCAGTGGGTCTGAAGCACCACGTTGTAGCCCAGGATGATGCCGTTTCGGTCTTTGACCGGAGTGACCGAGCGTATGGTAAAGTTCCTCCGCAGGCGAGACTTCAGAACATCCTGAAGTAGGCTTTGAAGGTCCGGTTTCCCTTCCGTTTGGACGAGGCGCGCGTCCACCTGGAATGTCCAGAGGTTTTTTTTGTGACTAATTTGCACAATGCCTTGGACGTGACGCAGGTCGGAAAGTTGCAATCGCGGTCGGTCATGGAACCAGGACCTCGGCGTGAGGAAAATGAAGGCCAAGATAACCAGCACAATCACATCGTATTGCCAACTGCCTCGTTCATACGCCCAAAACACCGACCGCGTTAAAATTTGTCGTAGCTTGGCCGAGCCGGGGGCGGGGGACTGCGTGCTGCTGAGCTGCGCTGCGCGCGGGGGCGAGGATTCCCTGGGTTCATCGCCTGAGTTCATGCCCTTGGATCCTCCAGCCGCCAACCGGCTCGGCTGGTTTTCATTTGGAAATGACACGCCCGTCCCGCATTTCAATAATACGATCTGCCACCGCCGCGGCCTCCGGATTATGAGTAATCATCATGATGGTCTGGCGGAATTCGCGGTTGACGGCGCGCATCATGTCCAAGACAATTCGTGAATTTTCGCTGTCCAGGTTGCCGGTGGGCTCGTCGGCCAGCAGAATCTTTGGCTCGCACACGACTGCCCGCGCAATGGCTACGCGCTGCAATTCGCCGCCTGACATCTCATTCGGACGTTGGCCGAGCCTATCGGTAATGCCCAGCAAGGTCGTGACAGCTTCGAACCGATGCGGATTGCACCCGTTACCGATGTGTTGCGCCAAGCGAATATTGTCGGCTGCCGTCAGGGTGGGAAGTAAGTTGAATCGCTGGAAGACGAAGCCGATCTTGTGCCGTCGAAACCGCGTTCGCTCTCCGTCGCTGAGGGCGAAAAGATCGTTTCCGTCCACGAGGACTTTGCCGCTGGTGGGTCGCGTCAAACCTCCCAAAACGTGCAGCAGCGTGGACTTGCCGCAACCGGACGGGCCGACGACCGCGACGAATTCTCCCTCTTCGATACTCAGGGTGACGCCGCGCAGCGCCGGAACCTCCACCTTGCCCACCCGATAAACCTTCTTTAAGTCCTCTGTGGCAATAATGGGTTCCATTACAGTTAACCGTTCCGGGCATTTCCTGGCCGCTGGGAGGGATGCAGTTCTTCGCGGAGCGCTATTCGTAGGCGAGGGCATCCACGGGATCGAGCTGAGCGGCCCGCAACGCAGGGTAAAACGCGCCGATCAGCGTGCCACCCAGGGCCAGCAAGGCTGCCCATAGTGCCCATCGCACCGTCAACTCGACGGTCACCGTCGGGAACGTTCTGTAAATCAGCTCCCGCCCTGCCCATGTTCCCACATAGCCCACAAGGATACCGGCCAAGCATAAAACGCCTGCCTCCCGGAGAATCAGGTCAATGATATACCCCTTGGTGGCTCCCAGCGATTTCAAAATACCAATCTCCCGCGTCCGCTCGGCGATGGTAGTGTACATCGAGAGAAAAATTACCAAAAAGCCGATAGTCACCGCGATCGCCACCAGCACCGTAATAAAGTCGGTCAACGCCGGCAGATCGTTGGAGGTTAATAGCGACATGTATTCCTGGACCGAGAGCACAGTGTAATTCGGCAGCAACTTTTTGATGGAAGCAATGACGTGGTCGGTATAGCCGGGATTCGTGCACTTGATGAAAAAAATGGAGGCTCGATTCTGCTGCTCTGCCAAGCTCTCCGCGGTTTCGAGAGGGATAAACAGCCGTGAGCCTTTGCCATGCTCGACGATGCCCGAGACGGTGAAGCGGTGGTTGAGTAGCTTAACGGTTTGGCCTACGCGGACGTGATTTTGGCGGGCATACCAGTTATCCACCAACAGATCGTACGGCCCGCTGAAAGGTCCTCCTTGAAGGTACGCGAACCCTCCCGTCACTCGGTCCCAGCTTTTCATATCAATGCCCCATATGAGGGAAACTCCAGAGGAATCGAACTGGAAGAGCACGGGTGTGACCGCCTGAACATGGTCGAGTTTTGCCAGATAATCTCCGAGTTTGATGGGCATGGGCGCGCTCGTCATGCCCAGAAACATCGAGGCGTGAGGAGCCTGGACCATCACATCCGCCCCCAGGCCGCCAATCCGCTGCGCAGAATCGTGCAGCATGCCATGCGTCAGCCCCACCACCAGCATCACCATTCCCACTTCAATCGCCACCGCCAAGACGCTAATCACCGTTCGAATCGGACGGCGCAGGATGTTTTGAGTGATCAGCCGGCTAATCACTGGCTGTTCCCTCCGCTGCTCTGGCCAAGGCGGATGAGCTTGGCGTGTGGAGGCCGAGGTAACACGAATTTCTCCGGCCCAATCTCTTCATTGAACGTCGCCCTTTCAAACTGGATGCCCAAGGCGTAGCCTTCCACCGGCCTTGAGAGCTTGATGTGCGAAGGATAAGAGATTCCTTGGAAGTCGCCGTAGCCCGAATAGTTCACGGCTTCCTCCAGCTTTCCGTCAGCGCCGAAAATCTCGCTTCTTTTCACCCGCAGGTCCGTCCGATCAAACCAAATCTTGCGTACTAGCTTCAGCGTGTGGTTCTCGGCCGGTTTGACAACCGTTAAAACATAATAATCTTGGCCGTTGCGATTCGTCTCCTCGACAAAATAATTGTCAGTTGGACCGAGCGGAGCAACCAGCAGCGCTTCAAGAATATGGCGCGGTCGTAAATTCTCGAGTCCCCCGGACTTGGTCGCGTGATAATTGTCCGCCCCGGTGATGAACTGGTTTTTGGGAGGAATGGAAAGTCGAAACTCGCTCCCGTTGGAAGTCATGTCGAAAATTTCTGTCCCTACCACCGGCGCTTCGCCTTGAATACGGATGAGTGACGGTTTCTTTAGCAAAATATACGCGCGAATTTGGTGATACTGTTTCTCGAGTCCCTCCTGCGTCAACAGCGCGGTGGCTTGAAACTGAACGACAGCCTGAAGCGTTTCAATCTTGGCGCTCCACTGGTTAACATCTTTGACCAGATCGCTGACGGATGCCTTCAGGAGGGTCCCAGGCACGGGGGGAGATGGGAGGCGGCTCACCTGCCGCACGGCGCAACCGCTTGTGAGCAGCGCCAACGTCCATGCCAGCCAACGTTGCTTCGCTCGGTGCGTCCGCCGCCTACCTGACCGGAGATCTTCCCACAGGTATTGAATTTAGCAGAGCCTCCCGCAGCCTGTCAATTGAGCGAACAGTCTTGCCGAAGCGTGCTCAGGGCCGTGAGAGGATTCCTCGGCGTCGAATAGTCACCAGTTTGACTGGCCGGGTGCCGGCTGAGCACTTCGGGGGTTGTTAACGCCACCACGCCAAGCAAGTACCCCCCCAACCGGCCGGCCGGAAGAAACAGCTTGGACGATCTTGTCGCGAAGTCGCCCGAAAGCATCTAAAATAAACAGGTGGCCTATCCAAGACCGGAGGCTGGGCCAGGTGAGATTTTGCTTGCAAAGTTGCCCAACTCTTGATATTTGGAGATTGGCTCCTGATGGTCCAGTGTCGCCGGGAGGATTCGGCGCGAGGCGCGTGCTGTCCCAGGAAGCGCGAGGAGGCGCTGCGTGGCCCGTGCGACGGCCTGAAGATCTCACACGAGAAGAGGCTTTTCGACTATGAAGAAAATCTGTGTGCCTTTGATGCTTGCAATTCTCGCCGCCGTCGTGACGATGCCGTGGACACCGGCGTACGTCATGGCGGCTGGCGCGCCCCAGGCGGCTGCAACCACCAAGCAGCCGCAATGGAAGAGTCGAGCTGAGTACGACGCCTTTGAAGCGTTTGTGAAAGCGACCGACCCTCAAAAGAGGCTTCCGCTAATCCAAGCCTTCCTTCAGAAGTTCCCCAACTCGGATTTCAAGGTGAACGCCTACGTCGCCGAGATGCAAACCTATGAGCAACTCAACAACAGCGCCAAGGCGATTGCAGCGGCCAAGCGTGTTCTGGCCCTTAATCCCAACGAGCTGGACGCGCTGGCGTATTTGAGCTTTGCCTTTCCATACACCTATAAGCCGAGTGACCCCGATGCTGCGACACAGTTAAGTCGGGGCTTGGCGGAAGCTCAGCACGGACTCCAGGTTCTGCAGAACTTCCAGAAGCCGAAGGGTGTGACGGAAGCGCAGTTTGAAGCTTATGTCAAGCCCAAGCGGGCGATCTTTAACACCGCGATTGGCTTTGCCAACTTGCAAAAAAAGGACTATGCCGACGCGCTACCAGCGCTCCAAGCCGCGATGCAGGACCGACCCAACGACCCGCTGACGCTCTCTATGCTCGGGCAAGCATACCTGAACTCGAATCCGCCCGATTATAATGACGGCATCTGGTACCTGGCACGCGCGGCGGCCCTGGCCAAGAAAGCCAACAGTCCCAACGCGGCCGATTTGGAGAAAATTTACAGTCAGGATTACGAATATCGGCGAGGCTCGAACCAGGGCGAGAAAGCGGTGTTGGCCGAAGCCGCGTCTTCCGCCACTCCACCTTCCGGCTTCACCATCCCCACGCCCCCCAAGCACAAGCCGACGGGCAACAAGAATCTGGATGCTTTCTATCAGCTTGAGGACGCGCTGATTGTTGGCGGTGATACGGCGCGACAGAATTGGAAGCAACTCCAAGGCCAGCCCATTGGCCTGGTGGGTACGGTGGATAGCGTTGCTCCCGGCCCCGATCCGGGAACGACGCTGGTGAATGTGAATATCACCCCAGGCGCGAAGGCCAGCACGGGTGCCTATAACATTCAGCTTCAAGACTCCGCCCAGCCAGCTGCGAAGCTTCTCCAGCCGGGCGATCCGGTGCAATTTCAAGGCACGCTATCGGCCTATGAAACTTCTCCCCACTTCTACTTGGTTGTTGCCGGCGCCAAAATCAATGACGCCGTCCTGAAAATGGCGGAAGAACGGGCCAAGGCCAATCAGGAGAAAGAAAAAGCGCGGCCACCCATTCGCCGCCGACCGACGGGTCGCGGCCGTTAAGCCTGGCTGTGCCCGGGCGCATGGGATAATCGGCGCCCCCTCACGATGACGGAGGCCTTCCCGGGGCTACTGGCAGAAGGGATGGCCTTTCGAGGTTTGGTGCGGGGGGCTTACTGACGGGAGATTTTGCCTGTTCGTGATGGGTCCGTTTCGCCAATTCCACCGTGGCACAGACACCGAGAGCGTAAACTCCTGGCATTTAGCGAGGATGTGAGTTCGTCTCGACCGCAAACTTCACTTATAGATTATCTTGAGAATTAGTTGCGGCGGTGTTATAACAGCGCCAAGGGGATTGAGCGAGCAACCGCGCCGGAGGGAGAGACGACCATGATCAGGCGGCCGGGGGGCGAACTAGCTTCGCGCCCGCTCCATTTTATCTGGATCTGCGATTGTTCGGGCTCGATGCAGAGCGACGGCAAGATCCAATCTCTGAACAACGCCATTCGAGAAGCCATCCCCCACATGCTCCGCGTCGCGGATGAGAATCCCCACGCTCAAGTCTTCGTTCGCGCCGTGAAATTTTCGGATGGTGCTCAGTGGCATGTTGCCCAACCCACTCCCATCGCGGATTTCAAGTGGATGGACCTTCAAGCCGGTGGTGTCACGGATATGGGCCGGGCCATGCAAGTGGTGGCCGAGCAGCTAAAAATTCCTCCCATGAGCGAGCGGGCTCTGCCGCCCGTCTTGGTCTTGATATCCGATGGCCAGCCCACCGACGACTTTTCGGGCTCGCTGGCCGAGCTGCTGAACATCCCTTGGGGACGCCGAGCGGTCCGCATCGCGATCGCCATCGGTGAGGATGCCGACCATGAACCCTTGAAAGCGTTCATTAACAATCCGGAAATTCCTGTTTTGCAAGCCAATAATTCGGAAGCGCTGGTGAATTACATCAAGTGGGCCTCCACGGCGGTGCTCAAGGCTGCTTCCTCTCCGGCGAGTCAAAGCCAGGTAATGGCGGGAGGCGGAAGCAACGTCCAAGTTCCCGCCCCTCCGCCGATGGCTTCAGCGCCCCCCGAGGATGTCTGGTAGGCCATGGGATGCCTCCGACGGGACGGGACCTGGCAAACCGTTGGCCGTGCGGTGCGTGGGGCGTCACACCGGCGGAACGCCATCCCTCTGCAAGACGCCATTCGCTGGTTTCCAACCGAGGGCACGGGGGCGTCCATTACGCTTGCGTTGGCCGATGGTCACGGCAACCCCATTTGCTTCCGTAGTAAGCGTGGAGCGGAGATGGCAGTGAAGGTCGCCACCGGAGTGTTGCATGATTTTTACCTTCAACACCCGCGCGAAGAGGGGCCAGATCTGCAACCCCTGGCTCAAGGATTAATCCCCCGCCTGCTGGTGGAGCGTTGGCGTGGGAGCGTCGTCAGCCACCTGCACGAAACCCCCTTGGAAGCTTCAGAATTGCAAAACGTGGCGGAAAAGGTGGGCCTCGCGGCACGACGCGCCCTCGAAGCTGATAATGTTTTGGCGTATGGTTCCACTGTCCTCGCAGCCCTCGCCACGCCGGCCTATTTGCTTTTGGTTCAATTGGGCGATGGTGACTGTTTGTTGGTCTCTCCGAGCGGCAAAACTACTCGACCTTGGCCCCGTGATGCCCGTCTGATGGGAGTGGAAACCACGTCTTTGTGTATGCCGGAGGCTTGGAAGGAAGTGCGCCTGGCCGTCGAACCCGTTGCCGATGGCTCCCCGGCATTGCTGCTGCTTTGTACCGACGGCTATTCAAATTCTTTTCGCGAGGAAGAGGGGTTTATGAATGTGGGCCGCGATTTTCTGGAGCTGATTCGCTCGGAAGGCATCGCATGGGTCAACGACCGTCTTGACGCTTGGCTGGCGGAAACCACCGAGAGGGGCAGTGGCGATGATGTTTCTGTCGGCATCCTTTGGCGGCAGGACACTTCTTCGGAACTGCCCGTGGGGAAAAACGTCTAATTGACGCCTATGGCTACGCCCAGCGTGGAAAACCCGATTCGCACTGAGGCCGAGAATGCCCCGCGAGAGCAATTACGTCACATTCTGGAACTCTACGGCCGCGACCTCTGCGATCAGCCACAACGCTGCGAAGCGCTCCTCCGTGACCTCTGCGTGGGTCATCGGCGCGAAATTTTTCTGCTGATGGCTGCCCTCAAAGAGCGCGTCGTGCCGGATATTCTGGCGTCACTCGACGTTCTTCCAGAGGAAGTGATTATCTCCAATCTCACTCGAAAACTTTGCGACAACTTAGGGTTGGCCGAGCATGCCAGCCGTTGGGCCGCAGAGTCTTGGGTGGAACTTATTCGAGCCGCGCCCGCGCATGGCAAGCTCAAATCGTCCTCCGTTCGGTCAGTAACCCTCGCCGGTCAAGAGACGTTGCCGGCTGGTGATAGGAAACCCAACGCTTCCACTCTGGCTCTGTTGAAGGCCGTTGACTGGGGGTGGCTGGGCCTGTGTGCTCTCTGCATTGCTTCTTCAGCCCTGGCGCTGGGCCTAGTGGCTCGCGTAGCTTCCGACCAAGGCTGGACCTCTTTTCTTGACTGGCTGAAGGAGACGGGCCTGTTGGCGGGTGGCTTGGGAATTGCCTGGGCAGGAGAATTCCTTGCGGCCCGGTATTTGCTGCGTCGCGGCCCGCCGCATTCCCCCGCGCTTGATCCCCTCAGAACCCCGGCTGCCTTGTTGGTGGAAGTGTTGGTTCTGTTGATTCAACCCCTGGTGCCGGTTGGCGTGGCCGCCTTATGGATCGGTGAATGGTATGGCAGGCTGCGCCTGATTGGATACCACCACGAGTTGGCCTTTAATCTTGGGCGCCTGCTGCAATCTGTTATCGTGGGTATCTTTGTTTATCAATGGGTGGGCCTGATGACGGCCGTCCAAGGGAAAATCGCGTCTTCAATGGTCCGCCAACGATGAACCCGCGCATGAAGCGTTTCTGTCGCTCACGGGTGGCGTGGCATGGCCGTCTGGCGATCGCGCTTGGCGTGGTAGTCTGGTTTTTAACATCGCCCGGCTATTCATTTCCCTTGTCGCCCAGGGGGACACCGGCGAGCGCCCGAGCACAATTCCGGCGCGAAATGCTTGAAGGACATCAAAGGTTAAGCGACCGCGACTATCGCGGTGCGATAATTTCCTTTGAACGTGCTGCCCGCGCTGATCCTACCAGCCCAACGGCTCAGCGTTCATTGCAGTTTGCAAAGTTCGAGCTGGCATATCAGAGCGGCCTTACAAACTCAGGCCATCATCACTGGGCTCGTGCTCAGGCCGATTTCGCTCAAGCTCTTTCCATAGCCTCTCGGGCTGGTCTTGTGAGGGAGAGTAACTTAGCCAATACGCAACTTCTGCTGGTGCAAGGGGAGCGTTGGATGCAAGCTGGAGCCTACTCCGCTGCGGCGGAGAGTTTTGCGCGCGCTCTGGCAGTTTCACCCCGTAACCCGCAAGCACAGGCAGCGCTGATTACCGCCCGTTATTCGGCGGCCTTGGCCGCGGGTCGCGCCGCGCTCGATCGAGGTTTCCTTGAGGTTGCCGCAAAATACTTTCGCGAGGGTCTGGAATACCGCCCCGGCGATCCGGAGGTTCGGTTCCAACTGACGCGCCTTACTCAAATGGAAACGGTCACGAAGGAATTCAACCGCAACTTGAAAAAAGCTAACGCCTCACTGAATGCCGGCCGATGGAATCGCGCACGAGTTGCACTTCATGGGCTTGCGCGTGCGCTCGAGCTCGCTCAGCAAGCGGGCCTGCGCTCGCCTGCCTTGTTTCATTCCAGGCCGTTAATGCCCGCCTATCTCAATTACGCCTGGGGCGATTGGAGCGCGGCCTTTGGCCTCGCCCAAACCGCTCGAAACCCACAAGATGAAGCCCGTGCGGCCGCATTCCGACGGTTTTTGCTTGTCGAAGAGCGAAAGGCTGAGCTTCGCAAGTATGCTTGGGTGCTCATAGTGGGATATGGCTTGTCGCTTCTGCTAAGCCTTTATGCAGGGCTTGCGAAGGCTCTTCGCCGGGAAGCGTCTTCTTTTGAATCAACCTCGCCGGCCTTGTCTCCATGAGCCTTCTTCTGACGCGCGGACAAGTGGTATGGACGGAAAGCTCGCGCCAAGCTTGTCAAGTCGAAGATCTGTTGGGCGAAGGTGGGCAAGGCGGCGTCTATCGCGTCCGCGTGGCGGATCGTCAGGCGGCCCTCAAATGGTATTACCCTCAGTTTTCAACCCCTGCCCAGCGCAGGGTGCTGGAAACCTTGGTGAAACGCGGCGCGCCGACGAGCAGGTTTCTTTGGCCCTTGGAGCTGGTTTCCGCGCCTTCACGTCCCGGCCTCGGTTACCTGATGCCTCTGCGCGAGAACCGCTACAAGGGCGTCGCCGACCTCATGAAACGTCGCCTCGATCCGACGTTCCGTGTTCTGACCACCCTGGGTTTCGAGTTGGCTCATAGTTTTCTCCAGTTGCATTCCAAGGGTCTTTGCTACCGCGACATCTCCTTCGGCAACATTTTCTTTGACCCTGCTACCGGCGAAGTGTTAATCGCCGACAACGATAATGTCACGGTTGACGGGGAGGGAGAGATTGGGATTCTCGGCACACCTCGCTTCATGGCTCCCGAAGTTGTGCGCGGCGCGGCCTCGCCGAGCATTCAAACCGACCTTTATTCACTGGCAGTCCTTCTTTTTTATATCTTGATGATGCACCATCCTCTCGAGGGCAAAAGGGAACTGGCCATCCATAGCTTTGACCTTCCCGCCATGAATCGCCTTTACGGATTCGAGCCTGTCTTCGTTTTTGACCCTGACGATGCCTCCAATCGTCCGGTGCAAGGAGCTCACGACAATCTGTTCTTCCTTTGGCCCATTTATCCCCAGCCGTTGCGCGATCTATTCACTCGCGCCTTCACGGAGGGAATCCGCGATCCGCTCCATGGCCGCGTGCGCGAGGGAGAGTGGCGCGCCATCATGATTCAGCTCCGGGATTCCATTTATTACTGCCACCATTGTGGCGCCGAAAATTTTGCAGATCCGGCGCGGGCGGCGGGTGGGATTTGCTGGCAGTGCAATAAGCGGCTGCGGCTTCCGTTACGTCTCCAGCTCCCTCGTCAACTGGTGATGCTCAATCACAATACGGAACTCTTCCCCCATCACCTCACCGCGGATAGTTTGTACGATTTCTCGCGGCCCCTGGCCGCCGTGTCCCGTCATCCCGAACGCGGCGACGTTTGGGGTCTCAAGAATCTCTCGGAAATTCCTTGGTCTGTCACGCCTCCCCGCGATCATCAACCGAAGATGGTTCCACCGGGACTCAGCTTAACCCTTCAGTCCGGCACGCAAATCAATTTCGGCAAAGTGATGGGCGAAATCCTGTAGTTGCCGTGCCGACTTTCGCGGCGCCCGCAGCCGTGTTGATATTTTCAGCGCAGAAAACAACAATAGGGAGTTGAGTCAATCTGCCACAACGAGTCCTCAAGAGAAACGCGCCCGCCAACGTGGAGGCCTATATGGGTTCATCCGCGTCGCGGCCGCATTGGCGTGTCTGGTGGTGCTGGAGGGCCGTAGCCTACCTCGCGCCGATTCTTCGCGTGATTCAATCCGTTCGAGCGCCGAGCGCGAAGCGGTTGGAACGTCGCCAGAGCCGTCCAACCGCATAGCTCGGAAATCTAGTTCCGCCGGGCCCGTCCGCTTGCCTCATTTGCGATCCTTTCTTAATCCCTTGATCACAAGACTCATGCGAAAGTACCAGATTCCGGGGGCTGCCTTCGTCCTGGTGCAGGGCAATAAGATTATTTTTTCTCGGGGCTACGGATGGGCTAACATAACCAGAAGGATTCCGGTTGATCCCTATCACACGGTTTTTCGTGTTGCGTCGGTGACAAAACTCTTCACCACCGTAGCCGTCATGCAGTTGGCTGAGGAGGGCAAGCTGCACCTACACGTGGACGTGAACCATTATCTGAAGCGTTTTCATCTGAAGGAGAAATATCCTCAACCTGTCACCCTGGCTGCTCTATTGACCCACACGGCGGGGTTGGAGGATCTCTCGATCGGTGTGGCGGCCCGCCAGCCCGATCTAATCGAGCCGCTCGGTTTTTACCTGGCTCATCACATGCCAGCGCAAATTCGTCCCCCGGGACAAATTATCAGCTACTCCAATCACGGGCTAGCCTTGGCCGGCTATATTGTCCAGACCGTATCCGGGCAGCTGTACGAAAAATATGTCCAAGAAAACATCCTCAAGCCCCTGGCCATGACCCATTCTGGATTTATCCCTTCGGCTCGGCTTCAGCGTGAATTTGCGACCGGCTATAGCCGCTGGCGGGGTCTGCACCCGGTTCCCCTCGATTACTTCAACATCCAACCCGCGTCGGGCTTATGCGCAACGCCCGTGGACATCGCGCATTTTATGATCGCCATGATGAATGGAGGGCGCTATGGCCGCGCGCGGCTTTTGACCCCGTCCAGCGTGGCACGCATGGAGCGCCAGCATTTTACCGAGGACCCGCGTTTGTCCGGCCGCGCTTACGGCTTCTATGAGAAGCACATTGATGGTCTGCGAGTGATCGGCCACGGTGGAGACGTTCGCGGCTTTGGTAGCTTGCTCGCGCTGGTTCCAGAGAAGCGCCTCGGATTTTTTATCACAGAAAACGTTGATGAGCCCCGTTTTGATGCGGCCATCGAACGGCGTTTCTTTCAGCGATACTTTCCAGCGTCTTCTCCGAAGGTTGAGCCGGTTCTTAACTTGCCAAGTGATGCGGCGCGAGTTGCCGGAAGCTATCGCCTGAATCCTTATTCGGCGACGACCTTCGCCAAGCTGTTCACGCTCTATTGGCAGTACCGGGTTACGGCCAATCGGGACGGAAGCATCGAGCTTCATTACCCTCATCATTATCACCCCCCAAGCCGTTGGGTGGAAGTTCAGCCGCTTTTCTATATATGCCCGACCACCGGAAACAAAGCTGTCTTCGGCACCGACTCATCGGGACACATCACGGAAATGTTTACTGATGAGGAGGCCTATGATCGCCTTCCCCGCTACGCCACGGCTCGGTTTCAGGTGCGCTTGGTGAAGACCTTATTGCTCATTTTTTTCTCTGCGTTGCTGGTGTGGCCGGCGGAGGCCATCGCTCACTGGATAAACCGGCGCAGGCACGCCCGACGCCGAGAAGCGAGCGGGTCTGAGTCGCCGCATGGCGCTGTCCCGACCTTGGCGCGCGTCATCGCTTGGGTGGCGTCAGCGTCAGTTATATTCTTCGTGGTCGCTTTTCTGGCAGTCATCCATCGGTTAGATTTGTGGCATTTCGCCTACGGCATTCCGAAACAGGTGGGAAGGCTTCTCGTAATCCCGCCCCTCACGGTGATTCTCGTGATGGCGATGATCTTTTTTGCAATCCGTGCCTGGGCTGGACGTTGGTGGAGCGTCTTCGATCGCCTCCACTACTCCGTCGTGGCCCTGGCCGGTATCCTGTGGGTCTGGTTTGTTCTTTACTGGAGGTTGCTCTGGCGATGACGGGGTTTCTGAAGGCATGGCTTGTTAACCGGGATCCTGGTGAGCTTCGTTGGGTTTGGCTGAAAGATAAGTTGTCATCATAGCCAGTGGAAACCGACCGAAGTTCTGAGCGAGTTACAAAGAAAAAAAGGGACTCGCGCCGTACGAGTCCCTTCCTCAGCCGGAACGACGTAGAAGTTAGGAGCGGGAGGTTGCAGTTTTCCGTTGGAGCGCTGCCAGCCTCTCCTCTGCGTGCGCGTACTGACTGTAGGTCTGAATCGTGCGGACCATTCGTCCTGCCTGCTGACCAATGATGTTGATGTTCTGGGGATAGGGAGTCATGGCAAGAACTACGCTATTCTGGTGCCTGTTGATCTCCTTCACCGCCTGGTCCATTTGATAGACCATCTCGTGAGCCGCAGGCGTCATTTGGGCGACTACCCGTTGCTGCCAGGGGGCGAGCCCTTTGTTCATCCGCTTTAGTCGGAGCAAGTCCGCGCCGATTTTATTGATATAGCTCCGCGCAATATTCAGGCTCTGGGCTTGGTCCTGCCAATTGAGATAGATACCCTCGACGTTCAACGTGCCGAGGGTCTTCTGGGCTTTGAGCGCCTGATCCCGTATCTGGCGAAACAGATGGCCCGCCTCTTGGGTGTCAGCCCAGTTGGCGGTGGGCGAGCTCACTCGTGGCAAGGTTCTTTTATACCCAAATAACATTCCCGCAGGCATTATGAAACCAAGAAACAACGCCAGTGGAAGATTCCAAGTGTGTTTCATCTTCACAACCCTCCTTACGGTCAACGGTGGCTCAATAAGCCTTGTTGACCGAGTTTCTATCAATCCTCTTCATACACTTCTATAGATGCCCGGGCTGGCCCAAGCGGTTGCTTCCGCCGTGCGGCTCGACGTGCATTAGATCCATCCCGCCATAACATCGTGTATAGACACTGTTTAGTTAACAGGGTGATAATGGGTTGTCTTCCCGGGGCTGGGTGGCTTAATTCCAGGCCCGCAACCGTGCCGGGGCGGGCCGGCGACCATGGTATGATAGACGATGGAATGGAAATGGATCTCAAAAACACAATTGCGATTGTGACGGGCGGAACGCGCGGGATCGGTTTCTCTATTGCCCGAACCGTTGCCCGTGAGGGGGCGCGGGTATTCATTTGCGGGCGCGACATGGGGCGACTCGAGGCGGCTCTTGAGGAGCTTCGCACGTCAGCGGGCGACTCGGTGGACGGGATAACCGCCGACGTGGGCCGTTATGAAGACTGTCGCAAGCTTATTGAGCGCGCGGTCGAGCGCTTTGGCGGTCTCGATATTTTGGTGAATAACGCGGGCATCGGTTTTTTCAAGCCCGTGGACCGAATCTCGCCGGCCGAGTGGGACGAACTGGTAGCCACCAATCTCTCTGGAGTCTTTTATTGCTGCCGCGAGGCTATTCCGCATATGCGGCGGCGCGGTGGCGGATATATCTTCAACATCTCAAGCTTGGCGGGCATCAACGCCTTTCCGGGCGGAGCGGCCTATAACGCCTCCAAATTCGGGCTCAATGGCTTCAGCGAGGCTATGATGCAAGATGTCCGCTATGACGGAATTCGGGTCAGCTATTTGATGCCGGGCAGCGTGGCAACGGATTTTGCAGCAGCGCCCGGCGCCAAGCCTGCCGAAGCGTGGAAGCTGACCGGTGACGACATCGCCCAAGCGGTGGTGGACCTCTACCGTTTGCCGCCCCGGGCTCTTGCCAGCCGTATCGAACTTCGGCCTTCGCAACCACCCCGCAAGAAGTGATCGCTGAGCAAGGCTTTTCCGCTGGCGCGATGGTTCACCTCATCAACCATCGCTTTCCTCCATAAGACGGGAGAGGACCGTTAACCTGGCAGGAAGACCGACAGTCCCCCCGTTGCGGGAAGGCGATGGCTCGCTAATGCGCCACAAGCGGCTTCATGTTCTCGCCGAGCAGATCGGGCGTGCCGGGCACACGGACCAAGTGCGGGTAGCGCGGTCCGCCGTGATAATCAATCGAGACGGTGTGAAAGTAATCATCGTTCACAACGATGAGTTGCAAGGGCTTGGCGCTCGTCGTGGTGGCGCGCAAGGCCTCATTAAAGACATGAGGGTTAAATTTGCGGCCATTCACAGCCACCACCGTCATGCCGGGTGCGATGCCGGCCTTGTAGGCTGGCATCGTGACCACGGAATCCATCACGACCCCGGTGTCGCTTAACAGCAAGCCGATGGAATATTCAGCGTTGATGAAATGGCGCACGAGCTCTGCGGCGCGGAGAAGCTGGGGCATTTTGTCGTTATAAACCAGCTTCCACCCTCCGCGGGTGATACCGCCCATCGGCGGCTCGGGCGTAAGCGAGCGCAGATGCTTGAGGAAAAATGCCCGCCAGTCGTAAGGAGCCACTTGGTTGAGCGCGTTCACCACGTCGCTAAAAGTGTAAGTTTTCAGTTGCGGCCCCAAGTTCGGGCCGCCGTAAAACAGCCGGCAGAAGTCCGTCAGTGACTTTTTGTCATGGGTCAGCTCTCGAATGCGATTATCTACGTCCAGCCACAACAGGTCGCCTTCGCCGTAGAAGTCCACGGAACGCCGCCAGTTGGTCCACTCGGCAGGCGCGAAATAGAGGATTTGCGCGGCGTCTGCCGTGTCCTGAAGCGGCCGCCAAAGGCGTCCTGGCCGTCCCGGGCCGAGCTGCGCCGCGTCCAGGGCTAGGTATTCACGATACTGTCGCGGTGTCCACAGGCCAGTGCGCTCCGCCAGCAGATCGCCATAATAGTTCGTCAGGCCCTCGTACACCCAAAGGAGATCGGTTTTCATGGGCGCTTCGTAATAAGGCGGGCTCAGGTCTTTGGGGCGGCGGAATTTACCATTCCAAGAATGGGTAAATTCGTGGGGCAGTAGATCGGCCATCAGCAGGCGGCGATTGGCGCTGATCAAGGATCGCTCATCCACGCGGCTATCATCGGACTCGTGGTGCTCAAGGCCAAAGTGGGCCACGTGATTGCTCAGCGTAAGAAGAAAGTGGTAATCGCGGTAGTGGCGTGTCCCGAAGAGTAATCCGGTTTGCGCAACCAAGTTGGTGTAGTCCTGCTTGAGCTGCGGACTCATATCGAGCGCGGCTCGGCTGTCGGCAGCAATGTCAATTTCGTGGTGGATGGGCTCGCCGGGCGGGGTCACATTCACCACCCGCATATACTGTCCGGCCAGCACCGGCGAATCCACCAAGCGGTTCAGTGCCACCGGCTTGAAGGTGATTTCGTTGCCAGACTGGCTTTCCACCGGCAGCGCCGTGCCGAATTTCCACCCCGCTGGCAGTAGGAGTTTGGGGTCATAAGTAATCTTTTGAGCCAAATACCCCGCCGGATAGAGCAGGTTCTGATTCCAACTGATAATCACCAGCTTGTCGGTCGCCGAGGCCCCGGCACTAAAGCCCGAGGTTGACGCCGGCTCAATGTAGTCGAAGTGGATGTGCAGCACTTTGGCTCCCGCCGGCACAAACACGTGGAAGGTGAACATGTCGAGCAAATCGCGCCGCCAGCGCACGGGTTTTCCGTCCGAAGTGATTTTGAGGCCCACCAAGTTGACGATGGGGCCGTCTGGCGCGTGCTCGCCGGGAATCCACTTGGGATAGTAGAGCGTCAACGGCTTGCCTGCCTCGGCCGGCGTCAGTGGAAGCACCATGCGCGTGTGGATAATCTTCATGGGCGCTTGCCGGGCATCTACGGTCAATTGAATCGTCGGACCGGTTTGGGCCCATCCTGGTATCGCCGGCAGCATGACCCCGAGAACCAACAGATAAATGAACCGAAATTTACACGATGGCATTGTGCGGCTCCTTTTTAACTATGATGTTCTCGCCCGCGAGCGGCGGGTGATCTCTTGCTGTCCGATGGAAGTATTCTTCTCTCACCTGCACTCGCCCCGAATTGGCATTACGAACCCTCCCTGGCAGTTCCAGCCGGACACGAAATCGCATGATAATTCCACCGAGGGTTCGGGTTCAAATACAAAATACACTGCCGGACCGCGAGCGTTCGGATGCCCAGGAAGGCTCTTTCGCCCGCAACGGTTGGAGCGGAAAGCGTAAGCTCTACGACAACGGCACCCCATGCAACGCTCCTCGGAATATCTGGCTCAGGAATCTGTGCCTCATCCGGTTGGAGCAGCGTCCTGTAAAGCAGTCGGAGCGTCAGGGCCGACGGAGCAAGTTCGTAAGATGTGCTTTGACCGCGGGCCATTCGTCGGCGAGGATGGAGCAGCGAGCGGAGTCGCGCGGAATGTGGTCGGAGGCGATGCGGTGCGCGCGCAAGATCCCCTCGAATCGGGCACCGATGTGCTCTAGAGCGGCTCGCGACCGCGTGTTGCGGGCGTCGGTGTGGAAACAGACACGGAACACCTGCCAAACCTCAAACGCGTGAGTCAGCATCAGCAGCTTCGCTTCTGTGTTCGCGCCGGTGCGGATGGCCGAAGGGGCGAGCCATGTGTAGCCGATCTCGCACGCGTCAGGAAATCTACGGCCAGAACGAGGATGATGGGAGGGCCAGGCCCATCGTTCCAGGTTAAAAAAACGTGTTGAGCCGATGACGGCTCCGTCATTCGCCCGGACGGTTGCAAACGGCATGCAGGTCCCGGCATTCCTCCAATCCAAAGCCGACTGGATGTACTTCGCCGCCTCTTCCTGAGTAAAGGGGACAAAGGTCCACCGATAAAGCTGAGGGTCCTCGGCAGTCGCGGCTGCCAGCGCGTCGCCATGACGTTGCTCCAGCGGTTCAAGCCGGACGTGCCGGCCAATCAATACGAAAGGTTCCATGGACTCCTTCCTCTGGCGTTGAAACTTGCCTACGACGAAGGGTGCCTTGCGGCACAGGTCACAACTTACCGAGCATAAGGTGGGCAAGGCGAAAAGTTTTCTTTAAGGCCAGAGCCCTTGGGATGCCTTCCGCGCACGCTGCCCCTTAAGCATTTCTCTCCCGGAGGTGAGGGCGCTCTCACACGTCAACGGGAAGCGCGATGACTCGGATTCTCAGAACGAGTATAATCATACTTTAAATCCACCCAACCACTGCATGGCTATTTACTCCCTATACGTACTCTCCAAGGATGACCCGGAGGCGCGCGGCTGGCTCGAAATGTTTCGGCGGCACGGGCACGAGGCGCTAAAAGACTTCATTATGGAGCGCGTCTATTGGCTGGAAGGAGATGTGAACCTCGACAGGCTGCGGCCGCTTCTGGTGAATCCGCTCTATCAAACCGCCGCCGAACAATCTCAGCTTGACCCGACGCGAGGTCCCATCCTCGAGGTGGCTTATCTTCCTGCGGTAACCGACCCGGAGACGCCTTCCATTTTGGAGGCGGCACAAGCGCTCGGGGAGCGCGGCCTTGAATTTGCGCGACTCGGAAGGCGGTATCAATTCTGCGGTCTTGACGAGGGCTTGGCGCAAAGGCTCGCGGCGCGTTTCCTCTACAACAAAGTTGTAGAACGAATGCGCCGGCCCGGGGAAATATTTCAGACGCTGCGGCCAACCGGCACTCCCGAGCCAGTTAGAACCATACCGCTGGCCGGCCTCGACGATGCGGCGTTACTTCAGCTTTCCCGTGAGCGTTCTTGGTATGCGCCTCTTTCTCAGTTGAAAGTCATTCAGGCCCACGAAATCAGCCGGGGTCGGCCCCACACGGACGCGGAATTGGAAATCCTGGTCCAAAGCTGGAGCGATCACTGCTACCACACGACATGGAAGAGCCTGGGCTTGCTCAAGCGGCTATCCGCGGCGACTGAGCGCATGCAGCATCCCTTAGTGGTGAGTGCTTTTGAGGATAACGCTGGCGGGATGGAATTCTACGAGGATTACGTCATCACCCTCAAAGGCGAAACGCACAATTTTCCGAGTTCGATTGCACCCTTTGGAGGCGTGGCCACCAAGCACGGCGGCGTGATCCGCGACACGCTGGGATTCGGCCAGGGCGCTTATCCCATCGGTGGCACAACCCTGATGGGCACCATGGACCCCCGCGTTGCCGAAGACCAGGTGCCACCGGGGGCGCTTCATCCTCAACTGATTCTCACAGAATCCATCCGCGCCACCAGCGCTTACCTCAACCCCATGGGCATTCCGATGAGGCACGCAGTGTACCGCTGCCACCCCGGTTATGCCAAGTGCCTGGCGCTCGGACATTCGGTCGGCTTGATTCCGGCAAAGTACGCACGCAAGGAGCGGCCCCGACCGGGTGATTGCGCCGTGTTGATTGGGGGCGAGACGGGGCGCGACGGTATCCATGGCGCGACGGCCAGTTCGACCGGCATGACAGCGGCAACCCAGGAGCGGGAATTTGCGGCTGTCCAGATTGGGCATCCCATCACCGAACGCCGTTTTGCCACCGCGATTCCCGTGCTGCGAGATGCCGATTGCCTGCGGGCAATTACGGACCTGGGCGCGGGGGGGTTGTCGTCGGCAGCGGGGGAGATGGCGGCCGATAGCGGCGTGTCGGTGGAGCTGGACCGTGTCCCCTTGAAAGACAAAAGTCTCACAGCGTGGGAGATTCTTCTTTCGGAGTCGCAGGAGCGCATGTTGCTGGTTGTGCCCCCCGAAAAGATGGGTCAGGCAAATACGATTCTGGATCGTTTTGAGATTCCGCACGCCGAGGTGGGCCGGTTTACAGACTCCGGGCGAATGGAGGCCATTTGGCGTGGAGAAAAAGTAGTGGATTTGGAAATGGGTTTCCTATGGGGCGCGTGCCCGCTCGAGCCCATTGCCACCGAAGAACCCAAGCGCCACCTGGCGCCGCTCGCGATTGCTGAGCCGGAGACGGCCGTGCAGTGGTCGCGGGCGGTTGATGCAGTTCTTTCCCACTATCATTGCTGCGACCAGAGCGCCGCTGGCACTCGGTTTGACACGACCGTGCAGGGAAGAACCGTCGTGGGCCTCCTCGAAGGCCGCAATCACTCCATGCCCACTCATCTGAGTGTCTCCGCCCCGCTCTATGGCAAACCCTACGGCGTGGTGACCACGGTTGCGTTTAACCCCTTCTACGGCGACATCAGGCCAAGCGCTGCCGCCCGCCTCATGGTCATTGAAGCCATCACGAAAGCCGTAGCGGCCGGCGCAAGCTATCGTGAAATGGTGCTCTGCGACAATTTCTATACGCCGCGCTTGACGCCGGGCGTCGCCTGGGACCTGGTTCAGATGGTGGAAGCGATTGCCGAGCTTTCGGTGGAACTGGGCGTCCCCTTTATCTCCGGCAAGGATTCAAGTTCAGGAACATTCGAAGCCGCTGGCCTCCGCATAGATGTTCCTATGACGTTGGTCGTGGCCGCGATGGCGCGCGTACCGGACGTGAGCAAGATCGTAACTCCGGAATTCAAACGTCCCGGCAATTCCCTGGTGCTGGTGGCTGACCTCTCGCGGGGCGCGCTGGGCGGCAGCGTTTATGCCGATGTTCACGGCCAACGCGGAGATTCTATCTATGACTCCGGCCTCGCCGCCGACGTGCGCGCGCGTTGGGACGCCGTGCTGGCCCTGCATTCTCGCGGTGGGTACGTTTCGGCTTCGGGGATAGCTGAAGGTGGCCTCGCCTTGCGACTTTTTGAGGCGGCATTTGGCTCGGGCCTGGGAGCCCGCGTCGAGTGCCTACGGGACGGCGACGGCCACCACGACGGGTTTTTCTTTGGCGAGTTTACTGGTGGAATTCTTTTAGAAGTGGACCCTGAAACAGAACTGGACAAAGTTTTGGCGGGCATTCCTTATCACGTTATCGGTGAAGTCACTGCAGAACCTCGACTGCTGCTGAACGAGGGTGAAAAGATTCTCTGGAGCGAATCAGTTTCAGCGCTGGCTGAGAAGTGGCACAGCACTTTCCGGGAGGCCCTCGAATGACGAGCCGCGTGGCCGTGCTCTACGCGCCGGGAACCAATTGCCATGAGGAAACCATCGCTGCGATTGAGCGCGCCGGCGGCCGCGCCGAATTGGTGTTGCTGAAGGAGCTGATGGCAGCCGAAACGAGGCTCATGGATTATGGAGCGGCCATTATTCCTGGCGGTTTTTCTTACGGTGACCACCTGGGAGCAGGCAGAATATTTGGCCGGATGCTGGTGGCGCGGCTCGGCGAACAACTGTCCCAATTTCTTGACGCCCACCGCCCCGTCTTGGGTATCTGCAATGGCTTCCAGGCGCTGGCGGAAGCCGGGATCTTGCCGCAGGTGCGCCTGGGACGCCAGGCAATGGCACTGCTGGCCAATCAGTCGGCGCGCTTTGAGGACCGCAAGGTGCGGCTGCTGGTAACGGGTGAATCGTCCATCTGGACGGAGGGTTTGGCGGGCGAAGTTTTACACATGCCGTCCGCGCACGGCGAAGGCCGCGTTTTTTTTCCTCAAGACCAATCTCCGCCGCGCGTGGCATTCCGTTTTGCCGATGCCAATAGAAAACCCGCCAGCGCCTATCCGGACAATCCCAACGGCTCGCCCGAAGCGATTGCCGGTGTTGTGGACGCGACGGGCCTCGTCCTCGGCCTCATGCCCCATCCCGAGCGCGCTTCCTTGCCCGCGCACTATTCGCAGGACGGGTTGAAGATTTTCAGAAATCTGGTCCGATGGCTGGCAGATTAGTGATGGGCCCTGCGGACGTGGGGCGGAAAATGGCGGAACAACTTGACTTGAAGCAGGACGAGCTCAGAGATGCTTACGGCGAAATGGCCGCCGACCGCGAGCGGGAGGCTGAGGCTGCGGAATGGAGCGAGGGGTTGATTGGCGACGCCAAGGGTTAGCAGGGGTGACGTTTGGCCCGGGCCGCGGCGCGGCGGCGAGGTAAGCGCCTCCGCTACGGCTGCCAAAGCAGGCCCACAGCGCCCTCCGTGGTTCCGTCTTGGCCTTGGATGGGCTCGATGCGGAGGCCGAGGGTTATCAGGCGGCCCGATGGAGTTGCGTACTCGATCTTTTCGAGTGATTGCGGGTTGCCCGAGGCGAGGCATTCGGCAATGGCTTCGCTGAGCGGTGAATCGCCCAGCAGTTCAGAAAGGCGCCGGTGTGACCAGACGTCCAGTTGGAGCAACCGCCGTGCCGGGGCATTGATGAGAGTCAGATAGCCCTCGGCGCTGACCACAAGCAATCCCTGGGGGATGGTCCGAGCGACAGCTTCCAGCGATTTGGCGCTTGCTCGGGCGCGGCGCTCGGCGTGGCGCCAGCGTTTTTCAAGATCGTCCGAGCGCGATTTCAGCTCGGCGATGAGGCTCTGCACCGTCGCGGCGATAAAAGCCGATTCGTTTTCGGCGTGGGGCGTCGAGGGCTTAAATTCGAGACCTTTTCGGTACTCTCGGAGCGAGCGATGAATAAGGTAAATGATGAGAACGGAAATCGCCGCCACGCCCAGCGCGACGCCAACCAGGAACGTCATTTGTGACAGCGTCAAATGTCGGGCCATCGCTCACCGCAATCCTGCCCAGCTTAAATAACCGTTGAGCAACGCTTCTCCACCCAAACTGACGAAGAGGGCCGCGATGCCCAAAAATGTTCCATACGGCCAGGCATATTCGCGGAAGCGGCGACTGAGCAAGGCTAAGGGCACGGCGATGATAGTTCCGAGCAGAGAGCCGAGGAAAATAGTGGTGAGCGTCAACGCTGGGCCGAGAAAGGTCCCGGCCATTAGCATGAGCATGACGTCGCCGAAGCCGAGCCCCTCTTTGCGCCGCAAGAGATAGAAAACTTCACCCACCGCGTAGAACAATCCGCCGCCCAAAACCGCCCCGCCGATCGCGCCGGTTAAGGAAAGTGGAGGGCCGTGCAAAAGCAATCCCGATCTCGTGAGCAGCCAGCCAAGCGGGCGAGCGTCCACCCGAACCCAGACACTCATCAAGACTCCCAGCGCCATGCCGGGCAGGGTGACTCGATGGGGAATGCGCCGCTCGAGCAGGTCCGTGAAAATGAGGATAAGAATGAGCAAGGAGAAAAGCGCCCACTTAATTAATGCAGGTGTCCAACCGTATTCACGGAAGTCTGCAACCAGCACGGCTGCGGTGAGGAATTCGACGAGCGGGTAGAGCGGGGAAATGCGCGCGTGGCAATCGCGGCATCGCCCGCGCAAAATGACGTAACTGAGCAGCGGCACGTTATCGTACCAGCGAATCGCGTGCCCGCAGGCGGGGCAGTGGGAGCCCGGCCAGAAAACGGATTCGCCCGCCGGCAGACGATGAATACAGACGTTGAGAAAGCTCCCAAAGACCAAGCCGAAAAGCGCCACATAAATTTCAGTGATCAGGCGCATAGAATGGCTCATGAGCGTGTCGTTTGCCGGCGCAGCAGGCGATAGTATAAACCTTCCGTCAGCATGGTGACCTTGTCTGCCGAAAATTCTTCTGCGCGGCGTCGGGCCTTCTGGCCGAAGGCGCGAAGGCGAGCCCGGTCGCTCGCCGCCTCGATCAGGCAAGCCGCCAGGCTGGACGGCGATTTCGCCTCCGCAAGCCATCCTGTGCCCCCTTCTTCGACTAATTCAGGCAAGCCTCCGGCGCGCGTGGCCACAACGGGAAGGCCGTGCGCCATGGCCAGCAAAGCCGATGAACCCAATCCTTCTGACCGTGACGGCATCAGATAGACATCCAAGGCGGCGAAGAAGTCGGAGGCAACCTTGGGGGGGTCAAGTATGCGGATGCGTGCGTCCGGCGGGCTGAGGCCGAGGAGCCGCTCCGCGTGCTGGGAGCCTTCTCCCGCCAAGAGAAGCCGTGCCCGCGGTAGTTTTCCCGCCACCTCTGCGAAAGCTCGGACCGCGATGTCCTGGCCCTTTTCGCGCGTGAATGCGCCCAGATGACCAATTACGAAATCTTCGGCTCCGAAGCCCCACTGGGCGCGGACTTGCTCGCAGGTTCGTTCATCTGGCAAAGCCGGAGGGAGTTCAACGCCATCAGGAATCAAAATGACTTTGGAAGACGGTACGCCGCAGCCCACAACCAGCCTGCGGACAAATTCTGAAACCACAATGACGGCATCCGCAGTGTGCGTGTACTTGAGCCGATAGTCCAACCGGCGAGGCGGCAAGAAGGTGACGCGACGGCTGACCACGCGACGAGCGTCACTGCCCAGGGTGGCCAGCCACGCAATGGTTTGCCCGACGCCATCGTGTGCATGCAAGATGTCCGCATGGAACGACCGGAGTTCTGCTCGCAACAAAACGGCGCCGTGGAGATGGCCCGGGTCGCGCCGGGGCAATGGAAAAACCCGAAACCCCTCCACATGAGCTTTATGAAAAAGCTCTGACGCTTCGGGACAGACAATGAGCTGCCGGTGGCCGCGCGCGGCGAGTCCGCGGGCTAGCATCAGCAACTGTTGTTGTCCCCCGCGCAAGCTCAGGCCCGTATCTACATGCGCGATGGCGAGTTGGTAAGGAGGCGTCATGAGTGGCGCGCCTGGGCGCGGAGAGCGTCCAGTTTCTCATACCTGCGCTGGACGTAGCGTGCCGCCATGCGCGCAATGTGGAAGCCTGCCTTCCCGTCGAGAACGCCCAAATGAAGAAAATAAGCATTCACAAACGCCCAGGGGGGCATTATCAACCGTTTCAAGATATTCACGCTGTCGTTTCGGTCGAACATCTCCCGGGCTGCCAGCTCGGTGTAGAATTCAATGCGCTCCCGATGCTCGGCCAGTGAATCGCAAGTGTAATGCAGAATCTCGCCGGGCAGCGTCCGAACCAGACCATCCGTCACTACCGATTCGTGAACGTAAGCCCCCTCAAATCGGGCGCGACGGCGGTCGTAAAGTCGAATTTTCCAGTCCGGATACCACCCCGAATAGCGAATCCAGCGGCCGCAATAATAGGCGCGGCGGGCCAGCCGATACGCGGAGGCCTCGGGGAGGGTCATCTTCCAGGCGTGCAAAAACTCTTGAGCATCGGGATTCAGCTCTTCGTCGGCATCGAGGCTGAGAATCCAATCGTGGGTTGCTTGGCTGGCGGCAAAGTTCTTTTGCGCCGCAAAACCTTCCCACGGATGCTCCAGCACACGCGCCCCGAGGCGCCGCGCGATTTCCTGCGTTCCGTCGGTCGAGCCGCAATCCACGACGATCGTTTCATCAGCGGAGCCGAGAGAGCGAAGGGCGCGTTCCAAGTGCTGAGCTTCGTTTTTGGTGATGATGGTTGCAGAAAGCGCTGGCATGGGTGGCCGATAAGCGACTTACTTGGAAATCGCGGTTTGGGCTAAGCCGCGCTCGAACAGTCTCTGATATTTTTCGGGCAGGGCGCGCGGTCGGCCGTCCGGGCCGGCAATCACGTGGGTGGTTTCGCCCTCGGCGAGCAGCGTGCCATCCGAGGTTCGGTAAACCTCATAACCAAAGACGAGCACGCGCTTGCGCACCGCCCGAAGGCAAGTTCGCACCTCGATTTCATCGTCGTAGCGGGCCGGCGCTTTGTAGCGGCAATGGGCCTCCGCGACGACGATGTAGATACCGCCTTCCCGCTCCATATCGCGGTAGGCCAGCCCACGCTGTCGGCACAACTCGGCTCGTCCCACCTCAAACCAGACGAAGTAGTGTGAATGGTACACCACGCCCATTTGGTCCGTTTCAGCGTAGCGGACTCGAAACCGCGTTGCGTGCCATGGTGAGGTCTCCATGATACCTCCCGAGAGGCTTGCGTTTCCCACATCAGCAGACTTAAGCCAGCCGTTGTCCGTCTTCGTCATACGGGTACTCCAGGACTCGTCGAAGCATTTCGAGAAACACCCTGAGAACTCGCTCGGCCACGCGGCGGGCATCGGGCGCGCCTTCTAGCGTGGTTTCCATATCTTCCGAACTCCCTTCTCGATGACCAAAAAAGTTCGCCGCCGAGGACCAAGAGAGGATGGCGTCGGGCCGGCGCGCGGGTCGCCGCTCAAAATGAAAGCTTCCACGGTCAAGGACAGCCGTCCACTCCAAATCCCAATCGTCAATCCGCCAGCGCGTGACGAGATTCACCTTGCGGATCTGCTGTCGAAGCGAGCGCTCCCGTCCCGTCAGCACACAGGCCCGTTGAATCATCCGCAGCGCGGCCCGCTTTGAGGGAGGCAGGGAAGTATCTTCTGCTTTCATAAGACGTCCGGTGTGGCACGGGCGTCCCGCCCGTGCAGGAACACGGCCAAGCCGGCCGTGCCACAAGCTCCGCATCTATAAACCTGTTTCCGACGCACCACAAGATTCGAGCGGATTCGCCACCAGGAGCGCGGACCAGCCCTCAATGGCCAGTCCACACCGGCCGCCGTTTCTCCAAGAAAGCGGCCACTCCTTCGCGGAAATCTGCGGTCCCGCGCATTTCGGCGCTCGCCTCAACTCCCAGGGCGATATCGCGCTCCAGGGAGGCCTCCTGCATTCTCAGCAGCAGGCGCTTGGTGTGAGACAGCGCGGTTGGGCTCATCGCGGCAAGCGAGTCGGCAATCTCCCTCGCCCTGGCCATGAGCTTTCCGGCGGGAACCACCTCCGTGACCAAGCCAAGCGCCCGAGCTTCCTCTGCGGCGACGGGCCGGCCGGAAAGTAGCAGATCCCTGGCCCGCTTTTCGCCAATTTGACGCATGACGAATGACGAAATGGTCGCCGGAATGAATCCCACCCGCACCTCGGGATAGCCGAATTGGGTGTTCGGTTCGGCCAGCGTGAAATCGCACAGCGTGGCCAGGCCACAGCCGCCTGCCAAGGCCGCCCCTTGGACGGCGGCCACCATCGGCTTAGGGAACGAGTTGATGCGATTGAACAGCCGCGCAATCTTGCGGGCATCGTGCCGAACCTCTTCGATAGATTGCTCAGAGGCATCCCGGAGGTAGGCGAGATCCATGCCGGCGCAAAAGACCGGCCCTGTGCCTGCCAGGATGACGGCTCGTGTCGTGCTTCGCTCAATTTCATCCAAAGCACCGTGCAGCTCGTCCATCATGTGATCGGAGATGGCGTTACGTTTTTCGGGGCGATGGAGCGTCAATGTCGCCACATAACCATCGAGGGCGAGTTGAATCAAGGTATAACTCATTTTCTGCCTCCGCGACTGCCCACTCGGGATGGTTCCGGTTTCCGGAGCCATCCCGAGTAAAATCGAGCCGGTATTAATCTTGGTACTGCCGTCGAATCTCACGGGTTGCCTCAATGGCCGCGAGCAGCGACGGCGGCTCAATATCGGTCTTCGCCCCGTGGGTATTGAGCGCGTCCACCACAATCTCCGTCGGTATGTTGCCGACCAACTCGTCACCGGCAAAGGGACAGCCGCCAAGCCCCGTAAGTGCCGAATCAAACCGCCGGCAACCGGCCTCGTAAGCCGCCATAACCTTTTCTGATGCCGTCTCCGGACGGCTGTGCAAGTGAACCCCCAGCTCGATGTCGCGGGCCTGCCGGGATATTGTCTTGAACAGCTTTCCCACTTCTTGAGGTGACGCCACGCCGACCGTGTCCGCAAGAGAGATTTCTTTCACCCCGATGCTGCGCAGCCACTCGACAGCCTCCGCCACAATTTCCGGCCCCCAAGGCTCGTCAAACGGATTGCCGAACGCCATGGAGATGTAAACGACCAAATTTTGTTGCCGGGCTCGTGTCGCGTCGCGAATGCGCTCCGCAAGCCGGCGCGATTCGGCCAGCGACATGTTGGCGTTCTGCCGCCGGAAATGCGCCGAGATGGAATACGGATAGCCGAGCGTCGTCACGCCGGGTGCCTTGAGCGCCCTCTCGAGCCCTTGCTCGTTGACCACGATGCCAATGATCTCCGGCCGCGGGAGGTCGCGCGCTGGCGCCGCCGCGGGACCGGCCGGAGCTTCCGCCGGCGCGGTGCCATTCACGCGAGACGGAACCACGCCGGCTTCCGCCAGCCGGCGTAGCACTTCTTCGCTGTCAGCCATCTGAGGGACGTACTTCGGCGCGACAAAGCTCACCGCGTCGAGATGCCGAAAGCCCCATCCAACCAGCTTTTCAAGGTATTCCGCCTTCACGCGAGGCGGAATAATTTTCTTAAGACCTTGCCAAGCGTCGCGAGGGCACTCGATGAGTTTGACTTGTTCCATTTATCTTTCTGCCTCTGGGCTTTGCGCCTTAGCGCCTTGGCGTGAAACGGTTCTTAGGTTTGTAACACTCCGGTCTTGAATTCCTTCACTTCGGGATCCAATGCGGCCGCTTCGAGCGCCCAAATCAGCGCCTCGCGGGTTTGCGCCGGATCAATGATGGCGTCCACCCAGAGGCGGGCGGCGGCGAACCGAGGGTCCATCTGGGCCTCATAGGCGGCGCGAATGGAGGTGCGAAGCTCTTGTTTCTCACCATCGCTCAAGGTTCGTCCTTCGCGCTCAAGTTGGCGAGCCTTAATCTCCACCAGCGTTTCCGCCGCCGAATCGCCGCTCATCACCGCGTATTTGGCGGTTGGCCAGGCAAAAACAAAACGCGGATCGTAGGCTTTACCGCACATGGCGTAATGTCCGGCGCCGAAGCTGCCGCCGCAGATGACCGTGATTTTGGGCACCACGCTGTTGGAGACCGCGTTGACCATCTGCGCCCCGGCGCGGATGATGCCGCTCCACTCCGCCTCTTTGCCCACCATAAAACCATTGACATCATGGAGAAACACAAGGGGCACGCGATGCTGGTTCGAGGCCATAATGAACCGAGCGGCTTTCTCCGCCGATTCTGTGTAGATCACCCCGCCAAAATGAATGCGTTTTTCTCCGGTTTCTCGCGATAGGGTAGGGATGTGCATCTTCTGGTTGGCGACTATGCCGACCGCAAAGCCGCCAATCCGAGCATAGCCGCACAATACCGTGCTCCCGTATTCCGCTCGGTACTCATCGAATTCGCTGCGGTCAACGATTCGGGCGATGATTTCGCGCATGTCGTACTGGCCGGCAGGATCGTCGGTGAAGATGCCGTAAATTTCCTCTTCTGGGTATGCTGGAGGAGCCTCTGTCGCGCGGTTGAACGACGCGCTGGGTTCTGAACCCATCTTATCCACCAACGCCCGGAGACGCTCCAGGCACGCCTCGTCGTTGGGCTCGCGGAAATCCACCGTGCCGCTGATGGCAGCGTGGGTTTTGGCTCCGCCCAACTCTTCCGTCGAAACTTTCTGCCCGATGGCGGCTTGAACGAGCGCCGGCCCGGCCAGGAAAAGCCCGCTGCCTTCGGTCATCAGGATGTGGTCGCACATCACGGGCAAATACGCACCGCCGGCCACGCACATGCCCATTATCGCGGTGATCTGTGGAAGGCCCATGGCGCTCATGACCGCGTTGTTGCGAAAGACGCGCCCAAAATCGTCCGTGTCAGGGAAAACATCCTCTTGCAGGGGAAGGAAGACGCCGGCCGAATCCACAAGATAAATGGTTGGCAGATGATTCTCTATGGCGATGTTCTGTGCCCGGATGACCTTTTTGGCGGTCATCGGGAAAAAGGCGCCGGCTTTGACGGTGGCGTCGTTGGCGATAATCATCACCAGACGCCCGCACACCTGCCCAAGCCCCGTAATCACTCCGGCTGCCGGAGCTCCGCCCCATTCCTGGTACATCTCATGGGCGGCGAAAAGTCCCAACTCAAAAAATTCGCTGCCCGGGTCCGTAAGGCGCACGATCCGTTCCCGAGCCGTCAGGCGTCCTTTCCTGTGCTGCGCCTCAATCGCCTTGTCGCCCCCGCCGAGGCGGATGATTTCCTGTTCGCTCAGAATGGCAGCGACACGTTTCTTCATGCGCTCTTGATTTTCCACGAACGAGCGAGCAGTTGGGGTGACGCGAGTCGAGATGGGTTGAGTTGGCAAGTTCGCTGGGCCTTCCAAACGTGACCGAAAAGGTAAGTGGTCGTCTTTGATTGGCGCTTAGCGCTGCGATGCCTCTCCTGCTGTTACTTGGGCGTTAAACTCGCCCGATTTGCCGCGCGGAATGGTTAGCGCCACCCAGTGCTCTCCGGCGAAATGCTTTGCCAAATAAACGATCTGCCCGACGTGGTAGGCATAATGGGCAATTTGCCGATGGATGGCCTGCATCACGGAATGCGGCTCTGAACGGATTGTGACGGTCCGGCTCAAATCGCTTTCGGTCAAGGGTTCTAAAGCGGCAAACACACGCCCCCAGCCATCCTCCCAAAGCGCCATCACCTCGGCGCGGGTTCGGGGTGGGGCCTCGAACTCTTCGTCACGATGGCGGGCAGGCTTCTCTCCATCCGTGGTCAGGAAGTCGGTCCAGCGAGAGCGCATATTGCCCGCCATATGCTTGACGATGGTGGCGATGGAATTCGATTCGCGGTCAAGCGCGAGGCTCAGACTTTCTTCCGGGGCTTGTTCCATGGCCCGCTCGCCGAGGCGCTTGTAGTACTGGAGCAGTTCGAGCGAGTCCTTTAAGCACGACGTCGTGAAGGTAAGGGCCATTTCAAAATTTCCTCCGACGAAGAGGTTGTCCCCGCCGCCCTCTGAGGCGAGGGCGGCTAGCTTTTGAAGGTCTGTTCACTGATGCGCCGACGGAGAAAATCAACGATCTCCTGCGTGGAAACTCCCGGCTGGAACACCTCGGCGACCCCGGCGCGCTTCAAGGCCGGGATATCTTCGTCAGGAATGATTCCGCCCACAATCACCGTCACCTCCGCCTGGTCCTGGGCGCGCAGCAGTTCGCAAATGCGCGGCACGATGGTGTTGTGCGCTCCAGAGAGAATCGAAAGGCCGACGGCATCCACGTCTTCTTGCAACGCTGCGGCGGCAATCTGCTCCGGCGTCTGCCGCAATCCGGTGTAAATAACTTCCATGCCGGCGTCGCGCAGGGCGCGGGCCACGATCTTGGCTCCCCGGTCGTGGCCGTCAAGCCCCGGCTTGGCAACTAATACGCGGATTCTTCGGTCCATAGCCGTTACTCGAAGGCTCCTCCACAGGTCATCGGCGGTCCGCGTGGCGGCGCTGGCGGATGTAATGGTTAGCGAGTTCCGCGACCATGTCTGCTTCTTTTTCTCTTCCGCCGTACAGGGAGAGATGAAGATACCTCCTTCCTCTCTTGACTATCGTTTTGCAGCTCACGCAGTCGACGTGATCCATGACCAAGAGGGCTCGCCGACGGCCGCGCTGGCGTCAGACTTGCGCACCAGGCGCAGCATCCGTTTGTCGTCCCATTCTGTCGCCACCCCTTTGGGATCGAGCTCCAACGCGCGAAGGAGCTTTCGAATTCGTTCAGTGTCCTCCGCTTCGGCTACCTCCAACGAAGCGCGCGCGACCGCTCTCAATATCTCCTCGGTAGTCTCCCCCTCATCCGGCAGGAGGTACCTCCTACCCCTGCCATGCTTGATGATCCTCATCCCGTCCCCTTTGCCGGACCGAAGTATGGCCCGCAATCATCGGAACGCCGGTTCCTGATACGTGCCGAAGACGCGCCGCAACACATCGCACATTTCCCCCAAGGTCGCGTAGGCACGAACACACTCGATGAGATAGGGCATCAGGTTCCGATCCGTCGCGGCCGCGCTTCCCACCGCCTCCAGGGCCCGCTGCACGCGCGCGGCATCGCGTCGGAGCCGCAATGCCGCAAGCTTTTCTTTTTGCCGACGCGCCACATTTTCATCAATCGTCAGAATTTCGATGGGCTGGTTTTCCGGCTGGGTGAACGCATTGACGCCCACGATGGTTTTCTCCTTGCGCTCGACGGCTTGTTGATAAGCGTAAGCAGCTTCATGGATTTCGCGTTGCGGATAGCCCTTCTCGATGGCGGCCACCATGCCGCCGAGAGCGTCAATCCTCTCGAAATAGTTCCAACAAGCACGCTCCATGTCGCGCGTGAGGCGCTCAACGAAATACGAGCCTCCCAGGGGGTCTGCGAAGTTGGTCACGCCGCTTTCGTAAGCGATCACTTGCTGGGTTCGGAGAGCGAGACGAGCCGCTGATTCGGTCGGAAGAGCCCAAGCTTCATCAAGTGAATTGGTGTGCAGCGATTGTGTTCCACCGAGCACGGCGGCCAGCGCCTGAATGGCGGTGCGAATCACGTTATTCATGGGCTGCTGCGCGGTGAGGGAGCATCCCGCTGTCTGGGCGTGAAATCGGCACAGCCAGGAGCGGGGGTTTTGGGCGTGGAAACGTTGGCGCATGACATAGGCCCAAACCTTGCGGGCGGCACGATATTTCGCCACCTCCTCAAACAAGTCATTGTGAGCGTTGAAGAAGAAACTCAGCCGAGGGGCAAATTCATCCACCGGGAGGCCGGCCCGCTCAACCCATTCGACATATTCGATGCCGTCGCGCAGCGTAAACGCAAGCTCTTGGACTGCGGTCGAGCCGGCCTCACGAATGTGATAACCGGAAATGGAGATGGGATTAAAACGCGGCGTCTCCCGCACACTGAACACGATGCTATCCACCACCAGCCGCATGGAAGGCTGGGGCGGAAAGATATATTCTTTCTGGGCGATATACTCCTTAAGGATGTCGTTCTGCAGCGTTCCGGAGATTTTTTTCCAGTCCGCGCCACTTTTTTCCGCCGCGACCAAATACATCGCCCAGAGCATGGCGGCGGGGGAATTAATGGTCATGGAAGTCGTCACGGACTCGAGCGGGATGCCGGCAAGCAGCGTTTCCATATCTTCGAGCGAACTGACCGCCACGCCGCATTTGCCGACTTCGCCTTCGGCCAAGGGATGGTCAGCGTCGTAGCCCATCAGGGTCGGCAGATCAAAGGCAATGGAAAGCCCGGTTTGCCCTTGAGCCAGAAGATAATGGAGGCGGCGATTGGCATCTTCGGGCGTTCCGTAACCGGAAAACTGCCGCATGGTCCAGAGTTTGCCCCGGTACATTGTTCGGTGGATGCCCCGTGTAAAGGGGTAGTCGCCCGGATCGCCAAGTTCGCGCGCGTAATCGAACTCGCCAAGGTCCGCTGGGGTGTACAAACCCTTAATTGGGAGCCCCGAGACGGTGCTGAAGGATTCTTTGCGTTCCGGCACCTTGGCGAGCCACGGTTTGAGAACATTTTCCTCCCAACGACGCTCGGCTTCGGATAATCGGGTCTCTCCTGGGTCCGCGGAAGCTTCCCTGTGAGGCAGTCTGGCCATCTGCCCGCATCTTAGGTTACCGGCAGCCTTAAAGTCAAATCGGCAGCGAGAATCGGCGGTAGAGCGTCGTACAAGACCGCAGGGTGGGCGGCTTGGCCAATTCGCCCGATCCTCACTTGTTGTCAAAGCTTCCGAGGGCTATCGTGGACGCAGGATGTGACCCGCGTCACGGCCAACTGTAATTTGGGTCACAGTTCCTCCCTGGATTAACGCTATATTGAGAAGGGGTTTTGCTGGCCCGGTCATGGGAAACCGCGTGGGCAGGGCAAGAACGTGGCACGACCCTGCATGGGAGGAAATGACATGGCATCACTGAAGGAAGAATTGGGCAACCGCATTCCCGACTTGAGAAAGGAATTGCGCGAGCTGCTGGAGGGTGGCGGCTCGACCGTCATCTCGCAGGTGACCATGAGCCAAGTCGTTCACGGAATGCGGGGCGTGCCGGGCCTGGTTTGCGACACTTCGCTGGTCGAGCCCGAGAAGGGATTGATCATTCGGGGCACTCCGATCTCAAAGCTGGCCGCCCGCAAACCGGAAGAGGTGTTCTACCTGCTTTGCACCGGCAGGCTCCCGGTTGCGCGGGAGCTGGAGACGCTCCACGATGAGCTGCGCCAACGCAGCGCGGTTCCAGCTTACATTTGGGATTTGCTTTTCGCCATGCCCTCGGATTCACATCCCATGACGATGCTGAGTGCGGCCATTCTCGCGCTGGAGCGTGAGTCGGTCTTTCGGAAGCGCTATGAGCAAGGCATGCACAAGGACGAGTACTGGGAAGCAGCGCTGGAGGATTCTCTCGCTTTGCTTGCCAAGCTTCCCGCCATGGCAGCGGGCATCTATCGGATCCACACCGGGAAGCGGACACTCATTCCTCCCAATCCGGAGCTTGACTGGGCCGCCGATTACGCCCAGATGTTGGGGCTGCCTGACCCGATGGGCGAGTTCCAAAACCTCATGCGGCTCTATCTGACCCTCCACTGCGACCACGAAGGGGGCAATGTGAGCGCATTTACTTGCCACACCGTGGGATCAGTACTCTCCAGCCCGATGTTGGCGGTCTCCGCGGGAATGAACGGCCTGGCGGGGCCACTGCACGGATTGGCGAATCAGGAGTGCCTCCGTTTTGTGCTCGAAATCAAAAATCGGTTTGGCGGTGTGCCTTCCACTGAGCAGCTAACGGACTTTGTCTGGGCTCGCCTCAAAGATGGCAGTGTGATTCCCGGTTACGGACACGCTGTCCTTCGCGTCACCGACCCGAGGTTTACAGGATTTCATGATTTTGGAGACCGTGTGTGCGCGCAGGACGAAGTGTTCAGGATAGTGGATCGGCTCTACGCGGTCACGCCGGCTATTCTTCAATCGCACGGACATGCCAAGGACCCTTGGCCAAACGTGGACGCCATTTCCGGGTCCCTGCTCTACCATTTTGGCCTTGAGCAGTTTGATTACTACACGGTCCTGTTTGGCGTCTCTCGTGCCCTGGGCATGTGCGCGCAACTGATTCTGAACCGTGCCTTGGGCACACCCATCATGCGGCCACGCTCGATGACCACCGACCAGCTTAAAGCCCTGAGCGGGTCTAAACGTCGCGTGGCCTGAAGCCGAGGCGACCGATCCTTCCTGCGTGCCTATCGTCGCCTCTGGGCAAGAATAAACCCACGTGGGAGCGGAATCCTAAGCAGGCGTGGCAGGCAGCTTTGCCTCCAACCGATGGATCGCTTGCCGCAGCCAACCCTTGACTGCCTCTTGGATGTCTTCTGGCCGTCCCATCTTTTCCATATCCTCAATGGTGCGTCCGGAAGAATCGAGGGGAATGTGATGGCACGGCATAGCCGAACTCCGCTTCGATTCGGGAACGAATTCCATCAACGGGCACTCGCTGCACGACGCAACACGATACGGGTAACCATAATTAAGGCAGGTGGGGGAATCGGCAAACGGTGTCCCTTCCCAGCGGTTCGGAAAACTGTAACCGCCATATTCAATAAACTCCAATTCTGACTTGAGGATTTGGAGAACATTCGGGGTCTCCGTCGGCATGGAATCCCTCCTTTGGAGCATCTCATCCGACAGACTGGATGCTCCCGGCCGTCCCGATCTTTTCTGCTTGTGAGCCTAGGACGCTCCGCCACCGTGCGCTGTGATGCCGGTCACATATCTTCATGCCAGGCCGTGGGCGAGGCCGAGGTACTCCGCGCGACCGCAGGACGGATGCAATACGCGCCTGGTGGATTGCCATGGTCTCGCCTTGTTCTTCTGGCCTCATAGAAGCTGTGCAGGGTGTGTAGCGCGGTTATAATTTAGTTGGCACAGAGGGCGATGTCAGATGCTCTCTTTGGTTTGAAACGGGGATATAATGAGGTGCCGTCGATTCGAAGTGCGAACGGCCATCGGCCCGGCAGAATCGGCCAATCGGTCGAGTGAGTCAAAACCTCTTATGGCCCGGGGCGAAGCAGGAGGCAGAACGCTATGAAGCTAAATATCTTCACGCTGAAGGTGTGTCGCGCCCTTCGATTCCCTGTGGCTTTGGCGATCAGCATCGTTTTGGCAGGGCCGGGGTTGCTTTTGGCCCGGGGTGCGGGGGCGACTCAGACTCCCCCGTCCGCTGGGTATCAGATTACGGGAATCGCCAATCTTCACCTTCGTGACCGCTCAGAGCATGACACGCAGTTTATTTTTGGCCATCTGCTGGGCCTCGATCGGGCTTTCACGCTTCGCGGCCGCAACGGCCAGCCGGTCGCCTATTACAAGGTCAACGACTATCAGTTCCTTGAGGTCTCGCCGGGATGGTCCAGTGAGTCCGAACCGCGTTATCTGAGCCTCGGCTTTCGTACCACCAATGCCCGAGCCTTGCAAGCGCACCTGGCCGGTGCAGGCTTCCATCCAGGCCCCGTCCACCGGCTGCTCGACGGGAACCTCGGCTTCATGGTGCGGGATCCCGAGGGCCATCACATTCAGTTCGTTCAATACTTGGCCGGCTCACGCACCGGGAAGTTGCGCGGCAAACTGCTCTCAGCTCGGAGAATCGGCGACGTCCTGATTCACACCGGCTATCAAGTCCAGAGCAAAGCTGAGGAAGACCGATTTTACAAGGATGCGCTACATTTTCCCGAAATGTGGTACGGCGGAATGCACGCTGGGGTGGTGGACTGGTTTGATCGGCGCACGCCGAACGGGCCGGATTGGCTGGAATACATGCTGCGCGCGCCGGTCCATGCCTCCTTGCGTCAGCGAGGCGTGCTAAACCATTTTTCCATTGGCGTTTTGCACATGCAGGCCGCCTACCACACGCTGGTGGCGCGCGGTTGGAAACCCACCCAAAAACCTCAAATCGGCAGGGACGGCAAATGGCAGCTTAATCTCTACACGGCAGCCGGCACTCGCATTGAGCTGATGGGACCGCACCCCGTGCAAAAACCCTGTTGCTCGCCCATGAAGCCGGGTGGCTGGTAATTCCAAAAAACAGCCTCCAACGGGAGATTCCGCCTTCAGTAACCAAACCCGCTGTTCCTGGCAAGCCTATGGCGCTTTCGAGACATGCCAGATCACATCGCCGCCATCGTCGGAAACCAGCAGCGAACCGTCCCGCGCAACGGCCACGCCCACGGGCCGGCCGTTGACGACGTTCGATTTTGGATTCGGGTCAAAACCGGTCAGAAAGGGTTGCGGATTGCCCGAGGGCTGTCCCTGCCGGAAGGGAATAAACGCGACCTCGTAACCGTTCAAGACGCTCCGGTTCCAGGAGCCATGCAGGGCGATGAAGGCGCCGTCACGGTAACTTGCGGGAAATTGGCTTCCTGAATAAAACGTGCATTCGAGCGGAGCCACGTGCGGGCCAAGAAGAACGTCGGGAATAATGGCCCTGGCCACAAGGTCGGGACGCTGGGCTTTAATGCGCGGGTCCAGATTCTTTCCAATGTAACTATACGGCCATCCATAAAAACCGCCGGGTTGGACTGCCGTGAAATAATCCGGCGGAAGATTATCGCCAAGCATATCGCGCTCGTTGACATCCGCCCAAAGTCGGCCCGAGGTTGGATTGATGCAGAGGCCCACGGCATTGCGCAGGCCGCTCGCGTAAATAGACTCGTGCTTTCCTCCCGGATCCGATCGAAGAATCGCGGCTCGCCGCGCATCGTGTTCGACGCAAACGTTGCAATCGGAGCCGACGGAAACGAACATGGTTTTGCCATCCGGGCTGAAGACAACCGTCCGCGTGAAATGCATGCCGCCGCCCGGAAGCGCGAGGATTGGTTGACGACCGCCGATCGGCCGCGAGGTTCGCGCGTCATAGGGGATGCGAATCACTTGGTTCGTATCGCCTACATAAACGTAACCGCCGTGGAAGGCGAGTCCAAAGGGCCTGTCGAGGCCGCTGGCAAAAACAAAACGCCCGTTGGACGGCGCGGCATGACCGGGGTCGCTGAGCACGATGATTTTGCCGGCATCGGTTTCGGCGACGAAGACGTCCCCGTTCGGCGCAACCGCGAGATTGCGCGGCTCGCTTAGCCCGGAGGCAAAAAGCGTGACTCGAACCCCCACAGGCGCCGTCGGTGTGAAGCCGGGAGCCGGCTTGACGTGAGGCGGGTTGGCCTCAATCGGTTTGGTAAAGGGCGGCGGCAGCGTAGGAGGTTTGCCATGGGTGATTTGAGCCAAGGCAAGCATTGGCGCTACAAAAGTCATCAACCCTGCCGCAAGGACCTTTCGCGTCTTCATCTTCGGTCACCTTTCCCGAATATCATCCGCCGCCACCCGGCAATTTTAAGTTGCCGGGCCGTATCAAGGTTGTGATGTTATCACACGCGAGGGGAGCTTGGGGGGTCGGTTTCCGCGCCACTGGCCCTCACCCCGCCGCCGCTGAGCGCGGAGGCAGGGCACAGGGCAAGCCAACAGAGGGTGTGGCAGCACCGAGCGTCAGTACGCCCAGTACGGACCCACCGATCCGTTTGGGCCGGGTTGGCCATTGATTCCCACAAACACGTTCCGGCCGTAAAAGAAGGGAATGCCAAAATCGAAGTAGTCGGAGGACGTACTGGTTCCGCTATCACCTCCCAGGTCATTGAATGCGGCATTGTTTCCGCCGTTGGAGCTGAACAAGGAGTCGGCGTTGGCAATATTGAAAGAAACAGGGCCGGTGGCTCCGTTCAGCCCGGTGTTGGTGACCGTATAGCTGACCGTGGAGGAAGGGCAGTACCAACCTGGATTATCCGAGCAATCCGGGATGCCGAGCGTGTTGTGATCCAGGAAATAAAGAGCATTTGAACCCGAGTCAATGTAGCTGTTGCTGTAGGCAATGCCGTTATACGTGGCTTGGAAATTGCCGCTTGAATCGGTCGTATAAATCACCGCACTGCCAAGGGCGTTATCAGATTGCGTCCCAATCCCGAAAATTAAGGTCCCAGCGACAGTGGGGGCTCCTGTGGCCGAGACGGAGGGAAGCGAGATTAGCACACCGTTGTTGTCACGCGAGAACAGCCACACAGGGTTTTGAACTTGGGCGGTAAGGCCCACCGTGACCGCTCCGCAGACGGAATTCGGGCAAAGATAATAGAGAGCCGGCGCCGTGGACGAAGAGGTGCATGCCGTGCCGCAGTCGTGCCGAAAGTTTCCAATTCCCAAGATGCCGTTCGCCCCAAGCGAGGCCACGGTATTCTCGTTGCTTCCCCCGCCGCTCGTGCACTGGGAGGGCACGGCATAGCTCGGGTTCGCGCTGACAATCTGAATCGGCACCGAGGAAGCCTTTTCGCCCGCCAGTTGAACATCGGCCGTCGCCACCGGACCCCAGAGATAAGAGCCATCGGCAAAGCTCATGCACTCTTGCAGGTCGTTGCTGTTGCCGTCTGTTTCAGCCGGAAGCGAGAGGGTGACAGCCGAGGAGAGCAGGCGCAGTCCCTCCGAGCCGGTATCCACCAGCACGTCGGGGATGGTCTGGCAATTCGACGTTCCCGGCGCGCAGACGGTGACGCTCGTGAAAAGCCCGTTGACGTAATTGTTGGCTGGGCCCAAATCCACCTCAATCGGCTGCGAATTGCTCACCGGCGGCGGCGGCGAACTGCTTGAGCTGGAACTGCCCCCTCCCCCGCAGGTTGTTAAGCCGATGCACACGGCCGGAAGCAGTGCGAAAAAAATCAACTTTTTGCGCCATCCAACCCAACGCTTCATCGGATCACCTCCGGGGAAATGCCTTTTGGCAGGAGGCTGGGAACATAGGCGCTCCCATGGAAGGAGCGCATGTGCCCTCCACTCTCCAGCACAAAGTCCTTTGACTTCACAATTAAGGGGCCGCGATGCGGTTGGCGCGATTGCGCCACCTGTTGAAGCTGGCCAAAATAAGAGCCCAGCAATTGACGTAAATCGGGCATTGTCGGCCCGGTCCACGAGATTCCGAATACCACGCCGGCCGGCGAAACATATTCCCGAACTATTCGGCCATCCGGCGATTTGAGTCGCTGCACCGTGTAGCCCTGCCGAACGGTCTCATGGAGTTGAGCTCGCAGATGCTGCTGGTCAAGCGGGATGGAGTTGGCGTACTCTCCGAGCACCGCTCCAGCCGGAATGCTCCCGCAAAGGGCTGCGGCCAGAACTGCTGCCATGATTTTCATCCTTCACCCCCGTGGTCATCTGTTCAAAGTGCGGCTCCTCTGGGAGCCGCGAGGTTATCCGCTACCGACCCTTGATAACAGGTGGCTGCGTCCGTCACGCGACGTAGCCTGGCTCTTGCTCCTAGCTTACATCGGGCCTCCGCGCCCGCGCCATCGTCCTCGCGTCTGCTCCATCCGTTCCAATTTTCTTTGTTGAGAAGGCGTTAGTAGTGGACGGATGTGGTCGAGCGTTTGCTGGTGGATTTGGCGAAACCTTGCGAAGCGATCGCTGCGTGAGAGCGAGCTATCTCGCCGTAAGGCCATAAGCCTTCGATGCTGGGTCTCCAAAATGGGTTTGATCTCCCTTTTTTGCGCCGCGGTGAGGTGCAGTTGCTTAGCCAGTCGTTTTAATTGCTGGTTAGGGCCGAACGGTCGGCGCAGGGGCCGGCCGGCATACTGAGGAAGCGGCGCGCCGGACAGCATCTTAAACCCCAGCAGCATCATGAGGGAGACTCCGGCCACAAAGAGCAGCGTTTTCACTTTGTCGGCGCGGCCTCCGGCTCGCCATCTCATCAGGGAGCTATCGTCCAGTCCAAAGGCCCTTCGGGTTCCCTCGGTCATCATTGGCTTCTCCTTCCGTGCAGCCATAATCGCTGCATCTAGGCTTTCCATTCTTGTCCCTTTCGACGCTCGCCGAGCCTTCGCCGTTGCGCCGGGCACGTTAAATCCGTGTAAACAATTGTGAGGAGGGCATCATCGCCTTCGACGGAGCCCTCTTTTGATGGGCACCGCTATCTCGAGTTCAGCCTAAAACTTTATCTTGTAACTCATTGAGACGGGAGTATACTGAGAAACGTCTTGCAGGGGATTTCCATTTCACGGCACAGTGGAGGCAGTCGCGGAGCCCTGGGGCTTTGTGCGCAGTCTTTCTCTTCCCGCACAGTGCAAACCCGTCGGGGCGCGGTTCGGTAACCCCCATTGTCATTTCCCTGGCTGCGGGCGGTGCGGATTGCCAAGCTGCATCGCTGTTCGACCTCGGAGCGTACGGCAGAGCTTGGCCAAAGCCGTAGCGGCCTCAGCTTCTCGGCCGCTCTCTGGACCTGCTGCGCGACCGCCGAGGCTGGATTCTTGGATCGTAGTCCGACCGATCGAAAGGGAGGAACAATGCCCAAGGTTATCCTCGTCAATCCTGCCAACTCGACCATGGGGTACAGTTTTATTACCCCCCGTTGGCTGTTTGTGATTGCCCAGGCCACCCCACGCGGCGAGCTTGGCGAGCCCGTGCTGGTGGATGAGACTATTGCGCGCCTCGACCCGGACTTGATCCAGCCGGGCGACATCGTCGGCATCGGCATCAACACCGGCAACTGTCTCTCTGGTTACCGAACGCTCGCTACCGCCAAACGGCGAGGAGCAACGGTGATCATGGGAGGGGTTCACCCTACGATTTTTCCAGAAGAACCCATCGAAATGGGTGCTGACGCCGTCATTACTGGCAACGGCGATGTAATTTGGCCGAAGGTTATCCAAGATGCTTTGGACGGCAAACTCCAGCGGCGATACAACGGCGGCCGCGTGCCCGGCGAGGCTATGCTCAAAGCCCGCTGGGACCTTCTGAACACTTCCCGATACCTTTTCCCCTCCGTCCAGACCGTGGCGGGGTGCCCGGAGAATTGCAGCTTCTGCTCCGTCTGGGTTACCGACGGCCGGAGCCCTCGCCGAAGGCTCAATGACAAAATCATCGAGGAAGTCAATGAGCTTTACGGCCTCGGCTACCGCTGCCTGCTCTTCGCCGATGACAATTTCAATCCGGCGACCCTCGGCCGCATCGCCCGCGAGACCAGCCCCGCCAAACGCAAGGAACTGGAGCAGGTCCGCGAGGAGCGGTTGAAATTTTTTGACGAATACGACCGCTCCGTTCCGCGCGATATGTTCGGGCTCACGCAGATGACTTCCGAGGTCGTCACCGACGAAGAATATCTCACCGCCATGTACAAAAAAATGCGCGTCCGCGGCGCGTTGATCGGCATCGAGTCCTTTTCCGAGGCCGGGCTCAAGAGCGCCGGAAAGCAATGGAACCCCGTGGGACAAAGAATGGTGGACACCATCCACAATATTCAGGAACACGGCATCTGGGTGCTGGGCTCCATCATTTGCGGTCTCGAATCGGACACCGTTCAGACGATTCGAACCATGCGCAAGTTCGCCGTGGATTCCGGCGCGGTGGTAGCCCAGTTCTGCTTTTACGCGCCTTACCCGGGCACCAAGGACTTCTATGAGATGGTCAGCGACCTGAAGCATCAGGACAAGCAGGGGTACGTCCCCAAGCACAAGACGCGCCTGAAGGTGGACCGCTTCTGGCTCCAGCCGCTCAAGCCGGTGGAGATCATTGACCACGCTCAAATCACCCGCGAGCAGTTGCTGGCGGAAAATGAAAAATGTTGGAACACCTATTATTCATTTCGTTCGACGCTCGGGCGAATCCGGCGTGGCGAGGTCCGCAGGTGGCCCTTGGCCGGGAAGGTTGCTTATCTGTTCGGGTGCAAGGCCTTCCGAAAAATCTACGGCGGGCAGGGCGTCTCCGCCGACAGCGTGAAGGCCAAAAAGGGTGGCTTTTTCGCCCGCTGGTCCATTCGGGTGATGATCGGCATTTACAGCCATTACTTCGACCGCCGCAAAGCCGCCGCCATGAATGGCTGTGCCGCCCCAGAACCTTCTTTATAAGCCGGGCGGCGTCAGATCCTTAGCCTCCACAATGCGCGTGAAAGGGATCTTCGCTGCCTCGTTGACCTCTCTGACCAGATGGGGGTTCTGCGCCTCAAACAAGCACATGCACCGCGCGTCGCCCGGCACGAAGGTGCTGCGAAGGTAGCGAACGTTCTTCCCCTGGGCGGAGAATTTCTGGCTGATTTCAATCGCCGCTTTCTGCGCGGCTGCAAGTTGATCCATCGTGACGCCTGGAAGGTTCCGGTCCACCATATAAACGGCCATAGCGCCTCCTTGCGAGTGGAGAATGTCTTCATGGTAGGCTCCGCATGGGGTCCCGTCGAGCGGAATCGCGTTCTTCCTGCCGCGTGGGTTCTTGACACTCCTTCGGGCAGATGGCAACATGAGAATTGCCCCGAGCCGGACACACTGAAGGCAACACCATCTTCATGGGCCGAAGTGGCGGAATTGGCAGACGCGCTACATTCAGGGTGTAGTGCCCGTCAGGGCGTGGAGGTTCGAGTCCTCTCTTCGGCACCACAAACGCTACCCACCCGCAAAGCAAATCCCACGACGCCTGTAACCTGGCCTCGGGAGAACTGTGCTCCCACCAAACTATCCTGCGGGCAAAGTCACCCACCACGGAAGATTAAATCCAACCCCAGAAGCTGTTGCTGCGCCGATTGGACGCGCCTGGCGGCGAACCCGACGAACAGGAAGACGGAGTTCAGATTGAGGCGAATGAAACGGCGGGGTATGGAGGCTCGCGTTGATCGGAGCGTCGAGGCGGAATCACGGGCTCTGCATAGATCCATCTGGGACAGCCTGCGGCTCGTTGCCCCATTGGTTAATCAAAACGAAGGGGCAACCTTTGAGATGCGCGCCACGTCCGACATAGATAGTTGTGCAAGCAGGGTTTGCTCGTCTGCGTCTTTGACGTGGAACGCGATGGAGTCACTTGCATGGTGGCAATGGTTCAAGGGTTGTTTTCGACCGGATCGCCAATGGTCATCTCGGCGTCGTTGAGGAGGTACCGTATTGAATCGAGCCCAAACAGATATCCTCAAATTGGGAAAAGCGTCAAAGCAATTAGCCGGATACTGCACGGCCGTATCTTTGCATAGCCATACCTATCATTCGAAGGAAAATCTTGGATTTCTTCCGCACTATCTTGAGTTCCATCGAACTCCCATTGTGAGCCGGTTATTCGAGAACGAAATGAAACGCTATGAAGGCCGGAATGGGAAAGCATTGGATTTCGGGCGAGCCTATTGGACGCCTCCTGTTACCCCCAGTATCGTGCTGGCGTCGGAAATGGAACAAATTGAGCAGACCGTCGGCTTGGCGGCGCTGGTATCCATTACAGATCACGATTCGATCGCGGGTCCTCTGTCCTTGCGAAAGCAGCCGGCGACCGCTTCGGTTCCGGTCTCCGTGGAATGGACAATCCCCTGCGCGGGCAACTTCCTGCACCTGGGCGTCCATCATCTTCCTCCCGACGGTTCGGCGGCAATCATGCAAGAGCTGGCTCGCTACACACAAAAGCCCGTGGAGGAAAACGTGGGCGATTTGCTCGCTCTCCTGGACAGTTTCCCCGAGACTCTATTGGTCCTCAATCACCCTTTTCACAATATTTACCGAGTGCCGGCCGAGAGGCATCTGGCTTCGGTGCGCCTGTTCCTGGATGAGTGCCGTCCCTGGCTTCACGCCTTGGAGTTCAATGGGATGCGCTCCTGGAGTGAGAACCAAGACGTCCTCGCCCTGGCGGAGGAGTACGATCTGCCCGTCGTTGCCGGAGGCGACCGCCACGGTTGTCACCCCAATACGCTGCTGAACTTAAGCCGGGCGAAAAGCTGGAGCGATTTTGTTGCGGGAATACGCGCTGACCGGCGCAGCACGGTTCTTATCCTTCCCTCTTATGAAGAGCCCGCCCCGTTGCGCGGGCTGGCGACCGCTTGCGATGCCTTGCGCGATTATCGCCACTATCCGCAAGGCCGCCAACGATACACGGACCGCGTTTTCGTTGACATGGAGGGCTACGGCTGGCACCCGCTGTCCTTCTATTGGGATGGCGGCAACGGCAGACCTTTGTGGCTAGCTCCCGTCGTGGCGGTCGTCATCGCCCTGGGAAGCGACCGCGTTCGACCCTTGCTCCGGCGTTTCCTGCCGTGTGCTGTGCAGTTCGACCGAGCTCCTTGGTCGCAGAAGGAGAGTGAGGCCGACCAGCGGTCCGTGCTCGATTGATAGACTTCCCTCACTCCAACTGTCCACCGCTTTGGTAGGAGAACGACCTCTGCGCATCGCGCTGTTCACCGAAAGGTTTCTGCCGAAAACAGACGGCATCGTCACCCGTCTGTCGCACACTATCCGCCATCTGCGCCATTCCAGCCAATCCGTACTCGTCATTGCTCCTGAAGGTGTTCCGGATTTCGAGGGCACGCCGGTCCACGAGGTGTCGGGTTTCAAGTTTCCACTTTATCCGGATCAGATGGTGGCGATTCCGAGACCCTCCGTGGGCAGGGCGTTGGCTGCGTTCCAGCCTAACTTGATTCATGCCGTCAACCCGGTCTTACTGGGTATTTCCGCCTTCTACTACAGCGCCGCTTATAAGGTGCCGCTCGTCGTTTCTTACCACACTCATTTGCCCAAATATCTCCGTTACTACGGCATGGGCCGCCTGGAGCGGCTCATGTGGTGGGGAATCCGGGCAGGATATAACCGGGCAGACATGACGCTGGTTACCTCCCGCGCCATGCAGACTGACCTTCAGCGGCGCGGGGTTCAGCGAGTCCATCTCTGGCAGCGCGGCGTGGACACCGAGCTCTTCCACCCGCAGCGCGCGTCGGAGCAGATGCGTTGTCGCCTCACGCAAGGCTATCCCCAGGATAAATTGCTCTTGTACGTCGGGCGGCTTTCGGCAGAAAAGGAAATCGAGCAGTGTCGAACCGTTTTGTCCGCGCTGCCGGGACTGCGACTGGCGCTGGTGGGCGACGGCCCCCATCGGCCCAAGCTGGAAGAACATTTTGCCGGAACTCCCACCTATTTTGCGGGTATCTTAAAGGGACCGGAATTGGCCGCAGCTTTCGCGTCCTCCGACGTCTTGTTTTTACCGTCCAGAACAGAAACCCTGGGGCTCGTGTTGCTGGAAGCCATGGCTGCCGGCTGTCCTGTTGTCGCCGCCGCGGCGGGAGGCATTTTGGATATTGTGCAAGACGGAGTCACGGGACATCTCTACGACCCTCGTGACCCCGATGCGGCTGTTCGGGTGATCCAACAACTCTTAGGCGAGGCTACCCATCGCGACAAGATACGTCAGCAGGCTCGCCGTGAGGCTGAACAGTGGAGCTGGGCCGCTGCAACGCGGCAACTGGTGGGTTATTATGACGAACTGCTTCGGCGAGAAAAAAAACTATCGCCCATCATCCGGGCCTCGCGTGCTCGGGGCGATTCGGCAGAGCGTATCTGCGAAACACTCCAAATTTCCCGCGCCACCTTGCGCCGACATCTTCAGCTCCCGGCGCGGGGGGAGCAACCTCACGACTAATTTTCTTACCCCGCCTTAGTCAACTTTCAGAATTCGCAAGGCCGCCTTCCTAAAGAACCGGCCGCCCGGAACGGCGCGCGAAGGCGCGAAAAGCGCCTGCAATATGCGCACGGCGCCTGGTGGAGACACTTTCTGGCCTTCCGGTCCTGCGGCAGGGAACAACTGGGCCAGCGCCTGTCTTGGGTTGGCCCTAATTTGATCGAACAAGGCTACTCGCTGGACGCAAAAGATGGTGCAGTAGGGAGTGCAGCTCTTGACCGTTTTTGATTCCCGCTCGATATCCTCCCGTGTGTATTGATGTAGGGGGATCGCGGGATGCCCACGTTGCGCAAGGCAATAATGCACCAGGCCATCTTCGCAAATGTAAAGGTGGCGTCCCCCTGCCGTGCAATGCCATTGGTTGGGCAAACCCCGAACCAGGTTTCTGCTCCAGGGGTTGTGCTGGACGAATGAAAACCGCGAGTGGGAAAGGCGCTCAATCTCTTCCAGCGCTCTCTGATGCTCGGGACTCAGGGGACGAAGACTTCCCGAATCGTCGTGAACGATCCCGGCCGTGCTGGTCAATCCCAGTTCGTGGGCCCGTCGCGCAATGGTGAGCGCGTCTTCGGGGTGGTCGTTGGAGGCGCCGACCACGGAGTGAATGCTCACTTGAAATTCTGCAAATTGCGCGAGCCAGCGCAGCTTTTGATCGAGAACTTTCAGGCTTTTCTTCGAAGTGGCGTCCGGCTGGACGTTGTCCACGCTGATCTGCATTCGGTCCAGGCCCGCCCGGTTTAGCCGCTGGATGCGATCCACGGTCAGCAAATAGCCGTTCGTGACGAGAACAGCGAGAATCCCCCGATCGCGCACTCTCCGGATAACAGCCTCAAGCTCAGGGTGGAGCAGAGGCTCGCCTCCGGTGAGGGTAATGATGGTGGTCCCCAGTTTGGCCAGCAAATCAATGCGGTGAAGCAATTCGTCGGTCGCGACAGGTTGGGAGAAGTCGTCGAATTCATTACAGTACGTACAGGCCAGGTTGCACCGGCGAGTCACCACGACGTGGGCGAGCACTGGATGGCTGGGCGATCTGAGCGCCAACGCAACCATCCGCGCCTCGCGGTACGTGCGGTACCACCGCTTGACGGCACGGCGCAGGGAGACTTTCGACATCGGTGCTGCCCTCCAAGAGGATAAGGTCCACTGTGGCTGCCGCCTTGGGGCGGGCCGGCCGCGGCGGTCCAGCCTAGACTCCGTCGAATGCGCCCGCCATGGAACGGAGGGTTCCTGTCGCCCGGCGGCGGTCGTTTCGGGGCTCACGCCAGTTGACCTTGGGCAGGATCAACGCGCTATCCACTCGATGGCGATGCGTCATCGCAATGTTCATCAACGAATCCAACAGCGACTCGGAAAGGAGGTGAGGCTTTAGGCCCAAGTCCATCAACTTCGAGTGCTTTGCATGGTAATAGTGTTGCTCAGCCTCGACCCGGGGATCCGGCAGGTGATCAAGTTTGACTTTCAATCCTAACTTTTCCCCGGCTACTTGCACCATAGAGGCCAACTCGAGCACTGAGAATTGCTCTGTAAATTGATTGAACACCCGAAACTCGCCGGGCGCGGCTGGATTCAAACATGCGAGTTCAATGCATCCCACCGTGTCCCGGATGTCCAGGAACCCGCGCGTTTGACCGCCGCGCCCATAGACGGTGAGCGGATGCCCAATGACGGCCTGCACGCAAAAGCGGTTCAACACGGTACCGAAGATTTCATCGTAATCAAACCGGTTGATCAATGCCTCGTCGAGCGCCACTTCATCGGTCATCGTCCCGTAAACAACCCCTTGGTTCAAGTCGGTGGCCCTCAGCCCCCAGATCTTACAGGTAAACATGATGTTGTGGCTGTCGTGAACTTTTGAAAGGTGATAAAAAGAGCCCGGCTGCTTCGGAAAGGGGAGCACATCTTTGCGGCCGTTGTGTTGGATTTCGATGTAGCCTTCTTCGATGTCGATATTGGGCGTGCCGTACTCGCCCATCGTTCCGAGCTTGATGAGGTGGCACTCGGGTTGAAATTCGCGGATGGCAAAGAGTAAGTTCAGCGTTCCCACCACGTTGTTGACCTGCGTAAAGGCGGCATGTTGACGGTCAATCATCGAGTAGGGCGCCGAGCGTTGCTCGGCAAAATGGATGGCGACATCAGGCTCCATCGCCTCCATCGCTGAGGCGAGAAAGTCGTAGTCCGTCACATCGCCGACAAGAACCTCAATCGTGTTGCCCGTGAGTTCTTTCCATACCCGCAACCTTTCGGCAAGGGGGCGGATCGGCGTGAGGGTTTGAACCCCCAATTCCTCGTCCCATTGGCGACGGGCATAGTTATCAACGATGCTCACGGCGTGGCCTCGCGCCGAAAGGTGCAACGCCGTCGCCCAGCCGCAGTATCCATCCCCACCCAACACGGCAATCTTCATGCTTCCTCCAGGGAGTTGGTCATCGCCGCGAACAACCAGCCCAAGGGTCTGGGCTTCGCCGCCGGCGTCAGCGGGTCTTACAACAGATGGAGCTACCTCAGCAAGTATGACGCTTCATGTCGGATTTGCGGTTGCACGCCGCTCATCGAAAAGTAAGCCTCTTGCTTGCCCTCCAGGGCCTCGCGTAATCCGAGGATCTGGCGGATCTTGCGGAATCAGCCTCCGGAGCCACGGGATTGTCCGAGGAGGCTCCGCCCATCGGAGCTGGCCTGGTGACGACGCAGGGTTCCATGCCTCGAAGATAAAAGAACAAACCCAAGCCGCTGAGAAGGGCGGCCCAGACCCTCCAGCAAAGGATCGCTTCAGCCCCGCCACTCAGCCCACTGAGTTTGAACAGCGTGTTGAAAGCCATTTCTCCAACCCCCAGTCCGCCGGGGGTGATCGGAAGACTATTTACAATCTGGCCGATGGGGGCAATCAAACAGAGTCTCCATGCGACGCTGGCGGGGTTCACCACGAGCAGGGCCAAGGCGATCACACCCACCATCGAAAGATTGGCGAGCAGCGAAAGGGCCAACGAGGCTGCCAGCGTCGCCGGACTTCGGCGATAGGCCCGTACGGTTTCGAGCGCTCGCGATGCCCAATTCCGCAGCAGCCGAAAGTGAATGGCGCTGACAAGGCGGTTGGCGCCGGACGGGGACCACAGACACAGCAAAAATAATCCCAGCATGAGAAAGGCGACTGCGCTATAGCTGAGGAGAATGACCCGCAGCACCTGCACGCTAGCGAGAAGGTGAGGAAAAACCGGGGCGAAGATCAGCGGCAAGACAAACAAAGAAAACAGACCGATGATTCGATCGAAGACTACCACCGTGGCCACCTCCGCCCGCCGGCCCCCGTTCTGCCGTGTGGCATAATATAATACGACGGCTGGCCCGCCGGAGGCGCCGGGCAGAAAAATATCGAAGAACAACCCCACCAGAGTTAATCTTAAAGAGGTTTTCAAAGGGAGGGTTAAACCCTGGGGTTGGAACAGTAGGCTGAGACGCACGGAAATGAGGATGATATGGAGCAGGATGAGGGCGAGCGCGGCCACCGTGAAAGGCCACGAGATGATGAGCCGTTCGAGGCGTCCCAGGTTGATCAGGCCGGACTTCGCGAGATAGGCAATGAGCCCGACACCCACGGCCAGCCTCAGGAGCGCGAACCATGTTCGACGCGCAGGTCTTAACGTGGCATCTTCCTCGGGCCGAAATGAAGCATCTCAGGGGACAAGGTGATGGGTTTCTCCCTGCTCGGCGATGAACCTCTCATGCGATCTCACGGGCCTCCCTCCTCGGATCGAGGCCCGGGTGAGGTTTCCTCCCCAACGGGGTTATGGTCTCATGAAACAGGAGCAGGGCACAAGCCAAGGCATTCCGAGGGAGTATTCCGCGCGGCCTCGAATGGTCGGCCGCATGATATTTCAGAACTTATTGCGCCGCCCTATCCGAACCGGCATTAGCGTTCTTGCGGTGGGCCTGGAAGTTACGATGATCATGCTGGTGGTGGGACTCACCCACGGCATGTTGTGGGCCTCCGCGAACCGGATTGGCGGCGTAGGCGGCGACGTGATGGTCGAGCCGCCGGATGCCTCCTTGTTCATGGGTTTGACGAGCTCGACCCTGCCGATCAGCCTTGACGCCGAATTTTCCAAGCTTAACCATGTGGAAGCAGTAACCCCTGTCTTTTTCCGATTCACCAATTTGGGCACGAGGCTGATCTGGGGAATTGATATGCAAAGCTGGAACCGCGTCACAGGAGGTTTCGTTTATCTTGCGGGGGGGCCGTTCAAAGGACCTTTCGACATTCTTGTGGATAACGACTACGCGCGGCAGGACCACGTCCACCTGGGTGAGAGGTTGGATTTGTTGAATCACAGGTTCCGTGTTTGCGGCATTGTCGAGCACGGCAAAGGGTCGCGCCTTTTTATTCCCCTGAAGACGGCGCAGCGTCTTGCTCGCCAGTCGGATCGGGCCTCGCTCTTTTTCATTAAGTGTACCCACGCTCGTTATACCGACGCGGTGGTCAACGCGATCAAAAAGCAGTTTCCGGGCGACAGTGTCCTCGCGGTGCGCCAATACATGTCCATGCTGACGTCAAACAGTCCTTCATCCCTTACCGAGTTTATTACGGTGATGGTTACCACCGCGGTCATCGTCGGATTTTTGGTGATTTTCCTATCAATGTACACAACCGTCGCCGAGCGCACGCGGGAGATTGGTATCTTGAAATCTCTTGGAGCTACCAAGGCGTATATCCTTCAACTGATCGTTCGAGAGGCGGCTGCTCTCAGCGTCGCAGGCATCATCGTCGGCTACGCGACCACCGGCGCGGGATGGTTGTTGATTCGACGGATTTTCCCGACGATTACCGTGCAATTGACGTACCCGTGGGCCGTGTGGGCGGCCCTGCTGGCTTTAGCTGGGAGTTTGTTGGGGGCGTTTTACCCGGCCCTACGGGCAGCCCGACTCGATCCGGTGGATGCCCTTACTTGCGAATGACTTCTACGCGCCCTTTCGACACGACGACGTCTGCGTCAACTGGAAGAGGAGAGCCGACCTCCAGTTTGAATCACAGGAATCGCTTCGTCCACTGAGCGCGCGACGTTGCTCAGCTTCACGTCCTGGCTCGCCCGAATGCCGAACAACATCTCGTCCACAAAGCCTCCCAGCGGCTTGCTCAGACCCGCGGTGAGTTCCGAACCGACTTTCGTGAGTTGCGCTTTCAGGCGGGAATGAACTTTAGTAGTCTGCAAGGGGGACGCCTCCGCGGGGTTGAGGATTTTCGCAAAAACCCTTCAACCACGGATTTCGTTCCTTCCCACATCTCCAAAAGCCTAACCCCTTGCACTTCTTCGCCTTGCCCCAACCAGATCAGAAAAAATGAGGAAAGTCCTGCTCGTGGTGAACTTCGCCAGCGCCGCCTTCAACGCTTGCCTTGTCAGGGGGTTGCAGGTTCGGGCTTTGAGCCGCCGTATCCCTGCGGCCCCTTGAAGAGCTGACGAATAGTGTTGGGATCATCGAGAGGCGCGGAAGGGGGCAGAGGGCGTCCCGTGCGTAGGTCAAATCGCGGGTCAAATGCCTTAGCAGGGTCGAACACTCGCTTATCGGAAGGTAAATAGGTGTAAGGCGTGAAGTTCGCATGCGCGGTAAAGCGGTCGGTAAGAGGCGTCGCGGCAGCGTCATATTGGTTGAGCGGGGGAATGTCAAAGATCAGATCGAACGTTTTCAGGATGCTCATCATGTCGGTGTGAACGTGCGACACGCCGCGTCGCGAGTAGGGGCTAATGACCAGGAGAAGGCTTCGATGCGCATCCACGTGGTCCACGCCGCCTTGCGAATCGTCTTCCGTCACAAAAATGGCCATGTGCTTCCAGAAGCGGCTGTGAGAAAGCAGATCCACCATCTTGCCGAGGGCCAGATCGTTGTCCGCGACATACGAGGCCGTATAAGGATAGCCGTCCTGGGGGTGCGGTTTTTCGGTGTGGTCATTGGGAAGCCAAATGTAGATGAATCGTGGCAAGGGCTGATGGCCGTTCACATAACGGCGGTCGAAATCCTTCTTGAATTGCTCAAAACGATATTGGTCAGGAATCGAAAGATTGAACATGGCGTAATGGCGCGAGGTATGCTTGAAAAGCACCTCCGGCATGGGAGTGTTGACCGATTCACGCTCGCCCGTCGGCTCAAACCCCGGTTCTTGTCGATCGCCCGCAAAGGAATATCCTTCACCGTAGTTCCGAAAGCTGATGTGGTACTCTGCAAAATGGCTCCAAATGGTCCCCGCCTGCGTGTAATCCTCCGGGCGAGGGGAAGTGTCCACCATCATCAGGCGGCCAGGCGCGGTGTTGTCGGGGAAGAAACGCAATTGGCCACCGTAATTGGCGGGCCAGGCGCTTTCCAGCAGTTCCGTGGGGTAGCTTCCTTGGAGCCAGTGGTGGCCGTCCACGGAAACATCCGAGTCCATATAAAAATTGTCGCTGATACCAAACTGGCGGGCCAAGGCATGTTCGTTAGGCGTGACGCGCGCGTGGTGAATCACCGGCTCGCCTGGATTGATCACCGTTGCGTCCATACCATACCGCGCCATCTCAGGGACACCGTTCACACGCTCCCCACCCACGCTGCCGAGATCGCCGAAGACCTCATCAAACGTCCGATTTTCTTTGACAATAAACACGACGTGCCGAATTTCGGAGCTCACCATCCCGGGAGGAGGAATCGGAAAATTTGCGGGCCGCGGCGTCAGATGCGAGGGAGGCAAAAAACCGTTATTCGCCACAACCTCATGAGTGAAAAAACTCAAGCGGCTGTCCGATGGAATCCGGACAATGGAGACGGTGCCTTTCGTAATGTCCCCAATATAAACGCCTTCCGGTCCGGGGTGAAAATTCGGGCCGCCGTTAGGCCCCGCGCCGAAACCCTTGGCATTCGCGACATAAAGGGTTTTACCGTCCGGCGAGATCGCCAGCGCTGCCGGAAACCAGCCGGTTGGGAAATAACCCAAGACGCGCTCGCTTCGGGTGTCGAGCACCGCCACGGCATTGATACCTGCGCAGGCTACATAGAGACGAGACCCATCCGGGCTTAGAGCCAGCCCAAACGGGAGAACCCCGCGCAGGCCCCGCACCCTCACTGACGGTGTGAGCACGAGGGTCTTTTCAACCTTCCCAGTTTGCGCATTGAAAATGGTGATGCTATCCTGCGCGGTATTGCTGACATACACTTTCTCGCGTCCCGCCACCACCGCCCCGGGACTCGATCCTCCGACGGATTCCGGGCCAACGGGCAGGCCGGTCCGAACCCGCGCCCGGATTGCCGGCCGGCGCGGATCGGCAACGTCAATGACATAGACGGAATTCGATTGTGGCACGTTCGGGCTGCCGAGCCCTGGAATCTTTTTACCGTCCACAACCGTTCCGTTGGTAGCCTGGGGCGAAGGGAACCCGAACGCCGGAAACGGGAGGCCGGTTTGGCCTGGGTGCCGCGGGTTGTAACCAGGAATCACCGAATACCGGAACATGCCAATGTTTGACACGTAAGCAAGTTGGCCGTTGGGCGAGAGCGCCAGCCCGAACGGCAGCCGTCCCACCCGCGTTCGGGCTAAGATTCGCCTTGATGTCGTGTCCACCGTGACCAGCTCAAAATGCGCCAAATCCAGCGCGTAGAGCGTGCGGCCATGCGGCGAAAGCCGAAGCTCTCCGACCAGGCTATGTTGATAAACCCTCCCACGGAAAGTGCCGTCGAGGCTAATTGACCCGAGGTCCCGGCGAGTCGCAAGATCGAAAATGCCGATCTTCCCGTTGTTACCTTCAGAAAGGAACAGCGTCCGATTGTCGGGCGCGACGGCCACACCCATGTAAACGCTGCGCGGATCGGTCAAGCTGTGTTTAGGCGGGTAGCCGGGTGGGATTTGCGCGACCCTCGGATGCGCGCTGTGAAGCTGCGTAATGATGGATACGACAAATGGCCAAGTCCCGTTGCTCGAGGTGACCACGGTTCGGCCATCGGGACTGAGGCACAGGCCGTAGGGATGCGGAGGAACTTTGACTTGCGCACCAAGCGGCGTCAGCAAGCGGCCGTTGGGAAGAATCGTGACGCCGTGAGGATTAATCTTTGTGGGGCGATCACCGGCGGGAGCGCGCAAATCCAGTGCGGCGTACTCGGCGCTGTGCTCGCCGGCAGCCGCTGCGGAGGGCCGTGGTCGCGCGGCTATCAGCATCGCAACCGCAACCCCCAACGCGACCCCTGCAAGAGAAGTTCGGTTCATGAGAATGCTCCCTAAAAAGGACTGAAACTATCCGCCCCTCGGATGATGGGCCGCCCTGGTGCCTCTCATCGCTCGCAGCGTCATGCCACGGACGTTTAACCTGGGTGGAATCACCTGAGAGCCGTGCGTAATCTGCCTCAGACCAAGCGTGCTCCTTCCAGTCGGGCGAAATAGTATCATAAGTTTTTGCGCTCCAGCGTGTGGTAGGCTGAGAGACCTTGTAAAGTTGTAGTTTGTCGCCGCTATCCTTGATGGGGAGGAAACCCAATGTCAGAAACCGTCGGTTTGCTGATTCGTGCTCAATCGGGCCCCGGCGTTTTACACCAACTCACCGGCGTGATTGCCGCGCGTCAGGGCAATATCGCTTCCGTTGAAATCGTTGAAGACCGTCCGACCGGCGCTTCCATCTATTTCGAGGTGGATTTGCCGGAATCGCCGGAAACGGTGATTGAAGGTTTGCGCTCCCTGAGCGTTGTGCGCGAAGCCAACCTGGTGAACACTCTCCAAAAAATCTATGGCAAGCGCATCATCATCATGGGCGGTGGCGCGCAGGTGGGGCAAGTTGCGATTGGCGCCATTTCGGAAGCCGACCGGCATAACATCCGGGGTGAGCATATCTCCGTTGACACCATTCCGCTGGTGGGCGAGCAGCCGCTGGCGGAGGCCGTGCGAGCCGTGGCGCGTCTGCCACGGGCGCGCGCGTTGGTGTTGGCGGGGGCACTGATGGGTGGTGAGATTGAGGCAGCGGTGCGCGAGGTGCGAGCGCAGGGGCTTTTGGTCATTAGCCTCAACATGGCAGGGAGCGTGCCTGAAGCGGCCGACTTGGTGGTGACAGATCCCGTGCAGGCTGGGGTGATGGCGGTGATGGCAGTGGCAGATACGGCCAAATTCACGGTAGCGCGGCTAAAGCGGCGCACCTTCTAAGCCGACCTCGAGGTTTGACCGCGGCAAATTGCCGGCAATCGGGTAGCCGCGACGGTGACGTTTCCGTCGCGGGTTCGCAGAAGCACCCGCGACACGGGAAATAAATACGGCCGGTAACACGCAAAACGGGAAGTACCCGCGACACCGAAAACAGTCTTGCCGCGACCTGCTCTCGATGCCGCGAATCCCAGGTCGAGAGCCGCAAAGGAAGCCAAACCCCGGCTACCTTTGCGCACCCCGCGCCTCTGCGCCTTTCGCGCCGTTGGGCGCCGCGTCGCGCCTACCCTGGCAGGCCGAAGGCTCTTATTTTTTATAGTAAGCGGCGTTCATCTCGGTGTAGTTGGCCCACTTCTCCGGAAGGTCGTCCAGCGGGAAAATCGCTGAAACCGGGCAGACGGGCACGCAGGCGCCGCAGTCAATGCACTCGACAGGGTCAATGTAGAGCAGCGGAACATCAGCAAAGTTGGCCTCGTCCTTGCGCGGGTGGATGCAATCCACCGGGCAAACATCCACGCAGGCGGTATCCTTGGTATTCACGCACGGTTCAGCAATCACATAGGCCATGAGAATTTCTCCCCCTATAACCTCCAGGCATCTTGTGTTTCACCTGGTACACTTCCAAGGTATCTGGTTACGGGCACTGGCGCGATGACTTAAGTCGTCGTTGCGGGCAGCCAGGAGCCGGAGCGAGCAAACGGATTTTGTCCGTGGCTCGCCGAGCCGCCGACACCGTCCGACGTGCTCAAACTCAACGCAGCTTGATTCCAACTTCGGCCCAAGCATAGGATGGGCATATGGCCACTCTTGATCCCATTGAAACCCTGCGGCGCGTTCCCTTTTTCTCCGTGCTGCCCCGCGAAGAATTGCAAGCGTTGGCGAGCCACTGCGGCGTCCGGCGCCTGAGCCGCGACGAAACGCTCTTCACCGAAGGCGACCCTTGCGAAGGACTCTATGTGGTGCAATCAGGAGGCATCAAGTTGTTTAAGATGGCGGAAACCGGTCGCGAGCAGGTGCTGGTGATTGAGCGCGCCGGCTCGACCGTCGGAGAACTGGCGGTGTTCGATGGCGGAGCTTATCCGGCCTCGGCGGCCGCCATTGAGGATTCCACGCTGCTATATCTCCCGAAGCGCGAATTCTTGGAATTGTGCCGCCGCAATTCCGCCGTGTCGTTTGCGGTGATTCGCGCCCTTGCCTGGCGCTTCCGCTACATGGCTTCCTTGGTCGAAGAACTTTCCCTGAAAGAGGTCAGCCATCGGCTGGCGCGTTTCCTGCGCGACCACGCTGTGGCGTCCGGCCTTCGCACGCGACGCGGCATCGAGTTTCCACTCGAAGAAACTAACCAAGAGATCGCCGCCGCCATTGGCACGGTGCGCGATCTGGTCAGCCGCAACCTCCGCCGCTTTGTGGATCGCGGCATCATCAAAATGGAGCGCCGCAAGGTCATCGTCCTCGATATGGCCGAGCTCGAAGCTCAGATTGCCGGCTCCAAACGCGCCGCCACCGTCGAAAAATGATTTCCTGCGATCCCTTTCGCCGCCTCCAGAGCCGTGCAGGTGCGGTTGCCAGATGCTCCAACAGTGGCCTTGTTCAATTTTTGGTGGCAATGATGGCGGGCGAATGCGAGCCGATATCGGCGGTCTCCACCTGAGCAAAGCCGGCGTCGTTCAACCAATCGGTGTATTCCGCCAGCGTGTAGGTGTCGCCCGCGTCCGTATTCACCAGCATGTTGAGCGCGAAGAAAAGAGGAAAGGGTGGACCCGAACGGTCATCGCTCGGGAGCATGTCCAAGATGGCCACGCGGCCGCCCGCCCGCAAGGCTCGCGCCAGGCGCTTGAACAGTTGTCGCGAGGCGCGTTCGCCCTCCGAGTGAACGATATTGCCGAGCAGGGCCACATCATATCGGTTCTCCCCAAAGTCCACTTCCTTCAGATCGCCCGGAAGAAAATCGTACCGATCCTCAACGCCGTGCTGTCGCAAATACTGGCGAGTGAGTTCCAGCACCTTGGGGAAATCTTGCGCCGTCACCTGCGCGTGCGGATGGGTTTCCGCGACGGCAATCCCCCACACGCCGGAGCCGCAGGCGACATCCACGGCGCGGAGTTGACTGCCATGGGAATGGTCGCCTGCAAGCACCAAGGCTAGCCTCCGAGCCGGCTCGCGGTTCGTGACGTGCAATCCGCGCACCAGGACCGGGAAGAACTCCTCGGCGCGTTGCTGCTGGTTGACGGCCTGGCACGGCTTCCCGGTGCGGACGCAATCTGCCAGACGGCTCCATGCCTCCCACAGCGAATCGCTCTCCATGATGTAGCCCGCGTAATCAGGGCTTTCGCGGACCAGGTAACGCTCGGCAACGGGCGTGAGCAAATAGTGGCCATCTTTCTTGATGAGCAGTTCGAGCCCGGCCAGGGCATCCAGTAACATGCGCATGCCGCGCTCCGAGGCTCCCGCGGCCTTCGCTACGGCTGCGGCCGTCGTGTGCCCCGCCGCAATATGGGAAAAGACCCGAAATTGCAGGCCAACGGTCAAAATCCTCGAAGGTGCAAATGAGAAATGAAGCTGCGTCAGCTTTTGCACATCGGCAGTAGATTCTGCGTTCGAATGGGTTTTCGTGACACCCCTCCTCCGTGAAGTTGTGTGCGATCTATCACTCCGCCACGAAGCCGCAAAAATGCCCCGTGACAGCCCTTGATTCCTCAAGGTCTGGCGTCTAGGATGTCGGCGCGTTGGAAAGGGTTGTCCCTCGCCGAGCCGCAGAAGGATAGCACGGGGCAGGTCCGACCTTCCGATGTGAGCGAGTCAGTGCTCAGGTCCGGGTCAGGTTGTTCCTCGGAAAGCCAGCCGCAATCACTCGCGGGTTTGATCTCGCTGCCGGCCGCCCCCTTGAAGAAATGGACATCAGTGATATGCTATTGAACGCCACGATGCAGTGGCGAGTTGATTGCTTTGGCGCCAATCCATGAGGAACGCGGGAACAGGTTCCGGTGCGACCGCACGACAGCGAGGCCAGGTTGGGCGCCCTGCAGGAGGAGTGAGGTGATAAAAAAGTCTCTGGTGTTCCTTTTCACGATATTCTGCGCGGCCTGCGCTCAAAAGCCGGCCCAGCAGGCACCGAAAGTGGTGCCACTCAACATTCAAAGGAGCGTATTTGGTAAAATGCCGAACGGACAGACAGTGGATCTTTACACCCTCTCCAATTCCAAGGGCATGATCGTCAAAATTACGAACTATGGCGGCCGCATTGTTTCCATCATCGTGCCCGACCGACAAGGAAAGATGGCCGACGTCGTGTTGGGCTTCGATAATCTCGAGGGCTACCTGGGAAACAACCCCTTTTTTGGAGCCTTGATTGGACGTTATGCGAACCGCATTGCCCACGCCGAGTTCCGGCTGGACGGCAAGGTCTATCATTTGCCCGCCAACGACCACGGTAACTGCTTGCACGGCGGCCCTGATGGCTTCGACAAGCAATACTGGAAGGCCAAGGAGCTCAGCTCAACGCCGCCGGCTCTCGAGCTCACGTACCTCAGCAAAAACGGCGAGGAAGGATTTCCTGGAAACCTTTCCGTGAAGGTTGTCTATACGCTCGAGAATGACAACGCCCTGAAAATTGATTACACCGCGACCACGGATAAGGACACGGTCATCAACCTGACCAACCACTCCTATTTCAACCTCGCGGGACAAGGCAACGGGAACATCTTGAACCAGGAGGTGATGATCAACGCCGACGACTACACACCCATCGGCCCCACCATGATTCCCACCGGCCAAATTGAGAGTGTGGCCGGCACCCCGCTCGATTTTCGCAAGCTCACGCCCATCGGCGCGCGCATCCGCGATAACTTCCCGCAACTGAAATATGCCAAAGGTTACGACTTCAATTATGTCCTCAACCGCAAAGGTCCCGGCATGGTGTTGGCCGCGCGCGCCGTGGATCCCGCTTCGGGCCGCGTGCTGGAGGTCTATACGACCGAGCCCGGATTGCAGTTTTATACGGGGAACAATCTTGACGGGACGATTAGGGGCAAAGACGGAAAGGTTTATGAGCATTGGGGAGCCTTCACCATGGAGACCCAACATTATCCGGATTCGCCCAACCACCCTAACTTCCCAACCACGGAACTCAAGCCCGGCGAAACCTTTCACCAAACGACGATTTTCAAATTCACGACCGATTAATCCTGGCTCCTCCGAGCCTGCGGATCTTTGCACCCGATGAACCGTGGCCGGCGGGGCGGCCGCCGCGTCCCGCATAAAATGCGATGAAGACTTAGCCCACCCCCACGGTTTACGGGCTGCGGCGTTCGGCGCCAAGCCCGTTTCTTTGCAACCCCAAACGGGCCAACGTTTCGCCGCACCCTCGGATTTCTCCACGGAAGGGTTTTCGCGCAAAGCTAACGAATGAAAAGGCTGTAGGTCAGAACCGCGAAGACAATCGAGGTGACGAGAGAATACTTCCAGTTCTTCAGAATCACCATAAAGTACATCGCCGAGACGAGGACGCGGGCATACGGGGTCAACATGAGCATGATAACGCCAAGGTTCACGAGCAAGCGAGGCCCCCAGTGACCTTGCACCCCCAGGCGCGCCTGTTCCGTCGCAAGATGAAACAGATTCATGCCGCGCAGAGCATCATCCAGCCTCAAGCGCCCGGTCTTCAGCCATTGCCACAACATGCCCGCAGTGACCAGGGTCAGGCTCAGCAAGACCCCCGCCTGCAAGGTATAGCCGATCACCCTGTCCATTTTATACTGCGAGGAGGTCCGCGAGTTTGATGCCGCCTTGTTCTGGGTTCGTTCGGGGTTCATCTTTAAGCGCCCCGTAGTCCTCGGATCACCATTTCAGCCGCCAGGATCAGCAAGATCAAAAGAAAGAATCGGCGAACAGCTTGATTGGTCAGTCGAACCAGCAGTCGCGTGCCAAGCCAGGCGCCCAGAATCACCCCCAAAATGACGGGTGCAGCCAACCCAACGTTGATCAACCCCGCCGCTAAATAAACGCTGGCCCCGGCCAGGGCGGTGACCCCGATCATGAAGTTGCTTGTGGTGGTGGAGACTTTGGGAGGGAAGCCCATGATCAAGTCCTGAATCAAAACCTTAACCGCGCCCGCTCCAATGCCCAGCAACCCGGCAATCATCCCTGCGCCGAACATCGCTGGAGCCCCCAGATAAGCCCGGCGCCCTTGGTAGTGAATCGTCTCACCCTGCGCTTGGTCGGGGTAGCTCCCTTCAAGTTCCAGCCAGTGGGAAAAGCGGTCCTGGGGTGTTGGCTGCCCGTTCTGCCGTTTTGTTCGAATTAAGGCCATCCAGGACCCCAACAAAACAGAGCCAAAGGCAAGGTAGAGGAACCGCGAAGAGATGAGCAGGGTGAGGGTGGCGCCCGTGAGCGCGCCAAGAATCGTAAACATCTCCAGGAACATGCCGGCCTTCAGATTGACGAGATGACGCCGCACGTACACCGAGGCCGATCCGCTCGAGGTCGCAATGATACAAAGCATGCTGACGGCTATGGCATGTTTGATATCCACTCCGAGCCACGTGAGCGCCGGGGTCAGCACGACTCCGCCTCCCAGGCCGCTCATGGCTCCCACAAAGCCTGCCAGGATGGAAACTGGAAACAACCAATGGAAAGGAATCATAGCGCCCTCAGACGCCGCAACCCCCTGAGCTTATTCCCTTGTAGGACCAACGTTCTCGCCATGGGAATGGGTACTCAGCATGAGTGGGGACCGCGCGACCCGGTGTTGCCTCAAGCCTTATCCAAAGATTTCTGAGCCGTGTTGGAACCCGGGGATTCGAGCCGTGCGTACGCCCTTTTTAGGAGCGGCGGCGTGGTAAAAGTTGTTACCACCGACATGAGCACCAAAATCGTGAACAGTCGCTGGCCGATAAACCCATTCGCTAAGGCTATATTGGCAATGACCAACTCCATAATTCCCCGGCCGTTCAGTCCTACCCCAATCGCCCAGCTTTCTTCCTTGGTTAGATGCGCCATTCGGCCGCCTAAGTAACCACCCAGGATCTTCCCTGCAAAGGCCACGATCAAGATCGCCGCCACCAAGCCCCAGTGTTTCAAGGTCGCCGCGTCGAACTCCAAACCGATCGCCGCGAAGAAAATGGGACCGAGGAATCCCATCGTGATGTCCGAAGCTGTTTTCTGAACCTCCAAGAACTTGCTCGGGCCCAAGACTTCATAGCTGAGCAACATTGAGCCAAAAAACGCGCCCACGACAAATTGCAGGCCGAGGACCTGCGAAAAAGTTGCGAAGGCCACGACAAACAGAAGAACGATGGCAAACGCGGACTCTCTACCCTTCAATCGCACGAGCAACCGGTCCAGCAAGTTATGCGAGTGAAGGAATAGTTGCGGGGAATAGCGGCGGACTATCCTGGCCAGCAAGATCACCGCGGCCATGAAGGCCAACGTCTTGAGGATTCCCGTGCCGATCGTGAGCAGAACCCTTGCTGGCGTGCTGCTCCTCGCCTTGACATCGAGAATCACGCCCAGGATTAAAAGTGACGTCACGTCGTTGAAGATGGAAGCAGAGATGATTCTCTGTCCCACATCGGTTTGGAGCTTGCCGAGGTCCATCAGAATACGAGCGCTCACCGGCAACGCCGTAATGGCAATGCAAAGACCGGTAAAGACCGCGCGGGTCATCCCTAAATTGAAGACCAGGCCGGCCGCAAACCCCAGTAGCATGGGAAGCAGAAAACCGGCAATCCCTACGAGGCTGGCTCTGCCACGAAAAGTTTTCCAGAGGGTGGCGAGGTCCATTTCCATCCCTGCCAGAAAAACCAGCAGCAGCACACCCAAGTCCGCAAGGGCTCTGATTTCAGGCGTGTAACGAATGAGGCCTAAGACGGAGGGCCCCAGCACTACACCGGCTGCGGTTTCGCCCAACATAGCCGGTTGGCCATAGTGTTCGGAGATCTCCCCCAGAATGCGGGAGAGGACAACAAGTAAGAGCAAGGCTTCGATGAGAGGCATGCGGCGCCGTCGACTACCTGGCGTGGATTATCCACTCTGAACGCAAACTGCCGTGCTCAACGCAAGATTTTTTTCACATGTCCAGTTTACAATGATCCGCGCCCTGCCGAGAGGAGAGGATTCGCGCCCGTGCTTTGAATTCCAAGTCAAACATGCTGGAAGAGGAACGGCAGCGAGGCCTCCTAACGGATGCCTGGAGAGTCTAACGTCCTAAGTCCGAAGCTCGATGAACAACTAAAAGCCTGTTTCACGCCAAGGCACAGAGATCGCCAAGGACTTGCGGGAGGCCGGACGGCCCGGAATTATTCATCCTTCTTACGACTCAGGACACTTGCGCTAGCCAGCGGTCATACAGCCGACGGTGGAAAGTCAGCCATGACGCTGAGCCCTATTTCCGGAGTTTCAGTGGCACACTTATGCGCTCAGAAGGAGGGGCCGATCCGCAAGCCCTCAAGCTAGGCATTCTGAGGAATTTGCGGCCAAATAAGAAACGGGCGACAACCCGCAGGTCGTCGCCCGTTGATCTTATTTTTAACGGACTTCAAACCGCTTACGGGCAGCTATACCCGGAAGCCGGCATGTAAGGGCTTGCCATGCCTTGCGAATTTGCAAACGTATTCAACGCACAGCCCACGTTATTAGCGTTGCTCGCCGCATTGCTCGCCGCACTGGTCGCTGAGTTAGCGGCACTCGTTGCAGCGGCCGCATTGCTAGCGGCGATACTGGCCGTCGAATTGGCCATGCTCGCCGAGCTATTCGCGTTACCGGCCCTGGACATTGCAATCCCGCTCAGAATCGCCGCTAGCCCGCCGGCACCAACAGCGCCAACCCCGAGGGCGGTCGCCGTGGTAATGTGGGCCCCGGAAATCCCTGCCGGCGGAGGGGCCACGGGCATGGGAGCGCGCGCCGTGCTCAGCGGCAGCGAAACCGTCTTGCCCGCCGCCACTTCTTGCTCCGCCCCGCTCCGCTCTACCTTCAACATCCCTTCCTTCGTCGTCACCATCA
>JAKCCV010000006.1 GCA_021838785.1 Acidobacteriota bacterium | reverse complement strand
AGCGAACAACGGCTTGCAGGCTCGCTCGCTCCCGAGCTTGCAAGCGCAACGGCTTTGTAGAAGTGAACATGAGTCCTTATACCATCCATCGGCTCATGTGTCACTTATTTATGTAACATGACACTAGTGATGGGGACAACGCCGCCCAGGGTCGCTTGCTGTGCCTTCCCAACCCCAGGCCAGACGAAAAGCAAGGCGATTGACAAAACAAGAAACCAGTTTGAAGCTAGCGACTTCCGCATGATGATAGATTCTCCCTTCAGTGCTTTATCCCTTTTCGATTCCAAACGCGGTTAAAATGCTTCGTGGTATCCTCAATGCGCCCACCGAGCACCACCCTCCAAACGGAACGATGCTTCGCCCTCGAAGCTTTGGAGGAATTTTGACGCCTGCCAGGTCCAAAACGGTCGGTGCAATGTCAATATTGAGAACCATCTCGTCAATCATCATGCCTGGCTTTATCAGCTTCGGGTAAGTGTTGAAGGTTCATCGCCGTCATCCAGAGACAGCTTGAGACGAATCCACCCTCTTACCGAGACAGGCAAAGTTTTACCCTAACCTCGAGGGCACTCTGTGGCTTTTAAGCCAGTCCACATACGCGGTGTAAAGCTTCGTCGAAGCGGACCGACCGCAGAAAGCCGTGGAACCCGGTCGGTTCATCATGCCCTGGTATTGATAGACCAAGATCTTTTCAACCCAGGGTGAAACGGCCTCCATTTGGCGGAGGACCCGTGAAAACGGAGCCGGGAGAATCGGGCTCTTGTAAACGGCGCCTTCAAACTGGAAAATTTCGACATCCGCCCAAATCGCCGATCGCTTCGCACGGTCGTGAGCCTTCCTCAAACCCTCGTAGAAGGCCGGCGTCTCCTCCGGGGTGGACTTGCGGACTCCCACTTCGTCCTGGTACGCGATGATGTCCACGTCCAAGGTCTCCAACTGTCGCACATATTTATCGTCGGGGACCGCGACGCGAGTCCCATAGGGGGCGATGAGGATTTTGCCCCTGGGTGTCAACTGGCGGGCCAGGCGCGAGCAGGTGTTAGCGTACTGAATGTACTCTTGGGAAAAATACCGGTTGATGAACGCCTCATTCGGCCAATACCATCCGTAAAAGCTTCGGTGGTGGCTGTAAAGCCGGGTTAGTTGCTCGATGGCCTGAAGACGCCTCTTGGCGGCCTCGGGGTCGGAAATGATCTTAGGGCTGCGCCAATCTCCATAGAAGCCGTCTCCGATGAAAAACTTTACACCGCATTGGTCCGCGGCTGAGAGAACGGTCTCTAACGGGTTGGAACAAGCCAACCGCCACGGCGGAAAGAGGGTGGTCGGGAAAAACGAGCGGTAGTCAAGCGCGGTCGCCATCAGCACGAGGTATTCCATTCCCACCCCGGCGATTTCTTTGACTTTTGCCGCCCATTGCGGACAGGTAAAGCGGACACACTCCGGATCCCAATCCACCCCTTCCACGGTGGCTTGGTGCTGAAACTCAAACCAACTTCCCGCCATCGGCTTGGTTGCCACGGAGGCAGACGCAGCGCTGATATTTTGTGGGGAAGCCCCCATCATCATCCCGCTCGCCCCCAGGCCATAAAGAAAGTCTCGGCGATTCAACTTCGTCATGCCTCCAACTTCAATCCGTCAGACCCGCACGCCCCTCTGAGCAATCCTTCCTATGACTTCCATGCGTGGCCGGTTATAGCCTTTCCACAGAGCGCTGTCTCATCTTCTCAGACCAGCTCAACGAAACGGTGGGGTGGGACCGCCTCCCATCTGGCCATCACGCTCTAGCCGAACATCAGCGACACCAGATGATGAAGATGCCGCCCTAAAGACGTTCGCCCGGTTAACTCCCAAAGCGAAGTCTTCTGATCGCGCATTGCCAGAACCCCGCAAATCCAGGACAGCGTCCACCCCGTTTCAATGGACCACGGCCCCCAGCCCCAGTCAGAAGCGCTGGCCCAGTAATCCCAGCGTTCATAATCAAAAGCACGAAACCATCCCCCCGCCAACTCCGGCTGTTTCTCGGATTGGATCTGAACCCGGCAGAGAAATTGGGCGAGCCTGTTCCCAGCACGCAAATAGAAAGGGTCGTGCGTGGCCGCGAAGGCTTCGTGCAAACCGAGAAAGGCAAAGTTGGTGGTATAAAGGAGATCGCTTACCGGGTCGCCATTCTGCTGCAGCAAAGGCGCTTCGGAAGTTCCGTACTGCTCATTGGATTTGGGCGGCCCAAATTCGCCTTCGCTCGCCAAGCCGATTTCTTCACGAATTGCTCCGGACTTATCTTGGAAGGAAATCAGATCATGGGCGACGCGCTGAAGCCATGCGCGATGCTCGGGGGTGTCTTCCAGCCGAATTAGCCAGGCAAGCGGCAACAACATGCGGGCGCGCTCCTGTTGCAGGCCATTGGTCCAACGCCAATGGTTGGGATAGGCCGCCATGGTCATGCGAATCGCAGTTCGCGCCCGCTCCAAGAAAAGAGCGTAGTGGGTCTTTTCGTAAGCTCTCAGAAAGCACGCCCAAAGGTACGCTTGATAGTGCGGATGGTAATTCACAAACTTCTCATCGTAAAAGTGCCGCCAGCCGAATTTCTGCAGTTCGCTCTGGGTCAGGTAGTTGTGGCGAAAGCCCAAAGCCCCGGCCGTTCGCAGATTGGCGAGCATGCACCGCAGGACCTTCTCATCCCAGCGATCTGATTGCAACACGCCCCCCGCCGCCAGGGTGCCCAACATGCATCGGGCGTTGTCATCACCGTAGTAAATGTCCAGGGCGTTGGGCAAGGACCAACCTAGCAAACCGAAGGAGGGGCTGCTCGGGTCGCCGCGGGGCCCCGAAGCGAACATGGAATTGAAATAGATAAAATCATTCAAATTGACGGCGATTTTGGTGTTTTCCGGCTTCTTTTCGATCCCGCCGGAAAAGGCCATGACCATCGAAACCTCGCAGGCGCAGTCGGTGCGGAGGTCCCACCCCACCGGCTGAGTGCCATTCCATTCGATGGTGCTTGAAAACCCTTCGAGAATTCCATCGCTGCCATTGCCCAAGGGCCAGGAGGGCAAAGGATCCGGAAGCTGCGCGTGCGCGGAAGGAGGTTGATAAATCACCTCCCTCCACGACGGCGCCACGAAAAGCTTGGCGCGCGAAAACCACGCGACGCCTCGTCGGAAGGCGTTCAATTCGGCGCCTTCCGCCAGCGATTGATTTTTGCCCCGAGTCGGGTGGACGGCAGGAGTCCACTGGAGTAACGCGAATTGCTGATTTGGGAAGAGCCAATCGAAGACCCATCGCCAAACGTACCGCCAAGCCTCGGAAGGCGCATAACGACCCTTCACAAATTCGCTGAGTTTGGTTGTGGCCACCAGGATGCGATGGTTCGGATGTTGGAACAGAACCGGGTGGACTCCCTCATGCGGAAGCCCGTAAACCGCGGTGTCAAATCCGGCCACGCGCGCCAGAACCAGTTCGGGTGATTGAGATTTCAGGGGAACATAAATGCAGTTATGCAGGCTGAGAATTCGTAGGCGCTGCAGCGCCGGCGCAAAGGCCTCCGAAGCCACAACGGCGCGGTCCAGAACGTTGTGATTCTTGCCGTAGGCGACGTGCCGGGGTTCTCCAACGCTCAGATTCGGAACAAACGACGGAAACTCGACGTAAAGCCTTAAACCTTTTTGAGCCGCGTGGTGATACACCTGCGGGCCAAGGCGCGTGGTTGAATGCGGATAATCCTCGGCAAGAATCAGAACGCCCGAACCCCGTGGCGCTCGTGCCACGGCTTGCTCGGCATCGTCGTGGCGTGAACAGGCAATCCCCGATGAACGCGCCACACGAAAGAGATCGTTGTCCTCACGGCAACTAAAATGGACGGAGGGCCGAATCTGCCCTTCGGATGGAATCGGAACAAAAGGTGTCAGCGAAAGGGCCGTGAGCGTTCGTAAGACGTCGCGCCGCGGCACCTTCCCGTCGTGACCCGCCAAAGTTCCCTCCTGCCCGCGGCGTCGCGGGTGGTTCCCCTCCGCGACGCCGTCCCCATGGCCGCCCGGCCTCAGAAAGTGAGCCGAAGTCCAAGTTGGATGTCCCGAGGGCTTCCCGCCGAGGTAATGGTCCCCACGCGGGTCGGGACACTGATGTTGCTGTTGGGGTTGCCAAAGTTGGGATGGTTCAGGGCGTTAAAGAAGTCTGCCCTGAACTGCAGCTTGTATCGTTCCGTCAGCGAAAATCCCTTAAATATGGAGGTGTCCCAGACCGAGTAGCCCGGGCCAAAGAGAGAATACGGTGCTGCATCGCCATAAGTGAAAGGTTGAGGCAGAGCATACGCCGCTGGGTTGAACCACTCACTCAACGACGGAGAACTCACGTGAGGATTACCAACAATATTGGCGTAATTGCTGGGCCATCCCTCAATGGTGCTGCTAAAGATCACCGAGTAAGGGAGCCCGCTGGCAAGGGTAACGATGCCGCTCGTTTCCCAGCCGCCTAAAACCGCGTTCAGGGGACCGCTCAGAGAGGAAAGAAAGCGTTCCCCCCTGCCGAATGGCAGTTGGTAAACATAGTTCGCGACAAGATACTGCTGGCGAATAAACGGGTCATTACCGCGGTCCAGCCGGATATTGCGGTTGTCAGTAGGAATTGTCGTGTCTGTTCCGCCGCTGTCGAGAGCCTTCGTCCAAGCATATTCGACCTCGAAAGAAAGTCCCTTCGAGAAACGGCGCAGCGCCGAGAGCTGAAGCTCTTGTGTATTGGCCGTCTGTCCGTTTTCGTAATAATTGATCGGCCCGAACGGTTGGTAAGGTCGTCGAGGCTGGACCGGTCCAGGGGCTGGAACGGGCTGGTTAAGGTCGAAAATCTGGGTGTAATGTTCGGTTTCGATGCCCAGATAGGTCGCCCGAACCGACATGCTGTTCGAGAGTTGAGACTCCACCGTCATGTTCCATTCGTTGCTCATCGGGTACTTGTAATTCTTCGGATAGGCGCTAATCGTCACGCCACTCGGCACCGTGCCGCTTCCGGTTGGAAAGGCGTTGGCAAAGGTGAGGGTTGGGGTTGGGCCGGGCGCCGGCTCGAAATTCTGTGTGCCCGTGAACGGGGGGTTGACCGCCGTCTCAAAACTCCCAAACGCCCACGGTTCAAGGGTGTAATACATTCCATACCCTCCGCGCAGGATCAGCCGAGTGGTCGAGAGCGGGCGTAACACAAACCCGAATCGAGGCGCTACTTGGTTGTAATCCGTTCCAATGTAGTTCCCCGGATTCAGGCCGACGCTGGACCCGTTGATAATGGGCAGGGTTGGAAACAGGCTGGCGTTGTATTGACCTTTGAGGACAACAATTTGATTGAGATTGGGATACCAGTTGGCCATGTTGCCGGTGATGTTCTTATAGAGCGTGGGGATGTCGTCGCGCACGCCCATGTCCAGGGTCAGTCGCGGAGTGGCTTTCCAACTGTCTTGGAAATACATCCCAATCCGATCATTGGCTGGCGTTGCCGCAAGAGGGGCAATGGGGCGGCTCGACGACGACAAATCGCCCAGCAAGAAGTCGGCGAACGGATTGCCCGTGTACCGTCCCGTGAATGAAAAGACTCCGTGGCTAAGGTTTTGCTCGTTAAAAAACTGCCAGTGCATAAAGGAGAAGCCGGCATCAAAGGTATGGTTGCCCTTAATCCATGTCAGGTCGTCCGAAAATTGGTAGTCCTGCTGGACATCCCCGCTTCCCGGATTGTCGTTGAGCCCGTTGAAGCCGGTAATGGCCACCCGCGGCAAGCCCCCCAAACCTGGGAAGCCAGCAGGAATGCCCGGAATCAGCGTACCGGGCTGAATCGTGTAGTTCTGAGGCTGCCGCCGGTCCCAGATGTGATCCCATCCAATCGAAGCCAGGTCCATCAGGTTGGATGAAAAGATATGGGTATAGTTCACCGCCAGGTTCTGATCAATTTCGGGCTCGCCCACGCCGCCGAATTTATCGGTCCCTCCGCCGAAATAATTCGGTGTCTGCCGAACATTCCAATACCGAACCGAGAGAGTGTTGTCCTGGTTGAGGTCATAATCGCCTCGACCTTCGTAGCGATAATTGTCCTGCTGAGTTCCAACGTTTCCGATCCAGTTTGTTCCCAGTCCTCCGGGCTTGCTGGAGGGTAGGTTGGGCGTATCAAAGTACGGGAATAGAGCCTTTGAAACGCTGCTGATCCGATTCGGGGGAATCTGGTTATTCGGAAAGGGAAGTCCAGTCGAAGGGTCCTTGATGGGCGGTAAACCGCTAAAATTGCCATTCAACAGCGCGGGGGTGGGCATCGCCCCTTCTCGCGTCGTGGAAGTTCGAAAGGTGAGACCCTCAAAACTGCCGAAGAAGAAAAGCTTGTTATGCTTGATCGGCCCGCCCAACGATCCGCCAAACTGGTTACGGACAAACGGCCCCTTCGGCAGGCTGGTGGCAAAGTAGTTTGCGGCTTCCAGCTTGGCGATGCGGTTATACTCAAAGAGTGAACCATGGAATTGGTTCGTCCCTGACTTGGTGGAGATGACAATCGCCGTTGGCGCGTTGTACTTTGCCGATCCCGTGCTGTCAATGACCTTAAATTGACTGATCGAAGCCAGCGAAGGAAATCCCGCCCCCAAGATTTCGTTTTCAACCTGCAAGTTTTCCGCTCCGTCGGTGGACTCGCTGACGCCCCCTCGCCAAGCGTCGCCGGCAATCCGTGCCGTGGTTCCGGCATCTTGCACGCCGGGAGCCAACGCTAACAGGCCGAAAATATTAGTTCGATCGTCAAGCGGCATGGAGTCAATCTGGGACGAATCAATGACACTCCCGACCGAGGAAGTATCGGTTTGCACGACCGGGAGTTTGGCTTTTACTTGAACCGTCGTGGTGAGGCTCCCCACCGTCAAAACGGCATTTTCACGCACCGTCTGATCCACGCTCAGCACCACGTGCGTGATGACAAAGGACTTGAAACCTTTGGAGGATATTTTGATGTCGTAGGACCCTGGAATAAGGTTCGCAAAAAGGTAGTCGCCGACGCCGTTGGTGCGCGCCACCGTGGTCACGTTGGTCGCGACGTTCCGCAGGACGACTTCGGCGTGGGGAATGACTCGGCCCGAAGTGTCAGTCACCCGCCCCAAAATTGAGCCCAAGGCCGACTGGGCTCGCAGCGACAAAGGCACGGAAAAAAACAAGGCGACCATCACGGCTATCCCTAAGCCCCCGAGAAATCCCCTGCCCTCTGAGAAACATTTCTTGCCCATCACTCCTCCTTTAACCCGGAAAATGTGAGTGCTCGGATTCAACCCTCCACCGACGCATCGAGGGGCGCCCCGTGCAGGACAACGGGAAAGCCTGCCGGCCCACTCAAGCTGAGCCTTGCCGACCTCCGCCTTGCAGTTTCATCGCGCCTCATCATAAACAAGCTAGTGTGTAGCATAGCTATATACCATTTGTCAAGCGACCTATCCCCGCCGATCGCCGGGCCTCATGCCACCGAACCCCCACGCTCGGTCCCGTCTTCCGCCGTCATCCCGCAAGACGCTTGACTTGCCCAGGCCAGCTCCCGACAACAGCGTCCACATTCACCTTGCTGCTGCGGTAGGCCAGCAATAACGAACCTAGCAGCGGAGAGAGCTGCGGAGGGCTCACAACACACGTTGGAAACGAGGCTCGCACGCAATCTGTAAAGCTCGCGAGAACCCTCGCGCTGCCGAAGACGCCTCCTGAATAATGCACGGAAAAAGCGTGCCTCTTCGGTGAAGTCTTACTCTGCGGGCGCCCAAACAATCTTTTCGCCAGCGCCTTGGCGAGCCGTCCGAGTTCCAATCCGGCCCTGGTTAATATCTCCCGAGCCACAAGGTCGCCAGCCTCCGCCGCCTCGTCCGCCCAAGCAGCCAGGCCGGCTAACTGGTCCCGCGAGAAGGTGCCCGCGTAGTAACGCCGAATCAGTTCGTAAGGCGATTGAATTGAGAGACGACGCAACAACATGGAACTCAGCCGTGTCCGCGCACCCATCTGATCCCATTGCGCCAAAACCGCACGGACCACCTCGCGCCCTATCCAATAGCCGCTCCCCTCGTCACCAAAGCCGTGACCCCATCCCCCCATGGTGAGCTCAAGGCCCTTGCCGTTGCGACCCCGCGCCACCGAGCCGGTTCCCCCAATCACGATAATCCCCGCGGCACCGACCGTCGCGCCTTCCAGCGCATTGACCGAGTCATGAACCACGCTCAGATGCCGGCTATGGAGAAGCCCTCGAATGACGCGGCGCTTAATCTCCAGTTCGCCCGTCATGCCACAACAGGCGGCTTCCCACTCCACTCGGCCTCGCAGTTCACGACTCGGGGTGTTGAGAATTTCTTTTAGCAGCGCGCGCAAGACGCTCCGGAGCCGCTCTGGGCCGCCGGGCTCCTCGGTGTGATTGCTGGGGCCGCCTTCCGCCTGGGCCAGAATTCGACCGCGTTCGTCCCCTAAAACCATCCGGGTTGAAGTTTGCCCCCCGTCAACACCGAGAAATAATTTCATCAATGAACCACCGCGGAAAGGAGGGTCGTCACCATTGCTCTATCGGCCGTTGCTCCTCTGACGGGTCGCCCCGTTGGAAATCTTCAGGTCTCAATCCTTAACCGCTCAGCGCTTGGCCATGGCAGCTTTAGCGGCGCCGACAAATTCCCGGGTAAGTGTCTCAACCCCGGTAATCGCCGTGCCCACGACGACCGCGTACGCTCCAAGTTCCAAGCCTCGGACAACGTCCTGGGGAGTTCGCACCCTGCCCTCCAACACCACGGGGACCTCGAGGCGATCGACCAACATCTTTAATAGATTGAAAGCGGGCCCCTCCGCGTTGCACCGCGTCTCCTCCGTATAACCGTTGAGGGTGGTGCTCACCAGGTCGGCGCCAAGGCTCGCCGCGCGGACGCCATCCTCAACGGTGGCAACGTCAGCCATAACCAGTGCCCGAAGCTCGCGCTTGGCCATATCCAGCATTTGTTCCACGGTGTAATTGCCGGGGCGTTTGCGACTCGTGCAATCCAGCGCGATAATATCGGCGCCCGCCCCGTGAATGCGTCGCATCGAGCGCAGCGTAGGGGTAATGTAAACGGGTGACGCTGGAGATTTTACCTTTTCGATTCCGATGATCGGCAACTGGGTCACGCGGCGGACGCGGCGAATGTTCCTTACTCCCGCGATCCTCACTCCCGTGGCTCCTCCGAGTTCCGCGGCGAGGGCCATGGCCGCAATGCACGGCGGATGGTCGAGCGGCGAACCTGCCGGAGCTTGGCAGGAAACAATGACACCATGGTATAGCCTCTGGATAACGTCCGGCGGTTTCATAGAGTTAAATCCTTTGTCGAATCCTATAGGCTTCCGCCGGTGTTGCCGCAGCGGCTTTGGCCAACGTCAAGAGATTTGGATTCGACGTCCACGATGCCGGCATGGTACCATAGGGGCAGATGGATATCAAGCTAGCTTACTAGATAGGAGGATTCAATGGCTCCCTCACTTCGCGACTCGGGCCCAGCCCTTGCTCAGTTTGACCTCTCTCCGCTCGATCGCTCCAGCTTTGTTCCCTACTATCGGCAGATTGCGGATCAAGTCAGGCGACTGATTCAGTCGAGGAAGATTCCCGTTGGCCGCGCGCTTTGGTCCGAGGGTGAGGTAGCGAAGCGGTTGGGCGTGAGCAAGATGACCGTGCGACAGGCCTTTAACGTGCTTCGCGCCGAGGGATTGCTGGTCGTAGAAAAAGGGAGACTTCCTCGCGCCGGCCTCGGTCGCGTGGTGAAAAATTTCCAAGAGCTGCGAGGCTTTACAGAGGAAATGGAGCGCCGCGGGGTAACGGTCTTTAGCCGGCTCCTCGGCGTCAGTCTTATCCTTCCAGACCCGGAAACCTTACGGGCCTTAAAGTTGCAACCCGGAGAGCCCGTTTATCGCATCCGACGTCTGCGCTTCGCTGATAATCAAGTGGTGGGCATCGAAACGGCCTCTCTCTCCGCGCATCTGTTTCCCAAGCTCGACCAGCAGGATCTTGAGCGCAAATCCCTTTACCATATCCTTGAAACCGTCTATGGGGTAAGCCTTGCGTATTCAGAAGAGGTTCTCCAGGCTGTCCCGGCCGATGGCGAGGAAGTTCGTCTGCTCAAGGTCAAACGGGGGTTCCCGCTTTTCTCCATGCGCCGCAAGGTTTACACTTCAGAAAATCAGGCCATCGAGTGGACCCATTCTCTCTTCCGGGGCGATCGTTACAGCGCGAGCGTCATCTCGCATCGGAAGTGAAGGTTTCTCGATCGGATCAGATTCCTACTCGCGGGCTCCGGGCCGCGGTAATGGCGAGACGCTGGCGCTCTTGCTGACCCAGCAAGGCCCCGTTCATCGCGCTTTCTGCTACCCGCGGCGGCTCCGGGAAATAGATTTTCCGCGGTCCCCTCTTGCCTGTCAAAGATATCCGCATCCCCAACTCCCAAGCGCAAGAGGTTGGCAAAGAAGGTCGCCGTTCGGGTGCAAAAACTTAGGATGTTTGGGCGCTGCTGCTGGCCTATCGCTGCCTTCGCCGTTGCTCCCGAGGCGGCCATCTACAACTCTAACCCATAACGCGAGACGCACTGGCTCGAACCTGACTTCTTTCCGCTTCCCTTTCCGGGGTGGCTCCATGGAGCCTAAACCCTTTCTCGCCAGCAGTAGGGCTTCTTTATTTATTACTCCCGCATGGATATCGAGATCCTACTCTCCATGAACAAGTGCCACGCTGGCCGCCATTGGCTGTCCGAGCGGCCGCTGGCAGCAAATTCCCGCTTAAGGTTCACGGTCGCTGGTTTCCACGAGTGGGCAAGGAGCCAGCATTACGGCTGTGAGCGTGCTCCAAGTTTTCAGGCCCGTGGTTCATCTGCCACGTTCGGCCAAATAGAGCCCATCCGCACGGGTCATCACTGCCTGCGGCCAGGCTGGATTTTCTTAGTGGGCCCACCAGGACTCGAACCTGGGACCAACGGATTATGAGTCCGCTGCTCTAACCAACTGAGCTATGGGCCCTCCTCAACCGAAAAATCATACAACGCCCTGGCCTCAGAAGCAGCCAAAAACATGTTGGCCATCCACGCCCTTTATGTCAGATGACAGCCTGTCGCAAGTTCGATTGGGCATTCATAATGATTTTTAGGAAGCTCTTGACTTTCGCACAAATGGTCATAAAGTATTAGGCGGGAGAGAAGGTAGTCCGGTTGAAGGCGCCGCTTTGCGAAGCCGGCAGTACCAGTTTTCGCAAAGCATTCCAAGGGGGTCCATGCGGCAATTTCCATAGTTCGCCTCCCCGCCTCGCATTAGCGGGGCGAGCGCAGGAGGTCAGCATGTTCCAGATGATTAACGAAGAGAAGCCCACGGCTGATGACCGTAAGATGATGTGGGTCAAAGTAGTGATCTTCGTCATCGGCATTGGGGTTCTCGGGGGTGTTGTTTATTTCTTCGCGGTCGTCCCCTATGGCAAGTAACTACCTCTCGTGAATGGGAAACTGCACAGCGAGGAGGTGGAGCGCTTCATTGCGGCTCCGAATCTTGCCGTCAAGTTGGGCGTCCTCCAGGAATTGCAAGATCGTTTTGAACTGGGGCCCGGGGACGTAACCGCAGGCAATCAAATCGTCTCCAGTGACCAGGCGCTGCGGCCGGACCTCCTCCTGCGGGGTGTGCTCGATCAATTGTTTCGCCATCTCGTAATGGCTCAGGTCACCGTGGCTGGCGAGACAATCCAGGCGGTGCAGTTCCAAGTGCTCTTCAAAACCCTCCATGCCGATGAACCGCATCTGCGTGGAGCGCCGCATTTTGGGAAAATCCTTGAATCGCAAATGATGGCGGACTAGTTCCGTAATGCGCTCCGTCTCGCGGTTGGAGGTTCGCAAGCGCCGGCAAATCGCCTCCGCCATTTCCGCCCCCACCTCCGGGTGACCATCAAAGCGAATGCGTTCGCGGACGGTCAGAGTCGGCGGTTTGCCGACGTCGTGGAGAAGCACGCCCCAGGCCAGCGTGGGCGTGGGCTCTTTCAATCCCTCTAACATCATTAAAGTGTGTGTCCACACGTCGCCCTCGGGATGGAACTCGGGCGGCTGTGGCACGCCTTGAAGGGCCTTGATTTCCGGCAAGACTTCGTTCAACAACGCCGTTTCCTCCAGCAGCTCAAAGCCTCGCCGGGCGTGCCCTTCGGTGAGAATCCGCGTGATTTCATCGCGCACGCGCTCCGCGCTGACGTGGTGGATGCCGGACGCGAGGGTGCGGATAGCTTCGGCGGTGCGGGGCTCGAGCGAGAATTCAAACCGCGCCGCAAACCTGACCGCCCGCAACATCCGCAGATGGTCCTCCGCCAAGCGGTCAAGCGGCTCGCCGATGGTGCGCACGCGCCGCGCTTGCAGATCCGCCTGCCCGCCCACGTAATCCACCACCCGGTTGCTCATCGGATCGTAGAGCAGCCCGTTGATGGTGAAATCCCTGCGCCGCACGTCTTCTTCAGCGGTTTCCGCGTAGAGGACTTCCTCGGGATGGCGTCCGTCGGCGTAGCGGCCATCGCGCCGAAAAGTGGCTACTTCCACGTTGCCCTCTTCCCGCGGCACGATGACGACGCCGAATTGCGCGCCGACGGTCAGCCCTTCCGGAAATAATCGGAGCACATCGCTCGGCGGGGCGCTCGTGGCCACGTCGTAGTCTTTGGGCTTGCGACCCATCACCAGGTCGCGCACGCACCCTCCCACCCAAAATGCCTGGAAGCCTGCATCGCGCAGCCGCCGAACAATTTCCAACGCGGATTGTTGCTGAGCGTCCATCCAAAGGCTATTCCACCCGATTTGCCCTCCTCGTGCAAGGGCCAACGGATTGCAATTGCCTTGGTGTCAGGCGGGATGAGGCCGGCCGGGAGGGGCTGAAAGGGATATTAAGAAGTCTGGCATTGACTTGAAGGAGGCGGTTCTGGATAATAGGGCCACGTTTAACGTGAGGCAGGCGAAGGCTGGACTTTAGCGCCACGTGAAGGGGTTCGCGTCGCGGAACGGGAGGGGCCGATGCCGGGGAGACAAATTGCTCTATTGCTGGTGATGAATTTACCCCTATGCGCCGCGGCGATGGCGGGCAATGTGCCGCGCCCGATGAGGCCCTTGGGGTTCTTAGCGGAAAAAGGAACTGTCCGGTTGGATGGCCAGGCTGTTCCACCCTTCGCAGCGATTTTTCCGGGCGATCGAGTGGCGACAGGAAGCGGGTCGGTAGCCGTGCTCAAGCTAGAGGGGGACGCCATGGTGAGCGTGGCCTCCAAGAGCGCCATCAATCTGCCCCAGCATTGGGGCCTCGAACCGCTGGTGTTGGCGCGAGGCGCGGTGATTGTGAGTAGTCCCGGGCCACGTCCAACCGAGATTGCTGTCAGGGATGAGCGTGTTGAGGTCGGCGGAGACGGTTTCCCCGCGCTCTGCCGCATTGCCTCGATCGCCGGTGGCGTTGCAGTCTATGCGGAGCGTGGCAGAGTCCTCGCCGGGCGCTCGGGCCGGACCCTCGAGATTCCTCTCGGTCGTTGGGTTCGCGTGGGCGCAGGGTATCCGCCCGCCGGTCCGCAAAAAACCGCCGGCTCCGTGACCAATGAGATTCCGACCGCCATGCGGCAACCTGCTGGGCAAAAAACCCTGCAAACCTTAAGCGTCGCCGAAGCGGTGGATTGGAACGACCTTGTGCGAACGCTCCAGACCGGCCGAGTGCGGATTGCCTTGCTCGACGGCTCGGTGCTCAATATCGGCGCGCGCTCGGAGATGAGGATTGTAGATCAGCATCCACACGCTCAACAGACGGACATTCAGCTCACGCTCGGCATCATGCGGGCCAAAGTGGTGAAGCTTACCCAGCCCCATGCGCATTTCCAGGTTCGGACACAAACGGCTGTGATTGGCGTGGTGGGCACGGAATTTATCGTCGAGGCCGGCCCCAATTTCACGCGCGTCTGGTGCCTCGAAGGAGTGGTGCAAGTATGGAATCTCAACCCGGCGGCCGTCGGAAAAGTGCAGCTCCATCCCTCTCAAACCACCACGGTTCGCCTCAATCTGCCGCCATCGCAACCGACCACCGTCAATCTGGCGCAGATTAACAAGTTAGTCCGATTGACCACGGTGCGGGGCGTTCCTCCTGCGGCCCCAACGCAAGAGCTGGCGTTAAGGGCGACAACGCTCGGTGAGATGATTACCTCGGCCAGTTTATCCGGCCTCGCCTTGTCGCGGTTAAGCAGCGCCAGTAGCGCCGCCAGCCAAGCCAGCTCGAATGCCTCGGCTGCCTCGGCAGCGGCCGCGAATGCGCTTGCAGCCGCCGGCAACGCCGTCAACGCCGCCACCAATGCGGTGGTCAATACTCAGAATGTGCTCAATGCTGTGTCCCCGGCCACACCCGCCTCTTGTGGTTGCCAGTGAGGCTGGGTGGAGGCTTCAATCCGGCCCCGCGCCTCAACCCTAGCGATGTTACGGTTGCCCCGGCAAATCGGGTCGAGAGTCGGCCGGTTCATCCGTCGGAACCGCGCCGGCCTCCTCATTAGCAGCATCATTTGCGTGGGCAGTTTGGCGCTCTATGTGCCCGTGTATTTGGCCCCAAGACCCTCGCCGCTTTTCCAGTTTCTCTGGGACATTGAATTAAAAACCCTCGATACTCGGTTTCTACTGCGTGGTCGGCGATTGCCTGATCCGGCCATCGTCATCGTGGCCATTGACCAAAAAAGTGAAGATGTGCTGGGCCGCTGGCCCTTTCCGCGCAGCTACTTGGCAGACGCCTTGAACGATTTGGCTCAGGCGGGAGCGCGCACCGTGGCCTTCGACATCAACTTTCCGCAGCCGGATGAAAACTCGGCGTTGCAGGCGCTTCGCCAGGTCAAGCAGGATGCTCAGACGCTCGGACGGCCCGCAAGTCCGACCCATAGGCAATTTATGGCTCAGCTTAACGGCCTATTGGCCCACGCAGACAATGACCAGCAGTTTGCCGCCGCGCTGGCGCATTATCCGAACGCCATCCTCGGCTACTTTTTTTTGCCTCGCTCCAAGACCGGAAGCCAAAACCAGAAACGGGTCGAGAAGTTTATCAACTACCTCTCGTTTCAGGCCTATCCCCGCATCATTCACCACCAAGATGCGAAGTTTTTTGAAGGGCCGGATTTTACTGGCCTTTCTCCCAACCTGGCTCGGTTTGCGCTTTACGCCAAGAATTTCGGCTTCTTCAACGCCTTTCCCGATCCGGACGGCACACTGCGGCGGGCCGCCGTTATCGCGCGGTTTCGAGGAAGTTTCTATCCCTCGCTCGACGTCGCCGCAGCGATGGCTTATCTGAATCTTCCGCTCAACCAGGTGGACGTCGTCTTTGGCCCCGATGGGCTTGAACACATTCGCCTGGGGCGGCGGATTATCCCGACCGATCCGCAAGGCTTTGTGCAAATTGACTACCGGGGCCCTTCCGGAACCTATCCCACCTATTCTCTGGCGGACGTGGTGGAGCACCGCATTCCCCCACAGGTCTTTCACAACAAGCTGGTGTTGATTGGCCCCACGGCGCTCGGCATTGCGGACATGGCGGTGACCCCGTTTCAGCAAATGGGTTTCCCCGGCGTTGAGGTCCACGCCAACTTCATTGACGACCTCCTGAATGGCCGCTTTATCCGCCGAGGCGTGCGCGAAAACGTCCTGGATATTTTCTTCCTTATTCTTTTCAGTTTGGGAGCGGGTGTCCTGTTGAGCGTGGCGCCTCCGGCCCGTGCCACGCTGATTTTGGTCGTGACGCTGGCGCTTTTCCTCTGGCTGGCATATGACCTGTTTGTCGCCGACCGAATTTGGATTGCGGTGTTTTTGCCGACGGCCACGCTCACCACCGATTATGCCGCCATCATCAGCTATCGCTTCTTCTTTGAAGAGCGGGAAAAGAAGAGGGTGCGCAGTGCCTTCCAACAATATCTGCCACCGGGCCTCATCAGCCAATTGCTGGAGCGCCCGGAGTTGCTGCGACTGGGCGGCGAAGAGAAAGAATTGACGGTGATGTTCAGTGACATTCGCGGCTTTACCGCGCTTTCCGAGGGCCTCTCCCCGAGCGCCTTGGTCGAGTTGCTCAACGAATATCTCTCCGCCATGACGGAGGTCATCTTCCGGCACTGGGGGACGCTCGATAAATACATCGGCGACGCCATCATGGCCTTTTGGGGCGCGCCTTACCCGCAGGACGATCATGCGCAGCGATCCTGCCGCGCTGCCCTCGGCATGACGGAAGCGTTGCGGGGCCTCCGTGAGCGGTGGGCGGAACGCCATCTGCCGCTCATTGACTTCGGCGTGGGCATCAATACCGGCTCCGTACTGGTTGGCAACATGGGTTCCAAACGCCGCTTTAATTTCACCATCATGGGGGACAACGTCAATCTGGCTTCGCGGTTGGAGGGACTCAATAAGCAGTTTGGCACGCGCATCATCCTGAGCCAATACACCTACGCCCGGGTTCGCGAGAGTTTTGTGACGCGGGAATTGGATTTTATTCGCGTTAAAGGGAAAACCACGCCGGTCAGGATTTACGAACTGCTGGGGGCGCTCGAAGAGAAGCCGAAATTCGAGGACTTAATCGCCCGATTCGAGGCCGGGCTTGTGGCTTACCGCGAGGCGCAGTGGGAAAAAGCGGCCGGCATTTTCAACAACCTCATGAAGGATTATCCCCAGGACGGCCCAGCCAGCGTTTTTCAGAAGCGATGTCAGGAGTTCCTCGACCATCCTCCCGAAGAGAGCGTGTGGGATGGCGTCTATGTGATGAAAACTAAGTAAGGCCGGCCGCGCCCCACCGAACACTCGCACCTTCTCCCGCAAGATAGCTCATTGGCCGCTTTGCTGCAGGAGTTTTGCGACCAGCGCCGTCCAGCCGGTTTGATGGCTGGCGCCGATGCCCGCCCCGTTGTCTCCGTGGAAGTATTCGTAAAAAAGGATGAGGTCCCGCCAATGCGGATCGCTCTGGAACACCGTTGTGCCGCCATAGACGGGGCGCGTGCCGTCCTCGCGTCGAAGGAAAATGCGCGTTAGCCGCTGCGAGAGCTCGCGCGCCACTTGCCAAAGACTCATCCTCCGGCCGGAGCCGCTCGGACATTCCACTTGAAGCTCGTCGCCAAAATAGTAATGAAACCGTTGCAACGCTTCCACCAGCAGAAAATTCAACGGAAACCAGACCGGCCCGCGCCAATTGGAGTTTCCGCCAAACACGCCGGTGGTGGATTCCGCCGGCTCATAGTTCACCGAATAACGCTCGCCCCCTAATTCGATAACATAAGGATGGTCCCGATGATATTTGGAAAGGGAGCGAATTCCATAAGGCGACAAAAACTCGTTTTCGTCCAGCATCGTGCGCAGCACGCGGAGCAGCCGTTGCCGCGGCACCAAGGAAAGCAGCCGCCGAACGCCGCCTTGGGACTTTTGGCTGGCATCCAACAATTGGTCCATGCGGGGATGAAAGTCCAAGAACCATTGCATCCTTTTGCGGAATCCCGGAAAGTGGTCCACGACCTCGGGCTCGAGCGAATGCACCGCAAATAGAGGAATCAGCCCCACCATCGAGCGCACCTTCATAAACAAGTGCCTTCCGTCGCCCCAGCTCAGCACGTCGTAGTAGAAGCCGTCTTGCTCGTCCCACAGCTCGATGCCTCGGCCCGCGAGATTATTCATGGCGTCGGCAATATACACGAAGTGCTCGAAAAACTTGCTGGCCACGTCCTCGTAAGCGGAGTCCTCGGTCGCCAATTCAAAGGCGATGGCCAGCATGGTGAGGCAGAACATGCCCATCCAACTGGTACCGTCGGATTGCTCGATTTGCCCCCCCATCGGCAGGGGCTTGGAGCGATCGAACACCCCAATGTTGTCCAAGCCTAAAAAGCCGCCTTCAAACACGTTCATGCCGGCTGCGTCTTTCCGGTTGACCCACCACGTAAAGCTGATGAGGAGCTTGTGAAAGACGCGCTCCAGGAACTTGCGGTCACCCTTGCCGCGCCGCCGCCTTTCAATCTTGTAAACACGCCACGCGGCCCAGGCGTGGACGGGAGGATTGACGTCATTAAAAGCCCATTCGTAAGCCGGCAACTGACCGTTCGGGTGCATGTACCATTCGCGCAGCAGCAGAATGAGCTGCTCCTTGGCAAAGTCAGGATCCACCAACGCCATGGTGACGCAATGGAAGGCCAGGTCCCATGCCGCATACCACGGATATTCCCATTTGTCCGGCATGGAAATCACATCGGCGTTGTAAAGGTGAACCCATTGATGGTTGCGGCCTTGCCGGCGCTCCGGCGGAGGCGGCGGGAAGGCCGGATCGCCTCGCAGCCAGGTTCGGATGTCATAATGATAGAATTGTTTCCCCCACAAAAGCCCTCCTAGCGCCTGCCGCATCACGTTTTTGCAGTCCTCCGAATACTTCGGGGGAATGACCGTGGTGTAAAACTCATCAGCCTCTGCGAGTCGCTCGGCAAAAATTTTGTCGAAGCTTTCGCCAAATGGATCCGCCGCGGTCTGGTCCGTCAAGCGCAGCCGCAGCACCCATGCTTCTCCGGGCTTGACGACGCTGTGGTAATGGACAGCCGCCTTCGTCCCGCATTGCGTCGGATTGACCGCCTCCTTCTTGCCGTGGACCACAGCCTCATGAATGCCATCTTTTACATAGGGCGATAGATTCGGAACATTCCACAAGCGCTCGAAATTACTTTCATTCTCCGTGAACAAAAGTTCCGGCTCGCCTTGCGCGAACAGCCAGCGGGTTCCGTAATATTCATGTTCAACTTTGACGGCCACCGCTCCCTCCGGCGCGCTCTCCGCGGACAATCGTGGCCGGTGAGGGTCGCGGTTCCACGTCCAGCGGTTTCGGAACCAAAGCGTGGGCAGCAAGTGCAATTCCGCCGGTTCGGGTCCACGATTCCAGGCCGTCACCCGCACCAGCAACTCCTCTGCGGTTGCCTTGGCGTATTCAACCACCACGTCGAAATACCGCCCCTCGTTGAACACGCCGGTGTCCACCAATTCAAACTCAGGGTCCATCCGCGTACGGCGCCGGTTCTCTTCCACCAGCCACCGGTAGGGGAACTCGGCTTGAGGATACTTGTAGAGGTATTTCATGTAAGAGTGCGTGGGCGTCGAGTCGAGATAAAAGTAGTATTCCTTCACATCCTCGCCGTGATTGCCTTCGTTGCCGGTCAAGCCGAACAATCGCTCTTTCAAGATGGGGTCGCGGCCGTTCCAAAGGGCAAAAGCGAAACAGAGGTATTGGTGTCGGTCGCAAATGCCGGCAATGCCGTCCTCACCCCAGCGGTAGGTCCGCGACCGAGCGTGATCGTGCGGCAAATATTCCCAGGCAGTGCCGTCGGGACTGTAATCCTCGCGCACCGTGCCCCATTGTCGCTCGCTCAGATAAGGGCCCCAGCGTTTCCAGTTCACCTTGCGTTGGCGCGTTTCCTCAAGCCGCTGTTCTTCAGCCGTCATCCAGTCTCCCTTTCCGCCGGCGCGAAAGCCTGCGCGGTGCCGTTATTCCCTTGCTCAATCGAAGATAGAGTCTAGCTTAGTGACGTTCAGCGCACAATCCACTTGGACCTTGATTTCTAAATAGGATTGCCCCGCTCCGCGCCGTTTCTTCTTTGAATCAACCCCGCCGGCGCCTGATTTCGAACTCAACATGCTCGCTCGATAAGCCCGGACATGCAAAACGCGGTGCGACGATGCCACGCCCTCGGTGCGCCTTGCCTCGCGCGACGGCTTTTGCGCAATTTCCTTTTGCCACTTGAGGTGCCGGCCGACGCGCGAACGCTCTGGCTGCGGAAGATAAGTTTGCAGAAAAAGATCTTGGCAGTACAATGCCCCTCGGATCAACGGCCCGCGGCAGCGTGTTGCGATCTTGTTTCAAGAAAGGAAATTCCGAGTGTCAAGGATGAAGCAACTTGTCCGAGGGTGCCTGATGCTGGCCGCGGCGGCCTTGGTCATCGTCACGGCGCTGCGCATTGCTGTCTGCTGGCGCACCGACGCCTACCTGGACCACGTAGCCGGGGTTTGGTTTGCCTTGGCGGATGACTTGCGCCACGGTGTTTTTTATCGGCCCTTGTATGGTCCGCTGGGATTCGGCGGCACGCGCTATGCGCCGTTGGTTTTTGTTCTGCTCGCCGGCTTGATGAGCGTGGCCCGCGATCCCCGCCTGGCGGGATACGGGTTGGCGTTGCTCAGCGCCATCCTGCTGCTGGGCGGCGTTTATGCGCTGCTGCGGGCGCTGGGCACCGATCGGCTCCTCGCCCTCTGTGGGGCCATCCTGGTTCTGGCGCCGCAATCCGGCCAGCGCATTCTCCTGACCGTGCGCGGCGATGCTCTGGCCGCCGCTTTCGTGGTCTGGTCGCTTGTGGTTTGCTTGGCGCTGCCCGAGGGCTGGATCACCTTGGCGATTGCGGCTCTGCTGGTCGTCCTGGCTTTCGCTTCCAAGCTCACCAGCCTTTACGCCGCCGGCACCCTGTTTCTATTTTTTGGGCTTTCCGGACAAAGGCGCCGTGCCATCCAATTCCTCATCTTCGTGGTGGCGGGCACGGTGCTTGCCTGCGCTGCCGTTTTCCTTGCTTCTCACGGCCGAGTCTATGAGGTGATGAAAGCCTCCGCCTCGGGCGGCATGAATTGGGGCAACGTCGCCCATGCTCCGATTCACATGGCTGACATGATGGAGGTTGATCCGGCGATTTTGCCGTTCTTTGTTCTGGCGGTGGCCGCTCTTTTTGCCTGGCCAGGGAAGGTTTTCCGGGAACTGCCACCGCTGTTTTTCTTGACCGCGGTGGGGGCGACCCTGGTGATTTACACCTCCCCGGGCACCGATTTTAACCACCTCTTGGACGTCCAGATTGCGGCCGTCGTTTTGATGGTGACGTGGATTGCACGCATGGAAGGCTTGCCGTCCCTTTTTGGGATCCAAGCGCTGGCCATGGCCGGGTTGCTCTCTTTGGCGCCGGCCTTGATGGCTTATCGTCGCTCCGACCCTATTCCGCAACGCTGGCGCTACGCCACCATTCTTCATGCCTTGGGCCCGCATCCTGGACCGATTCTGGCGGAAAATCCGCTCCTTCCCATCCTCGCTCACCAAGAGCCCTATCTGCTGGACGCCTTTATGTTCCGGGTCATTTCCGAGCGCAACCCAACCTTTGCGGATCCCCTCTGGAAGATGCTCGAAGAAAAAAAGTTCTCTGCGGTCATCCTCGGCAAAGATCCCAAGACCGCCTACGGCCGCTGGTGGTATGGTTCGGTGGAATTCGGCGGAAATTTCCTGTCCGTCCTCCAAAAAAACTATCGCCAAGTTCTTCACATTCCGGGCGATTTTGTATATCACACACAGGGCGAGACGGTTTATCTCCCGCGCCACCGCACCGCTCCTTAGAAATATTTCTGGTGAAAACGCCTCGTTTCACCGCAGACAGGCAACTTATCCTGGCAGGGCGCGTCTAACTTAAGTGAAGAGACAAATAATCAAGGGAGGTTTTATTCGACATGTGGGTTAAAAAAGTGAAATCTGCACTTGCCGTGACTGGCGCGATGTTGGTTCTTGCTGGTCTTTCATACGCCAGGTCTTACAAAATTGACGTGATCTATCCTGCCACCGTCGCTGGGACGACTCGTTTACACCCCGGAACCTACAAGCTGCGCTTGCTCTCGAACAACAGCCAGATGGCGTTTTTCAACCGCAACGGCCGCCGAGTGGCCAGCGTGCCGGTAACGGTGAAAAATGAGAGCCGAAAGAACCAATACACCGAGGTGGATTACAATAAACTGAGCGCAAACAACCATGCCATCACGGAAATCCGTCCGCGTGGGCAAAGTGAAGCCTTCGTGTTCCCCTCCTCAATTAAGGCCATGGCCGCCAACAAAAAAGCCTCTGCAGCCATGAAGGGAAATTCTAAGAGCTAAGCTAAATTCAACCGGCGAAAAAGAGCAGGCGCAAGGCCTGCTCTTTTTCTCTGCCAGCGCTCTCCTCGCTCACAGCCACGCCCTGACTTTGACGAAAGCTCGGCCTGCAGCGCGCGGCGCTCCTCAACCCTCCCCCGAGGCGTGTGGGAGGACAAGGACCTTCTCTCAAAAAATTGGCCTAATTAGGTGGCCAGCCGGTTGATACCGTCGAAGGCTGCGTTTTTGTAGCATTCCGCCAAGGTGGGATAATTGAACACGGTGTTCACAAAGTAGTCCACCTTACCGCCAAAACTCAGGACCGCCTGTCCGATGTGCACCAGTTCGCTCGCCCCTTCACCAATGATGTGCACCCCCAAGAGCTGCCGGGTCTCGAGGTGGAACACTAGCTTCAACAAGCCGGATAGGTCGCCGATAATTTGGCCTCGGGCGGTTTCCCGGTACGAAGCCTTCCCCACTTGGTAGGGAACATCCTGTGCGGTCAATTCCTCTTCGTTCTTCCCGACCATTGAGATTTCCGGAATGGTGTAGATGCCGTAAGGAAAGAACTCGCGGGCCGTCGTCGCGGGAACCCCGAAAGCATGGCACACCGCCAACCTTCCTTGCTCCATCGAGGTGGACGCCAGGCTCGGAAAGCCAATGACATCTCCGACCGCGTAAATGTGCGGAACCGCGGTTTGATAGTTTTCATTGACCTTCATTCGCCCGCGCCCGTCGGCGCTCAGGCCGGCGGCGGCGAGATTCAACGAATCGGTGGCTCCGGTGCGGCCAATGCTGTAAAGGGCCTTTTCCGTGACGATTTGCTTGCCACTTTCGAGCGATATGCGCACGGAGCCGCCGTGGTCGTTCTCCATCGGCTCGATTCCGCTGACTTTTTCTCCCAGCCACAACGTGACGCGATTCTCCCGCATGTGATAGCTCAGCGTGTCCACGATTTCCTCGTCCACAAACGGCAACAGCCGCCGCTCGCGCTCCACGAGCGTCACGCGAATGTCGAGCGTGGCGAAGATGCTGGCATATTCGCAGCCAATCACCCCACCGCCCACCACGGTCAGCGTGCGCGGCAGCCGGTCGAGTCCCAGGATGTCGTCGCTGGTAAAAATCCGTCGGCCGTCAAAAGGAATGTGGGGATCGCGCGTGGCGTGCGTCCCCGTTGCAATAACGATAACCGCCGCAGTCACTTCTCGGTAACCGCGCTGATCCACAAAATCCAGGCGCAGCGTGTGCCCATCCACGAAGGACGCCCCGGCGTTAAAAATTTCCACCCGATTCCGCAAAAGTTGCCGCCGTGCTACGTCAATCTCATGCTGGATCACATGCTGGGTGCGGAACAGCAAGTCTTGGATGGTGATGTCATGCTTGACCGCGTAAGACTCCCCGTAGAGCGACCGCTCGCGGTAGCCGGAAAGATAGAGCACCGCCTCGCGCAAGGTTTTACTGGGGATGGTCCCCAGATTGATGCACACCCCGCCTACCACCGTCTTGCGCTCGACAATAGCCACGCGCTTGCCGAGCTTCGCGGCTTGGATGGCGGCGTGGTGCCCACCAGGGCCGGAGCCGATCACCAGAATGTCGTAATCGTATTCTGCCATCCCTTTCCTCTTCGCGCGGCGCCATTCCTTTGTGGAATACCGGCCGCTCGCCGCACGCTTGGCTACGAGTGTTCTCGACTGAGGCCCAGGCTAGGCCACAAGGCGTCAATCTTCTCTTTGACTCGGGGATCCATCACAATTTCGTTTGGCCAAGGCCGCGCAAATCCTTCGCCTGGCCATTTGCGCGTGGCATCCACCCCCATCTTCGACCCATAGCAGGGCAAGCGCGAAGCGTGCTCGAGCTGATCCACCGGCCCCAGCACAAATTGAATGTCGCGCTCGGGGTCAATGTGATTGAGGGCCTTCCACGCCACCTCGCGCAGATTGTGAACGTCCACGTCCTCGTCCACCACCACGATGCACTTGGTGAACATGGACCCCGGCAGGCCCCAAATGGCGTTCATGACCCGCCGCGCCTGCCCCGGATAGCTTTTGCGGATGGAGACAATCATCAGGTTGTGAAAAACGCCTTCCGCCGGCATGTGCATGTCCACGACCTCGGGAAGCTGTTGCCGCATCAACGGCAAAAAAAGCCGCTCCACAGCATAACCCATCCAATAATCTTCCATCGGCGGCGGCCCCACGATGGTCGAAACATAAATCGGATTCTTGCGGTGCGTGATGCAGGTGAGGTGGAATGCCGGAAATTGATCCTCAAGCGAATAATACCCCGTGTGGTCGCCGAAGGGACCCTCCGTGCGAACATCATCCAGGTCCACGTACCCTTCAAGCACAATTTCCGCCTGCGCCGGAACCTCCAGCTTCACCGTTTCACAGGCCACCAATTCCACCGGCTGGCGCCTCAGAAATCCCGCGAAAAGGAACTCATCTACCTCCGCCGGAAGCGGCAGAATGCCGGCCAGCATGGTTGCCGGATCGCAACCAATCGCGACCGCCACTTCCATCCGCCGCTTCCCTCCTTGGCGCTCGAGCCAGCGGAAATGTTCCGCCCCGCCTTTGTGTACCTGCCAGTGCATGGCGGTGGTTCGCTCGTCATAGACCTGCATGCGATAGCAGCCGACGTTGCGCCGTCCGGTTTTGGGGCTCCGCGTAATCACCATCGGAAAGGTGATAAAACGTCCAGCGTCTTCCGGCCAACATTTCATCACGGGCAGGCGCCGCAGCGAGAAATCCTCGCGCTCGATGACTTCCTTCACCGGTCCATGGCGTACCGTTTTGGGAAAGAACGATCCCATCTCTGCCAGCTTCGGCAGCATCCTCACCTTGTCCAACAAGCCTTCCGGCGCCGCCATCTCCAATAGCTCCGTGATGCGCCCCGCTGCATCCTCCAGCGAAGCCACTTCCAAGGCTAACTCCATGCGTCGCCGCGTGCCGAGCATATTGATGAGCACGGGCATCGAGTAGTTCACCCCGTCGCGCGACGAACACGGCGTTTCAAATAACAGCGCCGGGCCGCCCGCTTTCGAGACGCGATCGGTAATCTCCGTGATTTCCAAATCCACATCCACGGCCGCGCGAATACGGCAAAGCTCGCCTTCGCGCTCCAGGCGATTCACAAAGGCTCTGAGATCCTGATAACCCACCTGTTGCCTCGGCTAAGAAATTTACGGCAGTCCATGCCTTGCCCGACCGCGCGTGCGCGAAAACGAAGGCTTTCGGCACCCGTTACGGCGAGGCTTCGCTCAATATGAGCATCTCTTTCATGCTTGAGCAGCCGTTGAGACCGCCGGCGCCGTCCCAGTGAGACGGTTAGAATTACAGATTGCGCGGAACAAATCAAGATTCGACCAGACCGCACCCGTCAATCCCCACACCTTTCAGATGACCCATTCGGGATCCGTAAGGCATGGGTTTTGCAGGACGCTCGTGGCCGAGTTGCCACGCCGCGCCGACATAGAAAAATGGGGTCGGTAAATCGCAGAGGGATTTCGACTACTCGCCGAGGATCTGAATCAAGCAAGTTCTTTCGAGCGGCCCGTCGTACTCCATAAAATAAATGGTCTGGCGAGAGCCGCGGACCATCTTCCCGTTTTCGATCGGAAAGCTGCAACTAATGCCGCCCACCACGCTCTTCAGGTGCGCGTCCGCATTGAAGCCCAAGCGACCGTCATAGTCCAGATAACGTCGGTGGTGATAATTTTCGCTTTCCGGAAACAGGCGCGCTAGGTGGGTGAGGATATCCTGCTCCAGGCACGGAATACCTTCGGTCACCACCAAACCCGATGACGTGTGCGTGGTCATCACGTGGACCAAACCGTTTTGCACACCGCTTTGGGCGATGGCCTCTTCCACAAGGGCCGTGATATTGATGGCTTCCTCGGAACGACGGCTCTGAATTTTCAATCGCTCGAGTTTAATAATCATGGCGATGGCTCATGGCGGCCTCATGGCCCCGCGCCAGAAGGCGCTCGGCATTCTCTCGCAGAATTTTGTTGAGGCAACCTTCCGTCAGCGGCAGGGCCCGCAGCGCTCGCACCATGTTTTTGATTTCGACCCGCGGATAATTGGACCCAAAGACAATCTGATTCGCCAGCGTCCGCTCCACCAGCGTGATCGGAATTTGCCGGGTGAAGACAAATTCGAAAAACTCCTTCGGACTATCGTAGTAGAGGCAGGATGTATCCAGAAAGACGTTGGGATACTTCATGGCCAACGCTACCGCTTCCCAAACCCAGGGCCATGCAAAATGCGCCAAAACAAAGTTGAGCCGCGCGTAGCGCCGAATGGCGGACTCCAGGCGCAACGGGTGGCCGCGCTCGAGAGCCGACCCCGGCGCCCAGCTCAAGCCCGTATGGAGCAAAACGGGAATCTTGAGCGCTTCTGCAGCCTCATAAACGGCCCAAGCCTCCGGCCCGCCGGAATCAAAGTCCTGAAGCGCCGGGTCAAGTTTTAACCCCTCCAGATGAAGCGTCCGGATAGCTCGCTCGAGGTCCGCCGGCGCGGTCTTGACGCCCGGGTCCACGCTCGCAAACCCAATCAGCCGAGGACTTTTGGCACAGAGCTCCACGATCTGCTCGTTGGTGCCCACATCCACCTGGCGCGCGCGGCGACACGCCACCGGCAATAACACGGCCCGTTCGATGCCGGCAACGTCCATCTGCAACAGAAAGGTTTCAAGCGGCTGGAAATTGTTGCCGATATAAAACACCTCCCGCGCCGCCCGCTCAAAACTCGGGTCCTGGGCTACCAGCTCGCGGATTAACACCGGATGGGTGTGAAAGTCAATCATAGCGTATTCCAGATTCGGCCTCGGCGGCAGGCGCCGGCCAGTGTTCCTCCATGAATTTTCGCAGATGGGCGCGATCCCGGAAAGCCTCAGTGCCGCCGGCGCGGGTGACGGAAAGCGCTCCCGCTAGATTTCCGAATCGAAGCGACTTCTCCACATCCGCCCCGCGGAGGTATTGATAAATAAAGCCCGCGTCGAAACTGTCCCCGGCGCCCACAGCGTCCACCACGGAAACCTTCAGCCCTGGAACTTGCCATTGCTTGCTGCCTCGCCGCGCCAAGGCTCCTTGGGAACCGAGCTTCACCACCACGAGAGCCGCTCGTTTGGCCAATCGCTCCGCAGCCTCGGAAACCTCTTCGGTGCCGGTCAGGCGCTTGGCCTCCCGCTCGTTCACCAGAAGGATATCCACAAACTCCAGCAAGGAGGACAGATTGCCATCCCACGCATCTTCGGGGTCGTCATTGGTGTCGAGCGAGATGGTCAAGCCCGCCTCCTTCAGGCGACGAAACAATTCCAACATCCGAGGTCGCAGCGCGCGCTGCAAAAAGAAAGAGGCAAGGTGAAAATGCCTCGCCGAAAGCAGGTAATCGAAATCAAGATCATCGTAACTCAGCTCGAAAATGGTCCCCGGATAGGTCAAGATCAAGCGGTCCCTTTGTCGGGTCAGAATCACGGTCAGGCCGCTCCGCGCCGGCGCGGGCAAGCAGCGAACCCGGGAGGTGTCCACACCGCTTTCATTCAACCATTCGCGTGCCGCTTGGCCCATTCGGTCCTGACCAATACGTGAAATAAAACCCACCCGGCTGCCGAGCACCGCCAAATTGTGCGCAAAAATGGCCGACGAGCTTCCCAAAGTGAACGCCATCTTTTCCGCCAAATGCTCCCGTTCCGGCTCCAGCGTTTCTGGCAAGCCATAGAAAATCAAATCCATGTTGAGTTCCCCGGCGATGACGACCTCGGGAGCGCGAAATTTCTCACCTACCATTTTCTGCCCTCGCCCGAATGGCAAGTTCTGCCGTTGCTGCCGAGCTAGTCTTGCAAAATCACGGCACGGCTTAGGTTGGGCGGACGGTCCGAGTTGATGCCCTTCTTGCGGCCGGTAAAGAGTCCGAGTAGTTGGCCGGTGGGAATCGAGGCCACGGGCCTGGCAAATTCGGGTACGTCGAGCCCCAGTTCCACCACAAAATCCGCCGCTTCTCGCACCCTGGCCGTGGCCCGGTTCGCCACCACCAGCGTCACGGCGCCTAAACTCTTCACTTCCTCCAGCAAGTCAAGCTCACTCGAGAAGCCCACCTCAGAAATAAAGAAGGTGACCAGGGTTCGCGGACTCACGATGGCCTTCGGCCCATGACGGAACTCCAGCGTATGGAAGCACTGCGCATAAGAGCATGACATTTCCTTCACCTTGAGCATGGCCTCATTGGCCACACCGTAGAAGGGACCTTGCCCCAAAAAAACGTAGTCTTCAAAGTCATGGGTTGAGACAAAATTCTCCACCCGCGCCGGTAATTCCAAGAGCAATTTCTCGATGGGGGCCGAGAGCTTTTTCAGCGCTTGCTGGAAGGCCGTGTTCCCCGCCCATCCCGCCGCCAAATATTGTAGGGCAAGGACCATGGAAGTAAACGAGCGCGTCATCACCATGCTTTTCTCATCAGCCGGCGGCAACACCACCGTCAGGCCGGCCAGGCCTTCGAGCGCCTGTCCCGCCACGCAACTGATAGCGACGGGTTGAATGTGACGGCCATGGTTGAAATATTCCGCCGCCTTCAAAACCTCCGACGTGCTCCCGGATCGAGAAATGAGAATCGGGCGGCTGGTATCCGAAATTGGGAACGCCAGCTCCGGGAAGAGCAAAATCTCAGAGGCCGGCAGCGCCTGAGCTCGGTCCTGAGTTAGCGCCCGCCAGGAGGCTGCGGCCACCATGGCGGCATAATAGCTTGAGCCGCAGCCAATCATCATCCACTCTGAAATTTTGCTGCTGCCGCGACGCATTTCGCCGACGTAATCCCTCGCCTCCAAAATCGCCAGGCATTCTCGCCAGCACGCCGGCTGAGAAAGGATTTCAGCCAGCGTTACCGCACCGGGTTGGTCAGGATGAGGTGCCATGGAAATCGTCTTCTGCTCCCTTCCGCTACGCTCCGCAAAAATTTACACCACCGTTACCACAATGCCTGCCTGCTCCAGCTTCTCCCGATCAGATCTTGGGACCCCTGAATCGGTAATCACCTGATCGGCAGCAGAGGTAGGGGCGATGAGACATAGGCTTCGACGCCCAAATTTACTGGAATCGCAGACCACCACGGTCCGGTCAGCAGCCTCGACCATCAGGCGATTGACGCGCGCCTCTTGGGGATTGGGCGTGGTCATTCCAAATCCCACATCGAAGCCGTCCACACCCAGGAAAAGAATGTCCGGGCTGAGCTTGCCTAAGACCTCTTCTGCAAAAGGCCCCACCAACGAAAACGACTCCTTCCGCAGCCCGCCTCCCACCAGAATCACTTCCAGGTTGCTGCCCGCCAGTTCCGCGGCGATATTGAGAGCGTTGGTAATGATGGTCAAATTGCGAAACGTCCGCAAGACGCGGGCAATCATCGTAGTGGTGCTTCCTGAATCCAGTACCACCGACTGCCCCTCCTGAACCAGCTTCGCCGCAGCCTGCGCGATGCGCGCCTTTTCCCGGCGATACAGCTTCTCTTTTTCCGCCAAATTGCGGTCCAGCAACGCGCCGTTTGGCACGGGCAGCGCCCCGCCATGCGTCCGGTGTACCAAGCCCCGGCCTTGAAGATCTTCCAAATCCAGACGAATGGTCACTTCGGAGGTCGAAAATCGCTTGGCCAGATCTTCCACCAACACTTTCCCCTCTTCGTTAACAAGGTGAAGAATTTGGCGTCGCCTTTCTTCCGCCAGCATTCGACCCGTCCCGTTGCGGTCCCTTCCGGCCACCATAGCTTTCGTATTGTTTCATTTCCTTGTGACGGAAGCAAGAGCAAATTTCGCGTTTTTTGGCCCTCGATGCAAAGAGGTGTCGGAGCAACGCTCCGGTTGAGGCTGTTTCATTCCTGTTTTCAAGGCCAACGTTATCGGCATGAAAAGCCATCACATCGCCTACCCGGGCTTCGTCGCAGGCCATTTCGAGCAGGCGAGAGAAAACCCTTGACATTGCGAATTTTACTTTGATATCCTTCGTTTGCTTTTCTTATGCTGCGGTAGCTGGCATTGCAGATTGCGTTGGGTTGTTGAAGCAAGCTGGCGAAAATAGCGTCGGGAAGGGTCACAATCTCCGCCAAAACATTGTCAGAGGCGCCCCTGAGGGGTGCCCTGAAATGAACAATGCGCAGGGAGGAAAAGTTATGCGTAAGCAAATAGAGGCCGCGAGGGGATGGATGAATCCAATTTTGTTGGTGAGTCTGTCCGTGGTGCTGCTTAGCGCAGTCCCAGCCGCAGCGCAGTTCACGACCGCAAGCTTGGGAGGGACAGTTACCGATCCTTCGGGCGCGGCGGTCCCTGGGGCGACGGTGACGACGCAGAACACCGCCACGGGCGTTTCACAAAGCGTGACCAGCGGCCCCTCCGGCAGATATCTCTTCCCTGCCCTGCCGGTCGGCACCTACAAGCTGACCGTCACCAAGGCGGGCTTTCAGACCTATGCCCAATCCGGCATTGTGCTCACCGTGAACGAGGCTGCGAGTCAGGCGGTGGTGCTGCGGGTCGGCTCCGTCACCCAACGAGTCACCGTGACCGCTGGGGCGCCGCTGGTCACAACCCGCTCAGCCACGGTCGGGCAGTTGGTGAACCAGCAGAGCATCGTGGACTTGCCGTTAAACGGGCGCGAGGCTCAAAGCCTCGTCTTTCTGATTCCCGGGGCCAACAACGTGACCGACCAATATTGCGGCGTGGGTTGTGAGGGCGGCGCCTATCCCGGGGAACAGTATGCCAACGTCAACGGAGGCGGGCCGAACGGCGTCAGCTACCAATTGGACGGTACGGACAACAACGACACTTACATGAATACCAACCTCCCTTTTCCGAATCCCGACGCCATTCAAGAGTTCAACGTTCAAACTGGGAACATGAGCGCCGAGTATGGCAATGCCATCAGCGGCGTCGTCAACATCGTCACCAAGTCCGGAACGAATCAGTTTCATGGCGATCTCTTTGATTTTGTCCGAAATTACATCTTCGATGCGCGCAACTTCTTTGCTCCGGCCAGGGATACGTTGAAGCAAAATCAGTTCGGTGGAACGCTCGGCGGACCCATCAAGAAAGACGAGCTCTTTTTCTTCGGCAGCTACCAGGGGACGCGCACACGCACCGCGCCGAACGGGCAGATTGCCTTCGTTCCGACGGCCGCTGAGCGGCAGGGAGATTTCTCTTCCTACTGTTCGTCCTACGATTCTTCCGGCATGTGCACGCCCGCCGCGCTAGCGAACGGCGGCGTCCAGCTTACGGATCCCAGTACGGGCAACCCCTTTCCTTACAATAAGATTCCGACAGCCGACCTCTCAACACCTGCGTTGAATCTCCTGAAATATGTGCCTTTACCGAACGCCGGCGGCACCGAACTTAACTACCTGGGAGCGGCAACGGATAGTAACGAAAACCAGTTTCTTGGCAAGATAGATTTTTATCGCGGCAAGAACCATCTCAGCGGGCGCTATTTCTACACCAAATTCACGGAACCCGCCACGCCGATGGTGAATAACAACATCCTGACGCTCAATGCCAACGCCAACCAGGTGCGGGTGCAAACCGTTGCGCTGAATGATTCCTACACGCAATCGGCCAATCTTCTTTTCAACACTTGGTTTGGCTGGAACCAGCAGGTCGGTGGCTACATTGCCTCGGCGCCATTTTCTGCCAACCAATTGGGCGTCAACATCGCGCCGTCGCCTTCGCCGCAGCTTTATATCGCGGTCAACGGTTATTTTACCGTCGCTTCCGCGAATGTGGGAGCGTACAACCGGGGCGACCAGACGTTGCGCGAAGTGGTGACGCTACTGAAAGGCCGCCAGCAGCTCACTTTCGGCGGCGAGATGCTGCGCGTCGATGCGCCCATCTCCAATCAGTATTTGCAAGGCGGGCAATTTTTCTTCGAGGGGAGCTATTCCGGCGACAATTTGGCCGACTTCATGTTGGGTGTCCCCGACTTCACTCAGGGAGGCGGAATCTACGGAACGGTCACCGGCTACAACTGGTCGGCCTTCCTGCAAGATGACTGGCGCGCCACTCCACGGCTCACGTTAAGTGGTGGCCTGAGGTGGAATCCTGAAATTCCTTATACGACCAACAACGGGCGACTGCCGTGCTTCGAGCCGGGAAAGCAATCCACCCGCTTCCCCAACGCGCCCCAGGGACTCTTGTTTGCCGGTGACCCGGGATGCCCGCAGGGTTCGTATTACAGCCATCTGGGCCTGTTTGCCCCGCGTATCGGCTTCGCCTACCGTCTCACGAAGGACGGCAAGACGAGTCTGCGCGGCGGAGCGGGCTATTATTATCAACCTCCGGAAACCCTCGCCTACCAGGATGACATGGGGGTTGCGCCTTTTGCCCCCGTTTTTAACCTCTATCAAGTGAACTTTGCAGATCCTTTCGGCAGCGCCGGAATCGCGAATCCGTTTCCGGCGCAGTTTGGGCCCAAGGTTCCGCCCTCCAATGTCTCCTTCACGCTGCCGGCAACCCTCGCCTATTTCTTCCCGCTCGGCTTCAAGATTCCGGAAATCACCATATGGAACATGACCTTGGAGCGGGAGATTGGGAAAAATTGGCTGGTCACGGCGGCCTATTTTGGAAACAAGGGCACCCACCTGTTTGCAACCTCCGACCAGGAGCCCATGCCGGACATTAACCCCGGGCTTTATGCGTTGGGCGGCAACCGACGCTATCCCAACTTTGGCCCCATCGGGATGATGGATTCCGGCTACAATTCCAACTACAATTCGCTTCAGTTGAGCTTGGAGAAGCGAATGAGCTACGGGCTCTCCTTCCTTGCCAATTACACGTGGTCCAAAGCCTTGAATGACTTTTCCGAATCCACCAGCAATGAGAGCTACTATCAGACGGACCCGTTCAATCGCAACGTCAACTACGGGCCGGCGACGACCAACGTTCCGAACGCTATTAAGTTTTCAGGCATCTGGCAGATTCCTCACCTCAACCTGACCGGTGCGGCAAGCAAATTCCTGAACGGCTGGCGCGTGGCCCCCATCGTGACCTGGCGCAGCGGCTTTCCTTTCAGCATTATGTGCGGATGCGACAATTCTCTCTCGGGAGATTATGCCGACCGCGCGGACTTTGTTCCCGGCTTCACCATCGCCCAAGCGAGGATGAGTCCCAATCGTTCCCATGCCGCGTTGATTCAGGAGTACTTCAACATCAACGCATTTCAGCCAAACGCTCCGGGAACGTTTGGCAATACCGGGAAGAACATTCTGGTCGGCCCCGGCCTGTTCGACACCGACATTGCTCTGATGAAGGACACAAAGATCGGCGAGCGCTACACGTTGCAATTCCGCGCCGAGGCTTTCAATGCCTTCAACAATGTGAACTGGGGACAGCCGGATGACTTTGTGAGTGACGAAGCCCCCGGGATCCAAACCTTTGGGCAGATTCTCTATACTTCAACGGACCCACGCATCATGCAGTTTGCGCTCAAATTGTTATTCTGAGAATCCCTGGAGGATTTGCTTCAGAGGGCGCGGGCGACGACGAGGATTCGGCGCTGGCGTCAGGAGAGAGGGGAGGTTTGCGTGCATAAAAAGTACAGGAAGTTCGTGCCTCTGGGCGCCATAATGGTGTCGGCAGCTTTAGCGGCGGCAGCCTCGCCGAACACGTCGCTTCACAATCAACAACTGACGGTTCAAGTGAGGTCGCGCGATGGAGCGTATAAAGTTCTGGCCCGCGGCCTTCCCCAGCCGGTGCTCGTCTCGCGCCTGGGCGCCGAAGTGAACCACCGGTGGATTCTTTCCTCCGATTATCCGCATCACGAAATAACCGAGGCGACTTTTGAAGACGCGCTCGGACCGGGCCAGCAAGAGACGGTCACCTTCAGCGGGCTTGGCTCGGAGCCCGACCTCGTCGGTATTCTGCGCCTGTACAATCACCGATCCTATGGAACTATTGAGGTTAAGGTGGTCAACCATACTTCCCAAACGATTTCCGTCGAGGCGCTGCGCCCGGTGGACGCCATAGGCAGCCCTCGAGTCAATCTGGGTGGGCCTGAAAGCGCCGACCGAGTGATGTTTGAGAGCCCGAGCGAAGACCCCACGATTCGAATTGGCGGGCTTGCTCGGGCGCCGAATGGAACGTACTTTGGGGTGCGCGACGGGCTGATTTACAACCTCGCGAGCCGTCAGAGCTTGCTGTTGGCGGCGCTCACGGAGCGGCGATGGATGACCGCGCTGCATCTGAAGGTTGCGCCGGCGGCCGGCTCAGCGACCATCGGTTCTCTGACGGTGGATTCGACGGGCACGACGGAGGCCGAAATCCACCGGGACCAGATCGCTCCTGCGCAGCAGATTCAACTGAGCCTTCCGGTGGCGCCCGGCAAAGAGTTGAGTTCCGAACGGTTGTTGTTTGCCGCTGGGCCGCATTACCACGCTCAACTGGAGGCTTACGGAGCCGCCGTGCGCCAATATGACCACGCCCGGGTTTCCTCCCCCGCTCCCATGGGATGGTGGAGTTGGACGGCCTTTTACGCCGGCGTTAATGCGGGCGAGGTGCTGACCAACGCCCACTGGCTGGCTCAACATCTCAAGTTACTGGGCTATAACTATTGCCACATTGATGAAGGCTGGGATTACGCCCGCGGCGAGTACCTCACACCCAACGCAACGCAGTTTCCCGACGGAATACGCAGCCTCGGTTACCGAATCACGCAGCTCGGACTGCGGCTGGCGGTGTGGACGGCGCCGTTTGAAGTTTCCGAGCGCTCTTGGGTTTACGAGCACCATAAAGACTGGCTCGTCCGTGATGCCCACGGGCAGCCCATTATGATCGGCTACGTGCATCGCCACGAGGACGCGCTCTACGTGTTGGATACGACCAATCCTGGAGCCCAGGCCTATCTCCGCAAGACGTACCGAGTTTTGACGCGCGAGTGGGGGGTGCGTTACATCAAGCTCGACTTCATGGATTCGGCCGCCATTGAAGGATATTATTATCGCCCTCACACCACGGCCTTGGAGGCCCAGCGCATTGGGCTCAGAATCATCCGGCAGGCTGTCGGTCCCCACGTCTTGCTCGATAAAGATGGGAGCTTCATGCTCGCGCCGGTGGGCTTCGTGAATGAAGGTCGCATCGCTCCGGACACCGGCCATTCTTTCCAAGCCAGTAAGGACGCCGACCCCAACATCGCGGCCCGCTTCTACATGGACCGAAACTTCTTTGTCAGCGATCCGGATGCGTTCAGCGTGTCCAAGGAGGTCGAACCTCAGCAGAGCTGGCACGAATCCAAAAAAGGTCTGACCTTCAATGAAGCCCAGGTTCAGATTGTGTTGGCCGCGCTCGCCGGAGGCATGTATGAGATTGGCGACGATCTGCCGACCTTGGCCGCTTCACCAAACCGATTGGCCTTGGTGAAAAACCGCGACCTGCTGGACATGGTGAGACTCGGACGGGCCGCCATCCCGGTGGACTTGATGACCTTTTCCCGGCAGGACGAGATGCCCTCCATTTATTTCTTGCGCGAAGACGCACGCCAAGCGATGGTGGCCGTCTTTAACTGGACCGAGCAACCGCGCTCGCATCAACTTTCCCTCACTCAGTTGGGCCTTCCGGCAGACCGCCCCTATGTGGCCTATGACGTTCTCAACGGGCACCACCCGGTCGCGCTCCAAGGTGACACTCTCGAGCTCGGACCCGTGCCACCACGCTCCGTCAGGCTGATTAAGGTGGTGGATACCTCGGTGCCGCCCGCGGCCCCGACGGTGCGCGTTGAAGCCCCTCTGACCGCCCGAACCGGTTTCGCCATCCCTTTGCGCGCCGTTGTGGCCCCCAACAGCGTCCCGGCGCTCACTTATCGCTGGAACTTCGGGGACGGCACTACGGCGGAGGGTCCTGATGTCTGGCACGCCTTTACTCGCCCGGCGGTTGTCACCGGCAGGCTCACCGTAACGGGCATAGATGGAATCTCCGCAGAAGAGGGTTTTACCGTCAACGTTCAAGGCCCCGTCGAAACCGCATTCCATCTTCGCCACAACCGCCGCTACCAGCCGGCCGCGAACTAACCGGCTGCAAGCGCCTTTCTTCGGCTCGCTCCGACCGACACCCGCAGCAAGCGGCTCCATTACTGGCTACCGGGGTCGAAGAGCCTCGGCGCGGCAATCGTGGGGAGCGCTTCGGCCCGCAGCTATCATCTGGCAGGACGGCACCCGCGCAGCCACGTCCGGCAAAACCTCCACACCGCCGGCGAGCGATGCCGCAGTGCGGGGTGGCGCTCAAGCGCTATCGCCAACTCTCGGAAGTCTTCCGGCCGATCCACGTCCGCGCAGCCTTCGAGGACGGAGCAAGAAAATCCTGCCTGAAGCAATCGCTGCCGCATGTCGGCAAAGGCAAAACGGCTGCCCCACCGAACCCCGTCGAACAGTCCCGACGAGCGACGCCGCAGAGCGATGAGGTAAAACCCTCCATCGGGGCACGGTCCCAGCACCGCCTCGGTGGTCTTCAGTTCATTCAATGCCAGGCGCAATTGCTGCCGTCCGAGCGAAGGCGAATCTGTGCCGATGACGACGGCGCCGGAATGTTTTTTAAGAAGATCGTGGAAGGCGCGGTCAAGCCGCTCTCCGAGCTCCCGCCCTTGCTGTTGCCGCAACACAAACTGCCGAGGGATGGCATGGTCCGGCACGGCGCTTCCTGCCAGAAACAAATAAAGCCGGCCGCGAAGGCCATGTAGCTTGTTCAGCGTATCCTCGAGCAGCGCGCCTTGCAGTTTTGCTGCCCGTCGGGCTCCGAGCAACGGAATCAATCGCGTCTTGGCCCGCCCCGCCACCGGTGCCCGCGCAAACACGGCAATGGCATAACCTCGATTCACAGCTTGGGAATTATCCAAGAAAACCGAGCGCCTCGCCACTTCTCTCTGGCGCTGATGTGCTCTTTTGGAATCAGCGCCAACGCGGGTCGCCTGCGCCTGGAGGGTTTCCTGCGGGGCGAAAGCCAAGCGACGGTCGCGTCTTACTTCAGCCCTTTGACCAAGTAGAGGTCGGAAAGCACGGTTTCGTAAGTATAGGCGTACGCGTTGCCGGTGGGCGTTACAACAACAGGTTCAACGGCGACCAAGCCCGTCCGGTTGGCGGGAGCAAGCTTTTTCCAGAGCTGCTGTTTGCCCGTGGCAAGCTCGAACCGATAGATGTTCGCGCTCAAGCTGTTATACCGCGCTAGGTAGAGCGACCGACCGTCCGCGCTCCACTGAACGGGGACTTCCTTGGGCCCGATACCTGCCACGGGCTGCGGCTTGCCGCCCGCAACCGGATAGAGCCAGAATTTCCTCTGCGGATCGCTGACCAACACTTCCTTGCCGTCGGGCGAGAGCAGCCATCCGAGAATGCCTTCCGGGGTGATCGGCTTTGGCTCGCCGCCGCTTGTGTCCTGAACGTAGCAGCGATAACTCTCCCCCGCCGCGCGGCCGACCACGAGAATATGTCGGCCATCAGGAAACCATCGCGCGTCGAAGTAATGAACGAGCGGCCCCGGCGGCAAGACTTTTTCGCTGCCCACGCCGGTGGGCAGCATGACCAATTGCTCCGGCGAGCTTGGGATGATGGACAGCGCCCACTGGCCGTCCGGCGAAAGCGACTGCGCGGTGCCTTCACCCAAGCGCACGGGAGGCGAGGAACCGTCCATCTTGCGGATGCAGGCGGCGTAGAGCGGCCCCGTACCTTCGCTGTCCTCGCTGAACAATAGCGTCTTGCCGTCGGGAGAGATATCGTACGCAAGGGAAGCGTCGAGCCAGGAAAGGTCGCGTTCGTTGGTCGCGCCGGGCGCAAGCCCCATGATGCCGAGCCGGTCAGTGTCGCGGGTCAGAAGGACCGTTCCATCTGGTAAAATATCCCGAAGCATCATCCCTGGGACGCTCGCCACCAGACGCAGCTTGCCATGGAGCGATGCCGCATAAAGTTCCCAGTTAAAGCCTGATTTCGCCGCTGTAAACCAAACCTCTTTGCCGGAGGGCGACCACGCTAGGCCCTCTTCGCTTTCCCAGCCGGTTGAAAGAACGGTTTTCTTCCCTTGAAGGTCCATCACGTCCACCGACCCGCGGTCATCGGGCCACACGGGGTGGTCAAAGAAGGCGATTTTGTCACCCTGGGGCGAAAAGCGAATGTGGCTGATCCAACCGCTGGTCCGGTACAGGACCTTGCCAATGGGATATTCCAGTTGCCGCTCGCCGCCGACCACGTGAACGACGGCGAGCTTTGAGCCATCGGGTGACCAGTCGGCCCACTCGACATTGTTCAGGATTTCGCGCGGCGCGCCTCCGGCCAGCGGCACGCGCGCCAAGGTTCCCCGATAAAAATCGTGACCCAGCAGTCTGCCGTTCAGGCACACCGCCAGCTCGCCCTTTGAGGAAACGGCCAGCAGATTTGCGCCGGGCAAGTTGAGCGAGCGCCACCCGGGCGAGCCGAGGCTGGCCGTGTAAAGCTCGACGGGATGCCCGTCCCAGGCGGCGGCATAGACTACGGTCTTGCCGTCGGGCGCAAAGCGCGCGGCGAAAATCGGCCCGCGACGGAAAGTGAGCTGCTGAAACGTGGGAATCGAAGAGGCTGCTTTTCCGGCGAGCCGCGTCCCCGCGAGGTACGCTAGCGCGAGCGCCGCGAGCACCACCGCGCCGGCCACCAGCCGCGCGACGCTCAGCCAGCGACGGGTTTCCGCCACAGTCGGGGTTGGGCCGCTCGCCCCCCGCGCCGAAGTTGTCGAAACGAGTCCAAGGTCGAAGGCCAGGTCGTGCGCGGAGCGATAGCGCTGTTCGGGGCTCTTTTCGAGGCAGTGCGCGACGATCCGATCGAGCGCCGGAGAGAGCTCCGGCTTTAAGGCAGTCAGGTCCGGCGGGTCTTCGTGTAGGATGGCGTTCAGCGTGTCCACATTCGAGCCGCCGTGGAAGGCGCGGCGGCCGGTGAGCATTTCGTAGAGAACGGAGCCGAAGGCGAACAGGTCCGAGCGGGCGTCGGTGGCCTGGCCGCGCACCTGCTCGGGCGCCATGTAGCCTACTGTGCCCATCACCGCGCCGGGCGCCGTGCCCTGCGCCACCTCCATCGCGGTGGGCGGGCTGGTCAAGGTCGTCTCGCTGCCAAACATGGCGTCCAGCGGCAGCAGTTTGGCCAAGCCAAAGTCGAGAATCTTGGCCCGCCCGTCGCGAGTGATGAAGATGTTTTCCGGCTTCAGATCGCGGTGGATGATGCCCTTGTCGTGCGCGGCGGCCAGGCCGTGCGCCACCTGAAGCGCGATTTCCACGGCTTTGCGCGCCGGGAGCGCTTGCTGCGCGGGCCCGGGACGGTCCGTCGGGGCTACGCCCGAAGGCGTTTTAACCTTCGGTTCGGGCGGGGTCGAAGGGCCGCTGGCGCGCAGCCGCTCCCGCAACGTCTCGCCTTCCAGCAGCTCTGAAACGACGTAGGGCGCGCCATCATGCGTGCCAAAATCATAGACGCTGAGAATGTTTGGATGGTTCAGGGCGCCGGCCGCTCGCGCCTCCTGCTCGAAGCGCCGCAAGCGCTCGGGATCGTTGGAGTACGCTGCGGGCAGAACCTTGATGGCTACGTCGCGCTCAAGCCTTGGATCGCGCGCGCGATATACTTCCCCCATCCCGCCCGCGCCCAGCGGCGAGAGAATTCCATATGGCCCGAGTTGAGTTCCTGGATTTAGCACTTATCCTTCGCTCGGCGGGCAACCGCGCCGAAAGCTGCTCTCATACTCCCCCACCTATTGCTTGCATCCTACGCTCCGCCCCAACGAGAGTCAACGACGCTCTGGCGCGATGCTCTTGAAAGGCCTTCGGAGCTGGCGAGCGTGGCACGGGCGTCCGCCCCGTCTCCGAACGCGCGCCGCAGGGCCGCGCCACGGAAGCCACGTAAATCCATTTGCCACCCTACCCGCTATAGCCGAAATTAGAAGGGCACATCGCATCCCTGCGGAGTTGAATTCTTTCGGTAAGAGGACGAGGAACGAAGTGGGCCGCGGGGCGGCGAGCATCCCTGCCGCGCCATCTATCGCCAGCGCCTGCCGGAAATTTAACGCCGCCGCGTCGCCCGCCAAAAGCGAGTTACCTTCCATCTGGTTCAGGGTGAGAAGGTGGTCAGGCGAGTGATGCCTTGACCAGCGGCGCGGCAGGCGAGAAGCTTTATAAACCGGCGGTGGGCAAGGGTGGCCCAACGTCCATCGGCTGGAAGAGGAGCCCGAGCGGCAAAGCGCTGAGCACCCTGCGCGTGCCGTGACAGGCGCGGCGGTGCTGGACCGGGCGTCGGATATTGTGGAGCAGATACGGGACCAGCGGGAGGTGGCGCTGCATAATGTGATGGAGACGTGGTACAAACGACGGCATCCGCCGGTGGCCGAGGCGAACGGGCGGCACTATCTGTCCGCGATTGATGACCTGAAAGACCACCTGCCGATGCGGACGGTCGGCATGAGCTACCTGGTGTACCGGGAAGCGATTCTGCCGCTTGGAAAATGGTACGAACAGGCGCAGGCCGTACGGAACGGCTACGCGGAGGCTCACGGCCTGCATCCAAGAACGGAAACGTTCCAATGGGAAGACACCAGGACACTGATAAACAGACGGTTTACCCAGTGATGGAATCGCTGAGAGAGCAGACGGCCCCACCGCTCGTGATGGCCGTCTGGCGTGAGCCTTTACAACCACCTGTCAATAGAAAGGAAAATTCTTATGCCTCTCAAGGCTGAGCTTCGAAAGCAACTTTCCTCTTACGTGGACAGTCATCGTGACCGGCTGATTGAAATCATAAGGGACCTGGTTCGGATCCCATCGGAAAACACGCCGCCCGTCGGAAACGAAGAGGCCTGCCAGCGGCATGTGGCGGAGTTTCTGAGCGCTCAGGGGTTGGATACAGAGCTCTATTATCTCGACGATGTGCTGGGACTGAAAGAACACCCACTTTTCTATCCGGGCCGAGAGTACAGCCATCGTCCAAACGTGGATGCGCGCCGCAAGGGCCGAGGCGGAGGGCGTTCGCTAGTGCTCTCAGGCCACATTGATACGGTGCCTCGCGGAACGCAGCCGTGGACGCGCGATCCGTTTGGCGGCGCGGTGGAAGGCAATCGGCTCTATGGCCGCGGCTCGAATGACATGAAAGGCGGTGTGGCCACCAATATTTTTATGGCAGAGGCGCTGCGCGAGCTGGGACTCGAACTTCAAGGTGATCTGATCATTGAGGCGGTCTGCGACGAGGAGTTTGGAGGGGTGAACGGCACGCTGGCCGGACGACTCAAGGGCTATAATGCCGATGCCGCCATCATCACGGAACCCTCGTTTCTGCGGATTTGTCCGGCCCAGCGCGGTGGCCGCACCGCCCATATTACCCTGAGTTCCACCGGAGGCGTGCTGCCGGAAGGAAAGTTCCCGGTCGGAGTGGTCGCCCCCCTCCGCTATTTCCTGGTGGAAATGCAGAACTTTGCGGAACAGCGCCGTAAGAAGGCCCCGATCCATGAATCTTATGCTGACTCCGTGGACCCGGTGCCCGTTTCCATCACCAAGCTGAACACAGGACCGTGGGGCATGAAGGAGCCGATCACCATTCCCGAAACCTGTCAGATCGAGATGTACTGGCAGATGATGCCGGGGGAAAAGCAGGAGGAAATCGAACGGGAGTTTCATGAATGGTTTGAGGGAATCATGAAGGCCTCTCCCGAACTCTTTCCCTCCAGACCGAAAGTCGAATTTCCGATTCGCTGGCTACCCGGCTCTGCAATTTCAAGAAGCGAGCGGTTGATTAAAGAGCTTGCAGAGTGCGCGAGCAAGGTGCTCGGCAAGGAGCCGCTCATCCAAGGCTTTGAAGCTCCCTGCGACATGTACGTGTTCCATCAGGCGTTTGGCACGCCGGCAGTCCTGTGGGGTGCACGGGGAGGCAACACGCACGCCGCTGACGAGTACCTGGAAATCGATTCGGTGATAGCAGCCGCCAAGACCCAGTTGCAGTTCGTCTGCCAGTGGTGCGGGGTCGCGGCCTGAGCCGGAACCCGCCAGGGTTTTAGGTTGCAAGAATCCCACCTAAACTGGTAGAAGATAAAGATGCACTGGGAGGTCGTCTAACGGTAGGACTGCAGACTCTGGATCTGCGTATCGGGGTTCGAATCCCTGCCTCCCAGCCAACCTAACCTTTTTGGCTGTCAATTAACTAGCTTAGACCCTCCGCCCGTCGCCCGACCCAAAGTGGGAACATTTGGGAACATTAACTCCTCAAGTTTGACCATCGTGCTGCCTTGTGACTCTTCCACAGACTGAGGAAGTGCTCCCCATGGTTAGGACAGAAAACCGGGCTTCTTACGGTGGACAGCTGCCTGAATAAAGTTATATGTCTATACCCGCCCTCGGGACTGTGGGGACTGTGAAAGAGCCGAGCGCCCTGAGCCTCGGGGGGTCCCGCCTGGTGGGAGCCATCCGAGGCGTCAGTTTCCACAGGCCTTCGGTTCTTTCTTTTTTGCCGTGTTTTTCTTTCTTGATCCTCATCGCCACGCTGCCCCAGCCACCAGTTCATTCGCCGTCTGCCGTAAAATAATGTAATTCGCAAGGGCATTCAGGAGAGTCGTCTTACCGGTGCCCGTTTCGCCGCTTAGGAGGGCACTGCGGCTTGCGACTTGTCCAATAATTCCCGGACCTTGCGGCTGAGACTTTGCGGAGAAAAAGGTTTTTGCAGAAAATCTGTCTGGCCGTCCGTCAAACCCTGCCGAAACGCAACGTCATCGGTATAGCCGGAGATCAACAGAATCTTGATGTGGGGATGAAGAGCCAAAAGACGCGCCGCCACTTCGCGCCCGCTGAGGCCCGGCATCACCAAATCGGTGAGGAGAAGATGAATCGGCGCGTTCAGTGTTGAAGCGATTTCCACGGCTCTTGCGCCATCGTGGGCCTCGAGAACGCGGTAGCCGCAGGACTTCAGAATGTCCACGACCATGGCGCGGAGCGGCGCTTCATCTTCGACCACCAAAATGGTCTCAGTGCCGTGAAGGGAGTCCGGGCCCAGAGCGGTCGCCGACGGGCCGGCGGGGGAAACCTCGTCAACGCGCGGCAGATAAACCTTGAAAGTGGTCCCCTGCCCGGGTTCGCTATAAACCCAGATGTATCCTCCGCTCTGTTTGACAATCCCGTAAACGGTGGCCAGCCCGAGGCCCGTGCCTTTACCTTGGGCCTTGGTCGTGAAGAAAGGCTCAAAGATATGGGCGCGCACGCTTTCGTCCATGCCAATTCCCGTATCGCTCACGGCGAGCAAAACGTAAGGGCCGGGAACGAGCTGAAAACGGGTTTCCGCGTAGTCGGGAGTAAGCGTTACGTTCGCGGTTTCGATGGTCAGCCGCCCGCCGTTGGGCATAGCGTCGCGCGCGTTGACGGCCAAGTTCAGGATGACCTGTTCAATCTGGGAGGGGTCGGCTTGGATACGGCCTAAGTCGTGACAGCAAGAGGTTACCAGCTCAATGTTTTCTCCGATGAGTGGCCGCAACAGCTTCGTCATGTTCAAGACGACGGGGTTCAGATCCAGAATGCGAGGTTGAAGAATCTGCTGGCGACTGAAGGCCAAAAGTTGTCTCGTCAGCCCTGTCGCGCGCTCCGCCGCCTTGAGAATGGCTTCCGCCGAACCGTGGGGTTTACTCCCTGGCTCCAGTTGCTCCAGCAAAAGGCTGCTGCGCCCGGAAATCACCGTCAATAGGTTATTGAAGTCGTGGGCAATGCCGGCAGCCAGCCGGCCGACGGCTTCCATCTTCTGAGCGCGGCGCAACTGCTCCTCCAGGAGCCTTTGAGCGGTGATGTCTTCTTCCACGCCGAGGAAATGGGTAATGGTTCCCGACTCGTCACGGATCGGGGAAATGGAGGCCCGCGCCAAGAACAAGGTTCCGTCCTTCTTTCGGTTGTGAAACTCGCCCCGCCACTCGCCTCCCGTGGTAATCGTTTCCCAGAGTTCGCGGTAAACCTCGGGTTGGGTTTCCCCGGACCTTAGAATTCGAGGGTTCCGGCCACGCACTTCATCAAGCGTGTAGCCAGTACTCGCCGTGAACTTGGGATTCACATATTCGATGTTGCCGCGCCGATCCACAATCAGGATCGACACCGGGCTCTGCTCCACCGCCTGGGATAGCTTCCGGATCTGTTCCTCGGCGCGCTTGCGCTCGGTAATGTCTTCCGCTAATTCCAGCAGTGCGCTTTTGCCGACGAAGGTGATGGGATGGATGGTGACCATGACGTTGAGGATCGCTCCGTCTTTGCGCCGGTGCCGCCATTCCCCGGCCATTTGGATCCCCGGACCGCTCTTCGCCAGATAATCGAGCAGCCGCCCAATATCCTCCGGGGGTCGAATGTCCTGGAGGGTCATTCGAAGGAACTCTTCGCGGGTGTATCCGTAGTGGGCAACGGCGGCATCGTTGACGGCGAGAAAGGCCAGCGTCTCCCGGTCGAACACCCACATCGAGTGAGGATTGCTCTCAAACAAGAGGCGATATTGCGCTTCTGAATCCCGTAGCAACTCCTCAGCGCGCCGGCGTTCCGTCACGTCATGCATGGCTAATACAAATCCTGAAAGCCGGTCTTCGGAATCACAAAGCGGAGTACAGACCGTGTCAAATATCTTATTCAACCGCGTGTCCAGAAGGTCTGCGCGGCGGGCCTGGCCGGTTTCGCGCGCATCGGTATGAGGGCAGCCAACGCAGGGCTCGTTCTGTCCGTGAATGGCTTGGTAGCAGGGGCGGCCGATGATTTCACCCAAGTTCCACTGGAAGGTTTCGACAGCGGCTCGGTTCGCCCGGCGAACGCGCATATCCTGATCCAGCAGGACGATGGGGTCCGGAACCGAGTCAAAAGTGAGTTCCCATTGGCGTTGGCCGGGCAGAACCAAGTCGCGGCGATTGGTCACGTGGCCATGGCCTCTTTCGCGCAGGGCCTGCCCCACGGCTGACGGCAGGCGGTCGAGCCAGCGCTTCTGGACGTAGTCAGCGGCTCCGGCCTTGAGGTACTCAACCGCCACCTCGACGTCCGAAGCTTCGGTCACGACGATAAAGGGAATGTCTCTTTTGGTCTCTTGCAGAAGCTTCAAGGCCTCGAAGCCGGTCCATGCCCGCAGGCGGTGCTCGGAAAGAACAAAGTCGCATTCGCCATTGAGGGCGTGCGCGCGGAACGTTTCCGGCTCAGCCGCGACCGTGAACGACAACGGATAGCCGGCACGCTTCAATACGTTGATCATCAGCTCCGCGTCGGCTGTACTGTCAACGACAATCAGCGCTCGCCGTAAACTTTGGGAAAGGCCGAATTCGCTCGGCATGCTGAAACTCCCTGGAGGATGGGATTGCCTGGGCTTGGACTCAAGGATGCGCGGCGAGGCGGCCGCCTGACCACTCCGCCGAATCCTCCCATTCCCTTGACGAATTCCCCGATCAGGTCAGAGTCCAAAACCTTTACGCGCGCATCAATCCTAAGCTGAAAAAGTGCGGCTAAATTCGGCTCCTTGCAGGTGCGGAGATTATTGCGGCCATCGCTTTCAGGCGTAAGTCACGCCCCAGGGAGCTTGCGCCCAACCCGAGCCTCGTCCAATATATCTATCGTCCGCCAGGCGGCATGGCTTTAGGCGCTTCGGTCGGCAGTCCATCGCAGTCCGGCAACGCGCGCCTTCTCTGCGGAAAGGGAGGCCGATGAAAATAACCGAAGTTCGAACTCGAGTGGTGGAGTGGCGCGGCGAGCGCGTCGCTCCGGCCTCGCATTTTTGTACCAGCCCCATGGATTTGCTCGACGGGCCCTCCGACCCCATGGGTTCCTACCGCTTCCACAGTTGGCTGCTGGTCGAGATTGCCGCGGACGATGGCTCTGTCGGCATAGGCAATGCCGCGCTCGCGCCACGGGTGGCCAAACAAATTATTGATCTCTATCTGAAGGACGTTCTGCTCGGCAGCCATCCCTTGGACGTCGAGAAGCTGTGGCAGCACATGTACCGCAAAACGATGGCCTTTGGGCGGAAAGGCGTTGGGATGGCGGCCATCAGCGCGGTGGATATCGCGCTGTGGGATTTGATGGGAAAGGCGCTCCAACAGCCGGTGTTTCGGCTGCTGGGTGGCAAAACCAAAAAGCGCATTCCTGTTTACGCCAGCCGCCTCTACAGCCAACCGTTGGAGTCGCTCCGAAAAGAGGCTCTGCAATACAAAGCGGACGGATTCAAAGCCATGAAACTTCGATTCGGTTGGGGGCCGGCGGACGGCGCGGCGGGCATGGAGCGCAATGTTGAGTTGGCGCGAACCGTTCGGGAGACCATTGGCCCTGAAGTGGATTTGATGGCCGACGCTTACATGGGTTGGACGCTCGACTACGCGCGAAGAATGATCCCGCGGCTTGAACCCTACGGTTTGCGGTGGTTAGAGGAACCCGTGATTCCCGATGACATCGCCGGCTACGCCGAGCTACGAGCGATGAACAGGGTTCCGATTGCCGGCGGCGAACATGAGTTCACGATCTACGGTTTTCGGCAACTGCTCGACGCGAAGGCCGTGGACGTGATTCAGTTCGACACGAACCGCGTCGGCGGCCTCACGCAGGCGCGGAAAGTCCAGGCCTTGGCCGAGGCGCATGAAATCCCGGTCGTACCGCACGCCGGACAAATGCACAACTATCATCTGGTGATGTCGAGTTATAACTCGCCCATGGCGGAATTCTTTCCGCCGGTGGACGTGGAAGTCGGCAATGAGTTGTTTTGGTACATCTTCAAGGGCGAGCCGGTTCCGCATGAGGGCTCCATCGAGCTGGACGAGAACCTCCCGGGGCTCGGAATTTCGGTAGATGAAGAGCGGCTGAAGGGTTTTGACGTCATCGAATGAGCCTTCCTCGAGGGGTTCTGGGAGAGCTAAGGGCTGCATAAACCGACTTGGGAGCGGTGTCATGGAAGCAAAAGGTTTTTTCATCTTAGAGGGACAGGTCGCCGTGGTGACCGGCGCCGGCCAGGGAATCGGCAGGGCCATTGCCGAAAGACTGGCGGCTGCCGGGGCGCGCGTCGCCGCGCTGGATATGAATGAACAAAACGCACGGAGCGTGGCCGAGGCCATCGCGGGCCTGGCTGTCCATTGCGACGTTTCCAACGCAGCGTCGGTTGAAAATGCCGTGGAACAGGTTCGACGGGAACTCGGTCCGGTGGACATCTTGGTCAACAACGCGGGCATTGCCGGCCGCGCTGCGCCTCTTTGGGAGCTGAGCGAAGAGGACCTCGATCAGGTTTATGCGGTGAACTTGAAAGGCGTGTTTCTGATGTGCCGCAGCGTCATCCGACAGATGATGGAGCGGCGTTACGGGCGGATCGTCAATGTGGCTTCGATTGCCGGGAAAGAGGGCAATCCAACCCTGATCCCGTATTCGAGCACGAAGGCGGCGGTAATCTGCCTCACGAAAGCCCTGGCGAAAGAAGTCGCGGGCAAGGGCGACCTCACGGTGAACAGCATTTCGCCTGCGGTTATTCAGACCCCGATTCTCGACAACATCCCGCCCGCCACCCGCGATTACATGGTGAGCCGAATTCCCATGGGGCGTTTAGGGACGGTGGAAGAAGTGGCAGCCCTCGTCCACTTTTTGGTTTCTAAAGAGGCATCGTTTACCACCGGCCAGTGCTACGACATTTCCGGCGGCCGGGCCACGTACTAAGGACCACCGTTCCTTGTCTGGCTTGATGACGGGCTGCTCATTTGGCGTTCAAGGTTACTGAGAGACGTGATAAACTAGCCTCCTTTTTAAGAAGGCGTGGTATCGGTTCCATGGAAGAACCGTGAGGGCTGAAACTTTATTGATGCGGAGGACTTGCCATGCAGGATCAGTCAGTCGGTTTTGATAAGGGTAAGCGAAAAATGCTCGGGAAAATGGTTGGCATCGGGGCGGCGTGGGGAGCCGCGAGTTGGCTCTTGCCTGGACGCGAGGCTGCTGCGGCGCAGAACCTGCCCGCCCCCCTGGGCGGACATCCGAACGTCTATAACGTTCGATTCTTTGGAGCGACGGGCGACGGCAAGCATCTTGACACGCCCGCCATCAATAAGGCGATCGAGGCGGCCGCGGCGGCGGGCGGCGGCACCGTCCTCGTGCCGACCGGAACGTATTTGTGCTTTTCGATTCGGCTTAAAAGCAACGTCACCCTTTACCTCGACGCGGGGGCGACCATTCTGGGGGCAACGCCGCCGCCGGGCGGCCCTGGCTACGACCCGCCGGAGCCGGGCCCCGGCAATCATTACGAGGATTTCGGCCACCGGCACTGGCACAACGCCCTCATTTGGGGGGTCGGCCTTGAGAACGTCGCCATCCTCGGGCCGGGCCTGATTTACGGCAAAGGCCTGCTGCGAGGCACGGGAATCGGCATGCACCCCATGGGACACACTCTGTTGCCGTTCAAGTACCCCATGGAGCGCCGAACGCAATCCGTGCAGCGCATTCCGATTGCCGGACAGGGTGACAAGTGCATCGCCCTCAAAAATTGCCACAACGTCATTTTGCGCGATTTTTCAATCCTGCACGGCGGGCACTTCGGCATTCTCGCTACGGGCGTGGACAATCTGACGATTGACAACCTGCTGATTGACACCGAGCGCGACGGCATGGACCTGGACTGCTGCTGGAACACACGGGTTACAAATTGCACGGTGAACGATCCGTTTGACGACGGCATTTGCCCGAAAAGTTCGGACGCGCTGGGCTACCCGCGACCGACCAAAAACCTGACCATCAGCAACTGCTTTGTGACCGGCGGCTACGAAGTCGGCTCCGTGTACGATGGAACGTGGAAACTCTACCCTCCCACCGCCGGCGTTACCTATCACGGCCGCCATTTCCGCGTTCCGCGCAACGGCCGCTTCAAGTTCGGCACGGAGTCCTACGGAGGCTTCAAAAACGTCACCATCACCAACTGCGTTTTCGAATATACCATGGGGCTGGCGCTCGAAACGGTGGACGGAGCGCACGTGGAAGATATCTCCATCACAAATGTGACCATGCGCGACGTTCACGTGGCGCCGATCTTCATGCGCCTGGGCAGCCGGATGAACGCTCCTCGTTACCAGAGACACAGTCCGCCCAGCACGCCGGTCGGCAAACTGCGCCGCGTGAACATTAGTAACCTCGAGGTGTCGAACGCAGCGGGCCGCTACGCCTCTATCCTCACCGGCATTCCCGGTCACGACATTGAGGATGTCCGACTGAGTGGGATCTACATCCTGCACCAAGGCGGCGGAACGAAGGAAGACGCAGCCATCCACCTGCCCGAAAAAGCGGACCACTATCCCGAGCCCACGATGTTTGGCACAACGCCCTCCTACGGCTTCTTCTTGCGTCACATTCAGGGCTTGGAGATGAGCGAAATCGAGATCAAGTACGAAAAAACCGATGAGCGTCCACCCTTCATTTTGGACGATGTGAAAGGGGCCGACTTCTTCCGCGTGAGCGCCCAGCACGCTCCGGGCGTGCCGGTTTTCGAGTTGCACAACGTGGAGGATTTCAGCGCTCACTTCTGCAAGTCCGTGCCCGAGACGACGCTTGAGCAGGTGACGTCCAAGTCGCTTTAGGCTCCATCCTGCAGCAGCGGCCGGCCTATGAGCGGCACGCGAGATGCCCGCACGAAGGCCGGCCGAATTGGTCGTCGTCGGCAAAATTCGCGTTTGAGCTTGTCCGCGTCGCTGAGCCAAAGGGATTGGATTGGAGGAGGGTCCAACGCGCACCGAGGCGCGGGCCCATCTGTCCCGGCCTTGCCGTTGCCGCTCCGCGTCGTGCTTCCCGGCACCCAGAACCGCCTTGAAAGCTTGACCAAAGCTTCTGCGCAGGCAATTTCCCCAAAGACATAACATCTTTCGCCTCAATAGCTTACGAGCCCCCCCGGCAATCGGCCGGCGAAGCCTCTTGATTCCTTCAAAAAAATCCTTGACTCTAGAGTTATATCTAGAGTGCATCATATAAGTGTGCGAAGGAGGCGCAATGACTCAGGGATGGCAAATCGGGAAAGTGGCCGAGCGAACCGGGCTGGGCATCCACGCCATTCGCTTTTATGAGCGGCAGGGATTGTTGAGGCCGCCCGTGCGCAGTGAGGGCGGTTTCCGGCTATTCGGTCCGGACACGGTTCGTGACTTGAGGTTTATCCGTGAAGCGCAAAATCTCGGATTTTCGCTGTCGGAAATCCGAGACCTGTTGGTCTTGCGTCGCACGAATTCGCCCGGATGCTCTCACGTGCGCGACCTGCTGGCTCAAAAGCTCCGAGCCGTGCGCGCCAAGCTCTCCGAGCTTGAACAACTGGAACAGGAACTCCAAGCGGCGCTTCGCAAGTGCAACCGGGATCTTCGGCGAAACCCTGGCCGCGCCGAAAGGTCTTGCCCGGTGCTTGAAGAGCTGGGTCGAAGGAATGGAAATGAGGAGGATTAAATGAAAATTGAACTCTTGTATTTTTCGGATTGCCCAAACTACCAAGGCGCCCTCAAGCAAATCGAGGAAGTCACTCGCACCGCCAACATCGCGGCTGAGGTCGAGTTGCGGGACATACGAACGGAGGAAGAAGCCCTGCGGTCGCGGTTCCTCGGCTCGCCCACGATTCGGGTGAATGGAGAGGATATTGATCCCGCAGCGCGTTCGAGCACCGACTACGGGTTGAAGTGCCGGGTGTATCGGCAGGGGAACCGGCTGGCGGGCGTACCGCCGCGCGAACTGCTGGAGCAAGCAATCCAAGAGGCTCGCAATGGCCATGACGTTCGTGCCGCAAATCGCTAGCCGATGTCCGCGCTGTTCCCGGGGCGACTTCCGAGGAGCGACGCGCGGTTGAGGTTCGGGCATAAGGCGTCAATCGCCCATGGACAATAAGGAGGAAACGATGCAATCGAAAAACTTAGGTTTAATTTCGGCGCTGCTGGGGTCGGTCTGCTGTGTGGGACCGGCGCTGCTGGCGGTGTTCGGGGTGTTTGGATTCGCCGGAGGCTTTTTCTCCGCTTACCACTGGTGGTTTATCGGCCTCGGCGTGGTTGGCGTGGCGGCCGCTTGGTGGCAATACGGGCGGGAGAAACGGAAGCTGCACGCTCTCGCGGCGCAAATGCGCCATGAGGGAACGACCCGGGCTATTCTGGCCTTCGCCACGGGCCTAATCGTCGTGGTCTTAGGCTTCAGCGTTTATCCGCTGGTAGCGCGGCAGGCGAGCGTCGCGGCGACTCCGGCGGTCACGACCGCATCGCTAAAGACTATCACGCTGCCGGTTTCAGGAATGGACTGCGCCATGTGCGCGCTGCCGATCAAGGCGCGCCTGCATCAGCTTGCGGGTGTGCATCAGGTCAACGTGGACGTCACTCACGGGCAGGTCAGCGTGAACTACGATCCTCATCAGGTGAAGCCGGAGCAACTGGTGGCGGCTATCAATTCCACCGGCTACAAGGCCAGCCTGCCGAAGCCGTAATCGCGCGAGAGACCACCAACGCTGCCACGCCGAGGTGGAAGGAGTGAAATGTCATTATTCAGCGGCTCGAAACGGGATTTGGATCTGATGGTGATTGGCGGAGGGTCGGCCGCCTTTGCGGCGGCGATTCGCGCGGCGGAGTCCGGCGCGAAGGTGGGCGTGGCCGAGAGCGGCGTCATCGGCGGCACGTGCTTGAACCGAGGCTGCCTGCCCACCAAGAATCTTCTTTACGCCGCCGAGCGTTACCACCTTTACAGGCGCAATTCTTTCCCAGGGTTGCCGCGTGGCTCGGAGGGGATCAACTTTCACGAAGTCATCGCGCAAAAGGACGCCTTGGTCGCGGAGATGCGCAAGCAGAAATATCTGGATGTGCTTCAGGCTTTTCCCGCGATTCAATACATTCCGCATCGCGCCCGGTTTGTGGATGATCACAGCGTCAAGGTTGACGGCAAGCAGGTGAGTGCCGAGCACTTCATTATTGCCACAGGCGCTTCACCGGTGGCGCCTTCGATCCCTGGCCTCAAGGAGAGCGGATATATCACTTACAAGGAATCGCTCGACTTGAACAAGCTGCCCGCTCGAATGGTCATCATTGGCGGCGGGGCCATCGGGCTTGAAATTGGGCAGATGTACGCGCGATTCGGGACCAAGGTGACGATCCTCGAAGCTTTGCCGCGCATCGCCCCCATGGAAGAGCCGGAAATCTCCGAAGCGTTGAAGAAGTACCTTTCGGAGGAAGGCATTGAGATCCATACCGGCGCTTCGGTTCGCAAGGTTGAGAATCACTTGACGCTGAAGAAAGTGTTGGCGGAGATTGACGGCAAGCCGACAGAGTTTTCCTGCGACGAACTTTTGGTGGCGACGGGGCTGCGGCCGAACACTGACGATTTAGGTCTGGAAAAGATCGGGGTGACGCGCAGTGGGCACGGCGCCATCGCGGTGGACGAAGAACTTCGCACGAACCTGGGGCACGTTTGGGCGGCGGGGGATGTGACAGGTCAGATGATGCTGGTCACGGTGGCGGCTTATGAAGGCGGCTTGGCGGCGGAAAACGCCCTCTTGAAGGCGCACCACAAAATGACATTTGACGCCGTGCCGCACGCCATCTTCACCGATCCCGGAGTAGCCGGCGTGGGCATGAAGGAGAGCGTGGCGCGGGCGAGTGGCAGGAAAGTACTGACCACCGTCGTCCCCTTTGAGCATGTGCCCAAAGCCGGCGCCATTCGCGACACGCGCGGGCTCGTCAAGATGGTCGTGGATGCGAAAGATTACACCATTCTGGGCGTTCATATCCTTGGGCCGGAAGCTCCCGACTTGATCCACCTGGGAGTCCTGGCGATTCAGAGCAAGATGACGGTGGGCGACGTGATTCGGACGGTCTTCGTTTATCCCACGATGGCCGAGGCGTTCAAGATAGCCGCCATCTCTTTCCAGAAGGATGTGACCAAGTTGAGTTGCTGCGCGGCGTGAATTTCTGTGCGCTGCCCGAACGCTCACCATCGAACAGACAGAAGCCATGCGTGAAATCAAAATCCCATGAGAAGGAGATAGTGATGAGGATGAGCAAAAGAATGACCACCGCTGTGCTGGTGCTTGCCGCCGCGCTGATTTTACCCTTCAGCTTTAGTGCCGCCGCCAAGGGCCGCCCGGCGAAAGAGATGAAGATGAACAGCCGGACGGTTTATGTGTGCAGTTGCATGAAGACGAAATCGTGTCCCTGCAAGACAGAAGCCAACATGGAGGGGCATTGCGCTTGCGGAATGAAGTCTCCGGAGATGAAGGCCGTGCGCAGAGATAGCGCGTGGGCTCGCGCCAACCGCAAAGCCCTGCGGGGCGGGTCAGCCAAAATGAAGATGTAATTAGGCAAGGTTCGTGGCGGGCGAATCTCGAAGGCATTGGATGGCTTTGCGGGCCACCTGAGCGAGCGCGGCGCGGCGAAGCTGATCCAGAGTGAGCCAGCGAGTGTCGGCGGCAGCGTCATGTTGAGATGCGCGGCGCGCAGGAGAACGCACCTCGGCCTTCGCCAGATACACCCGAGCCCTAATGGATCGGTAAGTGATGTTGTGGCGAAACTCGGCCACGGGTTGAGACAAAGGAAGCCGGGCGTTGGTTACAGAACCGATCTTCCGGCGAAGGGCGCGGAGAGCTTGCTGGGGCGAGGAGCCGAACGCCGAAGGGAAGTTCCAGAGGTCCGGCGTCAAGCCTTCGTCGAGTCCCTTCACCACGAGGAGGCGACCGTCCTGCGGGATGATGGCGAGAGCCAAGTGGCGTCTCACGGTCGGGCGGCGGGGCGACGGCTCGGGGAACGCCTCAGCCTGGCCGAGCCGCCGAGCGCGGCACCAGCGCCGCAAAGGGCATTGCGGGCATCGGGGCTCACGCAAACGGCAAAGCGTCTGCCCGATTTCCATGACAGCCTGATTGAATTCGCCCGGGTGCCACCGAGAGAGCAAAGCTTGGGCTTGCCGCTCGACGGTCTGGCGAAAATGCGCGCGGCGAATGTTTCCCCGAAGCGCCAGCAGGCGCGCCATCACGCGGGCCACGTTACCCTCCAGGACGGCGTAAGGCTGATTGTCGGCGATGCTCAGGATAGCTCGCGCCGTGTAGTCACCGACGCCGGGTAAGGCTCGAACTGACTTCCAATCCCTCGGAAACTGTCCACCCCACTCTGCCACGATGATTTGCGCCGCCTGGTGCAGATGACGCGCGCGGCGGTAGTAGCCGAGACCCGACCAATGCTCGAGAACCTGCTCAAGCGGAGCCTCCGCGAGCGCTTGAAGGTTGGGGAAGGCGCGGATAAACCGGCGGAAATAAGGAATGACCGTCTCTACCTGAGTCTGTTGCAGCATGATTTCTGAAAGCCAAACGTGGTAAAAGTCATTTGACTCGCGCCAGGGTAAAGGCCGGGCGTTTTTCCGAAACCAGCGAAGCAGACTGCGCCGCATGGCCTTCACTTGTCGAGAAGAAAGAGCCTTCGCCCGTGGCGATAGGGGCTTCCGAGGCGGTCGTCCGTCGTGCGAGGCGATCATTCGATGCTGAAGCGCGCTTTCTCGACGGGGCTGATATGGCCATCAGAATCCCTGGCCTGCACGTCCAGCCGGTAGCTGCCGGGCGGAAGCTCCCGGGTTTGCAGCCGGATGAGCGAGGGAATGATGGGATTGCCCGGCTCTGCGAAAACATTGACCGGAATGGTGTCGGATGAGTACGCCAGTTGGCCGCTCTTCCGGTTGTAGATAGTGTAGAGGACGCCAACTTCCGGCGGAAGGATGGTTTGTAAATCCGGGTCGTAAACCTCGACGTAAAATCCGACCTCCTCCTTCGGGTTAAAGCGGTTGCTGGCCGAGGGGGTGACTTCGATGCCGCGCGAGACCAGCGGCATGCGTTCGTTGATGAGTTCTTCGTCCAGGCTGGCTGTCAACTCGGAGATGGGACGGAACGTATGGCTGAGGGCGATGGCGCTGATAGCAAACTGATTTCCGCTGTAAGGCCGAACCAGCAGAGACGATTCGCACTTGGCGAATTGCTTTCTGCCGGTGCTCAGCACGACCACCAATTTATAGGCTCCGGGCGCGATATCAAAAGAATTTTGGTAATGGAATGCGCCTTTGAGGAGCTGCTTCTCTTGCTGCTTATCGAGGCTGCCCTCATCCGTGTCGCTGAAGCGAGCTGCCACCGCTCCGCCCGCGCGATAGGCCAGGCCTAAAACGTTCACCTCGTAGTGGAACCGGCCTTTTTCCTTGCGAAAATGAAGCGGCTTGGCCGGAATCTGAAGTGAGACGTTCACGCGCGCCACGCCGGGCGCCGTGTAGAAATAAGGATCGGTCATAGCAGCGAAAATGGTTCCGGGCTTGGGGCTGGAAGCGAGGGCTTGGAGAAGTTGCCCCTCGGGTTTTCCCGCCAGCATGTCCGGACTTTTGGTGTCATAGTAGCCGTTGCGCGCTCGCACCGTGAGTCCTCGGCGGTCCACTTTGACGCGAATCCGGTGATAGCTCCCGTCGTGAATGCGGTTTGGCGGCACGTAGCCGAGCACGTAATAGTGATTGAGGTCCTTGGAAATTCTCATCAAGCCCGAGAGGAAATCGCTGGTGTTGGTAATCGCGAAGCCGCCGGTGCCTTCAGCCAGCGCGTAGAGCACCTGCTGATTGGTGGCCATGGACTGAATCATCGGCGGAATAATGGGCGGCATTTGATTCATATTGTTGTTGTAGAAACCGGGGGAGTTGAAGTTGCCGTTGCCGGGCATTCCCCCGCCCCGCCCGCCGAAGCCCGGCACTGAGCCGGGATTGCCACGGCCCAATCCGCCGGTCGAGCCGGTCGTCCCGCCTGTTCCCACGTTTCCCGTCCCCGGACCGGTGCCCGTTCCTGATCCGCCGGGGCTGGGTGCTCCGCCGCGGCCGCCGCTTGGACCACTCGGGGCGGGAGACCCTGCCCCGGAGCCCCGCTGCCCCGCCGCAAACGCCACCGGGCTCAGGTCGGCCAGCAAGAACGGCTCGTGCGGAAATGGGGGCGGTTCGAGTCGGGCGCCGGGAGGAAAGCCCGGCGTTGGATTAACGTTTGGAAAGGGATTGGCAGGAAGGTTGGTGAGACCACGCACATCCACGGGATAAATGGCGACGTTCGCCTTGTTGGCGGCATCAATGGTGGCGCTCAGCTCGGCTTCGCGCTCTGAGTTTAAGGGGAATCCTGCCGAAAACAGAATGAGGGCCTTGCGCCCAGCAACGGCCGCCAGCGTTAAACAGAGGCTGCGAATGCTCAGCAATACGGTTCGAGCCGCAAAGTCGTTACTAACTTGCTGGAGCGAGGGCCCGAGCATTCCGCGAGGCCCGGCGAGCGACGCGAGATTCGGCTGGGAGGCGTTAACATTAGGCGCAAAACCGGAGAATTGAACGTTTCGCACGGCATGCGCCAGCAACGCGGCGTTGTTGGTGAAGTTCTGCTCGATGTGAAGAACCCCAGCAAAATCCACCACCGCCATGAGCCGATGGGGCGAGCTTTCGCGCTGGACAAACTGGGCCGCAGCCCGCCGCACCAGCAGTTGATCGGAAGTGGCAATGGTGGAATCGTCGAAAAAAAGCACCACGTAGCGCCGCGCGCCCGAGGCGGCAGTGGCCGAGGCTTCGGAAAAACTCGTCAGGGTTTGCAATTTGCCGTCGTCGTAAACTCGAAAATCCTTTTCGGTGAGATTGTTTACGTAGTGCCCCTTTTTGTCCGTGACGATGGCGTCCACCAGCACGAGATTGGACTCCGTTTTCAAGATTTCGGTGGAAGCCGGGCCGGGGGATTTCTTGGCGGATGTGGCTGCGATTAAGGCGAGTGTGGCGCACGCGGTCGCAAGGCTGACAGTCGCCAGAACGGCTATCCATCTTTGAGTTGGACACATGGCGTTGCTCCTTTCCCCATCATCAATACGGAATTCGGATGGTCCGATTGACGCCGGAAATTTCTCCGGCGTCTTCGTCACGGACCACCTGCCGGACCACGTAAGAGCCCGGCGGAACGTTAAACGTGCTGCGCACGGTGATTCCCGATTGCCGCAGTTGGCCGAGCACACCGTCGAGCAATCGCAAGGTGACAAGTTTCTCTTTCGCCGCCACGCATCGCCCGTTGCGGTCAAAAACCGCGGTGACAAAGGCCAGCTTGTTCCAATTTCTGCCGTCCTTTTGGATAAAGTTGAGTGGTTGTAGGTCCAGGTGCGTCAAGACGGCCAGGCGAGCCGACAGGGGGTCGGATTTGAAAAACTGCGTGTGAACCTCTATTGGAAGCTGAAGGATCTCCGCAGGGGAGAAAACGGCCTGGCGGATTTGGGCGTTGGCAGCTTGGGTCGTATTTTGCGGACGACGCGGAGCGAAGTAACCGCGCCGCGCCTCAATGAGCAGATCCTTTCCGTTGCGGATACGAACTTTAATCCTGTGGAAGCTGCCGTTGGGCTTAAGGTCGTTGGGAGAGAAAGCCAGCAGGTAATAGGTAGGAGCCATCGAGCTGACCTCGCGGAAGCCTTCGGCCAAGTCGTTGTTATTGTGGAAATAGACTCCTCCGGTGCCGCGCGCGAGGTCGCGCATCACGTCGGCTTCGTAGGAGAATTCATTCAACTTGATGATGGCCTTCTGACCCATGAGATCGGGGCGATTGGGGATGATAATCGTTTGTTGGCTGACGTTATCGAATGGCACTTCGGTGGCGAGGCCGCGGCTGTCGAGAGTGTTGATGGTGATATTCGAGCGCAGCGCCTGATCCACAATGCTCTCAAGCTGGAACCGTAGCGCTTGGATTAGAAAACCGGGGGAAATCAAGGCAATGGTTCTCTGGCCGGGCAGCGCACTCATGCGCCGCACCAGCTCGCCTAGGCCGCGCAGCGAGTAGTCGGCCTGCGTTTGGCTGTTGTTGAGCACGGTGAAGGCCGCGGCTTTGGCGTCATTAGCCGCTTGGTTGAGGAATCGTGTGTCGCCACCGTAACGGCAGAGCAGGGCTTCCTGGGTTGCTTCTTCCAATGCATTGGAATCACGCCGGTCAACGATGAGGTAGGCTTGATATTGATAGATGCGCGGGCACGGATTGTATTGAACCGGCACGATGCTTTGCGGCGTCATCCGAGCTAGCGCCGCCTCGACGCGGTGAACGTTCTGCGTGAAGCCAATGGAGTCGCGGCCCGAAGCCGTGAACAATCCCACGCGGTCGCTCGGCGCGAGCGTCGAGGCGAGGTAGTGATCCACCGCAAGCCGAACCCGCATGATGCTCCCCGCGTGCATATGAACGTCGTCAAAGTAAAGCGCCAAAAAATGCGCTGGCCTCCAAGGGGCCAACGCCGTCTCCGGGCGGACCGCCGGCTTTTGAGCTGAGGCGGACGCGGCCGGTCGGGCCGAGTGCCGCTTGACGGAAAATTGCAGGATTTGCTGCAGCTTTCCATTATCAAACAGCCGGAAATCGCCCTTCCGGAGATTCTCCACCACATGTCCCTGTTTGTCGCGGACGACCACACGCACCAGCACGAGATTTCGTTCAACTTGAAAACTGAAGGGGAGGGGAGCCGGACGAGTCACAATCTGAGGCTTAGGCGACGCAGTTTTAGCAGGCTGAAGAGGACGCTGCTTGGCGATGGCCGCGCTCGCCGCGAGCGCCATGCAAAGCAACATAGCGCTGGCCCGCGGCGCGGCACGCCCGCCGTTATCCAAGGGGCACAGCAGGCGTCGCTTCTGGCAAGTATCCATGATGGTGACCTCTGCGCCTGCGCGCGGAATGTACATCTCTCGGCGGCAGCGGATGCAGACGCGCTTCGCCATCTAAGCGGATTGGGGCCAGTATCCGCCCACAAGCCTCGTAAGTCAACGCTGTTGGCAACGTTGCCGTGGGAACAAAATGGCGAGCCGAACCGCAGCCGACCCTCAATGCCGGTACACATCTCTTAGATGGTTTTACATAGATTTTGCGCGCCGTGCGACCTGTTAGAGGCATCCTGTAGGTGCGGAGCCCGCCATCGGCGCGGCTTCCTCGGTTGATGGATTGGGTCGGGTCTTGGGCCAAGAGGTTGGAACGATGAGGCGCGGCACATTTCTCGGTGCTTTGGCAATTTGTGCGCTGACCTTGGCGGTGACCGGGATTCCTCTGTCGGCGGTCGGCCAAACCGTGCCCCGCATTGCAGGCGGAACGGTCATCGGAAAGGTTGTTGGGCCGAATGGCGTTGCCGTTCCGGGAGCCCGGGTCATCTTGTTCAATGTGCAGACGCGGGCCCGCATCGAAACGTGGTCCGATGGGACGGGGCGTTACGTTTTCAGGAACGTGCCGCCGGGGCCGTACCGGGTTGTCGTAATGTTGGTGGGGTTTCGGCCGGCGCTGCTCGGGCCGGTAATGGTTAAACCAGGCGTCTCCGCGACCGCCAACGCCACGCTGACGCTGGCGGTGGGCGGCGGCCCGGTGATGTTTGGCAATTTACGACGAGGGCGGGGCCGGGCGGCGGTGGGTCGGCCAGGGCAAAAAGGCCCTCCTGCCTCCGCCCGCCCGTCGGGGCAGTTCGCGGTCAAAGGCCGCGGCCAGTCGCCATTCTCTCCGACCGCTGGCCTCAGCCAACAAAACGAAGCCGAGCTCAACGCCATTCTGAGCGAGGCGGGCGGCGAAGGATCGGCGACCGGCGGGCTGCGGTTTTCCGGGGGGACGGGTGGCGCCGAGGCTGAGACCCAGACTGGAAGCCCGATCACCGGCGACGAGGCGGGCGCCGCCGGATCGAGCAATTCTTTCTTGTTGGCAGGCAACACCGTGGATGCCACCGCTCCGCCCATGCAACGAGGCGGCCGCATGATGTTCCGATTCGGCGGAAGGCCGGGCGGCCCGATGGGCGTGCCCTTCCGCGGCGGGCCCGGCGTAGTGATGTTCTTTGGCGGACCACGACGGGCGCAGATTAACCGGCTGCGCGGAAACTTTTTTGACAGTTACACCAACTCAGCTTTCGATGCGCGTCCTTATCCGCTCAATACGCCGTCCCAGGCCCAACCCTCGTCTTATCAAGAGCTGCTTGGGGTGTCCTTGGGCGGGCCGCTCGTGATTCCGAAGATTTATAACGGAAGCAATACCACCAGCTTCTTCTTCCATTTTGATATCCTGCGCGGCACCAGCCCTGATAACCTGCTGGCATCCGTGCCGACAGCGGCGGAGCGGCAAGGCAATTTTTCGGGCACCACCATCGCGGCCGGCCCCGATGCCGGGATGATGCCCGTGATTTACCAGCCCTCCTCCGCGCCGGGCCCGCGAACGCCGTTCCCGAGCAACATCATTCCGCCTTCCATGTTGAACAAAGCGGCGATTGGGTTACTCAAGCACATTCCGCTGCCCAATTTGCCGGGCGAGGTGCAGAACTACCACGTGCAGTTGTCGCTGCCCTCGTCGCGTCAGGTGTTTATGGGTCGCGTGGACCATGAAATCTCGAATAAAGACAATTTGGCGTTCATGTATTTCTACAATTCCTCGCACACCGACGGCGTTACGGGCTATCCCGATATCACCTCCACGACCACGACGCGAATGCAAAACGCCAGCCTGACGGAAACGCACAACTTCGGTCCGAAGACGGTGAATACCCTGGGCGTGAACTTCAACCGGATGCGAAGTTTTGTCACCAACCCCTTTGCCTTCAATCAGAACATCGCGGGCGAGCTGGGAATCGCAGGGGTTTCCCAAAATCCGATGGACTGGGGTTTGCCCAATATCGGCTTTACCAACTTCAGCGGCTTGGCAGACGCCACGCCTTCGCTCACTCGCAATCAGACGCTGCGGTTTTCCGATTCGATTTTCCACAACGTCGGAAATCACAACCTGCACCTCGGCGGCGATCTGGCCAAGGTTCAGGTCAATACGCTGACGGACCCGGATGCCGAAGGCAGTTTTTCGTTCACGGGTTACAGCACAAGCAATTTTACGCCGCAAGGCACGCCGGTGGCCGGCACGGGGTACGATCTTGCGGACTTTCTGCTCGGCCTCCCGCAGACCACCTCGGAGCGATTTGGCATTCCGGCCAACTACCTGCGTTCAACGCGCTTCGATGTCTATGGCAACGACGATTGGAGGGTCTCCAATCACTTGACGCTCGATTTGGGCGGACGATGGGAATACGCAGCCCCGTTCACGGAGAAATACGGCCATTTGTCCGACTTGGCCATCGGTCCAGGCTTCACGAGTGTCGGCGTGGTGACGGGCCAGAATCCGGGCAATTTGCCCGCTTCGCTGTTGCGAGGTCAATGGGACAACCTGGCCCCGCGCGTGGGTCTGGCCTTTCGTCCCTGGCTCTCGCACAGCTTGGTGGTGCGCGCCGGTTACGGCATCTTTTACGACGAGTCCATCTATGGAAGCGTGGTGCACGACCTGGTGAACCAGGCGCCCTTTGCCACCACCAGCACCCTGGTCACCAATCCTTTGCGGACGCTGACGCTCCAACACGGTTTCCCGGCCGTCAGTTCCACCACGGCCAGAAACACCTTTGCTGTGGACCCCAATTTCCATACGCCGTACGCGCAAACCTGGAATTTGATGCTGGAGCAGGATCTCAGCCCAACGTACATTTTGTCGGTGGCGTACATCGGGACGCGCGGAACGCACCTCAATTTGCTGCTGGCGCCCAACATCGCCGTGCCGGGGGCCGGCCCAACGTTGACGAAGAATGCTCTGCCGTTTGAATACGACACGGGCGGAGCCACGTCCCTCTACAACGGGCTGCGGGTGAGTTTGAGGCATTTCTCGCGCCACAATTTCTCCTTCTTCTTGAATTACACCTACTCGAAAGCTGAAGACGATGCCTCCAGCGTCGGTGGAACCGCCAGCGCGCGCGGCTTTTTTATTCTGGGTGGGCCTGGCGGACTGGGCGGCGGTTCCGCCATCAACGCCGCCGTCAGTCCGCTGCCGCCCGTGCAAAACCCGTTTGACCTGCGGGCGGAGTGGGCGCTTTCCGGCTTCAACCCAACTCACAGTGTGCGAGCCTTCGCCCGTTATCAGTTGCCGTTTGGCGACCGGGAGCCTTTCTTGAATCACGGAGGCAAGCTGGCGCGCGTGCTTTCCAATTGGGCCATCAGCGACATGACGTCCTTCAGTTCCGGCTTGCCCTACACCGCGTTTATCGCCGGCAATGCCAGCAACAACGTCAATGGGCTGGCGCCGTTCGGCGGGCTGCGCGCCAATGCCACTGGCCAGAGTGTTACCTTGCCCTCGGCCGAGCAAACAACGCTGCATTACTTCAACACGGACGCCTTCACGCTTCCTCCGGCGGGCCAGTTTGGCAATGCCGGGCGGAATACGATTCCGGGGCCGCCGTCACTCGTTTTCAATATGGCCCTCAATCGAATCCTGACGATTTCGCGTGAGAAAAACATGAGGATGGCTTTGCAACTGGCGACGAGCAATACGTTCAACATTGTGAATTACACGAGCCTGGCGACCACCCTGAACAGCAATACCTTTGGACGAGTGACGGGAGTGGGCTCCATGCGAACCATGACCCTTTCCTTAAGATTTATGTTTTGAGGACGGAGATGCGGCACCCTGACACTCGACGAAGAAGCCCGTCACGTTCCGCTGCCCTTCGCGCGACGCTGGCGGCGGGCGCGCTATTGCTCCTCGGCTGGATGCCGAGGGCGGCAGCGCAAAAGCCTGCCCGTCCGCGCGCCGTCATCGGCTATCAGAATCTTGCTCAGCCTTACACGCTGAAAGTGACTTCCAATGAAGTGTTGGTGGACGCGCGGGTGACGGACCGCAAGGGCCGCCCCGTCACCAACCTGAAAGCAAGCGACTTCAAGGTTTACGAAGACGGGGTGCTCCAAAAAATCAATTCGTTCGATGTGGAGAACATCCAACAGCTTGCCCAAGAGAACGGAACCAAGACCAAGCCCGCCGTAATCAATTTGGGGGCTTTGCCGCCCACCACGCCGCAGGCTGACTATAAAAAGCTGGTTCAGAACCATCGGCTGCTCGTTCTGTTTTTTGACCTCACCTCGTTGCAAATTCCGGATCTTTTGCGGGCGCTCCATTCCGCGCAGAACTTTATCAAACACCAGATGACCCCAGCGGATTTGGTGGCGGTGGTAACTTATTCAAGCGATTTGCGGGTGCTCCAGGATTTCACCAACGACCCCCAGGCGCTGGAGAAGGCTTTGAAAAGCATTGCCATCGGGCAATCGGCACAGCTCGCGTCCAATGGTTCGGTCGGCGAAGCGGGCGGGACGGATTCCTTTGGCAACACGATTGTGACCCAAGATACCGGAGACGCCTTTACTCCGGACGAGACCGAATTCAACATCTTCAACACGGATGAAAAGCTGGCGGCGCTCCAATCGCTGGCGCAGATGCTCCGGTCGGTACCGGGCCGCAAATCGGTGATTCATTTTTCGAGCGGCATTGAGCAGACCGGGGTGGACAACGAAGCCCAGCTGCAAGCGACGATTGATTCGGCGAATCGCTCGGACGTTTCCTTTTACACGCTCGACGCCCGCGGCTTGATGGCGTTGCCGCCCGGGGGAGGCGCCTCGGCGGCCAGCCCCTCGGGAACCGCAATCTACACGGCGGACGCCGTCTCCTCACAGTTGAGTTCGCTCCACAACAGCCGTGAAACCCTCTCGACCCTGGCCACCGACACGGGTGGGCGGATGTTCACCGACTTGAACCATTTCGCGCCCGTGTTTCAGTACGTGCAAAAAGTCAACTCGACCTACTATTTATTGGGCTATTCGCCCTCTAACACCAAAGCCGACGGGAAATATCGCCGGATTCGCGTCGTGGTGACGGGAGAACCCGGACTGAAGGTGGAAGCGCGGCCGGGTTATTACGCTCCGGTCAGCTTCGCGCGCTCTTCGAGCGAGCAGAAGGAAGTGGAATTGGAAGAGGCCATGAATTCCCCTGTGCCGATTCTCGACCTGCCGCTCGCCGTAGAGACGCCTTACTTTCTTCAGCCGGATGGTCATTATTGGGTGGTTCTGGCCGCAAAAATTCCCGGCTCGGCGGTTCCTTTTCGCCGGCACTCGGCCATTCATCGAACCGAATTTGATTTTGCCTGGCGCGCCACCACGGCCAACGGCAAGATCGCCGGCGCGCTGCGCGATACCCTTTCCGTCAAGCTGAATCCGTCCACCTACCAGCGCGTCCTCAAAGGAAACATTCTCTACGAAGGCGCGATGGTCTTGCCGCCGGGAACTTACACCATCAAGGTTGTGGCGAGAGAGAATCTTACCGGCAAGGTGGGAACCTTCGAGAAGGCGCTTGTGCTTCCCCCGGTGACCAGGAACGGGCTGGAGTTAAGCTCGGTGGTGCTGTCGAACGAATTGTCAAAAAAGTCGAGCCTGGAGGTGAAGCGTGGCCCGCGCGGCCCCTGGTTCATGATGGCTCCGGGAGCCGGGATGCTTCAGCAGACGCCACTGACCGTGGGGGCGCAAGCAGTTCTGCCAAGCGTCACCCGCGTCTTCAGAACCAACCAAAATCTTTACATCTATTTCCAATCCTACCGGAGCCGGCCCGTGCCCGCGCACAAGAGCACTCCACGCGCACCCGCTGGCCCCCCACCCTCGATGGCCGTGGTTTTTTTCCGCAACGGCATGCAGATTTCCGAGGCCGGCCCTTACCCGGCCCAGCATGAGTCCTCACCCGGCGGCGTCACGACGTACTTTGAAAAAATTTCCCTCAACAAGTTCCCCCCCGGCCGCTATTGGATGCAGGTGAACGTGATGGATCCGGTTGCCAATCAAGTAGCCTTCGCGCGCGTCCCGTTGGCCATTATGCCAACGGCAAGCTCGGCGACGGCGCACGCGGCTTTGACAGGTGGCTCTTCGGGTTCTTGAGGAAGCTCGGGACGACCGAGGAGCATGAACCGGCTGATGATGAGGGCGATGAGTCTGACGGCTAGTTGCGAACCTTGGCCATCAGCTCGACGAATTTCTGCTCGCGTTCTTTTTGGTCGAGGCCCAGGCGCTTTTCCATGACCTGCGTGGTATTCATAGAGCAGAATTTGGGGCCGCACATGGAGCAGAATGCGGCATCTTTGTAATACTCATCGGGCAGCGTTTCATCGTGCATCGAGCGGGCGGCTTCCGGATCGAGAGAAAGCTCGAATTGTTTGTTCCAGTCGAAAAGAAACCGCGCATAGGAGAGCGCGTCGTCGCGGTCGCGCGCGCCGGGCCGGTGACGGGCGACGTCCGCGGCGTGGGCGGCAATTTTGTAGGCGATGATTCCCTGCCGAACGTCGTCTTTGTTCGGCAAACCGAGATGCTCCTTGGGCGTGACGTAGCAGAGCATGGCGGCGCCGTGCCAGCCGATCATCGCCGCGCCGATCGCCGAAGTGATGTGATCGTAGCCGGGAGCGATGTCGGTGACGAGCGGCCCCAAGGTGTAGAACGGCGCTTCATGGCAGATCTCGGCTTCCATGTCCACTTGCAGCTTGATCTGGTCCATGGGAATGTGGCCGGGACCCTCGATCATCACCTGGACGTCGTATTCCCACGCCCTGCGAGTCAACTCGCCGAGCGTCCGGAGCTCGGCGAATTGGGCTTCGTCACTGGCGTCGGCGATCGAGCCGGGGCGCAAGCCGTCGCCCAGAGAGAAGGACACGTCGTATTTTTGGAAGATCTTGCAAATGTCGTCAAAGCGCGTGTAGAGGAAGTTCTCCTGATTGTTCTCAACACACCACTCGGCCATGATCGCCCCGCCGCGGCTGACGATGCCCGTGATGCGCTTTCGCGTCAGCGGGATGTGGTCGCGCAAGACGCCGGCGTGAATGGTCATGTAGTCCACGCCCTGGTCCGCCTGCTCTTCAATCACCTCGAGCATCAATTCCGGCGTCAGATCGCGGACGCGAGCCACGCGGGCAATCCCTTCATAAATCGGCACGGTGCCGATCGGCACGGGGCTGTGGCGGAGAATCGCCTCGCGAATCTCGTGAATGTCGCCGCCGGTTGAAAGGTCCATCACCGTATCCGCGCCAAAGTGAACGGCGGTATGGAGCTTGTCGAGCTCCTGCTCGATGTTGGAGGTAGTCGCGGAGTTGCCGATATTGGCGTTAATCTTGCATCGCGCCGCCACGCCGATGGCCATAGGTTCCAGTTCGACGTGGCGGATGTTCGCGGGAATGATCATTCGGCCGCGAGCCACTTCGTCGCGGATTAATTCCAGAGAAAGATTTTCGCGCTTGGCCACGTATGCCATCTCTTCGGTGACGATGCCCTGCCGGGCATAGTGCATTTGCGTGACGACGGGCCCTGGCCGCTTGGCAACCCATTCCTCGCGAATTGGACTCAACATGACTCTTTCCCCCTGTGACGCCTTGAGCGTCTTGGCATAGATTCGCTCGCTTTCAGTTTAACGCCACGGTGGATGACGCGCAACGCAGCGATTTTGCCGGCCCGCCGTTTTGCCTCGTGGTGGCCGGGCGAAGCATGGCCCGAGCCATCGTGCCCCTGAATTTTTCTTGGCCTATTGAACTCGGCGCGGCGGCTCGTCCGCAGAAGTTTCATCGAGAGGTTTCCGCCCCGCGAAACCTTCCTCCAACCCATGCCACCAGCCGATACGCTTTTCACCGAGCTTCCAGCAGAGGAAGGCTTCTTGCCCTTCGATGATGCTTGGAAAATCCACCAGCCCTTCCTCTAAATCCTTGACGATACAGCCGGTCTGTTGGATTGTAGCAATCCGTTCTGCAATTTCCGCGGCAACCCGCTCCGAGGTCTCCTTCTTTTTAGCCAGCTCCGCAAAGGGCGGAATCGAGCCTCCCAAGGCCATGACGCGCGCCGCGGCGATTGCCAGCTCTTCGCGCAGCGCCTCCAGTTTCTTCTTCTGATCTTGGGCCTCCACCAGAAATGCCTCGATCTTCGGCAAGAGTTCTTCGGCCTCGTGGCGGCTAAAGTGTTTTGTTCCCATGCTTGACCTTTGATTCGCTTTGTATCGCCTCGCCGGCTAGTTTCCTCATCGGTGGTCTCGGAGCGGTCCGGCCGCGACGCGCCGGCCGTCTCTGGTGCCGTGGGCGATAAGGCTTTTCCCGGTTCGGGCGCGTCGCTAGATGGGTCCCCGAAGGGTTATTGCGCCGTCCAGCCGCCGTCAATCAGAATCTCAGTTCCGGTAATGAACCCTGCCGTCTCCGAGCATAAGTAAAGCGCCAGTTGGCCAACCTCTTCCACCCGACCCCAACGCCCCAGAGGAATCCTGGAAGTAAATTGCTGATGGACTTCCGGATGGTTCAGCAGCTCTGCGTTCATCTCCGTAGCGAAGGGGCCGGGGCTGATGGCGTTGACCGTGATACCGTCGCCGGCCAACTCCAACGCCAGCGCGCGGGTCAAGCCAACCATTCCCGCTTTGCTTGCTGAATAGGCGGCGCGGCCCGGCAGCGAAATGCGGCTCATCATGGACGCCACATTGATGATGCGCCCGTAGCCTTGCCCCTTGAGGTGGGGCACGAAAGACCGGCACATCAAGAAGGCGCTCGTCAGGTTGGTGTCCTGAACGCGGCGCCATTCCGCCAGCGTAAAATCCGCGAGCGGCTTACGAATGTTCATGCCGGCGTTGTTGATCAAAATGTGGATTTTCCCAAAAGCCGCCAACACGTCCTGCTCAAGCTTGCGGACCTGACTTTCCTGGGTAACGTCGGTTTGAAACGCTTGGGCCTGACCCCCCGCGCGTTTCACCTCTGCGGCCACCTCGTTCAATTTCACAACGTCGCGGGCCACAAGGGCGAGCGAAGCTCCGGCATCTCCCAGGGCGAGGGCGATGGCCTTGCCAAGTCCCCGGCTGGCTCCCGTAATGACGGCTACCTTGCCCATCAGTCGCTGGTCGCTCATCGGCAATTTCCGAAGTTCAAAAAGGCGCCGCAGTGACGCCGCCTGGGGCTTTCCGGCGCGCTAGCGGACGGCAAGCATTCGGTCGAGCGCCTGGCGCGCCCAATGGCGTGTTTCGCTGTCCACCTGAACGCGGTTGACCACATGCCCCGCGACCAGACTTTCCAGGGTCCAACAGAGATGCTGGGGAGAAATCCGATACATGGTGCTGCACAGGCAACCACAATCATCGAGCGAGATTACGCGCCGGTCGGGATACTCCTGCGCCAGGCGGTTCACCAGGTGAATCTCGGTGGCCACGGCCCACTGGCTGCCAGGCGGCGATTCGCTCACTCGCCGAATAATGAATTCGGTCGAACCCACTTCGTCGGCCAATTGGCAGACATCCCAGCGGCACTCCGGGTGGGCAATGACCCGAATCCCCGGGTACGTTTGACGAACCTTCTCCACGTGCTGCGGCAGGAAGCGCTGGTGGACGGAGCAGTGGCCCTTCCATAGAATCATTTTTGCGGAGCGAATCTCCTGCTCCGTCAGGCCGCCGAGTTCCTGGTGAGGATCCCACACGACCATCTGTTCAAGCGGAATCCCCATCCGATAGCCGGTGTTTCGTCCCAGGTGCTCGTCCGGCAAAAACAGTCCCTTTTCGCCTTGGGTGAAGGCCCATTCCATCACCTTGCGGGCGTTCGAGGAGGTGCAGACGGCGCCGCCCCGCCGTCCCACAAATGCCTTGATCGCCGCGGTGGAGTTGATATACGTCACCGGAACCATTGTCGCCGGCGTCACGCGGCTCAGTTGCTCCCACGCCACCTCAACCTGCTCGAGCTCCGCCATATCCGCCATGGAGCAGCCAGCATTCATGTCGGGGAGGATGACGACTTGGTGTTCGGCGCGCAAAATGTCGGCCGCTTCCGCCATGAAATGCACGCCGCAGAAGACAATGTAGTCCGCTTCTGTTCGGTTGGCCGCCAGTTGCGACAGTTTGAGTGAATCGCCGCGGTAATCGGCAAATTTCACCACCTCGTCACGTTGGTAGTGATGCCCGAGAATGACCAGCCGCGCTCCGAGCGTCGCCTTGGCGCGCGCGATGCGGTCGTCGAGCTCGCAGTCAGAAAGTTCGATGTAATTCTCCAGAACCGGCAATGCAATCGCTGTTTCCATACTCTTATTCTATCGGAAACGGTTCGTTCCCGCTATAAAGCCCGCTTCCACTAGGCGGATGTGGGTGAGATCCGCCACCCAGTGCTGTTTCAGGCCCGTGAGCGTCATCCCGCGCGCCAGATTGGGATAAATCGTGAGGCCGTAATGGATGTCTATCGCCACCACGAACTTCCGCTTCCGCAGACAGAGCAGATTGTCCAGACGCCCCAGCCGCTACACGCGCCTGTGATTCACCGCCCAGCCACGCTGCTTTAGCTCTCGCGTCATCCGCGGCCAGCCGCAGAAGGGAAATTCCAGCGCCCCCAATCTAACGGATTAGAAGACGGCAGTGCCACTCAATTTACGAATTCGTGTTCGATGTGGATCAGAAATGGGGAGCACTTCCAACCAACTCCCGCTCAGGAACGGGATGAAATAACTGGCGGTGTTATCGAAGTCCGTTCAGCTTGCGGCGGCAGGACCGCCCTTCGCTTGGGAGAAATAGCTTTCGATCTCTTCGAGCGTCTTGCCCTTCGTCTCCGGCAGGAAGAATGTCACCGTGACAAAGTAAAGGACCGTGAAGCCGGCGAAAAGCAGGAACATCGTCGTGTACCCGTAGCGACCCACGGTGGGGAGGAATATCGCCGCCAGGAACGTCGCTACGGCCTCGTTGATTACCAAGGCGATGCTCATGCCGTTAGAGCGAATGCGGGTCGGCATCAGTTCCGACAGGGCCAGCCAAACGCAGATCCCCGGCCCCAACGCATAGAAGGCGACAAAAGCAAACAGGGTAAGAGCCACCAGCCAGCCATTTTTGCGGGTGGGCAACGGCGTAATCAGGGCGTGCTCGATGCGCAGCGGAGCCGTCCGGGCCTGCTCGAGATCACCCAAAGGGTCTGAAAAGAAAGCCAGCACTTTATTGGCTGGGACGCAATTCGAGCGGCTCATTTGGACCGGCGCCGCCAGGGGTGCATTCGAAAGCGCCGCCGGGGTCACGGCGCTAAAATCGCCGTAGGCATAGATGATGGTCAGTGTGGCGGGCTCTCCGGCCAGATTCGAGTGGCCCGCCTCCGTCACCCACTGCCGCTCCAGCGCCGGAGTGAAGTGCAATTCCAGACTTGATTGGCCGTTGACCATCGCTTGGACGGACTGGCGCACATCCACGCGATAGTGTTCGACGCGATGGAACAAGTAGGCTGTGGCGAGCAACGACGCCACGACGCCCGCTGTGCCCAGCGAGAGCAGAAATTTGCGCCCTTTCCGATCCACCAACAGCACGCCAACGACGGTGGCGAGCGCCTGAACAACGGTAAAGAGAATGTAACCCCAGTGGGCTTGCACGTCCGACAAGCCGCTCTGAATCAGGATGGCTGTGTTGTAGCCGATAATCGAATTGATGCCCGTCGTCTGGTTCAGGGCGAGAATCAAGCAGGCGATGAGGAACGGTAGGACATATTTCCGTTGCAGCAAGGACTCGGCCGCGCGCCTTCCCGCCGCCGCCGCCTTTTCCGCGGCCTGAGTATTTTCCATTTCCTCCAGTTCAAGCTGCGCCTTTTCGGGCGGACGCGATCGCAGGAGCGACTCCAGGGCGAGTTGCTTTTGGCCCCGGCGAAACAACCAGCGCGGCGATTCCCCCACCGCCAAGCTGCCCAGCACGAAGAGCAGGCCAGGGGGCAGGGAAACCCAGAAGATGCTGCGCCAGGCGTGGTCCTTGTACGCGAACAGCAAGACGGGATTACCGAGCTTGGCAACTTCCTCCACTCGCAGACTGAAATACATGCCGACGGCGGCCGCCGCCACGATCCCGACGGTGAGCAGCCATTGGAACATGGCCGTGCCCTGGCCTCGGTCCTCCGGCGACAGACACTCAGCCAGATACAACGGCACCACCACGCCGATCAGGCCGGCACTGATTCCTTGGCACAATCGTCCCAGGATCAGCGCCTCATAGCTGTGCGAAAGGGCAATGACCGGAATGCTGACGGCGAAGAGCGCTCCACTGAGAATCATCAGCCGCTTGCGCCCCATCCGGTCTGCCAGGAGGCCGGCAAACAGGGTGGAAATCACGGTGCCCAAGAGCACCGCCGCGACGACGAATGAAATCTGCCCGGCGTTCAGCCCGGAGGTCGCTTCCAAGTAAGGCAAAGCCCCGGCGATAATCCCAACGTCAATGCCGTAGAGCAGGCCGCCGAGCCCCGCCACGAATTTCAAATAGCGGTTATAGGTTGCCGGTTTGAGTTTGGCTGCCACAGAAGTTTGGACTTGTTCCTCTAATTTATGCGTGACCGCCCTGGGCCCACCGCCGGCCACCGATGGGCGATCCCACCGCCCCAACGCGAGCACGGAAACTCATCGGACGACCGACCTCTCGACCGAAAGCTGACAAGGCGTCGGCGCGCCGTAGATTTCTTGGGGCGCGCTCGCTTCCGATTTCCAGGTTGACGTCGAAGCTGCGAACTTCGATCCGCCCATCCATCCCTCCGACTCTCATCTTGGCGCCCTGAGCGTCCGTAGCTTCATGTCAGAAAAACTTTCGTTGAAACACCCGGCACGCGAGTATATAGGAAAAGACTTTTCGGTGAAAGGGAACGTACCGGAATGGGTCAAATCTCTGTTGAACCTTCGCGTGACATGAACTATCCTCATCTTCTCGAATATGACCTCGCTACCCGACGATCCCGTTTCAGCGTACCTCGCCATATTGCCCGTAACGCTCGAGCGGATCCGCCGTGAAGAAATTGCCACGGTCGGCGCACTATGGGCCGAGGCCTTAGAGCGCGGCGGCATCATTCACGCCTTCGGCACAGGACACTCGGGCTTATTAGCTCAGGAAGTTTTTTATCGGGCGGGTGGCTTGGTGGCTGTGAATCCGATTCTTGACCCCCGGCTGGGTTTCGAGCGCGGGGCCATCGAGAGCACAACCTTCGAGCGGAGCATTACGGCCGCCGAGGAGTTGGTCCGTCAGGCGAACTTCCAATCCGGCGACGCAGGTTGCGTCATTTCAAATTCCGGACGCAATGCGCTGCCGGTGGAAATGGCGCTTCGAATGAAGGGCGCCACCATGAAGGTGGTCGCTTTAACCAATCTCGAACAATCGCGAGCCGCGGCCTCGCGTCATCCGAGCGGCCTTCGCTTGTTCGAGGTTGCTGACGCCGTGCTCGACAACCGCTGCCCGGTGGGAGATGCCGCCATCCGCGTGCCTGGCATCGAGGCGCCGATGGGCCCGCTCTCCACCATTGTGGGCGCTGCCCTGCTCCATGCAAGTTTTATAGATGCAGCGCGCCGGCTGGCCGAGCGCAAAAAACCTCCCGCCGTTTTCGTCAGCGCCAACGTCAATCAAGGCGAAATCCAAAACCTCGAACGGCTTCTCGCTCCCTATCGGGAACGTATCCGCTTCTATCGTTCGAGCGCGGCTGAAACGCCGACGAAATCGTAGGAGATTCAAACCATGCTGAGGCTCTTCGTCGTCGCACTGGCTATGGGAGCGTGTCTGGGATGGATTTCGCGGAATGCTGCCGCTCAACCCGCCACGGCCGGCGGCGCAACTGTCAAGGTGTGGCATGCTTTGGGATCGTCGCCGTGCGCCTGGTTCCATCCCATCGAAACCCGCGACCACGCCTTGAATGTTTCCGAAACCATCCTTTTGCTCCGCGATTTCCATTTCCGTTGCGCTGCGTTGCCCATTGGAGCGCAGCCGCCCACCGACTGGACGAATTTCCAGAAATTTCTGCAAGCTGCCCAGGCGGCTCAGATTGACGTGTGGGCGATCCTGATACCGCCGACCGAAGGCGGTGATTCTCACCCCTACGACACCGATTACCTCAAATGGTTTCAGGTTTTGGCGACGCTTTCCCTCCGCTACCCATATCTGCGCGGCTTGAACATTGACGATATGCTGGTCGGTTTTAACCGAAAGCTGTTCACCCGGGCTTATTTGCTTGAACTCTATCAAGCCAAGCAACGAATCAATCCGCGCTTTCTCTTTGTGCCTACGGTTTATGACTTGGACAACAGGACCGCGGCTTATCTCCAAGGCGCGGTGGATGGTGTGTGGTTCTGGTGGATGAACCTGGAGCGCGGTCTTGGCCTGGCTTCTTTTCTGAAAAATGCCCGAGCCGTTGTCGGCAAGCGATTTCCGGTCTATGCCGGCGTTTATGCTGCCCCCACCTCCTGGCACCAAGAAGGCGAACCGACGGTTCGCGCCTTCATGGGCTCGATGCAGAATGCTTGCCGATATTCCGACGGCGTGGTGATCTGGGAGCTTTCGTTGGACCCGAATGACCCGCTGCTCCAAATCGCCAAAAGCTATAACGCGGGCGGCTCCGAAGCCCTGGCGGGTAAATGCGGAGAGGCTCTCGATCCGACGGCCTTCGCCTCACCCAAACCCCGAAGGATTCCTAGTGGAACGGCCTCATGGTCAAGACCGCTTCGCGCAAAACCGGCTCGGCCATCGGTGAAAAAGGAGACGAAATAACCTCATAGTCCTCGCTTGAGGCGTGGCGGGCAGGCAAGTAACCCCAGTAGCCGTTGGCACAGCACCAAGGAATCACTTTGGCGTCTCTCCAAAGGCGCTCGCCACTCTCGAAGCTGATTTCGGTCGGGCAAGCGAGTAAGCCGAAGCTTCCAAAATCTATCTGCGTCACCGCCACCGAGGTAACACCTCGCCGAAACTCCGATGAGCTGCGTAACTGCCGGAGATTATGCTCCGCCTCTTCAGCCGCTTCCCGCAGTCGCTGCGGCAGGCGCGCGGAGCGGCGGAGCGAAAAATTGCCCAATAGATTTTTCAAGGGAAGGCGAACCTTCTTTTCGCTTATTCCGAGCACGTTTGAGGGCTCGGACCGAAAGCGTGCCGCAAGCGCCTGACGCGCTATAAGGCTCGCAAGCCGTTCAACCTCGGGCGCCGTCTGACTCCGTCGGGTGAAGCGAGTGCTGATGTTGGCGGCCGCGCCCACGCTGACCGCCGCGAAAGAATACGCGCCCTCAAGATGCCGCGCGACGCCGCCCAAAAGATCACCCGAAAAGAGCCGGTTGGAATACCCGAGCACGGTGGAATGGCACCCATACACCCCGAAAAGGGCATCTCCCGTCGCGCCCCTGAATCGAAACTGGAAGAAAGGCTGGGCGCAATGACGTTGGGGGTGGTTGCGATCTGAAGCAACACCCGTAATCCAGGTTCGAGCAAAGCTCAACTCAACAGGAGCAGCGCGCTCCCTGGCGGCGAGAGCAACACCAAGTATCTTTCGATTAAGCTCGCGGAGATAGGAACCGCGCGGCCGCGGGCCCGGCGCTACAAAGTCAAACGGAGAAGTGTCCACCCAAGGCCCCGAATGCGTATGCGTCGCGGCGACAATGACGTTTCGCCGGGGAATCTTCAGTTTTTGGGCGATGCTGACGCGCAGTTCTCGAGCCCAACGGTTGGAAATAAGCAGCAGGTCGGCAATGACCAGCACGGCAGTTACGGAGCCGGAGCGAAGCACGAACGCTCGCGCAAAAAGCGGGTCCAGCACGCCAGTGGCAGGACCCTGCCGACGAACATAGCCGGCCATCGGATATCCGAGCGGCGGCGTGATTTCCGTTTTGGCCCAGCCAACCCGCAATTCAGTCATGGTAGTGGCGGCGGAAAACTCGGAGCGCCGCTTGGTTAGGAACAATCCCGACGAGTTTTGCGGCCATCAGCCAGGCGCCGCCCATCGGTGGGAGGCAGGGCGCAACGAATTGTGCGCCCGGAACCAACCGGCGGAGAGACCGTTTCAAGGCGCGCCGCACTCGCGCTTCGCCGCGCAGGACCGAGCCTTGATAGCTCACCCGCGGCCTTGTCAATTGCAGACGCCGCACGGCGCTTGCGGCCTGCAAAGCCAACATTTCTCCGGCTTGGCGCAGAATCTGCTGCGCCACGCGATCGCCTTGCCGCGCGCATGCTGCCACCCGGGGCGCCAGTTGGCCCAAGCTTGCGGGGGAAGGGGCACGATAAATCAGTGGCACGATACGGCCAAACGATCGAACGCGATAGTGGCGCTCGATGGCACGCACGAGTTCGGTCGGCGGGCCCGTGCCGTCCACGGCATGTGCGGCGCGCCGCAGACCTTCCCGTCCTATCCATTGCGCGCTGCCTTCATCACCCATCCAAGCTCCCCAGCCGCCGACCTTCACCGCAGTTCCCTGCTCATTGCGGCCAAAGACTACCGAGCCTGTACCACTGACAATCACCACGCCCGGCTCTCCCGCCAAGGCCCCTTCCAGCGCAATGCGCATGTCGCCGCAGAGACTGATGCGAGCTTTCGGCAACAGCCGGCGAAGCTGCTCGGAGAAAGGCGCAGCGTCTTCACCCAGACCGCCAACGCTGGCAAGGCCGGCCACCGCCACTCGGATGTCAGAAGGGGCAATGGAGCTGGCACGAATCGCGCCCCGCGCAGCCAGTCGCAAATTGTCCGCTGCGACTTTCAAGCCGACGGCAAAGGCATTTCCCGGCCCCGCTTCGCCTTGCCCGTAAATTTGGCCGTCAAGGTCGGCCACGCAAGCCCGTGTCCGCGTGGCGCCGCCATCAACGACCACTACCAAGCGGATCGAGCAGGGTTGGCGACCAAGGCTCATGCGGAGGGGAGTGTCGAGTTGGATTTTCCGTGCTTTCGCGGGCCCACGATCATGCCCGCGCCAATGGCCGCGAAGAAAGCTCCTGTCGCGGGCGTCAGCCAGGCGAGCGGCTGACGGACAACCACCCAACCTAAAACGACCAACACCAACCCCATCACCAGGATTACAACACCCGCAATGGGAGCCGGATGCGTGGTCGAGCGGGGCGATTGGAGTGCGGTTCGATGCAAGCGGGCCCAGAAGTCTCCCGCCCGTTGTTGTTCTTCTCCGCGCGAGGGAAAACGCCGCGCCGCGAGCACCAATACCAAGGCCGTAATCAATGCCGGCACGACAATGCTGAGGGCTTGGTATGAGGCCGGGTGAGCGGGTGGAACCACCCATTGGTAGATGAGGAAAACAAGCCCCACCGCAATACCGATCAAAAAGCCCGCCAGCGCCCCAGCCGCCGAAAGCCGTTCGCTCAGCAAACCGCCCAGCACCGGCAATACCGTCGGCGGCAGAAAGAAACCGAAGGCCGTGACCATGGCATTAAAAATCGTCCAATGGAAATAGGTAACGGCCAGGCCGATGGCGAGCGCCGCGGCGGCCGCGAGCACGGTGACCACGCGCCCCACGACCATCAACTCTCGCTGGCTGGCCTTCGGGTGAATCCACCGTTGATGAATATCCACCGTCAGCACTGCCGCGGTCACGTTGTAGCCGGATGAGAGCACCGACATGGTGGCGGCAAACAACGCCGCCACCATCAAACCAAACATTCCCGGCGGAAGCAACATCAAGCCGACACGAGCGTAAATCGTCTGCGGGTCCAGGCCGCGCGGCGAAATGAACACGCGGGCGAACATCCCCGTTAAAATCCATGCCGGCGGCAGGAGAAAAAAGATCGCGCTCGCCAGCCAACCGACCCGTCGTGATTCGGTGTCGCTTCGCGCCGAGTAAAATTTCTGAATCAGAGACCAATTCCCGGACAAAGACAAGCCGCTCAGCACAAGGAAAGCGCCCACATAGCCCCAGTGAAAAGGTCCATTCACGGGGCGCAAAAAGCCCGGCGGAGCGGAAAGCAGGAAGTGCCGCCATCCGCCGGCGCGGTCGAGCGTCAGGGGCAACAGCAAGGCGACGGCGGTCCCGACCAAAACGAATTGCGCAAAATCGGCGATGACCACGGCCCATAACCCTCCCAGCATCGTGTACACGAGCGCAATCAAGCCGACGGCCACCATGGCCCGGGCAGGCGAAATGTGCAGTCCCATGGAAACAAAAATGCCGATGGCCACGATTTTCAGGCCGTCGTCAATCAGCTTCAGCGGCACCCCCGACCACGCGAACACTTGGCGGACGGCAGGAGAGAATCGGGCCTCCAGAAATTCGACGGGCGTAATGATACCGGCTCGCCGCCAGCGTCGGGCGAGCAGCACCGTAATCAGGAGCGTGGCTGGCACGGTCGTCCAATACAACGTCAGTGCGACCAAGCCATATTGGTAGCCGAGACCGGCGTAAACCACAATCGAAAGCGCGCTCACATACGACATGACAAAAGAGACACCGCCCATCCACCATGACAATTGTTTGCCGCCCGCAAAATAAAGGTCGAGCGACTTCATGCCGCGCGCGCAAGCCAGACCCACCGCCACCATGGTGGCTCCGTAGGCCAGGAGAACTGTTAGATCACTTCCGCGCATAAGGGGTGGCCATGTCCGCTGGCAAGGGGGCCACCGGCTCCGTGTGGCCGGTTTCAAGCGATCGGTGAATGGCTTCGAGGACGGCGGTCACTTGTCGGCCATCCAAGGCCGTCACCTGGGGCGGGCGGTCTTCGAGAATCGAATAGAGAAAATCTTCCAGACAGAAAGGAAAAGCGCCGCGCACGCGGCCAAAAATCTCGCAATTCAGAAAGCCTTTGGGGTAGGTAAACGAGGTCGCCGTGCTCACCTCGATGGATTCATATTTGCGATCCATGTGGATGTGGCCGCTCGACCCCAAAACCTCCACAAAAGAGTCCACAATGGAAGGAAAGGTGTTGGGATAAATCCAAGCCGACTCGAACGTGGCAATCGCCCCGGAGGCGAACCGCACCTGCGCCTGGATGACGTCGTAGGTGTCAATGCCGCGCGCCTTCAGAACCTCCTTGCGCCCCCACGCCCGCGCTTCCAGCGGTTCTTGTTCAAAGAACCAGCGCACCAAATCAATGTCGTGCGAGGATAAAAACCAAGCGGACGTGGTTTGGCCGGCCCAGGCGATGTACTCGGTGGGAACAAAGAGGGTATCGTTTTTGCGCGCATAAGCGGCCAGCGGCTGGCCGATTTTTCCAGAGGCTAGCGTGGATTTGGCTTGCTGATAGGCTGCCAGCCAGCGGTGATTGAAGGCCACCTGAACCTTCTTGTTCGCCTGCGCTGCCAACCGCAGCAGTTGATCGGCTTCCTCCAGCCGAGTTGTGAAGGGCTTTTCGACCAGCAGATGGCGACCGGCCTCGAGCACGGCGCGGGCGGGCTCGTAATGAAGGTTGTCGGGCGTCGCCACCACCACCGCGTCGAGGTCCACCGTTCGGAGCATCTGGCGGTAATCCGTGGTGCCGTAGGGGACGGCGAAGCGCGCGCAAATCTCGTCCACCCGCGCCTGTTTCAGCGAGCAGACTGCCGCCACTTCCGCCAACGGATGCGCCGAATAAATCTTGGCGTAAAGCTCGCCCATAATTCCGAGCCCAATGATGCCGAGCCGTACTCGATCCATATCCTCCTCCGTGGGCCTTGGCCCAACGCTCAATTCCCTTCCCTCAGCAGCCGAAGGAAGTTGGTCCGCAGGATTGCTTCCTTGGCGGCGTCGGAGACGCGGGCCGTCATCACTCGTCCCAACGTTACGGCCGCCTCCAGATAAGGTAGGTCCGAACCGAAGAGAATCCGCTCCGCGCCGACCAGAGCTACCATCTTTTCCAAAATCGTCCGATGGCTCTGCGAGCCGGTCAGGTCAAGAAACGTATTTTCCGCTTGGCTTGCCACCTCGAGCGCCTGATGGTAACCCCGCCAGGTCACCCCGGAGTGGCCGATAATAATGCGTGCCCGCGGAAACTCCCGCGCCGGCCCCAACAACAGCAACGGCGAGCACAGTGCGTCGGAATCCCACGTATGCACGAGCACCACCGCGCCTGTCTGGTGGGCGTAATCCCATACCGGGCGATAACCGGGGCCATGTATCGGGTATTGATGCAGCGCCGGGTGGAGCTTGATGAGCGGCGGCTGATGAAAATGCTTCCAGCGTTCCAGTTCCGCCAACGCCTGTCCCTCCGGCTGCGGATTGACCGTCACATACCCACGGAAGCGGTCGGGATATTGTTGAAGGGCCTCCGCGACCTCGGCGTTTCCGGCCGGACAATCGGTGTAGCAGGCGCGTGTGGAGGTGATGGCAAGAATCTGGATGTTCAAATGATCCATCACGCCGACCATCTCCGGCAAGGCGAACTTGTAGGCGGGAAAGTCAGGGTGAACGCCCAGATGTCCGTGGCAATCCGCAATGGGGATGGTAGATCTCATCCCAAGCCCCCGTCGAGCAGCCGGCCCAGATTTTGACCGGCGATGTTGAGACGGTCGGCATCCTGGATGCGGGCCGTTGCCAGCACGGCCAACGCGGCCCCCGGCGTATAAAGCGGCAGACGGCTGCCCAGCACCACACGCTCGGAACCGAACCGCTCCACAAAACTTTCAAGCTGCCGGTGAGCCACGTAGGTAGAGGTGTCAAAATAGAGATTCGGAAATCGCTGCAAAAGCGGAAAAAGATAGCGATCCGCCCGGTAACCGGTTTCGAGCAAAACCATCCGCAGCCGGGGAAAGTTCCTCAATACCTCAACCAGCGCATTCCAGCCGATATCCTCCAGCGCCACCAAGGTCAACACTCGGCGATCTTGCAAATACGCATAAAGCTCGCCCGAGCACCAGACGGCCGGCGAAAAATTATGCTTATGAACCGCAAAGTGCAGGCGCACCGCCCGCGGATGGAGCGCCGCCAGTGCTTCGAGCGAGTTCTTATCCGGCAGCGCCGCCCACGCCGCAACCAGCCGGACATCCTGACCGATCGCTTCGAGCCGCCGATTACCTTCGTGCGCGTCGTATTCTTCCGCCGTCCAATGGGACACGAGCGCCCGCTCAATACCAAATCGGTCCATTTCGGAGAGCAAGGCATCTGCTTCCAGTGCCAGTTCACCGTGAACGCCGGAAGGGCCGACGCGAACGTTGGCGTCGAAAATGTGCCAATCGGCGACCTCGAGGATAAAAGGCTCAGTCAGTGATGCGGATTTCATGTTCTCCTCGTGCGAGCTGGCGGAACACCAGATATTCTCCCCTCCGAACTGCCCGGTAAGCCCGACCATCCAACTTCACCCGAACGGCCTTTCCAGGCACGCGAACCTTGAGGTCGGTTTCCGCCGCGAGAAACAAAGACAGGTTCTCACGCCTCGGCGAGCGGCTCAAGACTGCGGTGATGGCGGGGTTCGCTTTAAGGGCGGTGTGATGATCGGTGTGGAGGAACGTGGTCTGTGTTGCAAAAACATCCTCTCGCGACAGCCCGCGCCGCTCCGCCAGAATTTCGCCGTTACTCGAAACCCCGTCGAGTCGTAAATTGCCCGGCAATGTGCGGAAGATGAGCCTCCAAGGAGCCTGGTCCTCAGCTTGCGCAAGGCCGATGGCGTTCTTTTGCTGAATGGGAATGAGCGGGCGTGACGCGCCCGGTCTCAGCTCAAAATCCATGCCGACCAGGAAACGTGCCTTCGGCCCCAGCGGGGAGCCGAGCCGAAATTCCTGCGGCCGGTGCAATTTCTGACGGTCCAGATTCCCGTACCTATTCCCAGCCAGCGGCACAGCCTTGAGCCTCCACTGTGTATTTGCGCCCAGGGCCGTCAGAACTGCTTCAGCCCGCTGAGCCTCGATGAAAGCCTCGGGACCTTCGATCGTGGCTCGCGCGCCCACCGGGATGTGCAACAGCCATTCAAAACGGTGCGGCTCGGCCGATTGGACATGATCCTGCACGATGAGGATATTCGGTTTCAGAAAAATGAATTGACGCTGGAAGCGTTCCAACCGGCCCGCGTAGGCCGGGGCGACATCCGCGCTCAAGTAGTCCACGCGTGGCGATAAGAGGTGTGCCGTGAAGCGCGGGTAATGTGCGAGGGCTTTCCAGTAACGGCCGGCTTCACCCGGCTGGCTGAAGGCGTCATCGTCTATCAAAATCGTATTGTGACCAGGGGCCTGCATAAAGTAGGTCGGATAGTGGGGGTCCGTGTAATAGTCGGCGTACCCTGCCTCGCTGATCAGCTTTTCACCGAAGGCCGCCACCTGAAACGTTCCTTGGTCATGGTGCTCGTGGTTGAACCACGGCCCCACTCGAATTGAGATCACCGTATCGGTCGGCTTCCAACCGCTGCGCAACACGGCGCTACCGCGCAGTGGAAACAACCGCGAAGCGGGTGGAAGGGGCGCCGGCGCGGCCGGCCGCGAGCAGCAGGTCAAATTGAGCAAGCCGGGTGCGCTCTCCAGCCCGCGGCCGGTATGACGAACCTCGGGAATCGCCGCCAAGGAGTGAACCACCGCGGTGTCATAGAAAGCGCGCAGCGAGGGGTCTCGGCTGTGCTCGGCTTCCCAGGCAAAGCCGCCTAACGACCGCAGTTTTCCCCCAAAATCTCCCGTATCGAGCACCAGGTTCGGCGTGACCTCGGCGTAGCGAGGCCACCAATAGGATTGCAACATCGTTTGCGTGCCCGGAACGTGAATCCCCAAAGAGCTCAGGGCCGCCAGCCCATAGGACATGCCCTTCATGGCGAACAACTCATAACCGGCGGGTTCAGCCTCGCTCCCGTCTCCCGGGAAAAGCCCGCGCAGCAAATGAGCATAGGCAACGGTCAGTTCGGCCAAGGCGGCGTTGAGCCGCGCATTCCAGCCTGGAACGTCGCCCTCGAGCGCCACCACGGCCGCCAGCGCCCCACCCACCGAGTTCGCCATGTGATTGGTGGCCGCAATGGGAACGCGATTATTGATGAAATAATCTTCCACCACCGGTTCAATCGAGTTCTTCCAAAAAGCTTCCAAAATGCGGCGCTTGTCTGCCAAACTGAGTTCGCGCGCAATCAGGTCATAACCCACGGCGACGCGCTCGCTGAAAACCCCTACTTCATAGTAGGTGTGCAATCCGTGGGCAATAAACCACGGCGGCGTCCACGTTGGCCACTGGGCGACCGTCAGCAGTGCGCGCCGCGCCGCCCTGAGAGCCTGTGGACTGCCATTCAAACGATACTCCACGGCATTGTCAGCGATGGCGTCGCTATAGCTCTCCATCAAAGCGAAGTATTGCGGCAGGCCGGGGAAAACCGAAATGCGGGGCAGCAGGGCGATGTTCGAGCCGGCCGCTGGGCTGTAAGCGAGCGTTGAGCGGAGCTGGCGAGCGCGCTCGACCAGCGCCTTCAGCAAAGCGTTGGTGCCGAGCAAGCCCCGCAATTCGACCAACCGCCGGTCCCTGAGCAATACGCGAGGATGCGCGGGCCAATGGCTCACCACCACAAAGTGAAATTCCGCGCTTGCGCCGAGGCTTTGCAACTCCGCGCGCCAAAGGCCGCCAGGGGCGCTCCGAGCCAGCGCCATCGAGCCGCGTACGATCGCGCCGGCTTCTGAAGGTGAAATCACCGCGCTTCGATACAATTCCCCGTCCGGCTGATAAATGGCCACGTGGACCGCGTTTGCTGTGCGGAGAGAAAGCCGAAGCGACTCGCCCGCCGTCAAGACTTTCAAATCCACCGGCAAACCCTCGGCCGCCGGCGTCGCCAAAGGCGGCTCAAGCACCGGCAACCGGCGCGGCTGCTCGGCTTGCACGACAAATCGGCGCAACACCAGGCGGTTCAGAGAGCCTGGAAACGGCGATTGCACCTCGACTTCCACCACCACCGCCTGAATGGCAAGCGCTCCCACCGGAAGTCGCAACTCGGATCCCGAGAGGATGGCACGGTCCCAGCCCGGGGCCGAGGGTAGCGGGGCCGCAAAGAGCTGACCGTCCTTCGCCGCTAACATCAGCCGAACGCGGCCAACGCGCCCGCCCATTCGGAGCTGATAGGTCAGTCGAATCAAAGAGGCTTGGTTCGCGTAGAAGCCGAGGGGTTTGATAATGCCCACCTCCAACCGCCGCTCGCCATCGGCGGGAACTTGTCGCACCAATGCCGCCTTGCCGTGCCGCACACGCGTCCAGAGCGTCGGGTCGTAGCCCACGTCCTGCGCCAAGGGATAACTCATCCAGGCCGGGATACCGTTTCGGAAATTGTCACGAAAGGTCCAGGGAGCCAGGTTCGCCGCCGGCTCGGGCGGCCGAATTGCCGAAGCCCACGCCCGGCCCCATGCCACAGACCATCCCAGCAACACCAGAATTGAGAGAGTTTTCATGGCTTAGGGAGAGCGCTGAGGGATCTCTCGTGAGGTCGCAACTTCGCCGCATGTTGAGAGATTTTTTTTGCTGCCGCGGCAATATCTTCCACATCCCGCGAGCCGCCCAAAAACAGGTGATGCTCAAGCCAGATACCGTCCGCGCAGAGCCGCTCACTCTCCGGCAAAAATAAGGATTCGTAAGGTTGAGGTGGTGTTTGGCCCCGCGCCCACCCGGGCAGGTTTTCCCGACGAAACATCGGATTTCGATAGAGAGGAAAAGGATAGGATGGCTGGGCCGGAATGCCCTCGGCCGCGAGCGCGCGCAAGAACAGATCCCGCGAGATGTCGCCAAACTGCTCGCGATGATAACGGAGCGTCACCAGATAATGGGGTTGCGAGGTGACGCGGGGGTCGTCGTCCTCGAGCCGCAACCCCGGCAACTCGCGCAAAAGGCTTCGCAGATGCGCGACGTTGGCTTGGCGCCTCCGAGTTTGCTCGGGCAGCTTGGCCAGCTGCGCGGTCAACAACGCGGCTTGAAAGCCCGTCATGCGGTAATTGGTGCCGAGCGAATAGTGCTCAAACCAGCCGCGGCCCTTGCGCCGCCCTTGATTGCAATAGCTCCAAGCCCGCTCCGCCAAATCCGGCGAGTTCGTAAGAATGATGCCCCCCTCGCCCGACGTTACCAGCTTGAAAGCCTGAAAGCTGAAGGTAGCCACTCGGCCAAAATTTCCGACCGGCGTGCTGCGCCACACGGCGCCGTGGGCGTGGGCCGCATCCTCTATCAGCGCCAAGCCGTGCCGTTGGGCGATCTCCCGCAGCACGTCCATGTCGGCGGGCTGCCCGCCGAAATGAACCGCCACAATAGCTTTAGTGCGCGACGTCACGGCCGCTTCAACGGCCGCCGGGGATAGATTCAGAGTCGTGGGAAGGATGTCGGCAAAGACGGGCCATCCTTGGCAGAGCAGAACCGTTGAGGCGGTGGCAACGAAGGTGATGGCCGGCACGATAACTTCATCTCCCGCGCCAATGCCCAGAGCCCTCAGAACAACCTCCAGCGCCACCGTGCCGTTCGCGCAGGAAACCGCGTGAGCCACCTGATGAAGCTTGGCAAAGGCCGCTTCAAACTCTTCCACCTTTTCGTTGTACCCTCCCCACGAGCCGCTGCGCAGCACGCTCAGCAGGGATTCGGCTTCTTCGTCGCCATAGTCCGGCCAGGAGGGATAGGGTCGTTCCCGCACCGGCCGCCCTCCCAGCAATGCCAACTCCATGAGTTCTCACCCCCTTGCACGGGTCTCAATGCCACCGCTCGCCGTGTAACGGAGCATGGCGGAAATGCGCCGTGCCACCTCCATAAGCGCCTTGGCCATTTCCCGATCCTTGCCCGGATGCACGCGGCTGGCAGGTCCAGAGATGCTGAGGGCCGCCACCACTTGGCCCGCCCCTTGGAAAATTGGCGCCGCAATGCACCGCGCTCCTTCCGAGTCCTCGCCGTTGTCAATCGCGTAGCCGCGCTCCCGCACTCGCTTCAACTCGCGCTCGAGCGCCGTACGATCCCGCACGGTCCGAGTCGTCAAGGATTGGAGGGGGTGCGCCTTGAGGACGTCGTCTAATTCTTTGGGCGAAAGACCCGAGAGCAGGCACTTGCCCAGGGCCGTCGAGTGAACTGGGCTTCGCATTCCGGCATGAGCCGCCAGCCGAAATGCATGGGGGCTCTCGAGCACGTGGACGTATAAAACCTCTCCCTCATCCAGCACGCCCAAATTCACCGTCTCCTGAAAGCGCGCCAGCAACGGCGCCATCAGCGGCGCCGCTATGCGGCTCAAGTCGCGGCCCGGCTGCGCCTCGACGGCCAGTTGACCCAGTCGGCCGGTAATCCGATAGCGCCCGTCCGCCTGCTTCTCCACATACTTCAATTCGCTCAGCGTGTGGAGAATACGAAACACGGCGCTTTTCACCAACCCCGTGCGCTGCGCCAGTTCCGTTAGATTGGCGCTGGGTTGACGGTTGAAGGCCTCCAGCACCTTCATGGTTCGGCCGACCGCCTGAATGTAACTTCGATCCTTCATTCCGCCAGCCTTTATACGCGACTCCGGCTGCGTTGTAAAGTGGAATTCATAAAAACGCCAACTTTTGTTCTGCTCAGCAGAACCACGGTTCGGAGCCTTCACCCGATGGGTCTTGCGATTTATGCTTGACAAAGAGGAACCTTCTGCGATAGCTAAACAATGTCGGGCAAATAGCAGTTCTGCTCCGTAGAACAAAGAATGCTGAAGACGCGAACTGCTGGGAACAGGAGATATGAAGATGCGAAAAGCAGCTCATGAATTCATTCGGGCAGGCATCGGCCTGCTGTTGCTAGCCCTCCTCTCAGGACCGGCGGCGCGGGCGCAAAATGCCCAAGGCTCCATTGTGGGCTACGTCCGAGATACCTCCCACGCCGCCATTGCCGGCGCCAAGGTAACCTATCGCAACCTGGCCACGGGCGTGACCGGCAGCTTTACAACCACCAGCTCCGGCGACTACGTTTTCGTGAACCTGACGCCCGGCACCTACGAGGTCACCTGCTCGGCCAAAGGTTTCAAGACGGCCGTCAGCCCCAACCTGGTTCTCCAGGTGGACCAGACGCTGAGCGCTGACTTCACCCTGCAAGTGGGCTCTGTGACGCAGCGCGTCACGGTCTTAGGCCGTGCCCAAATGGTGCAGACGGGCAATGCTACCGTGGGCGGCGTCGTCACCAGTCGGCTGATGCAAGCCTTGCCCTTAAACGGGCGCGATTTCACCAGCTTGATCGCTATCAATGCCGGCGTGACGCAGGCCTCGGGCGGCATTCAAACCAGCGTGTTTGATCTCCACGGGCTTTACGACTCCTATCGGGAAATGAGCGTGGATGGCGCGCGCCCGGCTTCCATCAGCTACCTCATTGACGGCATCACGGACAATGACATGTTTTTCAGCAAGCCGAGCAACATCCCCTCCGAATACGCCGTGCAGGAGTTCAAGCTTCAGAACGGCCTCTATTCGGCGGCTTACGGCGAGGGCGCAGCGCAGGTGAACGTGTCGCTGAAGCCGGGCACCAACCGGTTTCACGGCAATATTTACGACTTCATGCGGAACCGCGCTTTCCAACCCCGCAATGAGCTGAATGTGGATTTGAATGCATTACACCACTCCCACTTGCCGGTCTCCGATCCCCTGAACCAGCAAAACCAATTTGGGGCCACGCTGGGAGGCCCGATTCGGCACGACCGCGCCTTTTTCTTTGCCAACTATGAAGGGGGGCGGCGCAACGTGAGCGGCAGCGCCATTTCGATGATGGTGCCCACGGCCAGCGAACGGCAGGGCAACTTTTCCGACTGGCCTTACCCGATTTATGATCCTTCCACCACGGTCATCACCAGCACCAGCCCGCTGACGATTACTCGAAAACAATTTCCCAACAACACGATTCCTTCAAACGAAATGAATTCCATTTCGCAGAAGCTGTTGTCTTACTATCCGGCCGCGAACGTCAACTGCACGATGCCGTGCACGAACTTCGTCGGAGCCAGTCCGGCCACGCGCATTGACACCAACACCTTCACCACGCGGGAAGACTACAATTTCAGCTCCGCCGACCGTCTCACCTACTCGATGATTATCTGGCGCGACAATCAGCCTTCCCCTTCCATTATTCCAGTCAACAGTTCTGTGGCCTTCAGTCACAGCGGGCTGTTTGGCCTGAATTGGGACCATTCGCTCAGCCCGACCATGATCAATGAAGCGCGCGTGGGCTACAACCGCATGTTCTTCCACGAAGGCGCTGCCACCGCGTTTGGCCCCGATTTGGCGGCCAAGTTGGGTTTTAGCAATACGCCCACTACCCCGGCGTTTTACAACATTCCGCTTGTCAGCCCCACCCAGGGATACGCCGGCATTGGCAACGGCAACAATGGCTACACGCAGACGGACAATATTTTTGAGTATGCGGATACGCTCAGTCTGATTCACGGGCGCCACACCATTACCCTGGGGACCGACATCCGCAGAATTCAACTGGCTGACCGCGACGGATTCACGGCGGAGGGCGTGTTGCGCTTTGATGGCGCCTACACAGGACTAAGTCCCAGCGCCTCCTCCTCGGGCAAAATTGGTCCTACGGCCGGCAACGCTTTCGCGGACTTCCTGCTGGGAAATCCCATTTCGACCGGCGCGCCGGCGCCCATTGCCAGTGATATCTACGACCTGCGCGGCACGGCGCTCAGTTTCTTTGCTCAGGACGATTTCCGCGTTACTCCGCGCTTGACGCTCGATTTTGGCCTGCGCTGGGAGATTCCGCCCGGGCTTCACAGCATTGACAACAGCGGCGCCACGTTAAACCTCAAAACTCCGGGTGGCGGGCTAATTTGGGCAAGCCGCAGTTTTGTCAACAAGGAAGCGCCCGCCCTCACATCCGCCCAACAGGCCACCTACATGCAGTGCTGCATCACGAACCAACTGGTGCCGCGGGATTGGGCCGACTTCGCCCCCCGCTTCGGTTTTGCCTGGCGCCCCTTCCCCACGGATCGCTTCGTGGTTCGAGGAGGCTACGGCATTTTCTATGACACCTATATGCGTTTTTACGACGGCACTAACTACGACGACAACTCGCTCTACCTTTACTCACCCAATCCGAATTATCCTCAAGCCACCGGCTTTGAAGACACCTCGCCGCTGGCGCTCAACAGCCTGTGGTTGCCTCCCGTCGTGGGCAACCCCTTTCCCGGTCTTTTGGCCAAGCCGTTTCTCTTTGGTATCCAAACGGAATGGCCCAACAACCACACCCCTTATACGCAGCAATGGGGTTTGGACACGCAATACGCTTTCACGCCCAACCTTATGCTGGACGTCGGTTATGTCGGCTCGCACGGCATTCACGAACCGATTCAGTGGCAATTCAATGAGGCATTCCCGCCGCCGGTGGCCGGCGACCCCTGCAACTTCCTGCAGGACGCCTCATTTGCCACGGGGAAAAATGCTTCCTGCCTGACCGATCCCAACTTTGTGCCCATTGATCGTCGCGCTCCGTTTCCCAACTTCTACACCCGCAGTTACGCCAACGCGAACATCCTCAGCTCTTATTACAACGCTTTGCAGGTTCGCCTCGACGAGCGCTTTTCGCATGGCCTCGACTTCATGGCCAATTACACCTGGTCCAAAGCGATGGATATGAGCTCGGAAATTGCAGCCTTTTCGAACGTCACCAACTTCGTGCAGGATGCTCATTGTCTCAAGTGCGATTACGCGCCGGCGGACTTCAATCAGACGCAACGGCTGTCCTTAAGCTACGATTATCAGCTCCCCTGGGGCAAAGGCCGTTCGCGGTCTCTTGGCCGGATGAACTGGTTGCTGGGCGGCTGGAACACCAGCGGCATTTTAACCTTTGCCAGTGGCTTGCCGGAAACGGTCTATTGCTGCTTCCGCATTCCCGACCAATTCGGCAATCTGTTCGGCAACCGGATCCGAGCCAATATCAAGGGAAGTCCGACTGCCGGAATCCATCAGTCCGTGCTGCAATGGATTAACCCGGCGGTCTTCTCCATCCCCCTGGCCGGAACCTACGGCAACAGCGGGCGGAACATCGTGACCATTCCCGGCCAGCGTCAGGCGGACATCGCCTTCGTCAAGGATACGCCCATCACCGAGCGGCAAAATTTGCAGTTCCGCCTCGAAATCTTCAATGTGTTTTCTAGCACGCACACCGGACAACATTTCTTTAACAACGTGCTGAGCAGCAGTCCAGCCAATTGCATTCCAGGGCCCAGCGGGACATGTTCGTTCGGCTCGTTGGTCCCTCTGAACGGAGCGGGCGCGCTGAACTTTTGGAACCCGCGCGTGCTTCAGATGGCTCTGGTGTATTCATTCTGAAACGGAGCCGTGAAGCTCTCCCAGCTTGGCGAGCGGGCCCACGTGGCGGGGGCCCGCTCGCGTGCGCCTCGGCGACGGCCACGCTACAATTCTCATTCCGCGTAGAACGAACAGATAAAAGGCGACCTGCATGACCTGGCTCGATTGGACCGTGATGGTGGTCTATGCTCTCATGGCGCTCGCCATCGGAGCCTATTTCACTCGTCGGGCCGGCCGAAACCTGGAGAGCTATTTTGTGGGCAGCCGGTCGCTTCCCTGGTGGGCGATTGGTTTTTCCACGGTCGCCACCTTCACGTCGGCCGGCTCGTCTTCCGCCTTCACCATGCTGGTTTATTCCGGCGGACTGCTGGGCAACTGGTGGTGGTGGATTCCCTGGATGATCTGGATGCCGCTCGTGGCCGTCATTTGGTCCAAGTTCTGGCGGCGGCTCAAGATTGTCTCGACGGCAGAATTTGTGGAGGTGCGTTACGGCGGCCGCGCCGCGAGTATCTTCCGTTCCGTGGCGGCGGTTTATTTTAGTTTCGGGTGGGCCGTGGTGCTGATGGCCTACGTCACCGGCTGGCTGACCAAGTCGGTCGGGCCCATTTTGGGCTGGCGCAACAGCTCCATTATTATTTTTGCCGCTTCACTGACCCTTATCTACACCTTGCTTGGTGGCCTGCTCGGCGCGGTGTATTCGGAGGTTTTTCAATTCGCTTTTTTTTTGATTGCCAACGTGCTCTTCATTCCGCTGGTCGTTCACCGTTTGGGAGGGCTCGGCCACATTTATGCTGCCATTAAAACCCCTTCCTTTTTCCAGGCGACACCGCCCGGCGATGGCTTTACTGGCCTCACCCTGGTGGCGCTGGTCCTGCAAGGTCTTTTCTTTGCCGCCTCCCCGGCTGCGGGCGAAGGTTTCACCGCCCAAAAATTCATGTCGGCCCGTAATGAATTTCACGCTCAGGTCGGTCAGCTTTTTAACGCTTTTCTCTCGCTGGTCGTTCGCGTGGTCCCCTTTATCTTTTTGGGAATCGTGGCCGCAGCAGCCTTTCCGGATCACGGCGTGCCGGGGGATCGTGCCTGGGCCATGCTGGTTCATCGGTTTGCGTTTCCCGGGCTGAAGGGTCTTCTGGTGGCGGGAGAATTTGCGGCTTACCAATCCGCCGTGAGCACGGAAATGAACTGGGGAGCTTCCTATCTGATTAACGACCTTTATCGCCGCCAGATCAAGCCCCACGCCAGTGACCGTCATTACGTGTGGGCCGGGCGCGTGGCCACGCTGGGCTTGCTCATGGTCGCGCTCCTAGTCGCCCATTTTTTGGTCAAGGGAATGATGGCCTGGTTCCTCTTTATCAACAATGTGATGATTGCTTTCATTCTGCCGCTGGCTTGGCTGCGTTTTTTCTGGTGGCGGCTAAACATCTGGGGTGAGATTGCAGCCTTGGTTGGCGGCTTGCCGCTCAGTTACCTCATTTGGTTTGTGTGGGGGTTCGCGCACAAACCCTTCTGGGAGGGCTTTTTGCTGTTGTTCGGTTTGGGCTGGGTGGTCATTGTGACCGTCACCCTGCTGACCGCTCCGGAAGCACGCCAGACGCTGGCTGAATTTTACCGCCGTTGCCAGCCGCCGGGCTTCTGGGGAGAAATTGCTCGCCAACTTCCGGCCGAGCAACGCCGTGCCGTGCGCGCCGAGACTTGGAACGATCTGATTGAGTGCGCGCTCGGTATCAGCTTCTGTACGGCCAGCGTGGCGGCGACGGCTAACCTGTTTGGCCGTCACTGGCTCCCCGCCACTCTCTGGCTGCTAGCCATGGCGATTACCTTTGGCCTTTTCTGGAAACGTTGGTCCGATCGAGGGGTCTTTCGGCGCCTCTGAGTGAAGCACCGCCGCGCTCGGAACTCCGCAGCCCCAGTGACGTATTCCCGCATCCCCAGCGCGACGGCCGTGGCACCCAGACAAAACCATCGAAACAATGCCCAAAAGGCAGCGCAATTAAATGACAAGGCCATCACCCAAAGGTAAGATTTCCAACTTGCCCCACAGGATCCGACCTTCAGCCGCGCAATAAGCGCCGCGCCGCGGCGACGCCCGGGCCCCTCTGCAAGCCACCGAGCCTGTGATGGCCATCACGGGCCAAGGTGATGGCCGCAGCAGCCTGCGAACGGCCCCGTGGTATGCTGATGCTTAGAACGTGGCGCTGACCTGAATGCCAGAGAAGGTTGAGCATGGTAAAGCCAAAACCCTCTACGCCTCTCGACTCCGCGCACGACGTATTTCGAGGTCGCGGCCATCCGCTGGATGTTTTTTTCTCTCCGCGCACGGTCGCCGTCATCGGAGCCACGGAAAAAAGCGGCCGAGTGGGGCGTACGCTTTTCTGGAATTTGATCGCCCATCCGTTTGGCGGCGCGGTCTTCCCCGTCAATCCCACGCGTTCGCAAGTGCTGGGCGTGAAAGCCTACCCGAAAATTAAAGAGGTGCCTGAGCCGGTGGACCTGGCGGTGATTGTGACCCCTGCGCGTACCGTGCCGGGCGTGGTCGCTGAATGTGTTGAAGCGGGGGTGAAGGGCGCCATTGTCATTTCAGCCGGGTTCAAGGAACAAGGGTCGGTGGGGGCCGAACTGGAGCGGCAAATGCTGGCCGAAGCGCGGCGCGGCAACCTCCGCATCATCGGTCCGAATTGTCTTGGAGTGATGAGTCCGCCCTCGGGGCTCAATGCCACCTTTGCCGCCGCTATGGCTCGCCCAGGAACAATCGGCTTTATCAGCCAAAGCGGCGCTTTGCTGACCGCTCTGCTTGATTGGAGCTTGCGGGCCATGATTGGCTTTAGTGCATTCATCTCGATTGGAGGCATGGCGGACGTCGGCTGGGGCGATTTGATTGATTACCTCGGTGATGATCCGGCAACACGCAGCATCATTCTCTACATGGAATCCATCGGCGACGCGCGAGCCTTTCTCTCCGCCGCCCGCGAGGTCGCGCTTTCCAAGCCCATTATCATCATCAAGGCGGGACGCACGGAGGCGGCGGCACGCGCTGCGGCTTCCCACACTGGCAGCCTGGCGGGTAGCGACGATGTTCTGAGCGCTGCCTTCCGGCGTTGCGGCGTGTTGCGGGTGCGGAGCATTGGCGATCTGTTTGCGATGGCCGATGTGCTCTCCAAGCAGCCGCGCCCCAAAGGGCCACGCTTGACCATCTTGACCAACGCGGGCGGCCCTGGCGTGCTGGCCACCGATGCGCTGATTACCGAGGGAGGTGAATTGGCTCCCCTGGCGCCCGAAACCGTTCAGTCTTTGAACGAGATTTTGCCCGGCGAGTGGAGTCACGGCAATCCCATTGACGTTCTCGGCGACGCCTCCGCCGAGCTTTATTCCCAAGCCGTGGCCATTGCTGCGCGGGATCCGAATACCGACGGCCTGCTCACGATTCTCACGCCGCAGGCGATGACCGATCCCACTCAAACCGCCGAACGGCTGAAGCCGCTAGCCCATCTGGAGAGTAAGCCGATTCTCGCAAGCTGGATGGGCGCTACGCAGGTGGCGGCCGGCGAGGACATCTTGACCCGCGCCGGAATCCCTACCTTCCCTTACCCTGACACGGCGGCGCGCGTGTTTCAATATATGTGGCAGTACAGCTACAACTTACGAGGTCTCTACGAGACGCCGGAACTTCGTGTCGCCTTGGACATGGCTGCCGGCTCCGAGGTAGCTCAAATGATTTCGGCGGCGCGAAAATCCGGCCGCACCGTTTTGACGGAAGTGGAATCCAAACAGGTCCTGGCCGCCTATGGGATTCCCACGGTTGCAACGCGGATCGCACCGGAGGAGGATGCGGCCGTCGCGGCGGCGGAAGCCATCGGCTACCCCGTGGTGGTCAAGTTGTATTCCAAAACCATCACCCATAAGACGGAGGTGGGCGGGGTGCGGCTGAATCTCCATGATGAGCGAGCCGTCCGCGAAGCCTATCGAGCCATCCAGGCTTCGGTCCAGGCCCGTGCCGGCCGGGAGCACTTCCAAGGGGTGACCGTGCAGCCGATGGTCCATAGAGAGGGGTACGAGCTGATTATCGGCTCCAATCTCGACCCGCAATTTGGGCCCGTAGTGCTTTTTGGCGCCGGCGGGCAGTTGGTGGAAGTCTTTCAGGACCGCGCTCTGGCCTTGCCCCCGCTCAACACCACACTGGCAAAGCGCATGATGGAGCAGACACGCATCTTTCGCGCCTTACAGGGGGTTCGAGGCCGGCGGCCTGTGGACCTCGGCGCGCTCGCTGAACTTTTGGTGCGCTTCAGCAACTTAGTGATTGAGCAACGCGCGATTCGAGAAATTGACATCAACCCGCTTCTAGCCTCCTCGGAAGGGCTAACGGCTCTCGATGCGCGCCTCATCCTTCACCCGCCGGAAATTTCTGACGATCAGTTGCCGCGCCTCGCCATCCGCCCCTATCCCGCACAATATGCCGCGCCCTTCACATTGAAAAACGGCGAGACGTTGTTGATCCGCCCCATCCGGCCCGAGGACGAGCCGCTGATGATACGGTTCCACGCCGTGCTCTCCGAGCGAAGCGTTTACTTGCGCTATTTCCACATGATTGGCCTCGACGCGCGCGTCGCTCACGAGCGGCTGGTCCGCGTCTGCTTTAATGACTATGACCGGGAGTTGGCGCTGGTGGCCGAGCGGCAAGCGGGACTCGAGCCCGGCGGCATTGTTGCCGTGGGCCGTTTAAGGCGGCGGGACGCGCGGGAGGCGGAGTTTGCCGTGCTGGTAGCCGATCCGCTGCAAGGGCTCGGTCTGGGCCGGGAGCTGGTTCGCCGTCTGGTCGAAATCGCGCGCCAGGAAGGGCTGAAGCGCATCACGGCGGAAATGCTGCCGGAAAATGAAGCCATGCGGCGCATCACGCAGGCATTAGGATTCACGTTGCGGCAAGATGAACAGGCCGGCGTCCTTCACGCTCAACTCGATCTGGCTTGATGGCGGCGGACGAATCACTCCGGCTTGCTGAGGAACTTGTAGCCGAGTCCGCGAACCGTAAGGAAATAGCGGGGATTTTGGGGATCCTCTTCCAGTTTTTGACGCAGCATCCATAGATGAGCATCCACCGTGCGGGTGAGGGTGGAAGCCTCGTAGCCCCAAACCTGCTGCAAGAGTTGCTCTCGGCTAATGGTTGCGTCCTGATGCTGGACGAAATAGGTTAATAATTCAAATTCGCGCGCCGACATTTCCACCAGCTTGCCATTGCGGCGCACCTCGGTGCGGCGAAAATCCACCGTCACGGGGCCAAAGCGGAACGTCGCCTCTGGCTTGCCCTCGCGTGGGGCGGAGGCGCGACGGAGCAGCGCCTCAATCCGTGCCGTCAGTTCCGCCGGCTCAAAGGGCTTGGCCAAGTAATCGTCGGCGCCCAGCTTCAAGCCCGAAACCTTATCGGCGACCTGGCCGCGCGCCGTCAGCATGAGGATGGGCATGTGAACACCGCGCCGGCGAAGCGTGCGGCAGACCTCAAAACCATCTTTGCGGGGCAGCATGACGTCGAGCACGATGATGTCGAAATCCTCCTGCAAAGCTCGGTCAAGCCCTTCTTGCCCATCTGTCGCGCTCTCCACCTGGTAGCCCTGGTCCGTCAGCAGGTCGGTCAAGGTCAGGACCAAACCCGCCTCATCCTCGATGAGTAATAGGCGCGCCGGGTTGGAGGTTCTGCGTCGGATGGCCGATCTCCTCTACAAATCATGGACGTTTCCGGGCGGGCGGAGATTACCCGCCCGGATTCAGCCCCTAAACTCATGCTCCCCGTGCGGTTCGGATGCTCTCACAAAACATGGGCCACAATGAGCGTCATGTCATCGAACGGCGGCTCCGAGCCGACGTGATTTTTGACTTCGGCCAAAATCTCGCGGCCCATCGCCTCCGCGCTCAAGCTCCGATGGCGAAGCAGAACGTCGAGCAATCGCTCCGTGCCGAACACTTCCTGGGCCGGATTGAGCGCGTCCGGGATGCCGTCGCTGAAGATGGCGAGCCAATCGCCCGGCTCGAGTTCTAGAGTTTGTGTCGAAGGCGGAAGCTCGGGAAAAAGCCCGACGGGTGCCGTGAGCGATGACAGGCAAACGCAGTCCTTCACGCTGCCGGCTAATTTCCGCACAAGAAAAGCGGTTTCGTGCCCGGCGCTCGAGTAGGCGCAGCGGCGCGCCCCGTCGTCCACGACGGCGTAGAAAAGCGTGGCAAACCGCTCCTGGTTGGTGACCTCAAAAAAGAGGCGATTGCATTCGGCCACGGCGCGGCCGGTCTGATCACCATGAAGCACCGCTTGGTTGCGCAGACAAGCGTGAAGGGAAGCCATCAGCAGCGCCGCTGCCATTCCCTTGCCGGAAACATCGCATACCACCAGACCCAACTTGCCGGCCGCCGGCGTCAGAAAATCGAAATAATCGCCGCCAATCCCTTGGGCCGGCTGACAAAAACCGGCGTAATCCAAGTTTTTCATCGGCAAGCGGGTTTGGGGCAGGAGCCGCTGTTGGACCTCCGCCGCCATCCGCAACTCCTGGTCCACATGGACCCCTTCCCGCACCCAATCCCGGCGGTGACGAAGCGCGGCGCGAATGCGGGCCAGCAACTCCGAGGGCGCAAAAGGTTTGGTGATGTAATCATCGGCACCCAGATCGAGGCCGAGCACACGGTCGCGCTCTTCACCGCGCGCCGTCGGCATGATAATGGGGGTCTGAACCCCCAACCGCCGCAACCCCTTGCAGACATCGAATCCATTGCGGCCGGGCAGCATGATGTCCAAGATGATCAGGTCAAAGCCACCTTGGCGGGCCAGTTCAAAACCCCGCATGCCGTCCTCGGCATTTTTCACCTGATAGCCGTGGCTAGCGAGCAGATCGGTGAGTGTCAGAACCAACCCGGGTTCATCTTCGATCAGCAGGACTTCGGGTGAGGAGGACATGGAGAATTCTTAACTGGCGTTGGCGGGCACGCCGGGAGCGGTGGGCAAATGCAGGACGAATTTGGTTCCTCGCCCCTCGGCACTCTCGACGCTCACGCGGCCGCCATGCGCCTCCAGGTGACGCTTCAAGATGCTCAACCCTAATCCGGTCCCCGGAACCGACGAGGCGAGCACTTGTCGGCCGCGGTAAAAAGGCTCAAAAATGTGAGGCAAGTCCGCCGCGTCAATGCCGGGCCCGTGGTCCGCAATGGCGATTTGAACCTCTGGCCGATTGCCATTGGGAGCGGTTCGTGCCTCGATGCCGAGCCATTTGCCTTGGGAAGCATATTTCAAGGCATTGGCGAGCAAATTCTTGATGGCCCCCTCAAGGGATTCCGGCTCCGCCAGGACCGGAGGCAAATTGGCGCTGACTTGCTTTTCGACCACCCACCTTTGCTGCTTGAAAAGGGGAAGATATTCGGCCAAGGCATGGTCAATGGCCTCGGCGGCGGGCGTGGGAACCGCGGGACGTTTTTCACGGCCGGATTGAATGCCGGCGTAACTGAGCACCTGCTCCACCAGGTCGGCGAGTCGGCGTGCCTCCTTCTGCACCAGCGCGCCGTACTGCTCCACTTTGCTCGGCTCACGGACGATTCCACTCGCCAGATTGAAGCCCGCCGACTGAATGGAAGCGAGCGGCGTCCGCAGTTCGTGCGAAACACCGGCCACGAATTCCATCTCGCGGCGAGCCAGTTCGCGCGACCGTCGCGTGGTGACGACGAGCGATCCCATGCTCCAGGCCAGCAGGAAAAGCGCGCCAAAACCGAGGAGCAAATTGCGGCGACGCGAACGAGCCACCTGAGCCTCAATCGAGCCGGCGCGATTCCGTGCCACCAACACCCAGGCCCCGCGCGAATGACGAAGAATCTCGAGTGGATGATTGAGTTCAAAGGGCGGGGGCCGACGAACCAAGCGCGACATCAGCGTCGGGTGAGGCGCGGCAGGACCATGCCCCACCCGCGTCAAAAGCCTGACAAAGCGCGGACCCAACATCTGGTTGGGCGTGAACAGCGCCAAAGCCGCGTCCGGCGATAGGCTCGCCTGCAACGTAAGCGCAGGATCGGTGCTATAGATGATGCGCGGCGGGTTTCCCGCCACAACTGCCACGCGGTAATCAGATAGCCCGTTGCGGCCGAAGGTTCGCTCCACCAGGCTCGGAAGAAATTCGGTTTTCAAATAATGTGTGTCAAGCTCAAGAAAGCACCAGCCGGTCAGCCGATCGGGTAGCATCAGAGGCCGTCCGACGGCCGCGGCTCGATAGAGGACGTTTTCCCCCGGTCCCACCGAGCGAGCCAGAACTCGGCCGCCATTCAGGATGAGCACGCGACCCGATTTCTGGGCGATGGCGGAAGCCGAGCGTCGGCTTGGCAGTTGCGCCGATTCCATCAACGGGATGACCACCACGGGGCGCTGGCCATCCAGCGCAAACGGCGCGCCGCCGAAAATGAGCGGCAGTAAAAAGTGATGAGGCCGCTGCAGCTCGCGGAGACGCTCCTTGAACGGCAAGAGAGAGGCCGGCCACGCTTGCGGCTGCCATTGCCCTGTTGAGGAGTTCAACCTTGCGAACTGTGGTTTGCCGCTAGGGCCGATCTCGGCCACGCTGAGCCTATCAATCAGCCGAGCGTTGGCGTCGGTTGAGCGCCATTGCGAATAAAACGCGGCAAGATAGGCGTTCAAACCTTGTGTGGTGTGGATGCGAGGCGCCGGGCGAAAAGTGGAGCGAATCTCGAATAGCGTTCCCACGAAATCACCGCGGAAACTGCGCATGGTGGCTCGCAAAAGGTGGCGTTGCTGCGCCCGGTCGGCCACACTGACACGATTGACCCAGCGATAAACCAGAAAGCCCGCAAGTCCCCAGCCCAGCGCGAAGATGCCGAGGATGAACACGGGTAGTCGCGGCTTAAGGGAGGAGAATGCCATTACTCCAGATTATATACCGGTTGCAACGGTTCCATGCGCTCCGGACACGCTATCGAAGCAGGTTTTACGCTTATTTTACATCCCGCCACGACAAGACGGGACACGCCGGGCTGCTGCCTAAACGTGCGCGAAGGAATCATCCGCATATTGCCTAAAAAGGAAACAGGCACGGCTTCCCTAGCCGTTAAATTTACTTTGCCCGAGGCCTGTTTTGAGCAATAATAAACCGCCTTAAGGCAGGGTAGTCCGACAGCGCCTGAGAAGTTGAAATTTCAGTCGTGGCTACCGCCAGGTAGGATGTGATGGAACGCGCGCCTGACCCAGGAAGTGTGCTGGCCAAGGTGAGCCAGCAACTTTCTGTTCTCCAAAAACGCGATTGGGAGCTCTGGGTGATTGTCGTCGGCACCGGCATTCTGGTCTTGGCCGGTTTTTTGGCGATGGCGTTTCCCGCCGCCATCATGGAGCACGGCGTCCTCCACGTGAAGTTCGAGGTGTCGAGGGAGCTCTTCCTGGCGCTGGTTGCTTTACTGGTGCTTTTTAATACCTACGTCATCAACCGGCGATTGGACTTGCGGCGCACCCGTGAGTCTTTAATCTCCAGCGTGATTCAAAGCGAGCTGCTGCGCCTGCAATCGTTCACAGACCCGCTCACCGAAGTTTACAATCGCCGGTCGCTCGACGACATGGCGTCCAAGTACATCAGCCGCGCGCGGCGATCCGGAAAGCCCCTCTCCTTTATGCTCATTGACGTGGACAACTTCAAAGAAGCCAATACGCGCTTTGGGCATTTGACCGGCGATTTTCTGCTGGCTGAAATTGCCTCTTTGCTGAAGTCTTCGGTGCGGGGCTCGGATGCGGTCGTCCGCTACGGAGGCGACGAGTTCGCCCTCATCTTGGCGGACGCGCCGCTGGCCGGAGCGGAGGTGGTGGTCAACCGCATCATGCGGCTGGTGGAAGAATGGAATCGCGCCGGACAACTTCCCGGCTACGACATGGGCTTGAGCATTGGGCTCGCCGAATGGGCCGAGGGGAAGTCACTCGACGACATCCTGAACGAGGCGGACAACAAGATGTATGTCGTCAAGGACGAGCACAAGAAGGTGGCGCGCCCTGCCGATCTTCCTCGCCCCAACGTGGAATGACCCGACGCAAAGGCGGCGAGGGTCGGGGCAGTCTCGCAGCCGCCAAGAAAGCTCTCTCCGCCAACCTCAGAAACTGAACCGAACCATCAGGTTGATGCTTCGATTGGCTCCTTGCCCGGCGGCAAAAAATCCGCCCGCTAGCGAATTCGATTTTCCGAATAGTGGGGAAGTGATGGTGCCTACCGGCGTTCCCAAATTGACAATGTTGAAGACGTTGTGAGCCATGACGGCAAAAGTGAGCTGATAACGACGGTTCGCGCCGGCACCCGGGCGGAAGAAGCCGCCGGGGCCACCGCCACCGCTCAACCCGCGCCCTCCCAGCCCGCCACGGTTGGGACCGTGCCAACCGGGGCCACCGTTTTCGCCCGTCTCCTTTCCAAAGCCAAACGTTCGGCTAAGCCGTAGATTCACAGAGAAGTTGGACGGGCCGACGAGGTAATTGATCGGCACAATGGTCTCTCCCGGCTTGGGCTGAGTGTCAAAGACGCCAAAAGGCGTGGTGACAATCGTTGGACCGGTTGCGCCCGGCGGCGCAAACGCCGGCCGCGCGTTGAAAATCGAGGAGCCGAATAAATCCTCGCCCAGGGTAATGTTGTAGGGATGGCCAGAATTGAAATTGACGAACGGGCTCAGTTGAAATCCCAGCGGAGCCGCAAACGTGCCGCCCACCAACCCTTGGTTGCGCACCACGAAGCCGGCCGGCCCATAATCCTCCGCAATGTCGTATTGGTTCATGGGGAAGGTGCCTAAAGGATCGCTGTTGGCATAACTCAGCGTGTAGAAACCGAACATCGTCAGACCCAAGCCCTCGCGCACGCTGAAGTTGGCGATGATCTGGTTTTCATTGAAGATGCCGTCGGATTCATACTGATAGACGTTGCCCACGTTCCCAAACGGCCTGACGCCGCTCGAGGGATTGGCGGGGTTGTAGGTGCCCGGCAGCGGGGCGTTGATATTGCGCAGCATAAGTTGGTGGACGCCATGCGAGTTGATGTAGGTCACCGAGGCGGTGATGTTGCGGGCGACCTGCCGCTCCAAGCTGGCGGCCGACTCGATGGTATAAGGAGCGCGAAAGCTCGGATCCACCTGGTAGATGGTCGGAAACGTCGCCGTGCCCGCCAGGCTGTTCACCGGCGGGATGGTGGGGAAGAACTCGGGCTGGTTAACGACGTAGCGTTGCTGATTGATCCCATTCAGACGCTCCGCCTGGAGGATATCACCGATGCCGAAGCGGTCGTAGAAAATGCCAAACCCGGCGCGCAAGACGGTCTTCGGGCTGGCACCATGGCCGAGTCCCCAGGCAAGCCCCATGCGCGGCGCCCAGTCGGCATGGTCGTTGATATGATTCTGCGACTCAAAACGAAGACCCAGGCTGAGGTTGAGATTGGGGCGGATGTTATAAGTATCTTCCGCGTAAAGCCCCACGTCCCAAAGATTCGCGCTGGCTAAAGGGTTGCCGGCCGTAATGGAAAATTGGCTGGGCCCGCCGCCAGCCGCGCGAATCTGCGCCAACGTCATGCCTTGAGCCAAGTCCTGCTCGGTAATTTGATAAGCGGCGAGGGAGGGAAAAACAAATGTCCCATTAAAGCCGCCCGTCGTGCTGTAGGATTCATCCATGTCGCGCAGCCGCCCGCCAAAGGTGATGTTGTGCCGGCCGGCCGTAATTTCAACCTCATCCTGCAACTCACTATGCCAATGCGATTCCTCGCTTCTTCCACCGCTGTTCCCGCCGCCCGTAAATGCGCCGCGGATATCCAGCGTCGGAGCAAAGCTGACCGGAAGCGTATTGTTGTCCTCGCGCGTCAGGCCAAAGCGCAGGTCGTTCACGGTGGAAGCATTGACCACTTGCGTGTCCATCAGATGCAGTTCATTCTCCGTGTGGTTCGTGTTGACGCCCTGGGACGGCAGGCTGAATTGCCCGATGCCGCTATTCGTCTGCTGGCCGCCCGTGTGGTGGTACATCACGGTCAACACGTTGTTTTTACCCAGTTGAAAATCGAAGCGAGGGCTGATGAAGGTAAACGACGACGGCGTGGACACCGCCTCGTTCAGGGTTGTCGGTTGGAAATTCTGATTCAACACGGGCGCGTCCACCACCGAGACGCCGTTCGAACTGCGATGGAAGATGCTGAAGAAAAACGAAGCTTTCTTTCCAAGCGGCCCTCCCACATCGCCGTGATAGAACAAGGAATGATATCCCGGCTCGTGAGTCACAAACGGATTGCGGGAATTGAGGACGGAGTCATTTCCAAAAGTGAAAACCTCACCGTGAAATTGTTGGAAGCCGGGCTTGGTGATGACGTCAATCCGCCCGTAGCCGAGGTTCTCATGCGCGGCCGTGAACGGGTTGGTGTTGACGCGAACTTCCAAAATATCGGATTTCGGTGGAAGCTGCCCGCCGGCAAACCCGTCAATATAGATTTGCCCACCGTTCGGCCCGGCGGCCGGCCCCGCCAAAGCTTCAAGCTCCGATTGGAGTTCGTCCGGGTCGTCCGAGAAGGCCTTGAGCGCGGCGCCTCTGATAACCAGCGCGCTCGCGTTCTTCTGAGGGCTCACACTGAGCTTCGCGGCTCCGGTGCGGACCGTCACTTGCTGCTTTTGCAGCATGACCACCAACTGCGCATTGACCACGGCGGTTTTCCCCGGAGCGACGGTCACGCTCGACTTCTCAAATGGGGCAAAATTCTTTGCGGTAATGGCGATCGTGTAACTGCCGGGTTCGAGACCGTGAAAGACGTATTGGCCCTGCTCGTCGGTTTGAGTTTGCTGGATGGTCCCGCCGGTCCCCGTGGCCGTTACCGTGGCGCCAGGAATGGAAGCGCCGGAGGGGTCGGTCACACGCCCCCGCAAGCTCACAGCGCCGGATTGCGCCCAGACCGCGGAGGCCAGTCCGAAGGCCGCAACCCAGGCCAGCCCCACACGGATTAACTTTCGATGCCCATCACTCATTCTGAACCTCCCACATTATCCTGCGTAAGCTCCATGAAACCCGTTCCAACAATTGCCACGGACAACCGCCAGCCCATGAGGTTAGTACCAGCTTCTTTCGTCAAGTCTAGCTCCGGACGCATCCTTACGAGGCCGGGTTAAGGCCCACCGCTCAAGCCGCTTTCACTCTCACCTCCGCCACCTCCGCCAATGCTGAGATTCCACGGGCCCAGCCTCACTTGCTTGCTCCCTTTGGGCCGTGCCTCCAGAATGGGTGCGACCCCGGCCAAGACGGCGATGGCCGTCACCTCGCCGGGCTTGGCTCCTTGTGTGCTCACCACAATCAGTGGCTCGCCGGGCTTGATGTCACTGAGGGAAAGAACTGGAGTCCGGTTGAGCATGGCGTTGAAGTCGCCTGGCGGGCCACCCGGCCCTCCACGGAAGCCTCCAGCGGAGGCCCCAGGGCGAACAAAGCCCGTCGCGTGCGGAGGATGAGCGCCCCCTCCGGCCCCATGCCCTTCCCTGCCACCGTTTCCGGAGTTAAACCGCGCGATCATCATGGCGACGTACGGCGGCAGCGTGTGCATTTTGGTGTCGGAATCAATTCTGACGAGCAGTGGCTTGCCGGTCGCCAGGTCCTTAACCTCCAGGGTGCGATTAGCAGTGTTCACCGATAACGCGGTGACTCCAATATTGCGGAACGTTCCTGAAACGACCTCACGCGCCGTGAATGCATCTCCGCTCGGATTCAAGGCTCCGAGAGCGCGAACCTGATCACCGGGGCGAATTTGGTCGAAGGTGCCCGGTTTGGCATCACTGAACTTCACCGAATCCGGCGCATAGCGGAGCAGAGTCGCCTGGGGAGCCAAAGTCAGGGTCACAAGATGCGTCGGATTTGCGGGCGTCGGGGGCACGTTAGGGACAGCAAGCGTGATTTGGTGGGTGGCTGGATTGACGGCATGCACCACTCCGGCGATGCCGTGCTTTTGCCATTCCAATCGCTCCGCCTCGTGCTCTTTCTGAATATCCGTTTTCGTCATCACGATGATGGAGGTAGCCGTGAGGGTGCTCGGCTGAGCGGACGAGGCGTTTCCCCGAACCAATACGCGGTCGCCGACGGTTATCGCGCTTGCCGGAATTCTCACGGCCGAACTCAGGTTTTTGGCTCCGGCTGGCACCCTTAAAATCAGTATTCCAGATGGAACCTGGACGGTCACATTGGAACCTGCATCGGTGCGCAGCGTAAATTGGCCGGCACTAGCGGCCGTGACCACCCCGATGGCCGGCGCCGCCGATTGCGCCGCCGCCGCGATTGGCTTGCCCCCTCCCATTAGCAGGGTGCTGGCTACAACGCCCCAAATCCAAAGACGATGATTTTTCATCTCCAATGACTCCAAATTGGATTAGACGGCTGCGGGTCAAGCCAGGTTTCTGGCGTTTGTAAAAAGCGCGTAAACTCAACGTGGCCCATGCGCAACCGCTCAAATACTCAGAATTCGTGAAAAAAATTCGGGCCGCAGGCAGCCAGCCCCTCGCGTCCTGGACGGTGCTCCGCAGCCATGGCATCGCGCCTTGTTATTTCCTGCACAAATTTCCAATTATAGCAGCCGAAAGCGACGGCGCGGGATGGCGTTGCAGCTCATCCTGCCTGCGATCCAAGACGGACGGGGTTACAACCGGATGCGTTCGGCGATATAGTGACGAATCGTTTGGCGGTCGGGAGGCGATATGGCCACAAATTGAGCTGCCAAGCGGTCCGGTAATTCCCGGCGCGCGACCTTGGCGCGGGCTCGGAGCCGGTTGGAGGCTGGGGGAAGGCTAAACTCCAGCTCCACCTCCTGTCCAATATCTACCCGATGGCGGCTCGTAAAGGAAATCCCTGTCTCGCTCAAATCCCAACTAGTGGAGAGGAATTCGTCATTCCGAGTGCGGCAATTCACGAGGGTCCGAAGGGGCAGCCGCGCCGATCGCCTTCGCTCCCGAAGCACGCTCCCCCGCATGGCGTAGTCCGGAATGGAGAGAAAAGCCTTGACCACGGCAGGATCAAACTGGCGGCCCGCCTCGCGCTCGATCTCGTCGCGGGCGGCATCGAACGCGCGGGCACGGCGATAAGGCCGATCGGAGGTCATGGCGTCCAGGGAGTCGGCCACCGCAAAAACGCGCGCGCCCAAGGGAATCTCATCGCCGCGCAAACCGCGAGGATAGCCAGAACCATCGTGCCGCTCGTGATGCGCCAAAATGATTTCGGCGGCCGGAGCCAAAAAGGCAATCTGCTTGACCAGCTCGTAGCCGATTTGGACGTGGGTCTGCATGATTTCAACTTCTTCGGGCGACAGCGGCCCTTCTTTGCGCAGAATCGAGTCGGGAATGCCAATCTTTCCGATGTCGTGCAGATAGGCGCCGCGCGCGAGCTGCGTCAATTCCTCGCTCGAATAATTCATGGCCCTGGCAATTTGGAGTGAATATCGAGTGACGCGCTCGGAGTGGCCGGCGGTTTCGGTGTCTCTCAGATCGAGCGCTGCGCCCAGGGCGCGCAGGGTTTCATCATAGGTCAGCTCAATCAGCCGCAAAGCGGCTTCGTGGTCATGCGTGTTTTCCTGGAGGGCGGTTTCGGATGGAATCAATGGCTCCTCCTGGCGCGGGATTCGGTCTTTCGCGATTCAGAGCAGCGGCTGGCCCACGGCTTCAGCCGGCGCCGCCCCTATTTGTGACCCGCGTTGCTGGCCAGTCCCACACGGGGATGGCCCCGGCCGTGAATTCCCTCCGACGCCTTAGTATCACAATAGCTAATATAAATCAAGTATATTTCAGTTGGGGCCATCGAGATTGCTTGCCGTTGTCGGGTCGGTAGATGGGTAATCTACCGATGAGACGAGAGGGATTTCCGCCTGGCCATCTGCGTGGTATAGTGAAACCGTCAGGGTAACAGCCGATGGGAGCGATACATCCTTCCGACGCGCGGCGCAGACTTCCATCGCCGTCGGAGGAGGGTGAGGAGTCGTCAGGGGAAACGGAATAAAGAGGCAAAACGGCCGCTAGAGTTCGTTCCGCCTCGAAGGCATCGTGTCAACCGGGTCAAAGAACCCATGAGTGTCCGCAAGCGTCCGTTCGGTTTTGCGAAGCTTTTCAGTGGGTTTTTGGCATGCGCTCAGCTCAGTTTGTTTGTGCTCCTGGCCCAAGCCGCTCGAACGCCGAAACAAAGTCAACTGCTCTTCCTGGTGGCGCGGCGCGAAATCCTTGACCCCTTTTTTGAGCGTTCCGTGGTTCTGATGTTGCCGCGCACCGACTTTCCGCTGGTCGTGGGGTTGATTATTAACAAACCGGCTCGCGTGCCACTTGGCAAAATATTTCCCCACGCGCCGCGGCTAAAAACCCAAACGGCCAGGGCGTTTTTTGGTGGCCCCGTGGACGTTCACGTGCCGTCGCTCATCTTTCGGACTTCTGAAGCTCCCCGCCACGCCTTGAGGCTCTATGACGACGTTTACCTCACCTTTGATTCTCGATTGATTGTCGCCCAACTGGAAAAACGCAAGCCATCGTCCAAGCTACGCCTATTTCTGGGGCGGGCGCAGTGGGCGCCTGGCCAGCTAGAGAATGAGATGGACCATGGGGCTTGGTATTCCGAACGGAAGCCGGGCAATTTGATTTTCGGTTTGGCTCCCCAGCACCTATGGCGAACGCTCCACGATCGTCTGTCGCCCGGCCATTACATCAGGTATGTGGTTCCGCAGCAGGCACGGCCGCCATTCCGTGCGTCCTTTCCAGTGTCTTCTCCGCTGTGAAGAGATTTGAAGAACCTATCCGCGAACGATGTCGCCCGGGTTCCAGCGCTCCCTCCGCATTCAGCCTTACCGCGAGGCTGATGGGCTAAACAGTGAAAGCGGAATCGCGTTGGCCATCGCCTGATACCCTCGCGGAGACGGGTGCAGGTGGTCGCCCGAATCGTACGCCGGCAGCAAGCGGTCGGGCTGCATGGGGTCGCGCAGCACTTTGTCAAAATCAATCACGCCATCAAAATGGCCGGGGGCGCGAATCCAGCGATTGACTGCCTGTCGGTCCGCCTCGCTCAGCGGGCCCGGATGATAATAGTCAGAACCGACAAACGGTGTGATGGTGCCGCCGAACACACGGATGCCGTGCTCGTGGGCGCGCAAGATGATTTGCCGATACGCGCCGATGATTCTGCGCACCAAGGCGCGATGCGCGGCCGGCGACCGATGGCCCATAAGGCCGAAGGTTCCAATATCGTTGATGCCCTCGAGCACGATGAGATAGCGAACGCCGGGCTGGGCGAGCACGTCGCGGTCAAAGCGGGCCAGGGCATTGGGTCCTAGGCCGTCGTGCAGCAAGCGGTTGCCGCCGATGCCTTCATTGAGCACGCCGAGCGGCCGGTTGGGCATGGCGTAGAGGAGGCGGCGCGCCAAATCGTCGGGCCAGCGGTTGTTTCCATTGGTGGTTGAGGCGTGACCGTCGGTGATGGAATCGCCCAGCGCTACAATGGCAGCGGCTTGGGGCGGGGCCAATACCTCCACCCCCGCGATGTAAAACCAGTGGTCAAATTTCGTCGCGCGCGGCAGGGCGGCCTCGGTGACGTGGTCGCCCGCGACAAGATAGGAAGTGGCCCGGGAGCCCGGATGGCTGGTCTCACCTTGGGCGGGCTGGGCAATGTGAATCGTAATGGCAAGGTTGGAAAGCGGCGCCGCATCGAATGCCACCGGATCGGACACATATTCGGCACCCGCGGGGATGACGACGTCCGGGCCGCCGGAAAAGGTTAGAGGCCGGTCGGTCGAAACTTCAATCTTGGAGGAGCCGGGCGCAACGGCCGCCGCAATATGCGCCGACGTCAGACGGAGCGATGTCCGGCCAAAGGCATTGGAGAAGACGATGCGCAGCCATTTCCCGCCGATGGATAAATGCACAATCTGGCGCAAGGTGGCGTCTCGCAGTTCGGCGGGAGGAAGAGCATTGGCAGACTCGGGGACTTGCTCCGCCGTGGCCCAGCTTCCCACCCAGAGGTCCGCGCTTCCGCGCTTCGTTGCTACCGCTACCTGGACCGTGATAGTGAGTGCCAGGCAAATCGCAAGTACACCGTGCCACCGCTTCATCAAGCCCTCCTTGGTTGAACTCCATCCAGGCCCCATCGTCCTGGGCCGCACCGCGACGGAGCATTATACCCTTGCTGGCCATCTTACGGCGGACCCTTGGGCAACGAAGCTAAAGCACATGCCTGACCAAGATTCAATCGGAGGGCCGCTTTCGTGGAGGGTAACGAGGGCGGGGGTCTCGGCGGGCTAGCCGGTCTTGCGCGGGCGCAGGTCTCGCGCCCTTATGATGTGAGGGGCGCCCACGTGAACCAACGCATCCGCGGCAGGTTCGACGGCCGCACCTGGGCGGCTCAAAAGCTCGTCGCGGACGAACTCGACAAAGGCTTGCATTTGCCTCTGCGCATCCTCCATGCGGCGCCGCATATCCAGAATGATCTGAACCCCTGCCAGGTTGACGCCCAGGTCCCGCGTCAACTTGAGAATCGTTTCCAGAACTTCCAAATCCTCCTGGACATAAAGCCGGGTATTGCCCCGGCTGCGCGAGGGCGAAAGCAGACCCTCGCGCTCATAAAGCCGCAGCGTTTGCGGGTGGATGTTGTACATCTCGGCCACGGCGGAAATCGTGTAGCCGGCCTTGCTCCGGGTTTTTCTGCCGCGTTTGGCCATCTCAGGAACCGTGCCCCGCGGTCACCTCGCCCCTTGCTTCAGAAGCTCGGCACGCGGATCTTCCGGATTCAGGTTGGCGAGTTCGCGCAAAATTTGCTTGCTCCGCTCGTCCGCGACCCGGGGGGTGACAATATGAACCTCCACAAACTGATCGCCCCGGACGTTGGCGCGAAGCGACGGTGTGCCCTTGCCCCGCAGTCGAAGCTTTTGCCCGCTTTGCGTGCCCGGCGGAATCTTAATAGTGGCGGGGCCGTCAATCGTCGGGACCTCCACTTTGGCGCCGAGCGCGGCCTCAGTGATGGTCACCGGAACCTTGACGTAAATGTTATCGCCCTTGCGCTCGAAGACAGGGTGAGGTTCAACATCGGTCACGATGTAGAGGTCACCGGGCGGACCTCCCGCCACGCCGGCGTTGCCCTTGTTCGGAACCCGCACGCGCGATCCGGTATCCACGCCGGGAGGGATGCGAACGTCGAAAGTTTCCGGCTTGCGGATTTGTCCCGAGCCGCCGCAGGTCGGACAAGGACGACGCTCGCGACCGCTGCCGCCGCAACGCGGGCAGGTAATCGTAAAGCGCATGGCGCCCGCCTGACGCGTGGTTTTGCCCGTCCCGCCGCAAACCGTGCAGGTGATGGCCGGACCCGCGGCGTGGCCGGTGCCGTGACAGGTGGCGCAGGCTTCGGCCCGCTCCACGGTGATGCGAACTTGCGTCCCGCGAATCGCATCCCAAAAGCCCAGGTGCATGTGATACTCGAGATCATGCCCCCGCGCCGGGCCCTCGGTGGGCTCGCTCTCCCGATGGAAGAATTGCGAAAAAAGATCCCGAATCGAAGAGCCAAAGCCGGGGCCTTTGCTCTCCGCGGCCCCAAAGTCCGAAAAATCGAATCCCGAAAAGTCAACCGTGGGGCCAGCCGCCGCGCCGGCAGCACTCTCCGGGTTATAGCCGCCGGCAGAAATGTTGTCCGCGTAAAAGCCGAACTGATCGTAAATCTTGCGCTTCTTCTCGTCGCTCAGAATGTCGTAAGCTTCCTGAATCTCCTTGAACTTCTCTTCCGCCTGCTTGTTGCCGGGATTGAAATCAGGATGGTACTTCCGCGCCAGCCGCCGGTAAGCTTTGCGAATCTGCTCCGGCTTGGCGCTGCGGTCAACCCCCAGCGTCGCGTAGTAGTCTTTTTGGACGCCCACTGGCATGACAACCGCTTGAGAGCAAGGGATCAATTGCGAAGCCCAACGCACGCAACTGCCAGTGCTCTCTTTATGGACCTCACTGCTTCAATTCCTGCTGTACTTCAGAATCGTGCCCAAGTGGTCGGGGCAGCGCGAAGCGAGCCAGGCCTCCAGGTGCCGGCGAATCTCAAGCGCCGACGCGGAACCTGTAATCGGCTGCTCGAGCTGGAGGTCGAAAAACTGTCCTCGGTGGCAGCGAGGGCATTCGACCCCCACTCGAGCACGATATTCACCAGGCACGTTTGTTGTTGATTGGTTCACTCTGGCCTCCTCGCACAAAGAAGTCAAAAGAGAGAATGAAGGCCAAGCGGAGAACTCAACGCATCGCGCCCTTGGCCTGCCTTTATTCTGACTTCTGGCTCCTGTCTCCCCTAACCCCTACTTTTTGTCGTCGCCTTCCACAACCTCCGCGTCAATCACTTCACTTTCGCTCTTGGCTTTGTCGCCGGTGCCGCCGCCTGCAGGACCGGCGGAAGCGCCCGCGCCCGTGCCGCCGGTCGGTCCCGGCGCAGCCTGCTTGTACATGGCCTCCGCCAGCTTGTGCGAGGCCTGCGTCAACCGCTCGACCGCCGCGTTGATCTGGTTCATGTCGCTGCCTTGAAGCGCCTTTTTGGCCTCCTCAAGCGCCGACTCGATGTTCTTGGCGTCGCTTTCGGAGATCTTGCCGCGGTTCTCCTTGAGCGTCTTCTCGACGGAATAGACCAGCGAGTCGGCGCGGTTCTTGGCCTCGATTTCTTCTCTGTGGCGACGGTCTTCGTCCGCGTGCAGGTCGCCGTCCTTGGTCATCCGCTCCACTTCCTCCTTGGTGAGGCCACTCGAGGAGGTAATGGTGATTTTCTGCTCCTGGCCCGTTCCTTTGTCCTTGGCCGAGACGTTCAGGATGCCGTTGGCGTCAATGTCAAAAGTGACCTCGATCTGCGGCAGCCCACGCGGAGCCGGTGGAATACCGACCAGATGGAACTTGCCGAGCGTCCGGTTGTCCTTGGCCATCGGTCGCTCGCCTTGCAAAACGTGGATTTCCACCGACGTCTGGTTGTCGGCCGCCGTTGAGAAGATCTCCGACTTGCGCGTTGGAATCGTGGTGTTGCGTGGAATCAAAGGCGTCATCACGCCGCCCAAGGTTTCCACGCCGAGTGTGAGCGGGGTCACGTCCAGCAGCAGAAGGTCCTTCACTTCTCCGCCCAGCACACCGGCCTGCACCGCCGCCCCCACCGCCACAACTTCATCCGGATTGACGCCCTTGTGCGGCTCCTTGCCTCCGAACAGGTTCTTCACAATCTCTTGAATGCGCGGAATGCGCGTCGAGCCGCCCACCAGAACCACTTCATTGATTTTCTCGGGCCCGAGCCCCGCGTCCTGAAGCGCCTGCTTTACCGGCCCCACCGAGCGTTGGAAAATGTCCTCGCACATCTGCTCAAAACGCGCCCGCGTCAGCTTCATGCTGAGGTGCTTGGGACCGGAAGCGTCCGCAGTGATGAACGGCAGATTGATTTCAGTTTCGAGCACCGTCGAAAGCTCGCACTTTGCCTTTTCGGCAGCTTCTTTGAGCCGCTGCAAGGCCATGCGGTCCTTCGAGAGATCAATGCCCTGGTCCTTGCGGAATTCCTCCACAATCCAGTCCATGATGCGTTTATCAATGTCGTCGCCGCCTAGATGCGTGTCGCCGTTGGTGGATTTCACTTCCACCACGCCTTCGCCGACTTCCAGGATCGAGATGTCAAATGTGCCGCCGCCAAAGTCATAGACGGCAATCGTCTCGTCTTTCTTTTTGTCGAGGCCGTAGGCGAGCGCCGCCGCGGTCGGTTCGTTGACGATGCGCAGCACCTCCAGCCCGGCGATGCGCCCCGCGTCCTTGGTTGCCTGCCGCTGCGCGTCGTTGAAATAAGCCGGAACCGTGATGACCGCCTGCGTGACCTTCTGGCCAAGGTACTGCTCGGCGGCGTCCTTCATCTTCTGCAAAATCATGGCGGAGATTTCCGGCGGAGAATAACTCTTGCCCAGGGCCTCAACCCGCGCGTCGCCGCTCGGCCCCTCGACCACCTTGTAGGGAACCATCTTGATTTCATTTTGTACTTCGCTGTAGCGACGCCCCATGAAGCGCTTAATGGAATAAATGGTGTTTTCGGGGTTGGTAATCGCTTGCCGCTTGGCGACTTGACCGACCAGTCGTTCTCCAGATTTCGTAAACGCCACGACCGAAGGCGTGGTCCGACCGCCCTCCGGATTTGTGATAACCGTGGGCGTCCCACCTTCCATCACGGCTACCACCGAGTTCGTCGTCCCTAAGTCAATGCCGATAATCTTCCCCATGATTTGATCCTCCTCAACGGTTCAGCGGAGCTCCTTGAACCCCACCGGGTAGCCGCCCAGGCTTCCCATGCATTAGATGCAGGCTGCCACCAATTTAGTTCGTTGCTATAATAAAGGTTTAGCGCATCATTGTCAATATCTAAATACGCTGATTTTGAAGTCTGCAAGCTGGGTCTTGCCGAAAAGCTGGCCTCGCGCCTCGGTTGCGCATGCCGGATCGAAGGCCTCAAGCTCTGAGGAAACGGGCTGGAGGTAAAGGACATTGCCAAGCCGCTGCCCGCTCGGGCAACCCTTGGGTCTTTCGGCTCTGGCAAGCATAAGCCGTGGCAGGCGCTGGAGATGCCCTGGGCGAGTCCCGGCTCAGTTTGGCTGGGGAGTGCCGCGCAGCATATGGACCAAGTCAATCACGGTTTCGCCGGCCTCGCGCTTGAGGGCGACGATTTTTTCCTCGTCCTGATGTTTGATTTCGAAAACGGTTTTGCCATCGTGGTCGCGCGGCGTAAACTTGGTCACTTCGTCGCCGATCTGTTGCTGGTAATACTTTTCGACCTCATCGAGCGGATCGGCGGTTTCAAACTTGGCAACCACCAGGCGCATGTCTTTGCCGCTCGGAAGGCCGAAGCTCAGCTCCACGCTTTTGGAGTGATGGTTTTCAAGCCGCCTCGCCCCGGGGTAAATCGGCAAGCCGAGCGCCGCTTCCCCCACGCGCTCGCCTTTATTCACCTCAAGTGTTCCGGCGGGCGTGCGGATGGTTACTTGCTTTTCGCCGTTCTCTCGGCTGACGCGGATCATGCTGTGGGAAAGAAATTGAACGCCCACCCAGATCGCCAGTACGGCGACGGTCACGATCAGTGCCAAAATAGCCAGAACGATTGCCAAGGAATGATGACCCTGGCGCGGCGGCACAGGCGGCGCGGGCGGTAAAGGTGGGGACGAACGCGGCGGTTGCGGTTCACTGGCCATCGTCAAAGCCCTCCTCTAGGACATATACGCAGGCGGGCTGTGGTTGGTTCAGCCATTATCACCCGCCCTCTTGAATGGCCGCGTAAATCTCCAGGCCCGAAAATTAGGGCTCTCCACCGGCCAATCTCTCTTCCCGCCACCACCTCCATCCCGATTCCCTCTGTACAACTCGGCCCAGCCCGGTCTGGCTTGAAACGGGCAGATAAGTTCGTGTAGGATGAGCCGAACTCACATGAGGCTTCGTGCCGCCAGTGCGGGGAGGAGGAAAAGTAATGTGGATAAATGAGCAAGTCCTCAGGGACGCCAAAATTCGGCCAGAGTCGAACAATGAATTCATCCTCCAGATTTGGGGCGATGTACACACCTACGACGTCCTCCTGACGGTCGGCGGCAGCCGCCAAGAGAAGGCGAAGGTACTCCAGCGGTTATTGATGAACGCCGGAGCGTGGGTTACCAGCCATCCTCCCCATGAAAGCAAGCCGGGCAGCCAAACTAACCGCAAGCGATGGGAGGCGATGAAGTATCTGGCGGAGCAGGCCGGCACGGAGGCAGGGGGGGTGGGAATAAAGACCTTAACGGGCCCGGCCGACCCTAAGTCCATTTCCGATAAGAACAGGAGCTACTGGCTGGAACTGCTCGATCCCTACCATCGGCCCGGCTACGACTTGGCAGACCGATTCCAAGAGTGGATGAAAAATTTCCGCGCGATCCAAAATAGGACGAGCTTTTGGGATTATCTCGGCGTGCCTGCGGCGGACATAGACCGGGTAGCCTACTTGAAGGATATAGAAGCAGACAAGTACAAACTGGTTTTTGTTGGAAACCAGCTTCAGTATGTGCTTGACCCGGGCGCGCCTTTTTCGACGAGGATCCATAAGACCGTCTTCTCGGGCGAGGGCTGGGCGATATTTGTGGTGGACCTGGAGGGAAACCTGTATGCCGGCTCGCACGAGGAGGGCAAGTTTCATCATTCTTCGTTCCTGAGCGGGCGGCCGGTCCAGGCAGCAGGAGAGATGGTGGTGGAGGACGGGATCCCAAAGGTGGTGACTTGCAAAAGCGGTCATTATCAGCCGACGTGGGCCGAGATGAAAACGTTCGTGCAGCTTTTCCCCCAGATCTCTGGAAACGCCATTATTCTTCCCGTGCTCCCCGCCAGGGGTGAACCTGCGCAATATTACTGGGTTTCGGACTTTCGGACGGCTGGGAACCCTGCGGCTTTGTCGCGAAAAGCTCTTTCACGGGAAGAAGTCCAGCGAGTGATTCCAACCTTCGCCCAGCGGGCTGACGCTCCCGCGCCTCCCACAAGGGCCGCGATGGATGCAGCGCGGGCCCCGAGCCCGCCGTCGGGGTACGGGCCAGGCTACGCCAACAATCCGTATGCGAACGTGGGCACTCCTTATACGAATACCGACACCCCCTACGCGAATAGCAGCAGTCCTTATGCGAACGAGCGCCTTCCTTACGTGAACACCGCGCGCCGTTATAAATAAACGGTAGAGGACCTGTTAAGTCGCCGCTGTAGCCGGGGTGGAGAAAGAAGGAATTTCCAATGCAACACCGCAAACTCGGTCACAGTGACGTAAAAGTTTCCGCCATCGGCCTCGGTTGCATGGGCATGTCGGAGTTTTACGGCCCGCGCGACGACGGCGAATCGCTGCAGGTGATCCATCGGGCGCTCGACCTGGGCGTCAATTTCCTGGACACGGCGGACGTTTACGGCAACGGCCGCAATGAGCAACTGGTCGGGCGCGCCTTGAAAGGCCGGCGCGACCAGGCGCTCCTGGCCACCAAGTTCGGCAATGTACGCGACGCGGCCGGGAATTTCCTGGCCATCAACGGCCGCCCGGATTATGTCCGCCAGGCTTGCGACGCCAGCTTGAGGCGCCTCGGCTTGGACCACATTGACCTTTATTACCAGCACCGCGTGGACCCTACGGTGCCGATTGAAGAAACGGTCGGGGCCATGGCGCGGCTGGTGGAACAAGGCAAGGTGCGCTATCTGGGCCTCTCCGAAGCTGCGCCCGCCACCCTCCGCCGCGCGCACAAGACGCATCCCATCTCCGCGCTCCAAACTGAATATTCGCTCTGGAGCCGCGACCCGGAAACCGAAATTCTTTCGACTTGCCGGGAACTGGGTATCACCTTTGTGGCCTACAGCCCGCTCGGGCGCGGCTTTTTGAGCGGCAAAATCAAGTCGCCCGACGACCTCGCTGCCGACGACTGGCGTCGCACGAACCCGCGGTTCCAGGGCGAAAATTTTCAGAAGAACCTTGACTTGGTGCGGCGGGTGGAGGCGATGGCCCGCGAAAAGGGCGTGACACCGGCGCAACTGGCGCTCGCCTGGGTGCTCGCGCAGGGCCAAGACATTGTGCCGATTCCCGGCGCCAGCCGCATCTCACACCTGGAAGAAAATATCGCCGCAGCCGAAATCGCACTTTCTCGCGACGACCTGGCGCGCCTGGATGAAATCCTGCCGCTCGGCGCGGCCGCCGGCCAACGCTATCCCGAAGGCGGAATGAAAGCGGTGAACGGATGAAGGACAGGGATTAGCAATTGGGGATTAGGGTCCGGACTTGCTGTTGCGCTGCCTTGCGATTGCGTGATGGCCGTCGGGCGCGCAGAGTTATGTCATAATGGGTGCGCGCGGCCCGCGGCGGCGAAGGAGAGCCTATCCATGCGATTCTACTCGTTCCAGATTGTGGTCGAGAAAGAACCCGAGGACGAGGGCTACCTTGCTTACAGTCCAACGGTCCCGGGCTGTTTCTCAAACGGCAAGACGATCGAAGAGGCGCGGCGAAATATCCGGGAAGCCATCGAGCAGCACACCGCGAGCCTTCTCGCCCACGGAGAATCCATCCCGCAGGATGACCGGCTGGTGCATGTCGAGGAGTTGACGGTTGGGATTCCTGAATGAGCCGCATGCCGCAGGTGACGGCTCGCGAACTAGTCCGGTTTCTCAAGAGCCAGGGCTTCGTCGAAGACAGGCAGGCGGGCAGCCACCTGACCCTTTGGCACGCGCAGCGCAAAATCTCCGTCACCGTGCCGGTTCACACGGGCTGTGAGATCGGTCGTGGCCTGGCCGTCCGTGTCCTCAAAGACGCCGGGTTCAGCGTCGAGGATTACCTTCGGCTCCGCTGACCAAGTGGTGAGAGGCAACACGACCGCGAAACCTTCGAGCGCGGCACGCACGGCCATTCGGGCGGGAAGGTCGTGCCGCAAGTCCCAGATTGATTCCCTTCCATGCTAAAGACCGCATCGCCAAGGGAGAATGGGCTAGCTGGCCTCGGTGCCGAGGGTCTTGCCGACGTTGCCCGGGGGGGCCTGATTCGTGCATAATCATCGGTGTCAATAGCCGATTTCTATGCGGTTCATGACAGCGCACAGGCCACCCCTTGATTGGAGGGCAGCAGATGGACGCGTCGAGTCTTGTCGAAGATCTAGCACTGGTTTATCTGACACATGACGGGGACGTCTTCGCATGCCCCCAGTTCCGGTTCGGCGAAGGGCAGCCGAACCCTGACGCGCTTGCGTTGGATTTCGTCAATAAGCTCATCCTCGTGGTGGAGGTGTCGACCGGCCAAAACGTCCAGGAGCTGGGGGACAGGATCAGTAGCAGGGAGGAGCGCTGGTACGCCGGCTTGCGCCGACTGGTATCCAAGCTGGGGCTAGGTGAAGGGTGGCGGCTCGCGGTCCACGTCTTCGTGACCGAAAGCTCCCGGACCAGGCTGTTGAACCGCATCGGCGGGGAGCAGGAGGACGTTTGTGTGACGACGATAGAAAAGGCCATCTCTAGGGCTATGGACTGGCGGATACCGAGGGACGTGCCGGGAGTTCCTCGCTGAAGCGCACAATGAACCGTGCTTTTTGGCGTCGCGCAGAGCGCTCGTGGCGAATGAAGGGACTTCAAGATGGACTTCATCCTGCTGCTTTGGTTCGCGTGCGGCCTGGTCGCCGCAGCGATCGGCGCCAAGAAGGGCGAGGGCTGCCTGGCCCTTATTGCGGGCCTCATCTTCGGCCCCCTCGGCATCCTCGCTACCGTTTTCTCGAAGGGGAACCGGAAGGAGTGTCCCTTCTGTCGGGAGCGGGTGCACCGCGCCGCCTCCGTCTGTCCGCACTGCCAGAGAGACCTAGCCAAAGGTATTTGAAATTTCTCGTCTAACGGTTGAACGGGCGCCCGTTCGCCGGACCAATTTTTCCTGGTCGCTGGACTGGGGATCAATTTTCAAAAAGTCCGCGCCGCGAAAGGGAAACATCAGGTCATCTCCAACGGAGCGATTGAATCACTGCGCCATTGTATGATCAAACCGATATGGACGAGCGAACGCGGCTCACCGCGATGGTGAAGGCGGCGGGTTGAGCAGGGGGGCGAGAAAAAACTCCCGGGCTCAAACGGGCGCACCCGAAGAAAGAGTCATGCGGCGAAGGAGGAGTTCATGGCAGGAACAGGGAGCAAGCCAAAGGTGAACCGCCGGCCGGAGCCGGCCGCCGGCCGCGCTCGGTGCGGCTTATGTGGCAAGACGGGCAAGCTGATGAAGACCGAGTGCTGTGGCCAGTGGATTTGCGATGATGAGGACGAATACGTGATCTTTTCCTATGCCCGGAACAGTTGCCACCGGAACCATCGCCGGCTCACTCTGTGCGGCTACCATCACGCCGAAGAGCACAAAGGCGACTGGCGGAATTGCAAGCAGTGCAGAGAGGGTTTTGAAACCGAGATGTACATCTGGTACGGGACGAACGAATATAACTTCGTGAAGCTCGAGAACCCTCCAGCCTACGAACCCACCCGGTGCTCCATGTGCCACCGCGTCATCAAGCTGGCGGAGGAGGCTTTCTCCACTCAAGGCGGGAACTATTTTTGCGAGGAATGCACCGCTCAGGAAATTTCACGCCGGAGCACGGAGCCGCGACGGATGTGAGCCGTCCGGGCGGACTGATGAATTGGTCCATGCCGCGCCGATGTGAGCCGGCTTAAATTTCTCCCAAGCTCTGCTCGAGCGTGGCGGCGTCGAGAGTGGCCAAAATCTCCGCAAAGCGTTGGCTCTTGACCACGGTGATGGGCGCAAACAGGTCAGCTTGGCGGAGCACAATCGCGCGCAAGCGTGCCAGCTCCAGCAAGGCCAGAAAGAGCGCAATCAGCGCCTGCCGCCACGTGTAGCCGCCGATCAGAACCTCCAGCGTGACCGGTCCCGCGCGCTCACTGAGCACGCGCTCGACGTGCTCGAGCATCCTTCGAACCGTGACTTCCTCCCGCTTAATCTCAAGGGGCGGCCGCTTTTGGGCGCGCTCCAGAATCTCGCGAAAAGCGGAAATCAGGTCAAACACAGAAACCGCCAGGCCCGGCTCATCGTCGGCCTCCTGAAATTCGCTGATCCCCGAACGCGTCCAGGTGGCATCCTCCACGGTGCGCTTGGATTGCAACATCTCCGCGGCGTTTTTGAACTGCTCATGCTCGAGCAGGCGATGCACCAGTTCAGCGCGCGGGTCTTCCTGCTCTTCCGGCGGCGCGGAAGGGTCCGGCGGCAGCAGCATCTTCGACTTGATATAAATCAACGTTGCCGCCATCAGAATGAACTCGCCCGCCAAGTCAATGTTCAGCTCTTCCATCATGCGAAGGTAATCGAGATACTGCCGCGTGATGCGAGCGATGGGGATGTCATAAATATTGATCTGCTGCTGGCGAATGAGATCGAGCAAAAGATCGAGGGGGCCTTCGTAAACCTCCAGCTTGATGGTCGGCGGAAGCGTGAGCGCGCGCGTGACGCGTTTGGCCGGCTCGGCTGCACCGGTCGGCGGCGCGGCGGGATGAGGTTGAGCGGGAATGGAATCGTCGGACATTTATGCCAGCTTCATGGCCTTGCGAACTTCCATCATCGTCCCCTGCGCCACCGACCGCGCCTTTTGAGTGCCCTCTTCAAGAATCGTCCAGACCTTCTGCGGCTCTTGTTCGTAAGCCTTTCGGCGCTCCTGGATGGGCGCAAGGCGCGCGTTGACGTTCTTTGCCAAAATCGCCTTGCACTCCAGGCAGCCAATTTCAGCCGTGCGACACTCTCGGTTGATGCGACCAATCTCCGCTGGCGTCGAGAACACCTTGTGCAGATCGAAGACCGGGCACACGTCTGGATTGCCCGGGTCGGTCCGGCGCTTGCGCGCCGGGTCGGTAATCATCGTGGCCAAGTTTTGGGAAACGACCGAAGGCGGATCAGAAAGATAAATCGCGTTGTGGTAGCTCTTCGACATCTTGCGGCCATCGGTGCCGGGCAAGCGAGGCGCGTGCGTCAGCCGATCCGCCGGCTCCGGGAAGATGGGGCCGTAAAAGTTATTGAACCGTCGCGCAATTTCGCGCGTCAGCTCGACGTGCGCCACCTGATCCTCGCCGACGGGTACGAAGTCGGCCTTGTACATCAGGATGTCCGCCGCCTGCAGCACCGGATAGCCGAGAAAGCCGTAGGTGTGCAGGTCCTTATCGCGGACATTTTCGAGTTGTTCTTTATAGGTCGGCACACGCTCCAGCCAGCCGAGCGGGGTAATCATCGAGAACAAGAGACACAGCTCGGCGTGCTCCGGCAACCGCGATTGGACAAACAGGGTTGACTTTTCGGGGTCGAGTCCAGCGGCCAGCCAATCCGTCACCATTTCTTGAATGTTCGATGGCAGCTCGGAAGTGTCCGCATAGTCTGTGGTCAGCATGTGCCAATCGGCGACAAAGTAGAAACACTCGTGCTCCTCTTGAAGCGCAATCCAATTTTCAAGCGCTCCCACCCAGTTGCCCAGGTGCAACTTGCCGGTGGGTCGCATGCCGCTCAGCACGCGCGGCCGTTTGGTTTCAGCATTCATAAGTTGAGGTAAGCCTTGCTGCGCGCAGGATGCCTCCGCTCTCCGCGCCAATCCCCTCGCTGCATGTTAGCACAGGCGAGCACCAAACGCCGACGGCAAAAAACCGGCAAACCCCCGCCACCCAAGTCGCCGTCCCATGTTGCGCACCCGACGATGGCGACGGACGCGCCCGCCAACTTCGCAAGAAATCCTTATCCAACAGTTTTTTCGCGTGCCAATTCGACCCGATTCAGTGTAGAAATATAGACTGAAAATGCGGCTGGAGCCGAGTTGTTCCGATGGAGCTTATCCCGATTCAAGACTTTAATTCCGAGATTAGCCTTTCGGATTACGCGCAGCTTGAGGCAGGCAACATTTTGTTTTACCACGGCGTGCCGATTGAGTTCTCCGAGGACGACCGGCAGTTTCTGCTCTCGCAGCGGCTGACGGAGGCACCCTATCACAAGAACATCGCTTATCGGCCGGTCGAGGATAGTCTGACGGGAACAGCGCGCGGCAGTGATGCGGAGCGGCTGCGCCGACTGATGCGCTCATTCTCCGAGCAGAGCGCGCGCTTGTTGGCGCGGCTTTTAGCGCGGTACGCGGCAAGTTGGCGGCTCGATTACGCGAGTTTTCGCCCCTGCGAGGAGGAAGGTCGGCCTCTGCGTATCCACGCGAGGAACGACCTGCTGCACTTTGATGCTTTTCCGACGCGCCCCACCGGCGGAGACCGCATTTTGCGCTTTTTCGTCAATCTCAATCCGGAGAAGTCCCGCGTCTGGGTGACCACTGATCCCTTCCCCGCCTTGGCGGAGCGGTTTGCCGAGATGGCGGGCCTCGCCCGGCTGGCCCGGCGCGGCCAGTCGCCGGTCAGGCGGCTTGCCCGCCAATGGAGATTGCCCGGCGCCCGCCGCGCCCCCTATGATGCCATCATGCACCGCTTCCATAATTTCCTAAAAGAGAATGCGGGCTTTCAGCAAACTTGCCCCAAGCAACGGTGGAGCTTCCCCCCGCAATCGAGTTGGCTTGTCTTTACGGACATGGTGAGTCATGCCGTGATTTCCGGGCAGATGGCGCTCGAGCAGACCTTCATCATATCGCGACGCGCTATGCTGAGGCCGGAGTTGGCTCCCGCCGCGATTTTGGAACGCTTGGCCGGCGTGCCGGTGACTTGGGATAGTCCATAGTAGAGATACGGAGCCCGCCGAATCAAGCCGGAAGGCGCGGCCATTTTTTTACCGAGGAGAACGCTTTGAAACCTAAAATCTTCGCGCTCGCTAGTGTTTTCACGTTGGTCGTCATGCTGGCGGCCTGCTCTCAGTCGCCTCGGACCGCGACGCAGCAATCTCAGCCAACACCGGCGGCCAACGCAACCTCGGCGCCTCAGCCGACGTCGCCCTCGCCGGCGCTGCCGGCCAAGATGGCTCATGCCCGCAATCTCTGGAAGTCGGAAACAACCGGCAAGATATATCGCCTCACGATAAAAGGCAACCGCCTCGTCGCGGATTGGGTCAACGTTCCGCCCCGGGCCGTCCGCCGCGGCTCCTACATTCACACCGTGTGTAAGAAGGAGGGCTCCAAGTGGGTTGGAAGTTCTTCCATCTTTATGGCATGCAGTCTTGGCCAAGGAGCCGAGGAGCACGTTGCCAACACGTGCCATCTGAAATTGCGCATTGAATTTACCACCGTCACCCCCAACCTCATCGTCGGGCGCGGGCAGGGGCTGCGTCGCTTTGATTGCCGCACCTGCAAGGTCCTGGCCACGGACTGGGCCAGTTTCAAATGGGTCCCGATGAAGTGAACCATTGCGCGAAGAAATCAAGCCGTTGTCCCAACGGCGCACGGCGCGGAGGCACCATGGCCTGCGGCCCTTCAAGATGACCGGCGGCGGAGAATTTCATCCTCCTTTAAGCTGATTTTGCCTTGATGATTTCCTCAATCAACGGAGGAACAATTTCAAAAAGGTCGCCGACAATGCCATAGGTGGCCACTTCGAAAATAGGCGCCTCTTTGTCTTTGTTAATGGCGACCACTGTCCGCGAGCCTTTCATGCCGACCAGGTGCTGGATGGCGCCTGAAATGCCCAAGGCGAGGTAGAGGTTGGGGGCAACGGTTTGGCCTGAGCTACCGATTTGTCGGTCCATCGAAAGCCAGCCGTTGTCGCAGATAGGTCGCGAGGCGCCGAGTTCAGCGCCCAGCGCTTCGGCCAGTTTTCGCGCCAACTCGAGATTTTCCGGCCCTTTGATGCCGCGTCCCACCGCCACAATGGCCTTCGCCTGCGACAAATCCACGGCTTGCTTGGCTTCTCGAAAAACCTCGCCTGGCCGGGTGCGAATCGTATCCGCGGCGAGAGTCACCGCCTGGTGGGTTACGCGCGCCGGCACTGCCCCTGCTTCGACCGAATCCTCGCGAAACGAACCTGCCTGGAAAGAAACAAAATAAGGTGGCTCACCCACAAATTCCGTCTCTGCGCAGAACTTGCCCTGAAAGACCGGGCGGATCAGAATCAGCCGCTCGCCTTCGCGCCGATAGCTCAAGCAATCGCTAATCAGCGCGCGACCGCGTCGCGCTGCCAGCCGCGGAGCAAAATCACGCGCCTGGTAAGTGTGGCTAAAGATAATGAGTCGAGGTTGCCGCGCTTCGATTAACTGGAAAACGGCCGACGTAAAGCCCTCGGGGGTATAAACTTCGAGGGTCGGCGACTCAAGGGCAATGACCTCATCGAGCTTGGTGCGGGCCAACTCCGCCAGCAGCGGCGACAACTCGACGCCGAGCGCAACCGCAGTGAGGGAAAGGCCCAAATCGGCCGCTAAGCGCTGTCCGGCGGCCAAGGCCTCCCAGGCCGCCCGCGTCGGCTTGCCTTGGTGGTGTTCGGCAAAAACTAAGATGCCCGCCGCCATCTAAATCCTTTCGTCAAATGACTCTCGCCTCATTTTTGAGTTTGTCAGCCAGACGTTGCGCAATTTCCCGAGGCGTGCCTTCCAACCATTCCACTTTCCCCGACTTGGGAGGAACAAACACTTTGGTGATTTTCTGCCGTGGCTTGAGGGCCTCCTCGTCCAAGCCCAATTCCTTCCATCCCAGCCTTTGAAGCGGTTTGGTTTTGGCCGCCAAAATACCCTTCAGCGTGGCGTAGCGCGGCTTGTTGATGCCGGATTGAATGGTCAACACTGCCGGCAGCGGGATTTCAATCCATTGAAACCAACCGCCCTCCAACTCGCGTTTAGCCTTGAGGGCGCGCTCCTGAGCTTGAATTTCCATAATGATGGTTGAATGCGCCCAGCCCAGCATCTCCGCCAAAATCACTCCCGTCTGCGCAAAGCCATCGTCGTCGGCTTGCAGGCCGGTCAGGACCAGGTCAGGGGCGGCTTGACGGATGGCCGCCGCTAGCGCGCGGGCCGTCGCATAAGCATCGAGATTCTGAAAAGCCGGGTCGTGGAGGTGAATGGCGCGGTCGGCACCCTTGGCCAGCGCCTCCTTCAGGGCTTGCGCGGCGCGCTCCGGCCCGAGCGTGCAGACCACCACTTCACCGCCTTCTTTTTCCTTAAGGCGCAGCGCCTCTTCCAGCGCGTAGATGTCCGGCTCGTTAATCTCAAAGCTGACATCGTCCTCCCGCACCCAGGTGGAGTCGGCATTGAGCCGAAGCACCCCGTCCCGCGCCGGAACTTGCTTCAGGCAAACTGCAATCTTCATTTTAAGCCGCTCCAGTGAAACCAGCGTGCCGCAGATGTTCTCCCGCCGTCTGCGCCACGACGGGGCAGACCGCCATATCGGTATTCCGCTCGCCCCTGCGCGGTGTTAACCGGAATAGCGCTTAAAGAGCAAGGCCGCGTTGGTGCCGCCAAAGCCAAAGGAATTGGAGAGAGCATACTCGACCTGAGCCGGACGAGCCTGGTTGGGGACATAATCGAGGTCGCATTCAGGGTCGGGATGTTCATAGTTTATGGTGGGCGGAAGGATCTGGTCCCGCAACGCCAGAACCACAATCCCGGCTTCCAGTCCGCCCGCTCCGCCCAACAGGTGGCCCGTCATGGATTTGGTTGAGCTGACAGGAATTTTCCAGGCGTGTTCACCGAACACTTTCTTGATGGCCAAAGTTTCCAGGCGATCGTTGTAAGGGGTGGACGTTCCGTGGGCGTTGATGTAACCCACCTGCTCGGGCGCAACGTTGGCGCTTGCAAGTGTGTTGCGCATAGCCCGAACTGCACCGTCGGCATCTTCCGACGGCTGCGTAATGTGGAACGCGTCGCCGGTCATGCCGTAGCCGATAATTTCAGCCAACACGGGGGCGCCGCGCTCAAGCGCGAAATTAAGCTCTTCCAGAATCAGGATGCCCGCACCTTCACCGACTACAAAGCCGTCCCGCTCGGCGTCAAAGGGGCGGCTGGCTTTTTCCGGCGCTTCGTTGCGCGTGGAAAGCGCGCGCATGGCCGCAAACCCGCCCACCCCCATCGGCGTGATGGCCGCCTCCGCTCCACCGGCAATCATCACGTCGGCGTCGCCCCGCTGAATGAGGCGAAAAGAATCGCCGACGGCATGAGCGCTCGAAGAACACGCTGTACAGGTGGCAGAATTGGGCCCCTTCGCCCCCCAGCGGATGGAAACAAATCCCGAAGCCAAATTGACAATCGAAGCCGGAATGAAGAAAGGAGAAATCTTGCGCGGCCCGCCTTGCATGAGCGCCGTGTGTTCGCGCTCGATGACATCAAATCCGCCGATGCCGGAGCCAATATAGACGCCCACACGCTCGGCGATGTCGGGCTTGATTTTCAGCCGGGCCTGGCGTATCGCAAATTCCGCGGCCGCCAGGGCAAACTGGATGAACAAGCCCATTTTCTTCAGTTCTTTTTTTTCGATGAACTGGAGCGGATCGAAATGTTTGACTTCCGCCGCGATCTTGACCGCGAAATTGGTCGTATCAAAATGCGTGATGAGGCCGACACCGCTTTGGCCGGTCAGAAGATTCTTCCAAGTCTCCTCGGTTCCGACGCCGACGGCGCTGACCAAGCCGACGCCCGTAACCACGACTCTGCGCGCCAAGTTGGCTCTCTCCTTACGGGGTGCGACGGTTAGTTTTTGGCGGACTTGCTGTGGGCTTGGATATAGTCAACGGCATCCTTGACCGTCTGAATCTTCTCCGCGTCCTCATCCGGAATCTCGACATCGAAGGCTTCTTCGAATGCCATGACCAGCTCCACGATATCGAGCGAGTCAGCCCCCAAGTCGTCCACAAAATGCGCCGTGGGCGTTACCTCTGCCTCATCAACCCCAAGCTGCTCTACAATGATCTGCTTGACCTTTTCTTCGGTGGATGCCATCAGCCTTCTCCTCCCAAATTTTACGGGTGGGCCATTTTAACGTTGCTTTTATCCGGCGGTCAAGAACCCAACCCGCCTTCGCCTCAGACCGGGAACCGCTCTTGGAAAAGTCGTCGTGACCGCTCGCCTTTCGAACTCTTTCCCCTCGGACTTTATCCCATGTACATGCCGCCGTTGATGTTGAGGACGTGCCCGGTGATGTAACTGGCCTCTTCCGAAGCCAGAAAGCGCACCCCCGCCGCGACCTCGCGATCCGTTCCTTTGCGCCCCGCCGGCACCAAGCTCTGAATTCGCTGCTGAACGTCGGCGGGCAGAGCTTGCGTCATGGCGGTGTCAATGAAGCCGGGTGCGACCGCGTTTACCGTAATGTTGCGGCGCGCCACCTCCGCCGCCACGGCCTTAGTCAACCCGATGAGCCCCGCTTTCGAGGCGATATAGTTAGCTTGCCCAGCGTTGCCCATCTGCGCCACCACGGACGTGATATTGATGATGCGGCCGTAACGCTGCCGCACCATGCCCGGTAAAACCTCCTGAATGCAATGGTAGGCTCCATCGAGGTTGGTGCGCAACACCCTTTCCCAGTCTTCCGCTTTCAGCCGGAGCAGAAGATTATCCCGTGTGATGCCCGCGTTATTCACCAGGATGTCAATTTTTTTTTGGGTTTCAAGCACTTTCTTCACCGCGGCCTTGACGGAAGAGGAGTCGGCAACATTCATTTCGACGACCATCGCCGGGTGACCGAGTGATTCGATCTCTCTCGCCACTGCTTTGAGCTTCTCCACATTGCGACTCGCCAAGGCCACGGCCGCGCCCTGTTCGGCCAACGCCAGCGCGCAGGCTCGCCCAATACCTTGCGATGCTCCGGTCACCAAGGCCACTCGGCCCACAAAATTCGCCATGCCCACCTCGACCCTTCGAGCCCAGAAAGCGTCGCACGCTTTCCCGCTAATCCTTAAGGGCGGCCAGGGTTTCCTTCAAGGAAGCCAGGTCCTCCACCTGCATTGAGCGAGCTTCCCGGTCGTTTTGACGGAGCAACCCCGATAACACCTTGCCCGGCCCCACTTCGATGAAGATCTCCGCTCCTTGCTGTCGCAGCGCCGCGATGCACTCCGTCCAGCGCACGGGCGCTGTTACCTGGCGCTTCAAGCTGTCGCGCACGGCGTCCGCTTCACGCACCAGGGATGCATCCACATTATTGACGAGCGGCACCCACGGGTCGGCGATCTCCGCGGCATCCAGGTCGCCTGCCAGCCGCTCGGCAGCGGGCTGCATCAACGCACAGTGAAACGGCGCGCTGACATTCAACAACGTCACTCGCTTGGCCCCGCGCGACCGGGCCAGTTCGACGGCCCGCTCGACTGCCGTACGGTGGCCAGCAATGACCGTCTGCAAGGGTGAATTGAAGTTAGCCGGCGAGACTGTCTCCCCTTGGGCGGCCTCGAAGCAGACCTGCCGAACCGCCTCGGCATCGAGCCCCAACACCGCCGCCATAGCTCCCACACCCTCCGGAACGGCCTCCTGCATATATTCGCCTCGCCGCCTCACCAAGCTGACCGCCTCCGATAAATTCAGCGCTCCCGCCACCACCAGCGCGGAATACTCGCCCAGACTATGGCCGGCGACAACATCCGGCTTGACTCCCTTGGCTCGTAAAACCTCCGCTGCAGCGACCGAAGTGGCGAGAATGGCCGGCTGGGTGTTGGCGGTCCGCTGCAACTCCTCTGCCGGACCTTCAAAACACAGACGCGACAGCGAAAAGCCAAGCGCCCGATCGGCCTCCGCAAAGACGTCGCGCGCCGCCGGGAAATGCTCCGACAGTTCACGGCCCATGCCGGGGTATTGAGAGCCTTGACCGGGAAAAATAAACGCCACGCGTCGCATGGTGCAGAAATCTCCTCGGCTTTCACGCCGCACATTCCTTGCCAACCTTGCTGAGCAGGCGGGAGCGGAGCAGGAAGGTTTGGTTCGTCATCCAAGTCGCAGGTTCCGCAGGGGAGTTCTGAGCCGCGTTACCAGCGCATCAGGACGGCACCCCACGTCACACCGGCGCCAAAAGCCGCCATGAGCACCAAATTCCCCTTCCGGAGGCGGCCGCTTCGCACGCACTCATCCAGGCAAATCGGAATCGAAGCCGACGACGTGTTACCCAGGCGGCTGATATTGGTGTAAACCTTCTCCGCACAAACCCCCAACCGCTCGCGCACCGCATCGGTGATGCGCTGATTGGCTTGATGAGGTAGAAACAGGTCAATCTCATGAGCAGAAACGCCTGCTTGCTCGAGCACGCGCCGGGAAACATCCTCCATGCTGCGCACCGCTACTTTGAACAGTTCGTTGCCTCGCATCTTGATGTAGTGTTCGCGTGCGCGAACCGTTTCGCAACTGGCCGGTTTAAGGGCTCCACCCGCCGGAATGTAAAGGTGGTCCGAAAAGGCTCCGTTGGTGTGCATCTCCGCTGCCAACATGCCCGACGGAGGTTCAACCGCTCCGAGCACCGCCGCCGCGACCCCATCGCCAAAAATTACGCAGGTTGCCCGGTCCTTGTAGTCCACGTAGCGGGACAGAATCTCCGCGCCGATAACCAAAACGTGCTTGGCCTTGCCTGTGCGGATGAATTGCTCAGCGACCGTGATACCAAACAGAAAACCTGAACATGCCGCCGCCAAGTCAAACGAGCAGCAGTCGCGGGCCCCCAGCTTCTGCTGAATGTAAGCTGCCGTGGAGGGCAACGGCATATCGGGCGAAATGGTCGAGCAGATAATCAAGTCCAAGTCCGTCGGCGCAAGCCCGGCCATTTCCAGAGCCTTCGTTGACGCCTCGACCGACAGCGAAGAGGTCGTTTGGTGCGGCCCGGCCTGCCGGCGCTCTTTAATGCCCGTGCGCGAGGTAATCCACTCATCGGAAGTATCCACAATTTTTTCAAGGTCCTGGTTCGTGATGACCTTCTCGGGCAAAGCGGCGCCCGTGCCTAAGATGCCAGCCGCGACCATGTTCACTCCTTGGGATTCCTTAAGATTTACTCAGCCCAGCCGCAACCCCGGCCAATTCTCGTTCGATCTTTTCATTCACCAATCCTTCGGAAAATCCCGCCGCCACGCGGATGGCGTTTTTGATGGCGTTAGCGTTGGAACCACCGTGGCAGATGATGCAGACACCCTTGACGCCTAGCAGCGGCGCTCCTCCGTATTCTGAATAATCCAAACGCTTCTTGAAATTCTGGAACGCCTTGCGCGAAAGGACATAACCCACTTGGGCTGTCAGGGTGCTGGAAAGGGCTTGCCTCAGCAGGCTCGAAACCACCTCCACCACACCCTCACTGACTTTCAAGGCCACATTACCCGTAAAGCCGTCGGTCACAATTACGTCCACGCGCCCGTTGGTGAGGTCGCGGCCCTCCACGTTGCCAATAAAATTGAGGGGAAGCTGCTTGAGGCGCTTGAAAGCCTCCCGCGTCAGTTCATTGCCTTTTTGTGGTTCCTCGCCGTTAGAAAGCAGGCCCACGCGAGGCCGCTCGACGCCAAAAATCACCCGATAGTAAACCTCGCCCATGATGGCGAACTGTTCCAGGTGAGAAGGTTTGGAATCAATATTGGCACCCACATCTACGAGGACAGCCGCCTTGCCTTGCGCCGTCGGAAACACGGCGGCCAATGCCGGTCGGTCCACGCCTTCGAGTGGCCCCAGAATCAGTTTTGCGGTGGTCATCACGGCACCCGTGTTGCCGGCGCTAATCATGCCTTGCGCGCGCCCCTCATTCACCAGCCGCGCCGCCACCCGAATCGAGGAATCGCGCTTGCGCCGAAACGCTCGCGCCCCTTGATCCTCCATGGTGACGGCTTCCGAGGCGTGGACCACTTCAATGCCGAGCCGCTGGGCTCCGCGGTGAGCCAGCTCGTGACGAAGCCGATCTTCAGGCCCCACCAGCAGAATATGCGCCAACCGCGCCTTCGCCGCCTGGAGGGCCCCCTCAATCTCTGGCCCCGGAGCTAAATCGGTACCCATGGCATCCACGGCAATCGTTTGCATAGGGCTAGCTCGCGGAATAGGCTCTGCGCTTTTCCGGTGCTCGCAACCGGTCAAACTACTCGGATTCTTCGACCAGAATGGCTTCCCGCTGCCGATAGTAACCACAATGAGGGCAAGCCTGATGAGGGAGCTTGGCCTCATGGCAATTCGGGCACTCAGAAAGCGACTGTCGTGTTAAATGGTCGTGCGCGCGACGGCGATTGCGTCGCGCTTTGGAATGCCGACGTTTAGGATTTGGCATTGTTATTTCTCCGGCTGCCCCGACCCCAAACGTTCTGGCAGCTCTTCTCGGGTCAATGATCTATCATGCACCTTGGGCGTTGCCATCAACGCGACGATCCACGGCGGAACGGCTCCGGCGTGAGTTCCCTTTTGAGCGATGCGAACGGCGACTCGGGACCGGGCAACCGGCAACCGCAGTCGAACTGGTTGCGATTGGCTCCGCACATCGGACAAAGCCCCCGGCAGTCGGGTCGGCACACCACTTTCGAAGGCACTGCCAGGATCACCTGCTCCGTCACCAGGTCCGCCACCGCCACGCCCTCACCTGAGTAAAACGCTACTTCCAGTTCGGATACGGGCACCTCAATCTCTTCCTCGCGCGGAATCGCCGAAATCTCCCGATAGAAAAGGTCAAAAACCGGATCCACAGCCAGTTCCACGGGAACCAGGCAACGGTCGCAAGCGGCCCTGATTCTGGCTACAATGTTGCCGCGAATGCGAATATCCGATCCCTCGCGCTCCGCCACTGCCTGAAGACGAAGAGGGCTCGACTGCTGAAAATCCGCTCCATGGTAATCCAGCTCCCCCGGCTCGTAAGTCTTAGAAACCACAATAGGGTGGAGCTCCAATGCTTGGAGTGTAATCAACAACGCTGCCCCCAAAACTGCCCCTTTATTATCTTAGGCTGAACAATGGTTGTCAAGAAAACGACCAGCTTTCGGCCCTTCATCCAGCACCGAGAAAGCACCGACCAGATTTTCAGCCGAACAGGCCGATTCAGACGAGGCGGAGAACCCATCCCATCGCATAAAGCGCTGCCCCACCATACAGCAACAAGGGTTCGAGCCACGACCGTAGATTGGCCAGCGTAGGATTATCCATGACGGGCCACGGGCCGTATCCGCCCCAGTACACTTTAATGAGCAGACCCAGCACCAGAATGGCCAGCCCTTTGCTCCGAACGGCATAGGCGGTCTCGGGCCTGATCCAATGCCGCCGGCCGCGATAGACCGTCCCGCCGGCGCCGACCAGTGAAGCATCACACTTACGACACTGAGTGTCCGTGTCCAGATTGGCGTGGCCACAATAAGGGCACTGTCTCATAGGCCCAACTTCCGGCAGGGCGGCGAGTCTTCCCTGGGACCGTGTTTCCTTTGACGAAAAGAGTGCTCCAACTCTCGAGACGTCTATTCCTGGACGGTGGCCTCAAGAAAGGCGCGTAGCTTGCGGCTGCGAGAGGGGTGACGCAGTTTGCGCAACGCCTTGGCCTCGATCTGCCGAATGCGCTCGCGCGTCACGGCAAAACTCTGTCCCACCTCTTCCAGCGTATGCTCGCTGCCGTCGTCCAGCCCGAACCGCATCTTGATGACCTTCTCCTCACGCGGCGTGAGGGTCTTCAGCACGGATTCGGTTTGCTCTTTCAGATTGATGTTGATGACGGCTTCGGCCGGAGAAATGACCCCGTGGTCTTCGATAAAGTCCCCCAAATGCGAATCCTCTTCCTCCCCGATCGGCGTTTCCAGCGAAATAGGTTCCTGGGCGATTTTGAGCACCTTGCGCACCTTGGCCACCGGAATATCCATCCGCTTGGCAATTTCCTCCGAGGTCGGCTCGCGCCCGTACTCTTGCACAAGCTGACGCGAGGTGCGAATCAGTTTGTTGATGGTCTCAATCATGTGAACGGGGATGCGGATGGTGCGCGCCTGGTCGGCGATGGCGCGGGTGATCGCTTGCCGAATCCACCAGGTGGCGTAGGTGGAGAATTTATAGCCGCGGCGGTATTCAAATTTATCTACCGCCTTCATCAGCCCGATATTGCCTTCCTGGATGAGGTCCAGAAATTGCAATCCGCGGTTGGTGTATTTCTTGGCAATCGAGACCACCAGCCGGAGGTTCGCCTCAATCAGCTCCCGCTTGGCTTTCTCGGCTTCCTGCTCCCCCGCCAGGATGGTCTGGTAAGTGCGCCGCAACTCGGCGGCCGACGCCTCATTTCTTTCCTCGATGGCCGCGAGCTGCACCTTGTACTGGCGCAGTTCCTTGCGGAGTTCCTTGTCGCCGTTGGCACGTGAGGATTCCAGGCGTTTTTCCAGGCGTCCCGCCTCGCGCTCCACGGGACGAATCTCCTCGCTCGCCTGGCGAATCTTCTCAATCAGCCGCTTCTTCTCGGCGTGCGTGAACTTAATGGTCCGAAACAACTTGGAGACCAGCGCTTGATGCCGCGCCACCGCCCAACTGTATCGCCGGTGGTCGCGGGACCGCTTACTGCGGGGGATGGTGTCACGCTTGGCCTTGAGTTGCCGCAGCCGCCGGTACAACCGCTCCATCTCCTCGACCGTGGAGATGAATTCGTGCGTCCGCTCCTGAACGCGCTCCTCGGTGTATTCGTCCTCGTCGAAGACCACCACTTCCTTAATGGAGCGCTCACCGCGCTTGAGCGCGTCCCGCACAGCAAACATTTCCTGAATAATGATTGGAGAGCGTGACAGCGCCTTCAGAACCTTCACTTGCCCCCGCTCGATCCGCCGCGCGATTTCCACTTCCCCTTCGCGCGTCAGCAGAGGCACCGTGCCCATTTCCCGCAGGTACATGCGGACGGGATCATTGGTTTTGTCAAGCGAACCCGGCGACAGATCGAGGTCCGATTCCTCGCCCGCCTCTTCACCCTTGAATTCCTCGCCCTTTTCCACTTCACCTTCTTTCACCCTGGGCGAGTCGAGGACTTCGATCCCCGCGTTGTCGAACATGGACAACAGGTCGTCAAGGTCTTCCGGCGAGTGGACGTCGGACGGAAGCAGTTCGTTGACCTCGTCGTAAAGGAGATACCCTTTCTCCTTGCCGAGAGTCATCAGCTTGCTGACTTGATCAAATTTTTCGTCGAATGCCAACGGCTTCGCCTCCCCCGCGGGTGAAAGGCTACGCAGGACCGACACTTATCGCCTTTGCTCAACCGTTAGCGGGCGCCCGCCGGCGCCACGCGCGGCAGCCCTTATTTTACACGAAAGTCAATCCGCGTGCCCAAGTTCCTTTTCATTAGATGACGTTTGCCCCCTGCCCGTTAGACCTTTTTTTCGGCGCTTTCACGATTTTTCTGTAATTTCGGCAATTGACTGTCCCAAAAAGCCTTAGCCCGCATGAGCAAAGCCAATTGCGCCGAATCGTTGGCGCGCGTCGCCGCCTCGATGGAAGCGCGCAGCCGCCGAATCTCGGCCTCCGCTCTCCGGCGCGCCAGGGCTTGACAGTATGCTTCGATTTCACTTTCCGAGGGCGCCTCCCCCGAGCGAAGCAGGCTTTCATCGAACCACCGCTGCGCCTCGTCGGTTAGCCTCTCGCGCAAGCGGTGAACGTCCACCTTTTCCTCCTGCTGATGGACCTCCATCATCTTCTGAAAAACCTCGCGGGCTGCAAGGCCGATGCATTCTTGGTCCTCCGCGATAGCCGGCCAGTGCCGGTCGAGCGCCGCTGGGTTGTCCAGGAAACCCAGCAGAAGTTTGGTTTCAAGCGGTGAGGTGGTGGTGGAGAGAGGCGCGCTCACTTCCTTTTTGCCCTGTGACGCGGCGTGTTTCAACTGTTCCTGCAAAGCTCGGTCATCCACCTTCAGCCGCGAGGCCAACCCTGCCGCGAGTTCCTGCCGCAACAAGCGATTGGGAATTTTCGCCAGATAAGGGAGCACGGCGTTGACGGCCGCGACCTTGCCTTGCGGCGTATCGAGCCCGTGGCGCGCGATGGCCCGTTCGGTGAGATAATCCAAATAGTCAGGTGCGGCGGCCAATAGTGCCCGATAGGCTTCCGCGCCGCGCTGCCGCACGAAAGCATCCGGATCCAGCCCGCCCCCAAGGGCCAGCACTTTGACGTCAAAGCCGGCCTCCAGCAGCAGGTCGAGCGAGCGCTCCGTGGCCGCTACGCCAGCGGAATCCGGATCAAAGTTCACGGTCACTCGCCGCGTATAACGGCCAAGCATCCGCACCTGCGCCTCCGTCAAGCTGGTGCCGCAACTAGCCACCACATTGTCCACGCCCGCCGAAGCTACGGCAATCGCGTCCATATAGCCTTCCACCAGCACCGCCGCGTCCGCTTTGCGGATGGCCCCGGCCGCCTGGTCCAGGTGATAGAGCACGCGCCCTTTGGAGTAGATCGGCGTTTCGGGAGAATTCAGATACTTGGGCTGGTCGTCGCCGAGCGCGCGACCGCCAAAGCCCACCACCTTGCCGCTTTCATTCGCAATGGGAAACATGATTCGCCGTCGAAACCGGTCCAGCCGCCGCCCTCCGTCGGCATCGCGGACAATGAGTCCGCTCTTTTCGAGGGTTTCCGGCTCAAACCCAGCTGCCGTCAAATAACGCCCTAGGGCCCGGCCGTCCGCCGGAGCGTACCCGAGTCGGAATCGGCCGACGGCTTGGTCACTCACTCCTCGGTCCGCCAAATACGCCCGCGCCGCCCGCCCCTCGGCGGTTCCGCTCATCTGCTCGGCAAAGAATCGCGCCGCCGCCTCATTCACTTTTTGGAGGGTGAGGCGTTCTCGCGTCCGCTCGTCGGACGCCGCGGAGATGTCGGTTTCCTGCAGCTTCACCCCGGCGCGTTCCGCCACGCGCCGCAAAGCTTCCGGAAAGCTCGCGTTCTCGATCAGCATCACGAACTTAAAGACGTCTCCCCCAACCCCGCAGCCAAAGCAATGGAAGATTTGCTTGACCGGATGGACGGCAAACGACGGCGTCTTCTCCTGATGAAACGGGCACAACCCCATGTAGTTCGCCCCTGCTTTGCGCAGCTTCACGTAACCGCCCACAATCTGAACAATGTCCGCGGCTGCTCGAACTTCGTCCACCTGGCTCATGACAATTTGGATAGTCCGGCGTCTGTCGGGGTTTGTTGCGTGCCGTTCCCGGATCTCTTCCCGCGCACCACCGACGGCGCATCGCCTGCCGGCACAAATCCGAATCCTTGATGCCTCAAGGCAGGGTAATCATGCGCACCGCGGTTGGGCTGAATTCATCCGCGTCAAACTGGGACCGCAACAAGTCGAGGTAAGCGCGGCTGCGTGGGCGTCCGTTGTGCCTCGCCGCGCCGGCCTGAGTGAGCACAATCAAGCCGTCTCGAACCTCCGCATCGTGGCTGCCGACCAAGCTTCCTTTCCGCTCCTGCTCCTTGCGGAAAGCTTGGATTCCCTCCCTCAAAGCGTCGTACAGTCCGCGTTGCAAAGGCGCCATCGGTGGTTTCTCGTAAAGTATCCCCTTGGCGAGCGTTTGGTAGGATGCGGCCAAGGATTCAAGCGCCTGAAGGGCGTCCCGGTCAGTCAGTTCGCGGTGATCGCGGGCGTAGGCGCAGACCGCATAACTGAGCGCCAAAATAAGATCTCCGTGCGTGCGCAGGAAGGAGCTGGAGATGGAAACGTCGTCGAACGGCAAGTTGTCGGGTTTCTGCAGCGGCTTTTGCTCCTCATGCCGTCGGCTCGCGATGAGGTGAATGCAATCGGAGGGGCAGTCTATGGTCACCTCGCGTTCTGTGCCGCAGCAGATGCTGCAAATATTCTCACCGCGCGCCGGACAAAAACGTCGTGGCTTACGCTCATCGCAAAGGGGGCAATTCAAGGTTTCCCGCCATCCGTAGGCTTGCTGATTGCTCTCTTCCCTATTGTAATGAATTCTCGCGCGCGGCGCAAAAATTAAACCTCACCCTGTTCCGGCACGGGGATTGACGGACCAAGCCTTCCGCCGCCGAACCTGATAAGCAGATGTCCGACTTTCTTCCTCGCCTCTTATCTAATCTGCTCTCCTTCAATCGCCTGCCGATCTTGCGTCAGAGCCTCGGCGGTTGCCTGAAAGCTGCGCTGCCCTCGTGCCGTGAAAAGGCTGACCAAAATGAGGGCTATGGTTCCCGCAACCGCCGCTGGAATCGTCGGGTTGTGGCGAGCCGTCAGGCCCGGAAGAAGAATTAAAACGATGGCGACGCTTGGAGTCACCACAAGTGCCGCCAAGGCGCCCTGCCAGGTGGCTCGCTTCCAGAAATGGCCCATCAGGATAATTACCGCCAGGCCGCTCATGGTTATGGAAAGAAATTTCACGACGAAGCCCACAATGGTTCCAGCATGGAGCGCCACGGCCGTACACACGACATAAGCAACCGCCAAGGTTCGCCGCACGGTGGCCACGGGACGCTGGGGAGTGCGGCCGCGGAACAACGGATAAACATGCCGAACAAAAAAGGTGCCCGTGGCCGAGGCATTGGCGTTCGCGCACGACACGGTCGCCGAAATCATGGAGATGACCACCACCACCGCAAGCCAGTGAGGCAAGACGTTCACCACCAGCCAAGGCAGCGCCTGGTCCGGCGATGGCAGATGACGATTCAGCTTATAGGCGTACATACCGATAATGCCCACGGTCACGGAAAAGACCATCACAATCAACCCACCGGTCACCATGCTCCACCGCGCCCCGGCTTCCGACCGCGCGCTGTACATGGCCAAGCGCCGGCCAGGATCGGCAATCACCGCCAGCACCAGCGCCAAGATGACGCCGGCCACAGACCAAACCCCGAAGGAAGAGACGCCTAAAAAGGAAAAGTACGTGCCCGGAACGGCCCGATGAATTCCCGCTAACCCGCCACCCTGAGCCAGCGATGAATAGGTCAAAAAGCCAAATCCTGAGATAAGGATTGAGGCGTTGAGGAAGTCCGTATAGGCGACCGTCTTCAATCCCCCTGGGATTGAGATGCCGGCCATCACCAAGCCGGCCAGCAACATACAAACCGCCGGAGACAGGCCCGTAACGGCGCCCAGGATGCTGCCCGCGCCCATAATTTGCACCGTCAGCCAGCAGAGCTGAGAGAAAAACAAGCTGAGGTTGGAAAATTCGGTCACCAGGCGATTCCCGCCATAATAGCAAGCGATCTCCTCGCCCAAGGTCATGAACTTGTACCGCCGGGTCGCGGCGAAGAGCAAGCCAGCGAGCGCAGTTCCGAGGCCAAGCCCCAGTGGGTAAGCCGAACCGGCCCAGCCGTGCTGATAGGCCAGTCCCGGCGCGCCAATTACAACTCCCGTGCCAATGCTAGTCGCGGTGATGGTTCCCGCGAGCACCCAGAAAGGCAGCAACCGTCCGGCGACGAGGTAATCCGCGGCATTCCTCACCCGCGTCATCCAATAAGCCGACATGCCCAGCATTAAGCAGGCATAGAGGCCCAGGCTGATGGCAACCGCGGTGTGGAAGCCCAAGGTCAAATGAATTGGAACTGCAAAGTCCGCGCCAAACGGCGCATCAGGGCGGCGTGATGCCCCGGGAACACCGCCACATGATGCGGCATGCCCTGGTGGCACACGACTTCAAACCAATCTCTCGGGTCTTCTCCCTCCAAGCGCGCCAATCCGTTGGTGCCCATCAAATGGCGACGCGGCCGGATCGTCTGCCCCTGGCGAGCGGTCATGTAATAGCGTCCGTCCGTCCGCCAAATGCGGAAGAGGGTGATGGGCATGTTTTCGCGGATTGTCGCCTCAACAACGGCGGGCTTTTTGATATTGAAGTGGCGGGCAATGCAAGGCCCGCCGGGTGTTCCAGGGGGTGGCGAGAGCGACATGGGAGCCGCGCCAATGTGCCAGATGGTGATGGTCTGAGCGTCATGCTCCAGCCAATCCGTGATATAGCAACGTCCCATGCCCAGGCTTTCTCCGATCCAAGCGCAGAGAGCGCCGTCCGCGTCCCCTTCACAGACGACGGCTCGGCCTCGATTGGCCAGACGGGCAATGCCCAGGTAAGGCCATTGGCCAAAGTGATTGGGCATTTCGGGCCAGCAGCGCACCGCTAGGGCATCCAAGTGCTCGTTTTCAAGGTACGCGCGCATCGCCAGGTGCAGGCGCGAAGCCATGGGAAGATCTTCATCGCTGGTATCTTTGTGAGGCAGGCCGAGCGCCTTCACTTGGGCGACGTCTTCCGCCACCGTGGAATCGGGAAAGCTGTGCACCACCTCGTCGAATTCGAGCAAGCTAAAGGTTTGGAGTTGCACTCCCAATCCTCGATGAAGGGAAAACGGGTCGGCGCTCATGGCAAAGTATCCCGGCGCTGTTCCGCCAATCACCCCCAGCCGAACCGAACGCAACCCTCGCACTACAGAAACCAAGCGCAGCGCCTCCGTCAGGCTTTGGTGTGTCGGTGTGGCCTCCGGGTCACCATAGACCACCTCAAAGCTGTGCCCCATTTGCTGCAATGTTGAAGCCCAAGCGTGAGTGGCGACCAACGAGCAGGAGCTTATCATCTCCCCGACGGGGTTCTCGGGCGTCGCCCAAAGAACCGGCGGATCGGGCCAAAGTTGAGCGAGCGTCGGCGCCATCCGTCCGTCGCCCATGGTCGTTTGCAGCAGGACCAGCGCGCTCACGCCCTGGTCGTTGCAGGCTGCCACCGCGCATCGCAAGGATGGATCGTCAATGGCCTTTTCCGGAGCCTCAAAGACCGGCAGCCCCAATTCCGCCAGGCATTGGCGAACCCGAGCGTCCATCTGCCGGCCCCATTCCATGTCAAAACCGGGGCGTCGCCGGCCTACAAAAACCACCCCCACCTTGGGCAGGAAAGTGCCCGCCCCACGGCGTTCACCGCCGGCCTCGTTTTTTTTCTCAATGGTTGGAGTCGTTATTCCCATATCCACCCCCCGTGGTTCCAAGCTCGGCGCGCCGCCAGGTCGCAAAGATGATTGCGAACTCCGGCCTTCGGTCGGAAAATCTCCTTCTAACGCCATGCTCGAAGCAGGTCCATTTGCTGCCAACGTTCCGCCGCCATTCGGCGCGCGGCCTCTTCAATGTCCGGGTTTTCATGAACAATGGCGATGACGCCAGCCGCAAGGGCGCGCGGGTCTTCGTGGGAGGCAAAGGAAACGTTCCGGCCCACCATCACGCCGCGCACGTTGGCTCCCGCCCGCATTCCGGCGGCAAAATCGGCCAATATGCTCGCGCTTTCTTCTCGCGGCGCACCGCCCAGCATCAAGATGGGTAAGGTGGTGGCGCGCGCCACGCGCTCAAAGCCTTCCGTATAAGAGAGTTTCAAAAAGGTTCGAGAGGAAGATTCGCCCAAGGCCGAGGCCGCTCCGGCATCGCGCACCAGCGTTTCCACCGTCTTGACCGTTTCATAGCCGCCCTCGGCTTTTCTTCGCACGGTCATGGGCTCCAAAAACGCATAGAGGTCTTCGCGATACAGCTCCGTGATGGCTTGGGCGCAGTCATGAAGGGCCTGGATGGAGCGCGCGTCCCCGGCGTCCAGGCGGTACATCAGCTTCCCGCCGTCAAAATTCATCCGCTTGAGCTGCCGGACGGTGAAGCTGGTAAAGCGGTCGTCAATCTCTCCTTCCACGCCCGCGTGCCCGCCGCGATTCATGCAGCCAATCAGCACTTTCTCATCGAGCAGTGACGCGCCGCCCACCTCGCGCACGAGAGCGTTCACTATCAGCACATCCTCCATAAAATCCGTCGTGCCCATGATGCCGTCGCAGCCGGGGGTCGTGAGGACGCGCAGCGCCCGCGCCAAATAGTCGTGACGATTGCCCATGCCGAGCGGGTCCCCGCGCAGCTCCGTCACGCGACGGCCGGGGTGGTCCGTCGCCAAAATCACCAGCTTGCCGTCCCGCGTCAATCGTGGCCGTCGTCGGCGTCGCCAGGCTTCCGCCAAAATAATTTCAGGCCGCTCGACGCGAACCTCCGTAATGGCCTCGTAGAGCTTCCTGGGCAGGAACTCTTCGTAAGGAAATTGAACCTCGGGACCTCTTTGCTCGGCGGTCATCGTCACAGTCATGGTGGAAGGGCCATTATAATCCGCAGCGCGAGCGTAAGCCATCGTACCTCAACCCCGCGCGAACACAGCCTCGGTGCCTCCGCCCAGATTATATCAGATATCAGCAGATGAATGGACGCCCGCCGCCAGGTCCACCCCGTTCAGTCGCGGCCCAGCCGAGGAGACCCTGTGCGGCAACAAACCCGGTTATTTAAGCAAATGGAGCAGGTCCGCTTCGCTCAGAATGGGAATGCCGAGGGCGCGCGCCTTATCAAGTTTCGAGCCAGGATCCTCGCCGACCACCACATAGTCGGCCCTCTTGGAGACTGAACCCGTCACGCGCCCCCCGGCCTCTTCAATGCGACGGCTGGCTTCTTCCCGCGAAAGGTGGGGAAGGGTCCCAGTGAGCACAAACTGCTTGCCGGCCAACTTGCCGAGGCGTTTCCTCTCCGCTCGCTGCTCAAACTGCAATCCGGCTTGACGGAGTTTCTCGAGAACGGCGCGATTCCTTTTCTCGGCGAAGAATTCCACGATGCTGGTGGCAATCTTCGGGCCCACTTCTTCCACGGCCAGCAGTTCCTCTTGGGTTGCTTTGGAGATTTTGTCGAGCGAGCCGAAATGCTCGGCTAGAAACTGCGCCGTGCGCTCGCCCACGTAACGAATGCCGAGGGCGTAGATAAGCCGTGCTAAGCCGACCTTCTTGCTGGCCGCAATCTGCTCGAGCAGATTGTGCGCCGATTTGTCGCCCATCCGTTCGAGGGCCGTCAATTGAGCGGGAGTCAAACGGTAAAGGTCAGCCACGTCCCTGACCAGTCCCCGATCCACCAGTTGGTCCACCAAGGCCTCGCCTAAGCCCTCAATGTCCATGGCGCGGCGGCCGGCAAAGTGGAGAAGCGATTCCTTGAGCTGCGCCGGACACGCCGCATTGACGCATCGGTAGGCAACCTCGCCCTCGGCCCGTCGCACATCTCCGCCACACACTGGACAATGGGAGGGCATTCGGAAGGGGCGACCGTCAGGCGCCGAGCGAACCACTTTCACGATCTGCGGAATCACCTCGCCGGCCCGCTGGAGAAGAACCGTGTCGCCGATTTTGACACCAAGGCGCTCGATTTCATCCATATTGTGAAGCGTGGCATGGCTGACGGTGACGCCGCCCAAGTCCACCGGTTCAAGATCCGCCACCGGTGTGAGCGTTCCCGTCCGCCCCACCTGAGCGCGAATGTCCAACACCCGCGTCGTCGCTTGGCGAGCCGGGTATTTGTAAGCAATCGCCCAGCGCGGAGATTTGGCGGTTGTGCCCAGCTCATCCCAAAGGCGCGTATCGTTGACTTTGACGACGATGCCGTCAATCTCGTAATCGAGTTTTTCGCGGCGGGTTTCGTATTCGTCCAGATAATCCTTCAGGGCCTCAAAGCGAGAGATCATCCGATAGTGAGGGTTCACCTTGAATCCCATGAGGGACAGCACCTCGAGCGCCTCGGAGTGTTTGGCAAACGGCACGCGGCCCTCGACAAAAAGGAAGTAGAGGAACATGTCCAGGCGGCGCGAGGCCACAATCTTGGGATCCAGTTGCCGCATCGTGCCGGCAGCGGCATTTCGGGGGTTGGCAAATCGGGGCTGACCGGCTGCCTCTCGCTCGGCGTTTGCTCGGCGAAAAGACTCGAGCGTCATTATGACCTCACCGCGCACCTCGAAGCGTCGCGGGCTGCCCATGCGCGCCAGGCCTTCCGATGCCACCCGCAATGGCACCGAACGAATTGTCTTGACGTTGGCCGTGACGTCCTCGCCTTGGGTGCCGTCGCCTCGCGTCACGCCCCGCACGAGAACGCCATCTTCGTAAATCAGCGACATCGAAAGTCCATCCAGCTTGAGTTCAGCCACATACTCGACGCTCGATCGCCCCGCCAGCTCCCGCACACGCCGATCCCAGTCGGCCAATTCTTCAAGCGAGTACGTGTTGTCCAGGCTCAGCATCGGAACGGCGTGCCGCACGGTGGGAAATTCCGTGGCGGGCGTGCCGCCCACTCGCTGCGTGGGAGAATCCGGCGTGACCCATTCCGGGTGTTGGCGCTCCAGTTCCGCCAACTGCTTCATCATCTGGTCAAATTCGTAGTCGGAAATCTCCGGCTCATTCTTGACGTAGTAAAGATATTCATGCCGGCGAATCTCCTCGCGCAACTTCTCAATCTGCTGACGAAGGGTTTTAGCCACCATCCTGCTCCCGAATCTGGACTTAGGAACGCTGCTGATGATTATATACAACGCCTCCGCAAGCGGCAGAAACTTGCGTTGAACGCCAGGAGCCGTCGCCGCCGCCTGGGCGCAGCTTGACAGTAGTTAACGGCAGTTGCTAGCTTGGTAGTTCAGAGCAGGTCTAGGGAGGAACCAACATGAAGCCGATCTGGGTGGTCCTCATCATGGTGCTCGGCTCCGCCTCGTGGGCGGTGGCGCAGCAGCCGGGACAATCCTCGCCTTTGGCTCCGCATTCGCGCTTTGGCAATCCGACCTCAATTGCCCGCGTTTACCAATCCTATATCTTCGGGATCGTTCGGAAAGACAAGAAAAACGAATTAATTCTCGACAAGACGATGTTTGGGAACGATCAGGTCTTCAAGCTGACCAAGAAGACCAAATTCGTCCGCAATGATAAGCCGGTCAAGAGGATGATGCTGAAACCGGGAACCATGGTGTGGATTGACATGCGTCGGAATAAAAAGACCGGCGACATGATTGCCAAGAAGGTCGTGACGGGGGTCGCGCCCACGGGCAAGCCCTAGCCGAGGCCGGTTGACGCGGACGCAAACCCCAGCCATCATCTGGCCCACTCATTCTTGCGCTGAGTCGCGCCCAGAATCACGAACCCTCGGCGCCGATGCTTTTCCGCCTTCGAAGAGCTCTGCGGCGCGAGCCGAGCCCGCGGGCGGCCGACGAAGCTTCCTTTTCTGGGTGAGCACCCTTCCGTGTCGGGCTGGCGCGATTCACCGAGACCCACGCCGATGAAGGCCATTCTGATCTACAACCCGGCGGCAGGCCGCAATCCGGCTCGCAGGCGGGAGGAAATGCGCTCCGCCGTCGCCATCTTGCGCCGCGCGGGCATCGAAACCGAAGTGGTGAAAACGGCGGGCCAGGGCAGCGCCAAGGAATTCGCTCGGCAAGCGTTGGCTCGAGGCCTCGAAATGGTGATTGTGTGTGGGGGCGACGGAACCATTAACGAAGCCGTCAATGGCATGGCCGGGCGCGCGATTCCCCTGGCCGTCTTGCCCGGAGGAACCGCCAACACTTTGGCCCGAGAATTGGGATTGCCCCAGCATCCGGTGGCGGCCGCGAAGCGCCTTCCGCAATGGCGGCCACGCCCGATTCCGCTCGGCCGGGCCCGATGGAGCGTGGGCGGCCGTCCCCGCGAGCGTTATTTCCTGTCGCTGGCGGGGGCGGGCTTCGACGCACAAGTTGTCCGCGAGTTGTCACTCGATTACAAGGTTCGGCTGGGCGTCATGGCCTACGTGGGCGAAGCCCTCGAACAGGTATGGCGCTATCGGTTCCCGAAATTTATCTGCCGGGCCGATGGCAGGGACTATGCCGCCACGTTCGCCCTCGCGCAACGCACTCGTCTTTACGGCGGATGGTTTCAGATCGCGCCTCAAGCCGATTTCTTCAAACCCGCGTTGACCGGCTGCCTGTTCCAGAGTGCGGCGCGGGCGCGATATCTAACCTACGCGCTGGCTCTGATCTTTAGGCAGCACACCCGGCTCAAAGACGTGGCTTTCGTGGAGAGCGTCAGCTTAAGCTGCCAACCCGCCACTCCTGAATCCGTGATTTACTTCGAACTGGACGGAGAATTGGTCGGGCAACTGCCCGTCGTTTTTGATGCTGTGCCGGAAGCTCTCACGCTGATGGCTCCTTGAAGACCGGCGTGGCCGCGCTCGGCAGGGCGACGCACCGTGCCGCCCGTAGGGGTCACGGCGACTCATTGGTTTACCCCTTCCCATGGACCCAGTCACTCAGACCCTGACGGCCTTTTGCCTGAGCGAGGCGGGTTTTAAGCGCAAAACTCGTGATGCCACGCTGGCGCTATTGGTGGCCGCCAATCTCGCCGACCTGGACGTTGTTTCCCGAGCCTGGGGCAAACTGGCCTATCTTCAGTTTCATCGTGGCCCTGCAGATTCGCTGCTCGGCACGACGCTGCTGGGTGCTTTGACGGCAGGCATCATTTACGCCCTCCGGAAGAACCGGCCGCCCGCGCGCCATGCTCCGCCTTTGAATGCCAAATGGTTATTGCTCGGCTGCTGGGCGGCGGCGGGAAGTCACCTACTTTTGGACCTCGCGAATTCTTACGGTGTTCAGTTATTTTGGCCGTGGAGCACGCGCTGGTACGCCGCCGACATTGAGTTCGCCACCGATCCCGTTCTGCTGGCGCTTTTGCTCGTGGGCCTCGGCCTGCCAGCCCTGCTAAGGCTGGTTTCCGAGGAAGTGGGGGCACGTCGGGGCTCAATGCAGCCTGGAGCGTTAGTCGCGCTGGCGTTGGTGGCAGGGCTGTTGAGCTTGCGCTGGGCAAGCCATCGGCGCGCCTTGACCGCCCTTCGATCTCGAACCTACCACGGCCAGGAGGCAGAGGCTGTCGCGGCCTTCCCTACCCTAGCCAATCCGTTCGAATGGACCGGCGTGGCGGAAACGCCGACCGCCATTGAGGTCGCACCCCTCAACTCCTTGAACGGGGAACGCGATACGGAAAGCGAACGGACCTACTACAAACCAAACCCTTCAGCCCCACTGAGGGCAGCCCTAAAAACCCGAACCTTGAAGGTTTTTATGTCTTTCGCTCGCTTTCCTTGGGCTCAGGTTCGTTCGTCGCGCAGCGGTTGGGTTGTCACGGTCCAAGACCTGCGCTTTATCGCTCCTGGAACGGACCGGGAGCCCATGTCGGCTCAAGTCCGTCTCAATAAAAATCTTCGCGTTCTTTCTCAAACGCTGCGACTGAAATAAGGCGCCGGCATTAGCACTACTCGGTTAAGTTCTACGAGGTGTCCGTGAACTCTGTAAGGCACCACGCGCAACGTCCACTGAGTCTAATCAGCAGGGCAAGGAGCTGCCGGCGGACGCGGGGCAGGCTCCACGTCGCACCAGAAGTTTTTTATGGAAGTATGTACCTTACGCAAGGGAGGGCCTACAATGATAAGCTTGAAGCTGCTGCCATGGCCAAGGCCATTATATTCGAAACCTAAACTGGACCGGCTTCCGAGAGGAAAGGCTATGACAATAGCCGCAGGTTTTAACTGTGCTGGTGGTCTTGTGTTCTGCGCCGACCGTCTTATCTCTCATGGGAATGCAGACGATCCGCTTGCCTTCGGACACTACGAAGGGAAATTAGTCGCGTTGCGGGGGAAGGATTTTTCGCTTGTGCTCTGCGGAGCTGGATACACAACGTTGATAGCGGAAGCAACGCAAGAACTTAAACTCAGGCTCGCCGATGCGGATTTCAGTCATTTACATGACGATTTTGCAATGTCATTAAAATCTAGTCTCAAGGGCATCCTGCCGGAGGAACAGCCGCCACAACTTCTGATTGGAATCATGTCCGATAGCGGACTCACATACATTTTTAAGACTGAAAATAAGCATGTCGTGTCGGTAATCGGAAAAGAGATAATCGGGAGCGGGGATAATGCGTTGACGCGCTACCTTGTAGATTTCATCTATCATCCTGGGCTAACTCTACGGGAAGGCGTTGCACTGGCAGTTTGTACAGTTTGGGCAGGCAAGAGGTATTGCCCGCGGTAAATATCCCTTGATAACAAGTAAGGCATTTGCTATGCTGATTCCGTTATGAGCGAGAGATCAAAAGCAATCGGCAAAAAGCAATCAATCCCAAAGCATCTGCGGTACACCGTTGCGGACTTCAACCGCGAGTTTGCAACTGATGACGCCTGCTTGGAGTACATCAAGGAAACTCGGTTCCCTGGCGGCGTCACCTGCTGCGAGAAGTGCCAGCAAGAGCGGAAGCATTACCGCGTTCATGGGCGCACCGCATACGCCTGTGACCACTGCGGCAGTCACATCTATCCGCTCGCGGGAACTATTTTCGAGAAGTCCACAACTTCTCTGCGGCTCTGGTTCTATGCAGCCTATCTGATGGGCTCAACCCGTTGCGGAATCTCCGCAAAGCAAATCCAACGTGAAACAGGCGTCACATATAAAACTGCATGGCGCATGTTTCGTCAGATTCGCAGTCTGATGTCAGAGGGCGATCTGCAACTGGAGGGTCCGACGGTGGAAGTTGACGAGATGTATTACGGTGGAGTCCGCAAAGGCGGGACCGGACGCCCAATGCGCGGAGACAAGAAAAAGACTCCAGTAGTTGCCATCGTGCAACGCAAGGGGCAAGTCTTACCAAAAGCCGTGGCCGATGTCAGCGGCCCTTCACTGCTTTCGACAATCCAGAAGCATGTTGTTCCCGGCAGCATGATTTATACCGACGAGTTTGGGGGCTACGACGGCATCCGCTCGATTCGTACTCAGTGCGGTGCGCCGGCATCATACCGGCATCGCAGAATTAAGCACAGCGATAAGGTGTACGCTCGCGGCGACATTCACACCAACACTGTTGAAGGATTCTGGAGCTTGGTGAAACGCGGAATCAGCGGCGTCTATCACTCAGTGGGGCAGAAATATTTGCAGAGCTATTTGGATGAGTACACCTTCCGGTACAATCGGCGTGAAATGGGCAATCAACAATTCAGGGCTATCTTGGGGCGGGTTTCCGAACGGGCGTCGTAATGGCTTTTTTCAGAATGGATTTGAATGTGTGGCCGCTAATCGGGTGCATTCGTTTAACCGTTTCCGGCAGCGGGTTTTTTAAACTGCTTTTCGTTTCGGGTTCCTTCATAGGTAAAAGATAGCATATAACGTCCGCAAGTGCAAAAAGTGAACCCGCGTGTTAGGATTGTTGAGGGTGCTCCGATGCCAGTCGGATCAATGTAACTTATCTTTGGAGGGGGCGCGCCAGCTATAATGGAAAGGTGCTTCTAATGCCACGAAATTTTGACCCCGCTGCCGCAATGATCCAGCTACGCGCCTGGGCCGACGAAAAAATCCAGGGCGGTGAGGAGCCGCCCTGGGCATGGTATCAATACATGAAGCTTATAGAAACTCTCGATGCCATCCTTGGAGGAATGGAATCTACGACCACGGAGAATTCACCGCGATTGGCTGCACATCGGGGAAAGCTTCTCCAACTAAAGGTGGCCAGGTCTCGGCAAGATACCTCTCAACTCCATCGCGCTGGTTCCAAGGTACAGATGCCCATGTAACCCTGAGCTTGCCGTACTTGCGGTAAGCTACTATTTCTCGGTCATTTCGATGTTTGCTCAGTCTGCCCTTAATGTCACCTTGGCCAATTCTAACTACTTGCCCGGGATTTCCTTCGTGCCAAATAATGTAAACACCGGACACTTCTCCGATGCTCTCCAGATCGAGATTCTCCAGCGAGCACCAATGACCATCGTCGCCACATTTCGCCCAACGTACTTGCATAGGTTCGTCCATTCTGGGCGCACTTCGCCCTAGAAGATTTTTCGCTTGACACAGGTGAAGGCTTACTGGCAGGATAGAGGCGGTTCAAGTCTCTGCCTGCTTTCGGGCATTTCCCAAATCAAGCGATACAGGTAGGGCGACCACCCAGTCGCCCACCGTATCGCGTCTATTGGAACACGCCCCGAAAATCTCGTCAAGAAAAAACTACAAAGGGTGGTGGGAGTTTTTCGCGTAGCCCCCATATATGGGGGAATTATTGCTGGCCCTTGAGCGCAAAATCTAGAGCTTTGAGAAATTCTCGCGTATCAGCGTAGTAGTTTGGGTAGGCAGCCCGAAGGTCTCGAATTGACCTAACCCACACCAAAACAGCATCTATTCCAGGTTTATTTTCTGACTCTATTTTGTCCAACGTTCTAGCAGCATCCGAGCGATCTGCGAACCCAGATACTTCAAACGTGTAATGCTCTATATCCAAAACTAACAACAACCATTTAAATCCCTCGATGTTTTTTCGACGCAGCGTCTTCAGGGCGTGAGTCCATCCTTCGAGCCGATGACGAACTTTCAGTTGTCGCGCATGCTTTCGCAGTTCGCGCATAAGCCGCTTCTCAGATGTTGGCGTGTCCGGTACTAGATTCGTTCCTTCACGGAACGAGAGGGCCGAACCCATCAACGAGAAAAAGCGTCTCCACTCTGGTGGACCAGCTCCGAACTTTAATCCGGCACCCGTGAAGGTTGTCACAGTTTCCACCGCCGTTGCGAATGCATGCTGGAGCTTGGTCCGCAATTGAATCTCAATTCTGTTCCCTTTCCAAGGGTCGCGGACCGCTAGTCGCGGCGAATAGCGACCGACGATGTGAATGCCTCGGTAGCCGTCCACCTTTGGCTCCCTAATGTAGTCGTGACACTTAAGGGACCCCGTGTCTATCAGCTGTTCGCCTCCTCGATAAATGTCGTAAAGTTGATAAACGTTAGGAATATCCGAAAGAATCGCGCGACAGCCACCCAAGTCTTGCATCTGGGAAAGCTTCATATGCGTCTCCCGGCAGAGCTTGTTCATCATGGAAGAAAATCTCTTAAGTCTTTGGGCCACAATGACACCCGGCTCTATTCTCTTCGCTCGCACCCGCAGGGTCGCTTGAAAGACATTCAATGGAAGTTCATGCGATGTGCGCCAGTTCTGAGCAACAACGTACGCCTTAGCGATCTCCGTCGTTGTCTCGGCCCCTGGGGTGCCCCACCACTTAACCAAAAGCTCCCCAGACCGATCTATCTCAGATTTGCTGTGCTCGCGTTTCACCCAGTCCACCAAGTTCCACTCCCTCTCAAAGAGGGATAAATCTACCATACATCACCTTACTTGTCCAGAGGGGATAGCTACCTTGCCCGCAATATTGCGGAGGGGAGACAGATATTACAGTCCTATCGAAATCTACCCCGAACTCAAGTGCGCTCCCTAAGCCAGAGACCCCTGAGAGAATTCGTAAGATGGAAGAAATATTCGAGAGTGTCGGCAAGCAAAAGCTTGAAGAAGTCCTTATGGCAGCCTCGTGTATATGATTCACCCGCTGGCGTGCTCGAACGAACTCGCGGCGGTGGAACTGTTCGAGCAACTGCGCTGGGGCAACAATCCTGCCTGCGTTCACTGTGGAAGCGTGAGCGTGTACAAGATGGCGGACGCCAAGACGGGTGAGCGCAACAAGCGGTTTCTGTGGCGCTGCCACGATTGCAAGAAACAGTACACAGTCCGTATCGGGACGGTCTATGAGGAAAGCCGCCTTGACCTTCGCCATTGGGCTTACGCATTCTGGCGAGCATCAACTTCCAAGAAAGGCGTGGCGGCCTTAGAGATCATGCGCCACTGTCAGATTAGCTACAAGTCCGCCCTCTTCCTAATGAACCGCATCCGGTTCGCAATGGCTCCGGAGAATCCTGAAGCGGAGAAACTGACCGGCACGGTGGAATGCGATGAAACCTATGTCGGCGGGAAGCCGCGCTTCAGGGGGAGCAACCCGCGCGGCCGTGCGACTAAAAAGACCCCGGTTTTCGCTGCCGTCGAAAGGCACGGAAGGATTCGGCGCCATGTTGTGGCGGACGTAAGTGGCAAGACCTTGAAGGCTGCGATTCGTGAGGTAGTGGACAAGCAGGCACGCATCGTGACCGATGACCTTCCGTCCTATCGAGGAATCGGCGCAGAGTACGCGGGCGGCCATCACACGGTCGCTCACAGCACAAGGGAATACGTTCGAGGTGACATTCACACCAACACGGCAGAGAGTTCCTTTGCGCTTTTGAAGCGCGGCATCATGGGGATTTACCACAACGTGAGCAAGGAATACCTGCATCGTTATCTTTGGCAGTTCGATTTTATGTGGAACCTTCGGAAGATGAACGATCGCGAGCGAACGATTGCGGCCATCCGGTCAGCCGAAGGAAAGAGGCTTATGTATCGACGCGCATAGGATACGCTATGACGATAGAGGCTCCGCTTAAACACGTCCGATACCTTCAGCAAGGCGATAAGACTGGACGTGCCGAATTGCTCAAGGCTGGATATGAATTTAGGGGCATCAGCAAGAAAGGCTCTGAAATCTTCGTGCTTCCTGATCGGACTTCGGCCTCCATCGAAGAGGAAGCTATAAACCACCTTTGGGCTTGAGCGCGATATGCAAGAATCATTGCTGGCAAACATCTCGCAACTGGAAGGCGGCCTCAAGATTGTGCCTACGGGGAGAGAGTGCAGTGTTCCGTCCGGCAGGATTGACATTCTGGCATCGGATGAACAGGGGAAAAGAGTAGTGATTGAACTTAAGGCGGGCACCGCGGATCGTGATGCAGTAGGGCAGGTACTATCCTACATGGGCGATTTGAAGGCAGCAGAACCGAAGGTCTCAGTAAGGGGGCTGTTGGTAGCAGCGGATTTCACGGCCCGTGCTATTGCAGCAGCAAGAGCGGTTCCGAATCTTGGGTTGAGAAAGTATGCGTTTAAATTCTCGTTTCATAAAGTAGGCATGTAAATGGCAGTCAAGAACAAGAAGGCCGAGAATGTTCCAAAGCCCAAGGCGAATCCAGGACCAAAACCGGGCCGCCTGAAAATCATTGGTGATTGGCGAAACGCCATCAAGCGGTCGCTTGGCAGGAAGAAGCCGCCAGAAGGCTGGCCGAAATGAAATTCGGGTGTGCTATGCTAAAGTGGAAATAAGGCCCATTGCGTAAAGTACATACTTCTGTTCCGGAATGATCGTAATAACGAGTCCGGGGTCATCGTGATGGCGATTCCGGGGATCGTAATAATCATTCCAGGGTGAGGTGATAGCCCTCCCCGGCTCTCGGGCCGGTCGGTTCTCGACCGGGCGCCGGTAGGACGGGTAGGGTTCACCCCGACGAGACAAGGTTAGGACGAGCGACGCTGGACAAGAATCGGGCAATCGCGGCTCCTCTGGAAAGAGGAGCAGCCTACATTGCCGACGGAAAGATTGTCCATGCGGAAGATCAAGGAAGTGTTGCGGCTCCGGTTCGAGTTGGGCCTGAGCCAGGATCAGATCGCTCGCCGTTGTGGGATCTCGCCCTCGGCGGTCACCCAAAACCGGCCATTGATGGTCACCTGAAAACCGGCTAACGAAGATCACCTCCGGGACATTGACACCGGCGCGAGGGTTTGTACCCTCAGTCGGCATGGCCAATGTCTTGAGTGAAGATGAAAAACAGCAAGTTATTGTTTTGGGACGCCTCGGCTGGTCGCTGCGGCGGATCGAACGCGCCACAGGTGTACGCCGCGAAAACCCAGCGGCCCACGCCCGACTTCGCACGCCTGCACCAGGAGCTGCAATCACATCGCCACCTAACGCTCGGACTGTTGTGGGAGGAATACCGCCAGAACCACCCTGACGGCTACGGCTACAGCCGCTTCTGCGAGCTCTACCGTCGCTGGCGCCGTCGTCTGGATGTCGTGCTGCGTCAGGAGCATAAGGCCGGCGAGAAGCTCTTCGTCGGTTACGCCGGGGACACCATTGCCATCCATGACCCAAAGGGCGGGCCGATCCGTCAGGCTTCGATCTTCGTTGCCGTGCTCGGCGCCAGCAACTACACCTATGCCGAAGCCGCCTGGAGTCAGGGCTTGGAAGACTGGCTCGGCGCTCACATCCACACCTTCGAATTCTTCCAAGGTGTTCCCCAACTGGTCGTGACCGATTTTGTTCCCGGGAACAAAATCGAGCCAGCATTCACGCGCCACGCCGCCCAGAGTTGCGAAGGCATGTTGATGTGAGCGCACGAAGGTTTCGAAGCTCTGGGAATGCGTGAACTCGCAATAGAGCATTCGGCTGTGAGCTTCGATGAGCGCGAAGGCGTAGAGCTTGCGTTTGTCGCCCTGGTGGTCGAGCGCCCCGAAGTGGCCCCCATCAATCTCGAACCGTTCGCCGGGCGCAGGTTCCATGCGCACGAGGGCGCGGGGCTCGGAATGAGCCACACGCACGCGCTGCAAGTATTCGCGCAGGATGCTGTGGCCCCCGCCATAGCCGGCGGCGTTGAGGCGCTGGAGGATGACGACGCCGGGAGCGCGCGGGTCCTGTTCGAGCAGGTCGGCAATGAGCGGCTTAAAGGAATCGAGCTTCGACGGGCGAGGGCGGCGGGCCGGCGCGGGCACCGGCGTTTGGGGATACATAGTGACGGTGCGCATGTCCAGGTGAAGCTCGCGAGCGATGCGCCGCAATTGAATCAATGACTTCCGGTTGTGAGGTCTCTCCCGACTGCTCAGAAGCGGGAACAATGGGGAACAATTGCTTTGCCCAATGCTTAATGACGACTCACTTGTGGTCCCCCAAAAACTGTCGGTGATTCATCGAGGAAATTGCGTTCCTTCCGCTCGCTCAAGCTCTTCCCGAATGGGCATGATAACGCATGGGTCCGCAGGCTCTCAAGCGAATGTTCTCCGCCTCGGCAACTTTTAACTTTGTCGAACTTCGAGAATTTGCACTTGGAGTTGAGCTGGAACCGGCAGCACTACGCCGCTCCGCAGTTGTTGGCCGGAAAAGCGACCTAAGGAATCTCCTGTCATAACGGACTTGACCTCGAACTCCCCCACGGGAAAAGTGCGTATCCTTACATTAACCTCACGAACCTTCGACTCATTTTTGAAAATGACAATCAGCCCTTCACCCACACGGCTAAGCCTCGCAAAACCGTCCCAAGTCGTGCACTTTGGCTGCGACCAGTCTCCCAGGGGAAAGAAGCTTTCGTTAATGGGGATGTTCCGACGAAGGCCTTTGAACCAGGCAATCTTTTCTGCATACCATTTCACTTGGGAAGGAGTCAGTTGACGAAGATCGCCCAGCAACAAGGGCGCCGAGCCTATAGCGGTCGCAAATCGTTCTTCGATGCTCGCCGTCGTCGCTCTGAGGTTGCCTATCAGCATGGCTTCGACGGGAATAGCCAACGACCTTTGATAAAGCAGGGTTCGGGCCTGGCGAGGACCTGCCGAAGTCACCGCAGCATCATTGACGTTACTCATCCAATCCAGATCCCCAGTGTCGAGCAATCCGTAGTCAATGATCTGCTTTTGGCCCCATAATTCAAACGTCAAATCCAGCAACACATCTGGATGCTCTTGATAAATCTGATCGGTAACATACCGGATCCCTTCGTAAATACGACCCAGCGATTCGGCCCACGTTTTGTGAAAGTGCCCCGACGCGTAACATCCGGGCGCTTCTCCATAGGCATTGAAGACGGTTGTGAGATCAATCTTGACGTAGGCTAAATCGTACCGTGAAATCAGCTCACTGATTCTGCGCGCCGCCGCTTCACGGTAGGGAGTGGCCAAACACATGACGACGCTCATGCCTGCCTCGGTGCGGCTCAATTTCAGGCGGCCCCTCGCATCTCGACAAGCCCATTCTGGATGCTTCCGATAAACTTCAGCATGGGTGCTGATTGCAGCGAGTGGAACCCATAGACCCAGGCGCATCTTGTTCCTTGTGGCAGCCCTCTGGATTTCGCCCAAGCCGTGTGGGAACGCCGAAAGATTCACCGCATTCTCCCCATATTCGGCCTGCCAGCCATCGTCTATCGTAAAAATGTCGAATCCCATGCGGCCGGCGACCGCCATCACGTCACCTGCGATGCGCTCATTGATCGTCCGTTGGAATGGTTCCCATGTATTGTAAATCCAGGGTGGTTTATAAAGAGCACCTTTTCGCATCAGGATTTTGGATGTATAGGAAGGCATCATCCATTGAGGATCGAAGGCCGGGGAGCCTTCCCGGAAAAAGGCCATTGACGACTTGGGGGTCGTGTAAACTTTACCCGGAGCAACACGGCGCTCAAAAGGGAAAAGGTCTGTGTCGCACATGACACGGATGCTACGGCCCCACCCGTTCATTTCTGTCCGTTTCATCCACCCTGGTGCTTCATTCATGACGATGAATCCTTCATGCGTTCGGGGACTCATTTGGGTGATGGCCATATCCTCAACCCGACCTGTATAAAACAACTCGCGCGGAAGGACTCCGTAATAGACCCGCAGGATCTCTTCATCAGGCCAAGCCGACATCAAATTCAAGGCCTCGAAAGCCATGTGGGAAAGTCTAATCGTGCGGTTCCCTCGGTTCCTGATGGTCATCCATTTGCGAACGACTGGATGTCCCCTGTACACGGCATAAAATACCGAAACCTCAAGAGGCTTCCGGCTGCCTTTTAATCGAATTTCCAAGGCCTTTCCCGAAGTGCTCAGGTCCAGTACGTGGAAACCGACCAAATCAAAGTTAGCCGGTGGGCCGCCACCGGCGCCTGTAAAGTATTCGGAATCTACTTGAAATACAAACTCTGGGCCTGTGCTTCCGGGCAAAACTTCCTGCAAAAAGTTTGTACCACTCACCTTATTTCTAAAGGACTCCGTATAGAGTCCATGTGGTGATGAAAATCTAAGAGTGCGCTCAATCAGCCCGTTTCCAATGAACCAAGATCTTATATCGCCCGATGTTTCCGTGCGAACATAGGCGGGTTCCATGAACTCCTCGGGTAGAACATTGGCCTCTACACTGTCCGGTCTTTCTTGGTCGTCGTCTTGGCTTGGGTCTGCAATGCACTTGAAATCCTTACCCGGTATCGCAAGGCCGACGACCGTGGTGCCCTGAACTAGAAAGTTTCTCCTGTTCATCTTCATCAAAAACCTCGGAGCATGAAGTAGGTGATTTCAACAACCCTGCCTGCAACGAATCGCTAAACTGACCTCCCTCGAAAATAAATGCTCGTGTAAGGCTCGCTTCAGATGGTCAAGGACGTGGGCACAAGCAGCACTTGATTGCCCATGCGCTCCAACCTCCTGACCAGATAGCGTTTCAAGCCTTCGGCGTTGATTCGGTCGAAATAGTCGGCTCCGAGGTCCTGGTAGGGGTGACCGGTTTTGAGCAGGTAATAAGCGATGAGCAGAAGGTTGTGAGCCATCGCGATGATGGCGCGTTTGGCTCCTCGCCGCGCGGCCAGCCGCCGATAGCGGGCGGCCACGTAAGTGCTCTTGGTGTGAGCCGCCGCCCCGGCTGCTTCACGGAGCGCGCGGCGCAACCGCAGGCTGCCCTTCCGAGTCCTCCCGCTCTTCCTTTTTCCCGCGCTCTCGTTGTTCCCTGGACATAGCCCTGCCCAAGAGGCCAAGTGCGATAGCACCGAACACGTCGGCGCCAACCCATCGCACAAGGGTACATGCGCAAAGTCTCAACAAGGATCGCTCGGGTCCAATTTAGGTCGGCTTGCGTGTTTACTTGCTCAGCTTCCGACCGCGCTATAGCGTCGGACTCCTCGCAAAGCCTTCGCTCGACCCCCTGTCCTTGGAGCCGCCGCGGACGCCCACTCCCCGAGAATCCAATTTACCGTATCCTCTAAGTTTTCTCTAGCCTTCATTAGGCGCATCCGAATGCGGTCCTCGGTTGGCGGCGTGCGTCCGGCGAACAACCTCATCGATGGATGCGTGGGTCCAAAAATCGTGGCGACGTCCTCGATAAGCGCATCAACACGATCGGCGAGATCAACACCAAACACGACGTCACCCAAAACGGTGAGCGCCAACCTTCGCGTGAAATCAAAGACATCGAGTACCTGGCCTCGTCCGACAGAGTTTGAAGCTGAGGTCGTGTGACGACTGATCGAAGAGGCGTAGGAGTCCGCAGCCTTTGGAGAAAAAACGGGCGCGATAAGCCTTCGACGCGTTTGGTGCACCCGCCCGCCGCGCCCGTCGCACCTGACAGCACTGACAAAATACACTTCATGTCCCAGGTTCTTGGCGTGAGCGACAAAGTTGAATGGCGCGCCGCCCAGATGCTCTCTTCCCCCGATGATGTCTCACAAGGCCTCGCCGATGATCACAATTTTCATTGATGCCTTTTCTTGACGGCTGAGGTGGAAGCAGGGTCCCTACCCGCGTCATTCACTTCCGCCATGCCGATTTCAACTGCCAAATGTCCAGCTTTATGATTCTTGCTTCTCCGCCATTTGAAAATAACTCAACGCCCTGACTGGCGGGCGAGGGGAAAATCAAGTCTGATATAACTCGCTCCCCGTGGTCGCCGAAGACCTCGACGGAGCACCTGTCAACAAAGATGTGCAGTTCGACAGCTTTCCCCGGCGCCAGCCTCAGGGGCGCTGTCTGCCGTCCCGGAAACTTCGGGTCAAAGCCGGTGTCGCCGGAGTGAGTCCGATCGACAAACAACTCGGACTTCGCGCGGTCAATGCCCACCGTGGTTTCCTGTGAGGCGCCCTTTCGGACTTCGAGGCCAAATGACCGGGCGCTTCCCGGATCGATCGTGATCTTGATTTCAAGAGCGTCGCCGCGGACGTCTTTCGATTTCAGGATGCGATTGCCGGTTTTCATACTCGCGTTTTCAATCGTCATAAGGCGTCCGCGCAAGACCTTGAGTTCTGATATGGGCTTTTGTACCAGTCGGATCCCTTGCGGGAAGCGCCGTAGCCTGAGGACACGTGGGATCGACTGGATCCCGCGCCACGGAGACGTGGGGACGCGCGCGGCGTACTCCCAGTTACTCATCCAGCCCATCCAGATCCGGCGGCCGTCAGAGGGCGGAATGTCCGAAAATGAGGTTGAGGCGTAGAAGTCTTTGCCATAATCGGCCCAAAGCGTCTGGCCGGTGGGATTCTCGTCTGTGAACTTTGTTCCGTCAAATCGGCCAACAAAATACTGAACGCCCGACCCACCCGCCACGCCGCCAGGATTCAGGTTGACGCTCAGCACCCAGCGGGCCTGGCCGGGTTCATTGTCGATAGGGAGCTCAAACAGATCAGGACATTCCCAGACGCCGCCCACCGCCCCAGCCGGCCCGAAGTCGCTGAGGGGGGTCCAGTGCTTCAGGTTCGTCGAACTGAATAGCCGCACCTTATGTTGCGCCGAGAGCGCAGTCACCATTACCCACTTGCGGCCGGGCCGATACCAGAAAACCTTGGGATCGCGAAAGTCAGCGAGATGAAGATTGATGACGGGATTTCCGACGTATTTCGTCCAGGTGCGTCCGCGGTCGTTGCTATATGCGACGTTCTGGTCCTGGATTTTGCCGTTGTAGCCTGTGTATATGGCAATCAGGCAGGAGTCATCACCGGAGCTCGCACTCTTGCAAAATCCGCTGGAATTATGCCGGTCCACCACGACGCTGCCCGAGAAAATCATGACGCCGTTCGCCTCGGGAATCGCCACGGGAAGCTGCTTCCAGTGCACGAGATCTCGGCTGACAGCGTGGCCCCAGCTCATGTGTCCCCACTCGTTTCCGAAGGGATTGAATTGAAAGAAAAGATGGTACTCGCCCTTGTAATAGACAAGCCCGTTGGGATCGTTCATCCAGTTCTTCAGCGGCGTGAAGTGAAACTGAGGGCGGAATGCCTCATCGTAAATTAGCTCCCGCGCAAAAACCGCCGCATGCCAGATGCCCACGAGAATAGCGGCAAGAATGAATATGCGCGGGGCCCTTCTTCGCATGCCATGATTACTCTGTGATCGACCGGCTTGTACCGGGCTTCGGTTTGCCATCTCCGTAGTCTTTCTGCCGGCAACACCGGCGCGTCGGTCAAGCGGGGAATGAAGTATGGCCAGGATTCTCATGTAGGCAAAAAGCGGTCCGCTTTGCCGCGAGGCCGCTAAGGCATCGCACGAACGCTGCCAGCCCCTGGATTGCGCGCGGCAAGGTAGGTCGCTTGGGTGGGGGATGCCGCCCAAGCTGCTTGACTAAGCGCCCGACGCAACCAGAGGTTCCCCTTCCGAGTCTTTCCCCTCTTCCTTTTGCCAGCGCTCTCGTTGTTCCCTGGACATAGCCCTGCCCAAGAGGCCAAGTGCGATAGCACCGAACACGTCGGCGCCAACCCATCGCACAAGGGTACATGCGCAAAGTCTCAACAAGGATCGCTCGGGTCCAATTTAGGTCGGCTTGCGTGTTTACTTGCTCAGCTTCCGACCGCGCTATAGCGTCGGACTCCTCGCAAAGCCTTCGCTCGACCCCCTGTCCTTGGAGCCGCCGCGGACGCCCACTCCCCGAGAATCCAATTTACCGTATCCTCTAAGTTTTCTCTAGCCTTCATTAGGCGCATCCGAATGCGGTCCTCGGTTGGCGGCGTGCGTCCGGCACGGGGTCGAGTGATCATCGTGCGGTACGCGGACGACTTCGTGATGGGCTTCCAACTAACGCAGGACGCACGGCGGATGTTAGTCGATCTTCGGGGGCGATGGGCGAAGTTTAAGCTGAGTCTC
>JAKCCV010000005.1 GCA_021838785.1 Acidobacteriota bacterium | reverse complement strand
GAACAACGGCTTGCAGGCTCGCTCGCTCCCGAGCTTGCAAGCGCAACGGCTTTGTAGAAGTGAACATGAGTCCTTATACCATCCATCGGCTCATGTGTCACTTATTTATGTAACATGACACTAGAGATATCCCTTCTTTGTTCATTATCTTCAATGTGCCGTTTGTACTGCGTGCCATTACCAAAGAGCCCCGTCCATGAAAGGGCGACTTGGGCTTGTGCTCCTTTGACATTGCTTGAGCTAGAAATTATGATGCTTGGCGTTCTCGGGCTACTACGAAGGAGGGCGGCATGAATCGGAGAAAATTTCTGAAGACCAGCGGACTGGCGGCGGTGGCAGCCAAAGGATTCGGCGCGACCGCCGGTGCCCTGCCCGCGAGCCCCGCGCCGCGCGGGGGTGGAAATCGAGCGCGCCTCACCGTCGTTTTCGATGAGCCGATAGGTCGGCTCAACCGCAACCTTCTCGGGCAATTTGCCGAGCACCTGGGGGCGTGCGTTTACGGTGGCATGTGGGTTGGCACGAACTCATCCATCCCGAATATTCATGGCCTCCGCAAGGACACCCTTGAAGCCCTCAAGCGCATTCACGCTCCCATCATTCGTTGGCCCGGCGGATGCTTTGCGGACACCTATCATTGGCGCGACGGGATTGGCCCGCGCTCAAAACGCCCCACCACCTGGAACCTCTGGTGGGGACGAGAAGAGCCCAATGCCTTTGGTACGGACGAATACATGGAGTATTGCCACCTCTCAGGCGCGTCGCCTTACGTGTGCGTCAACGTCGGCTCAGGGTCCGTGAGAGAAGCGGTCGAGTGGATGGAGTACTGCAACAGCAGCCACGCGACGACGCTTGCGCGCGAGCGTAGCGCCAACGGCCATGCGGAACCTTATAACGTAACCTACTGGTCGGTTGGCAACGAAAATTGGGGTTGCGGTGGGGCTTTCGCTCCGGAAGATTACGCCGATCACTACGCGCGCTACGTTAACCTCATGGCGCGGGCCGCCGAGGGCGTGCCGGTCGAGTTCGTCGCCTGTGGCCTCGAAGGCGGCGACTGGAACCGGCGCTTTTTCGAGGCCTTGCTGCGCCGCCCGGCTGGTCGCGGGATTCTGCGCACAGTTCGTCAGCTTTCGATTCATCACTATTTCCACGACGGCGCGGCCGTGGATTTCAGTGACCGGGATTATTACGGCCTGCTGGCGCAAGTCGGGGATCTCGATGCCATTCTGCGGCGGGTCGTCGCGACGATAGATGAGTTCAAAGAACCGAACGCCCCTGCGGCCGGCATTGCGCTCGATGAGTGGGGCGTGTGGCATCCGGTTCCCGGCCAAGGCGCCGACGCCCTCCTTCAGCCGAATACCCTCCGCGATGCCCTGCTGGCCGCGGTCACGCTCAATGGCCTGTGCAACCTGGGCTCTCGAATCTCGATGGCCTGCATCGCGCAGGTCTTCAATGTGTTGCAAAGCATGGCCATCACCCGTGGCGCCCAAATGGTTCTGACGCCGACCTACTACGTGTTTGATCTCTTCCAACCACACATGGACGAGACGGGCTTGAAGTCCATCGTTGAATCACCCACCTACGAGGTCAAGGAGGCGAAGCGGACCATAGCGCGCGATTACCTGAGCGCGGCGGCCTCGCTCAACGAGTCGAGGAAGCAAGTTTGCCTGACACTTGTTAACCAGCACCTGACCGATCCGCTGGACGTGGAAATCGAATTCGCGGCCGGGGTCTCGGCGACGGGCGCAACATTGCGCGAACTGACTTCCTCAAGTGTCCGCGACCAAAATACCTTCGACCACCCCAATGTCGTGGTGGCCACAACCGCCAAGCGCCTGTCGCTTTCCGGCCATCAGTTCACCCACACGGTTCCACCGCATTCGCTGCAGACGCTCGTTGTGAATTTGGTCTGACGGATGGCCGCTGGTAGGAAATCGGTCATTTGACGGGACGCGGGTAGCAGGCTAATGTTGACGCGGGGATTGAGAGCAGTCCCCTGACCTATCTGCTGGACGGCCGTCAATATCTGGTTGTCGCTGCTGCGGATCGCTTGATGCCTTTTACGCAGCCGGAAAACATAGTTCAACCGCGGCATTGACCGCGAGCTACGCGGTTTAACCCGAATTCGTAAGTTGAAAACAAAACTCCACGAAAGTATAAGGCTAACTCACTCGTTTTCAATGGATTGGGCGGCTTTGCCGCTTAAGCCCACGAGGACGCCGGCTGGCGCCCTCGTGGGCCTAGGGTCTTATGAATAACGCATTTCGAGCAGCCGCTCGATCCGCTTCTGGATGGGCGGGTGGGTAGAAAATAGGTTGGCGAACATCTGGCGGCCCGTGAACGGCTGGGCGATGTAGAGATGGGCCATGGAAGGCGAGACCTTCATCGGAACTCGCTTCGACCATTTATCAATTTTCTCGAGCGCGCTCGCCAGCGCCTGCGGGTTTCCAGTGATGCGAGCTCCCGTGGCATCGGCTTCATACTCCCGCGAGCGAGAAATGGCCAGTTGAATCAGCATCGCCGCCAGCGGCGCAATAATCATCATGGCGAGCGCCGAAAGCGCCCCACCTTCGCCATCCCGGCGGCCGCCGCCGCCCCCAAAGCCGAACATTTCCGCCCAAAAGACCATGCGTCCGATCATGGTGATGGCGCCTGCGACGGTGGCCACCACGGCGCTGGTCAGAATGTCCCGATTGCGCACGTGCCCAAGCTCGTGGGCCAAGACGCCCTCGATCTCTTCGTCGTCGCACAGATCCAAAATACCGCGCGTCACAGCCACCGAGGCATGGCGAGGGTTACGGCCGGTCGCAAAAGCATTGGGTGAATCGGTGGGAATCAGATAGATCTTCGGCACGGGAATGTTGGCTTTGGCGGCCAGGCGCTCCACAATCTGATAGAGGCGCGGCGCTTCTTCCCGCGAAATCGGTTGCGCATGGCTCGTTTTGAGCGCGATTTTGTCCGAGAAAAAATACGATACAAAATTCATCACCGCCGCCAAGACCAAGGCGATGACGATGCCTTGCTCGCCTCCCCACAATTCTCCAATGGCCAAAAATAAGCCCGTTAGAATGGCCAGGAATAAGGTTGTTTTTAGATTATTCCACATGATTTTAACCTCCTCTTGAGCTACCTCCTCTTCAGCATCTCCCGATTTCCTTAGATGCGCAAATCGCTTTAGGTGTTCACATTATGGCTTCAGCCGGGCTTGCCTAGGGATGGCTTCCGGAATGAATCGGATAACCTTTTGCCCGCCAGTCACGGCCGAAATTCTGCCGAATTTCCATGACGGAGACATGCGTATAGCCCATTGAGCGAAGCTCCTGAAACGCCGGACGAATGTTTGGGCATTCCTGCCACGGGCAGCAACCGCAATAGAGCACGATGTCAGCGGTCTTGGGAATCTTGGCGACACAGGCCTTGAGTCGCGCCCGCCCCGCCGCGTGCGACGCCGGGCCGCAATACAGGGCGTCCGGAACGTGACCCTGCTCGTAAAGTGTTCGGAAGCCGACTTGAAGAATTTTAAGGTTCTTACCGCTCGCTCCGCGAATTTCCTTGGCGAGCGTGGCAGGCTGGATAACCTGTGAAGCGCTCCACGGCTCAGCGGCTACCGAAGCTATTGCGCCTAATGCCACTAAAATGAGTCCGGCGGCGAAGCGAGCACCCCAACGACACCTCGATAAATCTAAGTCACGACGCATGGACCGTACCTCCCGCGTTTATACTATCACATTGCCGGCGAGGTTCGTAAGTCGCCGGCCCGCGGTGGCGCAGGATGCATCAATACAAATTGAGATCGGTCCAGGTTTTCAGGTCACGAGGATGCGCCCAATCTATCATGGCTGCGATGGTCCGTGCCATGCTGCGGAGCAGGCTGTACCTGGACAGCTTTTGGGCTAACGAAAAGTTATGAACGATCTACCACTTTCGGAAATGCCGCAGCCGTTGCTGGTTACCCGGCGACGCAATTGGCCCGTGGCGACGCTGACCCTAATCGGGCTTTGCTTCGTGGTCTTTTTTCTGGAAAAGCTGGCGGGCGGTTCCGAGCGCATTCACGTTCTGCTGGAGTTTGGGGCATCTTACGGGCCTTTCACCCGGCGCGGCCAGTATTGGCGGCTGGTGATGCCGATGTTCATTCATATCGGGTGGCTGCACATTCTCCTCAACATGTATGCGCTTTGGATTCTGGGGCCGATGCTCGAGCAGGTTTACGGCACCGGACGCTTCTCCGTCATTTACGTAGGCTCCGGCATCACGAGTGCTTGGCTCTCCATGGAGCTTTCCAAGGCCGTGGCCGCCGGCGCTTCTGGAGCCATTTTTGGCGTGGCTGGCGCCATGCTGACCACAGGCTATCTTCACCGGGAGGTAGTCCCGCCACGCTGGGCTCGCGCCTTCGGCAAATGGATGGTCTTTCTCATCCTGCTGAATTTCGGCATTGGTTTGGCCCTGCCGCATTTGATTGACAACTGGGGACACGTCGGCGGCTTGCTGGGCGGAATGATTTTAGCCGGCCTCATTCCGCCCCCACCGCCGCACCTTGCCTGGGAGGAGCCCAGGCCGTCGCAATGGGTGGTGATTTTTCCTATTGCGGTGGTGGCGCTGGCGATGGCTGCGACGGCGAGGCATTACGTTCGGTCTCAGCAGGCCCTTGCGCTGCTCCGGCAAGGCGAGCGCCTGCGCGCCCAGCATCACGATTCCCAGGCGATGCAGCGGTTTCTTGCCGCCCAGCATCTTGACCCCTTGGACGATCGCGCTTATGACGCGCTCGGCTCGCTTGACCTCGCCGAGCATCGTCTTTCGGAAGCGCTCAACGAATATCACCACGCGCTCCGCCTCAACCCCGGCTCGCCCCCGGCCGAGGTGGGCCTTGCCGCCGCCTACATGGAGCAAGGAAACGCTTCAAAGGCTCTTCACTGGCTGCAAGCCGCCGTGGGCAAAGACGTGAACAACGCTCAAGCCCAATCGGCCTTGGGAGACCTCTTCGACCAGGAGCGGTTATATCCCCAAGCTCTTCAACACTACGAAAAGGCTGTTCAGCTCAATCCTCATCTTGCTGAAGCGCAGAATAATCTGGCCTGGTTGTTGGCCACTTGTCCGGAACGGCAATATCGCGACCCTCAACAAGCGCTCGTCCACGCGAAATTGGCGGTCAGCCTAACGCAGGGCCGGCAAGCGGACTACCTGGACACGCTGGCGGCGGCATATTATGCTAACGGTCAGTATTCGCAAGCTCTCAAGACGCAGCAAAAAGCGGTGTCGCTTGATCCCTCAAATCGAGAACTGCAACGGCACTTGGCCAGGTATCGGCAGGCAGCACGTTATCCTCTTCATTCAGCGCGGTTCTTCACGGAGGAAGACTATAATTAAGACGAACCCTTCATGATGAACGAATTTTCCACGCCCTTAATGCGCCAGTACGGGGCCATCAAGCAGCGCCATCCGAATGCCCTGCTGTTGTTCCGTCTGGGAGACTTCTACGAACTCTTTTTCGAGGACGCCATCGTGGCCTCGAAGGAGCTTCAAATTACGCTGACGTCCCGCAACAAGGAAAAGGGGACGCCCATTCCGATGTGTGGAGTCCCGTATCACGCTGCTGAAACCTATATTTCCAAACTCATCCGGCGCGGGTTCCGCGTGGCCATATGCGATCAGATGGAAGATCCGAGGTACACCAAAAAGCTGGTCAAACGCGAGGTGACACGGGTCGTCACGCCCGGGACCGCCACGGAGGCGTACCTGCTCGAGCCCCGCGACAATAACTACCTCGTGGCGGTGGTGGAATCCGCCAATACGATTGGCCTTGCCTTCGCCGACCTTTCGACCGGAGATTTTAGGGCCACAGAAATCGCCGGCGACGACGCCCGAGGCCGATTGAACGAGGAACTGGAGAGAGTGAAGCCGCGGGAGGTGCTGCTGGCGGGCGCGGCCAATCTGATCGAGAAATCGTTCGGCACCGAATCCCCCGTGGCGGAAACACGGTTGGAGGAATGGATCTTCGAGTTCGCCTACGCTGAGCGATTGCTCCGCGAGCACTTTGGCGTGAATTCGCTGGCCGGCTATGGATTGGACGAGCATCCGCTGGCCATCTCGGCTGCCGGAGCCATTTTGCACTACGTGCGCGAAACTCAGCGGGGGTCGCTTGCGCATCTGGACGGCATCCGCTACTACCAGGAACACGATGCGCTCGTCCTGGACCCGGCGACCGTCCGCAACCTGGAGTTATTGGAGCCTCTTTCGGGCGGCCCGCGCGACGTAACCTTGATGAGCACTCTTGATCAATGCAGCACCTCCGGAGGGGCAAGAAAGCTGAAGGCCTGGCTGGTCCGGCCCTCCATCCAACGAGACGAAATTACCGAGCGACTCGATGCCGTGGAAGAACTGACGCGACACACCATTGGCCGAGAGGAAGTGCGACGGGTGCTTGCCACGGTGCATGACCTCGAACGGCTGCTGAGCAAGGTCGTTCTCGAAACTGCCCATGCCCGCGATCTGGTGGCGATTCGTCTTTCGCTTGAGCCCCTCCCCTTGTTAAAAACATATCTCGCTCGCTTCGGGGCTTCCCGCCTAGCCGCCCTGCGCGAAAAGTTGGACTGCCTGGAGGATGTGCGCGGTTTAATCGAGAAAGCGATCTCGCCGGAACCTCCGACGCTCCTCACCGAGGGAGGCTTGATTCGGCAGGGTTATAACGCCGAGCTCGACCGCTTACGCGAGCTCGCTCACAACAGCAAGCAGGTCTTGGCGCAAATTGAACTGCGAGAGCGCGAACGAACGGGCATTGGGTCGCTAAAGGTCCGGTTCAACAGTGTTTTTGGATACTATCTCGAGGTGACCAAGCCCAATCTTCACCTGGTCCCGCCGGATTATGAGCGCAAACAGACCCTCGCCAACGCCGAACGGTTTACCACACCGGAGTTGAAGACGCTCGAGAGCCAAATCCTCGATGCCGAGGAGCGCAGTCAGAAGCTCGAGCGGGAGCTGTTTTACGAGATTCGCCGTCAGGTCGGTTCGGAAGCCCGACGCATCCGCCAGACGGCGCAGGCGCTGGCGGAACTGGATGTGCTGGCGTGCTTCGCCCACTTGGCAGCGGAAAGGCATTATTGCCGGCCCGCATTCTCCGATGATGGCGGCATGGTCATCCAACAAGGCCGCCATCCGGTGGTCGAACGCCTTGCGGCGGAAAGCCAACTCGGCCGCTTTATTCCTAATGATGTGTATCTAAACTCCGACACCGACCTCATCCTGCTGATCACGGGCCCGAATATGGGCGGAAAATCCACCTACCTGCGACAAACCGCTCTGATAGCCATCATGGCGCAGATGGGCAGCTTTGTTCCCGCAACGAGCGCCAAATTGCCCATCTTTGATCGAATTTTCACGCGCATCGGCGCTTCCGACAACCTGGCGCGCGGCCGCTCCACCTTCATGGTAGAGATGACCGAGGTGGCCGCGATTCTGAATACGGCAACGCCGAATAGCCTGGTGCTGCTGGACGAAGTCGGGCGAGGGACGGCCACGTTTGACGGCCTCGCCATCGCCTGGGCCGCCGTCGAGCACCTACAAGAGCGGATTCGCGCCAAAACGCTTTTTGCCACGCATTACCACGAGCTGACAGAGCTAGCGGACCTTTTGCCAGGAGTGAAAAACTACCACGTGGCGGTTAAAGAGTCCGGCTCGAATATCATTTTTTTGCGGAAAGTCGAGCCGGGAAGCGCCGACAAGAGCTACGGCGTGGAAGTCGCGCGACTGGCCGGGTTGCCAACGCGGGTTGTCGAGCGAGCCCGTCAAATTCTGGAAACCCATGAACGGAATGAACACACGCTGACCGAACGGCTGGCCGAAGGCGAATCGGCATCCCAGCCGGTGCAATTGACCGTCTTTACGCCTCTCAATGCGGATATCCTTCGAGCCATCGAAGACGCTGACCTCGACAACCTGCGGCCTATTGAGGCGCTCAATTTGCTTGCTGAATTAAAAAAGCAAATCCGCTCATGAGCCAGTAGGAAATGCGCGGCGTCACGTCGAGGCAGCGGGCGCGGAAAAGTCCGCGGATCGAGGAGCTGGCTTTGCCCAAAAAGGTCTCCACCACGCGCTTGGCCATCGGACTCATTTCCGGCACCTCCGCGGATGGGGTGGACGCCGCGCTGCTTCGTATCGGCGGGCGTTGCGGCGCGCCAGAAATTGAACTGATCGAGTTCGCCTCCACGGAATATCCCTCGAGTGTCCGGCGGCGGGTCCTGCGAGCGGCCTCCGGCGAACCGGTTGACGCCGGGGAAATCTCCCAGCTCAATTTTCTTTTAGGGGAAATCTTTGCCGAAGCGGCGCTCCGAGTTTGCCGACGCGCCCGCGCCCGCCCGAGTCAGGTCGCGGTGATCGGCTCGCACGGACAGACGATTTATCACCAGGGCCAAGCGCGGCGCGCAGCCGGACACGCCGTTCGCTCCACCCTCCAAATTGGCGAGCCGGCCATCATCGCCTGTCGAACCGGCGTGGCGGTGGTTGGGGATTTCCGCAAGGCGGATGTAGCGGCCGGCGGGCACGGCGCCCCCTTGGTCCCGCTGGTAGATTACCTTTTGCTCCGGGATCGCCGTCAGGGAACCGTCGCGCTCAATATCGGCGGCATTGCCAATGTCAGCGTCATTCCAGCCGGGGCGCGGCCCCACGACGTCACTGGGTTCGATACCGGCCCCGGCAACATGATCATGGATGCCCTTGTGGAGCATGTCACGCGCGGCCGGGAACATTTTGACCGTGACGGCCAGTGGGCGGCCGCCGGAAAGGTGCTTCCAAACGTTGTCGGCCCCATCCTTCGCCTTGCTTATTTTCGCCGCTGGCCTCCAAAGAGCGCTGGCCGCGAGCAGTTCGGCACGGCCTTTGTGCGCCGCTACTTCATCGAGAGACATCCGAAAGCTAACGCTTGTGACCTTGTCCGCACTGCCAACGAGCTGACGGCGCAGTCGGTGGCTCAAGCCCTCATCCACTTTGTTTTTTCTCGCGTTAAGGTTCACCGCATCGTTGTTTCCGGGGGCGGAGCGCACAATTGCATCCTCATGGCGCGACTGCGCGAGCTTCTGCCGCATTTGAACGTTCACGTCTCGGACGATTTTGGTTTACCGGTGGACGCCAAGGAAGCCATGGCGTTTGCGATTCTTGCCGACCGCACGATGCAGGGACTAGCCGGCAACCTCCCTTCGGTCACCGGTGCGCGGAGGGCGGTGGTCCTGGGCTCCGTCTCGCGCCCCGGCCCCGCTTCGCTGCCGGTTTGACACTAAACACGAATACCCAAATCCCACAAAGTCACGAGAATCATCTCACGCAAGGAATACATCCGTCGTTCAAAGGGATCCGCTTCGATGGGGCTATTAGGAACCGGCGAAGCAAATGCCGTGATGCCGAAGGCTTTGAACATCAGTTTGATCCGATAGAGATGAAAGCCATCGCTGACCGCAAGACAGTCTTGAAGGCGGCGGGCCCGCAAAATGGACGTGATGGCCCGAACACTCTGATAGGTGGATTGGCTGTGCGTCTCCGCGACAATCTGGTGTTGTGCCACCCCTTGCTGAACCAAGTAATCCCGCCCCACGCCCCCCTCGGTGAAGCGCGGGTCACCGCCACTCCCTCCTGAGACGATGATGAGACGCGAAAGGCCGGCTTGATAAAGGGCGAAGGCATGGTCGAGTCGCGCCTTGAAGACGGGCGAGGGCCTTCCGTCGTACTCTGCCGCGCCAAACACGACGATGGCGGGAGCTGGTCGCGTTTCGTCTCGATGAGCTTGTTGGCGGATGGCACGGTAGATTGAAACCTCCCACGCTGCAAAGGCCACGACCAGCAAAAAACCTGCGAGTAAAATCCAGTGGCGACGTTGCACGGGTTAGGGAAAAAGGTCCTTTAATTCGGATTCAGAGATGGCTCCGTGTCGGAGGATGCGCGGCTGTTCTCCGGTAAGATCAACCACCGTGGAGGCCGCGTGGCCGGCCGTCGGCCCTCCGTCCAGAATGAGCGGCAAGTTCTCGCCTATCTGCTGTTCAACTTCTTCCGCCTTGGAGCAAGGGGGGTGCTCGGAAAGGTTGGCGCTCGTGCCCGTAATCGGTCGGCTCACCGCAGCGATCAAGGCCACGACAAAGGGCGCGCGCGGCCATCGCAATCCGACCTTGCCGGTGTTGGCCGTGACCTTGAGGGGAATCTGGCGCGAAGCCTGAACAACCATCGTCAGCGGCCCTGGCCAAAAACGTTCGGCCAGCGTAAAAAATAACCGCGGAGGATCGCTCGCCAACTCGGCAGCCTGATCGAGCGATGCCACTAATAGAGGCAGCGGCCGGTCTGAACCTCGCCCCTTGATGCGAAACACCTCGCTGACCGCAGCCAGATTAAAGGCATCGGCGCCGAGACCATAGTACGTGTCGGTCGGCATAGCGACGACTTTCCCGGAAAGAATCAAACGGCTGGCGCGTTCGAGAGCGTACTCGAATCGGGCCGGATCAATTTTAAGGGTTTCGGCCATCGAAGTTTCATCAGTGCCGAGAGCCTGGCAGACCGGCTGACGGTACCATAAGGCCGATGCCCGGTCAAGGACTCCGGCACCACGACTTCCCTCATTTTTTCAACGACTGCCACGCGAGCAGCAATTCCAACTGCAGGTTCCGGGGTGACTCGGGCGGAGGACTGAGCTTGGCGCCGGTGAAGACGGCGCGAATGCCGTCGGTCGGCGCGTAAAAGCGGAGTAGCGGAATGCCGAACAAGCGCTGCAAGCTGATCAGCAGCTTCTCGCACAGAATGTATAGCTTCAGTATTTGTCCCAGAAACGTGGCTGCAAAGTACACGGCCGCGGGCCCAGCCAGGTTCTTCAGCCGTTGATACCGCAAAACTCGAATGTCTTCCACCTGACAGCTCTATTTGACGAAGCGAAAAGTCTGCTTAATTTTCCATCGCGTGAGGTAGATTCGCACGATCCACCATTGCGTTGGCGAGTCCTTCAGCCCCGCCGCCCCTTCCTCCCGGCACCGCTTCCACAGCCGCTTCGCCCGCCGGTGGCTCACCCTCAACAGCACCCCTGCATCCGCCCATCGCAACTGCCCACCTCTCACCCGCGCCAACACCTCGACCCGATCCAGTTCCTGCTTGCTCATCTCTGCTCGCCGTTCGGAAATTCTACATCCGCCTCAGCTCGAGGCTTCACGCCTTCAGGCCGTGAGGAACCAAAGGCAGCGAATAAAGATGAACGCCGGTGGCGTCCAGAATGGCGTTACGAATGGCCGGCGCAATGCCGACGATGGGCGTTTCTCCGGCGCCGGCGGAAGGCTGATCTTTGCGATCAATGAGGATGACTTCGATTTCAGGAACGTCGCTGAAGCGCGGGACGCGATAACGCGAGAAGCGATTATTCAGGATTTTTCCGTCCGCAAATTCGATCGCTTCAAACAGGGCGCCGCCCAGCCCCATGATGTTGGCGCCGACAATCTGGTTTCGCAGACCGTCGGGATTGACCACCGCGCCGCAATCAAACGCCGTCACCACGCGGCGCACGCGAACCTCTCCGCCGGGGCGTTCCAGGCTGATCTCGGCGAACGTGGCCACGTAGCCGCCCTTCTCAAACCCTCCGCCCATGCCGAAGCCGCGATGGCGCGTAGTCTTTCGCTCTCTCCAACCGAATCGCTCCGCCGCCGCCTGGAAGACGGCCTTCAGGCGCTCATCCTTCAGGTTCTTGAGACGAAATTCGAGTGGGTCCATCTTCACTTGGCGCGCCACATCGTCCATGTGCGCTTCGCGCGCAAAGTGATTGGCCGTCGCCGCGAGCGCCCGATACGATCCCTGGCGCAACGGCGACCGCGTCGGGTAAAACGCGATGCGCTGGTTCGGAACCTCGTAAGGCGTGCGAATGGCCGACGGGCCGGAATTGTAATTGTGGAACTCCCAAGCCGTCAGCAGGCCGTTCGCGTTCGCTCCGCTCTTGATTTCGATCACCCCAGCCGGACGAAAATACGCCCACGTAAATTCTTCCTCGCGCGTCCAAACCAGCTTGACCGGCCGCCCGGCGGCTTTTGCCAGCCTGGCCGCCTCGACGGCCGCCTCGCCCGTGTGCTTTCCGCCGTAGGCCGAGCCCATATCCGGCATGAGGACGCGAACGCGAGCTTCAGGAAGATGAAATGCTTCCGCCAATTGGTTGCGAACGCCGAAGGGCCGTTGCGTGCCGGTCCAAACCGTGAGCTTACCGTCTTGCCATTCAGCGACCGCGGCGCGCGGCTCGAGCGGCGCGTGAGCGATGTAGGCGATGGTGTAGGTAGCTTCCAAACGGTGTGCCGCCGAGGCAAGCGCCGGGCCGACCGCCCCGCGCTCCTCATTTGCGCCGAAGAAGCCGAACTCCTCGCCGGGATGGCCGGCCGGCTCGGCGTGCGCTTTCAAGTATTCAAAAAGATTTTGGTTGGAGGGTTGTGGCCCACTCGGCAGCTTCCACTCGGCTTTAAGCGCCGCCAACGCGCGCTCCGCTTCCGGTTCGCTCGGCGCGGCCACCCCCGCAAAATCGCCCTCCCGCACCACTACCACGCCGGGCATGGCCGCGGCACCGCTCGCGTCGAAGGACTGAAGCGTGGCGCCAAAAGCGGGCGGCCGCAGAATCTTGCCAAAAAGCATTCGCGGCCGCCGAATATCCGCAGGGAAATGGTGTTGTCCGGTCACAAACTCTAGGGCATTGACTTTGGGAACCGACTTTCCCTCCACCGTCCACTCGGTGGCGGGCCGCAGCGGATCCTCCGCGACAATCGCCTGAGCCATCTCCTGCCCGCGCGCCAACTCGCCGTATTCGAGGCTACGACCGCTTGAGGGATCGGAGACTTTGCCGTCGCTCGCAACCAGCCGCGCGGCGGAAACGTTCCATCGCTTCGCCGCCATTTCCACCATCAACTCGCGGGCGGCCGCGGCCACTCGGCGAAGCTGCAAGTTCATGGTCGGGGTGGTTCGGCTGCCAAACGTGCCCATGTCGAAGGGCACTCGCGCCGTATCCCCCATCACCATGTGGATGGCCTCCATGCCGACTCGCAATTCTTCCGCCACCGCCTGCGTCAGCGAGGTGCGAATGTTTTGTCCCACTTCCACCTTGCCCGTATAAACGGTGACCTTGCCGGTTTCGCCGATGTGCAGCCAGGCGCCGATGTTTTGAGGCAAAGGCTCTCCAAAGTTGAATCGCCTCCCCTGGATTCCACGCCGTGGCCTTCGCCGGACAAACCCTCCGGATTCCTGCGCGGCCGTCGGCATGTCGTTGAGCAGAAAAATCGCCACGCCCGCGCCCATCAGCTTGAAGAACTCTCGACGCTCGAGCCCAAAGGGGCGCACGGGCGCTTCATCAAGTTCGTATCGTTCGACTTCGACAACCGGATTGCGGCCCCGAGGATCGCTCATGAGGATTTGATGGCTGCGGCGCGCCGAAAGGCGGCCACAATCCTTGGATAGGTTCCGCAGCGGCAGAGATTGCCTTGCATAAAACGCCGGATATCCGCCTCGCTCGGATGTGGGTTGGCCCGCAAAAACGCCACGCCGGTCATGATCATGCCGGGCGTGCAGTAGCCGCACTGCAAGGCGCCTTCGTCGAGAAAGGCCTGTTGCAAGGGATGCAATTTGCCGTTGCGCGCCAGCCCTTCAATGGTGGTGATTTTTTTGCCGGCGGCGACGCCCACGGCGGTTTGGCAGGAGCGCCGCGGAAAGCCGTTGAGGAGCACGGTGCAGGCGCCGCATTGCCCTTCCCCGCACCCGTATTTGGTACCCGTCAGCCCGAGCTGGTCGCGCAGCACGGTCAAGAGCGGCGTTGCTGGCTCGGCGTCCACCGCCACGCGTTGACCATTGATCGTAAGGGAACGCACTCGCTGCACCGTTATCCGGCCTCTGTCGTTTGCGGGCGCGCGCTCGCACCTCCCGCTACGCCGCATCATCCCGGCACGCCGCCCAGCTTCCTGCGATTATAGACCCGAATGCCCTAGGTTGGGGTTACATCGAATTTTTGGCTTTTGGTAACACCATGGCGCGGGAGATGCGTCAGCGCGCGGCATCAGGCATCGCCTGGCTGCCTTCCCCTTCGTCGCATTCTCGGAACGTTCGGCGCGGTTACGGTTCTGTGGTAGGATGACCGTTCGCACGCTCAAATCCACCAAGGAAATTGAACTCGCATGATCCCTCGTTACACACGCCCCGAGATGGGCCGCATTTGGAGAGATGAAAACAAATTTCAGACCTGGCTGGCGGTGGAGATTGCCACGGCGGAGGCCGAGGCCGAAGCCGGCTTGATTCCCAAGAGCGCCGCGCGCGCCATCCGCCGGAAAGCGCGCTTCGACGTGGCGCGCATTCTCGAAATCGAAAAAGAGGTCAAGCACGACGTCATCGCCTTCACCACCAACGTCGCCGAACACGTCGGCGGCGAGGCTCGCTATCTCCACTTTGGCCTCACGTCGAATGATGTCGTGGACACGGCGCAGGCGCTGCAAATTCGTCAAGCCTCCGAACTGCTGCGCGCGGGCCTGGAGCGGCTCGGCGAAATCTTGAAAAGACGCGCCCTGGAGTTCCAGCACACGCCGATGATTGGCCGCACGCACGGCATCCACGCCGAGCCCATCACCTTCGGCCTCAAGCTCGCTGTCTGGTACGCGGAAAACCACCGGAACCTGAAGCGGCTGGATTTTGCCGCCGAACAAATGCGGGTCGGCAAAATCTCGGGAGCCGTCGGAACCTACGCCCACCTTTCTCCCGCCATCGAGAAGAGAATTCTGGCCAAGCTCGGCCTTGAGCCCGCGCCCGCTACGACGCAGGTGATCCAGCGCGATCGCCACGCCTTCTATCTCTCGACCCTCGCCGTGATTGCCGCGTCGCTTGAAAAGATGGCGCTCGAGGTTCGTGGCTTGCAACGCACCGAAGTCCGCGAGGCGGAAGAATACTTTGCTCCGAGACAGAAAGGCTCCTCCGCCATGCCGCACAAACGCAACCCCGTCCAGGCGGAGCAAATCTGCGGCCTGGCGCGCGTAGTGCGGGCCAACGCCCAGGCGGCGCTTGAAAACGTGGCGCTTTGGCACGAGCGCGATATTTCTCATTCCTCGGTCGAACGCATCATTCTTCCCGATTCGACCATCCTGCTCGATTACCTGCTCGATAAGACCGCGAACCTGATTGAGAAAATGTTCGTCTATCCCGAGCGGATGATGGAAAACTTGAATTTGATGCGCGGCTTGATTTTCTCCGGCCAGCTTTTGCTCGCGCTCACCGAGAAAGGCGCCTCGCGCGAAGACGCTTACCGCTGGGTACAACGCAACGCCATGCAGGTTTGGCAAACCCGCGAGGATTTCCGCGCGCTCGTCGAGCGCGATGCCGACATCCGCAAATATCTTTCTGCCAAAGACCTCGCGGCTATCTTCAACCTCGAGCGGTATTTGAAGCACGTGGACAATATTTTCCGGCGTGTTTTTTCTGATAATCACTAAGGAGGCCCCATGGCTGCAACACATAGTTTGGCTGAGGTCGAGAAATTCGTGAGTACGGACTTGCGCAAGCGGCTAAAGGCAGACTTAAGAAATCACAAGATGCTGAGGGAGGCGGAACTCGAATGCTCCGTTTACTATCACCTGCGGAAGTTTCTGGAACAGGATGACCACTGGCGGCTGTTCGCGAGAAAGTACTCCGGGAAAATCGGCCGCTACCCTGACTTGCTAATACTGATGGACAAGCACCCGGTGATTGCAATGGAACTCAAATGGAGGCGCGGAGAAATCTCCCATAAGGATAGAGAGGTTCTCGGGGACTGCCTTAAAAAATTGAAAGTCAATAAAGTCTATTTTATTACGACCGTAAAGGAAAAGGCCGACTATGAGAAGCTTGGGTGGAAGAAGAGACCCGGGGAAAAGTACAGGCTGAAGGAGATCACGGTTAGGTTGGATCTCCGCGGGGCGCGAAGGCAAAAATGGGAGAAGGAACGAGAAACGTATAAGGAAGCGATTCAGTAAGCAGCACGAGGGATGCGAACGCCCCGATGGGGAAGCGACATTTTGGAGCGCCGGAGCGCTCGCTAGCGCGTGCCGACGGCGCGACCAAGGCACATCAGGCAGGCAGAGGTCGAGAGGTTCTTAAGGACATGCCCTGGCAAGGGATTAGGCGATGCCGAGGCAGGCCAACCTTGAGCGCGGTTGATGACCGTCTGAGGCTGGGCTGGGGCGCTATGGTAGAATAATGATGGAGTGTGTGGCCGAGCGGCGGAGGCAACGCCGAAGGATGCAACTCCGAATGGGGAGCCGCCATCGTAAGAGGGTAAGAGGGAGGTTGCGGCCGGAGTAAAGGCCGCCCTCTGCCAGCGGATGGAGATGCCAAGCACGGAAACTCAAGTCGGGACCGGGCAAACCCCGCCAGCTAACGCCAAAGCCCCACCTGAGCCAAGCTTCGAGCTCACTTTTGTTGAATCTCCGGGCATTCTGGCGTCGCTGCGGGAAGGGCTGCATGATCTATTGCACACCCCCAAGGTCACGGTCCCTGCGAAGGGTTATGCCGGTCAAGCCCGCTTGCCCGTCACGGAAATGCCGCCGTGGTGGCGTGATCTGCCGAATCAAATCCGGTTTCTGTTTGAAAAGCCCCGCGACGAAATCAGCGTTTTTAATCGCGCTCAAGCCAAAAAGCGAGCCTTGTGCGGCCTCCTCGGCGCTGTCATTTTGGCCGGCGCGGGGGCTTATCTTCACCGCTCCTCTTACGTGTTTTTAGGAATTGTTTTGGGTTACGCCCTGGGCGAGGTGGTGGGTTCGCTCATCTTCAAGAAGCGCGAGTATCCGCCGGAAATCTGGCGAGATTACCTGCCGGAGTCGGGCTCATGGGTGAACTCTTTGTTAGTCCACGTAATCCTTATCACTGCGTTGATTCTGCCTTATTACATCCACCAATGGCTTCAAGGCCCTAAGACCACAACCACGGCGCAAATTCCTCCTCCCGTCATGTTGCAGTTGCCTCCGGCACCCAAACAGATGGGAGGCGGCGGAGGAGGGGGAACGCGAGAACGCACGCCAGCCTCGAAGGGCCGCATTCCACAATTTTCCAAGACGCAGCTTGCCCCGCCTATGGTCAAGATTCCAATCCTGCATCCGAAGCTCCCTGTCCCACCGACGCTGCTTGGTCCGCCGCAGTTGAAGCTACCCCAGATGAATCTCACCGCGCAGTTGGGCGACCCCTTTGGCGTTCCGGCGCCACCCTCGGCGGGTCCGGGAACAGGCGGCGGAATTGGGACGGGCTCCGGCACCGGCGTTGGGCCGGGCGGTGGCGGCGGGTTTGGCCCCGGCAACACGGCAGGGTTTGGTGGAGGCGCGTACAGCGTGGGCGGAGGCGTCAGTGCCCCGATTCCTATTTATAAGCCTGAGCCGCCTTACTCCGAAGAGGCTCGCAAGGCCAAGTACCAAGGCTCGCTGGTGATGTGGATTGTCGTGGATGCCCAGGGCCGCGTGGTCAAAGAGCAAGTCATCAAGCCTTTGGGCATGGGCCTTGACCAGGAAGCCCTCAAGACCGTGAAGACCTGGAAGTTTATTCCCGCCAAACGCAACGGTGCCCCCGTCCCCGTGCAAGTGGACGTGGAAGTGACCTTCCGACTGTTCTGACACGCTATCGAGCGCCAAGCGGTGGCCACGCCGAAGCTCGTGAGGCTTGAGGTCACGGCGGGCGTGCTATAATGCTTGTTTTGCGACGTTCTGTGGAGGCGGCGCGGAAAGCAGCGCCATCAAAATTCTCCGCATCGTAAACCGAGGATGAAATTCTCGCGGCGTCATCTTTTGCAGGGTTCGGCAACGTTTTTGGGCTCGGGCCTGCTTGACTTCCTTCGCACCCCGCTTTGGCGTTGGTCAACGATTCCCATTCTAAAAGCTGCTACGGCACCGGCCGCCACAACCGGACAACAGGTCCAGTTCGTGGACGTGGGCCGGGAAGCAGGGCTCAATACGCGAAACGTTTGGGGTGGGGTGACGCACAAAAACTACATTATCGAGGCCAAAGGCAGTGGCATCGCCTTTTTTGATTACGACCAGGACGGCTGGATTGATATTTATCTAACCAACGGGACGCGCCTCGACGGCATCCACAACCGCGTTTGGCCTCCCGGTCAAGCGCCCCACACTCATCTCTATCACAACAACCGCGATGGGACGTTTACCGACGTCACGGAGAAAGCCGGCGTGGGGCGTAGCGGCTGGCAAACCGGCGTCTGCGTCGGCGATTATAATAACGACGGCTGGGACGATCTTTTTCTGACGTTTTGGGGTCACAACGTCCTGTTCCAAAATAACGGCGATGGAACGTTCACCGACGTCACGCGCAAAGCCGGCCTGTGGAAGGACGACGTGCGGTGGGGGTCCGGATGCACCTTCCTGGATTACGACCGCGACAGTCATTTGGACCTTTTTGTGGCCAACTACATCATTTTGGATTTGGCCAAAGTGCCGGTTCCCGGTCAGACCGATTACTGCCAATGGAAAGGCATTCCGGTGATGTGCGGTCCACGCGGGTTGCCCGGCGGCTGGAACATCCTCTATCACAACAACGGCGATGGAACCTACACCGACGTTTCCGAATCCGCCGGGATACTTAAAACCGGGCCGCGCTATTCCATCACGCCGGTTTCCTACGACTTTGACAACGACGGTTGGCCGGATATCTACGTGGCGGTAGATTCCGAACCAAGCATTCTGTTCCACAACAACCGTGATGGAACCTTCACCGACGTGGGCGTGATGGCCGGGGTGGCCTACAACGAGGACGGCATGGAGCAAGCCGGCATGGGCGTTGGCGTCGGCGACTACGATTGCGACGGGTGGCTGGATATTTTCAAAACCAACTTCTCCGATGACACCTGCGACCTCTATCACAACAACGGCGATGGAACCTTCACCGACGTCACATACCTCGCCGGCCTCGGCGTGAACACCCAATACGTGGAGTGGGGCTGTGGCTTTGTGGATTATGACAACGATGGTTGGCCGGATATCATCCAGGTCAACGGTCACGTTTACCCCGAGATTGATCAGCATCACCTCGGCCAGACGTTCAAGGAGCCGCGCATCGTCTATCACAACCTGGGCACCGGAAAGTTCAAGGACGTGTCCAAGGAAATGGGCCCCGGCATCACAGAGCGGTTCTCGAGCCGCGGTTGCGCCTTTGGAGATTACGACAACGACGGCGACATGGACGTGGTCGTCAACAACATGAACGATTACCCCTCCCTGCTGCGCAACGAGGGCGGCAACAAGAAGAATTGGATTAAAGTGAAGCTCATCGGCACGGTGTGCAACCGCACCGCCATTGGCGCCCGGGTGCGCGTGGTGACAGGCAAGCATTCGCAAATTGACGAGGTTCATAGCGGCACGAGCGTCATGTCGCAAAGCGACCTGCGACTTCATTTTGGCGTCGGCGATGCCCGCCAGATTGATCTGTTGGAGGTCACATGGCCCACCACGCAGAAGGTGGAGAGCTTCCACAACCTCGAGGTCAACCAAATCTTGACCATTAAAGAAGGCTCGGGCATCATCCACCAAATGAAGCCGAACCTCCGTCCCAACGGACGAGTCGGCGCAACCTCCTAAGTTCTCCGCGGAGAGAAGCTCAGCATGGGACGGTGGTGTCAACGGACCCTGGCATTTTTGGTTTGCGCGAGCGGGTTGGCGGCGCAAGCCCGCGGCGCGGCGTTGCGGATTCTTCAGGTCACGCCGGCAGAGATCGCACCGGCGACGCAGGTGACGCTCAAGATCTCTGGTGAAGACTTTGCCCCCAGCGCCTATGTTTCCTTTTCGAGCCCCGGCCTGCGCGTGCTCTCCACCCGTCGCCTCAGCGCCACTGAACTCGAAGCCACCGTCCAAGCTGGCGCCTTGGCCAAGCCCGGCCAAACGCAACTCTTTGTCTCGAATCCGGATGGTGCTTCGGCGGCAACAGCCTTCACGATTCTTTCGTCGGCCTCGGTCCCTGCGGCGTCGGTCCCTACAACTTCAATTCCCTCGCCCTCGACTCGCGGCCCGGTGGCCGGCGAAGTCCGCAGCCCCTCTGCCGGAGCGCCGACCATTTCGAAGATCCGTCCCGCCCAAGTAGCGCCAGGACAACAACTCAAAATCAAAGTGTCCGGAAAGAACTTCGCGAAAGGAGCCAGGATCGCCTTCTCCAATCCGAGCATCTTGGTGAACGCGACTCAATTTGAGAAGCCGAGCGAGCTTTCGGCATCCATACAGGTGGCGCCGAATGCCTCTACCGGCCCGGGCAGCCTTTTTGTCATTAACCCGGACGGCGCCGAGGCCGAGGTTCCTTTCACCGTCTCCGCAGGCTCCAGCGCGAGCACCCACGGCACCCCATCGGCTGCCTCCGAACGCTTTAAGGTGCTCAATCTCGGCGACGCTGTCAGCTTTCTTCAAACTGGCGGCAAGACGACCGGCGTGCTGATTGTTTCTGGCAACAAACTCGAGTATGACGAAGGCGCCAAAAAGGTTTTTGCCGTGAATTCCAACCAAATTCAGGAAATCGCTCCCAATCAATTCTTTGGTTTGAATACTGGCACCTTCCACATCATCCTCACGTCGGGCAAAACCTACAACTTCATCGCCGCCTCGCTCATTCCGAGTGATACCCAAGCCATGGTGAATGCGCTCCAAAAGGCGCTTCGATTGGGGTCACCGTAACAGAAGCTAAGCCTTGACATTTCAATCGGTTAGGCTCGTGCCGCCGCCCCTCCTTCAACGGCTCACCTGCCTCAAACCCAGTATGTTATACTGGGGGTTGGCCTCAAAGTTGTCCTTCACCCGCAGGAGCTTCTTCCATGAAGCGCTATGGAGAACATCGTTTTCCGGGCAAGCTTTTTGTCGTTGAAGGGATAGACGGCTCCGGCAAATCCACCCAACTCGGTCTTCTTCATCAATGGCTGCAAGCGGAAGGCTACGGCACGGTCTTCAGCGAATGGAACTCCTCGCTGCTGGTCCGCGACACCACCAAGCGCGGCAAAAAGAAGCGCATGTTGACTCCCGCCAGCTTCAGCCTGATTCATGCGACGGATTTCGCCGATCGCACCGAGCACAACATCATTCCGCTGCTCAAGGCCGGCGCGGTGGTCCTTTGCGACCGTTACATTTACACGGCTTTTGCCCGCGACGTGGTGCGGGGCATGGACCGGCAATGGGTGCGCGAACTGTATAGTTTCGCCGTCAAGCCCACGGTGGCTTTCTACTTCCGCATCCCGCTGGAGGTCGCGCTCAACCGGCTCCGCAACGGTCGCAATGGCATCAAATTCTATGAGGCGGGGATGGACTTGGGACTGAGCAGCGATTCGGAAGAAAGTTTTGAGATTTTCCAGGGCCGCATCATTGAGGAGTACGAAAAGATTGTCCCGGAATACGAGCTGACGCCGGTGGATGCAACGCTGCCCATTGAGGTGCAGCAGGCGCAGATGCGCCAGATTGTCCTGGCCCGGCTGGCTCAGGCCAAGCGGTTAAGGGTGGCGCCATGAGGGAAACTTACGGCTCGGTTTTGCCGGGCATGAATCTTGAGGATTTGAGCGGCAAGCTGATCGTCATCGAAGGCACCGACGGCGTCGGCCGCTCCACCCAAATCAATCTGCTCAAGCCTTGGCTGGAGCAGCAGGGCCGCGCTGTGCTCGATACCGGCATGACGCGCTCCGACTTGGCCGGCAAAGGCATCAAGCAGGCCAAGGAAGGCCACACCCTCGGCCGCATCACCTTGAGCCTCTTTTACGCCACCGATTTTGTGGATCGCCTCGAAAAGCAGATTGTCCCTGCCCTGCGCGCCGGGTTCGTGGTGCTGACCGACCGCTACATTTACTCCCTGATGGCGCGCGCCATGGTGCGGGGCGTGGACGCCCCGTGGCTGCGCAACGTCTATAGCTTTGCCCTCAAGCCGGATGCTATGTTCTATTTGCGCATCAGCGTGGATGACTTGATTCCGCGGGTCGTCTTCTCGCGCGGCTTCGATTATTGGGAATCCGGCATGGACCTGCATCCGAGCGAGGATATGTACGAAAGCTTCCGAAAATATCAAACCGCGCTGCTCGCGCAGTTTGATCGCTTGGCTGAGGAATACTCTTTCACGGTGATTGATGCCACCCCGGATATTCCCACGGTTTTTGGTCAATTAAAGGAAGCGGTGAGTCGTGTGCTGGGCCCGCCGGAGGCTGCCCCCGCGGTCGTCGAACGTAAGGCCGCGGCGGCCGCTGCCTCCTCCGTACCCCCGCGCGGCGTCGCCTCCGACGGCGATGCGGCGGCCTGACCCAGCCACTTCTGAATCCTCTCCAGACCGGTTTCCATCCGCCGCTCCAATGCCACCAACAATTTCTTTCTCTTCCGGCGATTCTCAGCGATCAATCTTTCGATCTCCATGGCCTGCTCCAAATGATCCCGAAGGAAACGCCGACGGGCAATCACCTCAATCATCACCTCTTCGAGCAGGCTCAAATCGTGCCAATCGCCCAGGCGCCTTTGCGCCTCTCGCAGCCAAGCAACCGCCTCGGCGGCCTCGGGCGTGCCAAGTTCGCGCAAATTCTCCGCCAGATATCGCGCCCGCTTGGCGGCGATTCGCGCTTGATGGAGGGTTCGCGGTTTGGGATGCGCGAGCGCCCGCCCGAACCGCTTCACCAGCGCCTGGCGAACTTCCTCGCTCACGCTCGCGCTTTGCGCCCAAAACTCCCGGGCGCTCGGGCGATCACTACCGTTCCGCGCCTTCCCCGGCGTATGGGCCGAGAGCACACCTTCCAGCCTTTCTCGGAGTTCTGCCTGAACCTGCGGCAGATCAGCTTCTATAAGCTTTCGCTGGGCTCGGCGCAGCGCCTCTTTGCGGCGAGCCGCCAAGTAATGAGCCACCGTCCTCCAGGCGTCGCGGCGCGCCACTCGCTTCCTGGCCAGCAACACCTGAATGCGTTCGAGGAGCGCATCCGAATCACGAACCTCAGAGAGCGTCCGCCGCGCCCGCCGCATTTGACGGGACAACTTCTTGATCTCCGAAGCTTGAGGCGGCGGAAAGATTAGGCTCAGCACGGATTCAAGCCTTCGACTCGCCACCCGAAAATCGTGGACGGGCTTGGCCTGCCCGCGCCCCGTCACCTTCGGCGCAAGCTCGGCAATGCGCCGCAATTGCCTCAACCCGAAGCGTGCGAGCGTTTGCCGAGGATTGGAATCGCCGGCCGGCCCGGCGGGCTCGGACGGTGCGACCTTGCTGCTGGCCCTCGCATCGGCCACCTCGCCGCCGTCATTTGGCTTGGGCGCTGCCATCAGCGTGACCACTTGAGCCTTTTCGTGGGGCATAAGCCCTCCCTACCCTGCACGCGCCGCCCCTCGGCTCTCGCCGCCCGGGCGAGCGGAGCCTTCGCCTATCTACCCTCGATGGATAGCCGCAGTGTACGCTCACATCGCCCCGTTTGCAATCATGCCTTGCCGCCGGACCTGCCGGCGATTCCATCGCCATCCTGAGCCGAATCGGTTCGCTCCGCATGGCTTGCTTTACCTTGCGCGCAGGCCCGCCCTATAATTGAAAGATTGCGCGAGAACGCCCTAGGAGACCGAGCAGCCCCGACCGAGCCCGTGCCTGCGGGGACGGGGAGGATGACGACGTGAAGCTGGATAAGCCTATCCCATCGGCCGCCGAGAGTCCGTCGGCCAAGCTCGACCCGGCCGCTGATTCGTTGCCTCGAAGTGCCGCCCTGCCCCCTCGGCTCCAATCCAGCGCTACGGATCAGGAGGTCATCTCGGTGCGCGGCGCGCGGATGCACAATCTGCGCCATTTGGACTGCGACATTCCCCACAACGCTTTGACGGTGGTGACGGGGGTTTCCGGCTCGGGCAAATCGAGCCTGGTGTTCGATACCATCTACGCGGAAGGCGAGCGGCGTTACATTGAGTCGCTCTCCGCCTACGCGCGTCAATTTTTAGAGCGCATGGAAAAGCCCGACGTGGACCGGATAGATGGCTTGGCGCCGGCCATTGCTATTCGCCAAAAAAACTCCACGCGCAACCCGCGCTCGACCGTGGCGACGGCCACGGAAATTTACGATTATCTTCGCTTGCTCTTTGCGCGGATCGGTGTGACGCATTGCCCGCAGTGCGGTGACCCGGTGCAAAAGGATCACGTGGACGCCATCGCGGCCCGCGTCACGAGCCTCGAGAACGGCCGGCGCTTTTATGTTCTTTTCAAACTCGAGCCCCTCTCGCCGGCTAAAGTCAAGTCCGACGGCCGTCGCCCGGCACGCCGCGAAGCTTCACCGAGCCAGCACGCTGAGCCATCTCCTGCCTCGGCTGCGCCGCGCGACGCGCTGAAATCTCGCCTGGAAGCCCTGCGGGCGCGAGGCTTCAACCGCCTCTACCAGGACGGAAAAATATTTGACTTTTCCGCGCCCGAATCCCTCCTGGAAGCAGATTTTTCCCGTCCGCTTTACGTGTTGGTGGATCGGCTGGCCGTCCAGCCGGACCTTCGGCAACGGTTAATTGATTCGGTGGAAATTTGTTACCGCGAGGCCGGGGAAGCCCTGTTGGAATTCGTTGCGCCGTCGGGCCCCGCCGAGGCCTGGCTTTTCAGCGAGCGCTTCGAGTGTAAGCGTTGTGGCATCCGGTTCCCCGAACCCGAACCTTCCCTTTTCTCTTTCAACAGTCCCTCCGGCGCATGTCCCCGCTGCCAAGGTTTTGGCAACACCATGGACTTCGATCTGGACCGCGTCATCCCGGATAAGAGCAAAACGCTCGAAGAGGGCGCCATCGAGCCCTGGACCAAACCCCGCTATCGTTCTTGGTTCAATGAACTTCGCCGCGCGGCTCGCGCCCGAGGTCTCTCGCTGCACGTCCCCTACCATCGTCTCCCGGCTGAACAAAAGCGGTGGGTCCTCGAAGGGGATGAAACCTTCCCGGGCATCCGCGGCTTCTTCCGCTACCTGGAGCGGAAGAAATACAAGCTTCACGTCCGCGTGTTTCTTAGCCGCTACCGGGGTTATACCCTTTGCCCCGATTGCCAGGGCGGAAGATTGCGGCGCAACGCCCTGCAGGTGCGCGTCAACGGCAAAAACATTGCCGAAGCGTGCCGGCTTTCGATTGCGCAGGCTCGCGCCTTCTTTGAGGAGCTCCCGCTCACGCCCACGCAACGCACCATCGCGGGGCACGTGCTGGAGGAGATTCACTCGCGTCTGAAGTTCCTCGTTGACGTTGGCTTGGAATACCTCACCTTAGACCGTCTTTCGTCCACGCTGTCGGGCGGCGAAGCGCAGCGGATTCAGTTGGCCACAGCGCTCGGCTCCAACCTCGTCGGCACCCTCTACGTCCTGGATGAACCCTCCATCGGCCTTCACCCGCGGGACACCCAACGCCTTATCGGAATCCTGAAAAATTTGAGGGATTTGGGCAATACGATTCTGGTGGTGGAGCACGATCCGGAGATCATCCGCAGCGCGGACGCGGTGCTCGACCTCGGCCCCGGAGCGGGCGAGCACGGAGGTCGCCTGGTATATGAAGGCAAGGTCGCGCCGCTCCTAGAGGCCCCGGCTTCCCTGACGGGCCGCTACCTCTCGGGTCAACTCTCGATTCCCGTGCCGACGACCCGCCGCTCCCCCGGCCCGCAGTGGCTGCGACTGCGGGGCGCGCGCCAGCACAATCTCAAAGCGGTTGACGTGGATATTCCCTTGGGATTGATGGTGGTCGTTAGCGGAGTGTCCGGCTCGGGAAAGTCCACGCTGGTCCACGATGTTCTCTACAATACTCTAATGGCGCGGCGCGGCGTGGCCGCTCCTCGCGCCGAGCTTGACGCGCTCAAGGGCGATGAGGCCTTGGCGAATGTCATCTTGATGGACCAATCGCCGCTCGGTCGCACGCCTCGCTCCAACCCGCTCACCTACCTCAAAGCCTTTGAACCCGTCCGGGCGTTATTCGCCGCCACGCTCGAAGCCCGCAAGCGCGGTTACACGCCCGGCTATTTTTCCTTTAACATCCCCGGCGGCCGGTGCGAAACCTGCCAAGGCGACGGCGTGGTGACCGTCGAGATGCAATTCTTGGCCGATGTGGAGCTGGTTTGCGAAGAGTGTCACGGTCAGCGCTTCAAGCCCCAGGTCCTGGAAATTCGATACAAAGGCAAAAACATCCACGAAGTTCTACAATTGACGGTTCGGGGGGCGCTGGCCTTTTTTGCCGGCCATGAGGCCATTTGCTCCAAGCTGAGGATTCTGGATGAAATTGGCCTCGGCTATCTGCGCCTGGGACAATCGGCCACCACCCTGTCGGGCGGTGAAGCGCAGCGCGTACGTCTGGCCGCGCACCTCAGCCAGCCGGCCAGCGAAGGCTCTCTGTTTATTTTCGACGAACCCACCACCGGGCTCCATTTTGATGACATCAACAAGCTGCTGGGGGCTTTTCGGCGGCTCAATTCCATGGGCGCCACCATCCTCATCATCGAGCACAACCTCGAATTGCTGAAAGCCGCCGATTGGATTATTGACCTCGGCCCGGAAGGCGGCGAGGCCGGAGGATACGTCGTCGCGGCAGGGCCGCCCGAAGAACTCGTCCGCAACCCGCAATCCTACACGGGAAGGTTCTTAGCCTCGGTGCTGCGGACCCATCCAACCCGCGGCCTGCAAAATTGACCCCCGCCGATCACCCACCCGCCGTGCAGGGCTCCATCTAAAATCGAGTATAATTGTGCTCATGCGAGTTGATTGGCGGATGGCCCTCGCAGCCATGTTGCTCGTTGGCGCCTGGAGTGCGCTATCCGCCCGGGCGGGCCTGTTTCACCATCCGGTCACCGCGCCCGAGTTAAAAGCTAAGATTGCCAAACAAAGAAACCTGGTCAAGAAAGCTGAACTCCAGATGCGGCTGGCCGGCCTCATCCTGCAACGTGCGGTTCAGGCTTACGATGCAAATCATTTCAGGCGCGGCGAGACCCTCCTGAATCGCTATCTGGACGAAGCCCGAACCTCCTGGCAAACCCTCGAGCAATCGAGGAAAAACCCTCTGCGCCAGCCGGAAGGTTTTATGCAACTGGACCAGGCTTTTACGGCCAACGACAGGATCTTGGGAGATTTGCACCGCAGAATTGCTTATCCGGAAAGCGAGGTCATCAAGAAGGCGCAAGCAGCAAGCCGAAACATTCACGGGCAGGTTCTGGATGCTCTCTTTCCCGGCTTGCACATGCGGCGGACGGTGCGGCCTGTGACGCCGTCTCCGCGCAACCTCAAGCGCCAGGCCGGAGTAGTTCGATGAAATTTTCCCGATCGTCACCGCTTCTCTGCGGGGGCGTTGTCCTGGCGCTCGCGGGCTCGCTGAAGGCTCAGCCGCGCGCGCACCTCACCTACGCTGAGGTTGAGAAACTGCGCAATGCTCAAGATCCCTCCGAGCGCATCAAGGTCTATCTCGCCTTCGCCCAGCAACGGCTCGACCGCGCTCAGGACTTCGGCAGCCAACCCACCGCCGGCTCCCAAGCGACTCGGCTTTTGAGCGAGTATATTTCCATCACCGATGAGATGAAGCGTTGGATTCAATATCAGTACGACCACGGCGGAGACATGCGCGTCGGCTTGAAGGCATTGATCGAGCAAGGGCCGCGCCAGATTGCGGCCTTGCGCCACATGCAAGCGGCCCTCACCACCGCCCCGCACGCCGAACGCCATGCTCTGCGGGATGCCATTGCCGACATGACCGACGCGGTGGACGGGGGCACCCAGGCCTTCAGCGTTCAGGAAAAGAAGTTTGGCAAGCTGAAGCAGGAACGGAAGCTCGAAGCGCGCGAAATCAAGGCTCGCCGCAAAGCAGAAGAGAAACGCAACAAGGAAGAGAAGAAGCTTCTGAAGCGCCTGCGTCAAAAGCATTCCTCCGACAAAGGGAATTGAGCCTTTGCCCTCGCCGACCCCGCGATTCCAACCTTCGCCACCGTTGGGCAAGTTCCCCGCCGCCCTGTTTGAGCGGGTTTTCGACCGGCTTCGCTTGAGCCGGCCTCGCCCCATCTTCGAGGTCGAATTTCGCCCCTTCACAGGCTTAAGGAGCCAGATCGCCTTGCGCGATGGCTGCGCCCGGGTTCGCCTTTCCGATCTTCTCCGCTCGGCCCCGCCCATCGTCCTGGAGGCTTTGGCGGAAATTTTGCTCTGTCAGCTTTACCGTTATCGGGCCTCACCCGAGGCTCGCGAGTGTTACCTGGCTTGGACATACCATCCCGAAGTGCGGCGTCGCATTGAGGCCTTGCGGCGCGCGCGCGCCCGCCTCCGGCTGCTCCCGCCGCGCGGCGAGCATTTCGATCTGGAGGAAATTTTCCTCTCCCTCAATCGGCGATTTTTCAACGGCGAACTTCCGCCCTGCCGCCTGGGATGGAGCCTGCGAGCGGCCGAGACCGTGTTGGGCCGCTACGATCCCGCCCACCGAGCCATTATCATCAGCCAGAAACTTGACGCGGCGTCGGTCCCGCGCTACGTGGTTGAATATCTGGTGTTTCACGAAATGCTTCACGCGCGGTTCCCTTTGCAGCATCGGGGCGGCCGCCGCATCATCCATTCCCGTGAATTTCGCGTGGCCGAAAAGGCGTTTCCGCATTATCATCAGGCTCGGGGGCGGCTCAAGCACGCCTTTGCCTAAACCCGTTCCGAGGGGCGCCAACCGCATTGAGCGAGGAACGGCGCTGCGGGGTTCGCGCCTTGCCGTTTCACGGGGCGGCGGAAAGGCATCCTGATGCGCATCGCTCGGTTTGCTCCACTCGCGTTGACGGTGGGCTGGTTGTGTTCGGCGCCCGCCGCGCAAGCCGCCTCGCCGGTCGTCGTGACCTCGCCCAATGGCCAACTGGCTATCACCTTGGAAATGAAGTCGAACCCCCAGCCCTACCGCCTGGGCAACCGCCTTTACTATCGTGTCTCCTACAAGGGTCAACCCGTTTTGGCGGATTCTCCTTTAGGCATCGAATTTAAGGGCGCGCCCCCGCTCGACCATGATTTCCGGATGACCGGCGTGGAGCGGCGGTCGGGCAATCGGACCTGGCACTGGGCCTTTGGAGCGGAAAGCACGATTCGCAATCATTACCGTCAAGCCATCGTCTTCCTCCGCGAGCTCGAGCCGCCGCATCGCCGGCTGGAGATTGTGCTGAGGGCCTACGACACGGGCGTCGCGTTTCGATACACTCTTCCGCAACAAGCGGCTCTCGGCAAGTTCACCATCGCCAATGAGGAAACCGGGTTTTACTTCGCCCGCCCCGCAACCGCGTTCGCCCTGGATCTTGGCCGATTCAACAGCAATTACGAAAGTGAATTCCGCCACATCCCGCTCAGCAAGATTCTGCCGGAATCCGTGGTGGGCTTGCCGCTGACCGCTCATTTGAACGGCGGCCCGTGGGTGGCGCTGCTGGAAGCCGACCTCACCGATTACGCCGGCCTCTATGTCGGCGGGGCGCCTGGCGTTCCCGACGGCCTCCAGGCTCGGCTTTCGCCTTTGCCCAATCATTTGGATGAGGCCGTGGTGGGACAAACTCCCAAGACCACCCCGTGGCGCATCCTGCTGATGGCGCCCCAAGCCGGCGGCTTGATTGAGTCTTCCGAACCTATGGTCCTCAACTTAAGCGCCCCCACCGCCATCGGCGACACTTCATGGATTCACCCCGGCAAGGCTGCCTGGGATTGGTGGTCGGGCGATTACGCTCGCGGCGTCAACTTCAAACCGGGCATGAATACTGCAACCCTGAAACATTACATTGCCTTCGCGGCTCGAGCCCATCTGCCCTACATGTTGATTGACGCCGGATGGTCGCCCGCCGTAGATGGCGTCTGCTCCGCCATCAAGCCCGATTCCTCGGCCGTTCCCTCGCGAGGCTGGTGTGTCCACAATGACATCACCCGTTGGGTTCCGCGTGTCAATCTTCCCGCCCTCCTTCAGTACGCCAAAGCAAGCAACGTGAAGATCCTACTTTGGATTCACTGGACCGCGGCGGCCGAGCAAATGGACCAGGCCTTCCCCCTCTATGAAAAGTGGGGTGTGGCGGGCGTCAAGGTGGACTTTATGGATAATGTGCCGGACGACCAAACGACGGTGAATCTTTACCAGAAGTTGGTCAGCACGGCGGCGCGCTATCACCTCATCATTGATATCCACGGCGCCTATAAGCCGACCGGCCTCCGGCGCGCTTATCCGAACTTGCTCAACCGCGAAGGGGTCATGGGCTTGGAGTACGACAAGTGGAGTTACCGCGAGACGCCGCGCCACGACGTCACCTTGCCCTTCACCCGCATGTTGGCCGGGCCCATGGATTACACCCCGGGTTGCTTCAACAACGCCACTCGCGCCGCCTTCCGCCCACGCAACGTGCAGCCCATGTGCCAAGGAACCCGCGCCAGCCAGCTTGCCATGTACGTGGTCTATCTGGCCCCATTGGAAATGCTCGCCGATTATCCCGAAGACTATCTCGGTCAGCCCGGCTTTCAGTTTTTGGAAAAGGTGCCGACGGTGTGGGATGAAACTCGAGTGCTGGACGGCGAACCCGGGCGGTACGTCACCATCGCGCGTCGTCATGGCGACCGTTGGTATTTGGGCAGCATGACCAATTGGCACCCCCGCCAATTGGACGTGCCGCTCAATTTCCTCGGCCCAGGCCGCTACCGCGCCACCCTCTTCCTCGACGGCCCCCGCGCGAATCAAGATGCCAAGAGCTTGACCATTCGGAAGCAAACCGTGACGCCAGCCGACACGTTGCATTTAGAGCTCGCGTCGGGCGGCGGGGCGGCGGCCATTTTTACCCCTCTCCGGTAATTCAAGGCTATACTTGGAGAGGAGCCGCAATGCCCTATTGCCCCAAGTGCATGACGGAATACGTTGAGGGCACCACCGCCTGCGAGGATTGCGGCGGCAAGCTCCTGGTAGGCGCGCCGCCCCAGGAGCCGTCACCCGTCGAGCATCCGGCGGGGCTTTTGGGCAACTGGCTGCGTTCTTTGGTGGGCGCTGGAGACGCCGACGATTCGCCACCGATAAAGACCGTGCGGGTTCGTACCTTCAGCGGCCCGACGGCCGTCCTCGACGCCGAGCTGGCGCGCAATGTACTTGAGGCTCAGGGCATCCCGGTCATCCTTCCCGGCCAATCTTCCATCGAGCTGCTTCCCTTTCTCCAAATCCCTTTGTTGGTTTCGGAATCCGACGCCGAGCGAGCCACCCAGATTTTGCGCGATTACTTGGACTCTCCCAGCCCCAACGCCGCCAAGTGACTCTGCCCGGCCGGGCAACGCCACCCTCCTTTTCCCATTGCAAAGCTCGCGGCCCACTTCCGCCGGCACCATCTTGCGCGATAATAGAAAAAGAGGAGCTTGACGAACCACCGTGGCGGACCATCCCCTTCGACCCAAAGCCGACGCCCTTCCCGCTCGCCCCGGCGTGTATATCTTCAAGGATGAAGCCGGACAGCCCATTTACGTCGGCAAAGCCAAATCCCTCAAGGCCCGTGTCCGCTCTTACTTCCAGCCGGGCGACGAGAAACACGAGCGCCTGCTCAACCTGGCGCGCGATCTTGAATTCATCTTGGTGGACAACGAGAAAGAAGCGTTGGCGCTTGAAAACAACCTCATCAAACAATTTAAGCCGCGCTATAACGTCCTGCTCCGCGACGACAAAACCTATCCTTACATCCAACTTACCTTGGGCGAGCGCTACCCCCGCGTCTATGTGACGCGGCGCCTCCGCAAAGACGGCTCTCGGTACTACGGCCCCTATTTTCCCGCGCGCCTCGCCTACCGCGTGGTGGATCTGATCCATCGCCGCTTTCTGATTCCTTCTTGCCGCGTGGACTTGACGCGCTCGCACCCCCGCCCTTGCCTTCAGTATTACATCCACCGCTGCCTCGGCCCGTGTGTGGCCGGCTTGACGACACCAGAGCGCTACGCCGAAGCTGTCCGCGACGTGCGGCTGCTGCTCGAAGGCCGGGAAAGCGACCTCATCCGCGAACTCCACGAGCGCATGATGAAGGCGGCGGAGCTCGAGCACTTCGAGGAAGCGGCGCGCTACCGCGACCAGCTTTCCACCATCGAGCAACTCCGCGAAAGACAAAAAATGGCCGCAGTTTCCGGGGACGATTTCGATGTCTTTGGGTTCCACCGAGAAGCATCGCAGATGGCCGTGAACCTTTTCCACCTGCGGGGCGGACGCACCGTGGATCGCCGCGAATTTTTCTGGGAAGACTTGGAGGAACCCGACCTCGGCAACATCTTCTCCGCCTTGGTCCGCCAGGTGTATCTCGATCAACCCTATCTGCCGTCGGAAATCTACGTGCCCGCCGACTTCGACGATCGCCCCCTGCTCGAGGAAATGCTCAGCGACAAACGCGGACGCGCAGTGCGCATTGTCCCCCCGGAAGCCGGCCGCCGGCGCGCGCTCTTGGAACTCGTGGCCCGCAATGCCCGCCACTCCTTTGATCGCCGCTTCCGCGTCCTCAAGCCGCCCAGCCGCGAAATGATTGAAGCCTTGACGGAGGCGCTCGATTTGCCCTCTCCCCCGCGCCGCATTGAAGCCTTTGATGTGTCGCACTTTCAGGGCAGCGAAATCGTCGCCTCGATGGTGGTGTGGGAGAAAGACGGCATGGAAAAATCGGCGTATCGCAAATTCATCATTAAAACCGTCCCGCAAAACGACGACTTTGCCAGCCTCAAGGAAGCCGTGGGACGGCGCTATCGCCGCCTGCTCAACGAGAAAAAGCATCTGCCTGATTTGATTCTGATTGACGGCGGCATCGGGCAACTCCATGCCGCGGCAGAGGCTCTGAATAGCCTGGAGATTATCAATCAACCGCTCGCCAGCATCGCCAAAAAAGAGGAAATCATCTATGTTTATGGCCGCGAAAATGAACCGGTCGTCCTCGACCGGCATTCGCCCGCCCTCCACCTGATTCAGCAGATCCGCGACGAAGCCCATCGCTTTGCCATAAGTTTCCATCGCTCTCGCCGGAATCGCCAAACCTTGACCTCCGAGCTGGTTGCCATCCCGGGCATCGGCTCGCGCACCGCTCAGCGACTGCTGGAGCACTTTGGCAGCCTGGAAAGGGTTAAGGAACTATCCAAGGACGAGTTGTGCCAAGTGGTCACTCAAAATCAAGCGGAGAATATCGTTTCCTATTTCCATCGTCAGGCCGCTGGATAATATATAGACCGGTTGGCCGGTATAACAATAATCCATTCTTAAACAAAGACTTGACAACTCTATTAAGCCGTGATTGAATAGGATATGGAGTGGTCATTTAGTGCTGTCACAAGGACAGCTAGCGGGGTCTTCCGGGAGGTTACGCTCTGTGGGCCGCGGACCGGGAGGGCCGGCCGAGGATGGGCAAGAAGGCTCCATGATTGACCTTGCGGGACGTGAGGTCATGTTGCTTAGGCAGGGGCCAAATCCCAATTGGCCAATACGCCAAGCAACTCATGGAATTTGAAGCGTGAAGCTGTGGGATAGGTCCGAGGTTTTGGGCGTGGAGGATTTAGCCGTCGGGTTAGGTTTGGGTCGGACTTTACAATTCCGGGCTGGCATTATGCCGGGACAGCAAGGGGATCGCAGCCGGATGAGAAAAAACGCATTCTCGCGGAGGTAACCATGAGTGAAAACGATGGCAGTTCCAAGTTCGCATTCTTTTTGGCGGGAGCGGGCATCGGCGCCATTTTGGCGCTCTTGTTTGCGCCGAGGTCGGGAAAGGAGACGCGCGACTACCTCTCGCAAAGAGCGGGCGAAGGGCGCGACCTGATTTCGGCCAAAGGGCGCGAATATCGCCGTCAAGCCGGAGAGTATGTTGACAAGGCCAAGGACGTGGTGGCCAAGCAAAAAGAGCAGCTCTCGGCGGCGCTTGAAGCCGGCAAGCAGGCTTATCAGGAAGAAAAAACGAAGTCGCGCTGAGGCGGCCGACGGAAGGCGCTTCAGACAGGGAGGGATGGAACGATGGGGCACGATGCTTTGCTGACCGTGTTTATTGCGATCGCCGCGGCGGCGATTGCCCTCCAAGCCGCCGCCCTGTGGGGCATTTATCGGGTCGCCGAGCAAATTCAAAAGGAAATCCGGCAGAGCCGCGACAACTTGCGCGAGCAATTCGGCCCGCTGGCGCAATCCCTCACGGAAATCCTCGCCGACTCGCGCCAGCCGTTGGCGGCCGTGACCGGCAATCTTGCCGAGGCCAGCCGCGTCTTGCGGGAGCGCGTGGCCTCCATAGACTCGCTTGCCGGGGAGCTCGCCGAGCGAACCCGCCTGGAGATGAGCCGCGTGGACCAGGCCATCACCGATGTCCTGGAGAAGGTTGATACCACCACCACCCTGATTCAGAAAAGCATCGTGGCGCCCATCGCGGAAATCTCCGCGTTGGTCAAAGGGATTCGTTCCGGGCTGGGGTTTCTCTTTTCCCGCCGACCCGCTTCAGCAGCCCGCGACACCACCTCGGACGACCCCATGTTTATTTAGCCCTCATTTTCCCAAGGCACAACCGTTTTGAGATGCGAAGCGTTGCCCTCGCCGGCTCTGGGCACCTGTCGCAAGACATCCGAATTGACTCGCGCCTTTCACGCCCCGTTCGGCGTCGCGCTTTTCAAGTGGCGCCGTAGCGCATTGGGCAAAGAAATAGCCCATTCTGCAAATGAGAGCGCCTTGACGCCGCCGCGCCGAGTGCTAAACTCGGCGTCATAGGAAGGCAATCGAGTGTGACCGAAGAGGTGCTGGAATGAGCCTCTTGGGCAAGGGATTGCGGAAAAGCCTGGAGCACGGCTCGCCGCCAATCCCAAACCAAGAGCCGCAAAGGAAGCCAAACCACGGCTACCTTTGCGCTACCCCGCTCTTCACTTGATAGACGTGCGTTTGTTGTTGAGGCCCCGCCGCCGTCGAACTGTGGCGGGAAATGGTCCGTCGGGAAACGCCGGATTCAATCGCAGCTTACGAGCAACTGGCGATTTACTACGAGCACCGCGAGCGCGATTTTGCCAGGGCCGCCGAATTCGCCGAAGGCGCGCTCGACCGGCTCCGCGAGCAGCCCAATCCTTATCCTTCCTTGCGCCGCATTTCGCACCGCCTCGATCGCCCGCGCCGCAAAACCAGCCCTCGGCTCTGACCCCCGTGTCACGATGCGAGTCGCGTTCGTGACCTCTTGTCGTGCGATCTTTAAATTTCGAAGTAAATATATCTCTTGACACTTACCCCCCCTTACTGATATGATCGCGTTGCTCGGGTCGGTCGGGGGACCTCGCTTCGCAGGAGGGCCTCCCATGATACTCAAATCGGCAACCGTAACGGCCGCAACGCTGTTGACAATCTGGGGGGCGTGGGCGCTCTCGGCGCCGAGAGCGCGAGGTCAGATTTGCGCCAGCGCAGGGTGCGGCTCGCTCGACTCGGGCTCCCTCGGCCAGGAGCCGTGCCTCGATGAAATTCTGAACTATCTCGAAGACGACAGTTCTTGTTCCGGGACCGATGAGTGCGGGAACACAAGCGTCACCCTGCAATGGGGCCTTGAATACGACGGGGGCGCGTACTGCCTACAGACGGAGTTCTACAGCCTTTCGGGCGTGTGCTACCCCACCTACACAGACTGCGATTGCAGCACATTTCCCGGGGCCTCCGTTAACGGCTTCTATGACTCAAACATGAGCGGTGACGAGACAAACGTGTACGGCTACTTCGATATGTACAACGCTGAGAGCGTTAACTGGGCCAACTGCACCAGCGGGGCCTGTGGGGGCACCGGCGTCCAGGATCTGAACACCAGCCCGTATGTGCAGACGGGGAGCTACGTGAGCTGGTACATTGATGACTACGAGGACTACATCAGCCAGGGCTGTTGACAACTCAGCGCCGGAGGCCTTCGGTAGCGGTTGGGTGCCGTGCCCGGGACCACCGCGGGAGCGGAGGTGCAACATGCGATTGCGCAGGGCATTTCGTGTTGGGGCGGTCGTGGCTACACTTCTGGGCGGGGCCGCGGCAGGTCCGGCGCGCGCGCCGGACCTGCCGCCGGCAGCGGCCAAGCTGACACGGCTTTCGGGCGGCAGGGTCCAACTTGCGCTCACCAACGGCTCTCAGGAGCCGATGACGGCGTTCGCGGTTTACATCGAGCTGACGCTGCCGGGTGTGGCCGCGCCGCACCCGCACAGCATCCGCATTGTGGACTCCGTGCTCAATCCCCGAGACCAGGAGGTCATGCCCGGCGACACGCACCGGCTCACTTTCGGCGGGGTGGTTGGCCCCGGTGGGGTCGTGTCGCCGCCCAAGGTGACCCTTGAGGCCGCCGTCTTTGCCGACGGTTCGACCTTCGGCGACCCGAGCTGGGTTCAAAGGATCATTGCGGACAGAAAAACTGCGTATCAAAATATCGGCGTGGCCATCCGGGAGCTTCAATCGGCGCAGGCTTCGGGCGAGACGCGCCAGCAACTGGTCGCCCGCTTCGCGGCGCTTAAGCAGCAGGCGCTGAGGTGCTGCCGGCAGCACTATCAGGGGCTTATCGGAAGCATGCCCTTTGATGAGGTTTGGTTCAATCTTCAGCACTCGACACTGCTCGGGCGCGGCCCCACGCCTCTGCGCACACTGATCCCACTGGCGGTCCACCAACTGGCCCAATGGCGGCAGCGCCTGTATCAGGCCAAACCGTCCGTCATTGGACCGTGAGTTGCTAACACGGGTTATAATCAGGCTGCATGGTTGAGGACGGGCCGACCCAGCTAGTCGAAAATGGGGAGGAGGAGACGAACAAGAGGTTTTCTCCGCTGCCGGTACTGGTCTTGCTCTTTGTCCCGCCTTCGCCGGCCCAAAGTCCGCCCGTTACCCTTGCGGTCCGCACCTTCCGCTACGGCGCGCAGATGCTCGCGGTGACCAACAACTCGAGCCAGCCCCTTACCGGACTGGCGCTTCGCTGCCCGGCTCGCGCAACTCCACGAGATCCAAGGGGGCCGGAGATTAACACTAGTTGGGACGATTCTGCGTGGAACTCGGCCTTTGGAACGCTGAGGAACCCCTGGCACGTGGCCATAGGGGGCTGGCACTTGTATGCGATCCAGCCGGGACAGACGAAGCCGCTCCTCTTTGACAAGGAGGCAGTGGCCGCGTGCTTGAGGCCCGGAATGTCCGTCCAGAAGCTTTTCGGCGCGGCGATCTTCGCGGACGGCTCTTCGGCAGGTGACGAGCAGCTCGTGCAAGGCATCCTGCACCGGCGCAAGCTGGCCTACCACAGCATCGAAACGGCAATCCAGATGCTCAACGTGGCGTTGGAAAGCAATGAGTCTCGCAGTGAGGCGATCCGCTCAATCCGCGAGCTACAGAAAGCTCCTGGCTGCTGCGCCACGCGGGACGAGTGGGCTGTCAGTGACCGTGTGTTCGGCTTGGTGGATCAAGACCTGCGACTGAGCAAGCGCGTGGATGACAATGATGTGCCACCCGCTCAAGCGATCGATGACATTTTGGGGATCTTGCAGGGCTGGCGCAAGCGCCTGCTGGCCTCGAAGCCTGTCATCCAGTAATTTGGCGAGCCCCCGCCGTTTCCGGTAAAGCGCTCGACCGGCTCCGCGAGCAGCCCAATCCTTATCCTTTTTGCGCCGCATTTCGCACCGCCTCGATCGCCTCGCGGCTCAAACTCGACCGCGACACCCCCACCGTCTCGGCAATCTCCGGCAGCACGGCCTGACTGATTTTCCCCCAGCAATCGGGTTGATGATGTTGCATTGCAAGCGAGTAGCGCAGAGGCGCGCGTCGTTGGCGCTCCTCTGCGGCGTTTGTGCCGTCGGTGCCGGTAGTCAGGCGTTGGCACGCAGTGGACGGCGACGGGGCCATGAGCCGCAGAGGTTGCGCCGCAACCTCTGCGGATCGAGACGGTGCGTGCCGGAAAGAAGAAGCTCTGCAGGAGTTCGTTGAAGGTGAGCGGCAGTGGGGGTCGTTTTACCTCACCTTTTCCTGCGAGGCGGATGGATTTCTTTCCAAGGCCGCTTCGAGCCTCCAGGGGTCCCGGTAACCCATCATCCGACGAAGATTCTTTTTGCTCGTGAGCAGCGGGTTCGCCGCCCGCGCCGCCGCCAATCCCAAACCAAGAGCTGCAAAGGAAGCCAAACTCCGGCTACCTTTGCGCTACCTCGCTACCTGCTTCGGGCACGGATTGAACTCTTGGTCTCAATTTGATATGGTCAAGCGGAGAGGGGAACGGATATCTCGGAAGGGGGAAAAGGGCTTTTCATGCTGCTTTCGACACGTTTGGTTCAAAGGATTGAAGAGCACGCCGATGAATTAACCCGAGGCGTGGTGGAAGATTTGCAGTCGAATCCGAAGACGCCTTCCTATCACGCCCTGCCAACGCGAACCATCGAGCGTCGCGCGTATGACGTTTACCGCAATCTCGGAAAATGGCTCACGACGATGTCCGATGAAGAAATCGAGTCGGCGCATTATGAGCTGGCGCGCCGCCGAGCGGAGGAGAAGGTCCCTCTGAGCGAACTCGTCTATGCTCTGATTCTGACGAAATACCATTTGCGGAACTACATCAACGCCTCGGGCATGGTGGACTCGGCCGTGCAGCTCTATCAAGAGCAGGAACTCCAGCATTTGATTGGCCGATTTTTCGATAAGGCGACGTATTATACGATTCGGGGATATGAGCAAGCGCTGCTCAGGCATCCCGTGGAAGAGGTGACGTGGCCACAGCCATAGCGCGACAGCTCCGCCGAGGCCGGCGGGCTACCTCGGCGGAGTAGAATTATTTCCATGATTGTGGGCACGGGCGTAGATATTGCGGAAACACGCCGCATTGAGGAAGCCCTGGCGCGATACGGCGAGCGCTTTCACAAGCGAATTTATACGCCGGCGGAGATTGCTTATTGCGAACAGTTCAAAAACAAGGCGGAGCGCTATGCAGCGCGCTTTGCCGCCAAGGAAGCCGCGTTTAAGGCTCTGGGAACGGGGTGGGGACAGGGTGTCCGATGGCTGGACGTCGAGGTAACTCACCAGCCGAGCGGCAAACCGGTATTGGTCTTTGCTGGCCGAGCGCAAGAGGTGGCCAGCGAGTTGGGCGTCACGGGAGCCGAGGTCTCAATCTCACACGCCGACCGTTACGTCATCGCTCAGGTGATTCTGGAATCCCGCTCCTAAACGCCCGTCGGAGCCAAGCGATGGGCTCGGAAGTGCTGTTGACGATGCTGCTGGCGGCCTTTTCTACCAAGGCTCTGCCGAGGCGGGCTTCGGAGACTTCGCCGGTCGTGTTGAGCAAGCGCATGGCCACGCGGTTGCTGGTGCGGCAAGTCATCCCTGAATATCCTCCCTTAGCCAAAATCAACTACGTTCAGGGCAAGGTGGACTTGCAGGTGATTGTCACCCCGCGAGGGCGCGTGGGTAAGGTTCACGTCCTGCGAGGCCAAGCCTTGCTGGCGGCCGCGGCGCTGAAGGCCGTGCGACGGTGGCACTATCGCCCTTACGTGGGCGCTCACGGCCCCGAGAGCTTTGAAACGCATGTCCGCGTCAATTTTGCGCTGCGAATCTGGAAAATTGCCAGCTTGCCCTCCCATCCGGCGCGAGATTTCGCGCGCCAGGTGAAGCCGCCCCAGGTCGTTCGCGCTCCCACGCGCGCCGCGCCGGGACAGTCGGTTCGGATGCGCGTGTTGGTGGGGAAAAACGGACGGGTTCTGGACGCCGAACCCATCGTTCGCGTGGATGATCAAGCAAGTGCGGCCCACGCTTCACTCCGCAACTGGAAATTTCTTCCTGCGCATTGGGGAACCCTGGCCATTCCGTGGTACGTGGAGGTCAATGTGCCCGTGGCCTCTGCGACCGCGGACCATCGCGGCGCGACTTCCGCTACAGCCGGGCCTTAAGCAGTGCTTAACCTGTTGCTCGAAAGAAACGGCATGGAAATCGGTTCGAGAAGCGGAGGGCAGAGATGGAGATGGGGGCGTCGGCAAACAGCCGCGACGCTGTTGGCCTGTTGGGCCCTCGGCTGGACCGCGACCCTGGGGGCGACGGCTAGCCCGGCGCGTGAAAGGTATCGTGCTGCCCCGTTCAAATATGTTGGGGGAACGGAAAAAATCAGAAAAGGATGTCGCGGCGAACTGGGGTTGACCGCGTCCTCCATGGTTTTCCGTTGCCCGGAAGGTTCCATTACCATCCCTTACCATTCGATTCTGGTGATGCAATACCGAGCCGAGATCAGCCATCAAGTTCGCCGCATGGGACTGGCATGGCGGTTTGAGCCGCGGGGACACGGCGGAAACCACAATCGCTACTTCACGGTCGTCTATCGAACGGCTCGCGCCCAGCGCGCCATGATTCTCGCCGTCTCTCCGAAAGCCATGCGGCCTTATCTGGCTGAGATTGACCTCAAGGTGGGCCGGCGCGTCCAGGTTGAAACCCACGAACATTATTATTAGTTCTTGGTCACACCCTGCCGCGTTATTGCCACGGTGCGATGCCACCGAAACCACCCTCCTTGACCGGCTTCGGACATTTTCTCTCCTGGTCCAGCGCAGAGAGTTGACCGATTCCTGGGCGGAAGCTCCGCGAGCCTGGTTCAGCGTGTTCCCGGCTTATAGTAGAAGTAACCTTCGGGGTTTCGCACGCGCAGGCCGGGCATGGTCACACGAACCTCGATGCGGTGAAAGCCTGTTTGGGTAAGATCATTTGGAACGTAAGCCAGCTCGTATTGGGTGTGAATCTCATCCGCCAGGCGAGCCAAATGCTGCACCAGCGCCTGAGACGACCATTGGGAGTAAAGGGCGCCGCCGGTAAAGCGGGTGTAAAACGCCAGCGGGCTCTTAAAAATGATGGAGTGGCTGAGCGTCGTCCGTGCCACCTCGCCAAGAATCGGCCCACCGGGAACAGGATTCTCCCAGATGCGGGTGTCCATGTCCGGTGTATTGGGCATGCCGGGGACAGGCGGCCGGGCGACGTTGGTGTCAATCGGGTTGGGCGCGGGCGGAGTGGGCTTGCGCTTCAGAAGCGATTTAAGCCCGCTCAGGTCGAGTCCGTAGATGCTGACCTGGGCGGCAGCGGCTCGTTCGACCACTTCTCGGCGCGTCGTCTCACTGCCCGAATCCCAGCCATTGGAAATCGCCAGGATGATCCGGCGATCTTCCTTGGGACGGTGATCGAGGAGGTTAACCGCCTGCATGATGGCGTCATTGAGCCGCGCGCCACCGCCCTCCGCCCGAATATCTTTCAGCGCGGCATCCAGCCGACGGCTGGAGTTGGTGAAGTCCTGCACCCGTTTGATTTGATCGGAGTAAAGAATGACGGCCGCCCGGCCTTCTGGCCCCAGCAACATTTGCGTTAACACCGGCACAATAAAATCGAGATTTTTGACCAGCGGCGCCACCGCGTTATTGTCTTGAATTAACACGACGGCGGAGACAGGGTGTTCTTCGTGGTCGAATCGGGTAATCTGCTGAGGAATGCCGTTGTCATAAACGCGGAAGTCGCGTTCCCGCAGCCCATAGACCACCTGGCCGGAGCGGTCGGTCACCGTCACCGGCGCGGTGACCAGGTTCGATTGGACTTTGATGGCGGCTTTGGTGTCCGGGCGATCAGCGGGCGTGGCGGAGCTTTGCCCGCCGGCGGTTTGCGCCCCAAGCGAGAGAACCCCCAAGCTCCCTCCCAGCAGGAAAGTGATTCCGGCAACTATAACGCGCTGCATTTGGCTTCGAGCGTTGCGCATCGCACGCTCCTCTCGCGTCTTTGGGACCCTCATCCTTTAGATGAACCCGGCTGCGGTAGCGTTGTAACCGGCGGCCCGACGCAGAGGCCGCCTCACCTTGGTCGTCTCTGTCGTACCGCCTCATAAAGCACTACGGCCACCGCCACCGAGACGTTGAGCGATTCTACCGCATTTTGAAGCGGAATGCTGGCGCGTTGGTCGCACCCTTCCCCCACCAGCCGATGCAACCCACCTCCTTCTCCGCCAAAAACCAGCGCGCAAGGGCTGCGATAATCGAGATCATAATAGGTGGTGGGGGCGGCGGCTTCAAATCCATAGACCCAAAGGCCCTGTTTCTTCAGAGTAGCCAAAGCGCGCGGCAGGTTGGGAACGCGAGCGACGCGAGCGTGTTCGAGGGCGCCTGCCGCCGCGCGCGCCACCGCCGGAGAAAGTCCCGCCGCCCGCCGCTCCGGTACGACGATGCCGGCCGCGCCGGCGCCCACTGCGGTGCGAATCACCGCGCCGAGGTTCGCCGGATCCTCAACGCCGTCCAAAACCACGAGCAGGGGCTTCGCATTTCCTTCGAGCAAAGCCTCCAGGCTTTCATAGGCTTTGGCCGCGCAAACTGCAATCACGTCTTGATGGTGGGTTGTACCGGCTTGCCGTTCGAGCGCCGCGCGCGGCAGAAAGCGCAGGGAAACGCCGGCGGACCGGCATTCATCAATCAACTGCTGCAAGCGCGGGTTCGCCGCGCCGCGCGAAATCGCCACGTACTCTACGGGCCGCGACCGGAGAGCCTCGGCCACGGCATGGATGCCGTAGAGCACCTCCGGGAATTTTCCCTTGGACATGCCTGGTGTCCCCGCCTCCGCTGCCGCATCGGGCCACTCTGTGGTCGAAACCGCAGGGAGCGCCGCGCCGGAACGCTGTTACAGTTTTGCCGCCGCTTGAAATTCGCGCAGCCGCTCGGCGCAGCTTTTCACATGTTTTTTCAGCCGCAGCTTCGAGCCTTCTTCGAAAAGGGGAATCAATTTCTCAAGCTCCGGGCCGGACACCTGGCCGGTGAGCGCCACGCGAATCGGATGGAACAGCTCTTTGCCCTTCTTTCCGGTTTCCTTTTGGACTTCTTTGGTGATTGCTCGAAACCGCTCGCCGCTGAGTTCCGTCTCCGCCAAAACCTTGGATATGAAGGCTTGGAGCACTTGGCGCGCACCCGGCTGTTCCACAACGGCCCGCGTCTGTTCGCGCTCCATCATGGCCTGCGCATCGTAGTTAAAGACCACCGAGGCGCGCGCCGACAGCTCGTCCAGTCGGTCCACGGAAGGCGCCAGGAGGGGGAAAAGTCTATTGAAAAGCCACTCGGAGGTTTTGCCGTTGATTGGAGGTTCGAGATAGCCCGCGTCAACCAAGTGCCGCTCGACCCACGCGCGGAGGGCAGCGTCGCGGACAAAGTCTCCGACGTTGATCTGGCTGATGTAATGCCGATTGAAGGCGTAAAGTTTTTTAATATCGAACACCGCCGGGCTTTTGGTGATGTGATCGAGAGAGAACTGCGTGATGAGTTGCTCTGTGCTGAGAATTTCCGTTTTGCCATCGGCGGGTGACCAGCCGAGGAGCGCCAGATAATTCCGCAAGGCTTTGGGCAGAATGCCCATCTGGCGAAAGTTCTCAAGCGACGTGGCGCCGTGACGCTTGGAAAGGCGCGCGCGGTCAGGGCCGAGAATGGTCGAGAGGTGAGCGAACTGGGGCGGCGTCCAGCCGAGAGCGCGATAGAGCGCCAACTGCCGAGGCGTGTTCGAGATGTGGTCATCGCCCCGAATCACGTGGGAAATCTCCATGAAATGATCGTCAATCACCACGGCGAAGTTGTAGGCGGGCTGGCCGCTCGAACGCATCAGGATAAGATCTCCCATGACCTCGCTCGAAAAGCTCGTTTCGCCGTGCACCACGTCGCGCCAACGGTAAATGCCTTCCGGAATTTTCAGTCGCACCGCGGCCGCTTCGCCCGAGGCGCGGCGACGTTCCGCCTCGTGCGGCGGAATAGCTCGGCATCGCCCGGAGTATTTCGGCTGTTGCCCGGCTTCGAGCGCCGCCTGCCGCTCCGCCTCGAGCTGCTCCGGCGTGCAGAAGCAATAATAGGCTTGTCCGGCCTCGATTAATTGGCGGGCAAACTTGCCGTAGAGTTCGCGCCGCTCCGATTGGCGATAAGGGCCGTAAGGTCCGCCTCGATCCGGCCCTTCGTCCCAATCCAGGCCCAGCCACCGCAGATCGTCCAAGAGTTGGGATTCGTATTCCGCGCGCGATCGTTCCACGTCCGTATCTTCGATGCGGAGGATAAACTGCCCCTGATGATGCCGCGCGAAGAGCCAGTTGAACAGCGCCGTCCGCGCGTTACCGACGTGGACATAACCGGTAGGACTCGGAGCAAACCGGACTCGCACGCTCGACATAGTAATGATCCCAGTATTGCAAACTAACACAATCGCCAAAAGCCTGTACAGGCGGTAGCATCTTGAGTCCTGCTCCCGGCGCTGATAGAGTAGGTCGGGCCGAGCGCCGAGCGTGCGGCTCGCTTCAAGAGTCGAGCATTCCGGCTGACAGGGGGTGACAATGGGTTCCCTCGAGCAAAGACGTTCGGAGCGCTTAGCGCTCTCCATTCCCATTCGCGTCATCGGCATTGACCTGGCGGGAACGCAATTTTCCGAGGACACGCATACCCGAATCATCAGCCGCGCCGGTGCGCAAATTGCCCTCACCCACCGCGTGAACCCGGGAGATTCGATTCGCATTGTCAATTTGGAAAATTACAATGAAGCCGATTTTCGAGTGGTCGGGCTGATGACCACGGGCGCCAGCCCCAACGAGCTTGGCGTGGAGTGCACGGAAAGCGGCCGCAATATTTGGGGAGTAGAATTGCCCGCGGCGATGGATCCGCAGGGTTCGGAGGCCGGAGCTCTGCTCGAGTGCCGAGGCTGCCGGCAGCAAGCTCTTTGGACCGTCACCTTGATGGAAGTGGAGGTTTTGAACGCGACCGGCCAGGTGACGCGCCCCTGCGACCGTTGCGCCAAGCTGATGTATTGGACCTACGCGGAGACCATTCGCCGTCCCCGCGCCTTCGCCGAGACGGAACCGACCAGCCCCCCGCCCCGCCTCGACGAAGCCTTGAAGAAAGTCGAAAAACGGGGCGAAAAGCGCCTGGGAATGAAAATGCCGATTCGCGTCCGAAGCGCCCAGGGAGAAGTGGAAATTACCAAAACCGAAAATATGTCGAAGAACGGTTTTGCGGCCAACCTCGGCATGGACCTCCACGTCGGAGACATGGTGTCGGTGGTTTGCCCTTACGCTCCGGGCGACGATGAGTTCGAGCAAAAGGCCGAGGTGCGTCGCCGCGCTCTCTTTGACCTTGGCGGCCGGCGCATTTACGGGTTTCGATACGTTCGATAGAAGCACGAAGGCTTCAACGGAGGCGTATCCCGCAGCTCACCGGTCCCACAGCCGGAGCGCGAACGGGCAGGGTGCTGGGCAGCGCACAAACGGAGGCTTGAATGGAACGCTCGGGGTCGCAAGGCAACGGCTGGAGTGCGGCAGACGATCCTGCCCAAGTCGCCGACGCGCCTCGCGCCCGGCACCTCGCCGCTGCCGGCTGGGAACTCGGGATCATTACCGACGAAATCGCGGAGGACTTTGAGGTCGCCGTCCGTTTTATTGCCCGTCACGGCCTGCGCGGGTGCGAATTGCGCCGGCTTTGGAACAAGAATGTGATGAATCTTTCCCCGGCGGAGCTTGACCGCGCCCGCGCGCTGGTGGAGCAACACCATCTGAAGGTCTGGCAAATCGGCTCGCCCATTTTCAAATACAATCTGCCGCAGCTTCCCGCTCGGCCCCAGGAGCGGCGCGACACTTTCCGAGCCAATTTCACCGACGCGGATACGGAGCGGCTGTTGGAGGAGTCGTTTCGCTTGGCGCGTTTTTTCGGGACCCGCCGGGTGAGGATTTTTAGTTACTGGCGCGTGGAGCATCCCGCAGAGGCCTATCCTCATGTCCGCGATCGCTTGGCCTGGGCGGCCGAGCTGGCCGGGAAGAACGGAATCCTGTTGACACTCGAAAACGAGCACGAGTGCAACGTGGGAACGGGCAAGGAATTGGGGCGCCTGCTGCGCGACATCAACTCGCCCCACCTGCGCGCCACCTGGGACCCGGCGAACGCAGCCATGTTGGGTGAGACGCCCTACCCCGACGGCTATGAGGCGGTCCGTGGCTGGGTGGAGCACGTTCACGTCAAAGACGTGCGCAAAAATCGCCGGACAGGCAAGCTGGCGTGGGCGCCGGTCGGTGGCGGCGTGATTGACTGGAAGGGCCAATGGGAGGCGCTTCGGCGGGACGGCTACTGCTCCACGGTTTCGCTCGAAACCCATTACCGCAAACCCGGCACCAGCAAAGCGGAGAGCACGCGCCTATCCCTCCAGGCTTTGCTCAAGCTTCTCCGTCCAATCGGCTACCCGACTGAAATGGTTTCTTGACCGGCGCCGACCCCTTGAGAACCCCGGAGGCAACTCTGAGCATGTTTGCGCAGCGCACAAACTGGCCGCTCACCCCGAACCGCCTCAGCGCGGCGGTGGCCGAACGCCGGAGCCAAGGCCGCCCACTTCTCGACCTCACGGAATCGAATCCCACGCGCTGCGGGTTCGCGCCGGAGGCGCAAGAGATTCTCAAGGCACTGGCGAGTGAGGAGGCGTTGCGCTACGAGCCGGATCCGCGAGGGCTTCTGGCGGCGCGCCACGCGGTGGTCGGCTATTACGCTGAGCGCGGCGTGGCGCTTTCGCCCGACCAAATTTTCCTCACCACCAGCACCAGCGAGGCCTACTCGTACCTTTTCCGCCTGCTGGCCGATGCGGACGATCAGGTGCACACGCCTCGACCCAGCTATCCGCTGTTCGATTATCTGGCGACGCTGAATGATGTCCGGATCAGCGCCTACGCTCTGCGCTACGCCCAGGGCTGGCAGTTGGATGCCGCCTCGCTCGCGGCTTGCCTTACGTCGCGGAGCCGCGCCGTTTTGGTGGTGCATCCAAACAATCCGACAGGATCGTTTGTCCATCGGCCGGAGCTTGACGTTCTGGTGGAATGTTGCCGCGCCCACGGCCTGGCCTTGCTCGCCGATGAGGTGTTCGCTGATTACGCCTTGGCGCCGGATGCCCAGCGTGTTGCCACCCACGCCGGCGTTTCCGAGGTTTTAACGTTCACTCTGAGCGGGCTTTCCAAAATCTCCGCTCTGCCTCAAATGAAACTCGCCTGGATTGTGGCGAGCGGCCCGCCGGAGGTTCTAGCCTCTGCCGTAAAACGGCTGGAAATCATCGCGGACACCTATCTTTCCGTCAGCATCCCCATGGCCGCCGCGCTGCCTCGGCTCTTAGAGCTTCGAGGCTCCCTCCAGCCGCAAATCCTCGCTCGACTCCGCCAGAACCTCGGGCAGCTTGACGCCATCCTAGGGCCTCGCTCGCCCATCACGCGCCTCTTGGTCGAGGGCGGCTGGTACGCCGTTCTGCAGATTCCCTCCATTCGTTCTGACGAGGCCTGGTGCGTGGAGTTGGTTCAAGGAGAAGGCGTGTTGGTCCATCCCGGCCACTTTTATGACTTTCCCACGGACGGTTACTTGGTGCTGAGCCTGCTGCCGCCCTCGGATATCTTCGCCGAAGGCGTGACGCGATTGGCGCGCTACATCGAGACTCAAGTCTCTTAATCCTGCGGGGGGCGTGCCGCGACCCACGGCCCCTCGGCGGAGGACACTGCGGAGATAACCAATTAACGATTCGGGTTTGAAGCGGGAGATGGCCTCTCGCGTCGTGGGTTGTCGCGTGGTTCAACCAACTTTGCTCGTGAAAAAGGGCGCCAATTTTTTATAGGTCGCGGAGAGGTCTTCCGGCAGAACGCGAGTCTCCGCCGTCACCGTCATAAAATTGGTGTCCCCGGCCCATCGCGGAAGGACGTGGAGGTGAAGATGGCGGGCGATGCCGGCTCCGGCTGAACGCCCGATGTTGATGCCCAGGTTGTAGCCATTGGGATGATAGTTGGCTTCCAAGGCGCGCTCCAGGTCGCGCGCCAAAAGCGCCATCTCGGTAAGGATCTCCGCTGTCGCCGAGCTGAGATCGCCGACGTGGGCGTAAGGGACAATCATGCAATGCCCGGTCGTGTAAGGATAGCGGTTGAGGACAAGGTAGTTGTGGCGTGCTCGGTGAAAAATCAGTTGTTCGGCGTCGTGGCGGGCGTCCGACTGCGCCATCTCGCACAACACGCAGCGCTGCTCATCTGAACTCTGATTGACGTATTGGTAGCGCCAGGGCGTCCAGAGGTAATCCATGGATAGGGTCTGCTGCCCGCGGCTCAGGCAGGCGTCGAAGGCGTCGGGTTGGCCGGCGAGGGATTATCCGCCGCCGGGGCCGGCGCCGCGGGCTGGCCGGCGTTGATTAAATTCTTCAATTCTCGACTGGGCTTGAAGTAGGGGATGGTTTTCGCGGCCACCTCCACCCGCTCGCCCGTTTTGGGATTGCGCCCCACTCGCGCCCGGCGTTGCCGGGTGCGAAAGCTTCCAAAGCCTCGAATTTCAATCTTCTCGCCCCGTTGGAGGGATTTGATGATGCCGTCGAAGACGGTTTCCACAATCAGCTCGGAATCTTTGTGATTGAGTTCGCCGGCTTTTGCAACGTCTTCGATGAGGTCAGCCTTCGTCATAATCGAATCCTCCTCGGATCATCGTGAGGCTTTGAATTTTTGCCCGTGCTCGGCCGCGCAACCACGGAAAACGGGCCGCTCAACGTTTTGCTAACCGTCCGTCTCGCCTCGGGCGCGCATGACGGTCGCGGAGGTAATTCCTGCCGACGAAAGCGCCTCAGCCATCCTCGAAAGCGGCGGTGATTCCTTGGATTTTCCTGAACCCTCTTGGCTTGCGGCGCGGTCGGCCGAGCGCAAGCTCAGCCCGATCTTCTTCTCTTCCCGATTCAGGCGAACGACTCGGAATTGATGCTCGCTCCCGACCGCCGGAAAGACCGTCTCGCCGTTCTTCCCTTGCGGCTCGAACTCCGAAGCGTGGCAGAGTCCTTCAATGCCCTCCTCGATTTCTACGAATACTCCAAACGATGCTTTTCGGATGACCTTGCCTCGAACCCAATCGCCGACGGCGACTTTGTTGAAAAAGCTCTCCCAAACATCAGGTTGGAGCTGCTTGAGACCCAGAGCAATCCGTCGCTTGGCGGGGTCAAGCTCCAAAACCACCGCTTCCACCTCTTGCCCCTTCTGGAGCATTTCCGAAGGATGCCTGATCTCCTTCGTCCACGAAAAGTTGGAGACGTGGATCAGGCCGTCAATGCCGTCTTCGATTTCGACGAAGGCGCCAAAGTCCGTGAAATGCCGCACCCGCCCGCGCACCACGGAGCCCACGGAAACGCGCTCGGCGAACGCCTGCCAGGGATCGGGAAGCGCCTGGCGCAGGCTCAGGGAGATGCGCCGCTGCTCGCTGTGGATCTCCAGGACCCGAACCTCCACGTAGTCGTCTTGCTTCAGGATTTTCGAGGGGTGGCGCATCCGCTTGCCCCACGACATTTCGGAAACGTGGATCAGGCCCTCGATGCCCGGCTCAAGCTCCACAAAAGCGCCGTAGTCGGTCAGGCTCACCACGCGCCCTCGAACCAGACTCCCCGGCGCGTAGCGCGACGCGGCGTCTTCCCACGGGTCGGGCAAGAGCTGCTTCACCCCCAGCGAGATTCGTCCTTTCTCTCGGTCAAACTTCAACACCTTGACCTGGACTTCCTGACCCACTTGCACCACTTCGGAAGGATGGTTCACCCGCCTCCAGCTCAGATCCGTGACGTGGAGCAGGCCGTCCATCCCGCCCAGGTCCACAAAGGCGCCATACTCGGTAAGGTTTTTGACCCGCCCAGTCAGCACCGCGCCCTCCGTCAACTGCTCGAGCAGCGCCGCCTTCCGCCTTTGTAATTCCTGCTCCAAAATGGCACGCCGGCTCACCACCACGTTGCCGCGTTTGCGATTGAGTTTGATGACTCGGCATTCGATTTCCTGTCCTACCAGTTCGTCCGGATTGGGATGGGCTCGCAAGTCGGCCTGCGAGCCGGGCAGAAAGGCCTTCACGCCAAGGTCCACCACCAACCCTCCCTTGATCCGCTCCAGAACTCGGCCGCGGATGGGGGTTTCCTCGTGGAACGACCGCTCGATCTCTTCCCAAACCTTTTCATAGACGGCCTTGCGGTAAGAGACCGCGACAGTCCCCTCCTGTTCATCGAAGCGTTCCACCCAAACATCCACGGTGTCGCCAACCTGCACCTTGAGGTCGCCTTCCGGCGTGAGAAACTCAATGCGGGGAATGGCCGCTTCGCTCTTCAGACCCACGTCCACAAAGACGTCGTTGTCGGTGATGTTCAAGATTTGTCCGCGAACAATTTCGCCTCGGCTTAACGGAGGCGCAGCCCCCACCGACTCCATGAGGCTGGAGATTTCTCTCGCTTCGAGCGTCGCTTCAGATTCGGCCTCCGCCGCGGACTCCGGCGCTGCTGGTCCGGCATCGGCTGAGCCCTCGGCTTCGATGGGCGAGGCATCGCTTGTTGTCGGCAGATGAGAAAGGCCGTTCTGACCCGGCTCGCTTGGGGTTTGAGACTTTGCAGAGTCCCGCGCTAACTCCACGGAACTCCCCTCAGTGTCCAAAGACATGCGCTCACCCTCCGCACCCGGGACCCAACGCCAATCGCAGAATGAAACGTTATTCTACCGTCTATAGAATTTGGAAGTCAACGCGGATAAATCGTGCCCCCTCCGCGGACGAAGTTAGAGACCGAGCAAGCCTCCGCGCGAATCCCTTGCCGTGATGGCCGTGCTCGCTATCGGCTCGCTTGGCTGCAATCGGCTAACGACTCCGGTCAGCGTGGGGGAGGTGCTGCAAGGCATGTCGGGAGGCGGATTCGGTTGCGGCAGGATCGTTTCTGTGATAGTGTCCCGCGTATTACAAGGCCGACGCAGGGCTGCCCATGCCACGACGGACCTCCAACGAATGTCATCCTGCGCCCAAGGGCAGCCGCCATGCACCGTCCGGGGGGGAAGGCCATGCGCCATCTGATTTGCAAGGCGCGTTCAATCCCGCATCGAATCCAGCTCATTAACGGCGCGGCTCGGGCTGGGAACCGCAAAATTGCCGCAGTGCTGTGCGCCGTGGGGTTGGGGGTGGTGGCCGCACGGGCGCAGCAGCCCCGCCTCACCATCTACAACCAGAATTTTGCCGTGGTGCGCGTGGCGGTGCCGCTCGATTTGAAAGCCGGAATCAACCGCATTCGGCTTTCCGACGTGACCGCGTATCTAGAGCCGGACTCGGTGATTCTGCGCGACCCAACCGGGCAATATCCTCTCCGCATTTTGGAGCAGAACTACCGCGCTGACCCGGTGACTCAAGGCAGCATGTTACAAAGGTATGAAGGAAAGACCATCAATTTCCTGGCCGTGCAGGACGGCCACACCCAAATAATCTCCGGCAAGATCATTCGCAGCGGATACGTGCCGCCTGGCCCACCCTACAATCCTTACCAGCCGGGCTATGCCATGCAGCCACAGATTCCGCTCGGGGCGCGCCAGCCGATTATTGAAGTCAATGGCCAACTCCGATTCTCCTTGCCGGGCCAGCCGCTGTTCCCCGCGCTCGCCGAGGGAAGCATTCTGAAGCCCATCCTGAGTTGGGTGATTCAAAGCCCAAGCGCCGGGCACGTCAACGCCCAACTGAGTTACATCACCGGCGGCATGGACTGGGATGCCACGTACAACGTGATTGAACCACGGCAAGGAAAAACGCTGGCGCTGGTGGGGTGGGTCACGATGCGCAACAACAGTGGCATGACCTTCCACAACGCTCAAGTTGATTTGATGGCTGGGACGCTCCATAAGCTTCCCCCGCAGCCTTACGGTTATGCGGGCGGCGTGCCGGGCGGAATAGCGGGCGGCCTGATGACCGGCCCTCAGCCCTCACTCGTAACGCAGCAGCCGTTCGATGAGTATCATCTTTACACCCTCCACCGCGCGGTCACGTTGCGAAATCAGGAAACCAAACAAATCGAGTTCATCCACGCGAGCGGCATCCGCTTTCGCCACTACTACGTCTATGACGGCGTTTATATTCCCCCCAATCAATACAACGGCTGGAACATGGACATGATCCGCCAGAATCGCGATTATGGCACCCAGTCCACGCATCAGGTGCGGGTGATACGTTCCTTCTCCGACACCGCCGCCAATCACCTGGGGCTGCCGCTGCCCGCCGGACGCCTTCGCTTTTACCGCGAAAACAGCGGCGGCAATTTGGAATTTTTGGGCGAGGCGCGCGTTCAGCGCACGGCGGCCAATGACCGCGTCCGCGCTTACACCGGCAACGCTTACGATCTTTCCGGCGACCGGCGGCGAACAAATTACGTGATTGATACGTTCCGGCACACGCTCGACGAATCGTTCGAAATTCGCCTGCGCAGCCACAAGCCGCAGCCGGTGGAGGTTCGCGTCATTGAGCACCTCTACCGCGGCCGAACCTGGCAAATCCTTCAGCATTCCGATCCCTTCGTGAAGCAAAGCAGCCAGATTATCGAGTTTCGAGTTCAAGTGCCGGCGAATGGCGAAAAAACCCTCACCTACACGGTGCATTACACGTGGTAAACGGAAGCTCTCGCGCAATGCGGGCGGATGATGCCCCCGCGCATCGCGTCCCGCGCATCGCGCATCCTCCCGCCGCGGGCAGGGGTGGAGCGCGAGTTCGAGCCGCTCGATGGCTGGCGCTTGCGGCTCTTGGCTTGTTTTGCTCCTCTCGCTTTGGGATGAGCCAGCCCGGTCCCGCGGATACAACAACGATCAACTCGGTGGCGGAAGACCATGCCGGAACCGTCTGGGCCACGGGCGTAGATAGCAAGCTTTACCGATGGCAACACGGCCGCTGGGTGGTCGCGCGCGGCGCCATTCCCAACGGGACCGCGTTCCAGGTTGCGCCTGGACCCGACGGCGGCGTGGTGGTAATTTGGAACTTGGGCGCCGCGGGGGATGGGTTCACCTGGCAGCGCGGCTCGGAGGTAAAGGTTCTGGGCCGGGTGCGCATCCGGCCGCGGCCCTATTTCTTCTTCCCGCGACCGGTTGGTTCTGCCCAGGTCATCCCGACCGCCGAGGGCAGCGTCCTATTCACGGGCCAACAGCCGCGCATCTATCGCCTGGGGCCAAGCGGCAAGGCGCGCCTCGTTTACACGCTTCAGCCCTCGCAATACTTGCCCCACCGCGTGTTCATGAACCAGCAGGGACAGCCTTATCTGGCCCTTCGCGGAACAACGGACTCAGCGGGACGAACTTGGATCTGGTCGGGCTATCCGGTTCGGATGGTTGTGGGAAGCGCCATCATGCGCGGCTTTCTCATCTATGACCGTGGCCATTTCGCTTACCATCCGCAAATTCCCGGCCTTCCGAGCGGCCAGCTTTCGTCGGTGGGCCGCTGGGACGAGCATCATTTAGCCGCAGCGGTGTTTGGGCAGGGCCTTTACCTGATTAACACCACCACGCTCACGGCTCGCCGGCTGCGCTCGGGCCACCCTCGGTCGTTCCGATTCCTCCAGAGAGTGTTTCGTGCCGGAGGCCGGCGCTACGTGGTGGCCTCGGTGTTTCACGGGCCGGTCGCGGAGAATCGGCAGCATCGGCTGTGGGGGATTCTCTGGCGTTACCGGCGCGGGCGATGGCAGAGAGTTCTCACCGGACTCGATGAGTTGAACGATTTTGATTTTCAGTCGTTGCGCCCATGGCTTGTGACGCGCCAGGGACTCTGGCTTGGCGCCTGGGGCACGGGATTGTGGTTTGTTCCCCGGGGTCGCGGTTTGCCGAAGCTCATCAACTGGCAACAGGGCTTTCCGCTCGATACCGTCAGCCGATTATTCCCGCTGCCGGGCGGCCGTTTCTTGGCGGTGGACTTGGTTCGAGCCCGCACCGCGCAGGTTTCCTCCGCGTCGCTGTTGAATCCGCCCCCGCCGGACAAGGGCGTCTCTGTCATCAATACCGCCACGCTTCTGGTGCCTGACCGGCATGATCGTTTGTGGGGCATCCTGACCTGGCGCGGGCGCGCTCTCGATGAATGGACCGGCCACCGATGGGTCAAGCATCCCTTGCCGGGGAACATCCCGCCCAATTGGCTGAGCAGCCTGGACTTGGATCAGCAAGGCCACGTTTGGCTGTTTCCCGATTGCCGCATGGGGCCGATGGCCGTCTTTCATCCTCGCACGGGTCATTGGGATGACTACCCAAGCTATCAAGCCGCTCTCCAAATCAACGCCGAGCATCCGCTGCGCTTCCTCCACCCTGATGAAGACCGCATGAAGCCCATCTACGGACCACGCGGGCAGATAGTCTTTGTGGGAGCGTGTTTTGGAATCAACTATTTTGACGGGAGGAGTTGGCATCTTTGGAATCGTTCGCGGTTGCCCGGCCCTCCCAACGCTCTTTACGATTCCTCGCCCTTCTTTGACTCAGCGGACCTCCTGGCCATCAACATCCACCATGAGACTTGGGAATGGCAGCCGGAGCGTGGTTGGCATTCGATTTCTTACGAGCCTCAAACAGAGCGTGTCTTTGTAGGATTCGCGGCGCGTCCGACGGCTCCGCCTCCGCCCGGATGCTCCTTCACCCAGTCAACCTCGCTCGCTCACGATCGCCTGGGACGCTCCTGGTGGACGTGGCGCGGCAATCTCTACGAAGGCCTGCCTGGCCGGTGCCGCATGGCGCTATCAAGCCGCCGGCCTCAGCCCTTCCTTGATGGTCGCCGCCTCGGCAATGTCCTCATTGACGCCCAGGGCAACCAATTTTTTGAGACATGGCTGGCCAACGGACAGCTCGGCGAATACGTGGTTCGCGCTCATGCCGGGCCGCTGCCGCAGACGACCATTCGTTGGACTCGCGTGGCGCCGGATGCCGTTCGCGCCCAATTCGCCACCACGGCCTCAGCCCCGGCGCTGTTTCGCTGGCGGCTCGATGGCGGCCCCTGGAGTCCGCCCAGCGCGCGGAGCGAACTTACTTTGCGCTCGCTTTCGGGCGGCTCGCACACCCTGGAAGCCATTTCCATCGGGCCGCGCCTTGAAACCGACCCGATTCCCGCAGCGGCAACCATCAACATCCATGTCGAGCCGCAGCAGCAGACCGCGGACCTCTTGGCGCGTCTCCAGGCGGCCACCAGCGACGATCAGCGGGAAGCCATCGTCCGTGCCCTCGGCCAGCAGCCCGCTGCCGTCGCGCTGCCGGCCCTCCGAGCCGCCCGCGCCCAAGCCAGCTCCGAGGAGCGGTGGTGGATTGACGCCGCTATCCAGGAAATCGAACAGCGCCAAAAACCGTCTCGCCCCACCCCTCGCTCGACCGCCTCGCCCGCCGCCAACCAGCCGAGGTGAAGCGAAGGCGCGCCGCCGGTCTATTTCCGCGCCGGGCACCTGCGCCTCACGCCGCGTGCGCATGTGGTGTGGAACACGGAGCAGGTAGCGCTGAGGTGTGCGTCCTTCGCGCTCCTCAGCGGCTTTTGCCTTTTGCGTTCCCCTGCGGCTCTTCCGGGATTCTACCGCCAACCCGCGGCGGCGGGGCCTCAACAACAAACGCACGTCTATCAAATGAAGAGCGGGGTAGCGCAAAGGTAGCCGTGGTTTGGCTTCCTTTGCGGCTCTTGGTCTGGGATTCGTGGTGGCGCGGGCGGCGAACCCGCTGCTGACGAGCAAAAAGAATCTTCGTCGGATGATGGGTTACCGGGACCCCTGGAGGCTCGAACCGCCCTTGGAAAGAAACCCATCCGCCTCGCAGGAAAAGCTGGCGTAAAACGACCCCAACCGCCGCTCACCTCCAACAAACTCCTGCAGACCCTCTTCTTTTCTGCAGGCACCATCTCGCGCCGCAGAGGTTGCGACGCACAACCTCCCTGCTACCTGCTGGCCTGTGAAGGACGGCGAATCCGCCCTTCAAGGATTTCCAGGGCGGCCTTCTCGATGGTGGATTCGGTAACGACGCCGGTCAAGCGGGCACCTCGAAAACGAGGATTGTCAGGATCAGCTCACGAGCCACATCATCCCGGTGGCGCAGCACGAAGCGGAACCCGGTTTCCGAATTGTACTTCTCTTCCCGCCTGAAATTCGGGTGTTGCTTGACAATTTCAGGGATTTTCGAGATGACTGTCGAGAGCTGGCGGTGGCGATTGAATATGAGCAGTGCAGTTTTCGTGTCGCGCCAACAGGTGTACCCCAGTATTTGGTCAATCGCCTTGCGCAAGGATTCCGGGCCGTCCCAGAATTTGCACTCCGCGACGAATATATTCTTCCCACTATCGCGGATCAGGATGTCGGTTTTACCCTCGAAGTTAAAGGCTTCTGCCGAAGCGCGGCCCTCGTAGTGCGTATTCAAAGGGACTAGCAACACGAACCGGATGTCTTCTTCTCCCATTGTTCGGAACGCTTGTGGGCTGCGCTCGATCACAACGGCCATCTGGGAGAGCAGCGACAAGATGTGTTCGTAGACCTCCATTTCTAGAAACGGCTCAGAGGCGCCAGGGGGAGCCGCTACCGCTCCCCCCGGCATTGCCGGGGCTACCTTCTTCCTGACCGGAGGCGGCGCATATACTGCTGGCACGCTCTCCCGGCGACGAAGCGGGTACCCAAGGGACGCGACCATTCCTCTGTCTTTGAGCAGTTTTTCTCTCCTCGCGCTTATCCATTGGACTAGCTTTCCTCTGAGCGAGCCGTTGAAGTTCGCCACATCCTCTGCCAAACGCGCCAAGGATTGCCGGATGGCCGCGAGGTCTTGCTCAAACTCGCGCTTAACGGCGGCGCTGTCCTGGTCCAACCGGGTGTAACTCAACACGACTTCCCTATCTTCAACGACCCCCCGAGGTGGGTTTAGCGTACGCACACTTGGTCTGAGTTCGAAAACCTCCGCGTCGCCCTCGAAGGGAACGAAGAAGGTGACGTCGGTCCCCTTGATATAAAACGGCTGACCTCGGTCAAATATCATTCGGTTCCAATCCCGGCTCACGTCCACCTGAGCCTCTTGTTGGTCAACCTCGATCGCGTCTTCTTTTAGGACAGGCACCGCGATATGAAATTTGTGCTCCAGTAAATTGGCCAAGTCGTCGGGACTTGAATTCAATAAGTCATCTGCCGCATAAATTTCGACGGCCTCCTTCGCCGCGCGATCTCGTGCCATGAGTTCGTCGAAACATCCGTATTTCGAAAAGAGGGGGTCACCACGTGCCATCAGAGCCTGCCTCCCGAGCCGACCACCACATTCTGCCCTCGAGTTTCACGATAAATCCGCCCCGGCGAGAGGTTCCAGACTGGCCGGAAAAGTGCTCATTGCGGTTTCCCCTTCAACCTCGACTGCTTATACTCGGCCCACACCTCTTCGGCCGGTTTCGCGCCGAGGTGCTGCCGGATCCTCTCCAACGCGCGCTGCGAATACCGCTTGAACGACGTTTTGCCGATCTTTACCTCCATGAAGCACTCTGGATCCTTTTGAACCTCGAACCGCCAAATCGCTGCGGTCGTCTTGTTCCTCGACAGCCCCAAATGGGTCGCGAGTTGATCCCTGCCCATGTTGTAATAGCCCAGCTCGTTGACTCGCTTTACTGCGACCACTGAGGCACCAGGCGTACCCTCCGGCACGAGCTGGACCGGGATGCCCCGTTTCTTCTCAATGCGAAGGCCCACGCGATGACCAGCGCCATTCTCTGTAACGGTTACCGACGCGACGCCGGGGAATACATCCTGCCAGCGCTTGCCGCCGCTCAGTTCGCTCGCCTTGTTCCGAAGCTCCCCGGCGCTGGGCTGCAACTTCTCGCCGCGAATTGTGGCATCGAGAATAGCCAGTGGCCGAAGGCGTGCGTGCGCCTCCGTCCTTCGCCGAGTTCGGGGTCCCAGTAGCTTAACTATTTCCTTGCTTTCCTCGCTAAACAGAGTCTCGAGATCCACGGGTGCCATCGTCGAAATGGGCAGGACTCGCGCAGGCAGGCGGTCGCGTAGCTCCTGCCCGAAGACCCTCTTCAGTATGTCACCAAAAAGGGTGACGCCGGCCTGAGCGTGGATATATAGCTGCTCCTCCGAGATATCGATCAAATGGTGCTGTGCAGCATCCCGCAGTCCGTTGATCGATTGAAGCGTCAGGGCTTGATCGTCGGTGAGAAACTTGACGTTTCCGTCGCTGAGCGCGCGCCGCACGCACGCATCAAAACCGATCGTTTCCCTTGCCCCCCTTTCGCGGATTTTGCCCCCGTGGTGAAGGATTGCAGCCTTCAAGAGCATCTCAAAGGAGTGATCCAACAGTATAAGTACCGTGGTCGTCCGTCCCCGCTCGTCCGGGCGATTAAAATGTTCAACGCTTAGAATCAACGAATCTAAAGCCTTTTCCAAGAGCAAACGGGCTTCACGCCTCATCTCAGAGCCTCAACGGACTTCTCGATCTCCGTCACCCGAATCCCGCCGGAAACCAGCTTGGGCAGCAGCGCGTCGCGGAGCGGGGTAGCGCAAAGGTAGCCGCAGTTTGGCTTCCTTTGCGGCTCTTGGTCTGGGATTGGCGGCGAGCCGTGCTCCAGGCTTTTCCGCAATCCCTTGCCCGAGAGGCTCATTCCAGCACCTCTTCGGTCACACTCGATTGCCTTCCTATGACGCCGAGTTTAGCACTCGGCGCGGCGGCGTCAAGGCGATAGATGCGGTCGTGTGATTCCTTCCGCCGCCAGCGGGGTAGATTCTCTCTTGGACATCAAGAGGTGTTTTTCTTTTGAAGGTGCAGGGAACTTTTCTTTTGAGCGTCAGGCGGCGGCCTTTGTTGTGAAGATTTCGGCTGCGGGGAGCGGGTAGAGCTTGTTGCCGTCGAAGGCAGTCCGATGTTTGAACATACCGAAGATGGCATGGAGGAGTTTGCGCATGACGGCGACCAGAGCAACCATCTTGGCCTTGCCGCGAGCTCGCAGATGTTCATAGAAGGCGCGCCGGTGGGGCTGGCGGCGAAGGGCGACCAGGGCGGGCATGTAGAGGGCGCGGCGCAGGTGGACGTTGCCGCGTTTGCTGAGGCGCGGTTGCTTGTGCACGGAGCTGCCCGAAGCGGCTCGGACCGGTGCCTGCCAGAAGGAACCGCAGAGTTTCACACTCCCTCACCCCGCGCGACACGCTGGGCCGTCCGACCCCTGCGGCTCTCGGCCCCTGTCGCCCTCCATTCCTTGCCAAGGCCCGACTGCCAGCGCCGACGGCACAAACGCCGCAGAGGAGCGCCAACGACGCGCGCCGCTGCCCTACCCGCTGCGCCAATTCGCTCATTGGCCCGGACATCTACGACCAAGGAACGCCCTTTGGCGAGGCTAAGCGCGAGCGCGTCAACGCCTTCGATGGGTTTGCTGGAGCGGCGGCCTCTGAGCGCCGACCCGGTTATGGAGTGCGGGAGCTTGCTCCCGCTTTCGAAGGCGGCGGCGAGCCGCCGCACTCCAAATCGGCGGTCAGAAACCGTCGCCACAACCCCGCCCCGTCACCTTCGGCGACATCATGCGCTCCGGCGGCTTCGATGGCATCATCGGCACCCCCGCGCGACGCGCCGGGCCGTTCAACCCTTGCGAACCCGCGACGGAAACCGCGCCGTCGCGGCTACCCACAAGGCTCGGGTGGATTTCCAGGGCCGGCTCCGAGTTTGCCCTGGGCCGTTGGCTCCGCCGCTGGGAGATGTTTTCCTACATTTGTCGTAGAAAGCACGGACGGCTGGCCTCGGTCGTAAGTAAGGATGGAAAATTCCCGCCGTGAGACCCCCTGCAAGTCCTTGGCGACCTTTGCGCCGTTGCGGGAAACAGGCTTTTAGCTGTTCATCAAACTTCTGACTCAGCACACGACTTCAAAGCTTCGCCCGTGCCAAGTCCGGAAATTTAGCCTGTGGCCGGATAACGCGGGCTGATTTTCCTGGCGTGCCGCCAGCCCGCGCGCTTCCCCCCACGCGGCGCGAAAAATGCCCCTTCCCCTAGGCTACCACCTCAAAATGGGACAATTGGGGCGTTTGGGACAGAATTTTGTAAAATTTTATAAGTCTAATGGTTTGTGCAAGATGCGAAAATCCAAGGGGCGCTCGAGGCCGTCTTTTTTGAAGGTTTTTGTGGCTTAAGGATACGTTGTGTCAATTCTACTTTCCCAAGACTCCCCTCGCGCCTTGCGTCGCCATCCCTTAGGGCCGGCAGATCACCTCCAGGCCATGCAGGTATGGCCGCAGAGCCTCGGGCACCACAACCGAACCGTCAGCCTGCTGATAGTTCTCAATGATGGCCAGCCACGTGCGACCAACCGCGAGGCCACTGCCGTTGAGGGTGTGCAGGAACTCGGTCTTGCCGCCCTTCCCTCGGCGAAAGCGCAGATTGGCCCGGCGCGCTTGAAAGGCTTCAAAGTTTGAGCAGGAGGAGATCTCTTTGTACTCACGGCTCGACGGCAACCACACTTCAAGATCGTAGGTCTTCGCGGAACTGAAGCCCAAATCGCCGGTGCACAAGGAGACGACTCGGTAGGGCAGATTGAGACGCTGGAGAACCGTTTCCGCATCGCGGGTGAGCGATTCGAGCTCATCGTACGAGGTTTCCGGCAAACTGAATTTGACCAGCTCGACCTTTTGAAATTGGTGCTGGCGGATGATGCCGCGCGTGTCCTTGCCGTAAGAGCCGGCCTCGCTGCGAAAACACGCCGTCCAGGCACAATGCTTGACCGGCAATTGTTCGGCGTCGAGCACCTCATCGCGATAAAGATTGGTAACGGGAACTTCCGCCGTGGGGATGAGCCAGTAATCGGAATTCTCCAGCTTGAAGAGGTCTTGAGCGAACTTAGGTAGCTGCCCCGTGCCGAAAAGGCTCGCCGAGTTCACGATGAACGGCGGCAGGATTTCCGAATAACCGTGCTCGCGGGTGTGGAGGTCGAGCATGAAGTTGGCGAGGGCGCGCTCGAGCTGGGCGCCGAAGCCGGAATAAACGGCGAAACGCGCGCCGGAGATTTTGGCGGCGCGGTCGAAATCCAGAATGCCGAGCGCCGGTCCCAGGTCCCAGTGCGCTTTCGGCTCGAAGTCAAATTGGCGCGGCTCGCCCCAGCGACGGATTTCCTTGTTGTCTTCGGAAGCCCGGCCGATGGGGACGGTGGGGTGAGGGATGTTGGGGATCAGCCGCAATGCTGCGCGCAGTTGAGTGTCAAGGTTCTTAGCTTCCTCGTCCAGCCTCTTGATCTCCGCGCTCGTCTGCTTCATTTCTTGAATGAGCGCGCTCGCGTCCTGGCCTCGCTTTTTAAGCACGGCGATTTCATCGGAGACCTTATTGCGGCGGGCCTTGAGCGCCTCGGCCTCCGTGATGACCCTGCGCCGTTCGCGGTCAAGCGCTTCGAAATCGGTGAGCGGGTCGCTCAGGCCGCGGTTGCGCAGCATTTGACGAATTTTTTCCAGATTTTCGCGAACAAAGATTAAATCAAGCATCCGATGGTTAATCTAACATAAAACCTGCTGAGAAGTTGGCCATACGCACACATGGTCTAATCCGCTGCGCGGGGCGATAACGTGCGCGCGCGATGAGAGATTTTGCGACATGTGGATTCCTTAGAGAATGATGGGATTCCGGGCGAGAGGGTGGGGCCGCGAGGGGTTGTCAGGGTTTGGCATAAGATTGTAAGTTGCGCATTCTACATAAGTTAGCAGACTTAACTGGACTTCCCGTCCAAGCCCGCCATGTTGCTTGGCATGTGATTGAAATCACTGACCCCGTAACGCCAAGCTACTAAGCTAAGGTCATCAAATGAGTGGCGCTTCCGAGGCGGCTCGGTGGCTACCCTGCAAACGTTCCCCCTCCCCTGCAACACCGAGCCGCCACACTCATGGGCGTGGAATTCACGACGCATCCCAAACGAAACCAAATTCACAATAAATTTTCGAGTTATTTTTCCGACGGGCGACGGCCCAAGCTGGCGAGCAAAGCGGCGAGCAAGGCGGCGCGGCGAGGGAGTTCGGCGACGATGACGTGTTCATGGCGGGCGTGGGCGCCATCTCCAACACCGCCCAGTCCATCGAGCGTGGGGACGCCAAGCGCCGCGGTGAAGTTACCATCCGAGCCGCCTCCGGTCGAAGCTTCTTTGAGTTCCATGCCGAGCACTCGCCCCAAGCGATGGGCCTGTTGCCAAAGGGCTGCGCTCATGGGACGTTCCAGGGGTGGGCGATTGATACCGCCGGTAATTTCCAGGCGGGCTTCGGGATGAATCGGCTTCAGCGCCCGAAGTTGATGCTCGACGAGGCGAGCGTCCCGGCGGCGCGGAATCCTCACATCCAGGCGGGCGCGGGCCAGCTCGGGAACCACGTTGGCTCGCGTGCCGCCTTCGATGACGCCTACATTCAACGTCAAGCCCGGATGGGCTTGGGCAAATTTTTGAAGCCGCAGAATTTGGCCTGCCAACTCCACAATGGCGTTGACGCCCGCTTGCGGATTGATGCCCGCGTGGGCGGAGCGACCGCGCACGGTTATCTGAAACTCTCCAACGCCTTTGCGCGAGGTTTTGAGCGCGCCGCCCTCGGCGGCAGGCTCAAGAACCAGCACGGCCTGGGCGCGGCGAGCCTCCTGCTCCAATTCGCGGCGGAAAGCGTGGCTGCCGGTCTCCTCGTCCGCATTGAGGAAAAAGCGGACAGGGGCGAAGGGCACCTGCCCCGTCGCCTGGAGCGCCGCCATGGCCCAAAGCCCGCACACCAGGCCGGACTTCATGTCCAGAATGCCCGGGCCATAAGCGCGGCCCCGAGACATCTTGAAAGGCATCCGCCGCAACGTGCCGACATCCCAAACCGTATCGAGGTGGCCCAGCACCAGCAGCGGCTTGCGGTTGAGCGGAGCGGACGCCGCTCGTCGCTGGCTAAATTCCGCGATGACAGCGGAGCCGGCCGTCGGATGCGGCAGCAGACGAACGCGAGCCCCGAGGCGCTGAAATTCGCGGCCAAAAAAACGGGCCAGCCGATTTACCGCGGGCTGGCAATGGGTTGGAGATTCAATCTCGACGGCTTGACGAAGGCAGCGCAGCATGGCGGGAAGCTCGTGCCTGCATTGAACAAGTAACGCCCGGATGTCCGCTTGCGTTGCCATGTCTTTGCCGTGCCGAGGCCCGCTTTCTCGGTTCTCTCGGATTGATGCTGACAGCCGCCCGTGATTCATTCTATCCTAGGCAGCGGCAACCAACGAAGCGAGGCGAGGCTGCGGGCCGGGCGAGGTGGGCTGCAAGCATTCTGGTCGGAGGGGAGGAAGCATCGTGAATCGTGTGTCGCTGGCGATGATCGTCCACGCTCACCAACCGGTGGGAAACTTTGAGCATGTAATGGAACAGGCGTATCAGCGAGCCTACCTGCCCTTTGTGCGGGTGCTGGGACAGCATCCGCGGATTCGGGTGAGCTTACACTTTTCTGGCAGCCTGCTGGAGTGGATTGAAGCGCACCACGCGGAATACTTTGAGGAGCTGGGGCGGCTGCTCGAGCGGCAGCAGATTGAACTGCTCGGCGGCGGTTACTATGAGCCGATTCTGGCGGCGATTCCGGACCGGGACAAAATCGCCCAGCTAGAAAAGCTGGCGAGATTTCTGGAGCGGCGATTCGGGACGCGGCCGAGCGGAGCGTGGATTGCGGAGCGGGTGTGGGAGCCGTCGCTCGCGCGGCCGCTGGCGGAGGCAGGGGTCGGCTACGCGGCGCTCGATGACACGCACTTTTTGGCGGCGGGTCTGGAACCCTCCGAGTTGCACGGCGACTACGTGACGGAGGAGGCCGGCTACACCGTCCGGCTGATTCCGGCGCTCAAGTCCCTCCGCTACACGATTCCTTTCCGCGAGCCGGAGGAAACGTTGCGGATTTTGCGGGAAGGGCTTCAGGGGTCCGGCCGGCTTTTCGCCTTTGGCGACGATTGCGAAAAGTTCGGGGTGTGGCCCGGCACCTACGAGCATTGTTACACCAACGGCTGGCTGGAACGGTTTTTCACGACGCTCGAAAACGCCGCGGATTGGCTGGAGACGACGCCGGCGGGAACGTATTTGCAGGCGCACGAGCCGCTCGGACGGATTTATCTGCCGACGGCTTCCTACGCGGAGATGATGGAATGGGCGTTGCCGCCGGGCGCGGCGGCGGCCTTGAAAGCCTGCCTGGAAGAGAGCGAGCATTTGCCGGACGGGGAGCGGTTTCGGCGATTTCTGCGAGGCGGGTTGTGGCGGAACTTTTTGGCACGATATTCGGAAGCGAACCAACTCCACAAGTGGATGCTGCGGGTGAGCGAGCGCATCGCGGCGGCGCGCACGGCGAGCGGAGACGACGCGCGCGCCCGCACTCGGCTGGACGAAGCCGAACAGCGGCTGCACGCCGCGCAGTGCAATGACGCCTACTGGCACGGCGTGTTTGGCGGCCTGTACGCTCCGCATCTGCGGGGCGCGCTGTGGCGAAATCTGATTCAGGCGGAGTCGCTGCTGGACAAGCTGAGCGGGCCGAAGACGGGCGGAGAACAGGTTCGGATCACGCGCCAGGATTTTGACGCCGACGGGCGAGTGGAGATTCTGGCCGAGCATCCTCGCTACGCGATGAGCGTCCATCCTGCCGAAGGCGGAACGGTTTCCAGTTTGCACTTCAAGCCGGCCGATGTGGAGCTCATCAATTCCCTGCGGCGACGGCCGGAAGCCTACCATGAGGCGCTGCGACGGGCCGCCGCGTCCGGCGGCGCCGCCACCGCGGGACCGGCCTCCATCCACGAGATTATCCGCAGCAAAGGCCCTCATCTCGAAAAATTGCTTCAGTACGACCGCTACGAGCGGCGCTGCTTTCGCACCTATCTTTTCCCCGCGCCTAGAACCTGGAAGGATTTTCAGGCGTTGGAGCTGGGAGAAATTCCGGAGCTGGCGTCGGGCGGGTGGGAAAGTTTGGCGGGCGCTCAAGAGCCGGGCGTGGCGAGCCTGCGCCGCGCCGCCACGCTCCATCTCAACGGCCGAGCCACGGCGCTTGAGGCGCGCAAGACCTTATCCTGCCAAGCGACGGAAAGCGTTTGGCGGGTGGAATGCCGATCTTCGATTATCGTGCCGGCGTCCTGCCCGGCGCCGCTCGTGCTGGGAGTTGAATTGGTCATCAATCTGCTGGCGCCGAACGCCCCTGACCGCTACTTCAGCGCGCACGGCACCCGATGGCCGCTGGCCTTTCAGGGAGAGATTGAATCGGAGACGCTCGAGATGGTGGATGAGTGGCAAAAAGTTCGGCTGACGATGAAGGGGCAACCGCCGTGCCGCTGGTGGGTGACGCCGATTGAGACGGTCTCACAATCGGAAAGCGGCTTTGAGAGCGTCTATCAAGGCTCGGCGATCCTGGGCGTGTGGAGCATTGCCCCGGCTCCGTGGAAGGACTTTACCAGCACGTTGCAGATGGACGTGGCGACGCTTTGAGCGTAGGAAAGCCTGGCCGCGGGGGCGCGGGGACATCGGGCGCCTCAGCCGCGCGCAGCGTTGATGACTGCTGGAAAGCGAGCCAGCGCGAGGCCGAGGCTTGCTCAGGGAGCGTGGGTTGCCCGCGGAGGATGGAGAAACCGCAAGTGGAACAGCTCACGCTTTTCAAGATGAAGGTGAGCGGCGGGCAAAACCAGCAAGCCACGGCCAAAGCAATCGCCGAGACGCAAGACGGTGGCAGGATGCCATGAGCTTCCGGTGGTGAACTGAACGGGCGCGCCGTCGTTGGCTCGGAGTAAAGCGGCAAAGCGAGGGCCCTGGCTTGGTTGGGCTTCGTGGAAAAGAACGAGGCTCAGGTCTCTCGGCGGCAGGATTTTGACCTCCAGCACGCGGCAAAGGACGGCGTTCCGGCTGGATTGACCAGATGCCGCAGCGCGGCGGGCTGCAGCCGGCTTGGCGCGTGGACCCTTGGCGGCCAAGGCCAACGCGTTGGCGGCCAGGAGTGCGACGACCAACCGCGCGTGGCGCCGCCCCATCGCCCCTCGTCCGATGAACATGCCTCGCAGCCCCGTCCGACGTGGCACGGGCGTCCTGCCCGCGCAAGAACACGGCCAAGATGGCCGTGCCACAAGCTCTGCATCCGTGAGCCTATTTCCGCCACACGACGCCAGGCTGGCGGTTCGAGTCTTCAGCGATGCAGCCGATGGAAGGCTTCTAGACACAGTTCGGCCGTCTTCATCTCAGGATAGCGGCTGCCTTCCTGCTCGATGAGGTAATACTGAATTCCTCCCACGCTCTCGGCGGCGGCAAAAATCTGTTTCCACGGCGCGACGCCTTCGCCGAGCAGAACGTGCCGTCCACCGCGCGGCGACCAATCCTTCACGTGCATGGCCCGACTACCCTATCACAAAAGCGGCGGAAAATAAAAACGGATGGAGCGGGCGGAAACGGCGGCGTTCGGCAGGCTCCGCGAGAGGGAGGAAAGGCAGGTCAGTATTTGGTGGCGGAAGAGAAATTGAATTCGCGGACCTTCATGGCGGGAACCACCATTTCAAAAGATTCTTCCCCGGCGGTGCGCTGCGGCGGGCCCATCATTTCCACCTGACGAAGCATTTCAATGACGCTTTGGTTGAAGCGAAGGTTCTTGACGCCGTGTTGGATTTTGCCTTCTTCAATCCAGAAAAGGCCGTCGCGGGTCATGCCGGTAAGAATTTTCTGGTAAGGGTCCACTTCGCGGATGTACCAAAAGCGGGTGACGAGCAGACCGCGCGGCGTGGAACGAATCATGTCATCGAGCGTGGCGCGTCCGCCCTCCATCACGATGTTCAGCGGGGCTTCGCCGTACTCGTTGGGCAGCGGGAAGCCGTGCCCGGTGGGTTCTTTGCCCATTTTTTTGGCGGTAGAGCGGGCGTACACCAGGTTCTTGACGACGCCTTGCTCGACCAAGTTGACGCGGCGGCGCGGCATGCCTTCGCCATCAAACGGCGGACCGCTTTGCAAGGGATGGAAGACGTCGTCACGGACGAAGATGTTGTCGCCAAAAACTTTTTCGTCCACCCGGCCGGTGAGGCAACTCCGTCCCTCATGAACGGCCAGGCCGCCAAAATCGAAAAATAGGAAGCCCAGCAGGTCCAGTACGGCGGAGGGTTCCAGAATGACGGTGTACTTGTCGGGGGGCAAGTCGCGCGGGGACCCTCCTTCGAGGGCTTTGCGAGCCGCGCGCTCGGCGAGCGCCGCCGTGTTGAGCTCGAGGTGGAAGGGGCTGGTTTGCTTGGCCCAGCCGGAACTGGTGGGGCCCAGCATGGTGACGGAAAATTCCGAGATAGTTTCCTCGTGAAAAGCTTCAAGGCCGCGCGAGTTGAACAACGCCGTGGCGACGGCGCCGCTCGAGTAAACGCCGGCCGCCGTCAACTGGTCTTTCTCGGCCCGCTGCAGGACGCTCAAGACGGTTTCAGCGCGCGCTTTGGGCGTCAACTCAGCGGTTTCCGGATAATAGCGGTCCACCGAGCCGTAGGTTTGGGGATGGGGAAGCGGCAGCAGGTCGGGGTTCGGCGGCTGAAGGCGCGCCAGGGCGAGCGCGGCCTCGCAGGTTTGGCGAATGGAAGGCTCATCGAGCCGATTGGTGCTGGCGCGCGCCGTGCGGTGCTCCACGACCGCGCGGACGGAAAGCGCGGTTTCCTCCTCCGCCACGTTCTGATGAATGGTGTTGTTGGCGAACCGGGTGAGGGCCGACGCCGTGGAGGTAATGTAGGCTTCGGTTTCCTCCGCCGTGGAATACTTGATGACCTTATCAAAAATCTCTTTGGCGCGTTGGCGGGTCAGCATCATCGTCATGAATTCAGTTTGGCCTTGTTTACGCTTCAGCCCTTTGGGGTGGCGCGGCACGGCGCTCACGAACCGTAGGCGACGCCGACCTTGACCCGGCGAAAGCGCGCGGGAGAGGCGCCGTGGCCGGTTCCCATGGTTTGCATCGGCTGGCCCTTGCCGCAATTGGGCGTCCCCCAGAGCGTCCATTCCTCCGGACCGCAAATGGCATCGCAGGAGTTCCAAAACTCCGTGGTGATGCCGCCGTAGCTCGGATTTTTCACCATGCGGGCTTTTTTGCCGTGCTTAATTTCCCATCCAATTTCGGTTCCAAACTGGAAATTGTAGCGCCGGTCGTCTATGGACCAACTGCGGTTGGTCTCCATATAAATGGCGTCGTCGGTATCGGCGATGAGGGCGTCGAGCGTTCCGCGCCCCGGCTCCAAGCTGACGTTGGTCATGCGAATCAGGGGAATGCGATTCCAGCCTTCGGCGCGCATGGCGCCGTTGGAGCGAGGCTTGCCGATGGCCGCGGCGGTTTCCCGCGAAGTCAAGTAGCCGACAAACAGCCCGTTCTGGATAATCGGCGTGCGCTGACCCGGCACGCCTTCGTCATCGTAGGCAAACGTGCCAAGCCCCGGACCGTGCGAGGGCGTTGCATCCGCCACCACGCTGACGATCTCAGAAGCGTACTTGAGGGAGCCAAGCTGGTCGAGCGTCAGGAAGCTCATGCCGGCAAAGTTGGCCTCCGTGCCCAGCACGCGGTCAAGTTCGATGGGGTGGCCAATGGATTCGTGAATCTGAAGGCCCACTTGCGAGCTGCCCAGGATAATGTCGCGGACCCCGGCGGGACACTGCGGCGCTGAGTGCAGGGCCACGGCTTCCTCGGCGATTTGGGGCGCATGTCCCACCAAATCCAGCTCTTCCACCAATTCATAGCCCTTGGTTTGATACTGCCCGCCAAAGGAATTGGGGTAGGAGCGGCGCTGAATCTCATTGCCGGCAAAGGAGGTGGCGACAAAGCCCGCGCCCGTCTGCGTCTTCACTTGGCGAATCGCGGAGCCGAGGCTTGAGACAAACCACTGCTCTTGACGACGAAAATCCATTTGGCACTCGGCCAAGGTGACGCCTTGAACCTTGCGCAACTCGGCGTCCACTTTGAGCAAAAGGTCGAGGCAGCGCGAGACGGGAACGGAAAAGGGATCTATTTGACAGGGAGCTTCCCATTCATCCACAAACTTTTCTTCAGGGGCGAGTTGGACGTCGGATTTTTTGGCCAGGGCGCTCGCCTGCGCAATTTCGACGGCGCGCGCGGCCACCGCGTCCAAGCCCTCGGGCGTGAGCCGATCGGTCGAAGCAAAACCCCACGCGCCACCGGCAATCACCCGCACTCCCAACCCGAAAGATTCCGATTCTCGAACTTGGGCCACTTCGCCGTTTTTGGTTGAGAGATACCGCTGGCGAACCCTCAGCGCGCGCACGTCCGCGTAGCTGGCGCCTTGGGCCACCGCCGTCTCCAGCGCTCTTTGGGCGAGGTCTTTCATCTCCTGAATGCTGGGCCGAGCTCGTTGCGGAGCGGCCTCCGTTCGGCCACGGCGCAAGGGCGCAAGTCCGGTGCCGAGCGGCCCGCGCGGCTCCTCTCCCGGCGCGGCCCGGAAATTGGGGTCTTAGGTTCCCTCCGACCAGGAGGCAAGATATTCTTCTTGTTCTTGCGTCAGGCGGTCAATCGTAATCCCCATAGCTTCCAACTTCAATCGCGCGACTGATCGGTCAATTTCGGCGGGAACCGCGTAAACCTGTGGCCGGAGCTGACGATGGTTCTTGACCACGTATTCCACGCAAAGCGCTTGGTTGGCAAAACTCATGTCCATGACGACGGCGGGATGGCCTTCGGCGGCGGCCAAGTTAATGAGCCGCCCTTCGCCGAGCAGGAAAATCTTGCGGCCGTCGGGAAGCGAGTATTCATCCACAAACTCCCGCACGCGGCGCTTGGAGGTAGCCGCTTGTTCGAGAGCCGGAATGTCAATCTCCACGTTGAAGTGGCCGGAATTCGCCACCACCGCTCCATCCCTCATGGCGTGGAAATGCTCGCCGCGAAGAACGTTTTTGTTGCCGGTCAGCGTGATGAAGAGGTCGCCCACCCGCGCGGCTTCCGCGAGCGGCATCACGCGAAAGCCGTCCATGGTGGCTTCGAGGGCGCGCGTCGGATTGACTTCCGTGACGATGACGTCGGCTCCCAGCCCTTTGGCTCGCATAGCCACGCCGCGCCCGCACCAGCCGTAGCCGCACACCACCACGTGGAGGCCGGCAAACAACATGTTGGTGGCCCGGATAATGCCGTCGAGCGTGGATTGACCGGTTCCGTAGCGGTTATCGAACAGGTGCTTGGTGTCCGCGTCATTCACGGCCACGATGGGATATTTGAGCGCTCCCTCCGCCGCCATGCTGCGCAGCCGAATGACTCCCGTGGTGGTTTCTTCGGTTCCACCGAGCACGTTCGGAATCAGCTCTTGGCCCTGAGTCAAAATCGTGGTCACCAAATCCGCGCCGTCATCCATCGTGATTTGCGGTTTGTGGTTGAGCGCGGCCCGAATGTGGGAATAGTAGGTTTCCTTATCTTCGCCCTTGATGGCAAAGACGGGAATCTGATGGTCATGGACGAGGGAAGCGGCCACGTCATCTTGGGTGCTGAGAGGATTGGAGGCGCACACCACCACGTCCGCGCCGCCATCACGAAGCGTGATGGCGAGATTGGCCGTTTCCGTGGTCACGTGCAGGCAGGCCGAGATGCGGATGCCCGCCAGAGGTCGTTCCGCCAGGAACCGTTTGCGAATCAGTTGAAGAACGGGCATCCAGTGGCCCGCCCACTCGATGCGGGTCTTTCCCGTGGGCGCGAGTTTGGAATCCTTGATATCGCACTCGAGGGTTTTGGGATTCGTCATTTACAGGCCAACCTCCTGCCGCAGGGCTTCAGCTTGATCCGTTCTTTCCCAGGTGAATTCGGGCTCCGAGCGGCCAAAGTGGCCATAAGCCGCTGTCTTTTTGTAAATGGGACGGAGAAGATTGAGGGCGCGAATGATGGCGCGGGGGGTCAAGTCGAAGTGGCGCCGCAAAGCCTCGGTGAGGCGGCAAGGGTCGGCCTTGCCCGTTCCAAAGGTCTCCACAAAGACCGAAACCGGCTCGGCGACACCGATGGCATAAGCGAGCTGAACCTCAGCCCGGTCAGCCAGTCCCGCCGCCAAAATGTTTTTGGCGATGTACCGCGCCATGTAAGCGGCGGAGCGGTCCACCTTGGTGGGGTCCTTGCCCGAAAAAGCGCCGCCGCCATGCCGCGCCGAGCCGCCATAGGTGTCCACGATAATCTTGCGGCCCGTCAAGCCGGAATCGCCGACAGGACCTCCGGTTACGAATCGCCCGGTCGGATTGATGTGATATTTTGTGTGCTGATCGAGCATGTGGGCCGGGATGACCGGCTTGATGACGCACTCCAGAATTCCTTCGCGCAGTGTCTCTTTGGAAACCGTGTCGCTGTGCTGCGTGGAGACGACCACGGCATCCACTCGAATGGGGGTTGAGCCTTCGTACTCCACGGTGACTTGGGATTTGCCGTCCGGGCGAATGAAATCGAGGATCTTCTTCTTGCGGGCTTCTGCCAGGCGCATGCAAAGCTTGTGCGCCATCATAATCGGCAAGGGCATGCGCTCTTCGGTTTCATTGCAGGCGTAGCCGAACATGAGGCCCTGGTCGCCGGCTCCTCCCACATCCACGCCCAGGCCAATGTCTTGGCTCTGGGACGTGAGGTTCACATGAATCTCGCAGTTGTCCGCCGTGAAGCCGCCCAGGGGGTCCGTGTAGCCAATCTCCCGGATGGTGTTGGTGACGATGGCGCGAATGTCCGGGGTGGAGATGGTTGTGATTTCACCCATCACATAGACCTGACTGTCCTTCACCATGGACTCGCAGGCGACGCGCCCATGAGGGTCGGCGGCCAGGACTGCGTCCAACACCGCGTCGGAAATCTGGTCGCAAATCTTGTCGGGGTGCCCCTCGGTGACCGACTCCGAGGTAAATAAATAACGCTGCTTTGAGCTTGTCACGAACCTCCTTCGACGACCCGCTTATTCACTCTTCCGCCTAGGCCAGAAACTTGAAAAGCTAACATACTCCTTGGCCGACTGTCAAATCGCGCAGGTGGCGGAGTCAGGTAAATGCTCGTGGGTACATAGCAGGAGGGGATAGGTTGGTTTCGCGTGGTGTCATGAGCCAGAAGTTCGATGAACAACTCAAAGGCGGTTTCACGCCAAGGCGCAAAGATCGCCAAGGACTTGCGGGAAGCCGGAGGGTCGTGAATTATTCGACTCAGGACAGTAGGAAGCGAAGACCAAAATCCGAAAGGTTCTTGGGGCGTCCTCGACGGGGAGATGAAGCCGGCGAAGCGGCGCAGCTACGGCCGGTGGTCATCGGCGGGCCTAGCTTCGTCACGCGCGGCGCTGCTATTCTCCCTTGCCTTCCTCTTCGTACTGCTGCTTGAGCTTTGAGATGACCGCGGGATCGGCCAGCGTGGTGGTATCTCCGAGCACGCGACCTTCGGCGATATCGCGCAAGAGCCGCCGCATGATTTTGGCGCTGCGGGTTTTGGGCAGCTCGGGGGTAAAGAAAATCTCTTCTGGGCGGGCGATAGCGCCGATTTTGTTCGCCACATGTTGCCGGAGCGCCGTCTTGAGTTCCTCGGAGGGTGGGATGCCGTCCTTAAGCGTCACAAAGGCGGCGATGGCCTGGCCTTTCAATTCGTGCGCCTTGGCGATGACCGCGGCTTCGGCCACGGCAGAGTGATCCACCAGGGCGCTTTCCACTTCATAGGTTGAGATGCGATGGCCCGCGACGTTCATCACGTCATCCACGCGGCCGAGGAGCCAAAAATAGCCGTCTTCATCCACCTTGGCGCCGTCACCGGTGAAATACTTCCCCGGATAACGCGACCAATATTGGGCCACGTAGCGGTCCGGATCGCCGTAGATGGTTCGGAACATTGCCGGCCAGGGGCGCGTCAAGACCAAGTAACCGCCAGCGCCGGGGCCGACCTTTTGCCCGCTCGCGTCCAGGACTTCAGCCCGGACGCCGGGAAAGGGCTTCGTCGCTGAGCCAGGCTTGGTCGCGATGAGGCCGGGCAGAGGGGAAATCATAATCATGCCGGTTTCCGTTTGCCACCAGGTGTCCACGATGGGGCATCGTTCCCGGCCGATGTTCTGGTGATACCACACCCAGGCTTCGGGATTGATGGGTTCGCCCACCGTGCCGAGCAGCCGCAGCGAGGAAAGGTCGTGCCGGGCGGGCCATTCGGTTCCCCAGCGCATGAACGTCCGGATGGCGGTGGGGGCCGTGTACAACACATTGACGCCGTATTTCGCCACGATAGACCAGAACCGACCGCGGTCCGGATAATCCGGGCTGCCCTCATACATGAGCGTGGTGCATCCGTTGGCAAGCGGACCATAAACAATATAAGAGTGGCCGGTGACCCAGCCAATGTCGGCGGTACACCAATAGATGTCATTTTCCTTAATGTCAAAAATCATGCGGTGGGTCGTGGCCACGCCCAGCAGGTAGCCGGCCGTCGTGTGGACCACGCCTTTCGGCTTGCCGGTGGTGCCGCTGGTGTAAAGGATGTAGAGGATGTCTTCCGCATCCATGACCTCGGGCTCGCATTGGTCGGAGGCCTGGGCGACCAATTCATCCCACCAGAAATCGCGGCCTGGCTCTAGAGAGGTCGGAGCCGCGGCGCCCACCCGCTGCACAACGACCACGCGTTCGATGCTGGGCGTTTCCCGAAGGGCCTCGTCGGCATGGTGCTTGAGCGGGACGACGTGCCCTCGTCGCCAGGCGCCATCGCCCGTGATTAAAACTTTGGCCTTGGCGTCATTGATCCGCTCGCGCAGGGATTCGGCCGAGAAGCCGCCGAAGACGACGCTATGCGGCGCCCCCAGCTTGGCGCAGGCCAACAGCGCAATCGCCAACTCGGGAACCATGCCCAGGTAAATGGCGACGCGGTCGCCTTTTTTGACCCCCAAGGATTTGAGCGCGTTGGCAAAGCGGTTGACTTCTTTCTCCAACATGCCGAAGGTCAACACGCGCGAATCGCCCGGCTCGCCTTCCCAGATGAGGGCCGCTTTATTGCGTCGCGCGGAGTGAGCATGGCGGTCCACGCAATTGTAGGTGGCGTTCAACTTGCCGCCGACAAACCATTGGGCCCAGGGGACGTTCCACTCCAGGGTCTTATCCCAGCGCTTGAACCAGTCAAGATGTTCGGCCTCCGCCGCCCAAAAGGCTTCAAAATCGCGCTCCGCCTCCTCGTAAATCTTCGGGTCGCGCACATTGGCTTGGCGGCGAAATTCATCCGGCGGCGAAAAGGTTCGGCCTTCCTGAAGTAAAGCGGCCAGCCTTTCCTGCTCTTTAATCGGCGGATTTGCCATGATTTGCTCCTCCCCGTGTTCTCGTCCTTGGACAGGTTTGTCTTGACGCCGTGGCGTGAGCGGCCCTTACTTGGTGGTCGGCTCGCGACTGACTTGATCCAACAACTCCACCACGTGCATGACGCGGCGTCCGGTGCGTGGCGATTGGGCGATGCCGGCGCGCAGTTGCAAGAGGCAGCCGGGATTGGCCGTCAGAATGATGTCGGCCCCGGTTTCGTCAATGCGGCGCATCTTGGCTTGAAGCAAGGCTTCCGCCATGGCATTCTGCGTCACGTTGTAAATCCCGGCGCTGCCACAACAGATTTCCGCTTCTTTCAGCTCCACCAGCTCGAGTTCCGGGATGGCGGCCAGCAGCTTGCGCGGAGCCTCCCGAACTCGCTGCGCATGGAGCAAGTGGCAAGGGTCCTGATACGTCGCGCGCGCCTTCAAGGGAGCGAAGGGGTAGTTGTCATCTATGGAAGCTAGAAATTCCGTCACATCCCTCACGCGAGCGCTGAATTTCTCGGCCGGCTCGTGCCATTCCGCGCCGACCCGTTCAAACAACATCGGATATTCCTTCAGGACCGCGCCGCACCCTGCCGCATTGGTTATGATAGCGTCAACCGGCGCGTGAGCGAAAGCCGTAATATTGGCCTCGGCAAGTTGTCGCGCCAGGTCCCGCAGGCCGGCGTGAACGTGCAGCGCGCCGCAGCAGCCTTGAGTCTTCGGGATGATGACCTCGCAACCCTGGCGCGTCAGGACGCGCACCGTGGCTTCATTGACGCCGGCGAACGCCAGATTGGCAATGCATCCGGCGAACAACGCCACGCGATAACGCCGCCGACCCTGCGCCGGAACCGTCTGGCCAAGGCGAGCCGTGAAAAAGGGTTTCTCCATGCGCGGCGCCAGACGGGCAATCGCTTCCATCCTGCCTGGGACGAGTTTTAGCAGGCGCGAGGCCAGAACCGCTCGCTCCAGTCCTGAACGCTGGAAAGCGCGCAGCAACCTTCCAGCCGCTTCCAGCCGATGGGGGTGCGGAAGAAGCTGCTCCAAGAACATCTTTCTCGCCAGCCTCGAGAGGTAAGGGCGTTTGTAGAGGCGCTCGATTTCGGAGCGTGCCGCCTCCACCAGCCGCCCGTATTCCACGCCGGATGGACAGGCCGTTTCGCAGGCTCGGCAATTGAGGCAGAGGTCAATGTGGCGGACGTAGGCTTCACCCACGGGAAGCCGTCCCTGCTCCACTTGGATCATCTGGTAGATGCGTCCGCGCGGGGAGTCCATTTCGACGCCCAGCACGCGATAGGTGGGGCAGGCGTTCAAGCACAAGCCACAATGAATGCACTTGGAATAATACTTCCACTCGGGAGGTTCGCGGCTCACGGCCGGCTCCGCCGAGGCAGCGTGTTTTTCCGGGTCTTTCACGTCGAGAGCGCCTGTTGACAAGCCCTGCCTCCTGGCACGAAAGGCTCCCTAAATGCGGCCGATCATTCTTCCGGGAGCGAGAGTTCGTTGAGGGTCCCAAGCGGCCTTGATTTTCCGCATGAGATCAAAATCATCCCCGGGATCGCCCCAAACGTCCAGCGGCGCCTTGAGCGCCACCGGGCAGCGCTCCACCACCAGCGCGCCGCCGAAGCTCCGAGCCGATTGTCGCAGTCGTCGGATGGTTGAGCCTGCGTCGCCGAGGTCTCGATAGCCGGAAATCGCGGCATGGACGGTTCCGACGCCCGGCGAGCCAAGGGCGGCAAACTCGGCGCTTTCGGCTTCCTGTTGCGCCGCGCTCAGGAATTCTTCACACGCGGCGATGGGCAAGCTGGCCCTCACCACGACGGTGCCGGGCTGGGCCTCGACGACAGCATGGCGAAATTCAGAGGCACGATTCCAAACGCTCTCCGCCTCGGCGCCGCCGCACGTTTCTACGCTTACCCCGGCTTCCCTGCATAGATCTTCCAGCGATTTTTGCGTTCTCTCGAGGACCCGCTCCGAGCCGCCTGCCTCCATCCATATTTCAGGTTTCGTGGATTCGACAGCTAGCGGCGTGCCCTGGCGCAGCCATCGGGCACCGGCAGGGTTGACGAGGAGAAAGCGAAGGAAATGGAGGGGCGTCGCAAGAATGCACCGCCTCAATTCCCGAGCCATGCCGAGGCTTTTGGCCCGAAGAACGTAGGTGGCGCGTTGGCGCGGCAGAGGGTATAGCTTAAGGTTCGCTTCCACAATCACGCCTAGCGTCCCGTAAGAACCGATGAGAAGTTTTGCCAGGTCGTATCCGGCCACATTTTTGACCACTCGTCCGCCCGTCTTGATAATTTTTCCTTCCGTGGTTGCGATTTTCATGCCGAGAACCACGTCGCGGGGCGAGCCGTAACCGTGCCCCAGCGGCCCGGTGGCGTTGGTGGCCAACGTCCCGCCCAAGCTCGCCTTGACGCCCCCCGGGGGATCAAGAGGAAGCCACAGATGGTCCTGCGCCGCCAAATATTGGAGGTCGCCGAGCTTCATGCCCGGCTCGACCGAGATCGTTAGGTCGGACGGCTCATAGTGCCAAACGTTGTTCATCTCCTTGAGCGAAAGCCCGACATCATAACGCTCCGGCGGATTGCCAATGTCCAACTGGGTTCGATTCCGAAAAGGAATCACGGTAAGCCCGGCCGTGGCGGCGATTCTCAGGATGCCCGCCACTTCCTCGGCCGTCGAAGGATAAACCACCAGCGCGGGCGCTTTCCCATCCACGGCCGCGGCGCGGCAGACGGCCGGGTCATCGCTCAGGTGGTCCGAACCCACCCACGCCGCCAATTCCATATGAGCGCTTTGGACGCTGCTCGCCATGCTACGCTCCCACGCTCGCCTGCACCCTCAGCTCACCGCAAATCTTTCCGGTGGGCAGAACCTTGCCGGGATTGAGAAGCCCCAAGGGATTGAAAACTTCTTTGATGCGCCGCAGCATGGCCAAATCATCGTCGGAAAAAAGCAGAGGCATCAGCTCGTTCTTCTCGACGCCCACGCCGTGTTCGCCGGTAATGGAGCCGCCCATTTCCACGCACTTCACCATCAAATCCTTGGCGGCTCGGCCGACGCGCTCGCATTGCGAGGGATCGCGGGCGTCAAACATAATGAGCGGATGGAGATTACCGTCGCCGGCATGAAAGATGTTGCCGATGCGGAGTTCATATTTTTTTTCAACCTCGGCGGTATATTCCAGCATTTCCGGCAAGCGGGTGCGCGGGATGACGCCGTCCTGGACGTAGTAGTTGGGCGCGATGCGGCCGAGCGCGCCAAAAGCGTTCTTGCGGCCTTTCCAGAGCAGGGCACGCTCCTCGGCGCTATGGGCGCGGCGAATCTCACGCGCCGAATGCTCTCGGCAGACGGCCTCAATGGTTTCTGTTTGCTCCTCGACCGCCTCTCGCAACCCCTCTACCTCGATGAGCAGCACGGCCGCCGAATCGGTGGGGTAGCCGGCATGGGTGGCCGCCTCAACGGCCCGCAAGGTGAAGCCGTCCATCATTTCGAGCGCGGCCGGCGTGATGCCGCGAGCGGTGATGGCGGCGACGGTTTGCGTGGCGTCACTTACCCGGTCATAAATGGCCACGAGCGTGTTCACCGCTTCCGGCAAGCGGGAGAGGCGCACGGTAATCTCCGTGACGATGCCGAGAGTTCCTTCCGAACCCACCAGCAAGCCCGTCAGGTCATAACCCGGCCGATCCCAAAACTTCGCCCCCGTGTGAACCACGTTGCCGTCCGGCAGCACGACCTCCAAACCCAACACGTGATTCGTCGTGACGCCGTAGGCGAGCGTGTGCGGGCCGCCCGAATTCTCCGCCACGTTGCCGCCCACCGTACACGCCTTTTGGCTGGACGGGTCGGGAGCAAAATAATAACCCGCGTCGCTCACGGCGGCCGAAAGGTCCAGGTTCACCACGCCGGGCTGCACGCGAGCCCGTTGGTTTTCAAGGTCTATCTCGACAATCTTATTCATCCGTGAAAAGCCGACCACTATTCCACGCTGGGCGACGGTCGCGCCGCCACTCAAGCCGGTGCCGGCGCCCCGGGGAATGACCGGGAGGCCGTGCCGCGCGGCCACGCGGATGACCCGCACGACTTCTTGGGTCGAGGTCGGAAAGACGACGGCCTCCGGCTGCCGCAGCGCCGAGAGGGCGTCGTATTCGTAAAGCAGCAGATCTTCTTTCCGCCACAGCACCGCTTGACGGCTTGTGGCGCGGATTAAATCCCGAACTAGCGGAGGCGGGTTCATGGGTGGGTTCCGGCGAGACTCGGCAAGTGAGCGGGCGCGCCGGTTCGCTCCGCGCCCGCCTGGCGAAAAGGATGCGCGGACCGCTTGTCGTAGCTCGCCTACCGAGTATAGCCAAGCGCCCCAAAGGCGGTCAATGTAAGGATGGCGTCGCGCGTTTCCGGCGCGGCGACGCGGCCGGGGCATCGTTGCCTCGGTGGCTGGCCGCAAGTTCGTTTTGGGCGGCGGTGACGGCTCGGGGTAAAATCCCGCTTTTATGATTCCGATCCCACTCAACGACCACATCCGTCGTCAGACGTTCTGGTACGTCACCCTGCTCTTGATTCTTGCCAACACTTACGTTTTTTTATTCGAGTTGTCGCTCGGCCGTCGCCTCAACCGCTTTATTAGGGTCAACGGTCTGATTCCGGCTCTTTACACGGGACCCCACGCCGTGACGCCCGCTCACCCGGTGGCGTTTTTCGGTCCCATTTTCACCTCGATGTTTTTGCACGCCGGTTGGCTCCATTTGATTGGCAACATGCTCTTCCTTTTCGTTTTTGGCCGGAGCGTTGAAGACCGTTACGGGCACGGCAACTTTCTGCTGATGTATTTCCTTTGCGGGGCTGTGGCCGCTCTCTCCGACATCGTGATGAACCCCGGCTCACCGATCCCCACCATCGGCGCGAGCGGCGCCATTGCCGGCATTTTGGGAGCGTATTTGGTGAGTTTTCCCACAGCCCGCATCACCACGCTGATTCCGCTGCTGATTATTTTTTGGACGTTCCAAATCCCCGCCATCCTCATTCTGGGCTATTGGTTTTTGATTCAATTTGTGACGGGATTTCAGATGCTCTCGATTGAGTCGGCCACAGGAGGAGGCGTGGCGTGGTGGGCGCACGTTGGCGGCTTTATTGCGGGGATGATTTTGGCGCTCATCTTTCCCAAGCGCCGTCGTCGCATGGTAGAAGCTTGACCCCACGGAAGGCGGCCGCTTTGCCTGGTCGCGTCGAGCCAAGGTCGGCGTCGTTTGAGGCGGGCACCGGTCTCCGCTCAAGCCCATAGCCGGAGCGTTTGTTTTTCCGCGGGCAGCGGTTTTTCTCCTTGCTCTCGTTCGGTCAGGTACACGCCCACGAGAATCAACGCTCCACCCGCGACGGTTTTAAGCGTCAACTTCTCCGCCAACAGCCAGACGGCCAGCCCGGTGGCAATGACCGGTTGCAAATAATTAAATGCCGCCACCCTGGAGGCGGAAAGACCGTTCATGGAGTAAGCAAAGAGAAGATAGGGAACCACCGTGCCGAGCACAATCATAAAGGCCAGCGCCGCATAAGCCGTCGCGGGGATGGCGGTCCATCGTGTTTTCGAGAGCGCCTCAACGGCCAACGGCAACATCATGACGGCGCCCAAGCCGAAGGTGAGGAAACTCAACGAGAGCTCATCCAAGTGCTCCGCCGCTTCCTTCATGAGGATGGTGTAATAGGAAAAAACCGCCGTGCCCGCGAGCAAAATCAAGTCCCCAACCCAGCTCCCGTTGCTCGGCCCAGGCTCCCGCACGGCGGTCAGCACGCCGACGCCGGCGAAGGAAATCACGATGCCCGTGAGCTTGAGCGCCGTCATGGCTTCGAGGCGCATCATCCACGCAAGGACCAGCACCATCACGGGCCCGAGCGCCACGATCAAGCCGGTGTGGGCCACGGAGCTTCGCGCCAGGCCGCCAATAAAAAATAATTGGTTCAGGGTAACGCCCGTGAGGGCGGTGACGCCGTAGAAGATCCACTCACGGCGCGTGAGGCGAAGCGACGGACGCGGCTGGCGAGCCAGATAGGCCATCGCATAAATGAGCGCCGCGCCCGCCACGCGCAGTTGCGCCAGCGCCACGGAGCTGAACCCTCGCAGGGCATATTTGCCCGCCACCATGTTGGCCGCCCAAAAGGTGACGACCAGCGTCATGGCGGCGTACATCAGTCCGTGGCGATGGCGCGCCGCTTCCCACCACGACGGCGCCGCCGGAGCGAGCTTATCCAAAACTCTCCCTCCGCGCGGTGAGCGGCTCCATCCGTGCAAGATTGGGCGTGTAGCCGAGACCGGGCGTTTCCGGCACGCGAATCGTTCCGTGCGTCGTGACTTCAACCTCCGGGTCAATGATGTCGCGGCTCCAGTAGCGGGCGCTGGCCGAGATGTCGCCCGGCAGCGTAAACCCCGGCAACGCAGAGAGGGCCACGTTGTGGGCGCGCCCGACGCCCGATTCCAACATCCCGCCGCACCAGACGGGGATGCCGTTGGCCCGGCAGAGGTCGTGCAGTCGCTTTGCCGAAGTGAACCCGCCGACGCGCCCCAGCTTAATGTTGATGATCCGGCACGCGCCAATCTCGATGGCTTTTCTTGCGTCGTCGGGGCTGTGAATGGATTCATCCAAGCAGATGGGCGTGGAAAGTTCGCTCTGCAACCGAGCATGGTCGAGCAGGTCATCCCAACCGAGTGGCTGCTCGATCATCATCAGGTTGAAGCGGTCCAGGCGCTTCAGCCGCTCCACGTCCGCCAACGTGTAAGCCGAGTTGGCATCCGCCATCAGCGGCAGGGAGGAAAATTTCGTCCGGATGCGTTCCATCACCTCCAGGTCCCATCCCGGTTTGATTTTCACCTTGATGCGCTGATATCCCGCGGCGCATTCCTTCTCAATCTTCGCCAAGAGATCTTCCACCGAATTCTGGATTCCAATGGACACGCCGCAGGGAATCTCCGACCGCGTGCCGTCCACGAGTTGGGCGAGCGGCAGGCCCTTTTGCTGCGCTTCGATGTCCCAGAGCGCGTTTTCGAGCGCCGCTTTGGCCATGTTGTGGCCGCGCACCGGGCGGAAACAGTCCGCCACTTCCGACGCCGATTCCCATTTCCGGTGAAGTGTCCAAGGGATGAGAAAGTCGCGCAGAATGTGCCAGGCGGTTTCCGGGGTCTCGTAGCTGTAAAAGGGTTTTTCGCCGCACGTCACCTCGCCCCAGCCGGTGAGGCCCTCCGCCATCACCTGCACGAGAACAATGCGGCGCTCGGTGGTCCGGCCAAAGCTCGTCTCAAAGAAATGGACGAGCGGCATGCGAATTTCCCGGAGTTCGATTTTATCTATTCGCATCTCTCAACCGCGCGCTTAATCGAGCAAATAATAAGAGATTTCCGGCCCACGCCTGAAACCGGTGATGGCCAACCGCTTGGCAAACCAGCGCTGGAGCTCGCGGCGCACCTTCGCTTGCCACTCGATGAGGCGCTGCGGATGGGAGGCGCCAAGCGCGTCCCAGTCGCTCGGAATCGCCACCTCGGCCGCCGGAGCTTTTTTGACCGCGCGCGCCAACCCGCCCGAGAGAACCCGCGCCACGCGCGCCGAATTCAAGTGCCATTGGGCAATCAAGCGGTCGGAAGGAAGCCCGAATTGGAATCGGCTTTCCACCCGACCGTAATAATCGGGAATGTATTGGCGCGAAATCGCTCCCAGGCGCTCCAGGTTGAAGAAGGCGTTTTTGGCGCGCAGCGGATCGAACGTCCACTCAATCAGATCAATCCCTTCTTTCAAGGCCAGCTTGCGCTGCGCGAGTTTCAGGCTGCGTCCCACGCCCTGATTCTCGTATCCCGATTTCACGCCCAGGGCGAGGGAGTGGAAATAGCGTCGCCGGCCGCGCCACGCCGGCATGGAGACGACAAACCCCACCAGCTCGCCCGCCGGCGTAAAGGCGCCGAGGGTGCTTCCTCCGACCCGCGCCAAGTTGACCAGCAGCCTGACCGGATAAGCCTCGCGCTCCGAATAGCCCCAAATCTCCTGCTGCAAGCGGACGCAGGCCTCAAGCTCCTCCACGCTTTCGCATCCTCGAATCGAGTTCCTCACTCGCCTTCCTTCACGGACTCCCAGAGCCGTTCCATCGCTTCAGAGCCGAGCTCTCGCAGGCCCCGACCGCGACGCGCCGCTTCGCGCTCCAGCGATTGAAATCGCCGCGTGAATTTCCGATTCGCCGAGCGCAGACAACTCTCGGCGTCCGTCCCGACGTGCCGCGCCAGATTCGCCAAAGTGAACAGCAAATCGCCGATCTCCTCTTCCACTCGCTTCTTGTCGGCCGGGGATTTGGCCAGCTCAGCTTCCAGTTCGGCGATTTCTTCGCGAGCCTTTTTGAGGACCTCGGATGACTGCTTCCAATCAAATCCCGCCTGGGCGGCGCGGAGGCCGAGTTCTTGAGCCTGGAGCGTTGCAGGAAGCGCTGCCGGGATTCCGTCCAGAAGTGAAGCCTCGGCATGGCTCCCGCGCGGCCGCGCAAGTTCTTTTTCCTTCACGGCTGTCCAACTCGCCAGCGCCTCCGCGGGCGTCTTGGCGCGCTGGTCTCCAAACACGTGAGGATGCCGCCTGATGAGCTTGTCGCAGATGCGCTCAACGACATCATCAAAACCAAATCTCCCCTCCTCTTCGGCGAGGCGCGAATAAAAAACCACTTGAAAAAGCAAGTCCCCTAATTCGTCTTCAAATGCGTCAAAGTCGCGGCTATCGAGCGCATCAATGACCTCATAGGCTTCTTCCAGCAATAGACCTTTGACCGAATCATAATCCTGGGCACGATCCCACGGACACCCCTGCGGCCCTCGCAGATAAGCCGCAAGCTCAATCAGCCTTTGAATGGAGTTGCCGGCCAGCGTTGCCTTTCTTGGGCGCCGCCCCGCCGCGCTGCGGTCGGCATGGGGTTCAGCGCCCTCACCGTTCAGGACAAGTAATCTATCAAGTCTGCCCAAGCCCTGGCAACCGACGCCGCCCGGCGGGATTGCCTTGGCACATCGGCTTTCCGGCTGGCATTGAAATGCTTCAGCGAGAAAAGCAGGCGAGTGACGGCGGCCGCGCGCAACGGTTCGGTGCAAGGTGTGATAGATTCTCTGCATGGAACTTGCGCATCGGATTGAGGAGCTTTTTGCCCGCCAAGGCCGCGAGTTTGGCGAAGAGTATTTTGCAGCCTTTGCGGAGTTGAAGGAAGCGCTGAATGACGGTCGCGTCCGCGCTGCTGAGCCTGACCCCACCTCGCCCACCGGTTGGCGAGTCCATAGCTGGGTGAAAAAGGGATTGCTGTTGGGCTTCCGCATCGGGCGCCTTGTCGAATTTCCCGCCGACGGCTCGCAGTTCCGCGATAAGCATACGTTCCCACTCAAGAGGATTCCGCCAACGCACAACGCGCGGGTGGTGCCGGGTGGGTCTTCGATCCGCGACGGCTGCTATATTGGCAAGGATGTGGTGGCTATGCCGCCGATGTACGTCAACGCCGGGGCCTACGTGGACGACGGCACGTTGATTGATTCCCACGCGCTCGTAGGCTCCTGCGCCCAGATTGGCAAGCGATGCCATCTCTCCGCCGGAGCGCAGATTGGCGGCGTGCTGGAACCCGTGGGGGCCTTGCCGGTGATTATTGAAGACGACGTTTTGGTGGGCGGCAATTGCGGCGTTTATGAAGGGGCCATCGTGCAGAAAGGAGCGGTTCTGGCAGCCGGAACCATCTTGACCGGCTCAACCCCGGTGTACGATCTGGTTCGTGAGCGAATCTACCGACGCGAGGGCGACCAACCCTTAATCATCCCGGCCGGCGCGGTGGTTGTCCCCGGCGCGCGCGCCATTCGGAACGGTCCGGGACAACAGCTTGGCCTTTCGCTTTACACGCCCGTCATCATCAAGTACCGCGACGAAAAGACCGATCAGGCTACGCGCCTTGAGGAATTGTTGCGTTAGCCGTGGCCGATAATTTCCCCGCTCCGGTTCGCTTTCAAAGAAGGCTCGCCATTGACCGCGAAGTTGCGAGAAACGGTTCGCGCTGCCGCCCCGTCGCTGTGAGATTAACCGCCTTGGCTGATCGTTAAAGACCGGCGAAGGGTAAAGCGAATTTCGGTTTCAGAAGGCAAATAGATATCCTTCTTGCCGGTCGCATAAGCGGTGGCCGTGCCCGCCCCGGCGCCGAGACCTGCGCCAATGGCGGCGCCTTTGCCATGACCCACCAGCGCGCCCAGCAGCGCTCCGCCTCCGGCCAACGCCCCAATCCACTTCACGTCGTGACCTTTATGCGAGGCACCGCGCCAGCCACGCTCGGAGGTGTAAAGGTTGTAGGTGGCGCCGTACACGCGCACCGAGGTCAGCTCAATCGCCAGTTCGGCGGGCGTTTCCAGATGGCCGGAGGGTCGGGCCGCAACGACCCTTCCGGTCACTTCGGCGCCTTGAGGAATCACCGTTTGGCCGCTCATGACGACCGGTTGGGCAACCGTGGCGCGAAACGTTTCGCCGCTTCGGCTAATCGCCGAGCCAAGGCTATCCACCAGCCGCACGACAATGGGCGAGCCGCTCGGCACCGTGTAGGAAATTACTTGTTGCGGCTGGTCATAGGTCGTGCTCGCAGCAGCCTCCGAGGGATACGAGTTTGGATTTGAATTCGCGGAAGCTTCGGTTGAGTTGCTGGGCTGCTGGCTCTGCGATGAGGTCGAGGTCTTGGACGCGCTGTGACAGCCGGCAAGCGCGCCACACAGCATGACGATTGCGGTGGTCAGGAGATATCGCTTCGATTTCATTCTGGCCTCCTTCGATAGACGAGAACAACCAGAAGAGCAACCGTGATGCCATTTGGAAGCAAAGCTATCTTGTTTAAGTTCAATTGATTAGATGTGGTGCTGGGCCGTGTGCCAAGGATTTGCCCTTGGGAGGAAGAGTAAAATTTTCATTTACGAGGGTTAGCGTTTCGCGTGGCACTGGCGTCCCGCCCGTGCAGGGACACGGCCAAGATGGCCGTGCCACCAAAGAAAGGGGTTGACAACCGTCTTGGCGTCTTGCTAGATTATCTACCGACCGGTCGGTAGCGAACTTAGGTCTTTATTTAGCGCGACCAGGCCGGCCAGTAGAAAATAGGTTCGTGACCGAGTGGATTCAGGTCGGAGGCCAGGCAAACGTGGACCAAGCGGGCACGGCGTAGGGATCGGTTGAGGGAGATGAAAGGAACGGTTCATTCGGAGGAGCGCCTATGAGCAACCCAGTCCCTGGGGCGGAGATTCTTCTGGAAAGTCTTCGTCGGCAGAAGGTCGAGGTGATTTTTGGTCTTCCGGGAGGGGCGGTGCTGCCGCTTTACGACGCGCTTTATAGCGCCGGCATTCGGCATCTTCTGGTGCGACACGAGCAAGCGGCGGCTTTTGCCGCCGACGGTTACGCTCGCGTGACAGGCAAGCCCGGGGTTTGCCTGGCAACGTCCGGCCCCGGCGCGACCAACATGATGACCGGCCTCATGTCCGCGCTGATGGATTCCATCCCCGTCGTGGCGCTGACGGGGCAAGTTCCTGCGCCGCTGATTGGCAAGGATGCTTTTCAGGAAGCCGACACGGTGGGCATGGCGCTTCCCGCCACCAAGCGCGCTTTTCTGGTGAAGCGGGCGGCGGAGATTCCAGAAGTCATCGAGAAGGCTTTTGAGATTGCGGTATCCGGTCGGCCGGGGCCGGTGTTGGTGGATCTTCCGAAGAGCGTGTTGATGGAGAAGGCCGACCCCGCGCAACCCACAAGCCCGCGTTACGAGCGCCCGACGCGCCCGCGCGAGTGGACCGAGGCCGACATTGCGCGCGCGGCCGACATGCTGCTTGAGAGCCGCCGCGCCGTGCTCTATGCGGGCGGTGGCGTGGTTGCTTCCGGGGCCTCGGACGAACTGCGGGAGCTGGCCGAGCTGACGCGCATTCCGGTCACCACCACGGTCATGGGACTGGGAACTTTTCCCTCGCGCCATCCGCTCTCTCTCGGCATGTTGGGGATGCACGGATCGTATGCCACCAACATGGCGATTTGTCATGGCGATTTGCTCATCGCCGTGGGCGCGCGCTTTGACGACCGGGTGACGGGCCGGCTGGACGGCTTTGCGCCGGTAGCCAAGAAGATTCACTTTGACGTGGACCCTTCCGAAATCAACAAAAATGTTGCCGTGGATTTGGCCTTGGTGGGCGACGCTAAGGAGGCCCTGCAGGCGCTGATTGCTGAAATCAAGCGTCGGCCGGCGGTGGCCCTCGCCGAGCGCGAGCAGTGGCTGGGAAGGATTCGGGCTTGGCGACAGGAGCATCCGCTCACCTACGACAAATACGCCCACCTCGCCAAGCCGCAGTACGTGGTGGAAGCTATTTCGGAAGCGGCCGAGGACGATGCGATTATTGCCGTGGATGTGGGCCAGCACCAGATGTGGGCGGCTCAGTTTTACAATTTTCGCCAACCGCGCACGTGGCTTTCCTCGAGCGGTCTCGGCAGCATGGGCTACGGTTTTCCCGCCGCCATGGGCGCACAGATGGCCTTTCCTGACCGGCAAGTGATTGCGCTGGTGGGCGACGGCGGTTTCCAAATGACCTTGAATGATTTGGCGACCATTGTTCAGTATCGCGTTCCGGTGAAGATAGCGGTCATCAACAACCGCTCGCTCGGCATGGTGCGGCAGTGGCAGGAGATCTTTTTTGAGAAGCGGTTCTGCGATATTGACCTGAACTTTGCCCCGGACTTCGTGAAGCTGGCAGAATCCTACGGCATCCCGGCCACGCGGGTGGAGCATCGGGCGGACGTGGCGGAAGCGGCGCGGGAACTGCTGAGCGACCGCGAGCCGCGCTTGGTGGATTTCTGGGTGGATCCGGCGGAAAACTGCTATCCCATTGTGCCGCCGGGCGCCTCGCTCGCAGAGATGATCGTCGAGCCGCCTCGCGTGATGGCGGAAGAAGAGGTTTTGGACGATTTGTGGGCGGTGTGAAGCCGCCCAAAACCCGCCGCTCGCGTGCCAAGGCCGAGCGACGGGCACGGAAGACCGCTCCGGAGCCTTGGGCGAGGAGATGAGCCATGCAATGGTTGTTGATGTTGGAAACGGAAAAGGATGCGATTACCCTGTGCCGCTTGATGAACATCTTCAGGCGCAAGGGGCTGAAGCTCGCGACAATGGTGGTTTCCTCCGGCGAAGCAAGCTATTCCATCACCGCGCTGGCGGAAGCGGCGGATGGAGCGGGCGCGCATTTGTTCCACTTCCTTCGCCGCACGGAAGGGATTCGCCACGTCACCAGTTATCGTCAGGAAGCGTCGCCGGAGGCGTCGTTTATTTTTGTCGATGCGGCGGGCAGCGCGGTGACGCTGGGACGGCTGCTGGAGGTTTTTCCGCAATCGGAGGTGATTTTTGCGAGCGAGGGGAAGTTCCTGCTGGCTGGCTCGAACTCCCACCACCTACCGCGGGCGCTGCCGGAGCTGGAAGCGTCCCGCTGCGTGCCGCTTGTTCCGGCGCAAACCACTCGCCCCACCCTGCATCAGGAAGGGGCTTCCGCGAGCTAAGATTTGGTTCCAAGCCGCCCCGACGGTGGGGCGAATCTCAATCCGAGGAAATCCAATATGGCGAAGGTTTATTACGAAAAGGACGGCGATTTGAAGCATTTGGCCGGAAAGACGGTTGCCATTATCGGCTATGGCAGCCAAGGCCACGCCCACGCGCTGAATCTGCGCGACAGCGGGGTGAAGGTGATTGTTGGCCTGCCGGCGACGAGTGCCTCGCGCGCCAAAGCGCAAGCGCAGAAGCTGGAAGTGTACGATCCGGCGGAAGCGGCGCGCCGAGGGGATGTGGTGGCGCTGCTCGTACCTGACCCGCCGATGGCCAAGCTTTATAAAGAAGCGATTGAGCCGCATCTGGCCGCCGGCAAAACGCTGCTCTTCGCACACGGCTTTAATATCCATTATCGGTTCATTGCGCCGCCCAAGTCGGTGGATGTGGTGATGATTGCGCCCAAGTGCCCCGGGCATCGGCTGCGCGAGCTGTTTACCGAAGGCGTCGGCGTTCCGGCGCTGCTCGCCGTGGAGCAGGATGCGAGCGGCCACGCCGAAGCGACGGCGCTCGCTTACGCCAAGGGTCTCGGCAGCCTGAAGGCGGGCGTCATTCGCACCACGTTCAAAGAAGAAACCGAAACCGACCTCTTTGGCGAGCAGACGGTGCTGTGCGGCGGCGTCTCGGCGCTCATCACCACCGCTTTTGAAACCTTGTTGGAGGCGGGCTATCAGCCCGAAATTGCCTACTTTGAGTGTCTCCACGAACTGAAACTGATTGTGGATTTGATTTATCAAGGCGGCATCAAGTACATGCGCTATTCTGTTTCCGACACCGCCGAATACGGCGACTACACGCGCGGGCCGCGGGTGATTGACGCCCACGTGCGCGACACCATGAAGAAGGTGCTGGCGGAAATTCAGGACGGCCGCTTTGCCCGCGAGTGGATGCAGGAGAACGAGCAAGGACGCCAGCATTTTCTCGAGATGCGCGCGCAGGCGGCCGCGCATCCCATCGAGCGGGTTGGCTCTGAACTTCGGCGCATGATGCCGTGGATTCAGACGGCGAAAGAAGAACTCACGGCGGCGCAGGCGGCGGCACGCGGCTAGCGGAGCAGGCCGACAAAGGGTGACAGGGCCGCGTCTGGGGCACGGCTGTCCTGGCCGCGTTCAGGCGCAGGCGGGACGCCGATCGCGCGTCCACGCCGGCGAGCGCCGACCGCCGAACATCCACCACGAACTGCGATGGGATTCCAAGGAGGCTCATGGCGACTCTGCGCAAACCGAGCGTCGGCGATGGCCGACTTCAGGTAAAAAAGCTGGCCTTGATTGGCGCGGGCAAGCTGGGCGAGGGTTTGCTGGCGGGCGTGCTGCGCTCGGGCTTTGTGCCCCCGGCGCGCGTGGAAGTGACCGTGGCGCACGCCGAGCGAGCCGAGCAGTTGGCGGAGAAATACGGCGTGCGCGCGCACACCTCGAACGCGCGAGCGGTGGCCGGAGCGGACTTGGTGATTCTGGCGCTCAAGCCGCAGCAGGTGAAAGGCTTTTTGCACGAGGCGCGGCCGCACTTGGGCAAACAGGCGCTGGTGATTTCAGCGGCGGCCTCAGTGACCACCGCGCTCATCGAGCGGCAACTGGGCCACGCGGCGCGCGTCATCCGCGCCATGCCCAATACGCCGTGCTTGATCCGCCACGGCATGACGGCGCTCGCTCCGGGACGCCACGCCACGCCCGAAAACGTGGAAACAGCGCGCGAAATTTTCTCCTCGATGGGCCGCGTGGTGGTGGTGGATGAAAAACACATGGACGCCATCACGGGGCTTTCCGCCTCGGGCCCGGCTTACGTTTACCTCATCATTGAATCGCTCGCCGAGGCCGGCGTGAAGCTCGGCCTGCCGCGCGACCTTTCCACCGAACTCTCCGCGCAAACCCTGCTCGGGGCTTCGGCCCTGGTGCTCGAAACCGGGGAGCATCCCGCCAAACTCAAGGACGTGGTCACCACGCCCGCCGGCTGCACGATTGACGGCTTGCTGGAACTTGAAGAAGGCGGCTTGCGCGTCACGCTCATCAAGGCCGTTGTCCGCGCCGCCGAACGCGCCAAACAGCTCGTCGAAAACCAAAATACGTGAGCCGCGTTTTTTCCCGCCGCCGCGCGCTCGCTCCAATGCCTTCCGGTCGTCGCCTCCAGGAGATTTCTCTTGCGCCGCTTTCGTCAAACGACGAATGCGCGCGCGGAAGTATTGAAGCGAGACGGGAGCGGCTTGACAGGGAAGCGGGAAGCCGATAACGTAAGCGCTTTCGGCAAGCCCGCTCGCGCGCCGGCAAAGCTGCCGACAGCCGAGCACCTAACCGTGGTGAGGTTCGGATGGGCAAGGAGAAATTCACGATTGGGATTGACTACGGCACGGAGTCCGGCCGCGCCGTCGTCGTTCGCGTGCGCGACGGCGAGGAAATGGGCTCGGCCATCGTCCCTTATCCCGACGGCGTGATTGACGAAAAGTTGCCGGGCGGGCCGAGGCTCGGTCACGATTGGGCGCTTCAAAATCCCCGCGATTATCTTTGGGTCGTTGAAAAGGGAGTCCCGAAGGCGATGAAGCAAGCGCGGGCGCGCGCCGAGGATGTGATTGGAATCGGCACGGATTTCACCGCATCCTCGCCCCTGCCCACGCGGCGCGATGGAACGCCCTTGTGCTTTCTCCCTCAATATCGCAAGCAGCCGCACGCCTGGGTGAAGCTCTGGAAGCATCACGCCGCGCAAGCCGAAGCCAACCGCATCAACGAAATTGGCCGCGAGCGGAATGAGGAGTTCCTGCGCGTGTACGGCGGGCGGTATTCTTCCGAGTGGCTGTTTTCAAAGCTGCTTCAAATCGTCAACGAAGCGCCGGAAATTTACGAAGCGACGGAGCGCTTTATCGAGGCCGCGGACTGGATTGTGTGGCAACTGAACGGCCAGGAAAAACGCAATGCCTGCACCGCCGGTTACAAGGCCATGTGGATGAAGGGCCAAGGCTTTCCGTCGCGGGAATTTTTCCGCAGCCTCCACCCGCGCCTCGAGAACGTCATTGAGCAGAAACTCGGCGAGACGTATTACCCGCTCGGAGCGAAAGCCGGCGGCTTGACAGCCTTTTGGGCTCGAAAAACCGGCTTGCGCGAGGGCACAGCGGTGGCCATCGGCAACGTGGATGCTCATGTGGCGGTGCCGGCCTGTGGCGTGGTTGAGCCGGGCTCCCTAGTGATGATTATGGGCACTTCCATCTGCCATCTGCTGCTCGGACGCGAGCGGCAAATGGTGGAAGGGATGTGCGGAACGGTCGAGGACGGCGTGGTGCCGGGACTGTGGGGCTATGAGGCCGGACAATCCGCCGTCGGAGACATTTTTGCCTGGTACTTTGAGCACGGCGTTCCCAACAGCATTCACCGCGAGGCGCGGCGATTGCGGAGTCCGTTCACCGAGGTGCTGGAGCGGCGCGCGCGCGAGCTGGCTCCGGCTCAATCGGGCTTGTTGGCGCTCGATTGGTGGAACGGCAACCGCTCCATCCTGGTGGATGTTGACCTGAGCGGCCTTCTGCTGGGCATGAATTTGTCCACCCGCGCCGAAGAGATTTATCGCGCGTTGCTGGAGGCGATGGCCTTCGGCACGCGGCAAATCATCGAAGCGTTTGAGAGCAAGGGCCTGGCGGTCAAGAATTTGGTGGCCTGCGGTGGCCTGCCGCAGAAAAATGCGCTGCTCATGCAGATTTTTGCCGACGTGACGGGCCGGGAAATTCGTCTGGCCAAACGTTTGTTGACGTGCTCGGCCTTGGGCTCAGCCATGCACGCGGCGGTGGCGGCGGGACGGGCGGCGGGCGGTTACGACAACATTTTCGATGCCGCCGAGCGCATGGCGCGCTTGCAGCGCCGCGTCTATGTGCCTCGACCGGAAGCCCATCAGATTTACAACCTGTTGTTCCGCGAATACCAGATCCTGCACGATTATTTTGGACGCGGAACCAATGATGTGATGAAGCGGCTGAAGGCGCTGCGAGCAGGCGGCCCGGGCGCGACGGTTAAGCCTCAGTGAGCGGCCGGCGTGAGCGCTTGCGGGCTGCGGTGGACGACGCTAGCGAGCACCTCGGGAGTTGGCGGGCCAACGCGCGGAGCGAGGCTTTCTCGATGGCAACCCTGGAGGAACTTTGTCGAGAGGTTTGGGCGGCCAACCTGGGCATCTATCGCGCCGGGCTGGTCACCATGCACAGCGGCAACGCCAGCGGCATTGACCGTCGGCGCGGTCGCGTGGTCATCAAGCCGAGCGGCATGGACTACGAGACGCTCAAACCCTCCGACATGGTGGTGACCGATCTCGAAGGCCGCAAGCTCCGCGGCCGTTGGAATCCTTCGGTAGATTTGCCGCACCATCTTTATCTCTATCGGCATTGCCCCGAGATCGGCGGCGTGGTGCATACGCATTCCAATTACGCCACCAGCTTCGCCTTGCTGGGCCGACCCATCCCGGTTTACTTGACCGCCATCGCCGACGAATTCGGCGAAGCGATTCCCTGCGCGCCGTACACGGACAACGTTGGCGACCACATCGGCCAGGCGATTCTCAAGGCGAGGGGGAAGGCTCCCGCCGTGCTCTTGGCCCACCACGGCGCCTTTACCTTTGGGCCCACGCCGCGGGCGGCGCTCAAAGCTGCGGTTATGCTTGAAGATGTCGCCAAAACATGTCATCTTGCTTGCCTGCTTGGGAGGCCCAAGCCGTTGCCCCCCGAGGAGGTGCGCAAGTGGTATGAGCGTTACCACACGACGTACGGACAGAGCAAGCAACGCTGAGCGTTCCGCCGCAGCCGCGGGCGCGTTGGTCACCTTGAATACGGGGGCATGGTTATGAGCTTTGGAGCGCAACTGCTGGGCGGACATCCGGCCATCGTGCTGGCGGCTGGCCTCACCAGCAAGATTATCTCCCTTCGCCCGGTGGACCTGGCCATTATCACGCTTTATTTCATCTCGGTGCTGGGCATCGGCTTCTATCTCAAGAAATATGCGGGCACGGGGGAAGACTTCTTCGTGGCCGGCCGCAAGATGACCGCCTGGGTGGCAGGGCTGGCGTTCATTTCCGCCAATCTCGGTTCGCTCGAGTTGCTCGGCTGGGCGGGCAATGCCTACCAATACGGCATTCTGGCGGCCCATTGGTACTGGGTCGGCGCTATTCCCGCCATGCTGTTCCTCGCCATCGTGATGATCCCGTTCTATTACATCTGCCGAACCCACTCCGTGCCGGGTTACCTGGAACTGCGTTACGGCCACGCCACCAGCGGCTTGAGCGCCATCACCTTCGCCGTGATGACGATCCTCATGTCGGGCGTCAACATGTACGCCATGGCCGTGGTCATGCAAGTGATATTGGGTTGGAACATTCACTTCAGCATTTGGGTTTCGTCGCTGACGGTCGGCATTTACGTCGCCCTGGGCGGGCTTTACTCGGCGATCTTTAACGAGGTGATTCAGTTCTTTCTGATTTGGCTGGGCGCGTTGCTGATTCCTATTTTAGGGATGATTGAGACTCACGGGTGGGCCGGCATGGTGGCGCGCATCCAGCACAACTTCCCCGGGCAAAACTATACGCACATGTGGGGACCGATGGTCCACGCCGCCGATAACCCGATGGGCGTCCAATGGGTGGCGATTGTCTTTGGCCTGGGCGCCGTGCTTTCGATGGGTTACTGGACGACGGATTTTCTGGTGGTGCAGCGCGTCATCGCCGCCAAGGACATTCGCGCCGCCAAAACCGCCCCCATCATCGGCGCGTTTTTCAAAATGGCGGTGCCGCTCATCGTGATTTTGCCTGGGTTGCTGGGTCGCGCCGTGCTGCCTTTTCACCTTTATCCGGAGAATCTCGCCAAGCCGGGCCAACACACCTACGATCAAGTGTTGCCGCTCATGCTGGCGCGATATTGCGGGCCGGGGCTGTTAGGCTTGGGCATCACGGCTCTCATCGCCGGATTCATGTCCGGCATGGCTGGCAACATCAGCGCGTTTGCCACGGTGTGGACCTATGACCTCTACCGGCCTTTTATCAAAAAAGACGCCACCGACCGGCACTACGTGGCCATGGGGCGCTGGTGTACCATGATCGGATTGTTGGTCAGCATTGCGGCAGCCTACATCGTGACCCATTTCGGAAGCCTGATGGATTATGTCCAGGCGCTGTTCGGGTTTTTCATCGCGCCGCTTTTCGGCACCGTCATTCTCGGAATGTTATGGAAGCGGGCGACCAAGCAGGCGGGATTTTGGGGCCTGTTGGCGGGCATCAGCTCTTCGGTGGCCATTTTCACGCTGATGCACAATAGCCCGACGCGCGTCGCCTGGTTCACTTTCTATGCGAAGGCGCAGCCGCTGGCGCAAGACATGTGGCAGGCGCTGTGGTCGTTCGTGGTCGTGGTCGTGGTCACGGTCGCAGTGAGCCTGGCCACCGAACCAAGGCCGGTGGGTGAACTCCGAGGCCTGGTCATGGGCCTGACGGAGGTGCCGAGCGAGGGACACCTTCCTTGGGTGCGGCGGCCGGTTTTCTGGGCGGGCGTCTGCTTTGCGGTCTTCCTCGTTCTCCAGTGGATTTTCCGGTAAGCCGTGACGCCGAGAGGCAGGGGCAAGACCTATTCCGACAAACAAGGAGAAGATGATGGCCGAGGGAAAGCCTGACGAGCGAACCAATCCAGCTTCCACAAAGAGCAACCCAAGCGACGCGCCCGATGCCGAGCTAGAGCGTCACCACATGATTCCCGTATGGTTCTTTGTGGGGATGCTACTTCTGGTTTACGGCATCTTGATCTTCATCGAAGGGATCAGGGAGTGGTCGCATCCGCCGCATACCGTGCTGGCGAACCTTCACCCCCCGGTTTGGTGGGGAATTCTTCTTGTCATCATGGGCTTGGTCTTCACCTTGAAACACTTTCCGAAGAAGAACCGGTGAGGCTCAAGGATTGGGCGCGCGCTGCCGTGATGCTCAAATAAGTTGCTTGCCATGCTAGCGGCCTTGGTGGCCGCGACGGCGTGGTGCCCGTCGCGGGTGGGTTGGGCGACGGTGGCACGGCCATCTTGGTCGTGTTCCTGCACGGGCGGGACGCCAGTGCCACACAAACCAGCGGCGTGGCTACGGCTGACGCAGCGCATGCTCGCGGTTCTCCTTCACAATAAATAACTACTTCAAAGCCCCTATGGAGCCGCGTTTGGAAATGGCTTGTAGTACTTTCGTACCATTGCGAGCCCATTCTGGCGGGGTTTCAATGCTGGGTGACGAAGCGCTTTCGAGCAGGCGTGGGCGCGCGTTAAGGAAAAGCGCAGCCGGGGAGATTCAATGGACACCCTCCATCTTTTGAACAGCGGCGTTAGCTGGGTTTTAGCGTTCGCGGTTTCGGCCTACTTCCCCTTTTCCGCTCTCATTTGGTTGGCGCTTGAAAAAAGAGCGGAGCGGCTGCGCGGCGCCTCTTTGCCTCTGCCCGTAGGCGACGGCGAGCCGGCGCCAACTCCGCGCCGTCTGTCTGCCAAGAACGGATAAGCTCCCTCTGTGCGGCCGCGGTCGCTAGCGCCCGTGACAGATCCCTATCTTCAGTTATTCAGCCAGTGGACTGCACCTGTGGGATAGTCTTATCCCTTTTTGCCGAGTTCCAGCCCCCGTTTGACGGCCTGCCCGCGCCGCTTAGGAGGTTGGCTGGACGGTGAACGGTTGGGCAATCTTGAACTCGAGTTCAGTCTCGCTCGGAATGCGAAGCTGCTGGCCGTGCGTCATCACCTGGAGGGCTGTCGCGCCACCACCGCCGATGGCCGCTCCGGCGAGGGCGCCTTTACCGCCTCCAATGAGCGCTCCCAGCAATGCGCCGGCTCCGGCGCCGATGCCGGTCCGTTCGGCGGTTTGCTTGCCCCGCGATTTGCCCGCCAGCGCATAATCGCTGGTGCTGATGGGCACCACCTGGCCGTTAACCTCAATGCCAGTCAGCTCCAATTGCAGTTCGGATCGTCCCATGTAGCGTCCGGCCGCCTGCGCCTGCACGATTTGTCCGTAAACCAACGCATCCTTGGGCACCAAGATGCGGTCGCCGATTACCAGGGGTTGGGCCAAGCTGGCTTGGAACTTGTCGCCCACCTTGTTGCGGGTCGTGTCAATGCTGTCAATCATCTGCACGAACAATTCGGTTCCGGCGGGAACCGTCACCGTATCGGTCGGCGCCGTCGTCGTGGCCGGTGCTGCGGCGGAAGCCGTCGTGGACGAGGTTGCGGGCGCGGTCGTCGTGGCCACGCCGGCATTGCCTTGGGTCAGGTCAATCAGCATGATATCTGACACGGGATAGGAAAGAATCTGCCCATTGACCATGAAATTGACCGTGGCGGCCGTTCCGCCCATGTACTCGCCCTGGATGATTTTCCCATTTTTCAATTGCAGGGTTGCGCCCCAAGCGGCTGGCAAACCGAGGGCCAGGACGAACCCCATGCCCAGCGTCCATCGCGTCCAATGGTTTCTCATAAATACCTCCGTGGCTGCCTTGTTTTTTGCCCCAACCGAGACTCGGCAGGTCCCGCTTCCCTCAGTTTCCCTTGATGCCGGCCGGGCTCCGCGGGTTGGGCGGCACGAGCAGGAATTTCCTGCGGCGCACTGCCAAATTCAGTATATTCAAAAAGCATGGTCCCGCAAGCGAAGTTGGCGGTAATCACCGGAGGCTCGCGCGGCATTGGGCGCGGCATCGCTCTGGCGCTGGCGCGCGCCGGCTTCGGCGTCGTGGTCAACTACGTGGCCCACCGCGAAGCGGCGGAGGAATGCCTCCGATTGTGCGAGGCGGCGCGGCCCCGGGGTTCAGACGCGCCCTGCCTGCTCTATCAAGCGGATATCGCCCGCGCCGAGGAGCGGGAACGGCTGCTGAGTTTCGTCATGCGCGAAGGTGGCTGGCTCGATTTGCTGGTCAATAATGCCGGGGTCGCGCCCGCCGCCCGAATGGATTTGCTCCAGGCCACGGAAGAAAGCTTTGACCGCCTGATGGCCATCAACCTCAAAGCCCCATTTTTCCTCACTCAAGCGACCGCCAATCTATGGCTTGCCAGGCTGGACGAACTTCCTCCCGAGCGCGCCCGACCGAAGGTGATTAACATCTCTTCCATTTCCGCTGAGACGGCCAGTCTCGATCGGGGCGATTACTGCGTCAGCAAGGCGGGACTTTCCATGGTCACGCGGCTGTTTGCCGCGCGGCTGGCTGAATTCGGGATTCACGTTTATGAGCTTCGGCCCGGCATTATCAAGACGGAGATGACAGCTCCCGTAGAGGACAAATACGATCGCCTCATCGCCCAGGGGATCACTCCGATTCGACGCTGGGGCACCCCGGAGGACGTGGGCCGCGCCGTGGTATGTATCGCCCAGGACACGTTCGCTTTCTCAACCGGTGAAGTTATTAACGTGGATGGCGGATTCCATTTGCGCCGACTGTGACCCATCCTTCAAATGGACTTTGAACTGACGCCGCGCTCCATGCGGGGCTTACCGAGCCGGTGTTGACGCTCAACCTCGGCGGGAACGCTTGGTGATTTCGCCGTACATTTCGGGGCGGCGCGCGGCAAGCCGGTCAAACTCGTACTCGCCGGCAACGCGGACCACCCGATTGTCGTCAGCGGCTATCGGATCAATTTCCCCGTAGAGGATGGTTTCCTCGGTTTCTCCGGCCTCGGCCAAAACCTCGCCCGTAAAGTGGACAATCTGAGAATGGCCGACGAAGCGAAAGCCGCGCTCCTCGCCGACGCGATCCGCCGCCACCACATAGAGATGGTTTTCGGTGGCGCGCACGATGGGCGTGTGCTGCCAGGAATCCGAGCCGACCGGCCAGTTGGTCGGAATAGCCAGCACTTGCGCGTGCTTCAGCTTGACCACCCGGCCCGACTCCGGAAAGCTGCAATCGAAGCAGATGTTGATGCCCACCTTCGCGTAAGGCGTCTCGAACACCGGAAAGGGCGTGTCGCCGGGGTCGTCGAAGCGATCCACGCCCAGATGAAGCAAGTGCACCTTGCGATGCGTGCCCAGCGTTCCTTCCGGCGTGATGACGGCGGCGGCGTTATAAAGCTGGTCTCCCATGCGCTCCAGCATTCCCACGATGGCCGTGGCGCCTACTTTTTTCGCCAAGGCGCGAATCTTTTCCGTCGCCGGGCCGGGAACCGTCTCGGCGGCTTCCAAGGCTTCCGAGCGGCTAATGAAACAGTATCCCGTCAACGCGCATTCCGGAAACACCACCAACCGCGCCCCAGCCTGCGCCGCCTCCTTAAACCGGGACAGAATGGTGGAAAGATTTCGCTCGGTATCGAGGATCTTTACGTCCATCTGAACGGCTGCAACCTTCATGCAATCCTCCCTCGCCTGGCGAATCAGTCGGCTTGACGGGAACGGCCTATTTTATCAGGCTTTTAGGAGGCTATTCACCTATTTCCCCTGCCCGCGCAACTTTCGGTTTCAGCAAGCCGAAGCCGCTGGGCCGCACCTTCGTTGGGCGACGGGGGCACGGCCCTCCCCCGTGTTGCCGCACGAGCGGGACGCCGGTGCCGCATCGGGCATTGCAAAAGAGCGTTCCACGCGCCACACTCAAATGGCTGTCATGGTGCCTTTTTCGCCTCGCCATCGCTTTGCGCTAATTATTCCGGCCCTGAATGAGGCTGAAAGCCTCGGAACGCTCTTGCCGCAGATTCCTGCCGGCCTGTTTGAGGTGATTCTCGTGGTGGATAATGGGAGCACGGATCGAACGGCTGAGGTGGCTAGCGCGGCGGGCGCCACGGTCATTCGGGAGCCGCGCCGCGGTTACGGTCGCGCCTGTCAGGCCGGGCTTGCGGCGCTTCCCGGCGAGACGACCGCTGTCGCCTTCATGGACGCCGATTTATCCGACGATCCCGCCGACTTAAAGAAGCTGCTTCAGGAGTTTGAAGCGGGGTCTTTCGATTTGTTGATAGGCTCACGCACCCTGGGACGGTCGGAGCCCGGCTCGCTTACGCCGCTTCAACGCTTTGGAAACTGGCTCAGCACGCGCCTGATTCGCCTACTGTGGGGCGTGCGTTTTTCGGATTTAGGCCCGCTGCGGGTGGTGCGCCGCGACGCCCTGGCGCGCTTGCAATTGCGCGATCCGACCTTCGGCTGGACTATCGAAATGCAAGCCCGCGCCGCCAAGTTGGGCTTGAAGGTGGGCGAAATCCCCGTCAGTTATCGGCGCCGCCGCGCCGGTCGCTCCAAGATTTCCGGCACGCTCGTGGGCAGCCTTCGCGCCGGAATCAAGATTCTTTGGACGCTGGGCCGCTGTTATTGGACCAGGACGCCGGCAGCTCCGTGAGCCGCAAGCGAACCGGCGCTCCGCCACCAAACTTGCGGCTCATCCAATCTTCCATATCCGCGCGCAGCGCTTCCAGGTCCACGCGGAAGCTCACCTCAAGCAGGCCGTTGGCCGCCGGCAGCGTTTCATCAAAAGCCGAGCGCCCGGTGAAGCTCCGCATGGCGTAGCTGTCAAGCCACGTGAGCGGACACAACCGACCGGCCTCGCCTTGCACTACTTCGACTCGGATTTTGCGGGCGAACATTCCCTCAATTGTAATCCCGCTGCGGCCGGATGGAGCAGCCTTGCATTCCGAGCGCAGCTTACGGACAAGTCGGAATTTCTTATCCGAGGGTCGCCGCCGAATTTGGCTGATGATTTGCCGCTTAGCGCCGGCGCTTCGCGCTCGTCCGGCTAAGGCCGGCGTCGCAAGAACGAAAACCAACTTTTCTTCGGGGTGGGCGGCGGCTCGTCGGGCTGAAGGCCGGGCGGCAAGGGTTTCCCTTCGATAACGGCCAGCGGATTGTGGCAAAGAAGCAAGTCGGCCGTTCCCTTTCCTCGAAGCTCGGCGACCTTTTGGTAGCACTCGGAAAGGATGGGCGGGCGGTAATTCAGGTCGTGGGCGTCGGTGGCGAAAAAATGAATCAAATTCTGCCTCAGCCATTGCTCGGCGAGCCGCAGCGCCTTGGAGCCGAACCCTCCGGTCATGGATTTCGCGGTCACTTGCGCCAAATAGCCTCGGCCCACCCACTCGGCCAGCAGCTCCGGCTTGCGTTGGAAGACGGGGTTGCGCTCCGGATGGGTCAAAATGGGTGTTAGGCCGGAAACTTCAATCTCATAAAGGACGTTGGTCATTTGTTCGGGAACAAAAAATTCCGCAAACTCCACCAAGAGGTACGTGGTTCCATTCACCGTATAATCGCGGCCTTTTTCCGGGAGCCGCTGAAGGTTATCAAACGACAGATTGAAGTCGCATCCGAGGAGCAACTTGATTTCCGAACCCGCCGCCTCCTGGAGCTCTTTCAACTTGGCCAGATTGGCCTCGCGGTCATAATGATACTTGTAGTTCGAGTGCGGCGTGGCGACCAGGTGGGTAATCCCATCCGCCGCTGCCATGCGACACATGGCGACGGCCACTTCCAGCGTCTTGGCGCCGTCGTCCACGCCGGGCAAGGGGTGACAGTGGAGATCAATCATCCTGATTCCTCGATGAACCGGACCAAGCGCCTGGCGCGCCGTTGGCGCGGTCGGGGTCCTTTCCAGCTTCATGGCCGCTGCCGAATTCGCCATTACAACGTGCGCGGGGAGGTTCCGTCAAGTTTCCCGTTTCTCCGGGTTTCAGCCTCGGAAGTCGGGCGCTTCGCCCGGTCGCACGCCGGGGTTGCGGTTTTCGGAGGCTTTCGTTTGCCGCCCGCCGGCAAATCATGCTACACTGAAAGCGAAATTACAGGTGAAGAGATCAACAGGAGCAGGAGCGAATGCCACTGGCTCGTGAGTCGAAAACAGGATTGATGGAGCGCTATCGGATCCATCCCAAGGACACCGGTTCGCCGGAAGTCCAGATCGCGCTTTTAAGCGAGCGTATCGCCTATTTGACGGAGCATTTCCGGAGCCACCGGAAGGACCATGCGTCGCGCCGCGGCCTGCTGGCGATGGTGGGCAAAAGAAAGCGGCTGCTGGAATATCTCCGCCGCCATGATGCGGAGCGATACCAAAAGCTGATCGAACGATTGGGCATTCGCAAATAACCGAGTGATTGCAGGGACGCAGGGAATTCTTCCGCGAAAAGTTGGGCATCGGTGGGGCACGGTCTGCCTACGAGGGCAGGCCGTTTTTTGTTTACGCCGCGGCGCGGCGGCGCCGGAGCATCCCGAAACCAACCGCGCGCCTTGCGTGAAAGGCAGGGACGGGGACGCGAAACCGCGAGCGACCCGGAATCGGCCGAGGGCCGAGAAAATGGAGGCATGAGATTACGATGGAGCAAATCAGTATTCCTTTGGGACAATCCACGCTCACCCTGGAGGTGGGTCGGCTGGCCAAACAAGCCAACGGGTCGGCCTACGTCCGTTACGCGGACACGGTGGTTCTGGCGACGGCCTGCTCCACCAGCCCACGCGAAGGCATTGACTTTTTTCCCCTCACCGTGGATTACCGCGAATACACCTACGCGGCGGGAAAGATTCCGGGAGGATTTTTCAAGCGGGAAGGGCGACCCACCGAAAAAGAGATTCTCACCAGCCGCCTGATTGACCGGCCCATCCGGCCGATGTTTCCGGAAGGATTTCGCGATGAAACGCAAGTGATCGCCATGGTCCTTTCCGCCGACACGGAGAACAACCCGGATATTTTGGGCGTGGTGGCGGGCGCGGCGGCGCTTTACCTTTCGGACATTCCTTTTCCCACGCCCGTCGGCGCCGTGCGCGTCGGGTTGGTCAACGGTCGCTTTGTGACCAATCCCACCTACGCCGAAGCCAAGTCGAGCTTGCTCAACATGGTGGTGGCGGGCAGCGAAGACGCCATCATGATGGTGGAAGCCGGAGCGAGCGAAGTTTCCGAGGAGACGGTCATTGACGCCATCCAATACGCTCACGGCGAAATCCGCAAGATTGTGACGGCGGAAAAAGAGCTGTTCCAACGCCTCGGCCTGCGCAAGCGCGACGTGACCCCGCCGGCTCACGACCCCGCGCTGCTCCAGGAAGTGCGAAGCAAGGTGGAAGCCGAGCTTCTGGAGGCCATGGACACTTCCCAACGCTCGAAGCTGGAGAGTGAACACCGAGTGGCGGAGATTCGTGAAGCCCTGCTCCAGAGGTATCCCGAGGACGACGAAGAGAAGCAACGCGCGGTGGGCGGCGCCTTCGATCTCGTGTACGAGAGGTTGTTCCGGGAAGGCGTGCTGCTGAAGCGGCAGCGGCCCGACCGGCGCGCCTTCGATCAAGTGCGGCCCATTCAGTGCGAGGTCGGGCTGTTGCCGCGCACCCACGGCTCGGCGCTGTTTACGCGCGGCGAAACCCAATCGCTCGTCACGGCGACCCTGGGAACCGCCGAAGACATGCAACGGCTGGACGTGCTGGAGGGCGAATCCTTCAAGCGCTTCATGCTGCATTACAACTTCCCTCCCTTCAGCGTCGGCGAGGTGGCATTTCTGCGCGGGCCGGGCCGCCGGGAAATTGGCCACGGCGCGCTGGCGGAGCGCGCGCTCTTGGCCGTCATCCCCGAAGAGACGGCGTTCCCGTACACGATTCGCGTGGTGTCCGACATTTTGGAATCGAACGGTTCCTCTTCGATGGCGACGGTTTGCGGCGGCTGCTTGGCGCTCATGGACGCCGGATGCCCCATCAAGGCGCCGGTCGCCGGCATTGCCATGGGGTTGGTGAAAGAAGGGGAACGTTTCGCCATTCTGACGGACATTGCCGGCGCCGAAGACCATTACGGCGATATGGACTTTAAGGTTGCTGGAACCAAGAACGGCATCACGGCCCTGCAGATGGATATCAAGATTGCGGGCATTACCCCCGAAATCATGTCGCAGGCGCTGGCGCAAGCCAAGCAGGCGCGCGCGTTGGTTCTCGAAAAGATGCTGGAGGTCTTGCCCTCGCCGCGGCCCTCCATTTCGCCCTACGCGCCGCACATCTACACGCTGCAAATCAACCGCGCCAAGATTGGAGAGTTGATCGGGCCGGGCGGCAAGGTGATTCGCGGCATCGTCGAGCAGACCGGCGCCAAAATTGATGTGGAGGAGGATGGGCGCGTCAACATTGCGGCCACCGACGAGGGCGCGGCCAACAAGGCCATTAAAATGATCCACGAGCTGATGGCGGAGGCCGAGCTGGGAAAAACGTATCTTGGCAAGGTCGTGCGCTTGGCGGATTTCGGCGCCTTTGTGGAGATTTTCCCCGGCACCGACGGCCTGCTCCACATCAGCGAAGTGGCGGAGCATCGCATCCGGGACATTCGCGACGAGCTGAAGCAGGGCGACCAGCTTTTAGTCAAAGTGATTTCCATCGAAGGAAACAAGATTCGGCTCAGCCGCAAGGCGGTCCTGCGCGATCAACGGGCCAAGGCCGCGGCATCCGCGGGCGCGCCTTCCCAGCCGCAGAGCGAGCCTTCGCGCGAATCCCGCTAACCGCCGCGCCTGAAAAGGGGCGGGCCAAGCTCGCCGCGTGAGCCTGCCGCGCGGAGCGAGCCCCCCGCGCCGCTCCCGAAGCCACGCGGGGTTGAACGACACTCACTTTCCTTCGTTTCGAGCCTTCATCATTAAACTCGCGGCGCAAGGCCGCCACGCCTTCCGTTGGGCGGGCGACCCTCCAACGGCGAAGCGGCATCCAACTCCACGGTGATGTCGGCTCTGCGGGAACCGCCGTGACCCGAAGCGGCTTTAGGCTTTTCCTGCGCGCAGGGACGGGCGTAGAATGAGAAAGGGTTCGTTCGATTCCTGGTTGCGGGGCGGGAGATTAGAGTTCGATGTTTGATTCGCTTCAAGACAAAATCCAGCAGGCGTTCAAAGGGCTGCGAGGCCAAGCCAAGCTGACGCCGGAGTCCGTGGACGCGACGCTGCGCGAGGTTCGTCTGGCGCTGCTCGAAGCCGACGTGAACCTGGAGGTGGTCAAGCATCTCCTGGAGCGGATTCGAGCGCAGGCGCTCGACCAGGAGGTTCAAGCCAGCCTGACGCCCGATCAGGAAGTGCTGCGCATCGTCCGCGACGAGTTGATTGACATTTTAGGGCGCGAGCCGGTTCCCCTCGCCTTTTCCAATGAATATCCGACGGTTTTCCTGATGGTGGGCCTGCAAGGTTCCGGCAAAACGACGACCTCCGGCAAGCTGGCGCGCTGGCTGAGCCAGCGGAAACGCCGGCCTCTGCTGGTCTCGACGGACGTTTACCGGCCTGCCGCGCGGGAGCAATTGGCGGTGGTGGCGCGCGACATTGGGGTGCCGTGCTTTTCCGGCCAAGGTCTCGATTCGCCCATCGCTTTGGCTCTGGCCGCGCGCAAGGACGCTGCCGACCGCGGCCATGACGTGCTGATTGTGGATACGGCCGGGCGACTCCACATTGACGAGGAGCTGATGAACGAAGTCAGCGAGTTGCGCACGCAACTCCGACCCAGCGAAGTCCTGCTGGTGGCCGACGGCATGATTGGCCAGGATGCCGTGCATAGCGCGCAAGAGTTTCATGAGCGGCTGGGCACCACCGGCGTGATTCTGACCAAACTCGACGGCGACGCCCGCGGCGGCGCGGCGCTTTCCATCCACTATGTCACCGGCCAGCCCATCAAGTTTATCGGCGTGGGCGAGAAATACGACGCTCTGGAGGTCTTTTATCCCGACCGTATTGTGTCCCGCATCTTGGGAATGGGGGATTTGCTGTCGCTCATCGAGAAAGCGGAGCAGGCCATTGACCGCAACCAAGCCCTGGAGATGCATCGCAAGCTGCAAACGGACACTTTCACCTTGGCCGACTTCCGCGATCAGCTTCGCCAGATGCGTTCTCTCGGCCCGCTGGAGCAAATGATGGGGCTGTTGCCGAAAGTCGGCATCTTTAAGGACGCGGCCCGCGCGCATGTGGACGAAAAGGAATTGATTCGCATTGAAGCCATCATCAACTCCATGACCGCTCAGGAACGTCGCCGCCATGAGCTCATCAACGGCAAACGGCGCAAGCGCATCGCGCGAGGCAGCGGCACCACGGTGCAGCAGGTCAATCAAGTCCTGCGCCAGTATGTCCAGATGCGCAAGATGATGAAGAGCGTGAGCGTGGGCATGTTGGGGCGGCAACTGAGCCGTTTGACGGCGGGCGCGGGGCCGGAAGGCAAGGCGGCTGCCTCATGATGTTTGAAGGAGTTTTCTCGGCCCGGCAGCGCCGGGCGTGGAAGTTCACGGGCCAGAGGCCCGCATCCTTTTTAATTCCAAGGAGGTCGTTTGCTCAGAATTCGATTGGCGCGAACCGGAGCGAGAAAAAAAGTCAGCTACCGAGTGGTGGTGATTGACCGTGAAAGGGCGCGGGACGGGCGATTTGTCGAGATTGTCGGCCATTACAACCCGCGCAAGCACCCGCCGGAACTGCTGTTGAAGCGGGAACGGATCGAGTATTGGATGAAGCAAGGAGCGCAGCCTTCGGAGACCGTCCAGAGCTTTCTCAAAAAAGCTCCGGCCCCGCAAGGCTAAGCGACCGGCTTGCCGCGGCCGGCGGAGCGCGCTTGTTCGAGTGGGCTTGGCAGGGACTCTCTTCAAGTTCAGAGTGAGCGTTCAAAGGAGCGGCCGATGGAAATCAAGGAGCTGATTGAAGCCATCGCCAAGGCGCTGGTGGATTATCCCGATCAGGTGGTTGTGCGAGCGGTGGAAGGAGAGCAAGTCACCGTGCTGGAACTTCGTGTTCATCCCTCCGACCTGGGAAAGGTCATCGGCAAGCAAGGGCGGACCGCCCGTTCGATTCGGACCATTCTCGGCGCCGCAGGGATGAAGCTCAAGAAGCGCTTTACGTTGGAGATTTTGGAGTAAGTCTTGAGCGCGCAGGGGCGACGACCGGCGCGAGGCCGCCTCCAACCCGAGCCTGACGTCCGTGCCTTGGGTGCCGCTGCGGACAAGGCCACGGTGGTCATTGCGCGCATTGCGCGGCCTTGGGGTCGAAAAGGCGAGGTGGTGGCGGAAATTCTGACGGATTTCCCCCAGCTTTTCCAGTCGCGCCGCCGAGTTTTTGTCGAAGGGGTCGCCGAGCCGGTCGCGGTGGAGCACGCCCGGCTGCATCACGGCCGCGTCGTGCTGAAGTTTGGCGGAAGCGATTCCATCGGCGACGCGGAGCGATGGCGCGGTCGTCACGTGCTCATTCCGCGAGAGGAGCGGATGCCACTGCCGCCGCACAGCTACTATTGGCCTGACCTCTGCGGTTGTCGCGTGGTGCGGCGCACCCCGCGCGGCGAGCAAATCATCGGGACGGTGGAAGCGGTTGAGCCGACCGGCGGCGTGGATTTGCTTTGCGTAACCACCCCGAACGGCGAGGCGTTGATTCCTCTTGCCCAGGAGATTTGCACTCAGGTGGATACGCAGGCCAAAAAAATCGTCATTGAACCGCCCGAGGGATTACTGGAACCGAATCTTTAACCCGGCGCGAGGGGACTGCGCGCGCCGGCGAACACAACCATGAGATTTGACGTTGTCACCATCTTCCCGGATTTCTTCGGTAGCATCTTGGAGCACGGTCTGCTCAAGCGGGCGCTTGCGGCCGGCGAAATTCAGATTCGGATTCATGACTTGCGCGAGTTTACCGATGACCCTCATCGCACGGTGGATGACCGGCCGTTTGGCGGCGGCCCGGGAATGGTGTTCAAGCCGGAGCCGATTTTCCGCGCCGTCGAGCAGATTCGAGCCGAATGCGCCGACCCTTCATGGCCGGTCATTCTTCTTTCGCCCCAAGGGCGGCTGCTCACCCAGGCGGTCGCGGAAGAGCTGGCGCGGCACCGCGGCCTGATTCTCATTTGCGGCCGTTACGAGGGCGTGGATGAGCGGGTGGCCACGCATCTGACGAGCGACGAACTTTCCATCGGGGATTACGTGTTAAGCGGAGGAGAATTGGCCGCGGCGGTCGTGATGGAATGCGTCACGCGGCTGGTGCCCGGCGTCCTGGGCAACGAAGAGAGCGCCCAGCAGGACTCCTTTGGCGAGGGCCGAGCGCTCCTGGACTGCCCGCACTACACGCGCCCGGCGGAATTTCGTGGGCTTAAGGTTCCGGAAGTTCTGCTCTCCGGCAATCACCGGGAGATCGGCCGGTGGCGACGTCGGCAGTCGCTTGAAAAGACCTTGCGCCGCCGCCCGGAACTGTTGACGGGTTTGTCGTTGACCGCCGAGGAGCGCGCCATGCTGGAAGAGCTCGAACGCGCCAGGGTCACCCCGGCGCCGCGCTAAGACGAGCGGCCGGCAGCCGTCGCCTTCGGCCCAGGTTGCCGCCCGGCGGCTCGGTTATTTTGAGAAAGGGAGATGAATCGCTTATGAACGTGCTCGAAAAAATCGAACAACAGCAGACCAAAAAGGATGTGCCGACCATGAAGCCGGGCGATACGTTGCGCGTGCATGTGAAAATCCGGGAAGGCGACAAAGAACGCATCCAGGTCTTTGAGGGCACGCTCATCGCCCGCCGCCGCGCCGGCAACCATTCCACCATCACGGTGCGGAAAATCTCTTTCGGCCACGGCGTGGAACGCATCTTTCCGCTTCACTCCCCGGCCATTGACAAGATTGAAGTGGTGCGCAGCGCGCGCGTGCGGCGCTCGAAGCTCTACTATCTGAGGAACCTCAAAGGCAAGGCCGCGCGCATGCGCGAGGCGAGGACCGAGTCCTGAAGCTCGCCGGACGCGCGCAACGATCGCCATGGAACCCGCCGACCCTCACACCCCGAGCGAGCCCGTCAAACCCCGCGGCAGCCTTGTGGGAGGCAACGGCAATCGGCCGGCGACAGCGAGGGGAGTTTCTCCGGCTGCTCCTTCGCAATCCGCTCAGGCTGCCCCAGCCGACGTTTTGCCGGCGGAGGCTCGTCGCGACGCCAGGCGCCGCCGATGGATTGCCGGCTTGGTCATGGGAATCAGTATGCTGATTGCCATGCTGCTGCTTCTCTACGCGGGCTATTGGCTGTACCACCAAAAAGATCCGCCCTTTTCATCTTCCCGATTCGCCAAGCCTCCCGCCGGAGCAGCGTCCCGCGTCCGCCGGTCGCGCGCCGGCTAGGTTGGCTCGCAGCCCGTCGCCCTAAGCCTGCCGCCGTCACATCAAGCTGAGCGGGTCCATATCCATCACCACCGATTTTTGCAGCCATCCCCGCTCGCTCGATTCCTCGGCCACTCGGCGGAGGGCGGCGTGCAATCGGGCGCGGGAGCCGGACTTCAAAATGAATTGGATTCGATACTTCCCCTTCACCCGGGCAAGCGGCGCCGGCGCCGGGCCAAGCATTCGAATCTCGGTGTCGGAAAAAAACTGGCTCACCTCGGCTGCAATTTTTGCCGCGCGCTCGAGCTGGGCGTCCTGCACCGTCACCTGGGCGAGCGCCGCGATCGGCGGATAGCGCATCATCCGGCGAAAACGAATCTCCTTGGCAAAAAAGTCTTCGTAGTTTTGCTGGGCGGCCAGCCGAATCGCGTAGTGTTCCGGATAAAATGTCTGCACCAGCACCCGCCCCGGCAACTCGCCGCGTCCGGCTCGTCCCGCCGCCTGCGTGAGAAGTTGGAAGGTGCGCTCGGCGGCGCGGAAATCCGGCAGGCCCAGCAAGGTGTCGGCGGAGACCACCCCCATCAGCGTCACGGCCGGAAAGTCGTGCCCTTTGGCAATGAGCTGCGTTCCCACTAAAATCTGAATCTTGCCTTCCCGGAACTCCGCCAGGATTTTCTGGAATTGCGCCGGGCGCCGCGCCGCGTCGCGGTCCAGCCGAGCCACGCGCGCCGTCGGGAACAATTCCGTCAGCTTGGCTTCCACCCGTTCCGTGCCTTCGCCGACGTAATAAAGGAATTCGCTGCCGCACGACGTGCAGCGGGTCGGCACCGTCCGCGCGTAGCCGCAATAGTGGCAGAGCAGCCGGTTTTCCCGGCGGTGATAGGTCAGGGAAATCGAGCAATGGATGCAGCGCTCCGTCTGGCCGCAGCTTCGGCAAAGCAGAAACCACGAATAGCCGCGCCGGTTCAGGAGAATCATGATTTGTCCGCCGCTGCGCAGTTGCTCTTCCATGGCCTCGCGCAGCCGGCGCGAGATGGGCACTTGGCTCCGCGTGAGGCGAAACTCCTCCCGCATGTCCACAATTTCCACCTGGGCCATCGGCCGGCCGGCCACGCGCTCCGTCAGCTTCAGCAGGTGGTATTTTCCTTGCCGGGCGTTCCAGTAACTTTCCAGCGACGGCGTGGCCGAGCCCAGCACCACCACGGCGCCTTCCCGACGCGCTCGCACCACGGCCACGTCGCGGGCGTGGTAGCGCGGGGTTTCCTCCTGCTTGTAGCTGGACTCGTGCTCCTCATCCACAATAATCAATCCCAATTCTTTCGCCGGGGCAAAAATGGCCGAGCGCGTGCCCAGCACCACGCGCGCCTCGCCGCGCCAAATGCGCCACCACGCGGCGTCGCGTTCCGCCGGCGCGAGCCCACTGTGGAGCACCGCCACCGAGGCCCCAAACCGCGACGCGAACAAGGATTCCATGGCCGGCGTCAGCGCAATCTCCGGAACCAGCATGAAGGCCGAGCGCTGCTGCTCCAGACAGCGTCGGATCAGGCGCAGATAGATTTCCGTCTTGCCGCTGGCCGTCACGCCGTGCAGCAGCGCCACGGCAAAACACCGCGCTTCCAGCCGTTCCGTCAGTTCTTCGACGGCGCGTCCCTGCGATGCGGAGAGTTCGGGAGCGCTCCTGGTTTCCTCGGCCTGCGGCTCGCGCTCGGGCGGGAAGAGGTCAATCAAGCCCTCCGCTTTCAGCTTCCGCAAGTGCGCGAGCGAGGCGCCGGTCGCCGTGAGCAACGGCCGATGGTCGCGAACCTCCTTCTCGCGCGTCAGCGCCGCCAAGATTCGTTGCGCCACCGGCGAGAGGCGGGCCGCGCGCTCGGGCACGGGCCCGGCCAGCCGCACGCCCCAAATTTCTCTCTGCCGGCGCGGCTGCTCAAGCTCTAGAAGCAGAATCCAGCCGTGCTTCAGGGCTTGGCGCAGGGCGGGCGAGGAGGCTCGCGGGAATTTTCGCAAGAGCGTGTTCCACGTCACCGGCGCGTGCGCGGCCAGGTAATTCAAAAGAGACGCCTCGTCGCTCTGACGCTCTTCCTCGAGCAAGCCCGCCGAAAGCTCCGTGATTCTTTGCCGTCCGGCCTCCGCCAGCGTGACGACGCGCGTTCGGCGTTCCGGCGGCCTCAGCGGCAGCATGGCCCGGAACACTTCGCCCACCGGCGCCAGGTAATAGTCCGCTATCCATTGTCCCAACTCGACGAGTGGCGGAGCTAGAAGCGGTTCATCCTCCAGCACGCCCAGCACGTCGCGCGTTTGAATGCCGGGCGCGAGCCGCGCCCCGCGACCCAAAACCACCCCCGTGACGCGCCGCGCCCCCAGCGGCACAACCACGCGCTGGCCCGGCTGAACCTCGCGCCCGGCGGGCAGGGAATACGTCAGCGCGCGCGGAACGGCCGCAAACACCGCGACACTCACCCAGCGCGTTCCCGCTCGCGCCGTGCCCGTCGAAGCTGAGGGAGAAGGAACCGTCATGCCGCGATTCTATCCGTCGGTGGAATGGCTTGGCGAGTCCCGCCGCTTGCCAATCCGGCTCGCGGGCGACGTTCGGGCTTAGGCGCGTTGGGCCGGGCGGCGGCTTGCCAACAGATCCGCGTAAAGGTTGCCCAAGCGCTCCAGCATACGCACGGCGCCCGGAACGTTGCGGCGATTGATGTGCTCAATGTTGAGGCCCAGCGGGGGTGGGTCGGGCGGCAAATTATCAAACACGTCCATGAGGATGCTCTGCGCCAGCCGCAGCGAAGCCTCCATGGCGAGGTCGGAGGAAGGCGTGTCTTCGCGCGAAAGCAGATAAGCGTCGAGGTCGCTTGGCAGATCAACGCCCAGCCAGCGCAAGAACTCGATGTCCCGCCGCGTGGCGACGGGCGCGAAGCTCAGAAAAATTCGCGCTTCCAGCCCATTGAGCCGCTGAATCAGCCACACAATGTCATTCGAGTCAAAAAGCACCTGCGTGGTGAAAAAGCAGAGACCGGCTTCCGTCTTGAGCCGGATTCGCTCCGCTTCCCGGGCTCGGCCGGGCAACGCGATGCCTCCCAGCACGGTCGGCAAGCCCGTGGCCAGAATTTCGCGCGCCGCCTCCACCACGCTCGGGCCCGGATAGCGAACCTGGCTCGATTCCCCTCCCACCAAAACCACGTGGTAAAGGCCGAACGCTTGCGAGGTTTCCCGGAACCACGCCCCCACGCCGGCCTCATAGACCACGCCGCGGTTGATGACTACCTCCGCGCCGGCTTCCTCGCGGATGCGCTTGCCGAAAACGCGCGGAGAAACACGCGGAATGAACTTTGAGGTTCGCCCGCCGCCGCGAGACTCGTCGCGAATTTCGGGCAGATTGATGGCCTGAACCCGCGGCGCAATCTTTTTGGCTTCGGCCAGCGCGGACTCCTGCGCTTCCGGCTTGCCTTCCGCCGGCGGCACCAGCTCAAAGAAAATCACCGGCTGGCTGGGGTCGAGCAGTCGCGCTTGAAAGTCCATGAAATCCTGAATGGCCGAGCAAACCGCAGCGGCGCGCCGCGCGATGGAGAAGCGTGTCGCCGCGTCGCAAAACCGCCTCCTCGCGCATCATAGCACACCTCGGCGGGCCGCTCCCCGTGTGGCGCGGGCGGGCCGCCCGCGCAGGAACACGGCCAAGATGGCCGTGCCCCAAGCCCTGCACAAAAACTTGGCTCATTGACGCCGGATTCTGAAGTTCAAGATTTCTGGCGCGCCGCCGCAAGGAAGTCCCGGATCTTTTCGAAATCTTCCCGCAAAAGTTTTTCCTCGCGCGGGTTGCGAAGGATGTAGGCGGGATGCACCGTCGCCAAGGCTTTGGCGGAGCCGTAATCGTAGAGCCGGCCGCGAATCTTGGTGATGCCTTCTTTGACCCCCAGCACCGTGCGAACCGCCGGCGCGCCCAGACAGCAAATCAGGCGTGGCCGGATGGCTTCCAGTTGCCGAAAGAGAAACGGCGAGCAGGTTTCTATTTCGTCCGGCAAAGGAGTGCGATTGCCCGGCGGGCGGCACTTCACCACGTTGCAGATATAAACGTCTTCTCTTCTCATGCCGATCCACTGGATCATGCGGTTCAAAAGCTGCCCAGCGCGTCCCACAAACGGCAAGCCTTGCTCATCTTCATCCGCGCCCGGCCCTTCCCCCACAAAGACCAGTTCGGCGCGAGGGTTGCCCTCGCCAAACACAATTTTCTTGCGCCCTTCCGCCAAGCGGCAACGATGGCAATCGCCCAGGTCGCGGCGAATGTCGTCGAGCGATTCGCCCGCGCGGCGTTCCGCGGGCGGAGCTTCAAACAGGCTCAAGGCACGCGGCTCGGGGGCGGCGGCACGGGTGGTGGGAACCGCAGAAGGCATCATCCCGCGCGTTGCTTCAGATGGCGCGCTCGCCACCGGCGCGGCGGCGCTTGCACCCTCCGGGCGCGGCACAGGAGCGGCGGATTCCAGCGGAAGGGCCGGCCGCCGCGCGTAGAACTCCCCCACGCCCAGCTCGCGATAAAATTCAATCCATTCCCGGAGCCGCTGTCGCAACTCTTCGTCCATAGCCCTGCCTTCGCCGGTCGTTCCGGCTTGTGAGCACGGTGCGCGCTCCACTCGGCGGTCTATCGAATCGCCGAAGGGTCTCGAAGTTCTCCCGCTGAGCAAAGCATGTCGCCGAGGAGCTGCAACCGCGAAGGTCCTTTCATCTCGTCGCCTGCTCTCAGCGCGGCTTTCCCGCTCTTTTTACTTTCGTGCGGGGCGGGGTGGGCGCATCCGTTTCTGGCTCGGCGCTTTTTCGCCTGATCTCGAGCAGCGCGTCCAGAATACGATGGGCCACGTCCAGCTTACTCATTTTTTCAAGCGCCACTTGGCGGCCGTCGGGAAACAGCAAGGTGACAATGTTCGTGTCCACCTCAAAGCCGGCGCCGGGCTGCGTGACGTCGTTCGCCACCATGAGGTCCAGCCCCTTGGCGCGGAGTTTCGCCTCCGCGTTCGCCAGCACATTCTCCGTTTCAGCCGCAAAGCCGACCAACAGTTGTCCGGGCTTTTTGCGCCGGGCGATTTCACCCAGGATGTCGCGCGTCGGCACAAGCTTCAGCGCGGGCGGCACGGAGGCTCGCTTGAGCTTGGTGGTCGCCGTGTGCGCCGGGCGAAAATCCGCCACGGCCGCCGCCATCAAAATCATCGTGGCTGCCTGGCCATGCTTCTCCACCGCTTGGGCCATTTCTTCTGTGCTGCGGACACGCTCGAGCGTGACGCCGGTCGGAGGTTCCACGCTGGCTTGGCCACTCACCAGAATCACTTGCCCGCCGCGCCGCCGCGCCGCTTCCGCCAGCGCGTAGCCCATCTTGCCCGAAGAGCGGTTGCTCAAAAAGCGGCAAGGGTCCAGGGCTTCCTCGGTGCGCCCGGCGGTGATGAGCAGGGTTTCGCCCGCCAGGTCGCCGGCCGCGCCCAGGGCCTGAAAGACCGCCTGGGCGATGGTCTCGACCCCCGCCAGTCGTCCGGCGCCCGTCATGCCGCAGGCCAGATAGCCCTCTTCCGGCTCCACAATGCGCGCGCCTCGCTCGGCGAGCGTTTGGAGGTTGCGCCGGGTGGCGGGGTGCTCCCACATGTTGACGTTCATGGCGGGCGCTACAATCGTGGGCGCGCGCGTGGCCAGGTAGAGCGTGGTCAAAAAGTCATCGGCGATGCCGCCGGCCAGCTTGGCGATGAGGTTGGCGGTGGCGGGCGCAATCACCAAAGCGTGAATTTCCTGGGCGACGGCCACGTGCTCGATGGCGCTCGAGAGGTTGGCTTCGTCGCCGCCGTCCTCCGCGAACATCTCCGTGATAACCTTGCGGCCCGACAGCGCCGCGAACGTCAGCGGCGTGACAAATTGGCGCGCTGCCGCCGTCATCACCACTTGGACTTCTAGCCCGCCCTCTTGCAGTCGGCGCGCCAACTCGGCGGCTTTGTAAGCCGCAATGCCGCCTGCCACTCCCAGCGCCACGCGCATTGGAGGTTACGCTCCTTTCGCCCTGCGAGGCTATTTGGCGGCCTTCATCTTGGCCGCCTTTTCCGCCTCTTCCGTCAGCGGCTCCTCCACTTCAAAAGGGAGCACGCCCGCCTGAATCTCCTGCAGTGCGATCTTCGTCGGTTTCTTGTAAGGCGATTGAACCAGCGGCCGGGCCCCGGCCTGCAACTGGCGTGCCCGCTTGGCGACCAGCAAAATCAAGCGAAACTTGCTGTCAATTCTCTGTGGTATATCCATCTACCCTCCAAAGTTTCTCAAGATATGATTCATTTGACGGCCCCGCGCCGCCGCGCGATGGCGAATGGCAGTGACGATGGCGCGCAAAGCGCGCGCGGCTTCCCTCAAATCGTCGTTCATCACCACGTAATCGTAGTTCTTCCACTGGGCGATTTCTCGGCGTGCGTCCTCCAGACGTCGGTGGATGGCTTCCGGGCGGTCTTGGTGACGCCCCTTCAGCCGTCGCTCCAACTCGCGCCGCGAGGGCGGCACAATAAAAATCCCCGCCGCTTCCGGGAAGCGTCGCTTGAGCCGTGCGTAGCCCTGCACGTCAATATCGAGCAGAATGTCCCGTCCGGCGCGCCGCGCGGCTTCGAGGGGAGCGAGCGGCGTGCCGTAAAGATCCGCATGAACCTGGGCCCATTCCGCAAACGCGCCGCGTTGCGCCAGGCGACGGAACTCCTCCGGCTTGATAAAAAAATATTCGCGCCCGTTCCGTTCCCCAACGCGCCGCGCCCGCGTCGTATAGGAAATCGAAAAAGCCAACTCCGGCATGGAAGCCCGAAGTCGGCGAATGAGGGTGGTCTTGCCGGCGCCCGAAGGCGCCGAAACCACGATGATGCTTCCCTCCGGCCTCCTCATGTTGCTCGCTGCCGCCCGCTCACTCGATGTTTTGCGCCTGCTCGCGCAACTTTTCGATTTGGCTCTTGATTTCAATGCCCCAACGCGAGATTTCGAGCCCCACCTCGGGCGTCTCAACGCTTTTGGCCATCAGCGTGTTGGCTTCGCGGTTCATTTCCTGAAGCAGAAAATCCAACCGCTTGCCGACTTCCGACTCTTCTTCCAGAAGGCGCATCGCCTGCTCCAGATGGCTGGTCAAGCGGGTCAATTCTTCCGCAATGTCGGACCTCGAGGCCAAATAGGCCACCTCTTGCGCCAAGCGCGCCGGGTCGAGGCCCACGGTCGCGCCCAACTCATCGAGCCGCGCGCTCAATCTTCGTCGAATCATTTCCGGGGCGCGGCCCGAAAGCTGCTTCACCTTGGCGGTCGCCTCGCGCACCTGCTCGAGCCGGTGGCGCACATCCGCTTCGAGCGCCGCTCCCTCGCGGGATCTGGCCTCATTGAACTGTCGCAGGGCCTCCGTCGCCGCCTTTTCGACCAACGGCCTTAGCCGCGCCAGCTCCTCTTGCGACCACTGGCCGTTCTCCGCCGCCACGATGCCCGGCAAGGAGACGAGCGCGCCAAGGTCCGGCTCCGAACTCACGCCCAGTTCTTGCGCCAGCTCGCGCCACGCCGCGACGCAAGCCTGCAACAGCGGACGATTCCATCGAATCCCCGCGCCCCCGGCGTGCTCCGCGTTCACGGCTACCTCCACGTGACCCCGAATCACCTGCTCCTTGATTAATCGCCGCAGGGCGGGCTCGAGGGCCTCCAAGGCGTTCGGCAGCCGCACCTGCGCGTCCAGAAAGCGATGGTTGGTGGACTTGATGCCGACGCTCACCGTTATCTCGCCGTCCATCACCTGCGCCCGGCTGTAACCCGTCATGCTGCGAATCATTCCGATGCCGTCCGTGCCCGGCCAACGCGGAGCGCCTGGCCTGCGCGCTTCAAACATCCGCGTCGGCGAATTGAAGTTCGTGCAGACGCTGATAGATTCCCCCTCGGCTCACCAAGTCCTCATGCGTGCCGACCTCGGAGATGCGCCCACGGTCCAGCACGATGATGCGGTCGGCGCGTCGCACCGTGGACAGCCGGTGGGCAATCACCAGCACGGTGCGCCCCATCATCAAATTGGCCAACGCCTTTTGAACATACATCTCCGACTCCGAGTCGAGCTCCGAGGTGGCTTCGTCCAGAATCAAAATCGGCGCGTTCTTCAACAGCGCCCGCGCAATGGCCAGCCGCTGCCGCTGCCCACCGGAAAGCCGCTGTCCGCCCTCGCCAATGACCGTTTGATACCCCTGCGCCATGGCCATGATGAACTCATGCGCCAGCGCCGCCTCCGCGGCCCGCGCCACTTCCGCCTGCGAAGCAAATCGGCTGCCGTAACATATGTTGTTGTACACCGTGTCATTAAACAGAATCGTCTCCTGAGTGACCATCGCCAATTGCCTCCGCAGGGAGCGCACCGTGACGTCTCGAAGGTCGTGGCCATCAATCAGGATGCGACCGCTCGTCACGTCATAGAATCGCGGCAGCAGGCTGGCGAGCGTGCTCTTTCCCGCGCCGCTCAGCCCCACCAGCGCCACCACTTCTCCTTTGCCTAACCGCAGATTCACGTTGTCGAGAACCAAGTCGCCGGCGTCGTAAGCGAAGCTGACCCCTTCAAACACCACTTCCCGCTCAAACGGCGGCAACTCCACGGCTTCCGGACGGTCCTTAATCTCCGGCTGAGCCTCCAGAAACGCAAACACCTGCTCCGATGCCCCCGTCGCTTGCTGGAAGGAATTGTGAACGCCGGTCAGCCGCTTGATGGGTTCGTACATCTTGATGAGACAATAGAGAAAGCCCACAAAGGCCCCGGTGGTCTCCAAATGATGCGAGATTTCATTTCGCTCGTAGAGGAGAATCGCCGAAACCGTGATGGCGCCCAGGAGTTCCATCACCGGGGAAGTGGCGGCTTGGGCCCGCACCCAGCGCAGGTTGCTCTTCCAAAGCCGCTGCGTGGCCGCCTTAAACCGGGCCACCTCAAAATGCTCCGTCACAAACGCCTTGACAATGCGGATGCCGCTCAGGGTCTCCTGCACAATGTGATTGAGGTCGGCCATTTTGTCCTGGCTGGTGCGGCTGGAGGCGCGAATGGTTCGCCCAAAATTCCGCGACGAGAGAACCACCAGCGGCGCCAAGGCCAGCGAGGCGAGGCCCAGCCGCCAATCGTAGTAGAAAAGAACCGTCAGCAGCCCGATCAAGGTGAAACTCTGCTTCAACGTGTTGACAGCAGCGTGCGAAAGCGCGTCTTGAATCCGGTCCGTGTCATTGCTCACCGCCGACATCAACCGGCCCGTCGGATGCTCCTTAAAAAAAGTGAGGGATTGGACCACAATCCTCGAATACAGCAGATTCCTCAAATCCCGCACCACCGAATGCCCGATAAAATTGACCGTGTAGGTGGCGAAAAACTCCGACAACCCCTTCAACAGGGTCACAAAAATGATGGCCAGCGCCACCAGCGTCCAGGGATTGTGAATATAATGCGGGAAAAATTCGTCCAGATAGACTTTAGGACCCGTCTTCGAGAGGCTGAACAACACAATCCGAGCGGAATGCGCCCCCGGCTTCAGCACGTTGTCAAAAATCGGCTTAATCAATAGCGCCGTCAGCCCTTCGCAGGCCCCTACCACCGCCATCAGCACAATCGCCACCCCAAACCGCAAACTGTACGGCCGAAGAAAGGATAAAAGACGTCGCGTTTGGCTCATTCGGTGTCTGGGAGGACTGGGTGAAAGCAGGCCCTCCAGCCTGATCCCTTTTCATGCTATCGTGCCCGCCAACCCCAGGTCAAGTTTATGCGCCGGCCTTTTTTCATCCCCTTGGTAGCCGCGACAGTGCATTTTCCGTCGCGGGTTCGTGCCGAAAGCCTTGGCAGCCCCGCCGGTGCATTTTCCGTCGCGGCTACGTCTCGGGAAACCCGACGCTACGCGCCGGCAATTTTCACTTTCTATCCCGAAACAAAACCAGAAACCGCCCAGGCTCTCCGATACGTCCAAAGGTATGGTAGTATTTGGCGGATGCCTCGCATCGGGCAGTGAAAGGCCCGAGGCTGCCCGCGGGGCAATGCGAAGCACCACGGCATCGAGTTGAAAATAAATGCTTTGCTCCCTCGCGCGGCCGGGGATGAGCGAGGCATGGGGCCTTTTTCCGGGTATTGCATGGCCGCGGCGCCGGCTGGCGAGGCTGGGTTGGAATTATAAAAATCGCTCGCGTAAGGATGCCTATGGCTGACAACAACCAGGAAAAAACCAAGCTCACTCCCGACTCGATGACCATGATCGAGCCTCGGTTTCGCGCCATTTACAAAGCCTTTTACAAGGAGAGCTACTTCACGCCCACCGCTCTCGACCTCAAGACCAAGGAGTTGATTGCCATCGGCTGCTCGCTGGTCGCCAGGTGCGAAGGTTGTCTTGAGGGTCACATCAAAAAGGCGCTGGAAGTCGGGGCCACCAAGCAGGAAATCTCCGATGCCATCGTCATCGCCGTGGGCATTGGAGCGGCCAGCGTGGTGGATATGTCCGACAAAGCGGCGACTCGGCTGGACCTGCACCACTTTGAGTAAGCCAGCCTCCGCCGAGATGGCCGCGCCTCGCTCCGCCGACCCACGGCGCTCGACCGGTTTCCATGCCCTACGCTCCCGCATCGCTCGATGAGCCTGCCAGCCACCCGCCCGGCCGAGGCCGCAACGGATACGTCATCCTGAGCTTGGCCTTGCTGTTGTTTCTTGGTCTGGCCGACAATCAAACCCTTCCCGCCGTGCTTCCGCTCCTCATCCGGTCGCTAAACCTTAGTTTGGAACAGGCCGGGCTGCTGGCGGTTTTCTATTCCCTGGCGGCGGCGACCGCGGCTCTGCTCACCGGGCCGCTCTCCGATCATTTTGGCCGTCGCCGCTTTTTGCTGGCCGGAGCCGGCCTGTTCGCCGTGGCCTCCAGCCTGACCTCCCGCGCCGACAGCTTGGCCGGCCTGGTGGCGACCCGCATGTTAACCGGGTTCGCCGCCGGCACCATTTCCACCTGCTCGATCGCGCTGGCCGGCGATTGGTTTCCTTACGCGGTTCGTGGCCGCGCCTTCGGGCTGATTTCCGTCGCCTATTTTGCCGCCCCGATTGTGGGTGTGCCTCTCGCGGCGGAAGTGGCGGAGCGCTTGGGCTGGCAACCCACGTTTGGGGTATTTGCGCTGTTGGCCCTTGGGGTGATGGCCATTGCGCTGGGTCTGCCCGCCGACCAGCGGCGGCCCGCCCTGCCTCGTGGCCGCCTGCATCAAACGCTCGCCAGTTGCCGCTCCATTCTTCGCCGCCGGGATACCGTCGCCGGGCTGATTGTGGCCTTCCTGGTTTCAGGCGGGCTTTACACCTTCATCTATTACCTCGGCCAATGGTTGAGCGTGGCGTTTCACGTCAACACCGCGACCCTCGGAGCCGTGTTCATGCTGGGCGGTCTGGTGGCCGTGGTGGGCGCGCCCGCCGGCGGCTTGCTCTCCGATCGTTGGGGAAAGCGCCCGGTCTCGATTGTCGGCGATTTGCTGCTCGCCCTTTCCATCGCGCTCATTCCTGATTTCTCCTGGGGTCTTGGAATCTTGGCTGCTTTCGGAGCCGCCAGTCTGGGTGTGGCTTTTCGTCAAGGCCCGCTCACTGCCCTGATGACGGAGCTGGTCCCGTCCGCCGAGCGCGGCGCCTTCATGGCATTGCGCAACGTCTTCTCGCAACTCGGCATCGGCGTCATGGTGCTGGCGGGTGGCGTGCTCTACCAGTGGCGGGGCTATGGGGCCGTCACCGCGCTATCAGCCGTCATGACGGCGCTAGTGGCTTTGCTTCTGCTGACCCACATTATGGAGCCGCGCGCCCATCCATGAGTTCGCCGCGCCAACTCGTTGGGCTTGAAAAGGCGCCGGCCGAAGGAGTCACCCCGTGACCCGCCGCAAAATCGTTCGTGTCATGCTGGCTCTGGCTCTGGTGTTGGTGGCGTTGGCGGCGATTTTCTTCCTGGTCGTCGTGCCCTGGTTTGGGACCAACATCGTCACCACCTATCGCTTTCATTTCCCCGACCCCAATGACGGCAAAACCCCGGAAAGTTTCGGCATGGCCTTCAGCCACATTCAATTCTTCTCATCCGACGGCATTCCTTTGCGCGGGTGGTACGTTCCCGCGCCGGCCACGCCGCGCGGCACCCTCATCTACTGTCACGGCAAAAACCGCTCCCGCGTCGAAATGTTGCCGATGGCTGTTTTTGGACATTCCTTGGGCTACGCCGGATTGCTGTTTGATTTTCGCCATTCCGGCAAGAGCGGCGGCAAAATCTCAACCCTCGGTTATCAGGAACGGCTGGACGTGGAAGCGGCCGTCCGCTATGCCTTGCAAACGGAACACGCCCCGCGCCCCATCATCCTTTGGGGCGTCTCCATGGGCGCGGCTGCGGCGCTGATGGCTGCGGCTGAAACTCCCGCCGTCCAGGCCGTCATTTCCGACAGCACGTTCCTCTCTTTCCGTAACGTCATCGTCCATCACGTCCGTCTCTTCTTCCATCTTCCGAGCTTTCCGGTGGCCGATGAGATTATCGCCTGGTCGGCTTGGCGGGGGCATTTTGAGCCCTCCCAATTCGATTTGCGCAAAGCCGTCCGGCGCATCAACCCGCGCCCCATCCTTTTCGTTGCCGTGCGGCACGATCCGCGCATGCCGCCCTGGATTGCGGAAGAATTGTACGGGCTCGCTACGAATCCTCAAAAAATGATCGTGATTGTCCCGGGCTACCGCCACGGAGAAGGTTTTAATTCCGGGCGCGCGCCCTATGAGGCGGCGGTGCAAAAATTCCTGGCCCGCCTGTCACCGTCCCCTTAGCCGCGCAGCCGCTTCGCGCAAGCCGCTCGAAAGCCTCGCGGCGCTAAGCGCGGAGCGGCTCCCGCGAGCGCGCCAGGAAAATCCGGGAAACGGCGCGTCGGCGAGGGTTCGCCTCCTCTTGAGCGGAATGGCCAAGCGCCTCCACGGCCTGGCGCGTGCGCTGCATCAGGCCGCTGACGGTGGAGCGAATGGCGCTCTGCACAAACGGCCGAATAATCCATCCGAGCGCAAACGGCACATTGCGGCTCAGGGCCACGGACTCCCATTCCGCCACCACGCCGCCTTTCACCTGCTTGAGACGCCAATAGCTGTCCATCGCCCACAGATAGCCGCTGCCTTGCCCGGGCATGTCCACGTGCTCGTTCGGTTGTCCGGCGTGCTCCACCTGCTGGACGCGGGTCGAGTGGGAAATCATGTACGCCCGCCGCGGCCCGTCTTGGACAAAGCGAACGTCGCTATCCATATCCTCGGCCACCGTCACCCACGGCGTCTTTTTCTGGATGCGCGCGTAAACCAGGAAATGATTTCCGGTGCGCTTCAGGATTTGCGAGCGGACAATTTCCGGGCGAAAAAGCTGTGTGTAGCGAGGGTAATCTTCGAGCACCTGGAGGGTTTGGGCGAGGGTGGCGTGCGGAATCTCCATGATGGCGTACCAATCGTGGATCCATCCATCGGGCACGCGCAGCGAGCGCCCCGCCGCGTTGCGCGGGTGAATATCCTGAATGTAAATGCCGCCGCGTTTGATTTCCGCCAGGACTTGGCTGCGCTCGGCCGCAGGAAAAGAATCCACGGCGAGAAATTTGCCCGGCTGCTGCCGGTCCTTTTTCATCCGCGTTTCGATTTGCCGGATGTAATGCACAAAGGCCAGCAGGGTTTGCGACCGCAAGGTGGCTGCCGACAATCCCGGCGCCAGGGCCCCCACAAGGACCACGAACGCCACAAGCCGCCCCCACCGACGGCGGGCGCTCTCGAGGCTCAATTTCCGTGGCGCACTCACCCCGCCGTTCATGCGCTGCCCAACACCTTCTGATAAAGATTTTCGTAAAGTGGAATGATTTTGGTGGAACAAAATTCCGCGAGCGCCCGGTCGCGCGCCGCCTGGCCCATGCGCCGCTGGAGGTCGGGATGTTCCAGGATGTCCAGCGCCCGCTCGGCCATGGCCTCCGTATCGCGGACCGGGGCCAAAAAGCCCTCCACGCCGTCGCGCACCACTTCGGGAACGCCGCCCACGCGCGAGCACACCACCGGCACGCCGCAGGCCATGGCCTCGAGCGCCGCCAGCCCAAACGACTCCATTTCGCTCGGCAGCAAAAACACGTCCCCACAGTTGAGCAGGCTTTGCACCTGATTCTGCTTGCCGAAAAAAATCACGTCGCGCTCGACGCCGCGGTCGCGCGCCAGCCATTCCGTTGCCACCCGGTCGGGCCCGTCGCCAATCATGAACAGCTTGGCGGGCAATCGCTTCCGCACCCGCGCAAAAATCTCGATCACATCCGTCACCCGCTTGACGGGGCGAAAATTGGAGAGGTGGACCAGAATCTTTTCCGTCCCCGCCGCGTAATCCTCCCGCTGCGTCGCTCCATCAGCCGGCTTAAACACGTCGCAGTTCACAAAGTTAGGAATCAACTCGATCGGTCGCCGAATGCCAAACTCGCGGATCGTCACTTGCCGCAGGTATTCGGAGATGGCCGTCACGCCGTCGCTTTCTTCAATGGAGAATCGCGTCATGGGAAGGTAGGAGCGGTTCGCTCCCACCAGCGTGATGTCGGTGCCGTGCAGCGTGGTCACAATGGGGATGCGCCGCTCGCGCAGCATGGCGCGCGCCAAATACGCGCTCACCGAATGCGGAATGGCGTAGTGAACGTGCAGCAGGTCGAGCCGCTCGTTCACCGCCACGTTGTACATCTGCGAAGCGAGCGCCAGCGTGTAAGGGGGATGGTCAAACAGCGGGTAGTTCAGCACTTCCACTTCGTGGAAGTGCAGGCGGTGGTGCGTGTCCGCCATTCGCACCGGCACGGCGGTGCTGATGAAATGAATGTCGTGCCCGCGCAGCGCCAGCTCGAGACCCAGCTCCGTCGCCACAACACCGCTGCCGCCGTAAGTGGGATAGCACGTGATTCCGATCCGCATTCGTGGGGTCTCATGCCGCGCCGAACGCTGACTGCCTGGCGCCGCCGACTACGAGCGCCGTTTGGCCAGGGTCTTCTTTTTGCCCGGCGGGCTTTCCAGCACGATGACCTGCTGGATGGAACGCTGCCCGCCGTGCTCAGAATAGTAAATCAGCACGTTCGTTCCCGGAACAAGGGATTTCAAGGTGAGTCGTTTCCCGTCGAGCGTTTCCACGCGCGTGCGGCTTCGAATCGGAAAAATCTGCGTATCTCGCCCGTGATGCGTGGTGACGTTGAGCACCTTCAGCTTTCGATTGAGCGATTGCACCGCGCCGCTAAACGCCTGCTGCCGGGAACCGTGCAGCTTGTTGTGCCCGGGCAACTTGCCGAGCGTCCCTTGGCCCAGGCTCGTGGCAGGCATCAACCACAGCCCCATCGCCAGCACCAGGCCCACCGCCGACCACCCCGCCCGGCTTCCCCCGCCGTTCCGCATGGTCCTCCCTCGCCCCGTGGAAATGTCCCGGCGCGTGGAAGCAACTCGCTTCCTGGTCGTCATGGTTTCCCTCCAACGTCCTCAATTTCGGCTTCCCGCCGACGCCTCCCCGCCGTGAATGCCTCTCCTCGACCGACTTTCGTCTCGGCTCTTCCTGATCGCCGCCCGGCTCAAGCCTGCGCGCCGCCGGCGCCGCGCGCCCGAAGGCTTATTTCGCCTCTCCAAAAAAGTTTCCGTCGCCGCCGTTTTTGCCGTCGTTTTGTTTGTACATGTAGCGAATGCAGCTTTTCATGATGAGCAGGTTGGGCTCGTTGGCGCGATGCACCTTGATGCAGTCTTTGTCATACCATTCGATGACGCCGTGGATCTGCTCCCCTTGGTCGAGCACCACCACCATGGGCGTTCGCGCCTGCATTTGCTTGATGTAATAAAAATTCTCCGCGCTGGTCTGCTCCGGCGGAGTCGGCTTCTTGCGGAGAGGGCGATTGCCCATCTGGTCTTGGACTTCGGAAAGTGAAGGACGAATGAGTTTTCGGTTCACAGGTTGACGCTCCTTTAACGGCTTCCTTTGAGGCACTGGCGAGCGTTGCCGCGCGTTCCAGACATTCACTTCTGGAGGCCTGAGAGGGTAGATGACCGAATCGGCGTCAGGGTTTCCCTCTCGAATGTGCCGGGTCGTCGGCGTGCTTCGCCAATGAACTAATCTGCTTATACCACGGACCGGCTTTTCAGGCAACCCATCGCTCTCATGGTCGCCTCGGTTGCGGCGCTTGGGCCGCACTCAGGCGCGCGGGCGCGTCACAATTTCGGTGGCGACGGCTTCCAGACCGAGCGCTGGATTGACGTTGCGCGTTTCCAGGCGATGCGTCTCCTCCAGGGCATAGGCCAATTTTCGAATGCCGTCGTAGCCCAAGCCTTCGGCCCAGCGCGCCAGCCGCCCTTCCAAGTCCACATTCACCACCTGGGCCGGGTTGCCGTTCAGAACGCTCAGCAAATCGTGGCACAAACTCGCGCCCAACCCCAGCGTCGCCTTCAGTTGGGCGCGATTTTCCGCCAGTGCCCGCGTCGCTTCAAAAAGTTTTCCCCAGGCGACACTCTGCGCCCCGGAAGTTTTTTCGGAAGCCAGAGCCTCCAGCAGTTCGAGCCACGGCCGCCGTTGCGCCGTGTAAGCGGCCGCATCAAACGTCTTCAGGCGGCCCACGCTTCCCGCGGCCACCCGCAGCGCCAGCCTCAACTCGGCCGGCGCGCGACGGCCTTCGTCGGCGGCCACCTGACGCAAAATATTTTCTTCCACCGGCTTCAAGGCCACCTGCACGGCGCGCGAGCGCAGCGTCACCCGCACCTCGGGCGCGTGGGTCGAGAGCAGAATCAAGAGGGAGGTTGCCGGCGGCTCTTCCATCACCTTCAGCAGAAAATCCACCGCCTGCCAATGAAGGGCCGACGCTGGATCCACGATGAAGACGCGACGCCGAAGCTCGAAGGGCAGCGCATAGGCCACGGCGCGCAGTTCGCGGACCTGCTCCGTCAGAATATAGCGGGTCAGCGGCTCGATGAATTGCACATCGAAATAGGACAGAGACTCCACGCGCCGGCCCGCCTCTTTCATCTCACGTCGCCGCTCGGCGTCAGCGGCCGCGGCCGCCAACATCTCTTCCACCCGCAGGCAAGCGGCGCATTGGCCGCAAAAGTCGCTTTCTCCCGGCAAGCGCCGCTCGCAATTGACGGCCTTCGCCAACATCACCGCCAGCGTCTTTTTCCCTACGCCTTCCGGCCCTGTGAACAGAAGCGCGCCCGGCACCCGCTCCTGCGCCAGCATCCTTCGCACCGTCTCGACGGCCTGCGCGTTGCCGATAAAAGCCTCAAAACCCATCAACCCTCCTGCCGCCCGCCGCGGGATGGCCGCCATCGGACCTCAGCTTGTGGCACGGCCATCTTGGCTGTGTTCCGGCACGAGTCGCACCCGTGCCACACGGAACATTGTAAAAGAGCGTTCGTCGCGCCACGCTAGTGCCCTGCGTCGTAAGAAGGATGAATCATTCCGGGCCGTCCGGGCTCCTGCAAGTCCCTGGCGAGCTTTGCGCCTCGGCGTGAAACAGGCTTTGAGTTGTTCATCGAACTTCTGATTCAGGACGCTAGAACGCTCCCATCGGCAACGTCACGGTCGCCGAGGGTACCGGCTTGCGGCGTCGCGGGGCGCGGCGGCGGCGTCCTTCGCGGAGAGACCGCTCCACGTGGGCTCGGATGTCGCGTTGCACCTCCGCCACGCTTCGCCCGGCGCGCACTAGAATCACCCGCTTCGGCTCCCTCCGCGCGATGGCGCGATAGCCGGCCCGAACCCGCTTCAGAAACGGCAGCCCCGCCGCCTCAAACCGGCTGCGCCGTTGCTTCCGGCCACGCACCCGCCGCAAGGATTCTTCCGGCTCCAGATCAAGGATGAGGGTCAAGTCCGGCTGCCAATCGCGGCAAACGATCCGATCAAATGCTCGAACCGTCGCCGCTCCCAACCCGCGCCCGTAGCCTTGATACGCCATTGAAGCGTCGTGATAACGGTCGCTCACCACCGCCTGGCCTCGCTCGAGCGCCGGCCGCACCACCTCCTCAATGTGCTGAGCCCGCGCCGCGTACATCAGCGCCAGCTCCGCCAGCGCCGAGGCGCGCGGCGCCCCCCGCCCCAACAGCACGCGCCGAATCGCTTCGCCAAGCGGCGTTCCTCCGGGCTCCCGCGTCGTCACGACGCGGTAGCCTCGCGCGCGCAGAAATTCCCCCAGCAGCCGCGCCTGCGTGCTCTTGCCGCTGCCGTCCATGCCGTCCAGCGTGATGAAGATGCCCCGCCGTCTCACCAGGTTGGTGCTCTCTCAACCTCCCTATGCTAGCATCCCCGCCCCCACCCCACAACCGCGCCGCGCTACGTCTTTGCTTTGACTCTGGGCCAAGAGGTCATATAATTTCGGGCCATGCCAAACGCTCAAGCTCCGCCGCGCAACCCCGCGCGATTTCTGCTCACCGGCGCCAAAGGTTTTATCGGCTCCTGGATTGTCAAAGTTTTGGTTGAGCGCGGGCACGCGCCCTGGATTTACGACCTCGATACGGAGGCGCATCGGTTGGAAGCCTTGCTCCGCCCGCCGCAGCTCGAGCGGCTGCGCTTTGTGCTGGGCGACGTCACCTCGCTCGATGACCTGGAACGAGCCGTCGTCGAGCACGGCATCACGCATTTGATTCACCTGGCCGCGCTCCAAGTGCCCTACTGCGCCGCCGACCCGCTGCTCGGGGCGCGCGTCAACGTTCTGGGGACGCTCAACGTGTTTGAGGTCGCGCGGCGTCACCGCGACCAAGTGCGCCGCATCGTCTATGCCAGTTCGCAAGCCGTCTTTGGCCCGGAGGAATTTTACGGCCGCGGCACCGTGCCCGAGGGCGCGCCGCTCTTGCCCAACACTCACTACGGCGTTTTCAAGCAGGCCAACGAGGGCAACGCGCGCGTCTATTACCTGACCGACGGCATTTCGAGCGTGGGCCTGCGGCCCGGCACGGTCTATGGCGTGGGGCGCGATCGCGGCATCACCTCCGGCCCCACCAAGGCCATCAAAGCTGCCATCCTCGGCCGCCCTTACACTATCCGGCTCACGGGCGGCGTGGACATGCAATACGTTCGCGACACGGCGGAGATTTTCATCCGCTCCGCCGAATCCGAACTCGAAGGGGCGAAGGTTTATACTCCGCGCGGCGAGGTCATTCAGGTGGAGGAATTCCTTCAGGTGCTTTACCGCCTGTTGCCCCAGGCGAAGGAACTGATTCGCGCCGAAGGTCCACCGCTTCCCATCGCCTATGATTTTGACGATAGCGCCCTGGTGCGCGATCTCGGCCCGGCGCCGCGCACGCCGCTCGAGCAAGGCATTCGGGAAACCGCCGAGATTTTTGAGCGTCTCCATCGCGAGGGCCGCCTGGATGCCCGTGACCTGGAAAGCTGAGCGGCGTTGCCAAGCCGTCTTGAGGCTGGCCGCGGTCGCCGCCGGCTCGGAGGCGGCGCCGCCTTGCCGCCATCGCTCGACGCGGCGCGCTGTAGTTTTTCATTCTGTCACCCGAGGTGACATCAAACCACGGAGTCGCCCATGAAAGCTGCGGTTTTGGAAGACGTTGAAAAACTCGTCGTGCGCGACGTTCCCGACCCCACCGTCCCGCCCCGCGAGGTGCTGTTGAAGGTGCAAGCGGTCGGCGTCTGCGGCACCGATTTGCACATTTATCGCGGACACGGCAACTACAATTTGGATGCTCAAGGCCGTCCCATTCCGCTGCGCGCGCAGCCGCAGATTTTGGGCCACGAATTTTCCGGCGAAGTCCTGGAAGTGGGCCGCGACGTCACCGACCTCAAGCCCGGCGCCCGCGTGTTGTGCGACCAAGGCCGCAACTGCCGCAGTCAAGGCCGCGCCACACTCTGCGCTTATTGCGCCACCGGCGACACCCATCAATGCGCGTTTTACCAGGAGCACGGCATCACCGGCCTTCAAGGCGCTTTGGCCGAATACATTGCCGTGCCCGCAGTCAATTGTCTGCCGCTTCCCGACGACATGCCGGCCGAGGAAGCCGCGCTGGTTGAGCCGCTCGGTTGCATTCTCCACTCGAGCGACCGCGTGGAGCGCGCCGCCGCCCGTTACACCTTCGGCGGCCCCGAGCCGATTCGCAACATTCTGATTGTGGGCGCCGGCCCCGCCGGCCTGCTCTTTCTTCAATATCTCCGCAACGTCAAGCATTTCGATGGCCTCCTGATGGTGAGCGACGTGCGCGAGAAAAATCTCGAATTGGTCCGGCAATTCGGTGGCACGCCCATCCATGCGGCCCAGCAGGACTTGCCGCAGGCCGTTCAGGAGCTGACCAAGGGCGAGCGGGTCCACTACCTCATTGAGGCTTCCGGCCATTCCCTCATCTTCGAGCAGATGCCGAGCCTCATCCGCAAGCAAGCGACGGTTCTGCTTTATGGTCACGGCCATCAGGGGCGCGACATCGGCCTGCTGTTTACCATCTTGTTTTTTGAGCCGACCTTGGTGGCTTCCGTCGGCGCTTCCGGCAGCTTTGACCCCGACGCCCGCCCCACCACCTATCGGCGCGCCCGCGAGTTGGTTCATTCGAAAGCCGTTCAGGTGCTGCCGTTTGTCACGCACCGCTATCGCTCGCTCCAGGCGATTCGTCAAGCTTTTGCCGAAGATTTTTCCAAACCGGAGTATATTAAGGGCGTTTTGAGCGTCGTCTGACAAGGCCCGATGAACGCCAGGTTCTACGCGAAGCCGCCGCGGCGCAAAGCATCGCGCCGAATTCGACTTTGCGCCTTGGCGTGAAGACGCATTTCCGGCAACTCAGCTTTGACCTGCAGAAGGAGGCAACGGTTCCATGAGCACGTGGATGGGGTTTCTGCTGATCGTTCTGGGTGGGGCCATGCAAGGCACGTATTACCTTGGCCTCAAATACGTTGAACCCTGGAAGTGGGAGAACATCTGGTCGGTCTATGCGTTTTTCTCGCTGCTCCTGCTGCCCGTGGCGATGGCCGCCGCCACCGTTCCCAACCTCGCTCAGGCCGTGGCTCAATCGCCGAGCGGCGCCCTGTGGGGCGTTTTCCTCTACGGCCTCGGCTGGGGCATCGGCTCCACGCTCTCCGGCCTGGGCGTGGCGCGCCTCGGATTGGCCATGGGCGTGGCCATCCTGCTCGGCGTCACCGCCGCCATTGGCTCCTTTGTTCCCCTGGTTGCCAAAACCCCGCAACTGGTCTTTCAGCCGAAGGGCCTGATGATTATCGTTTCCGTCATTACGCTGCTCATCGGCGTGTTGCTGGTCGCCGTCGCCGGCAAAAAGCGCGAAGCCTCGCAATCCGGAGCCGTCAAGGCCGTCATTCCCGGCAGCTTTGCCACGGGCCTGGTGATTTGCGTGATGAGCGGCATTTTCTCCTCCATGCTCAATCTTGCTTTTGCCTTCAGCAAGCCGGTCGCCGACGCCGCCGTCGCCGCTGGCGCTTCGCCCTCCGCCGCACTTAACGCCGTCTGGATGATTGCGCTAGCCGGCGGCTTCCTCGCCAACGCCGTCTATACCTGCTACCTGATGACGCGGAATAAAACCTGGAAGAATTTCACCCTGCCCAAAACCGGACCCTTCTGGCTCATCGGACTCGTCATGGGCGCGCTCTGGTATTTTGGCGTGGTGCTTTACGGCCGCGGCGCTGCCTCCATGGGAGACATCGGCTCGGTCATCGGCTGGCCGGTTTTCCTGGCCGCCATGATTGTCTTCTCCAGCATCTGGGGCTTCATCACGGGCGAATGGAAAGGCTCAAGCGCCCAAGCCCGACGCTTCATGGCCGGCGGCTTCATTGTCCTTCTGCTCGCCTGCGCCCTGCTCGGCATCGCCAACCGCATGTAACCGCTGCTTCAGTAGCGCAGAGGTGCGCGTCTTTGGCGCTCCTCTGCGGCTTTTGCCGGATGGCGTGACCTGACCGCGTGTCGGGGTTATACTGACGCTTGCGCAACGAATCACGACGAGGGAGGCGAACGATGTCGTTTGGAAACCTGGCAACCTGGCTGCTCGGCTCAACAGAAGATCCCGGCGAGCATTTTCCCGGACCGTATGGGCTGCAACTTTACAGCCTGCGCCATCAAATGCCCGGGCACGTGAAGATGTGGCTTGAGCGCGTGAAGCGGATGGGGTACCAGGAGATTGAGATGGCGGGCTTTTACGGCCTGACGCCGCTTGAGTTCCGCCGCGCTTTAGATTCCGCCGGGCTGCCGTGCATTGGGATGCATAACGCTTACGACCGGTATCTCCACGACATGCCGACGACCATCCGGGAAGCCAAAGTCCTGAGCGCGCAATACCTGGTCTGCCCTGAGCTGCCGCAAGCGGGGCGGCACTTGACGATGGCCGACGTGCGGCGCGCGGCGCGCGGCTTCAATCATTTCGCCGCGCAGGCCGAACGCCACGGATTGCGCTTCGCCTTCCACGCCGAGGTGAACGCCTTTTACCCCATTGGCGGACGCCCCGGCCTGGACCGTTTGATCGCCCTGCTGCGGCCCGATGTTGTGCAGGAGATGGACATCTTCTGGTACAAACGCGGCGGGCAGGATCCGGTGGCTTACCTGAAGCGGTATCCAAAACTGTTCCGCCTGATGCACCTGAAGGACATGCGGCGCGGCACGCCGATCGGGAACTTCAATGTCGGGACGTCGGACGAAGCCTGCGTCGTGCTGGGGCAAGGCATTCTCCACCTGCGGGCCATTCTGCGCGAGGCCGTGAAGATCGGTGTGCAGCACTACTTCGTGGAAGATGAAAGCCGCGAGGCGCCGCAGAATATCGCCGCCGATGTCAGATACCTCAAGACCGTCCGCCTCTAAACCCCGCCGCGTTCCCACTCGCGCCTGATGGCCGGTAGCCCAGAGGCGCGCGTTTTTGGCGCTCGCCTGCGGCGTTTGTAGCGTTGGCCGCGGGAACCAGGCGTTGGCAACGAATGGACGGCGATGAGGTCAAGGTCGCACGGGTTGAACGGCCCGGCGCGTGGCGCGGGGTTGCGGAGTGTGAAACTCTGCGGTTCTTTCCGGCGGGGCACCGGCTCGAACCGCGGCGGTTGCGACGCGTAACCTCTGTGCTGCCGGCTACCTTCGAGGGAAATTGTAGCAGCCCACGAAGCAAAAGCGGCCGGTCATAGACCGGCGGCACCGCACAGACCGTGCTAGAGTCTCAGGCGTCACTGGATCTTGGAATCGCCAATGGCTCGCGTCGTTGTCGAGAACGGCCTATGGGTGCAAAGCGCGGGCAGGTCTGCGCTCGATAGGTTTGGGGCGGGGGTGGGTAAGAGGGGCGCGAAGAACGCGCGTGCTTACGGTATGGGTTGTGGGGTTGGCGCAGGGAGGGCGGGCGCTCACTTGCCGGGGCCGAAGTGAAAATGCGCGCCCGCCCTCATCGGCTTTCCCCTTCCTCGCAATAGGAGCTTAGGTGTGACTGGCCGCCATACGGTCCGCCAAAGCCAACAACAGGCGACGATCATGCTCACGCAGGCCGCCCATTAATCCCTCCAACTTGCGCAGAAAGGCACGGTCAGGCGGCGATAAAGTCTGATCCTCGATCTCCTTCAGGGTAGGACGAGGCGTGAGGTGCTCGAGCGAGGGCTGGCGGTCCGGCTCGAAAAAGAATTCATAGACCGGCAGGTCGAGCGCCGCGGCAAACCTTTCCAGGGTTTCGAGGGAAGGCACCGTGTGGCCATTCTCCACTCTGGAAATGTAGCACCGCAGCATCCCGGTCTTGTTTTCAATATCCCCTTGCGACATGTTCTTCAGTTCCCGTAATTGACGCAACCGCTGGCCGATAATCATCATGCTCCTCCTGAGCGTTAAATCCTTATGTCGGAAGCTATTCTGCTAATTAAGTGGTAGGTGGGCAATAGTACGAAAGTAACGGGCGGCGGCGAGGCTCTTTTCGGCGGTGAATCGTACAGGAAGGGAGGGTCATCCCGGGCAGGTAATGATTCAAGCTCCAGGGGGTGAGGGACAGCCGTCGGCCCGAATCTATCCTGCGGCAGGACGTGAGGCGAGATTTATTTGAGGTATTGAACGCCGAAATAGCGGCCCGAATCGCTCAACTCGGACCAAATAATTTTGCCCTTGGTTTCCACGGGAACTTGGTTGAAGGCGAAGGGCAAAACAATGGAAACCTCATCCCCCACATTGAACACCTTGGTGCTGAAAAAACAGAGGCCGAGTTTGGAGACGTCGCGGGTTTGGGCGATATCGAGCAGACCCCAACTGTTCCGCACCCTGACCCGCATCACGAGGCGGATGCGGCGGGCCTTGCGACGTTCGTTGGAGGGAGCGCGAACGGCGGGAATCTTAATCATTTCCGGCAAGGCCACTTGGTCGCTGGGTTTCCAACGCGTCGTTTCCTTGCAACGGTCGCAATGGCGGGAGATGAGACCGGTGGCCAAGAGCACGTCATATTCGATGGACGACATCGGGCTCTCGACGACGCGCTTGCAGGCTCCGCATTCGATAATCGCTTTGGGTTGAACGCCGTCCTCGGGCGGGGTGAATTCGATGCCCCAAATATTGTTCTCCGGATTGAGTGCTTCGACGCCCCATTCGCGTCGCTCGCCCATCACCTGCTGGAACGCGCCGACCACGCGGAATTCTTCCTCGAGGTTGTTCTGCTTGTTCAGAATCAGGATCACGTCGTCAATCAGCAGCGAATGGGTGAGGCTAATGCGAGCTCCCTGCTGATTCACGCTGACCGTCACCGTATCCTCGCTGAAGGAAACGCCATTGGCGTCATTGCCAATGACGCGGATGCGGATGGGGGCTAAAATACGGTCGGACCGACGGCGCTCGGGGTGGGACTCGCTCCCTGTCGGTTGGGCTTCCGGGACATTGAGGTCAGGCGCCACGATGGCTCATTTCCGCGCTCGCACTTGAATCCTAGCGGCTAGCGACGTGCTCTGCGTCATCCATCCTTATTTACAATAAAGCGCGATGTGGGCGCAATAACTCTTTAGATAAGACCGATAGCTTCTTGACCCGGGCTTCCCAGCGGGGCTCAAACTTGATGCGGCGTCAAGAACTCCAGCCCAGCCTCCGCCTCCCGGTCGGAGGACATATCACCGGCCCACACGACACGGCAGCGAACCGGCTGCGCGCTGTCCTCCGTCTTGAATTCCAGGACCTGCCCCTGCGTCAGAACGGCCTGCAATTGGATGCGCGCCCCATGATCCGAAACATCCACGGTGGTCGCGGAGCATGTGGGAGCGTCCTCATCGTTTTCAAAGATAAGGATGGCGGCCCGCGAAAGGCGACGCCGTTGCGAGCGCCGGGTTGAATCAAAGGGTGACGTTGACATTCTATTTCTACTATCGGCGCGGGGTGAAAAAAGTTGAAGGGAAAAGGAAGGCGACGCGGGGTCCATCCGCGTCATTCAACGCGATCAGGGCTTGGGCTTGCCAAAATAGGGGGCAGGTTGCGGGATGGCCTCGCCGTCTTTCCTGGGGTCGGAAGCACCGTAGTTCACGCCCGTGGCCGAATCGTGCAGAACGGCCTGGCCGCCGCCCATCCACATGCAGTAGTCGCCTTGCGTCTCAAGCTTCTGCCCGCGCCGCTCGAGTTCCCGGCGAATAGCACGCGGCACACGGTCTTCAATCATAAAGGTGCAACCGCCGTGACTGAGGTTGGTGAAACGTGGCGCCTCCATCGCGGATTGAATGTTCATGCCGTCGTCCACGATGTCGGAGACGAACTGCGCCTGGGCCTGCGGCTGGTTGAGCCCGCCCATGATGCCATAACCGATGTGGAGACTCCCCTTTTCCATGAACGCCGGGATGATGGTGTGGAAAGGCCGCTTGCGTGGAGCGAGCACGTCGGGGTGGTTGGGATCGAGCACGAAGCCGGCGCCGCGGTTTTGCAACGCAAAGCCATAATCATCCACCACGATGCCGGACCCGAAGGAGGCCGAGAGACTTTGAATGAAGGAAACGATGTTGCCATCCTGGTCCACGGTGGCAAGATAAACCGTGTCGTTGCCGAACCGCGCCGGGTCGCCCGGCTCGACCGGGCAGTGGGCGTGCTTGAGGTCAATCGTCGCGGCGCGCTCGGCGGCGTAGGACTTGGAGATGATTCCCTGCACGGGAATTTTGGCGAATCGCGGATCGCCGTTGTAGCGAAACAGATCGGCGTAGGCCAGCTTTTGCGCTTCCATCTTCACCTGAAAGGCGTCGGCGCTCGCAAAACCCCATTGCGGGAGCGGAAATCTTTCAAAAATGTTGAGCATCTCGAGCGTGGCCATTCCTTGGCCGTTCGGTGGCAGCTCGTAAACCTTCCAGCCGCGGTACGTGGTGGAAATCGGCGTGACCCATTCGGACTGGAAATCGGCCAGATCGGCGGCCGTCATCACGCCGCCCAAGGCTTGCGAGGTCTTCAAAATGGCGTGGGCGATGGGACCTCGATAAAATGCGCTTTCGCCTTGGTCGGCGATCAATTCGAGCGCCTGGGCATACTCCGGATTGCGAAAGATCTGGCCGACCGCCGGCGCATGACCGTTGGGAAGGAAAACCCGTCGGGCGTTCGCATTGGCCGCGAGCTTCGGTTCCTCGGCTTGCCAGTAAGCGTGAATCCATTCCGTGACCGGAAAGCCGTGCTCAGCGTAATAAATCGCGGGCTGGAAGAGGTCGCGCCAGGGGAGCCGTCCGAAACGCGCGTGCAGCTTGGCCCAGCCGTCCACACAGCCGGGCACGGTGACCGTATAAATGCCGCTCGAAGGCATTTGCGAAAAGCCCTTTTGCCGAAGGAGTTCAGGAGTCAGCTTCTCGGGAGCCCAGCCGCTGGCGTTAATGCCGGTGAGTTGGCCCGTCTTCGAGTTCCAATAGATTGCGAACAGGTCGCCGCCAATGCCGCTGTTCATCGGCTCGACAATGCCCAGCACGGCGTCGGCGGCGATGGCAGCGTCAACCGCGGAGCCGCCTCGGGCCAGAATTTGCGCCCCCGCTTGCGAGGCCAGCGTTTGGCTCGTAGCGACGATGCCCTGCGTCGTGATGACCATGGAGCGGGCTTGGGAGCGGTTGAATAAGTCTTGCTTCAAGCCCGACTGAGCGTTAGCCAACATAGCAAAGACACCGATGGACCCAACCACAAGCCACATCCGCCGTGAGCGTCGCATGGGTTGGGCATCATATCCCCAGTCCGCAGAAATCACAACCCCTTGGGCAGTTTACGGGTTGAAAAAGCAGAAAGTTCAGCCTCTGGGCGATAACGGATTGACTTAAAGTCCTTCGCAGCGTAGGGTCAGATGGACGGGGAGCGGGGCCGGTGAATGAGAGCAGGACCAGCCCTCAGACAGGGTAAGCGCAATGGCGACTCATTGGACGGCGATACCACAAGACCGGTCTGTGTCGAAAAACATTGATCTGCCCAAGACAGTTTGGAATCTGGGTTGGTTTTTTGGGCTTTCCCTTCTGGCGGCGGGAGCGGCCCGTGGAGCGAGTGGAGACCACAAGCTTCAGTCCTCGAATTCGGGCTGGACGGTCAATTTCACGGGCGCTTCGCTCAATACACATTTTTGGGTTATCGCCAACGGTCGAGCGCCCGGTTACATCCCCTGCGACCAGATTGGGTACTTTGTTCCGAGCCACGTCCTGATGGGCGGAGGATATCTTACGCTGGTTCTCACCCAGAGCGTGGGAACGGTGGACACCTGCACGGGCATCATTTCTGACGGCGCGGAAATTTACACCCGCAAGACTTATGGGTACGGAACCTATCAATGGACCATGCGCATGTCGTCAACCGCGAGCACGCCCACCAGCCCCGGCACGGCGGTTTCGGGCAGCGTTTCCGCCGGCTTCATTTACGTTGACAACTCGGAAACCGAAATTGATTTTGAATTTCCGGGTTATGAAGAATACGTGCCGACCGGGGACGACCCTTCCGACACGCTCTATATGGTGAACTGGCTCAATCCCAATCCGTCCTCCGCGCCAACCGACAGCGAAGAAACTTACAGCACCGTGAGCGGGCTGAGCGTGGCGGGAGGATTTCATGCTTATAAATTTGTCTGGCAGCCGGGGGAAATTCAGTACTACGTTGACGGCACGCTGGAGGCCACGCACACCACCAACGTTCCCAGCGCGCCGGCCCATTTCATGATCAACCATTGGGGAACCGATAACGTGAATTGGGGTGGCGTGGCGACCACGAACGTGACCCGGTACTTCTATGTTCAATCGGCGAGCTACACTCCTTTGCCGTAGCGCCAGCCTTTCCCAACCCCCATCCTCTGACTTCCACCTCATCTTTCCGGGCTAATTGCCGAAATCCACTAAAGAAGATGGCTCGTGCGAGGAGCGGAAGTCTGCGCCGAGCGTGCAGCGTGCGAAGCGGAATGAGCGTCGGGTCAAGGTCTTTTCCCCGGCAGCCGGCGATGGGGAGCTTTGGTGCGCTGACGGGGCTGCCGCCGGAGGGGAAATGGGAGACAGGCAACAGGCGGTGGAGATGGCGCGGGCCACCGAAAACGCCGTCACCACGCGGCGACGGAGCGACCGTGTTTCGCTGGAGCTGCCAATCGAGGTCGGAGGCTCCGACGCGCGGGGCGTTGATTTCTTCGAGCCGGGGCGGACGGTGGTCGTCAGCCGGCACGGAGCAAAAATATTTTTCCATCGCGTTTTGCCGCCCAACCAAGAAGTGACCCTCCTTTGCAAGACCACGGGCCAAGAGGCCGCAGCGCGCATTGTCGGGCAGGTTCAGAAATTGGAGCACGGCTATTACTACGGGGTCGCGTTCCTTGATGATGCGGCGAACCCGTGGGAGATTGAATTTCCGGAACTGACGGAAAGCGAGCGGGCGGCGGCTCGGGTGTTGCTGGAATGCGCGGCGTGCCATGCGCGGAAAGTCACCTACCTGGAGTCGTCCGAGGCCGAGGTTTTTGAAGCCAACCGAAGACTTTCCCTGAAGTGCGTTCGGTGCGGAGATATGACCGTTTGGAGACCGGCGCTGGTGAGCGATCAGGGCTCGACGGAGCTGCCAGCGGCGGGCGCGGAGAAAACCTCCGACGTCACCCTTCGCACACGAGATGAGCGAAGCGAATCGCGGGTGCGGCTGCGCATGGACGCCTGCCTGCGCCATCCTCAATTCGGCGAAGAAGTGGTGGAGACCACGGATATCTGCCGCGGCGGGTTTGGCTTTACGAGCCGAAAGCACTACGACGTCGGAACTTTGATGGAAGCGGCGGTGCCTTATCTTCCTCACCAGGGCAGCATCTTCTGCGCGATTCGAATCATCCACTGCCAAAAGACGCCCGAGGGACGCTTTGTTTGCGGCGCCGCCTACCTTCGCCCCTGACGGGGACGCTCATGGCGGACCGGAGGGCTTGAGCAGCCTTGGGCCAAGGGCCGCCGGCGTTGGGAGTTTGCGCGCGAGCCCGGCGCGGGCTCCGGAACGGCCTCTTGCCGGCAAAGCGCGACGGTGCCTCGAAGCCAGAAGATTCCTTCAACGAGTGGCCTGGCGCGCTTCGGTCCAACCTTTAGCGCCCGCATTATCCGCGGCTAAAACGCGGGCTTCAGCCCGCACCCCGTGCTTATCGAGCGTAGCGCAAATCAGGCGACCCACAACCTCCGGGTCGTCGTTGACGAAGGCAAGAACGGAAGGGCCGGCTCCGCTTAAGCAAATGCCGGCGAGCGAAGGATGCTCCAACCTCAGCACTTCGATCAGGCCGGGGATGAGCGGGGCACGATAAGGCTGGTGAAATTGGTCTTCGAAAAGGAAGGGCGCTAGCTTCATCTGGCCGGAGAAAAACTGTGCCGCCAGCACGGCCGCCCGTTGCAGGTTGTGGACGCTTTCGGCTCGGCTGTAATGAGCGGGCAACACGGCGCGCGCCTTCTCCGTCGGCAAGGCGTAGTCGGGGGTCACGAGCACCATCTGAAGGGCATTGGACACCGGACATGACCATGCCCGGACGCGCTCACCCGTTTGAACCGCGAGGGTGAACCCACCGAGCCATGCCGCGGCCACGTTGTCGGGATGGCCGCCTTCCAGGCGCGCCGCTCGCGTGAGAATGTCGTCATCGGCGGGCGGACGATCGGCCAGGCGGTGGGCGGCGAGCAGGCCCGCGATGATGGCGGCGGCGCTCGAACCGAGGCCGACGCCGATGGGGATTTGGTTGTGAATCTCGAGACGAAGGCCCTGCGGCAGGCCCCACTCGCCGAGCCGTTGGCGGAGGATGCGGGTTATCAGGTTGGTTTCGTCAAGCGTGACGCGCTCGGGCGTGGCGCCATGGTAACGGATGGAAAGATCGCCCTGCGGGCGCAACTCGGCCTCCACTTCGAGGTAAAGTTGAAGGGCGAGCGCCGCGCAATCAAAGGCGCAACCTAAATTGGCGCTGCTGGCGGGAACGCGGACAACAACAGCTTTGGACATGGCGGCAAGGGATGGCGTCTTCAGCGGGTCAGGACGCGGTTCCGCAGCCCCCGGCAATCGCGGGAATCAACAGCACCTCGTCGCCGTCTTGAAACTTATACGCGGCTCCGCCCAGAAAGCGAATATCTTCGTCGTTCACGTAAACATTGACAAAGCGGTGCGGGGTTCCGTCCTCGGAGCAGAGCACCTTTTTGATGCCCGGGAATTGTTTTTCCAGATTCTCAAATAAGTCGGGCAGATGGGTCGCTTCCATCTCGGTGAGCTCAACTCCGCCCGTAAATTTTCTGAGCGGCGGTGGAATCCGAAGGGTAATCGCCAAAGAAGCCTCCTTAATGAATTTTGCCTGCGCGAGCGGGCCGCGGGGTTATTTTGAAGTTCGCCGTCATCCGACCGACGCCGGGGTGAGTCCCAGGTAATGCTCTTCAAACTCGGCGAGCTTGGGACGAATGGCCGCCGTCGTCGGCAGACCGTCGCGCACGGCGCTGAGGGTTTTGAGTCCGTTGCCGGTGATGGCCAAAACGATGCTTTCGTCGCGGTTGAGGCGACCTTGTTCGATGAGCTTTTTGGCGACGGCGACCGTCACGCCACCGGCGGTTTCCGCAAACACGCCTTCGGTCTCTGCCAGCAGCCGAATCCCTTCGATGACTTCTTCGTCCAAGGCGTCTTCGCCGGCGCCGCCGGACCCCAGAATCGTTTTCACGGCGTAATAGCCGTCCGCGGGGTTTCCGATGGCGAGCGACTTCACCAGGGTGGAAGGCTTCTGAGGCTGAATCTCCGGAGAGCCTTTCTTGGCCGCGGTGGTGATGGGCGAGCAGCCCGTCGCCTGCGCGCCAAAAAATTTGGTGGCAAGCGGTTCCACCCATCCCAACTGCTGAAGTTCGCGGAAGGCCTTGTGAATTTTAGTAATCAGCGACCCTCCGGCCATGGGCACGACGATGTTTTGAGGCAAGCGCCATCCCAGTTGCTCCGCCACTTCGTAGCCGAAGGTCTTGGAGCCTTCGGAATAGTAAGAGCGCAGATTGACGTTGACCATGCCCCAGGAATATTTCTGCGCAATCTCCGAGCAAAGGCGATTGACTTGGTCGTAATTGCCGCGAATGCGGACGAGCGTGGCGCCGTAAATTTCCGTGGCCGTGATTTTTTCCGGCTCAAGATTGTCCGGAACAAAAATATAGGCTTTGAAGCCCCCGCGCGCGGCCTGGGCCGCCACCGAGTTGGCAAGGTTGCCGGTCGAAGAGCATCCCACGGTGTCAAAGCCAAATTCACGCGCTTTGGAAAGCGCGACGGCCACGACGCGGTCCTTGAAGGAGAGGGTGGGAAAGTTCACCGCGTCATTTTTCAGATAAACCTCGCGTGCGCCCAAGGCCCGAGCCAGGCGCGGCGCCGGGACCAAGGGCGTGAAGCCTGTAGAGCCTCCGACGCAAGGGTCGCCGTTCAGCGGCAGGAGTTCGCGATAGCGCCACATGGTCGGGGGCCGTTGGGCTATCACGTCGCGCGGCAGCTCGGCCCGCAGACGGTCATAATCATAAACAGCTTCCAAGGGCGCCCAACACTCCTCGCAGGCTGCGATTGGACCCACGGGGTAGGTTCGCTGGCATTCACGACACCGCAGTTGAGTCAAATAGCCCACTTTTTCCTCCCATAACTTTCCATCAGGGAGTGGCGGAGGGAAGACTGGTCAGCCGAAGGTGTCTGCGGAATAAAAAACCCTCCGGAACGACCGGGGGTTTGGATGGAGGTCATGGAACCTTCTCTCATCTCCCCCTAATACGGGCAGGAGTTGGCACCTGCCCCCCGACGTTTGTCGGAGCGGTTGCCGTGGCGTCTTCGGGCCCGTCCCTCGGCCACTCTTGATGAGATTCAGGCTTGCTGAATCACGTATTCAATTGACGGAGTCCATCTTAAGCCGCAGCCCGAACGGATGTCAATATGAAATATGAAAATGGGACGCGGGGTCGGAGGAATGATATGTTGGAAAGGTCCGGAGCCGTCCTATGCGCGTCGGGCTCCGTGGCCGAGGGAGAAGCGCGAATGGAAACTTTCAGAAACCAGGTTTTTGAGGGTAAAAGCTTTATTCTCGATCAGGTGGTCTTTGTCAATTGCGCGCTGCGCAATTGCGATCTGTTCTACTCGGGCGGCGACTTTGAGTGGATCAACACGAAGTTTGAAGATTGCCGTTTCCATTGGCGCGGGCCGGCGCGAAACACCTTGGCGCTGCTCCAAGTCATCGGGATGCTTCCGCCGCCGGCGCAGCCTCAAGCCTTGGTTCCACCGCCGTCCAGCCAAAAGCTCAATTGATTTCTGGAGGGCTGGATGCGGCCGACGAAGGGATGACCGGCGGTGTCGAGTTCGCCCGTCAGGCCGCAGGGTTGAAGTGCGCTCTTTCCCAGGCGAGCATGGCCCTCTTTCGCGTGGGACCCCATCGGTAACCGCCCGGCAAGCCGATTTTTCGGATGACGCGATGGCAAGGAATCAGAAAGGCAATGGGGTTGACGGCCACGGCGCGGGCGGCGGCTCGCGCGGCCCCGGGGCGACCCGCAGCGACGGCGACCTTTTCATAAGTGGTCACTGCTCCAGGAGGAATCCGCAACAACGCTTCCCACACCTTGATTTGGAAATTCGTGCCCTTCAGCAGCAAGGGAAGTTCGCGCGGGCGCGCGCGAGGCGACCGGCTGAAGATTTTCTCTGCGTAAGATTGCGTCCGCTGAGCGTCGTGTCGGAGACTGGCCTTCGGCCAACGCGCCCGCAGCGCGCGTAACGCTTCCCGCCGCCCGCCGTTTTGGACAAACATGAGGTCGGAAATGCCGCGCGCCGTCACCGCCATCAGGCACTCGCCGAAAGGAGATGGATGAAAACCCCAGCCAATTTCAAGCCCGGCTCCTTGGGCCTTGAACTCGCCCGGGGTGACAGCCTCGAAGCTGACCAAAAGGTCGTGCAGCCGGCCCGGACCCGACAGGCCCGCCGCGTCCGCTGCCTCCAAGATGTTGGGCGATGCGGCGAGGGCGCGCTTGGCCTCCTCCAACGACAGATATTGGAGCAAACGTTTGGGGCTGATCCCCGCCCACCGGCGAAACACCCGCTGGAAATGGTACCGGCTCAGGTGGACGTGCTGCGCGAGCTCCTCGAGAGAAGGTTTTCTCGGGAAGGATTGGTCAAGATAGTGGATTGCTTGTTCGACGCGAGCGTAATCATGCGACATCATCGGAACTTCCTTTCGCCTTTTCATGGACATCTTCCGCTGAGATGCGATGCTCCGCAACCCGGTTCTTGCTCCGAAGGCCGACGGATGGGCGGCAGGGCGGTTGAAATGCTATCCGCGACGTATCCCTTGCGTGCGCGTCGCCGCGCGCCGCAGATTTGATTCCCCGGACAGCTTTCGCTAGAATCGTAGGGAGAAAGCGAACCGAAGCGAGGAAGACCATGCGAGCGTGGTCCAAGCTGCGCCGCTTCAACTTGCGGTTCCGGACGAGGTTGGCTCTGGTGATGTTTCTCACGACCGGGGCCACGAGCGCCATCTTGATGGCGACGTATCTCCGTCAAGAGCGGCGAATCAAGGGCTACGTGACCGGCCTGACCTCGGATTTGGTCGCCATTAGCAACGTCACTCAAACCCACACTCAAACGCTTCTGCCCGCCAACGCCAATCGCAAACAGATTCTCGAAATCTACGAAAAAGCGTTTCAAAATGCCGGGTTCACGTCGGTGACCGTGCTGGATCCAAACGGCGAAGTGATGGCGAGCACGGACCCGCACCGTCTGGGTAAAAGAATTCCCATCAAGCGGCGCCGTCTGGCGGAGGAACAGCCGATCCACATTTCAGCACAGTTTCCCTCCGTTTATATGGACTCGAGCGCGACGCAGCGCACGTTTCCGATTCAATTTCCGATTGTGCAGAGCAACAAAGTCATCGGCTACGCGGATTTGGCGGGCGTCAGCGACGAAGTGGGCCAAACCCTGCGGCGCATATATCTGGTGCGAACGGTTTGGATTATTTGCACGCTATTGGCCGGCATGTTCATGATTGTTTATCTGGCGTTCCGCTTCACGCGACCGATTGATCTTTTGGTTGAAGGGGCTCACGAGGTGGCGGAAGGCAATTTGGAAGTTCAGTTGCCCATCCGCGGCTCCGATGAAATGAGCCGTCTGGCACGAACCTTCAACCAGATGGTGGAGCGCCTGCGCGAGCATCGGCAACTGCAAGAGCGGCTGTCCGAGGCCGAAAAGGCTTCGCTGGTGGCGCGGTTTGCCGCCACCGTCGCTCACGAGGTTCGCAACTCGCTTAATTTCATCAACCTGAGCATTGATCAGATTCGAGCCCGGCACGGCAGCAGCGAAGACGCCGCCGGCCGCGACTTGGCCCGCAACCTGAACAACATGAAGGATGAAATCAGCCGCTTAAAGCGGTTGGTCAGCGACTTTTTGGTGATTGGGCGTCAAGCCCAGCCGCAGCTCGCCCCCTGCGACCTCAAAACCACCGTGGAGCAGGCTGTGGCCGTGGTGGAAAAGCAGGCTCACCAGCAGGATATTGCGATTCGGCTCGAGTTTGCGCCGGATCTGCCCGGCTTGCAGGCCGATGCGGGGCAACTGAAGACCTGTTTTCTGAACATCCTCACCAATTCCGTGCAAGCCATGCCGAACGGCGGTGAGATTATCATCCGAGCCGGGGTGGTTCGCGGGCACGAAGGCATCTCGTCCGTGGAGATGTCGTTTCAAGACACCGGGCCGGGCATTCCGGCCGAAGACCGCGAGCGGATTTTTACTCCCTATTACTCCACCAAAGCCACCGGCTTCGGCTTGGGTCTGGCCATCACCCGAAAAATTATTGAAGATCACGGCGGGCGGATTAGCGCCGCCACGCACGAAGGCCCCGGCGCGCTCATCGTCCTTCATCTTCCATTGCCGGCAGCGAGCGTCCCGCGCCTTCCCGAGGTTGCCGCGCCGACCGCCGTTTAAGGGAACCCTCCCGTGCCCCTCGGTTCCATCCTGGTCGTTGACGACGAAGAACGGCAGCGCGAGATCTACCGCGACATCTTGCAAGACGAAGGTTACGAAGCGGTGACCGCCTCGAGCGGCGAAAGCGCGCTTCGTCTGCTGGCTCAAAAGCGCTTTGATCTGGTTTTAACCGATTTGAACATGACGGGGATGACCGGAATCGAGTTGCTGACGGAAATCCTCCGCGCGGACCCGACCGTCGCCGTGGTGTTGATTACCGGTTATCCTTCGATTGAGTCGGCGATTGACGCGACCAAACGGGGGGTTTATCAATACCTGGAGAAACCGGTGGATCGGGCGCGGCTGCTCGAAGTGGTGGATGACGTCTTCGCACGGCTGGAGGCGCTGCGCCGCACCATCCTGGGCAGTTCCCCGGCCATCAAAGAATTGGTCCGCCTGATTTTGAAGGTGGCGCCGACCTCTCACACGGTTCTGATTCTGGGGGAAAGCGGCACCGGCAAAGAACTGGTGGCCCGCGAAATCCATCACCACAGCCCGCGACGCGACCAACCCTTTCTCGCGGTCAACTGCGCTTCCTTGACCGATACCCTGCTGGAGAGCGAGCTGTTCGGCCACGAGAAGGGAGCTTTCACCGACGCCCATCAACAGAAAAAAGGATTGTTTGAGCGCGCTCATCACTCGACCCTGTTTTTGGATGAAATCGGCGACACCAGCTTGGCGATGCAGGCCAAGATTTTGCGGGCCTTGCAGGAGCGAGAAATCCTTCGGGTGGGCGGGACCGAACCGATTAAAGTGGACGTCCGCATTATCGCCGCCACCAATAAAAACCTCGATCAGCTCATGGCCGAAGGCAAGTTTCGCGAGGACCTCTACTACCGCTTGAAAGTGATCCCTATCGTCTGTCCGCCGCTGCGGGAACGCCAAGAAGATATCGAGGAGCTCGCACTGCACTTCACGCGCCGCGCCGCCTTGACAGCCGGGCGCGAAATCAACGGCATCCGGCCTGAAGCCCTGCAAGTTCTTCGGAACTACCCATGGCCGGGAAATATCCGTCAGCTCGAAATGGCCATCGAACGGGCGGTCGTTTTGGGAGAATCGCCGTGGATTGATGTGAACGACCTGCCGCCGGAAATTCTTTCCTCCGGCTCGAAGGCAGGAGAAAAACCTCCCGCGGGCGCGATGGAAACCGCAACCGCGGCCCTCGACCGGCAGCTTGACCCGGTGATCCCGGAGGGTTCCTGGGAAGAGCACGAAAAGGCCAAGATCTCCGAGGCGCTCGAGCGGACCAACTGGAACATCACCCGCGCCGCCCAACTGCTCGGCATGACGTTCCGAACCTTGCAATACCGGTTGGAAAAATTCGGCATCAAAAAGCCGGTGAGTTGACGCTGCCGTCGGCGACTTTTGTTCCCCGTACAGAAACCTCTCGAGCTTCATAAACATTGCGGGCGCGGGCTTCGAACCTTCTTCGACTTTCCCCGGTCCCTTTGGCGCAAGCTGCGCACCACCCATGTGCCGAGCCGGGGCCGAATCATCGTTATCTTCAATGTTAACAATGAACAACAGGCATGGCCGAGCCGAGTCCGGCGGCTTTTTAACGCCTCTGAAGGGCTCGCCGGCTTGACACTTTGCGCGCCAGAATGCTAAATTGCCCTACTTAAACGCTCCCGGAGAGATTGCGAAAGGGAAGGCTGACTATTTTCAATGCAAGGGATTCTAAGCCAGCTCGGGCACCTGTTTGTGCGCTCCATCCCGACCATCATTCTGATCTATTTTCTGCTTTTCATTTTGGACCGTCTGTTTTTTAAGCCGCTCACGCGAACCCTCCAGGCGCGGGAGAAGGCCACGCGCGGCGTTTTGAGCGAAGCCCGAAAGCTGGCCGCCGAGGCCGAGGAGCGGCTCCGAGCCTATGAAAATTCGCTCCGGGAGGCGCGGCTTGAAAGCTACCGCCAACGGGAGGCGGCTCGTCAGCAGTCGCTGGCGGAGCGCGAAGCGTTGTTGCGGCGGGCGCGCGCCGAAGCGGAAACGGCGTTCCATGCCGCGCAATCTGAACTGGCGTCGCAAGCCGAGCGGCTCAAAGGCGAGTTGGGCGGGGCGATCGGGCAGATGGCGGAGATGATGGTCCGCGTGGTTTTGAAATCCGACGGTGACGCGAAGCCCGTCGAGGAGCGCCGCGGATGAGGTTCACGATGCTTCGCGCATGGCTCGGCGCGATTCCTGCTCACGGCGCCTTCGTGGCGGCGCACGCCCCGCGCGGCTTGTTCTTGGCCGCCGGCGCCAGCGGTGAAATCCCTCACGATTTGGTCTTCAACATCGTCAACTTTTTGATTCTGGTCATTGTGCTGGCTTACGTGTTGAGAAAGCCCGCAGCGTCCTTCTTCTCCAATCGTTCGGGGGCCATTCGACGCGAACTGGAGCAGGCTCGGCGGGCCATCGAGGAATCCAAGGCCAAGCTTGCCGAGGCCGCCGACAAGGCTGCCCATCTGGAGCAGGAAATCCAAAATCTGCGCGCCGCGGCCCGGCAAGAGATGGAGCGCGAAGGCGAGCGGCTGCGGCAGGAGGCGGCGCAAGAGGCCGCCAAAATTCAACAACTCGCCCAAGCTCGCGTGGCGGCGGCTCTGCGGGCGGCTCAGGCGGAACTGAGAACCTATGCGGCGGCGCAAGTGGTCGCCAAAGCGCAGGAGGCCCTTCGCCGCCGCTTGGACGACGAGGGCCAACACCGCCTGCTGCGCGATTTTTTGACAGAATTGCGAACGAAAGCCAGCCCTAATTAACGCCCCCTCGCCGGTTCTGCGGAGGGGTGGAGAAATCGAAGCAAGGAGCTGTGCATCGTGTCCGAGGCCGTAGCCAACCGTTACGCGCGGGCCTTGGCGGACGTGGTCGCCAAGACAGGGCGTTACACCGAAACCCTGAAGGAATTGGAAGACTTTCGCGCCGTCTATGCCGAAAGTGCCGAACTGAGGGAGGTGCTCGAATCTCCGGCTCTGCGCCTGGACGACAAACAAAAAGTCTTGGATGCGATTCTCGAGCGGCTGGCCCTCTCCGAAACCACGGCCAACTTCCTGCGGGTTCTCTTGAAGCACTTCCGCATGAAGTTGCTGGAGGCCGTCATCCCGGCGTTTCGTAAGCTCGCCTACCAACGCCTGGGCATTGTAGAGGTGAAATTTTATCACCCGCGAGAAATCTCCCCGGAGGAGCGCCAGGCCATCGCCGAGCGGTTCGCCGAGTTGACAGGGAAAAAGGTGGAGCTCGACTTCCACCGCGACGAAACGCTGTTGGGCGGCGCGCTCGCGCAAATTGGCAGCGTTACCTATGACGGTTCGGTCAAAGGAAGCCTGGAGCGGCTGCGCGAGCAACTGGCCGCCGGATGGAAATAAAAGGGCTGGGGAATCACTTCAGCAGAGGTGAAGAACCTGGAGGGGTGCGGGCGGCAGATTCTGCGTCCGACCCGTGGCATCCTATGAACCTGGAGAATGGAATTCATGCCGCAAATCAGAGCCGACGAAATCACTCAAATCATCCGCGAGCAAATTGAGCACTTCGACCGCGGCGTGACGGTCAGCGAGGTGGGCACCGTCATGTCCGTGGGCGACGGCGTGGCGCGGATTCACGGCCTTGACAACGTGATGGCGGGCGAGCTGCTGGAGCTTCCCCACGACGTGGCCGGGCTGGCGCTCAACTTGGAAGAAGACCAAGTGAGCGCGGTGCTCTTGGGCGACTACACGAAGATTGAAGAAGGCGATATGGTCAAACGCACCCGGCGGATCATGTCCGTGCCGGTGGGGCCGGCGCTCGTTGGCCGCGTGGTGGATGGGCTCGGCCGACCCACCGATGAGAAGGGCCCCATTGCCTCGGAAGGCTTCAATCCGTTGGAGCGGCTGGCGCCCGGCGTGGTGGATCGCATGCCCGTCCGCGAGCCGCTGCAAACCGGGATTAAGGCCATTGACGCCATGATTCCGATTGGCCGCGGTCAGCGCGAACTCATCATCGGCGACCGACAAACGGGCAAGACCGCCATCGCCCTCGACACCATCATCAATCAGCGCGGCGCGGGCGTGATTTGCATCTACGTGGCGATTGGCCAAAAGCGCTCGACCATCGCCCAGGTCATTAAGACGCTCCAGGAATACGGCGCCATGGACTACAGCATTGTGGTCGAAGCCAGCTCCACCGATCCGGCCCCGATGCAATATCTGGCGCCTTATGCCGGCTGCGCGATGGGAGAATATTTCCGCGACCGCGGCCAGCACGCCTTGTGCATCTATGACGATCTCTCCAAGCACGCCGTCGCCTACCGCGAGATTTCGCTGCTGCTGCGGCGGCCGCCGGGCCGCGAGGCTTATCCGGGCGACGTCTTCTACCTGCACTCGCGCTTGCTGGAACGCGCCGCCAAACTGAACAAGGAGCTGGGTGGCGGCTCGTTGACGGCCCTGCCCATCATTGAGACGCAGGCGGGCGACGTTTCCGCCTACATTCCGACCAACGTCATCTCGATTACGGACGGGCAAATCTATTTGGAGTCCGACTTGTTCAACAGCGGGATTCGCCCCGCCATCAACGCCGGCATCTCCGTGTCGCGCGTCGGCGGCAACGCCCAGATCAAGGCGATGAAGCAGATAGCCGGGACGCTGCGGCTGGAAATGGCCCAGTACCGCGAACTCGCGGCTTTTGCGCAGTTTGGCAGCGATCTCGACAAGGCGACGCAAGCGCAATTGAACCGCGGCCTGCGCCTGACCCAAATCCTGAAGCAGGACCAATACGCGCCGCTGCCGGTGGAAAAGCAAATCATTGCCATGTTCGCCGCCACGCGCGGCTATCTGGACGATTTGGCGGTTGAAGAGTGCCGTGCCTTCGAGCTGGGCCTGTACCCCTTCCTCGACGCGTCCTGGCCGGAGGTGGGCCGCAAGATTCTGGAGAAGCGCGAACTCGACGAAGCGCTTCAAGCCGAGATGCGCAAGGCCCTCGACGAGTACAAGGTCAAATATCTCGCCGAGCGCGACGCGGCACGAAGCGCCGCCTAGGAGCCCGATGCCGACCCTACAAGACATCCGCCGCCGGCTGCGCTCGGTGCGCACCACGCGCCAGATGACGCGCGCCATGAAGGTGGTGGCGGCCTCGCGGCTGCGCCGCGCTCAGGAGCGCATCTTCAACGCGCGGCCCTACGCGCGGGAGATGATGGCGCTGCTGCAAAACGTCGCGGCGCGCGCCCCGGAAGAATCCCATCCGCTTTTGGCCCGCCGCCCGATCCAAAGGGCGCTGCTCGTCGTGGTCACGGCCGATCGCGGCCTGTGCGGGGCCTTCAATGCCAACCTGATTCGCGCCGCTGAAGCTCACCTCAGCCAAGCGGGCGCGGCGGAGGTCTCCCTGCTGGCCGTGGGGCGCAAGGGGCGCGATGCTTTTCGCCGCCGAGGCCTCGCGCTGGCGGGCGAGTGGATCAATCTTTTTCGCAAGCTGGAGTTCGCCGACGCGAAAGACATTGCCCGCGAGTTGATGGAGCTTTACACGCGGCGCTCGGTGGACGCCGTGGACGTGCTTTACAACGAGTTCAAGTCTATCCTGACGCAGCGGGTGCAAACGGAGCGCTTTTTGCCTATTGCCCCTCTGGCGCGGCAGGAAGGCGAGCCGCTCGGCGACTACATCTATGAGCAGCCGCCGCGCCAAATTCTTCAATCGCTTTTGCCACGCTATGTGGAGATTGAGATTTATCGCGTTCTGCTCGAATCGCAAGCCGCCGAGCACGCCGCCCGCATGACGGCCATGGATTCGGCGACCAACAACGCCGAAGAGCTGATAGACACGCTGACGCTGACCATGAACCGCCTGCGTCAGGCGGCGATCACGAAAGAGATTATTGAAGTGGTCAGCGGCGCCGACGCGCTGCGCTGAGCCTGGGCGCAGACGGAGCCTCGCGGGATTGCAGGAGGATTATGCCAGCAGAAAATATCGGCAAGGTGGTGGAGATTATCGGGCCGGTGGTGGTGGTCTCTTTTGAAGGTGGACCGTTGCCGCCCATTTACAATGCGCTGCGCATTGTCTCCGACGGCTTTGAGGTGCCCACCCCCATCAATGTCATTGTGGAAGTCGAGCAGCACCTGGGCGAAGGGCGCGTGAAAACCGTCGCCATGGAGCCGACGGAAGGCATGGTGCGCGGCATGAAGGCCATTGACCTCGGCGGCCCCATCACCGTGCCGGTCGGCAAGGCCACGCTCGGCCGCGTGCTCAACGTGATTGGCGAGCCGGTGGACAAATTGGGCCCCATTAACGCCGAAACTCGGTTTCCCATTCATCGCCAAGCCCCTTCGCTCGAAGAGCAAAACACCAACCTCGAAATGTTTGAGACGGGATTGAAGGTGGTGGATTTGCTCGAGCCTTACTTAAAGGGCGGCAAGACGGGGCTGTTCGGCGGGGCGGGCGTGGGCAAGACAGTCATCATCATGGAGATGATTAACAACGTCGCCATGAAGCACGGTGGCGTTTCCGTGTTTGCCGGGGTGGGCGAGCGCACGCGCGAAGGCAACGACCTGTGGCTGGAGTTCCAGGAGTCGGGCGTCATCGTGCCCGGCAACCCGGAGAAATCCAAGGCCGCGCTCATCTACGGCCAAATGACCGAGCCGCCCGGCGCCCGCCTGCGCGTGGGCTTGACCGGCCTCACCGTGGCCGAGTATTTCCGCGACGTGGGTGGGCAGGATGTGTTGCTGTTTATTGACAACATCTTTCGCTTTACGCAGGCCGGGTCGGAAGTTTCCGCGCTGCTCGGACGGATGCCGTCGGCGGTCGGCTACCAGCCGAATCTCTCGACGGAGATGGGCGAGCTGCAAGAGCGCATCACCTCCACCCAAAAAGGTTCCATCACCTCCGTGCAGGCCATTTACGTCCCGGCCGACGACCTGACCGACCCAGCGCCGGCCACGGCGTTTTCTCACCTGGATGCGACCACGGTGCTTTCGCGCCAACTGGTGGAAATCGGCATTTACCCGGCGGTGGATCCCTTGGCCTCGACGTCGCGCATTCTCGATCCCCGCATTGTCGGCACCGAACACTATAACGTCGCCCGCGCGGTCAAGGCCATCCTGCAAAAATACAAGGACCTGCAGGACATCATCGCCATTCTCGGCATTGACGAGCTCTCCGAAGAAGACAAGTTGACCGTGGCGCGGGCCCGCAAAATTCAACGCTTTCTCTCGCAGCCGTTTTTTGTGGCGCAACAGTTTACCGGCCTCGAGGGCCGCTACGTGAAGCTGGAAGACACCATCCGCGGCTTCAAGGAACTGGTCGAGGGCAAGCACGACGACGTGCCCGAACAGGCCTTTTATATGGTCGGAACGCTCGACGAGGCGCTCGAAAAGGCCAAGAAACTGAAAGCTGCGTGAGCCGATGGCGGAATCGCTTCCCAAAGAATTGGAACTTGTGGTCGTCACGCCCGACCGCCAGGTCGTCCGCGATAAAGTGACCTCGGTCTCGATTCCGGGAAGCTCCGGCTACCTGGGAATCCTGCCGGGCCATGCGCCGCTGTTGACCGAACTCGCCCCCGGCCCGCTGAGCTACGCGGAAGGTCCCAAGGTGGAATATCTTGCCGTCACCTGGGGCTTTGCCGAGGTGATGCCGGATCGCGTCATCGTGTTGGCCAACACCGCCGAGCGCGCCGCGGAGATTGACGTGAGCCGCGCCGAACGGGCCAAGCAGCGCGCCGAGGAACGCTTGCAAAATCTCTTTGACCCTCAAGTGGACCAAGAGCGCGCCCGCGAGGCGCTCCGCCGTGCCATCGCCCGCATTGAAACCGCCCGCCACGGCCAAACCCGCCGATAGTGTCCTGAGTCAAAAGTTCGATGCACCACAAAAAGCCTGCTTCACGCAAAGGCGCAAGGGCCGCAAAGGACTTCGGGATGGCGGACAGCCTGGAATTCTTCACCCTTCCTGCAAATCAGGGCACTAGCGTGGTGCGTCGGAAATAGATTCACAAATGCAGCGCTTGTGGCGCGGCTATCTTGGCCGTGTTCCGGCACGGGCGAGACGCCCGTGCCCCACGGGACATGTTACAGAAGTGGATTCAAAAAGGCGGGAGGGCGCGGGGCCAGCCTTTCGGCCGGCCCCACGCCCGGGTGTCGTCGGGTGGGGGGGACTAAATTCCTTCCGAGGCCCACAACCGCTCCCCGGAGCCCGGAGCGGAAGCCTCTCAATACCTACGGCGCACTACAGCCGGTAAGGTTGAAGTTCACGGTAGTCGTGCTGCTGCCCTGAGATACGGTCAGCGAACTGCTCGTTAGGGAAGTCGGCGAGCACGTAAGCAGACTATCCGAGCCGTCTGCCAGAACATTGATGGTGTAGCTGGCCGACTCGGTGGAACTGGGGGCCGTTACCGTGTTGCCCGAAGTGGGGCTATACACGCCCGCGGCCACTGCGCTCGCCGGTACCGCGACCGCGTACGCTACGCATGCCGCCGTGCTGGTTGCGCAGCCACCACTGGCGGTATCCGTCGAGTAGATGGGGGGCTGGGAATCGGTAACGTCGCTCGAAGGGGCTGCCGATGCTGTGAACACGGGGACGGTGATGGTGACCGTCGAGGTCCCGTTCGTCGCCGTCTGAAACGCGGAGAGTTGCACCTCTCCCGGCACCGGCGTCGGCTTCGAGCCGCCCGTCGAAGTAATTTGCCCCGAAATCGAGGCGGGGCGGGTGGTGACCAGTCCTGTCGTGGACCCGGTGGTCGTTTCAGCAAACAAGGGAATGCTGCCGGTTCCCCCACCCACCGGCACGCCGAATACCACGCTCGGATTGTAGGTGGTCATGGTCGTAACTCCAAGGCTTGTCTGGGTCGTCTGGCCAGCGACCACCACATCATAAGGTGGGGCAGGACTGGAGCTACTACTTGCAGGGATGGGGCAGAAGGCGAAGGCGCCGTTGGCGTCCGTGGTGGTTGTGCCCCCCGGCACCACCTGGTCGGTCGTGGAGCCTGTGGGAGCCTGTTCGAGCAACACGATCGCGTTCGCAATCGGAGCGCCCGGGTTGGGGGCGCCACTACCCTCGACGACCGTGCCGCTGATCGTGTTTGTGTTCAGCGATACCTCGCCCGCGTGCAGTACGGGTGTGAGCCGGTACTGCCCGTTGCCCTCCGGAACGATGGACGCGCAGGAGTCAAAGTTGATGTTAAGATCCACGCTCTGGCCTGCCGTGACCGTCAGCCCGCCGCTCGTGATGTTCGGCGAAGGAATCTTGATGCCGGTTTGGGCCTCGCTCGAAAGCTGCAATTCAGAAGTCCCGCTGCTGGTCACCACGCAATTCCATCCGTTACCATTCCCACAAGCGTTCGACGAAGGGGTCGCAGTGCCGGGGGCCGGGGAATTGCTCAAGAGAATGAACCGGATCTGCTGATAGGTCCCAGTGGGAAGAGTTTCCTTCCCAAGGAGAAACAGCGTGCCGCAGAAGTTCGTCGTGGCCCCTGGGTTCAGCGACATCAAATCAACCTGGATCGGTGTGGTTGGAGCCGCGAGCGTCTGCCATCCGCTATCGGTCGGCCCCGCATTTGGGTTAATGTTGGCCTGAACCTTGGTAATGGTCACGTAAACATGCTGGAAATCTAATGTACACGTGGGAGGGTCGCTCAGGTAGGTGTTCACCGTTCCGGTCGTCGAGGACATGGGGGCGGACGCGCTGCCGCCGCCGCAACTCACCAGCGCCGCCACGGTCAACAAAACTCCCGCCAAGAACCCTAAACCGGTATAGGAATCAAGCCGCCATTTCTTCATTGCAAGCTCCTTTCGTTCTGTCGAACTTTCACGGCGAATTCAACCCTGTTTCTGCGCCGTGAGTTGATGTTATGGACCGCGTACTTCTCGACCGTGCTGCGAATTCCTCGCGCCGCACGGAACCAGCCGTTAAAACCCGTTTTGCCTTCCGCCGAAGCATGGGGCGGCTTCATCCCCTCCCGGCCTGTGTTTCTTTATCTGTACAATGCCTTGCCCTGGCAGTCAACAGTACTTTCGTACCAGCCGCCCTTCAATTCTGCACGCTCGGACGGTGTTCGAGGGCGACTGGCGTGGGCTTCACAGGGCTTGTGGAACTGCTCGCAAGGTTGTCGTTTTCATTCGCGGGCGAGGTAGCCGCAGCGTTCGCCGCCAACTCCGAGCGCTTGTATTTTGGCGCGCTCACGTAGCCGCGAATCTCATTTTTGAAAATCCCGTTGATGACCAACTGAACCGGCCGTCGGCTGTTTTCAGGGTAGAAGAGCACCGGCTGATAGAGGTTGACGTGGTTCTCGGTCAGTTCTCGGTCATTGACCACCAGTTGCAGGTTGGCGAATTGATGCTTGACGTTGGCCTTCCGCAACTTGAGGCTGATGGGGCCTTCCCGCTGGAACAGTTTGGTCTTTCCGATATCAAATTCGTAATAGTTTCGCAGTCCCAACTTCTCGAGCGCCACGAGCTCCGTGTGATTTTTGGCGATGGCGCCGTTGAGCTGATCTGCCGTCGAGCGGAGATTGCCTTGCAGTTCATTCCGCGTTTGCTGCAAATTTCTTTGGGTCATATCAATCTCCCGCTGATGCTCGGCCAGCTCGGCTTGAATTTTTTGCCAGTGGCTTTGCTCCATGCGCCGACGATAAACCCTGGCAACGGGATGATAGATCACCCGAGCGGGGCGGCGGGGAATTTCGGCCACCTTCTTGGCTTTGGCGGCGGCCGAGGCCTGAATCGCCTGCAACCTCTGGCTCAGCGCCTGAATTTGGGTCTCGGTTTCGGCAAGCTGGGCGTTCGCTTGCTGATTCTGCGCGGTCAATTGGCTCACCGACCCATGCTCCGCGATGGCGTAACCCAGGCTAATCACCACCAGACAAATCAGGATGATGACCGCCACTTGTAACCCTCGGGGCGATGGCTGCGAAATTTCCGGAATTTTTTCCTCGTCCATGACCTTACACTCCTCCCCAAAAACGCCCCTCCGCGCCAAGTTGGCTTGGCGGCCAAACGGAAAGCACGTCGCGTGCCAATTGGCTTTACCCGCAACTTATTGATAACGCAGAGCATGTTGAGCCTCGTCAATTTTGGCCTCGCGATTCAGCGCGCCTACCCTTCCCAAAGGGAGAAAAATTTCCACGCCCGCCCACCGCGCGAGCTGTTGGGCTCGGCGGTGGCGGACGCGGATTTTACGACCTGGACTGCGACTGGTTGCTCGCGGAGGAGGTCACGGGTCGGATGGCCGCCCCCTCGGTTGTCTCGGGAACCAGCAGATAGCCGGAGGCCGTTTGTTTGCTGACACGGGTTACGATCAGCTCCATTGGCCGCTCGCCGGCAGAGAAGAAAATGACCGGCTGCTCGATGCCTTGGTTGTTGACCCACAGCGTCTGATGAGTATGAACGTCACGAATCCATGCTGAGTAACGCTGATGCAGGACATTCGTGTGCGTCACGTGTAGCGAGATGCCGGGAGCGATTTCAGCATCGCGGCCTTTGCCCGCTTCAAAGCTGAGCTGCTTGCGTTGCAGTTGCTGGGCGAGGGTGTCCACCGCGGAGCGCGTCCGGCTCTCGCGGCTTTCAAGGGTGCCAAGCTGACGGGCGCTCTGCGCCTGCTGATGTTGAACGGCGGCCACGCGCTGGCGCAGCGTGCCGACCGCAGCGGACAGTTGCGCCAGCCGCGCATGGTCAAGCTGCTGATTTGCCGCAACGCCATCCAGTCGGGTTTCGATGGGACGCGTGCTTTGGGCGATTTGCGCCTGCAGGCGACCCTCGGCGGTTGCGACCAAGTGGCGAGTCTCACTTCGGATGCCGCCCAGCTCCGACTGAACGCGCTCGTCGGTCTGCGTCATCCGGTCGAGGAGCGCCTGGCGCTCCGTTGCCCAATCCTTCACTTGCGCCTCGATGCCGTCCACGCGGCCGCCAAGCGCCTTCATGGACTGAACAAGGTTGGGAATCGTGGCGAGCGAATATCCTGTTTTGCGGAGATACCAGTAATCGTAGCCTGCCTGCGCAACCAGCGCCACCGCCAAAGCCAACAGCGCAGCCCACATGGCAGGCGAACCGCCTTTCTCAACCTGCACATCAGAAGATGCGATGGAAGGCTCAGCGTGGTCCAGTGGGACGGCGGAAACCTCTTGTTGCGGAGGGGCTTCGGTACCTTCGTTGCGAAACAGAACCGATCCTGTCTGATTGCTGTCCATCATCGTACACCTCGCGTCTTGGAGTCTTGGCGCTCCCCCTCCAAACGCCTCGTCGTGCAATTCGATGCAATTCCTGTCGGTCCGGTGGCCGCAACCCCCGTTCCATAGACACAGGAAACGCGCAACTGGTTTGTTTTTCAACAAATTAAGGAAGGATGATGGAAGATGGCTCCGGGGCCTAGCCAGGGAAGATTTTTCATCAACGGGAAGAAAATTCCCCCAGCTTCTTCCGCCAACTTGAACTTTGAACCCAGAAATCTTGCGCAGGCCAACTTCAGAGGTTCTGCGAGCGAGGGACAGGGACAGAACGCTCTTCGCGCGCGGCGCGGTAGATGGCCTCCATTACGACCACGTCTCGAAGACCCTCGGTGCCGCTCGCTTCCGGCTCGCGATGACGGCGAATGCAATCGGCGAATTCATCCAGCTCGAGAGCAAATTCATCCATCACCTTGAATCGTCGCTCAAACCACTTCCCGCCGATGGCGCCGAACAGTCGGCGCTCCTGGTCGTAAGCAAAAGCCGGGTCCAGCGCCGCCCAACCCTTTTCACCATGGACCTGAATGAATGACGCCCCCGCTGCCGCAAAGCTCGAGCTGCCTTGAACCACCAAGCCGTCCGGGTGAACAAGTTGGAAGGCGATGCTTTCTTCAACCTCGGAAAAGCGGTCCGGCTCAACCGTCCAGGCGTAGGCGCGAGCTTCGAGCGGCTCCGTACCGGCCAGCCAACGGCTGGTGTTCACGCAATAAACGCCCAAGTCCACCAGCGATCCGCCGCCCGCGGCTTGCCGATTCAAGTGCCAAGCCGCCGACGGCCTTGCTCTCGGCAGCATAATGGTAAAAGCCGTGTGGATGATTTTTAGCCGCCCCAACTTTCCCTTTTGAACCAGGCTTTTGAGCGCTCGACTGCCGGGCTCAAGGTACTTGCGGTAGGCAATCATCAGGCGCACGTTGGCCGCGCGGCAGGCTTCCATCATGCGCGCGGCGTCCTCCACCGTCGTCGCCATAGGCTTTTCGCACAAGACGTGCTTTCCGGCTGAGGCGGCGCGAAGGGTGAAGTCGGCGTGAGTGGAATTGGTGGTGGCGATGAAAACCGCCTCCACGTCGGGACGGCTCAGGCAGCTTTCGTAGTCGGCGTAAGTGCAGGCCTGGCGGGCGCCGAAACGAGCCGCAAAGCGCGCGGCCTTCTTGGCGTCGCCGCTCACGACCGCCACGAGTTTGGCCCGCCGACTGTGACGAAATGCCGGGAGCACCGCGCGTTCGGCGATGCTTCCTAGGCCCACAACCGCATAACCCACCTTGTCCGTCATCATCAGTTCACCTCCCAGTCGAAGCTCCTGCGGCTCTCGTCTTGTGTTTTGTCGAAGCCGGCAGAACCCAACAGCATTTCGGAAGCAAAGTCGCCGGCCACCTCACTTCACAACTGAAAATTCCAATTTGTTTCCCATTCGATCAATGCGGTCCAACCGCACGCGAACGCGCTGCCCTAATCGGAACGCCCGCTTGGAATCTTTGCCGACGATGGCCCGGAGGCTTTCGCGGTAAACGTAGCGGTCGCCCAGGCTATCCAAGGGGACGAAACCCTCCACAAACAAATCCGTCAACTCCACGAAAAATCCTTGCTTGATGAGGGAGATGATAAGGCCGTCAAACTCGTCTCCAAGCCGTTCGCTCATAAAGGCGATTTTCTTCAGTTCCAGCAATTCCCGCTCGGCGTCTTGAGCGCGGCGCTCGGCTTCCGAGGTCTCAACCGCCAAGGCATGAAGCTCCTCCAAGCTGATGGGTGACGGGCGGGCGCGGCGCGGCGTCGAGGCTTTGGCCGCTGGCCGATATTGCGCTCGGCCGCCTTGCTGCTCCAAAACGGCTTTCAGAATTCGATGCACAATCAGGTCCGGGTAGCGGCGGATCGGCGAGGTGAAGTGCGTGTAGGTGGGTGCGGCGAGCGCAAAGTGCCCCTCGTTTTCCTCCGAATATCGTGCTTGCTTCAGCGAGCGCAGCATCAGGTAGGAGAGAATCCTTTCTTCCGGCTTGCCCTCCAGCCGCTTTGTCAAACGTTGATAGTGACGCGGCGTGATCTCCAGTTCTTCTTTTCGCAATTGCTCGTGAAAACGCGGGTGCCGCTCTCGCTCCTCGTGCGCGCGAACGCGATGCCGCTCGACGGAAGGAGCCTTGATGCCCAACGAGTACCCGAACGTCGCCGCAATTTCTTCAAATTCCAGCACCTTTTGAGGGTCCGGCTTCTCATGGATGCGATAGAGAGTGGGCACAGCCAAGCTTTCCAAGGTGCCGGCCACGCATTCGTTGGCGGCCAGCATGAATTCCTCGATGATGCGGTGCGCCATGTTCCGCTCCGAGCGCGTCACGCCAATCATGCGGCCCAGGCGGTCAAATTCAATTTCAGGCTCCGGCAAATCAAAATCAATCGAGCCGCGCTCGTAGCGCCGGCGATTGAGGATTTGAGCCAGCTCCGCCATGCACCGGAAATTTTCCGCCAGCGCAGCGTAGCGCTCAAGCGCGGCCGGTTGGCCCGCCAACACGTCTCGCACCGCGGTGTAGGTCATGCGCTCGGCGCTGTGGATGAGGCCCGGCACGAGTTCGGCTTCCACCACCCGGCCCTGCGAGTCCATCTCCATCAGCACGGACATGACCAACCGGTCCTCATGCGGGTTGAGGCTGCAAATGCCGTTCGAAAGCTCGAGCGGCAACATGGGAACGGCGCGATCCGGAAAATAGACGGACGTGCCGCGCAAGCGCGCTTCGCGATCGAGCGCCGTGCCCGGCCGCACATAATGCGCCACGTCGGCAATGTGGACGTGGAGAAGGTAGCCTGGTCCGCGCCGCTCCACGTACACGGCATCGTCAAAATCTTTTGCGGTTTCACCGTCAATCGTCACGATGGGAAGCTGGCGAAAGTCCCGGCGTCCCTGGCGTTGAAGCTCATCGAGCGTCTGGGGCGCGGCTTCGGCCTCGCGTAGGACCTCCGGCGGAAAACGGTGAGGCAAATGGTATTTGCGGATGATGATTTCAACATCCACGCCGAAATCGTCGCGTCGCCCCAGAATCTCAATCACTCGGCCGCGTCCGGGGGCGCTGGGCGTTGGAAAGCGAGTGATTTCGACATCCACCATCATGTGGTCGAGCGCTCGCGCCTCCGGAGTTTCCATCGTCGGGCGGCGTCGCCCTTCGGATTCCCCGCCAAATTGACGGTCGCGCGCGGCACCGGCGCCGCCGTTGGGCGGAATTTCCTGCCCGCTTGGAATCAAAATCTCGTGTGGAATTCGCCGGTCGTAAGGAAGAACGTAGTTGCCGCGCGGCCCAGCGCGAAATTCGCCCACCACGGTTTTTTGCGCACGCTCCAGCACCCTCACCACGCGCCCCTCGACGCGCAGCTTGGGCGGCTCGCCGCCCTTTCGCCGCATGCGCCAATCCGGCCGCGTCCGCACCACCTGAACCTCAACGCGGTCGCCGTGCAAGGCCGATCCCACGCCGTCGCGGGGTACAAAGATGTCTTGGTCTGTTCCCTCCATTGGCGCATCCGGCACCACAAAGCCGTAACCGTCGCGATGCCCAATCAGCCTGCCGGTCACCAAATTCTTGGCGGAGGAAACGTTCGCTGCGTTTCCTTTGGCCTTGTCCCTCGCTAAGCCGACCCTCGGTGCGGAGGCAAGTTGGAATTGGTGGTCTCGTAAAAGGATAATTTGCCGAGCAGCTGCAAGTTCCCGTAGCGCGCGCCGCAGTTCCCGCACTTGACTCGAGCGGAGCCGCAGGCCGGTCATGAGTTCCCGCAATCGAAAGCGTCGGTGGGGCTGCTGACGAAAAAGCTTCAGGACTTCTGATGGGAGGGTCTGTTCAGCCATGACGTTTGCCCAGCCAGCTTAACACTAACCGCAACGCGGCGGCCAATCATCTGCAAGGCAGACGCCGACGGTTTGCGGAGAGAAAACCGTCTCAAGGGCGAGCGTTTGCCCGGCTTGCGGCTCAAAGAAATCTATCGTGCCGAATTTTCAAGTCGGCAGCCTATGTCCACAGCCCATACCGTGATACATCCCCGCGATATGCACGGCACGACATGCCAAGAAAAAAAGCACTTGACACGAGAGCTTGGGGGGGTAAGCTTCGTGTCAAGGCAAGAGGAGGTGTGGCAACGATGGCGATACCCAAACCAATTCTGTGGGCCGTGGCCCTGGCTGTGCTGGGACTGGCGGGGGCGCTCCGGCGGGCCAGGGCGCAGCAGGGGTGTTACAATGAGACGTGCGCGACGTCATCTGAAACGCTGTCGGTATGCAATGGTGGCTGCGTGATTACAGTCCCGACGTACGGAAGCTACGGCACATATAACGAGGACTACATAAGCGAGTGCGTCCAGTGCGGTTCTGAACTGGACCTACGACGGATATTGCTACGAGGGCGTCCCAGCCAAGCACGCGGCGACGGCCGCGCTGAGCACTCGAGTGTACGTCTGGGTCCGAGGGTGCGACGGGAATTATTCCGTCGTTAGTCTCCATGTTCGGGTCTAGCCCAGCCGGGGCGGAATGGAGGGCTCATGCCATGGACGTGCGAGGCGTAAAACGGTTCGCGTGGGTTCGCATGGCCCCGCTGTTGGCGCTGGCGGTGATGGCTTTCTCGCATCCCAAAGCCGCAGCCGCAAGCAAAGGGAAGAAGGGGCAGCCAACCGCGCCCGTCCCAAGCCAGCTCTATCCCGGGGAGAAGACTCCATTGCCCATCCACGGCTGGCCGGCCATCATTGAACCGGCCCGGTGCGACGCCGAGGGGAACATATACATTTGGGGCGCTGCCAACCTTCAGGCTGCCGAGAGCGCGGCCCGGCAGGGCCTAAACGGCTTGGCAATCACAAGAATTAAACCGGATTCCGGAAGGCTAACCGAGTTCGCCCCCGCCTCGCCGGAGGGCTACCGAGGGTATGCCCGACCGGGTTTCTACGTTGACCCGCGCGGCGCTGTTTACGCCCTCATCATAGCGTACAAGCACGCCCTGGGCTACCACGCGGGTCCGAACCCTCCCCATGTGTTGGTCGTACAGTACAAAGACGACGGGACTTTGGACTCCGTCACGAAACTTGAACCGCCGCCGGGGCCGTCCTTGGAGGCGTTCGGATTCGCGGCGTTCCTGGATGGCAGCATTCTTCTGACCGGCAATCTGGTTTCGGGCACGCCCGGCGTGTCCAAAATGCTGGTGCCCACCAAGCCGTTCACGTGGGTCTTCAACCGCAGCGGCGTGTTTGAAACGTCGGTGAAGCTCGCCGACGACGTCGGCCCTCCGGACAAAAATTGGATGAAGGAAGGCAGAAAAGGGGGTGAATGGATGATAGAAATCGAGCGAGGCGGGATGCTCGGTTCGATTGACGGGACGGTTTATCTTTATCGGGCGAGCGACCCGGTGCGGCTCTATGCGGTCTCATCCGGCGGCTCCGTGTTCCGTAGGGTCACCATCACCCCGCCCCGACCGGGGATGTGGCCGATGCAAGCGAGCCTGACGGAGAACGGTCAGGTACTCATTGAGTTCGGAACCACAACCCCGTCGAAACAACTAGGAGCGTCTCCGCTTATGCTGGCACTGGCCGATCTCGAAACAGGCGCCGTTACCGGAGTTTACAAGATCCCGCCGGGCGCCGGCATGCCGACCTGCGCAGACCCGCAAGGCGGGTTCCTCTTCCTCAACCTGTCCAAACATGGGAACCTCGAGGTACAAACATTTGTCCCGCAATGACCGCTCGACTCGCGGGTCAGGCCTCGCCGATGGGGCCTTTATCATTCGGGGCACAAAGCGTGGGACACCCTCACGAATTGCCGCCGTAGTTCCTTACGAGCTGCAAGTCCGGTAAAACCTGACTCAATAGCCGAGGGTGCATGTCCGTAGCGCGCGCCGCAGCTCCCGCACTTGACACGAGCGCAGCCGCAGGCCGGTCATGAGTTCCCGCAATCGAAAGCGTCGGTGGAACTGCCGGCGAAAAGCTTCAGGACCTCTGATAGGAGGTTCCGTTCGGCCATGACGTTTGTCCAGCCAGCTTAACACTAACCTGCTTCCCTCGCCTACCCTTTGTACTCGTCCAGTAGATTAGCGACACAGGAGGTCCTTTCTTTGAGATGAGGATTGAGCGAGAAACTCCAGGGGGGTGAGGTAGCCGAGGGCTTGGTGAGGACGGACGGTGTTGTAGATTCGTTCCCAGGCCAGGAGTTCGCGGTTGAGTTGGGCGAGGGGGAGTGAGAAGGGCGTGACCTCATAGAACTCCTCGGTAGGGGTATGTCCTGGTTCAGCCGGAAATGGAATGTCGTGCGTTTTCGACCGCTATAGAGTTCCGTCCCGATTTCATCGGGGCGGGAGTTTTCAAGGCATCGGGGTCTATCGTTCGATGAGGTCCAGGCAACAACATTGGGAGCGGGAACGTGGATTCCGCTTGCGCAAAATCGAACGCTCCCGACCTCATCGAGGCGATGAGCCCACCGGGTTATCCCTGGGCGCGGTTGCTCTCCAGCATTGCCGGCTTCCGTTTCACCCGGCGCGTTCAGTGTAATCCTGCCGCCGGCGCTTCGCCAGCCCCAATCGGCTCGGGGCCAGCGAGGGCCAGCGGCTCGAGCAAATAATTCCGTGAAGCTTCCTGACGGCGAAGCTGGCGCTTCCATCGCGCCTCTTCCAGCTTGCGATCGCGCTCGGCCCAGATCGCCTCCGCCCGCCCTTCCAGCCTATCGAGCGGCGCGACGTAGCCGATCGCCGAGGGCAACCGCACGCGATGGTAGTGGTCCCCGTAGCTCGCCAACAAGTTCCGCGCCTCCTCGACCGATCCCGGCTCGCCCGGACGCCGACATTCGCCCTTCAGCGAGCGGTGCCAGCGTTCGATCTTGCCGTTCGATTGCGGATAAAACGGCGACGTCCGCACGTGCGTCATGCCGCAGAGCCGTATGAACTCCTTGAAGTCGCGGGCGATGAACTGCGGCCCGTAGTACCTTCATCTTCGTTAGAAGCCCCTCGGGGTTGAGTCACAGCTGGACAGAAGCTTCCATAGAATGGGTTTTCCCCCACTCATTCCAAAGGAGGTTCTGCCAGCCATGACCCGACCATCTTCTACCACGAGCTCTACGATGTGGGTAGCCATCGACATCGCCAAGGTTCACAACCAAGTGCTCGTCGAGTTTCCCAACGGGCGTCGTCGCCATTTCCGCATGGCTAACACCCTAGGGGACTTCACCAAGCTTGCCACCTTCCTTGCCGGCAGCGGCTGTACTTGCCGCATCGCCTTCGAAGCCACGGGCGACTACCACCGCCCTTTGGCCCACTTCCTTCTCGCCCAGGGCCTTGACCCCTGCCTGGTCTCTTCCATCGCCGTCGCCCGCACTCGCGACGCCCTGTTCAACTCCTGGGACAAGAACGACCCCAAGGACGCCCAGGTTATCCTCCATTTGCTCAAGGCGGGGACCACCCAGGTCTATTACGACCCTCTCGAGAATCACTCCAACGACTTGCAGGAACTGGCGAACACCTACCAGCAGATCTCCCTGGGGAAGGTTCGCCTCTACCACAGCATTGTAACCCATTACCTGCCGCTCTACTTCCCGGAGGCCGAGCGTTATTTGCACACCCCCCGCGCCGAGTGATGGACGCAGCTCCTGTTGCTCGTGCCCTGTCCGGCGGCGGTATCCAAATACTCCTTGGAGAATTTCCTTCAGGCAACTCGCCGGCTGCCTGGACAAAAGATCGACAAGACACGCTGGCTGACCGATTTCTACCAGGCGGCGCAGAACAGTATTGGCCTGGCCGTGGCGGAAGATTCAGAAGCGATCCGCATGTTCCGGCTTGTTCTCAACGAATACCTGCATCTGGGCCAGGTGCGGCAGGAGTTGGAGGAGCAGGCCGTGGCGCGCCTGTCCGATCATGCCGATTTCCGGCGGCTCCAGACCATTCCCGGCATTGGCCCCATCCTCGCCCTGATCATCCTGGCCGAGGCGGGTGATCTCCGCCGCTTCAGCCATTACCAGAAGTTCCTTAAGTACTGCGGCTTGAATCTGTCGACCGAGCCGTCCGGGCAGTTTCGTGGGACGACCCGGCTCTCCAAGCGTGGCAATGCCCGCCTCCGCTACGCCTTCTGGATGGCTGGAACTATCGCCGTGCGCGCCCGACAGAACAGCTTCTGCCAAAAGTTTCAGAACTATATCCGGCGCGATCCGCTGAACCCCGACCTGCGGCGCAAGGCGTACACCGCTGTGGCCGCCAAGATGGCTCGGGTCGTTTATGCGGTCATCAAAACCGGAACCGATTATCGTCGCTTCCCGGAAGCGACGATGCCAGGCGGAAGAATCCCTTCGCTGCGGGCCGTCGAGGCGATTTCGACCTCGTAGATAATGCTCGGATCTTCCACCTGGATTGGACTTTGTTTTAAGGACTGTGAAGGCCCGCTCATGACGCGGGACCTTGCGTCCCCATGGTCAGAGCTTCATCCAGCAAACGGTGGAAGCCGCCTCGTTCAACGTACCCCATTCCCTGGCCCGCGGCCAGCAGGGAGGAGTCTATGCTCCATCCTCGATTCCCAGCATCCTGTTGTACCTCGATGATAATGTCCCCTTTTGTGCTCGTTAAAAATGTCCCCTAATGGAACCTCTGAGAGGAGGTTCGAGTGGGGAGAACGGGGATGAGTGAAGGGGAATTGAGGCGCGTGGAAGTGCTGGCTCGGGTCAAGGGCCATGAGTTTCGGTTAGTAGACGCCGGGAAGCTGATGGGGGTTGGCTACCGGCAGGCGAAGCGGCGATGGAGGCGGTATCGGGAAGAAGGAGCGAAAGGGCTTCAGCATCGCAGCGCGGGGCGGCGGTCGCATCGTGCGTACGCGGAGGAGTTCCGCGGCCAGGTGCTGCGGCGAGTGCGCGAGAAGTACAGTGGGGCGGTGGGGGAGCGGCTGGGGCCGACGTTGGCCGCCGAGCAGTTGGCGAAGGAGGAGGGGCTGGCGGTGGAGGCCGAGACGCTGCGGCGGTGGATGCTGGAAGTGGGTTTATGGAGTCGGGAGCGGCGGCGGGGGCGTTGCGGGCGTGGATCGAGCGCTACGGGGTGCCGCAGGCGCTCTACGTGGACTGGAAGAATCTCTATAAGCGCACGGCGAACGCGCAGGAGCGGCTGCGAGGCGAAGAGCCGG
>JAKCCV010000004.1 GCA_021838785.1 Acidobacteriota bacterium | reverse complement strand
TGGGAACGAATCTACAACACCGTCCGCCCTCACCAAGCCCTCGGCTACCTCACCCCCCTGGAGTTTCTCGCTCAATCCTCATCTCAAAGAAAGGACCTCCTGTGTCACTAATCTACTGGACGAGTACAATGGGTTGCATTCGTGTAGGAGTTTGTGGTAGAAGCGATAAGAGAGGGGACGGCGGCGCCTGAAATCGAAGGAGCGGTCCCCAGACGGACACCAAGTTCCCTCCGTTGGGCGGCAGCCATTCTTGGGCGAAACCGAACGCGCCCGATGACGCGCAGGGCGGCGCTAATTGCGAAAGGGGGGAATATTGAAAGTTCCCACCGCTCCCCAACCGACGCGGAGCGACGGAGCCAACCCGCCACGCTTTCTGATGCTGGAGCTCTCCGCCGCCGAACGCCAACGGCGTTGGTTGGCCTTTGCCCTCAGTCCACTATTGGAAATTGCCGGCGTCGTCATCCTCTTACTGGTGGCCGCTGTGTTGCCGCCAGCCTGGCCGGAACCACCTGTCACGGCAAAATACCAGGTGGTGAATTTGACCGTACCCGCGTTCCCGCCGCCTGTGCGGAAGCCTGTGCCATTGCATGTGGCGCGCCGAGTCGTCCGTTACACACCCCCCAAGCCACCGATGATTCGCGTTCCTCGGCTGGAGGCGCATCGTATCACCCCGCCCCGGCCATTGCTGCGGCCGCTTGCCATGCCAAAACCTGTGGTGACGCCTCATCTGGCCATGGTCCAGCCGCCTCGGCCCCAGCCCAGGGTCCATTTGGGCGTGCTGAGTAGCGGGAGCACGGCCAAGCCAACCACACACTTGCCGCGAGCAAAAGTTCAGACCGGCGGCTTTGGAAACGCGCAGGGCATTACTGGCCAAAATCTGGGCGGAAGTAAAGGAAATGTACCTCGGCTGGGCGAGTTCGACTTGCCGGAGGGCCCGGGACGCGGCAACGGTACGGGCGGGGCGCGAGGCGCCCGCGCCGTCGTTGCGAGCGCAGGTTTTGGCAGTGGAATGGCCATTCCGCCTACGGCGGATGAGAGCCGGGGCGTGGTCGAGTCGAGCGGCTTTGGCAACGCTGTGGCTGGCGTCCCAGCGCGAGCCTCCAAGCGAGCCGCGCCCCCGCCAGACTTTGAACCTGCGGTCATTCTCTCCAAACCCGATCCCGTTTATCCCGCCGAGGCGAGGCGTTTGCGCATCGAAGGGGTCGTGGTGCTGGATGTCATCTTTCAAGCCAACGGGCGAGTGCGCGTGGTGCGCGTGGTTCGAGGGCTGGGCCACGGTTTAGACCGGTCGGCGGTTCAGGCGGCCGAGCATATTAGGTTCCGACCGGCACGGCGCGACGGTCGGCCGGTGGATTCAGAGGCGATAGCCAAAATTGTCTTTCGGCTGGCCTACTAACAAAGAGGTGCTTATGAAATGGCTTTCAATTCTTCTTCTCGGAGGCTTTTGCGTTCTTCCGGCGGCTGCGGCGCAGAGCCTCTCGCAGTCTCAGGCAACCCGTTACGAGAATCAGCTCGTGGGGCGCATCATAGCGAACGAAAATCACTTGGTGCGATCTTTTTCCGTTTACACCCCGCGGGTGGAAACTTACATTCAGGAATTCCGCCGCGGCCCCGACGACAAAACGCTGGGGCCTCAGATTGTCGGCGACGCCTACTTTCTGGGGCGACTGGTGACGCGCAAGCGCTTGGTCGAGCAAACGCTGCTACCCCAACCTTCGCTGGCCAGCCGCATCCTGGGGGATGTCAACGTTTACCACGCCCTCAAGCGCCTCACGACCATCCAATTTCAAACTAACGTCTTTGGGTTGCCCATTTTCGTGGACCCGCACCATTTTGACCGCCAGCACTACAAGTTCACGTTTGTGCGACGCGAGTTCTTAGGCGATGTTCGCTGCCTGGTTTTTGACGTGACGCCGCGCAAACACGCCGGAAAAGCGCTCTTCAAGGGCCGCATTTGGGTGGAAGACCGCGGTGACAACATTGTGCGTTTTAACGGCAGCTATGGTCGTCATGCCCGGTTCGGTTTGCACTTCGACAGTTGGCGGGAAAACCTCCAGCCGGGGCTCTGGCTGCCGGTCTATATCTACAGTGAAGAGCCCGACCTCAGCCGTTTCGGCGCGCCGAACCGAGGGTTCCGCGCTCAAACCCGTTTTTGGGGCTATGATCTGAAGAGCACCAATTCGGCGGAAGAATTAACGCGGCTCATGGTGGAGTCAAAGTCCGCGGTGGACGAAAGCCCGCAGGCTGCGCACGCCTATTCGCCCCTGGCCAGCCAGCGCATGTGGCTGGATGAGGCTGCCCAAAACGTTTTGGATCGCCTACAGCGGGCTGGCCTCGTGGCCCCGCCGGGTCCGGTGGATAAAGTCCTCGATACGGTGGTCAACAATCTCATCATTACCAATCATTTGAATACGTTGCCGCCTATCCATTGCCGCGTGTTGCTCACTTACCCCTTTGAAACTCTCACCATCGGGGATACCATCCTCATCAGCCGCGGCTTGATTGACGTGCTTCCGAATGAAGCGTGCTTAGCCATGATGCTGGCGCACGAGCTCGGTCACATCATGAATGGGGATAACATCAGCACCAAGTATGCCTTTGACGACCGCATGATGGTTCCCGATGACAAGCTGCTCGAAACCCTGGACCTGACCCACAGCGCGGCGGATGAAGCCGCCGCCGACCAACGCGCGCTCCAACTGCTGATGAACTCCCCTTACAAGAATCAGCTTGCCAGCGCCGGATTATTCCTCAAGGCGCTGGCAGAAACCGCGCCGTACACCCCATCGCTGCTCGGGGCGCATTTGGGTAACCGGTTGCTTATGCGCAATCATCAACTTCGGTTGGCCGCCTTGATGATGCGAGCGCCGGCGCTTCAGCCGGCCAATCTCCACCAGATTGCGGCCCTGCCGTTAGGCTCGCGCATTGAGGTGAATGCCTGGAACGATCAGGTTTCGCTCGTCAAGGCCAAGCCGCTGCCGCTCGTCTCTCCCAAGGATAAAATGCCCTTTGAGGTCACCGCCCTGTTTCCCTATCTCACTCGATACCACGCCGCCCAAGCAGCCCCGACTCCCGTGCAAGCTCAGGCCCAGCCGCAGTAGGGGACGCCGGCAGTTGGGCTGTCAGGAGAAGCGGTTATCAGCCTCGCGGTGGGTGGTCAAATCACCCACCGCTTCGGGAGACAAAAATACGAGTTGCCGTTCCCGGTCGTCGGGCCGCGGCTACGGTTTTTCCCCGGGAATTTTGAGCCGAATGCTGTAGATGCTGGTGTCGGCGGCTATGTAAAGGGTACGGTAATCAGGCCCGCCCCAGGCAAGATTTCCCATACGTTCGGGAATTCGGATCGTCCCCAGGTGCCTGCCTTGAGGCGAGAAAATCCAAACTCCGCCCGGCCCCGCGCTATAGATGTTACCTCGGGTATCCACCTTCATCCCATCCGGATCGCCGGGGTGGTGGTCGGAAGTTGCATCGCAGAAGACGGTTCCCGGGCCCAGCGAACCGTCAGCACGCACAGGATAACGAATCCAGAGTTTTTTGGGGCTTGAATTGTTCACGTAGAGATAGCGCATGTGAGGAGAGAAGGCAATGCCATTCGGGCGCGTCAGGTTGGAAATCAAAAGTTGCAACTTGCTTTCGTCGGGCGGCGCGCCCGCCGGGTGAGACACGGCGTCCAAAATGCGATACACCCCATTCACCCGCAATTGTTTGAGCGGGTCATGATCGCTTTGGGTGGGCAAGCCGTAGGGCGGGTCGGTGAAATAGAGCGCGCCGTGAGGCCCATAAACCAAATCGTTGGGGCTATTCAGCTTCTTACCATGATATTTGTCGGCGAGGATGGTCCGCGTGGCATGAGGATTCAACGATTCTAAGCGCCAAACGTCGCGCTGCGCGTGGCCGGCAACCGTCAGCCGCCCTTCGGGATCGAGCGTCATGCCATTGGACCCGGACTCAGGGCCGGGATAGGGCGCTTTGCCCAAGTAGCCGCTCGGGTGCATGAACACCTCGGCTGGTGAGCCAGGCCGCCACTCCATAATCCGATTGTTCCGAATGTCGGCAAAAAACAAAATGCCGGAAGGCGTCCACACCGGTCCTTCGGTCCAGTTAAAGCCGGTGATTTCCCTTACCAGCCTGGCGTTCTTCGGAACAATCGCGTTCAGCGCAGGGCTCAGGCGAACGATTTTTGTCGTCACCGGCGTCTGGCCGAAGCTCATGCCGCAGTAAAGTGCCGGTTGAAGGGCAAGCAGAATGATCCATTTTGAGGTTTTCATGCGCGGGATTCTACCTCGTTATTTCCGGCCCCGCAAGACGGGGATTAAGATAGGCTGGAAGCCGGGATGAAAAGAGTCGCCGGGGGGAAGAGCGCGGCTCTTTGGTGCGTGCATGAGGCTTATGAAACGAAAGTGTTGGATGTTGACGGGATTGGCTTTGGTGATGACCGCCTGCGGTCCGCCGCGCCGCGCGACGATTGTGGTGGGTTCCAAGAACTTCACCGAACAATTGATTTTGGGCGAGATGCTGGCGCAAATCCTCGCGGCGCGTACGCCCCTCCACGTGGAGCGACGCTTTTATCTGGGCGGAACGTTTATCTGCCAACAGGCCATGCTTGCCGGCCGAATTAACACCTATGTGGAATATACGGGAACGGCACTGACGGCAATCCTCAAGCAGCCGCCCCGGCACAACCCGAAGGTTGTTTATCAAATTGTGAAGAAAGAATACGCCTCGCGCTTTCACCTGGACGTGCTGCCGCCTCTCGGCTTCAACAATACGTTTGTGTTGGTCATTCGCGGCCAGGATGCCCGCCGCGACCACATTCGCACCATTTCGCAAGCGGTGCCCTACGCCACCCATTGGCGGCCGGGCTTCGGCTATGAATTCATGGAAAGAGCCGACGGATATCAAGGTCTCGTCAAAACTTACGGCCTCAAGTTCGGCGCGCCACCGCGCATCATGGACTTGGGATTGCTTTACCGTGCCTTGATCAGCCGGCAGGTGGACATCGTGGCGGGAAACTCCACGGACGGATTGTTGAGCAAGCTCGATGTGGTGGCGCTCAAGGATAATAAACACTACTTTCCGCCTTACCAGGCCGTGCCGATTGTGCGGGAGCAGACGGTGAGGGAGCATCCCGAGGTCGCCCAGGCGATTGACGCCCTGGCGGGCAAAATCACCAACCAGGAGATGCGTCGCTTAAATTATGAAGTGGACGGGCTGCATCGCAGCGCGGGCGAGGTGGCGCGGCGCTTTCTAGAGGCTCAGCATTTGATTCCCTAGCGCCGCTCAACTCTGCGCCGCAGCCTCGATCGCCGCCTCACGCAAAAAGTGCGCGGATTCTTCCGGCGGGGTCGGGTTGATGAAGAAGCCGGTTCCCCACTCAAAGCCAGCCACCTTGGTCAGCTTCGGCATGATCTCCATATGCCAATGATAGTAATCATTGCTGGTTTCTTGAATCGGAGAGGTGTGGACGATGTAATTGTAAGCGGGGTAATCGAGCACCTTGTCGAGCCTCTGAAGCATATCCTTCAACATGACCGCCAGATTCTCGAATTCGTGTTTTTGGGATTCCTCAAACGCGGACTCATGGACCTTGGGGATGATCCAGGTTTCAAAGGGAAACCGTGGGGCAAACGGGCAAACCGCAAGAAAATCTTGATTCTCGGAGATAAGGCGAACCCCTTTTTCGGTTTCTTGGCGGTTGATATCGCAGAAGATACACCGCTCTTTGTAGTTGTAATACTCGCGGGAACCGCCCACCTCCTCGAGCACGTGCATAGGAACCACCGGCAGGGCAATCAGTTGGGAATGAGTGTGTTCGAGGGACGCCCCGGCGGCCTCGCCGTGGTTCTTGAAAATCAGAATGTAACGGAAGCGCTTGTCCTTCTTCAGGTCTTGAATTCGATCCCGATAAGCCCACAGCACATCCTCCACCTTGCGAACCGGAAGGGTCGCCAAGGTCTGCTGGTGGTCGGGAGTTTCAATGATGACCTCGTGAGCGCCGATGCCATGCATTTTGTCGTAAAGCCCTTCACCCTGCCGGTTGAGCGACCCTTCGATGCCGAGCGCCGGAAATTTGTTGGGGACCACGCGCAGCGACCAGCCCGGCGTATTGGGGCGGCTGCCATCGTTTCGATAGGCCATGATTTCCGGCGGCGTCTTGGTTTCGTTGCCCGCGCAAAACGGGCAAAAACCAGAACCGCGAATTTGAACCTTATCGCGGACAAAATCGCTCGGGCGCTTCGCACGATCCGTTGCGATGATGACCCACCGACCGGTAATAGGATCCTTTCTCAGCTCAGGCAACGTCTTCTCTCCTTGTCATGATTTTAAGATAGCAGACCGCCGAAATGAATTCGCCCGGCGCGCCGGGCCACCCGACCGAAAGAGCCTGTCCATCTTGACGAAGCATGGTGAGCCGAACCCCCGGTCGGAATAGGGCCCAGACAAGCGCAAGACTTAAGAACGATCCTTGAAGGCGTCCTTGATAAGGCGGACTTGAAACCCGTTCTCTTGGTTCCAGAAGACGCTGGCGATATCGAACCGATAGTTGGGCTGTGCCTTGATTTTGCGGCGCATAAACTCGTGGGCGCCACGGATGATTCGCTTCTGCTGGGCGCGCTTTAGGGCAGCTTCGGGCGGGCCGGCAACGTCGGAGGTCCGACATTTTACCTCCACAAAAGCGAGCACAGGCCCATCCCATCCGATCAGATCCAGCTCGCCTGAGCCGCCTCCCAATCGTTGATTGCGCGCGATCACTCGATAGCCCGCTTGGCGCAAATACCAGTAGGCAAGCTGCTCGCCTCGCCGTCCCGTTTCCAGATGGGAGCCTGCGGATTTTTTGGCCGCCGCCGGGTCGTCTTGCGCGGCGCTCGCCCGCTGTCGCTCTTTCCAAACCAGGGCACGATAGATCCAGCTTGCCCATCCACGCACAGCAACCCTCGACGTCAGGAAAGTTCGTCAGCCCCGACAACGGCCTTTGCGGCGACAGAATACCTTGAACCTCCTAAGCGCGGCCCTCGCGCCGGGCCGTTTCTTCCAGGCACGCGCGCAGCACCTCGACCGCGTAATCCGCGTGCTCCGGCTCGAGAAGCAGCGGCGGCATCAGGCGGACGGTGCTTTCCCCGCAGCCTAAAAGCAATAATCCTTTCTCAAAAGCCCGGCGAATAACTTTCTGCCGCGCTTCGGGATGCGGCTCGCGGGTTTTCTGGTCTTTGACGAGCTCGATGCCGATCATTAAGCCTTTGCCCCGCACATCGCCCACTAAGGCGCAATGGGCGGGCAAGTCGCTAAGCTTTTGCAACAAGTAGTCGCCCATGCGCGCCGCATTGGCCATATATTTTTCCTCGATGAGTCGTATGGTTTCGAGAGCGGCGGCGCAGGCTATCGGATTGCCTCCAAACGTCGAAGCGTGCGCGCCGCCCGGCCAATTCATAATGTCGGCGCGCGCGACGGTAGCGCTCAAGGGCAGGCCGGAGGCGATGCCTTTGGCGACAATCAAAATATCCGGCACCGTCGCCGAGTACTCACAGGCCCACATCTTGCCGGTGCGGCCCATGCCGCATTGGACCTCGTCAAAGATTAGCAGAATCCCGTGGCGTTCGGTCAAGCGGCGAAGCTCCGGCAAGAAATCAGGAGGAGGGATGACGTAACCCCCTTCGCCCAAGATGGGCTCGACCACCACGGCCGCAACCTCTTCCGGCGGGACCGCGGTTTTGAAAAGCCGTTCGATGGCTTCCACGCCGACGCACGGTGGACCGCCAGCCCGCTCTGGGGGATAACGATAAGGGTCGGGATAGGGCACGTGACTAACGCCAGGCAGGAGCGGGCCAAAGCCATTCCGCTGCACGGCCTTGCTCGCCGTGAGCGACAATGAGCCGAAGGTGCGACCGTGAAAGCAACCCAGGAAGGCGATAAAACGGTGACGACGCGTGTGATAACGCGCCAGCTTCATCGCAGCTTCCATGGCTTCCGTCCCGGAATTCCCGAAATAGACGCGCTTGGGAAAGTCTCCCGGGGTGATGGCCGCAAGCTTTTCCGCCAGTTGCGCCAAAAGCGGATAGTAAAAATCCGTCCCCGACATGTGAATAAGAATCTCCGCCTGACGCTGAATGGCGCTGACCACCTCGGGATGGCAATGACCCGTCGCCACCACCGCAATGCCGGCCGCAAAATCGAGGAAGGTGTTGCCATCCACGTCCTCAACCCACATCCCGCTGCCGCGTCTGGCCACCAACGGGTAATCGCGGACATAGGAGGGAGAGACGTATCGAGCGTCCAAGTCAAGAATTTTCCGCGCCTCGGGACCGGGCAGCGCCGTTTTGATTTGAGGCTTTGTCATACCTTAGCCTCCCCTTCCGCTTGGGGAGAAGCATCTGCATTCCGTGGCGTAGCGCCTGGGGCAAACACCTTACATGATTGAGCGCCGTCCCGCGAGCCGGTGGTGCGTCATTTGCGCTTCCATCGCGTACCGACTTTCGTGTCCTCTAACACAATACCTGCTTCCAACAGTTGTTGGCGGATCTGGTCGGCGCGGGCGTAATCCCCCCCATGCCGCGCCTGTTCACGCTCACGGATGGCCGTTTCAACCTCCTGGTCGCTCAGGATTTCTGCCCGCAGGGTGCCTTGACCATCAGGGACCGGTTGAGGCACCGAGGATTCCGCGCGATGTTCCTGAATGAAGCCGGCCTTTCGTAGTTTATCGTAATCGTTGTCTTCGAGCACCGCAAAAATGCGGTCCCAGCGCGTCAGAACGTCGCTGAACAACGGGCGATCTCCCTGGTGGAATTCACCCTGGTCCATGGCCGTATTGCCATCCCGAATCAGATTGAAAATGGCGGCCAAGGCCTCCGCCGTATTAAGGTTGTCGTTGAGCGCCGCCTCAAACTCCGACTGAGCCGCGCGAGCGCGCTCAGCCAACGCGGAACTTTCACCGGGCGGAAATTTCTCCATCTTGAGGCGATAGTTGAAATTCCGCAGCCGGTCGAGGGATTGTTCGGCTTGGTGCAGACCTTCAAAGGTGAAATTGAGGGGCTTGCGGAAAGGCACCGACGCCAGCAGATATCGGATGGCACTCGGCTTATATGATTTGGCGATGAGATCCCGCAAGGTGTAAAAATTGCCGAGCGATTTCGACATCTTCTCGCCATTCACAATCAGATGCTCGGCGTGAAGCCAGTAGCGCGCCAGCGGCTTCCCTGTTGCCGCTTCGCTTTGCGCGATTTCATTTTCGTGGTGCGGGAAAATAAGGTCCGAGCCGCCGGAATGTATATCAAACGTCTCGCCGAGGTACTTCATGGACATGACGGAGCATTCAATGTGCCAGCCGGGGCGGCCGGGGCCGAGCGGAGTGTTCCACGCGGGTTCGCCCGGTTTGGCCGCCTTCCATAAGGCAAAATCGCGCGCGCTGTCTTTGTCATATTTGTCTGCATCCACGCGGGCTCCGGCGCGCATACCCGAAAAATCAATTTTCGAAAGCTTGCCGTATTCGGGGAAGTTTTTGACGCGAAAATAATACGAACCGTCACTTTCGTAAGCAAAACCCCTTTCCACCAGGGTCTGAATCACCTTCACCATGTCATCCACATGGTCGGAGGCGCGAACCACAAGCTCCGGGTCCTCAAGGTTGAGGAGCATGCGATCCACGCGAAAGGCTTCAATGTACTGGCTGGTGAAATCACGCAATGGCAAGCCCGCGGCTTGAGCGTTGCGGATGGTGTTGTCATCCACATCCGTCACGTTCATGACGTGCAGCATTTGGTAGCCCCGGTATTTCAAGTGGCGGCGCAGAATGTCTTGGAAGACAAAGGTCCGGAAGTTGCCGATGTGAGCGTAATCGTACACCGTCGGCCCGCACGTGTACATTCGGACTCGACCTTCGTCGAGCGGCCTAAACTCCTCTACTTTTCCACTCAGCGTATTGAAGAAGCGGATGGGCATCAGAGGGATGTGGTTGACAGACGCAAAGACTCATTCTATCGGCCATCCTGCATCACGTCAAGAAAGTGTCGTTGCCCTGCAACATTCGGCGAATTCTATACTTGACTCGAACCCGGCAGACAGGTTAAGTTAGTCGGCCCAGCAATTTGCTCTGCGTTCGCCCGACGACGCCCGCGATTGCTCATTTTGCTCTTTCACGGAGGTCTTATGAGCGACCCAAAGACCGTCCTGGAGTTCTGCAGGACGAACAACATTAAGATGGTGGACATCCGCTTCACCGATCTGCCCGGCCTGTGGCACCACGTTTCGTTTCCGATTCACCAGCTCGAGGAGAAGTCGTTTGAGGAGGGCTTTGGCATGGACGGCTCCAGCATTCGCGGCTGGGCGGCCATCCATGAGAGCGACATGCTGCTGGTTCCGGACGCGAGTTGGTTCATGGTGGACCCCTTCACCGAAGTGCCCACGCTCGTCATGATCGGCGACATCGTGGACCCGGTGACCAAGCAGCACTACATCAAGGACCCGCGCCACATTGCCCACAAGGCCGAAGCCTATCTGCAATACACCGGCATCGCGGACACGGCCTACTTCGGCGCGGAGGCCGAATTCTTCATTTTCGATAACGTCCGCTTCGATCAGGCGCAGCAGCACGGTTATTACTTTATTGACGCGGAAGAGGGGCGGTGGAATTCGGGGCGCGAAAAGGACAATCTGGGCTACCGGCCGCGGTATAAGGAAGGCTATTTCCCCGTCCCGCCGACCGATCACTATCAAGACCTGCGTTCGGAGATGGTTCTGGCCATGGAGAAAGCCGGACTCTCCATCGAGTGCCATCACCACGAGGTGGCGACGGGCGGGCAGGGAGAGATTGACCAGAAATTCAATCCGCTGGTGAAATCGGCGGACTGGATGATGATTTACAAATACATCATCCGCAACGTCGCCCAGCAGTACGGCAAAACGGTGACCTTCATGCCGAAGCCGATTTATCAGGACAACGGCTCCGGCATGCACACCCACCAAAGCCTTTGGAAGGACGGCAAGCCGCTGTTCGCGGGCGACAAATACGCCGGCCTGAGCCAGACGGCGCTGTGGTATATCGGCGGGCTGCTGCGGCACGCGCCGGCCCTGGCCGCCTTGATTGCTCCCACCACGAATTCCTATAAGCGCCTGGTGCCGGGGTTTGAAGCCCCCGTCAATCTGGCTTACTCACGCCGCAACCGCAGCGCGGCCTGCCGCATCCCGATGTACTCCGCCAGCCCGAAAGCCAAGCGCGTGGAGTTCCGGCCGCCGGATCCGTCCTGCAATCCGTACCTGGCCTTCGCGGCCATGATGATGGCGGGACTCGACGGCGTCGAAAACAAGATTGACCCCGGAGAGCCGCTGGACAAGGACATCTATGACCTGGGCCCCGAGGAGATGAAGAAAGTTCCGTCGCTGCCGGGCTCGCTCGAGCAAGCCCTCAACGAGCTGGAGCGCGACCACGATTTTCTGCTGAAGGGCGATGTTTTCAGCGAGGAACTGCTGGAAACCTGGATTGATTACAAAATGAAAAATGAAGTCCAGGCGGTCAACACGCGGCCGCACCCTTACGAGTTCGCGCTGTATTACGATATCTGAACCGTCCCACGAGGCCGCAAACAGTGCCACGGCGTAACCGAGCTGTCGCGGTCCGTTGACAGCCAAAGCGAGAGCTTCCCCGTCACATTTCTTCCGGCTCAGGGCGATTTCACTACCTCGACCTGCCTTGATGGATTGCCGCGTGTGGTGCGCGGCGCTCCCCATGAACACGCCGGTGGCGCCTATGAGTGGACCGGTGAGTCTCGCCGGCCCGCGGCGAATGATTGCCATGCCGCGCTGAGCTCATCCGGTGCGGAAGCGGTGGCCTATGAAGAGCAGCTTGTCTGCTTGTGAGCCGAATTCGGAGGCGGCGCTTCTCCGCTCCGGCGGGTGCGCACGCCTTAAGCGGCGGCGGCTTCCTCAAATCGAACCGACACCAGTTTGGAGACGCCGGGTTCTTCCATCGTTACGCCATAAAGCGCATCGGTAATCTCCATGGTGCGCTTGTTATGGGTGATGAGAATGAATTGCGTTTGTACGCTCATGGAGCGAATGAGGCGAGTGAAGCGCTCCACGTTCGATTCATCCAGCGGGGCGTCCACTTCGTCGAGGATGCAGAAGGGGCTGGGGGTGTAGCGGAAGATCGCCATGAGCAGCGCCAAGGCCGCCAGCGCCTTCTCGCCCCCCGAAAGGAGGAGCACGTTTTGCAAGCGCTTGCCGGGCGGCTGAGCAACGATATCGAGGCCGCTCTCAGGGTCGTTCTCATCGGTGAGCCGCATCTGGCCCATGCCGCCTCCGAACAGGGTTTGGAAGGTTTCCGCAAAGTTGGCGTTAATAGCTTTGAAAGCCTCGAGGAACTGTTGCCGTGAGAGGCGGTCAATTTGGCGAACGGCCTCCGTGGTTTCTTCAATCGAGGTCAGCAGGTCTTGCCGCTGGCCTTCCAGGAAGGCATAACGCTCTTCAGCTTCCTGCAATTCCTCGAGGGCCATCATGTTGAGCGGGCCGAGGCTTTCGATCCGACGCCTCAATTCGCGCGCCTCCTCCTCGGCAGCCTCCAGGGCCTCACCCTTAAGGACGGCGCCGGGATCCAAAGCCGCAAGCCAAGCATCCAAGTTTTCACGAAGGGTTTCGCGGCATTGCGCCAGGTGATGATCGCGGTCTGACTCCGCCCGCGCCGAGGCGATTTCGGCCTCCGAACGCTGGGCGGCCTGAGCTTCCACCCGCGACCGCGCCGATTCGACTCGGAGCGCATATTCGTCGCGTCGCGCGCGGACCGAAGCAGCCTGCTCGGCCAGTTCGCGGACTCGCGCGCTCGACCGCCGATGTTCATCCTCCAAGCGGGCGCATTGCTCTTCGCTCCGACCGATTTCCCCGGCCAAGCGAGACTGCTCGGCGCGCCACGCTTCCACTTGGCGCGCCAGTTGGGAGGCGCGTTCCGCCGATTCGCGGATTTCCATCTCGAGCCGCTGTTGCTCGCCCTCGAGGGAGCGGGCACGTTCTTCCTGAGCGCTCGCCGCAGCCTGCGTGCGGGCAAGTTCCTGCGAGGTGGCTTCAAAACTTGCCCGGAGATCGCGCAGTTCGGCGCTCCGTTGATTCGAGAGATCCTCGTGGCGGTCCTTTTCCGCCGTCGCAACGGCCAACGCGGCCCGCAACTCTTCGCGGCGCGATTCCAAGGCCGCGCGGTCGGCCGTCAGGGCGGCCCCTTCACTCTCCAGCAGATGGTGGCGTTCGCTCGCTCGTTCCAGACCTTCGCGAACTTGGCGAATTTTTTCATTGAGCCGGGCGACGGCCTTTTCGGCTTCAAACTTAGAAGCGGTCAACCGCTCCCATTCTTGGCTGAGAGCCTTGGCCCGTGCCTCAGATTCGGCCCTCGCAGCTTCGGCGTTTTTCAGGTCGTCGGAGAGCTCGGCGATGCGTCGCTCCAGCTCGCGGAAGTCGCGCCGCAAGGCCAGAGGCCCGGCGTTCTTGCCGCGGCCCCCAGAGACCGTGCGATGGTGATAGTGGTCTCCCTCGGGCGTCAGAAAATGGCAATCCGGATAAGCGACGGCCAGCCGTTCGGCGGTGGCCGAATCCTCCACGAGATAGGCGGTGGCGAGCGATGCCAGTGGCAGGTCGTCGCTCAACCCCAGTTGCGGGGCAAAACGGACCAATTCGCGGACCGAGGCCCTGACGCCGTCTTCCCTGCGAACCGCTTCGTGATTGAGAGCGGAAGCGTGGCCGTGACCATTGGAGGGAAAGCGAGTCACAAAGAAAGTGGAGCGCCCGGCACCTTCCTGACGGAGCAAGGCGATCCCTGAGCGCGCCTCGTCGGTGTCCTCCACCACCACGCAATCGAGATGCGAATCCAGAAATTCCTCCACCACTTCCTCGTAGCCGGGGTTGACTTCCATAAAGTCCGCCAGCACGCCCAACGGCCGGAAGCGGTGACCGTTGGATTGGATCTCACCCGTCAGCAGGCGGCGGACACTCTCGCGCGAATAGGCATGGCGGCTGAGCGCCTCTTCCAAGGCTTGCTGTCGGCCCACGGCGGCGGAATACACCTGCCGGAGACTATCCAGCTTCGCTTGCCACTCGCTCGCAGTTTGTCGGGCCGCGCTTAACTGCTCGGCAACGCTCGTTTGAAGGTCCCGCAGACTGGCATCTTCGCTTTCACAGGATTGAAGTTCAGAAATGAGAAGGTCGAGCTCGCCCGCCAGCCGCCGACGCTCGGACTCCGCCTGGGTGCGCTCCGAGGCCAGCCGCGAGACCTGCCGCTCCATCGCCAAGTCGGATTCTTCCAGTTGCACAAGCTGATTGCGCAACGTCGCCGCGGCGCTCAGAGCCTCCAGCATCGCGGCGCGAGAGGCCTCGAGGGTCTCTTCGGCTTGGCGAATGCGGGCGCCGACGGTCTCCTGAAGCTCGCTCAGGCGCCGGACCTCTTGTTGGACGGACGTTCGTTCACGTTCGAGGGAAAGCTGCCGCTCAGCCATCTGCCGGGCTTGCGCTTCGAGCGAGCCTCTCTTCTCGCTCAGGCGTTGGATTTCCAGACTTGCGTCCTCGGCGCGCGCTCCCAGGCTCGCCCACTGTTGCCGCATCTGCTCGACCTCGGAGGCGAGGCGCTGCTTATCGAGTTCGGCCTGAGCGGCCGCTTGGCGAAGCTCAGTCAATTGGGATTCGAGCGCGTCGTCCTGGGCCGCCGCGGCTTTTCGCTCAAGTTCCAATTCCTCCAACGTGCGAGCGGCCTGCTCCCACGCTGCGCGACACCTATCCAACTCCTCCCGCCGGCGGGCGCACTCCCCTTCGAGCGCCTTGAGCCGAGAAAGGAGGGTGATTTTCAATCGCTCATCCAGTTGCTCCCGCAGCTCACGGAAGCGCCTTGCCTTTGAGGCCTGGCGCTTGAGCGAGCCGAGTTGTTTCGTGACTTCTTCTAAGATATCAGTGATGCGCGCCAGATTTTGCCGCGAGGATTCCAGCTTTAATTCCGCCGCCCGCTTGCGCGCCTTGAACTTGGAAATGCCCGCCGCCTCCTCCAAAATCAACCGCCGGTCGGAGGGCCGGGAGCTCAAAATCTGACCAATGCGCCCTTGCTCGATGATGGCATAGGACTCGGGCCCAAGCCCGGTTCCCATAAAGATGTCTTGGATGTCGCGGAGCCGGCTGAGCTCGCCGTTAATCAGGTATTCGCTCTCTCCGGAACGAAACAGCCTGCGCGTCACCGTAATCACGCCTTGATAGCGCTTCACGCCAGTAGCAAGACTTCCCTCTTCGCTCGCCCCATCCTTGTTTTCTTGCGCAGGAGCCGATTCCTCTGATTCAGAGACTAGACTTGGAGTACTAGATGGGCAGGTTTCTGAGGCGGCCTCGACTTGAGTGTATTCCGGGTCCTCAAGTGTCAGACTGACTTCAGCCATGCCGGTGGGCAGGCGGCTTCCCGTCCCATTGAAGATGACATCCGTCATGCGTTCGCCACGCAGCAAGCGGGGGCTCTGCTCGCCAAGCACCCAATTGATGGCATCGGCGAGATTGGATTTGCCGCACCCATTTGGTCCAACCACACCGACCGTGCCCGGACCAAACTCCAGCCGCGTGCGGTCGGCGAAAGACTTAAATCCCAACAATTCGAGCCGTTTTAGGCGGAACAATAAAGGTCCTCCTCGTCGTGGCTGCGCGCCAGCGCCCTGTCATTCAGACAACCCACTCGGTTGGAAGCCGGAGCGAGAGATGCGGGATTCGTGCAGGGAACGCTCAAGCTGCGCCCGCGAAACAAGCCCATCGTCCATCATCGCCGCGCTCAGCCTCCCAACCCCCTTGGCGTTTGGCAGCGGGCTGACGCGAGCATCCCCTTCAATTCCATCCGCACGTTAACATGATCCGAGGAGGCGTGTAAAGAAAAAACTACCATAAGACGGGGCTGGCAGCCCGGGGGCACTAAATGTTGTGTTTGTTCGAGCGAGGCTCTGCCGCCCAGCTTTGCCGAAGCCAGACCACAACCTCCGCCCGCATTTCGGGGGGTGAATGCAGCGGGTCGCGCAAAGGGGCGTCACGAAGCCTCACGACCGCGGTGAGGGATTCCAGCGAAGAATAGGCTTGCGAGCGGCGGTGGCCTCATCCAGTCGGGAGACGCGGGTGGTGTGAGGCGCCTGAAGAACGAAGGAGGCATCCTCCTCAATCTCTTCGGCAATCGAGCGCAGCGCAGCAATGAATTCGTCCAGTTCCTCTTTGCTGGCGCTTTCGGTCGGCTCAATCATCATCGCGCCGGGAACAATCAAGGGGAAAGATGTGGTGTAGGGATGAAAGCCGTAATCTATCAACCGCTTGGCAATATCCCCTGTGCGAACACCGCGTGCCGCTTGACGCCGATCAGACAGCACACACTCATGCATGCAGGGCGGCGGATAGGGAAGATCGTAAACATCGCGTAGGCGCGCCAAGACATAGTTGGCGTTGAGCACAGCGTCTTCCGTGGTCTGACGAAGCCCTTCCGGGCCATTGGCGAGAATATAAGCCAGCGCCCGGACGGCCATGCCGAAGTTGCCGTAGAAAGCGCGCACGCGGCCAATGCTCTTGGGTCGGTCATGATTCAATCGGATGGAGCCGTCGGAGGATCTCTCCACAACCGGAGAAGGCAAGTAAGGTTCGAGAAATTTCTTCACAGCGACCGGCCCAGAGCCTGGACCACCGCCGCCGTGCGGCGTGGTGAAGGTCTTGTGCAAGTTCAGGTGCATGACGTCCACGCCAAAATCCGCCGGCCGCGCCACACCCACCAAGGCATTCATGTTGGCCCCGTCCATATAAACGAGTCCGCCTCGCGCGTGAACCAAAGCTGCCATTTCCTGGATTTGCGCCTCAAAGATGCCCAGCGTATTGGGATTGGTCAGCATCAGCGCCGCCACTTCATCGGTCATGGCTTCGGAAAGCTCGCGCAGGTCCAGGCAACCGCGCTCGTTGGATTTAAGAGGCAATGCTTGGTAACCCGAGATTGCGACACTCGCGGGGTTGGTGCCGTGAGCCGAGTCTGGAACCAGGACATAGCGGCGCGGATTGCCGCGCTCGGTCAGCCAGGCGCGAATCATCAAGATGCCCGTGAGTTCACCCTGGGCGCCGGCCGCCGGCTGGAGCGAAACGGCATCCATGCCGGTGATTTCCGCCAGGCACTCGGCGGTTTGATAGAGCACTTGTAGGCAGCCTTGCGCCAGCGTTTCCGGCGTATAAGGGTGGTCCGTCGCCAGCCCCTCCAGCCGCGCCACGGCCTCGTTGAGGCGGGGGTTATATTTCATCGTGCAGGAACCTAAGGGATAAATGCCGGTGTCCACCCCGTAATTCCAGGTGGAAAGACGGGTAAAATGACGAACCACTTCCACCTCGGAAACCTCAGGGAAGCCCTCAATGCCGTCTCGATAGAGACTGCCAAGCGCTTCGGCGGGCGACGCGGATGGGACGTCGAGGGGCGGCAAATCCACTCCACACTTGCCCGGAGTGGAACGCTCAAAGATGAGCGCTTCGTTTTGATTAACGTGCGGTCGTGCGGTGCGTACGCGACTCTTCATCTCGTCTAAACTCGGGAGAGCATGGGTCAAGCCTGTAGCTCAGGCCCGCGCGAATCGCAAAGACCGGTCCGCCGGCCGGCCGGGCATCATTCGGCCGGGTTAGACCGGCGGCTTGCCCTTGAGTTTCCGCAGTCGGCGTAAATCTCCACCATCCGGTCCAGCCTGCGGCGGCGAACCGTCTCCGTGACGCAGACGAGCAGGTGGTCTTGCAATTCGGGATAAAAGCGGCGGAGATGCAAGCCGCCCAAAATCTTTTCTTCCTGCAACGCGGCGAGAATTTTTTCTGCACGGCCGGGCGTCCGGACGACGAACTCATTAAAAAACCGCCCCGAAAACGGCAACGATGCGCCGCCCTCCGAGGCCAGCCTTTGCGCCGCATAATGCGCCTTGGCAAAATTCTGCTCCGCCAAAACCTTGAGCCCGTGCTTGCCGAGCAGGCAGAGATAGATTGTCGCCACAAGAGCGCAGAGCGACTGATTGGTACAAATGTTGGAGGTCGCCTTTTCCCGTCGGATGTGCTGCTCGCGGGTGGCCAGCGTGAGGACAAACCCGCGCTGGCCGCGCCGGTCCTGCGTTTGCCCCACCAAGCGTCCGGGCATCTGTCGGACAAACTTCTCGCGCGTAGCGAGAAAACCCAGATACGGCCCGCCAAAAGCGACCGGCACGCCAAAAGATTGCCCCTCGCCGCAAACAATATCCGCGCCGGCCGGCGGCTTGATGAGAGCCAGCGACAACGGTTCGGTCACGACGGCAATCACCAGGGCTCCGCTTGCGTGAGCCGCCTCTACGGCCTCCTCCACCTGTTCGATGACCCCGAAGAAATTCGGCGATTGAACGATGACGCCAGCCGTGTCCGAGTTTATCGCGCTGCGCAAGGCTTCCGAATCAAGTTCGCCCGAAGCTGACCAAGGAATTTCCGCTAGTTCGGTCCCCAGGGACCGAACGTAGGTGGCAAGGACCTGACGATATTCGGGGTGCAGGCTGCGCGCGACCACCACCCGGTTGCGCCGTGTCAGGCGCATCGCCATCAAGACCGCCTCGGCGGTTGCCGTGGAGCCATCGTAAAGCGAGGCATTGGCAACTTCCATCCCCGTAAGCTGGGCCATCAGGGTTTGAAACTCAAACATCGCTTGCAGCGTGCCCTGGGCGATTTCGGCTTGGTAGGGAGTGTACGCGGTGAAAAACTCGCCCCGCGAAATGAGGGCGTCAATCGCCGCGGGCCGGTAGTGCGTGTAAGCTCCCGCTCCGAGCAAGGAAACGTAATCGCGGCCGCTTTGCGCCGCCATTTGCTTGAAGAACTCCACGAGTTCAGGTTCAGAAAACGGTCCGGGCAGCTTCAACGGCTCGCGGAGTTTGAGCGCATCGGGGATGGACGCAAACAACTCGCCCGCCGAGCCAAAACCGGCCGCCGCCAGCATCGCTTCACGGTCGCGTTGGGAATTGGGAAGATAGCGCATCAGTGGGCTTGGGTCTGGTGCAGATAGGCCTCGTAAGCATCGGCGGTCATCAATCGTTCGGTTTCTTTGGGGTCCGCCACTCGAACACGGATCAGCCATCCTTCCCCGTGCGGGTCGGAATTAACGATTTCTGGCTTATCCTGAAGTTGCGCGTTGATGGCTTCCACGGTTCCGCTGATCGGCGCGAAGACATCCGACACGGCCTTCACGGATTCGATGGCGCCCAACGGCTCGGCGGCCTTGAGATGGTCCCCCACCTTGGGAAGCTCCACAAAAACGATGTCGCCCAATTCTTTTTGGGCGTAGTCGGTAATACCAATGGTTGCCGTTTCGCCCTCGAGGCGGACCCACTCGTGGTCCTTGGTATAAAGAAATTCCGACGGGTAGCTCAAACGTGAGGCTCCTTCCTTCTGAAGATCATGTTCAGCGACGTTGGCTCGCCTCAACCAACCATCCGCCCATTAACTTGACCATGCCGGTAAGTCTTCATGGCGCCAGCTTTCTGCCTCCATGTGCGGCTTGGCGGATGGCGCACCGCGAACCCGTCCGCTGACGACACCGCGCTGGCCCTGCACTCCACCTCACGGCTCATCCCTTTCCGGTCACCGAGGGTTTGGGTCGCTTGTAAAACGGCAGCGCGCACTGTCGCGCGGCGACCAGTTTCCCTCGAATCTCAATCTGCATCTCCGCGCCGACGGCGGCCAGGCGCGGCGGCACGTAAGCCAGCCCAATGTTCTTTTTCAAGAAGGGCGCGGGCGAGCCGCTCGTTACCTTGCCGACCGGCTGGCCTTCCATCCAAACGGTGTATCCATCGCGCGCGATGCCCCGCTCGACCATTTCGAAGCCCACCAGCTTCTTTCTCAATCCCTTTTCGCGCTCCGCGAGCAACGCTTCACGTCCCATGAAATCGCCCTTATCAAATTTGCAAATCCAGCCGAGCCCTGCCTCGAGCAGCGTCGTTTCCTCATCCAGTTCGTGCCCGTAGAGCGGGTAAGCGGCCTCCAGGCGCAGGGTGTTGCGGGCGCCGAGGCCGGCCGGAACCAATCCTTCCGGTCGGCCCGCTTCGAGCATGGCATCCCAAACTCGTTCCGATTCCGAAGGCGGGAAATAAAACTCAAAGCCATCCTCACCCGTGTAGCCGGTGCGCGCAATCCAGCCTTCGACGCCACAGCAGCGAGCGCGCAGGAACCAATAGGTGCGCAAGCCGCGGAGATCGGCGTCGGTCAACCGAGCTAAAATGCTGGGCGCCTGGGGCCCTTGCAGCGCCAATTGCGAATACTCCGCGGAACGGTCTTGCACCACCGCGCCCTCTTGGTCGTGTTGGGTAATCCAAGCAAAATCGTTCGCCGTATTGGCCGCATTCACGCATACGAGAAACCTGTCTCGCTCGAGCCGATGCACCACGCAATCGTCCACGGCACTGCCTTGCGGGTACATCAGCGCGGTGTATTGTGCCTGGCCGATTTGCAGCCGCGCCACGTCATTGGCCGTCAGGTATTGGAGCAGGCGTTCGCTGGCCGGCCCCGAAACTTCAATTTCGCCCATATGACTCACGTCAAACAGACCGGCCGCGCGCCGAACCGCTAGGTGTTCCTCCGCGATTCCCGAATACTCTAGCGGCATCTCCCAGCCGCCGAATTCGACGAGCTTGGCACCCGCGGCCCGGTGGACTGCGTTCAGGGCCGTGCGTTTGAGAATCACCTCCGTTGGCGAGGCCACGCTGCGCTCCTCACTGCCATTTCGTCAGGCCAGTTAGAAACACCCAACCTAACATGTCCCCGAAAAGCGGTCAAGGCGCGTTGGAGCGTGTTACCGCTTCGGTTTCGCCTGCCGCGGACGAAGATCTTGCTTGGCGAGTGTCTGCTGCTGGCCCTATGATAATCCACTCCGGCTGAGTCGAAGGTCAGGAGGCAAGGTTAGCAGCTTTCCTTTTCCTGCCGCGACGGCCCTGGAAGTCGGGCCATGGAAAGCCCCAGCAGGATCTGTGGTCGCGAGGGCCGGAGCTTTTATGTCGCACAAAATTCACATCGCCCATCCTCAGCTTGGCCGAGCTGAAATCGAGGGCGTGCGCCGAGTTCTCAAGAGCGGCCATTTGCGGGCCGGCGCCCTTACCGAGCGGTTCGAGTCTGAATTTGCGCGGTTTGTGGGAGCGCGTTTTGGAATTGCCGTCAACTCGGGAACCTCCGCACTCTTCCTGACGGCTAAGGCACTCTTGAGGCCGGGAGACGAAGCCATCGTACCCGATTTCACCTTTGTGGCGACCGCTTCCATGGTGCTGGCGGCGGGGGCGCGGCCGGTTTTCGCGGATGTTAATGAGAAGACGTTCACGCTTGAGCCGGCCGATGTGGAACGACGCATCACCTCCCGAACTCGTGCCATTCTGCCCGTCCATCTTTATGGACACCCCGCCGACATCCTAGCGCTCGAGCGGCTTGCCAGGCGGCACCGCTTGCACCTCATCGGGGACGCGGCGCAAGCGCACGGAGCGAAGCACCAAGGCCAAGATGTGGGTTCATTCCGTGACATCGTCTGCTATTCATTCTATCCGACAAAAAACCTGACCACGGCAGAAGGCGGAATGTTGGTAACCTCCAATGCCCGCCTGGCAGAGAAGCTACGGCTGATGCGCTCGCACGGCGAACGCCGGCGTTACGAGCACGTTTGCCTTGGCTACAATTTCCGCTTGACGGACGTCGCGGCAGCCATCGGCTTGGCTCAGCTACGCCAGTTGAGTGAAGGCAACCGCAGGCGACGGCAGAATGCCGCTGCGCTGGCGCGAGGATTGGCCGGCATCGCCGGCATCGAAATCCCTCAAGAGGCGGAGGGTAATTTCCATGTGTACAATTCTTTCACGATCCGCCTGAACCCCAACGTGATGGGCATGAGCCGCGATGAATTCCGCGCCCGCCTGGCGCGCGAGGGAATCGAAACAGCCGTCCACTATCCACTGCCGTTGCACCGCCAGCCGTTGTTTCGAGGATATGGTCGAGATGAAGATTTTCCGGTAAGCACTCGCCTGGCGAAAACCGTTTTGTCCCTTCCCGTTCATCCGGCTCTGACCGCCCATGATTTGAACCGCATCATCCGCGTTGTACGAAACACCGCAGGCGAGGCCGTCCGTTAAGGCGCGCGCAGTTCCAGTGCTGGTCTAAGAAAGTTATCAGGCGGTTTCTGACCGAGTTTTGTTTTGAGGCGAGGTTTGAGCCGAACGGCTTGCGCGAGCTTGATCGGCGCGGCGGCACACTTCATCGTTGTAGCGGTCCACGGCCTCGAGCAGCGGCGCGCCGCCCACGGCTTGGGCGGCATGAATAATGGCAGCCATATCCTTGGGCAGGCATCGGCCGCGATAACCTCGTTCCTCGGTGACGATAGTGTGTGACCTTCCGATCCGCTCATCGGCCAGCCAGAGCTCGCGGAGCTCGTTGTAATTGACGCCCAAGGCCTCCGCTAAGTCATAAAATTGGTTGACAAATGCCACCTTGGTGGCCAAAAAGGCATTTTCCATATACTTGCAGAGCTCGGCGGTCTTCGCATCCGTCACGTAATAGCGCGCCAAGGGGCCCAGGAAGGCCTGGTAGGCACGCACTACTAGGTCACAAACGTCGGGATGCCCGCCGACGATGACAAATCCGTGCGACTCAATTTCTTTCCATGGATGCCATGGGGTCTCGCCGACATACTCTGGGCTAAAACAAATCTTTCGCCCGGTGACCGCCATGAGGCGATCCACCGTCCCGGGCGGCACGGTGGACTTGATACAGATCGGCGGTTCAACCCACCGAACAACTTGCTCCACCGCCGAGGTGTCGCACGCGCCATCCGGCCCTTCGGGTGTCGGCACGGCCACGAAAACTAGGTCACATTGCTGAATAGCGGAGCGTGACGCCTCCGTATCTATTCCCGGAATCCCCGTGTCGTAAAGAAACACTCGCGTGCTGCCAGGCTCGTAGGCAAAGATTCGTGCCAGCGCCTTGCCGACAACGCCATACCCTACAATGCCAAGCTTCATGCTTGTCATCGCGTTGCACCGCACTTGTATGGGATTTGCAAGGAGTGCCTTCACCCCTGGGGAACAGCGGTGAACCCGAAGCGAAACTTAAGAGTAAGCTCAGCCGTCCAGCAATGTCAACTTGAGCATTGGTTCGGTAACGTCAAGTTAGTGGTGCAAGAAGGCAGACGGTGCGGATGGGTCATCCGTGCCGTTTGCCCGTCGCGCCGAGCGTGAATCCAGCCGAGGCAGCCGTGCCGGGGAGGGCAGCTTGCACTACGATGGCGGAAGCTCAATAATCAAACCCTTGTCATGGTCATGGAACTTAATCCTCAGCAACGGCAAGCCGTTGAGCATGGCGACGGGCCGCTGCTTATCATTGCCGGCCCAGGGAGCGGGAAGACTCGGGTGATTGTCGAGCGGATGCTCCATCTACTCGAGAATTCGCCCGGCTTAGCTGCGGAAAATATCCTGGCGTTGACCTATACGGAGAAGGCTGCCGCCGAAATGGGAGAACGGGTCCGACGAGCTTTGGTTTCGGGGGCACCGGCGCCGAGGGTTTCAACGTTTCATTCGTTCTGTCTCGGAGTTCTCAAGCAGCGTCACTTTGAGCGGCGATTGCTGGACCAGACGGATATTTGGATTTTTTTGCGGCGCCGCATCGAACAGCTCGGGTTGGAGCACTATCAGAAACTCGCTTCGCCCGGTGCATTTCTTCACGACCTCAATGATTTTTTCGCCCGCTGTCAGGATGAGTTGGTTGAGCCGGAAGATTTTGCGGCATATGTCGCACAGGCTGAGAAGGCCTTTGAACGGCTCGCGCCCACGCTCGACCCCGCTATCCGAGTGAAAGAAGCTGAGGCCGTTCAGAAGCTCAAGGAGCTGGCTCGCGTGTTTACGTGCAGCCGGCGCTTGATGGAGGAGGCAGGGTGCTCCAGCTTCGGCAGCTTGATTAGCGAAACCGTCCGCTTGTTCGACCGCGAACCGCAACTCCGCGAGTCATACCGTCGCCGGTTTCGATTCGTTCTCGTGGATGAATTTCAGGACACCAACTACGGTCAAGTTCAGCTTTTGTCACGGCTTGTTGGCCCGCCGTACAACCTCACTGCCGTCGGAGACAGCGACCAGGCCATCTACCGATTCCGCGGCGCGGCCCATGGAGCCTTTACGATGTTTAGGGAAACCTTTCCGGGCACGAGAACGATACATCTGAGCCAAAACTACCGTTCCACGCCGCCTATCCTTCGCCTGGCCGAGCTGGTGATTTCCAAAAACGACCGTGAGGGGGATCAACCCGCGCTCGTCACCTCAAAGAAGGATGGGCCGCGCGTGGTCATGCTCCTCTCTCCCGACACAAGAAGTGAAGCGGCGGGTATCGCCGATTTGATTGAAGACCTGATACGGAAGGGGCGCGCTTACCGCGACGTGGCGGTTCTCTACCGTGCCCATACGCACCGCGACCAGTTGGTGGAGGAGTTGAGCCGCCGCCGCCTTCCCTTTGCTATTCGGGGCCTTTCTCTGCTCTCAACGGTTATTCTGCGCGACCTCGTCGCTTACCTGCGCCTGCTTCATTCTTGGCACGACAATATCAGCCTGACGCGCGTGCTATTGGCTTCGCGTTGGAAAATTCCCGAGTCGCTGGCCATGGAAGCGCGGCGCCGCGCAGCCAAGGACCGTTGCTCGCTGGCGGAGGCGTTGGAGGGAATAAGCCGGACACGGCTGCAACCGGAACTGGAGGCCACCGGCTGGCCAACGTTACGCGCTCTGATCAATGATCTGCGAAAAACCGCCGACGTCATTCCGGTCACTGCCACGTTGAACAGACTTCTCGAGCGGCTGGAAGCGCGATTCCAACCCGACGAGAGCGACGAACTCTATGTGCGAGCCTTCAAAAAATTTCTGCACGAGTGGGAAGAAAAAAGTGAGACTCGCACGTTGTCCGAGTTTATTGAATACTTCGACTATTTCCAGGAGGCGGGCGGGAAAATCGAATCGCCGGAAGAGGCTTTCCCTTCGAACGCCATCCAATTGATGACCGTTCATGCAGCCAAGGGGCTGGAATTCCCTGTCGTCGTGGTGATGGGTTTGGCACCCCGCCGGTTTCCGCAGAGTGAGCGAAGGCCGGTAATTGAATTTCCTGCCGACCTGCGCAAAGGGCCCGCTCCGCTCTCCAATATCCACCTGCAGGAAGAGCGTCGGCTATTTTTTGTGGCCATCACCCGCGCTCAAGAACAACTCTTTATCTCCAGCGTTGTGCCTGCCGGCAAAAAACCTTCACGGTTTGTCGAGGAGATACTCTCCGAACCGGTGGTTCGTGCCCGCGACCTGGAGGTCATCGAGTTGCCGGTGGTGAAGGAAGCACCAACAACGGGCCTGGGGTCGGCGGCTTCTCCGACTCGGCAAGAAAGGGATGGGCAGAGCCGCCTGTTTGAGCTTCCTGCCCCGGACTGCTTTCACCCGCCGCTTCGCGCCTGGGCCGCGCAGGATTCGCTTCCCTGGAAGGACGGCCGGCTCGAATTGAGCGCCACCGCCATTGAAACCTATCTTGATTGTCCGCTCAAATTTAAGTTCAGCCACTGCCTGAAAATTCCGACCGGCCCGCAAGCCGCCCTCACCTTCGGCAACGTGATGCACCAAACCATTCGCCATTATTTTGAGCTTCGCCGAAACAAGCTGCCGAGCGTCGCGGAGATGGAGGAGTTTTTCTTGCGCTCGTGGAAAAGCGCCGGCTTCGAGGATGATTATCAAGAAGCTGCGTACCAACGAAGCGGGCGCAAGCAACTACAAGCCTTCGTGGAACGCCAGAACGTAACGACCATCGAGGCCGACAAGGTGCGCCTGGAACAAGCGTTTAAGTTCCAGGTGACGGACGTATGGCTGGAAGGTCGCATTGACCAGATCAATCCGATGGAGCCAGGCGGGTCGAACGAAGTGGAACTGGTAGATTACAAAACAGGACGGCCGCGAGCGCAGAAAGATGCTGACCAGAGCTTACAGCTTTCCATCTACGCATGGGCCGCGCGTGAGCAGTTGAATCTGCGCGTGGGGCGTGTCACCTTTTACTGCCTTGCGGACAACCAAGCAGTCTCGAGCGTCCGAACCGGCCAAGACCTGGAAACAGCCCGGGCGAAGGTTCTCGAGGTGGCGGCGAACATCCGAGCCATGAACTTCCCGGCCACCCCCGGCTACGTGTGTCGGCACTGCGACTACGTCCCGATTTGCCCCGCACACGAGAAAGATCTCTGAATGGCAAACGCCGGGATTGTGAGTCCTGCTTCGTGGAATTTGAATGAGAGGTCTGAGGGCGTGTCGCCCCGGGCGGCTTGCGCGGCGCTGCTGAGTGGAGGTGAATCATTATGATTAGCGACTGGCTGCTGCTCCTCACCGGCTTATTCCTCGGCGGCATCGCCGGCTGGCTGCTCACCAGGAGTCGTGCCGCGGCGGCGGAGGCAACGGCGAAAGGGTTGCGGGAGCAAAACGAAAAGGACCACCAGGAAACCGAAGGTCTGCGGGCGAGGCTCGAAACGGAACTCAAGGCCAGGTCGGCCGCGGAAGCGTCACTGGACGCCACGCGCAAAAATTTGGAGGAGCAACGACAATTGCTCGATGAGGCGCGGCAAAAACTGGGTGACACGTTCAAATCTCTTTCGAGCGAAGTGCTCGGCTCCCAAAGCGAATCTTTCCTTCAACTCGCCAGCGAAACCTTCGGCAAGCTACGGGCTGAGGCGGAGGGAGACTTGGGCAAGCGGCAGGAAGCGATGGATGGCCTCTTGCAACCGCTCAAAGAGGCGCTGCAAAGGTATGAAAACGAAATCAAGGAAATCGAGACGAGCCGGAAGGAAGCTTACGGGTCGTTGAAGCAGCACCTGTCTCAGCTCGGCGAAGCCCAAACCCAGCTCCAGCGCGAAACCGCCAATCTGGTCACGGCGCTCCGAAAACCCCAAGTTCGCGGCCGCTGGGGTGAGGTGACGCTTCGCCGATTGGCGGAGCTTTCGGGAATGGTCGATCGCTGTGATTTCCTCGAGCAGCATACCGTTTCCTCACCGGACGAGGGCACCATCCGCCCGGACATGATCGTTCACCTGCCCGGAGACCGCGAGATTATCGTGGATTCCAAAGTCGCGCTCGATGCTTACCTGGATTCGATCGAATCTTCGTCCGATGAAATGAAGCAGCAACACCTCGCGCGCCATGCGGCGCAGGTCCGCCGCCACATGGAACAACTGGGTTCAAAGGCTTACTGGGACCGCCTGCCCAAGGCCCCGGAGTTTGCCGTGCTCTTTCTGCCGGGCGACCCCTTTCTGGGCGCGGCGGTGGAACGCGATCCCACGCTGATCGAGGACGGGATGGCGCGGCGCGTGGTGATTGCGACGCCCAATACGTTGATTGCCCTATTGCTGGCTGTGTATCACGGATGGCGGCAGGAAGAAATTGCGAAGAATGCCGAAGCAATCAGCGATCTCGGCAAGCAGCTATACAAAAGGGTCTACACCCTTTGGGAACACCTGGACACGCTGCGCTCCGCGATCGACAAAGCGGTGGATGCATGGAATCGCGTCGTGGGATCGCTCGAGCACCAGGTGCTGCCGAGCGTTCGGAGATTCCGGGAATTGAAGGCGACGACGGCGGATGACATTCCGCCGCTGGGCCAAGTCGAAAGGACGACCCGCGCTTTACCCCCCTCCCGCGAGCAAGAGGAGTGATAGGGTGACGAAGTTTAGAAAGTTGAATTGGGATTTCCTTTCGTCTCCAAAAAACTTCGGGGATGCATTGCTGCATCCCCGAAGTGCCGTACCGAACTTGCTTGAGGAACTTACCTCTTCTTTTTCTTGGCTTTCTTCTTCGCTGCCATTCTATTCTCCTCTCAGTTCTTGAGTTCTCGCCAGCTAAGCTGGCGGAGCGCGTTTACAGCATCATGTATAGTGAGACGCGCTGTTCTTGTCAAGAGGAAAGTGAGTTTGAAAAATCAAAATCCGACGATAGGGATGACTTGCGCGCCTGGTCGGGCAAGCGCAGGCGACCCCATGAGGATGAAGAGGCGGCGCTCCGCGTCGGATTTTGCATCTAAGTTTGAGACAAAGAGAGGAACCTTCCATGAGGCGCCATCATCTGGGTGAGAAGCGGATCCTAGAAGATTGCATTCCGCGACTCATCGTCTGCCTGAGCGTTCTCGCCGTGCTGCCTTCGGCGCGCGCGCAGCAGCCGACCACGACGACGCCCACCATCAAGGTCACCACCGAAGTGGTCAATGTGTACGCGGTGGTGCGCAACCAACACGGCGAGCTCATTCCCAATCTTTCCAAAAACGACTTTGAAATATTTGAAGATGGAAAGCCCCAGAAGATTACTTACTTCTCCAAAGAGACCAATATCCCGCTCACGCTCTGCATCATGGTGGACACCAGCCCCAGTCAGGAGCGGGTGCTGGGCGTTGAGCAGCGGGAGGCGGATGCCTTCGTTCGCCAAGTCCTCGGGCCCAAGGATCTGGCATGCGTGGTGCATTTCGATCTCGTGGTCGAACTATTGCAAGACTTCACGGCGGAAACTTCCCTGCTGACGCGCGCCATTAACTCTACGGTGATCAATGGAGGCGGAAGCGGCGGCGGTCCTTTGCCCGGAACCTTTCCTTCGACCTCGGCGCCGTGTTGCACGCGGCTTTATGATGCCATCTACCTTGCTTCGCGGAGATTGCTCGCCCGTCAAGTCGGTCGCAGGGTCATGATTCTGCTGACCGACGGCGAAGACGCCGGCAGCCATGAGACGCTCCGGGCGGCGATCGAGGCCGCGCAAAAAGCCAACGTGATCATTTACTCGATTGCGATTGTGGACCGCGCTTTTTATGGCTCGATGGGAATGGGCTTCAGCGGCCTTTCCGTTCTGAAGCGATTGTCGTCGGAAACCGGCGGGCGGATGATTCGCGTCAATAAAATCCGGAATACTCACGCTGCCTTTGAGGAAATTGCCAACGAACTCCGCACCCAATATCTGCTCGGCTATACTCCTACCGACACCCGGCCGGACGGCGGCTTCCGCAAAATTACCGTCCGGGTTCGCGAGCGGGGTTACAAGGTTCAAGCGCGACGCGGCTATTATCCGCCGGCCTCAAACTAATTCCGATCCAACCTTGCGCGGTCGGCATCCGTTCTTCATCCTCTGCTCTTTTCATGTCAGCCGACGGCTCTGTTGCGATCACCGGAAAACACAGCGGACGGTCCAGATTGAAGCTCGAGCCAATGGAAAATTGAAAATTAAACTCGATTCCACAAGCCGAGGCATTCCCAAAGCGATAACTTGCTGTTCTTTATCTTCACTCAAGACATCGGCCCTGCCGATTGAGAGTAATGACCCTCTCGCCGGTGTGAATGTCCCAGAGATGATCTTCGTTCGCCGGTTTTCAGGCGACCATCCATGGCCGGTTCTGGGCGATCGGCGAGGCAGTGTAACCAAGCATCCTTCCAATTTCATCCCCACTTTCAAGGCGAGGTGCGAGGCCGGTTTGACGGCGGGGAGATCACGACGGACGCGGCCGGGCTGCTGCGGCGCGAGGTAGAGCAGCAGACGAGGATCATGGCGCGTTTCGCGGACTGCTTTCGAGACCATCGCGCGGCGGAGCAGATCGGGCACACGGTGTGGGAGTTAGTCGCGCAGCGTGTCTATGCGCTAGCGTTGGGCTATGAAGATTTGAACGATCACGACAAGTTGCGGCGCACGACGCTGCTGCCGGGCCGTTGGCGAAAATCTCCGCCGCCCCCTCCAGCAACTGCTTCTTCCAGTGGGTCACCAGGTTCGGATGAATTCGTAATGCGAGGCAATCTGCTGAATCGTCTGCTGACCTTTAATTGCCTCCAGGTCAATCTTGGCTTTCCCCTCGGGGCTGTACTGAATGTATGCTCGCTTCTTTTTGCCTCCTCTCGGAGGCAGCGATTTTACACCTTAGACGCCTGTCCAAATTTTGGGGAGCACTTCATCTTTCCTTGGCGTCAAGGAGCTGGGAAATAGTCTCAGGATCCTTTTTCCACTCTTCATGAGCCTTACGGAGCTTTTCGACCGCAGTCGCATACACCGAATTGCCCTGCATAAGGAATCTACCTTCTCCTTCACATTTCATGTGAGTTATTCATTACTGCCTCACAGCCAGACCAGAGCTTGCGGGTTGCTCATCTTCCCGTTGGTTGAGGTAACCGGGCTTCCGCGCCTTCTGGCGACCCTTCAACATCCGCCATCATAATCGGGGCGAAGTGCATCAGGGTGATGCTGGGTTTGTGGCCCACGTGGGATTCCGCCATGGCTAGCGCCTCATTCATGTTGGGCGCTGTCTCCCATCCCATCAATTCTGCGGCGCGCTTGGATTCCGCGCCCACGCAGATGACCTTGCCCACGTGGGCGCGGCCGTTCTCGCCCCAGTACCACATATAAAACGGATGGACGCCGTGGTAAGCGTTGCCGGTGCGGTACATGCGGATGTAGTCCGGGTCGTGAGCGAATTGTTCTTCGTACTTCCGCTGCAGCTCGAAGGAATCGCGCGTCTCCGGCAGGAGCCGATGGAAGAATTCGATATACGAAGGATGGTGCAGCGGATCGAATTCATCATAAAGGGGATGGGTGATGATCAAAACGCCGTTCTTCCGGACCACCGGCCTGCCGCGGTACATGTTGTGGAAATATCCTAGCGCCATCACCTGCACGAGCAGAGGATTGAGAATGGAATTGACATTGTAAGGCGAAATGAACGGGATGCCGTACACCAGCACATCCGACTGCCCCTTCAGAGGGCAGCAATACTGTGCGTAGCAATAGGCAAGCGATTTTTCATGCACAGCCTCCGTCTGACCGGCGTGAATAGCAATCATTTGGTAGGCGGCGGGCACGGCGAACAGCAGCTTCCGTTTGGCCGAGCGCGACAGCCGCGCCAGGGTATGGCGCGTCGCATGGAACATGCCGCGATCAACGACATTCCAGCGGTCTTCGTTCTTGGTGAAAAACGCCATGCGGGGATCGAACATGCAGTTGTTGATCACCGTCTCGATCTGAAACACTTTGAGGTTCTGGTTGACGATCTTTCCGATGCGGTCGCAGGACCGTTTCATCTCAGAGCGGCGGTGATCGAAGTAGGAATCGCAGTGGAGGATGGTTTGGGGCGTGTGGTGCGCTTGGAGCGTGGGATAGTCGCACAGGCCCACACCGACCGATTTTGACCCGCCATCCATCGGCACCAGGTTGAGGTTGACGTAAATGAGGATGTCCGACTCGGCGGCGCGGCGATTGATGCGGACGCGTTCGCCGTGCTCCGTCACACCCAGCTCGACCATGCCTCCCGGAGCTTCGCCATCATGATTGTAGAGACGTTCGGGATAGTAGGCGTTAAAAATCCGGGAGCCAACCACGTAACGAATCTCCGCCGCTGACATCCGCCGATGGAACGAGGTGGCGATGATCAGGTGAACATCTTCGACGCCCCTGGCGGCCAACATGTCGAGCAAAATGGTGAGGATGGATTGGCGCAGGTCAGGTCGCCGCATTTTGGGCAGTGGCAGCGAGATATCGTCCATCGCGATGGTTACTTTCATGCCGGGTTTCAACAGTGATTCCAGAGGTTCCATCTCCTCCGGATGGGCCAGCGCGTAGCGAATCGCGCCGTCGCGGTCAGGGAGTCCCGGAATGGTGGGGTTCGGGTACATCACCCGCGTGCCGGGGGGAAATGGGACACTCCACAAATCCTCGCCGTACCACATCAAGCGCGGCGCCGAACGCTCTTCGAGATGGACCACACAGCCGTCATGGGAGACCAAAGCCCGGCGGCCGACGGCGTTCGGTGTCGGCTCGGCAAAGAGGAAATTCTCGCCTTCGGGCATGGGGTTTGTCATGGTGCTTTTTGTAGAGAGATAATAGGCCAACCGCTCGCCTCGGCCACTCGACGCAAGCGCCGGTCGGGATTAACCGCCGTCGGATGGCCAACCGCTTTCAGCATTGGCAGGTCGGAGAAGCTGTCGGAATAGGCTTTGGCCTCTTCCAGTTTTGCCCTTTGAGCATCCGCGTAGCGTCGCATGGCCGCTACCTTTTTCTCTTCTGCGATAAGAGGCGGCACGACCTGCCCGGTCGCAACGCCGTCCTTGAATTCAAGGGAATTGCAGATGACTCCCTCAAATCCAAGGTAGCGTACCACGCGGTCCAAAGCAAAGTCGAGTTCGCCCGAAACCAGAACGGGTCGGTAACCCTCCGACCGATCCCGAGCAATCAATTCGGTGGCACCGGGATAGAGGCTGGGCCGCACCACGTCCTCAAACAGCCGTTCCGATTGGGCGTGCAACCATTCTTCTCGAAGCCCCCGATACTCACGGTAGAACACTTGGTTGAAATGGCGACGCGAGCGAAGGTCCAGCACCAGCCACGCCGGAATCGTTAGCAAAAGCTTGGAAAACTTGAAGGCTGCTCGTCCCCGCGACGGTTGGCGCAGGCAAAAATACGCGTAGCGCCGCACCACGTTTCCCGAGCTCAAGGTACCGTCAAAGTCATAAAAGGCTAAACGCTTCGTGGTGTCCATCCAAGATAGGAGAGCGGATGCTGGGAAACGGTCAGCATCAAGTTTTCTCAGGTGTCGGGGTGAACAGGTTTAGGAAATTTTTCTTGTGTCGCCAGGCCAAAAACAGGGTCATGAGCGCCGCGTAGGCGCCATCCATCCGCCCCACGGCAAAGAACATCAGCAAAGTAAAAAGAACCCAGGTGGTGATGGAGGTGGTTGCCCCGGCCTCGCGCCAATGCAGTTTGCCGAGCGCAATGCGAACCACGACGAAATAAGCGAGCGCCACCACGGCCCACGGTGGGTAAAGAACCAACATCACTCCACCGGAGGTGGCTACGCCTTTGCCGCCATTGAACTTCAAAAACGGAGAGTAACAATGGCCCAAAATGGCGGCAAAGCCAAACAACCAACCGAGCGGCATCCGGGCAGCGCCCAGGCCAGGCAGCGGCCAAGCTTCGAGCGCCAGCCATACGGCGAGCACGCCTTTGCCCATGTCCCCCACCAGCGTCAACACCGCGCGCCATTTTGAAACCCGCAGGACGTTGTTGAACCCCGGGTTGCCCGATCCGACTTGGCGAATGTCGAGGCCGCTCCCCGCCATCGAAATCACCGCAAAGGGGATTGAGCCGAGCAGAAAACAGACAGCCAGCCGGAGGATCAATCCGCTCAGGAGATGAGGCATCAAAAGGACGCAAAATGAGTTCTCAGACATGAGTCTCCGCGGGCGAGGGGCGTTCTGGAGCCCATGACCCGTTGCTTACCGATTCAACGCCGACTCTTTGCCTCCGGGGCCGGCGCTTGCAGCTCCAGGTGGGCAATGGCTTCGCGAACCCGCTCGCGGCATCGCACAAGTTCGCGGGATTCTCCGGCGGCAGCGACCGCACTCCCCACAGAAACATTCACGGCGCTGCGCAGCGCGGTTCGCTCGTGACTCACGAGCAGCGGAGCGGTGCCCTGAATCGCTACCGGATAAATCGGCGCCGAGCTCGCGGCGGCTGCCTGGAATCCATCGAGCCGGAAGCGGCTAATCCCCGCGGCCTTGGCTACCGGCCCATCGGGAAAGACAACGACGGCTTCCCCTCGCTTTAGTTGCGCGGCGATGCGTTGCCGCAAGGTGCCACCCGGCGGAGCCAAGACCTCTTCAACCGGCGGCGCGACCAGCGCGCTCAAGAGGAATCGCGCCATGCGAGGCATGGGGCTCAGGACTTCCGCGTCTGCAAACACGAACGACCGCGAGAGTATCGCCGCCAGCACCAGCGGGTCAAACACACCGGCCCGGTTGGCCACGATCAAGGCTGCCCCCTCCTGGTTCAACTGATTCAGCCCTTGCGTCCTCACACGATGGCCCGTCAGAGCCAGCGTCGCACGCACAGCAGCCCGCACGGGCCAGGCTGCCAAAGCGTGCGGCAGAAGCCGAGCGGAAACCCCGCCTACCATCCCCAGGAACGCCACTACGGTTTTGGAATAAAGTCGCGCACCGTATTCGCACGCCTGACGCCATCGAAGGTAGGCCCAACGTCCCAGGTTCTCTCGTCGCAACCGCAGAATTTGAACGATGGGGGCGCGCCGCGTCACCTTGAGTTGGTTGCGCTCGTAAAGAGTCCGCGTTTCATTGCGGCGAATCTTCCCGCTGGAGGTTTTGGGGATGCTGTGCGGCGCCACCAATTCCACGCGCTCGGGCGGCGCGCCGATGGTTGCCGCCACGTGCTCCATAATCTCGCGTTCGATCCGTCGAAGGTCGTCTTCGGCGGCGGCTCGCGTTTCGGCGACCACCACCAGACGTTCGGTTCCACTCTCCGGATCGCGCGACCCGAAAGCGGCCACGCAACCTCGCCGAACCCCTGGAACCTCGGCGGCGGCTGATTCGACTTCTTGCGGCACAATGTTCCGCCCGGAGCGAATAATCAAATCCTTGCGTCGGCCGGTGATGTACACCTCGCCGTCGGCCCAGTAGCCGAGATCTCCGGAATCCATCCAACCGTCTTCGGTGGTGACGGCGGCCGTCGCCTCGGGATTGCGGAAGTAGCCCTCCGTCTTCGAGGGTCCCCGGAAAAGCAGGCGTCCTTGAATCCGCTCGCCCAACTCGCGCCCCGCCTCATCCACGATTCTGATTTCATGGCCGGGCATGGGGCGACCGTTGGCCACAAAGCGCAACGCGCTGGGGTCGGAGGGGTCCGCAGGGATCGCTTTCCCTTCCGCTTCAAAGGCATCCCGCCGAATGCGGTCAATCACCGGTCGTCGCTCAATGGGCGGGAAAGCCAGGGCCACCGATGACTCCGCCAGACCATAACACGGCACAAAGCTCTCCGCTCGGAAGCCATACGGGCGGAAACGTTCCGCGAAACGTTCCAAGGTATCCGGCAGCACCGCCTCGCCGGCGTTGATGGCGATTCGCCAAGCGCTCAAATCCAGACCTCGGAGGGAGGCTTCGGGAATCTTGCGGGCGCATAGCTCATAGGAAAAGTTCGGCGCTGGACACAAGGTTCCGCGCGAATCGTGCAGCGCCCAAAGCCATCGCTCCGGCCGACTCAAGAACGCCAGTGGGGAAAACAACGTAATCGGCAGTCCGTAATAGACGCTAAACAACCACGCACCGATGAGCCCCATGTCGTGATAAAGCGGCAGCCAGCTCACGACGATATCGGTGGGTCGAACTTTTACCGCTCCGCCAATCCCACGGATGTTGGCCAAGATGTTCGAATGCTTTAACACCACCCCTTTGGGGTCGCCGGTACTGCCGGAGGTGTATTGGATAAAGGCGATTTCCGATGGGTCCCGCCCCAGCAGCGACGACTGTTCGCCAGCCTGTCGTAGCGCCTCCACGGTACTCACCGCTGTGAGGGAGGGTAGTTTAACCTTAAGGATGTCGGTGATAGATTTCACCTGTCCAAAGCTAATCAAAAGCCGCACCCCGGCATTCTGCAGGATGCCAACTTGTCGTTGCACGTATTCCTCAATTTTGTCCGGGCGCGCCGGAGGATAGATAGGAACGGCAATGCCGCCTGCCAACATCACGCCAAAGAAGGCGTAGAGAAAGTCGGCGCACGTGGGCAACATGATGGCCACGGCCTCATTTCGCTCGAGTCCTTTGGCCGTCAGGCCCAAAGCCACTTCCGTTGCAGTCTCCATCAATCGGCGGTAGGAAATATCTTGGCCGGAGTCGCCCTCCAGCAGATGGGCATGGACGCGCTCCGGGTCAATGCCGGCGTGGTGACGAAGCACCTCCACCAAATTCTGGGCGGTCTCCGGAGCCGAAGGAGGCAGGCGCGAGGGTTGCGCGATGCGATAACGGCTCGCGGCGGAAGGAGCGCCTGTCCGGGACAGGATGGCTTTGGCCCATTCGCGCGGGGTTTCGGCGCGTTGAAGAGCCTCGTCAGAAACCCGAACCTCCAAGCGCCGTTCACAGCGAACAAGAAGCTCAACTCGCTCCAGGCTGCCCAATCCCAGGTCGCGTTCGAGCGAGGAGTCGAGCGTCGCGGTCTCGGCGGCGCGGGTTGAGCCCAGTTCGGTCAACAACTGGCGGACAATTTCCAGAACTTGACCTTCGACCGTCGCCGTGTCCGTGGAATGAACTTCCGTGGGCATGGAATCTCGCCCTCTAAGGTTTCGGGCGGTTACCCGCCGCGCCGAGCAGGCCTTGATGCGCCCGCCTCCGCCGTCGCTGCCCACCGTGAAACGCCCTGCCTCAGCCTCATTTCACTCGACGCAGCAGCCTCCCGGCACTTCGCCTTATTATATCTTGAACGCCCACTCCTTGACCGCTTCCGGCTGCACCCACTTCTCAATGCCTTCGATTTGATGCTCCACCCAATACTTCTTCCAGTGGATGTGCTCCGGATCCCACGGAAGCAATTCGCGGTCACGCGGCGTGAGCCGAGCGTAGGCGGCGCGGATGTTCTCTGACTCAAAGATATAGCGATTGTGCAACACGAAGGGAAGATACTGGTCGAGGGTTTGCTCGCGGAACTTGGCCTGCAATTCCAGGGTGCGCAGCTTCGAGGTCAGTTGGAACAGCGAACGCCGGCCCGGCAGGCTGGCCGTGCGCGCCATGCGGTTCATCCCCTCCAGCAGATTCTGAATTTTGCGGAGGCGCCGCTCAAAACGTTCGCGCCGGCGACGCATCTCCGAGGCCGTAACTATCCGCGCCGGACCTGCGCCCACCCACCAGCGGAACATCCGGGAGACGCCGCCGTTGCCACGGTTGCGTCGCTGCGATTCTCGGACCAGCAAATGGACCAGCGGGCCCAAACGGATGGGATGAACGTCCGCCGTGCCCAACTGATAAACCCGCTCATGGCGCCCGCACAGCACCGTGGCGGCCACGACCAGCAGGGCCGCGGCCACCAAATCCACCGGCACCACCTCGAGCGGCGTGTCGCGGCGCACCGGCCAATGCTTCATTCCTCCAAGCGCCATCAAGACCAAAGGCGCGGCCGTGCGCCCCCCTTCGATCCAGCCTGGAAAGGGGAACCGCAACGCGCTCTCCACAATGGCCGGCCGCACGATGGCCCAATCGAGATCCGGATCGGAAGCGATGATCTGCTCACCCAGGCTTTTGGTGTAGGTGTAAGTGTTCACCCACCCCCAATGCTCCGCACGCCGCCGCCCCAGCGCCACCCGCCGCTCACGCGATTCTTTGAGATGCGGGGCTCCCGCCGCGCTCTCTTCAATCAAACGAATTTGATCGCGCAAATATTCGATTTCTCGTCGGTGGTCGAAACTGAGGTCGCGCCCATCGCGTCGGCGAGGATAAAAGCCGAGAATTGCATCACTTTCCTCAATCAAGCCCTCGGCTTCGCCGGCGACAAAACACGTGGAGACGTGAACCAGCTTGGCGCCGAGTTTCTTGGTCAGCCCGACCACGTGCTCGACGCCTTCCACATTGGCGCGAAGCGACTCATCCACGGGCGGGAAGAAATCCACCTTTCCGGCGCAGTTGATAATCACCTGAATCCGCCCACGTAGGCGTTCGAGATCATCGGCAGAAAGCCCCGCATCCTCCTCCCCCAGGTCTCCTTCCCACACCGTGACCTTCTTTCGGAGGTGAGCTCGACCTAATCGCTCGACAACCGCCACCAAGGCGGGCGATTCCAGAACCTCATGCTCAAACCGTTCGGCCGCGCTCGGATAGGTTCCCGGACGGAGCAACAAATGAACATGCTTGAGATGAGGATAACGGTCGAGCAGCAGCCCCAAAACAACTTTGCCCAGAAAGCCGTTGGAGCCGGTCAGCAGGATTTCATTTTGACGGAAGGCTTCGCCGACGTCGGTCACGAGCTAACCTCACGCACTGGGGCCTCGTAGGGAATCGAAGGGATGTCGCGGGTTCGCCGCGCCACGTCCGCCGACGGCATCCTTGTAGCCTCACGCCGCCGACTCCCTCGGGAGTGTCCTCTGGAATAGAATAACGACGCAAAGCCGCCGTTTCGCCCACCGGCTCGGGCTCACCCTTTTGACACTCACCACGGAAACGCGCTCGCTTGGCTGTGGGCAGCGCACCGTTTCGTATGCTATCGAGAGGCGTTGCGCATTGTCAAGTTGAGGCGGGGACCTCTCTATGCGGTTCCCTTCCCCGAAATATGAATCCTGATATAATCCGGCTAGGCCGTTCAGGAGGGGCCATCATGACACTCGAGAGGAGGCATGACCAGCCATCTGCATTGCCCGCGGAACGCCGATCCCTTGGGACGGAAACGCTCCAAACCGACGCATTCATCTCTGCCGCGATCGGAGGGGAAGCTGGTAGCCGCGGCACTGCTCTCTGTGTCGCGGGCGCTTCCACAACGCTTCCCAACATACCCGCGACGGAAACAACACCGTCGCGACTACGTGTCACGTACCGGCAACCTGTGCGCGATGGCCCTTGTGGCCGCGGCATGATTCTTGCGTTGTGCCAGCCGTCGCACTGCCGCGGCCCGGATGCGGCCGGCAAGCGCTCACATCTCGCAAGTTATTGATGGTGATCGGCTTACTCAGCACAGGCGGTAAACCGTCTAGCGCCAGCTCAAATTAATTCGGATGCCTGCTCGCACCAGCGTGGGTGGCCCGACCTCAAGCACGGGCGTCCGCGCGATGGCGTACCGGCTGTCGTTCAGGTTTTCAGCCGCCACGTAGGCTTCAACCTGACGGGCCAGCGGTCGGGCAAGGTAAGCATCCACGGTGAAGAAGCTGCCGAGCGGAAGAGTGTTGAGATCATCGTCAAACGCCATGCCGGTAAATCGTCCTTGAACAGAAACAATCCAGCGTTGAAGACTCTTGCCCGCCGCAGGGTTCGAGTAAAGCGCCTGAAAGCTGAACGAATTGCGTGGAATTTCCGGCACTCGCCGTCCCACCAGGGCCGGCTCGGCGGGAAAACTGACGACGGTCGAGTCCGCCAGCTCATAGCCGGCCTCGAGAGAAAGCGTTCGGGAGAGGGGCGACATGACGTCCAGGTCAAAGCCGCGCGAACGCGTTCGGCCCAGGTTTTCCCGCTCGCGGGTGATGAGGCTGGGCGTCACGCTCAGCGTCACGTTGGCGATGGGATCGGAAATATCGCTACAGAAAAAAGTTCCGCGCGCGCTAAGCTTACGGTGAAACGCGCTCCATTCCGCTCCGGCTTCGGCGCCGGTCAGCCGCTCGGCGGTCAGCGCGGAATTCGCCAGCGTCTCCACGTTGCCGACGCGGAAATTCCGGTAAAGCTCGTTGAGCGTGGGAGCGCGGAAGGCGCGGTAAGCCGACGCCGTCAGCGAAACACGCCGCGTCAGCCGATAAAGCGTTGCCACGCGAGGGCTAAAGGCGGATTCGATGCGCTCCGGGAAACGAATCACCGTCACCGGACCCGCGGTGGAGAGCGGACGAGTGGTGGAAAGCGCGTCGAAATTTTTCCAATCGTCCAGCCGTGCCGCGAGGGTGGCCCTCCATCGCGGGGTAAGCTGGAGGATGTCTTCTCCAAAAACGCTCACGTTGCGTTGCCGTCCGCCGGAGCCCGTCGCTCGCGTGGCGCGGCCATGGAAGAAAGAGATTTCATCGCTGGCGCCGCGCACTTGGCTTGCGTCGAAACCCGCCACGAGCGTCTGGCGCGACCCCAGCGCGCGCGACCATTGCGCGTCGAGGCCGACTTGCTGAGCCGGCACGCGCTGGCTATCCACCAGGCTCTCGCTATTGCGGTTGGCCGCGACCGCCGAAAACGTTTGGTCGAACAGTTGCGGTCCGCCGTAGGCGTGAAGCGAGAACACGCCCGCTTCGGCCGTCGCCCAATGGGCTCCGAAAACGAGCTGCCGCAAGTGGGTTCGATTGTAAGTGAGCGGCGTCCCGTTGTCTCGCGTTTCGCGGAAGATGGAAGCTTCGCCAAAAAGGCTTCCGGCGCTTGAAAATCGGCGCTCCAGTCGAAAATCCGCCGTTTCATGCTCCTGGCCCGCCGGCGTGTCCACGCGACCTCGCTCGTTCGGCGCGACCAGAATGTAGCCCTCCGTGCTCATGGCCTCTGCCGAGAGCGCGGCGTTCCAAGCACCGAAGCTCACGCCTGTCCACAGGGAAGCGTCCGGCGTGTCTTCGTTGCCGTACGAGGTGTCCAGCGTCAATCCGGGATGGCTTGCCTTGCGGGTAATAAAATTGACAACTCCGCCCATGGCCGTGGTTCCGTAGAGGTCTGACGCCCCGCCGCGCACCACCTCCACTCGCTCGACGGCAGCGCGCGGCACGCGGTCCCAATAAACCCAGCCGCCAAAGGGGTCGTTGAGGGGAATGCCGTCCGCCATCACCAACGCCCGGCTCGCGCCGCTTGCACCCACGCCGCGCAGCGAGACGCCCTGCGAGGTCGGATTGGCGGTCCGGCTGCCAGAGCGGCGGAACAGGGTGAAGCCGGGAATCTGCCGCAGCATGTCATCGAGTGTTAAAGCCGGCGCTGTGGCGACCTCTTCAGGCGTCAACACCAGCACATCGGCGGCGGTTTGGCCAAGCGGCGTTGGCGTGCGCGTCGCCGTCACCGTTACCGTTTGCCGCAACAGCGCCGGCTCGAGCGTGATGGCCAGCGGTTCGCGGCTCCTCCCGCTCCAAGGTTTCCGGGTCGTCCGAAAGCCGCTGGTAGTCACGGTCACAATGCCGTTCCTCGCCGGTATCGAGCGAAAGAAGAATTGTCCCCGGCGGTCGGTGGTGGTCTGCGCGGAAAAGCGTGCTGACTTGAAAACCACTTGAGCCCCGACGACAGCCGCGCCCGTCGGGTCGCGCACCTCCCCTCTTAATGGCAGCGATTCTTTGCTTCCTGCCTTCGCAAGCTTTTTGCCAACCCTCCGAACTGCATTGCCCGGTTGCGATGCCCGAGCAAGCCCCGTCACCACGGCCACGAGCGTTAGCAGCGCGATCGCCGACAGCAAGAGCCTGACGATTTCTACCCTGAGTTGAACCCTTTGAATGGCCACGGCATTATCCAGGTAATTGCTTGGGCGTCTTGGTGGCAGGGTTTCAGAATGCATGAGCTTGCGCGGCCCGGTGAAGGAACTCCGACCCAAGATCAGGCCCAGCCGCTCGACCCGAGCGCCCGCTATTGTAACGGCTCGTCTCCGCGTTGTCGCCGGTGCGGTTGGAAGATAACTCCTGCACGCGGAGCGATGCGGCACGAACATCACCTGACCGCCAACGGGAGCCTCCAACTGTGAAGACGCATCCTAACGTGAAAGATCTGCTGGCACCCTTGAAATTGACACGGCTCGGAGAATAGCCCTAACATGTTTCTCGGTGGCAAACCCTTCCGCCAAAGCATTATCCCTCGCGGCTAAAGAAATGGACCGGCAAGCTGCGCTGGAGAAGCTCAATCGCCGGATTATCGCTTGCCGGCTTTGCCCACGACTACGCGAATACTGCCAAAAAGTGGCTACCGAGAAGCGCCGCCAATATCGTGACTGGACCTATTGGGGCAAACCCGTGCCAGGCTTCGGCGACCTCGCGGCCCAACTGATCATTTTGGGGCTGGCACCGGGAGCGCACGGCTCCAACCGCACCGGTCGTATGTTCACCGGAGATCGTTCCGGTGATTTTCTTTATCAAGCGCTGTACGAGGCCGGATTCGCCTCCCAACCGATCGCTCGCCATCGGCAGGACGGCCTCAGCCTGCGCAATTGTTACATCACAGCCTCGGTTCGCTGCGCCCCGCCCGACAACAAACCCACACCGCAGGAGTTGCGAAATTGCCATCCGTACCTTGAGCGTGAATTGGCTCTGTTAAAAAATATGCGGGTGATTTTGGCCCTGGGGCGGGTGGCATTTGATACCTGCTTGGTCTGGGCGTCGGCTCGCGCTCCCATGCCACCCCGTGCGCGATTTCACTTCCGGCATGGCGCAAATTACGTTTTACACGGTGGCCTGCCTCGCTTGTTTGCCTCTTATCATCCAAGCCAGCAAAACACCCAAACCGGGCGGCTAACCATGCCTATGTTCGAGCGGGTGCTCCGGGAAATTCGCGAATTTCTGTCGGAACCCACGGCTGAGTAGCTGTTACCTAACCCATGCGCGCCGCACAAAACCCATCTGGCCGTTGCCCTGAAAAAGGGGTATATTACCGGCGTCTTAAGGAAGTGTGCCACTCGGATTGTTAGGAAAGCGGTCAGCGCGCGAGACGGTCGAGATGCTTCGGCAGATCCGAACCCTCTCGATGCAGCGGGCCTAGGGTAACAGAGATTTCGGTACGAGATGCGGTCGGGTGTTTGTCTGAGCTTTGGAAGGGACATGCTGCTGGGGGGATACACATGAAACCGGTTCAGGGAATTTCTCGGCGCGCCTTGGCGCTGATTTTCATGAGTCTGCTGATGGCTCCTGCCTTGGCCTTGGCGCAGACCGATGAGATTCAGGTCTATAACGCGGTCATTGAGCCTCCAGGCGTATTCAATTTGATGGTTCATACCAACTTCACGCCGGTTGGCCGGGAAACCCCGGCTTTTCCCGGTGCCATCATTGCGGACGATTCGGTCAATGGCACGGCCGAGTGGGCTTATGGCGTGACACCCTGGTTTGAGCAGGGACTTTATCTTCCGGTGTACACCCTCTACTCGAAAAGGCGCGGCGCAACGATTAACGGTTTCAAAATTCGTGAACTCTTCGTTCGACCCCACGCCCAAGAACATAAGTTTTTCTACGGAGTGAATTTTGAATTTAGCGTCAATGCCGACTACTGGGAGTCCAGACCCATCACCTCCGAGATCAGGCCCATCGTGGGGCTGAATCTGAATCGAGTGCATTTGATTTACAATCCGATCGTGGATACGGACTACGCTGGTGGCCTCGGCAATCTTGAATATAATCCGGCCGGTCGGATTGCTTATCACTGGAACGCCAGGTGGGCCATTGCGGCTGAAGAATACGATGGCTTCGGCCCATTGCGCGGCTTCCTCCCTTACGACCAGCAATTTCACGAAATCTGGGCCGTGATGGACCATTACAGCAGCAACTTCCTCGGCGTGGACGTTGAAGCCGGCATTGGTTTTGGCCTGACTCCTGGGTCTGACAAAATCACACTCAAGTTGATGCTGTCCCGCAACCTCAACCGAGGGCCAGCAGCCTGAGTAGAGACGCTAGCTTCACTGTATCCCAAAGTGGTTTCGGGGTAAAAAGCTGGCATGCCTTGGGTTGTTCGGCTCGAGCCACCGCGCGAGCCGCCCCTTCCGCCGCCCACTCGTGAGCGCTGCCGAAGAGGCTTTCGCGGTGAACAAGGCTGTTAAGGGAGGCGCTTAATGGCTGATCTCCGTGGGTGCCATGATGCGAAGAACAGGGTGCCCGTTTAGGTCCTGGAGAGGAAAGTACACTCGGTGCTCGGCATCCACCGCCACCGAATGCGCCTCGAAGGCGAGGTAAGCCTCTCCGAGCTTGACCACCCCTCGTCCCTTTTCCTGGAACGCCGCCACGACTCCGCTTTCGCTTGCCACGTAGAGCCGGTCGAGGCTGGGGTCGAACGCCAATACGTCAGGGTATCGGCCCACCGAGTGGATTCCCGTCACTTTCATTGTATTCAGATCAAAACTGAGCAGCTTGGCGTTGCCGTCGCACGCAATGAAAGCCAGCCAATGGGGGCTATCAATATACAAGCCATGATCATGCACGCAACCGGGCAAGGCATAGCTCCCTGTCAAGGCCCACGTTTTCGGATCTATGGCAACGAGCCGGTTAAGGGTTTGCACATCCACGTACATGCGGCCGGAGACCGGATCAAACTGAGTATTGCCCGCTTCTCCGCCGAGGGGAATGGTGGCGAGGCGGCGCTCGCTGTGCGTGTCAATCACGGTGTCGGTACGGCCCAATTCATCGGAGACGAATAGCTCGTGCAGCATCGGATCAAAGGCCAAACCATCCGGATAATGCCCGCCCGGCATCTCGGCGAGAATACGGAACGTCCGCTCGTCAATCGCCACAACACGGTCCATTCCCGTGGCTGAAGCGTACACACGGCCGAGAGGAGAAACGGCCAACACGCCGTGAACCTTCGCAACCCCGGGAATCGTGGCCGCCAAGGTCCCGCGACGTGTATCGAAGGCCAGGACGGAACTGTCGCCAAGATGGGCGATAAAAAGCAAATGGGATTTTGGGTCGTAACTTTCATAGTCAAAACGGGTGGCGCGCCCCGGAAGCCGCACGTCACGAAGCAGGTGGAGCGGCAGCGAAGCGGCCAAGATGCCGCCTCGTCCAAGCCCCACTAAGCCCAGCAACCCTACGACCAAAGCACAGCGGTTCTTTTTTCGCTGAGAAAACCTAGAGCCCATCGCGGCCTCCCCGCCTGGCTATCCCGGCGTTCCATGTTCGGGTTGCGGCGACCCGGCTAGCACGAAAAACCTTCCCTTGAAGTCTCGCGGGTCTCTGGGCGGGGCCTGCCTTACGCCCCGGGCACAATGGTTGATCTGCCCTCAGCCTTTGGGCCCGACGGCGCAGGCCGATTCCGAGCCGACTTGGCGCCCTATCAAGACGATTCTTTGGGGCCTTCCGCGGGCTCCACAGAGGAGGGTGGGTCAGGTGCTTCCGGCGTCGGCGCGGCTTCGACTTCTGGCGCGGGCAGTGTTTCGGCGGCCAAGACCTCCGGCCCAAGCGCCTGGCGAGCCAACTCCTCAAATTCCTTTAGGCTCGGCAACTCGCTGATGTCTTTGAGGCCAAAATGAATCATGAAATCGCGCGACGTGCGGTAGAGGATGGGCCGTCCAACAACACTTTTCCGTCCGGCCGTCACCACCAGCTTTCTTTCCATCAGCGTGTGGATGACGCCACCGGAATCCACGCCGCGAATCTCATTGATTTCCGGCACGGTGACGGGCTGGCGATAGGCAATGACGGCCAAAGTCTCAAGCGCCGGCTTGGAAAGCCGCAGAGGCGGCTTGAGGCTTTTGACAAATTGGCGAAGCACCTCGTGGTGCTCCGGCTTGGTGGAAAGCTGATACCCCCCCGCCACCTCGCGGATGTGGATGCCGTGATGCGGCCAAGCGTAATCGTTCATCAACTCGTAGAGCTTAGCCTTGATTCGCTCCCGCGACTCCCCTTCTAAGGCCCGGCTAAGAGCATCCAGCGACACCGGCTCAGGAGCAACATAAATAATGGCCTCCACCAAAGCTTTGAGTGTGTCGTCCGTGAGCATCCGTTCTCCTGGGGAGCCGTCAAGCGCGGGCATTCATGCTGTCAGAAAGCTCGGCTGAGCCTTGCTCATGCTCGGGGCAATTTCTCCTTGCAGCGGCCGGCGGACCGTTTGACCCTCTGCTGGCGCCTGCCGCGAACTTCCTGAGGCGACGTCCGGGCAGTCCGGGCATTCTCCGCAGGTAGCTCAACCCGTGGTCAACTCCCAGCTTGCCACTGCTCGCGCGAGCCATAAGGCTTAGCGCTTGTTGCCTTGAATCGAGAGGCCGCGCCGCTGCTCATTGAATGCAGCCCCTGCCAAGATGCAAAGCCGAGGATAGCAGACTTGAGCCGCCCTCTCAACTCATCCAAAGAGGCTGCGGCGGTTTCAGGATTTCCTGATTCCATGAGGAGATAGGCGCCAGTCCGCCCGCCGAGTTGCCGAGAGGCAGGAGTTGGGCGGGGCGGCGGTTGCGACGCGGTCGTCGTTGGCCTTGCCCTGCGCTTCGCCCTAAGCGCTCGCCCTTCGGGCTGGCAGGGCTCCGCTCCGGGACCTACCCACGACGGAGAAAAAACCAAAGCAGAAAAGGGGACATTCTTAACGAGGTAAGCAAGGGGACATTTTAAGAGAGCTTTGACAGGCGCAAGCTGCGCCAATTGACACAGTGACGGCCACTGTGTTAGTTAGAGAGTTGGATAGCGAGAGGGTGCGGGATGGCGTCCGAAGAGTTGCAGTCAGCGTGGGAATTGTTTAAGGAAGCCTACCAATACCAGGTGGGCGGCGACTATGAGATGGCCGTCGAGCTCTACAAGCGCTCCCTCGACCTCCATCCCACCGCCGAGGCTTACACTTTCCTCGGCTGGGCCTATCATTACCAGGGCAGGGTGGAGGACGCCATCGCCGAGTGCAAGAAAGCTATCCAGATTGATCCCGAATTCGGCAATCCCTACAACGATATCGGCGCCTATCTGATCGAAAGAGGCCAGTACGACGCCGCCATTCCCTGGCTCGAGCGCGCGCTCCAGTCCAGGCGCTATGAGTCCTACCACTTCCCGCATTACAACCTGGGTCGTGTTTATACGGCCAAGGAAATGCTCGGCAAGGCGCGCTGGCACTTCGAGCAGGCCCTCAAGCTTTGCCCCGATTACACGCTCGCCAAAGAGGGCCTCGAAAAAGTCCGCCGCAAGCTGCAGTAGGGTCCATGGGCAAGGCGATTCGAATTTCCACGCTGGGCGCCCAGTATTTTTGTTTTCTCACCCTCCCGCGATAGCATGGAGGCCCGTGCCGAAGCCCGTCAAGCCAAAGGCCGCGCAGCTAAGGTTCGGAATCGGCGAGTGGTATGGCGTGCCGCTCACCTCGATGACCGTGGCGGAACGCCGCAACCGTGCGCGCATCGAATGCCTTCCAAAAGCCCAACGGCCTGCGACGCCCTGTCCATTTCAGAAGGGAGCTGACTGCAACAAGGTAGGTGGCGTCTGCTCCCTGCGCCTGTATCAGAAATCGCTTGAAACCGGTCTCGTCACGCCGGTGGGCGGCGAAGATGGGCAATTACGCACAGTGTGTCCGGCGCGCTTCGAGGAAGACCAGATGATCTACGGCTGGGTCGGGGAAACAATCCTTGGCACGAGCGAGCCGACCGTAGTCGGTGAGATCGGCTTTCTGGAATCGCCGCTATCGCCAAAGGCCAAGGCCGTGGGCCGCATTGACAGAATTTTGGTGGTTCCGAAGAGCAGCCCGCTCTTGTGGTGCGCTGTCGAGGTCCAAGCAGTTTACTTTCAAGGCCTCGCCATAACAAACGACTTCGAGGTAATCCGAAGCCACACCGCGGACAGCCTCCCATTCCCGCATGTTCTGCGGCGGCCCGATTATCGCAGCAGCGGTCCAAAAAGATTGATGCCGCAGTTGCAGATTAAGGTCCCAACTCTGAGCCGGTGGGGGAAGAAGATGGCCGTGGTCGTGGACCGCGCCTTCTTTCTAGCCATGGGCAAGATGCGAACCGTTCCGCATATCACAAATTGCGATGTCGCTTGGTTTGTCGTAAGGTACAGCGAGCGCGAGGCGGGCAACTTTCAACTCGAGCGGGACCGAGTCCACTTTACCACGCTAGCAGATTCGGTTGAGGGCCTCACGGCCGGCACTCCCGTAAGCCTGGAGGTCTTCGAAAAGCGCATTCTGGACAAGCTGGAGCGGCTTTCTGGCCCACCCAAGGTCGCGCCCCACTAACAGCTCCGTCATGACCCTGTGGTGCGTGTTCTTCATGGGGATGGCGTGCGTGTCGAGCCGAAACCGTGAAGCCAGTGCTCGAATCGGCCCGGCATCGTCGTAGGTCATCAGAAACTCCCCCCTTAGGTTGGCGACCTCGCCGAAGAGCCTTTCATGGTCAATCTGGGAGTGTAGGTACAGTCTCCGGCCCGCCACAGTGTAAGGCGGGTCGATGAAGAATGCCAGGTCCTCGCGGTTAGCATTCTCGTGGATGAACTGAATTCCGTCCTCCAGCCGGAACCGAATGCGATGCCTGTTCTCGAAAATGGCCAGGATACGCCGCGCCAAGGTCTCTGGGTACCAGCGAGAGGCGACCCCCCGCCCATTCTCTCCTCGCCTCATAAGACTCGCTCCGGGGGCCATAATCCCACCCCGCTGGACGCGGTTGCGGACGATCGTCTGCAGGGCACGGTCAAACTGACTTTTCGGCGTACGGGAGAGGCACGACCGCACGGACTCTTCAGATGGTCTGAAGGAGATGATTTCGGACGCCAGACGGCTCCCTTGAGCGCTGAGGATGGTTTTCCAGACCGAAGCGACATCCTCGTCGATTTCGACGAGCGTGAGCTTTTCCGCCAAGCCATCGAATAGAACCGAAAGCCCCACGATCCCGCCTCCGGCGAACGGCTCGGCAAACTCGAGGGGGCGATGTGGGAGGCTACGGATCCACTGCCGGACGTAGGGGACCAGCCAGGTTTTGCCGCCGGGATATCTGAAGGGACTGCGATGCGGAACCGAGGCGACGTTGATTACGCGCGCAGTCATCGGCACCTATCATAATCAGACAGTGTGGACGGCGCAAGGCGGTTTCCACCCGCACTCAGGGACCTGCGTCCCACTGCGCGGGCCGACGTCGCAGGCTGAGTATCGCTCACGCACGCGGGCCGTGGTATCATGGCTTCTTCGCCACGCCGCGCACGAGCGTCGTGCCAGCGCGGGCGCGCGTGACCCATGCCCAGAGCCCAGCTCCAATACCTGACCGATGAGCTCAACAAGTTCCGCGACCAAAAGCTCTATCGGAAGCTCCGCGTGCTCGAAGGCGAGCAGCTTCCCGTTGCCCGTTTTGACGGCCGCGAGGTCATCAATCTTTCTTCCAACAATTACCTCGGGCTGACGACGCATCCCAAACTCAAAGCGCGCGCCATTGAAGCCATCGAGCGCTACGGCGTCGGCTCCGGAGCTGTCCGCACCATCGCCGGCACGATGACGATTCACATGGCACTGGAGGAAAAGATTGCCCGCTTTAAGCAGGTTGAAGCCTCGGTGGTTTTTCAGTCCGGCTTCGCCGCCAATGCCGGGACGGTCGCCGCCATTTTGGGCCGCGAAGACGTCATCATCTCCGACGAGCTCAACCACGCCTCCATCATTGACGGCTGTCGGCTCTCGCGCGCTGAAATCAAGGTTTTCCCCCACAAGGACGTGGAGGCCTGCGAAAAGATCCTCCAAGAGGTCGCCGCGCGCCCCGGCCGCAAGCTGCTCATCACCGACGGCGTTTTCTCAATGGACGGCGACATCGCGCCTTTGCCCGAGCTCGCGGCGCTGGCGGAAAAGTACGGCTGCATCATGATGCTCGATGACGCTCACGCTTCGGGCGTCCTCGGCAAGAACGGCCGCGGCACCGTGGACCACTTCAATCTGCACGGCCGCGTGGATATCCAGGTCGGCACGCTGTCGAAGGCCATCGGCGCGCTCGGCGGCTACGTCGGCTCAACCCGCGACACCATCGAATTCCTTTACCATCGCGCCCGCCCGTTCCTGTTTTCCACTTCCCATCCGCCCTCCGTCGCCGCCACGTGCCTCGCCGCGTTTGAAGTTCTGGAAGAAGAGCCGCAGCTTATCGAGCAACTTTGGGCAAACACGCGGTTCTTCAAGGAGGGCCTCAAAAAGCTCGGCTTCAACACCGGCATGAGCGAAACGCCGATTACACCCGTCATCGTCGGCGACGCCGCGCTCGCGCATGAATTTTCCCGCCAGCTTTTCCAGCAGGGCGTTTTCGCCCAGAGCATCGGTTTTCCCACCGTCCCGCACGGCAAAGCCCGCATCCGCACCATCGTCACCGCCACGCACACGCGCGAGGAGCTCACCCGCGCCCTCGCCATTCTCGAAGAGGTCGGCAAAAAACTGAGAATCATCTAACGAGGCCCGCCCCCTCGGGCCGCTGGACCGCCCCCCGCCTTGACCCGAGAATGCGGCAGCAGGAGCAGCAATTCTTTGGTAAAATCGCCTTCGGTAGGTGGGGAGCCGGATGGCCATCAAGACAATCCGGGTTAAGAACTTCAAGAGCTTCAAGGACGTGGAAGTCCGCCTGGGTGACTTCAACGTCTTGATCGGGGCGAACGCCTCCGGAAAGTCGAACTTTATCCGCATCATCGAGTTCCTTCGGGATATTCAGCGCCACGGCTTGAACAACGCGATCCAGATGCAGGGCGGCCCCGAGTACCTGACGAACCTCAACATCGGAGCCGGAGAGAATCTCAACGTTGAGGTCGCAGGGTCTGGACGGACTGATGTGGAGGTGGTCGCAAGGTCCAAAGCCCGGGACATTTATATCGGTCTGGCGGACGCGGAAATCGCGCACAGCTTCTCGCTTGCCACTGGAAAACGGAGAGAAGCGTTTGAGGTCGTGGACGAGCGGTTATCAGTCAAAGGCAACTTCGTTGCCGTCGGGCCGGGGGACCGAGGGGCCAAACCCGGGCAACGCCATGGCAAGGGCGAGGTGCTCGTCACGAGGGATGGGGAAAAGGTGAGCGCGGAACTCAAGCCGCCCCAGGGCGTGACCTTGGAGCAGTACGAGATCGCCCCCTGGTTCGCGCCGCCAAACGTCCCGCGCCGGTCGCTAATCATGGAACTAAGTCTATTCCGCGCTGGTCCTTCCCTGAGGGACGCTGCGATCTACGACTTCGATCCTAAGCTCCCCAAGAAGGCTACGCCCATTACGGGCAAGGCAGAACTGGAAGAGGATGGCAACAACCTGGCAATTGTTCTCAGGAAAATCAATGAGGACGGTACCAGCAAGCGGAAGCTCGCCAACCTCTTACAAGACCTGCTCCCATTCGTGGCCAGCTTGGACGTCGAGAGATTTGCCGACAAATCGCTCCTTTTCAGCCTGAAGGAGACCTACACGAAGAAGAAGTCTCTCCCTGCTTCGCTGCTCTCCGACGGGACCCTCAACGTCACTGCGCTCATTGTTGCACTCTACTTCGAGCGGAAGCCCGTTGCCGTCATCGAGGAGCCGGAGCGCAACATTCATCCGCACCTGATCTCGCGCGTGGTTAAAATGATGAAAGACGCTTCGCGGCACAAGCAGATTATCGTCACGACCCATAACCCCGAGGTTGTCAGAAGCGCCGATATCGAAGACGTGCTCTTGGTTTCGAGGGACGCGGAAGGCTTTTCCACGATCACCCGCCCGGCGGAGAGAGAAGACGTGAAGGTTTTTCTCAGGAACGAGATGGGCCTCGACGAGTTGTTCGCTCAGAACCTGCTTCACGCCTGAAATGCCCCACAAAAGACTTTTTCTGCTGGTCGAAGGCGATGACGATGAGCGGTTTGTGGAGCGCATCGCCATCCCCGGACTCAGTTCGCGCTACGACTGCATCGAAATCTGGAAGTATGCGCGGCAAAAGAATGAGAAGGTGGACTCCTTCCTGCGAAGCGTTAAGGCGATGGGTGCCGATTATTTTCTCCTTGCGGACATCAACTCGCACCCGTGCCCCACAAAGAAAAAAGAGAGCCTGTCACAGAGGTTCCGTGGGCTGGACACCCACCACGTCCTCGTCGTCGTGAGCGAGATCGAAAGCTGGTACTTGGCCGGGCTGGCGGACAATAATCCGCTGGGCGTGAGCGTGCCAAAGGACACCAGCCGGGTCACGAAAGAAGGCTTCCAGAGCACCCTGCCGGACAATTTTGATTCCAGAATTGACTACATGGTTGAGGTTCTGAGGCATTTCGACATCAACACTGCGACGAGGCGAAACTCATCATTCGAATACTTCGCCCGTCGCTGCGGCCTGCGCTCACCCTAGCCAGCACTTCCCGGTCAGCTCTGCCCTCATCGGGTCGGTCCTGCCAGGCGTTGATGACCAGGATCGGCTTCTTGTTCCTGAACATGATGATTGTTCCCGGCACGTAAGGATCGCAGATGCCCTCATAGCTGGGCGACTTGCAATGGGAAAACTTAGGAGTCCGCTTTGCGCACGCCCCGAGCGGGGAGATAAAGGCTGGGAGGGCCACGGTGACGAGCGAGCGTCCGAGAGCGGCCGTTTCAACCTCCAGAAAAGGGAAAATTCCAGACTTAGGAAACGGTTTCGGGAACGGCGGGGAAGTGAAAATTAGCTGAACCTGATTCCTCTTAAGGCAGAGAGGATGCCGAAGGAGCAATTCCTCCGATTTACCGAGATACATTTTGCCCAGGTTCGTTTCGTAAACGGGATGCGGCCGGCTTTCACTTTCGGCTACCGATCCGGTTTTCACGATAGTCGCTCCCATGGCCCACATAGTAGTCTTTCTCAGTCCAAAATGCACTCTTTTGACTTCCGCACAGCCTTGATTTCTAAATAAAATTCGAGATGTTGGCTTCGACAGCTCACGTTCGATTTGGATGCGAAGGCATTCAGGAAGCCAGGCCGACGGATCTTCCGCGCCGCCGACCTGATTCTTCGAGCAGGCTATGTCCCGGCGTAAGGCCCGCCAAAAACGCTGGCTGGCCAACCTACGGTTGGCCAGCCGCTACTTCCGGCCCCGCACCTCGCGATGAAAACGGGGATGGAATTGGAAGGATTTTTGGTTACCCCGTATCTGCAAAAGGCGCCCTCCTTCTTGGGTCCAAGTTTTTCACTTATGCCATGAAGCGACAGCCCCTTTTCAATTCTTCTCTGAGAAATGCGGGCTAAGTGCTTGAAAAGATGGTGCCGCGGGACGGAGTTGAACCGCCGACGCCAGCCTTTTCAGGGCTGCGCTCTACCACCTGAGCTACCGCGGCGACTGAAAGATGATTGTCAGACGGAATCGGCGCGCTGTCAAGAAATGTCGCGGGATTTTCAGCCCCTCAATTACCCAGCGACAGCAAAGAGATAGAATGCTTCGCTCGCGCGCCGCCCGATGGGGGAAGCGCCACCAAAGGGGCGGCGAGGTTACTCGTCCGATTCCCAATCGTCGGGCGGAAAATCAATGCCCCAAAATCGGCGAGCCTCCACCCACTCGAGGCCTACCTGGCCTTGGCCGGGGGTGCCAGGCTGTCCAACCCAAACGACCACAAATTGTCCGACGCGATGCGTGTCTTTAGTGCGGACGGAAACCTCTTGCCCCAAGCGAAGGTCATAGGCGCTTCGGACGGCGGCGCCATGCTTGCTGATGCTGACGGTTTCGGTTTCCTCTCCGAAATTGAACCCGTCGCGGTCCACGCCGCTCAAGATGACAGGCATTTTATGCGCCACGCGACCGCTGCGGCGCCGATTGCTGGACTCGACATTTGCCATGTTTGGGTCTCCCCTCTGGCCTTAACTCGCTGTCCCGCCGAGCTCAACGCTGCCCACCTTGGGGTCTTCGCCTGCGATATGGAGGCTTTCTGCCCTTCCGGAGACGCTGCCGAAAGTCCTCAAACTAAAGCTATCGGAGGGATTTGTCAATCTCTTGAATCCAATCCGGTCGTTTCAGAACTTCACGCGGTTTGGAACCGTCCGCCGCGCTGACAATTCCGTCTTTTTCCATCATATCAATCAAACGCGCCGCCCTGCCGTACCCCAGCCGCAGCCGACGCTGCAATAATGAAGTGGAAGCCTTGCCGGATTCCACCACCAAGCGAACGGCTTCGTCATAAACTTCATCGAGCTCCGTGTCTTCTTCTTCATCCCCTGTGGCATCGTCAGAAGCCTCTTTGTCCTTCAGCGGTTGCAGGAACTCCTCATGGTATTGCGGCTTCGATTGCGACTTCCACCAATCCACAACTTTTTCAATCTCGGTCTCAGTGACCAGGCAGCTATGCAGGCGTTGCAGGCGGGCGCTGCCGGGCGGCAAAAAGAGCATGTCGCCTCGACCGAGCAACGCTTCGGCGCCGTTTGAGTCCAGGATCGTTCTGGAGTCCACCTTGGAGGCCACACGGAACGCAATGCGAGAGGGCAAGTTGGCTTTGATGAGGCCGGTGATGACATCCACGGACGGCCGCTGGGTTGAAAGAATCAAATGGATTCCGACGGCCCGGGCCATTTGGGCAAGGCGAGTGATGGATTCCTCAACCCCTTGCGGCTCGACCATCATCAAATCGGCCAATTCGTCAATGATAATCACCAGATAGGGCAAAGGACCGGGCGTGCCATCCTTGGGCTCGAAGAGATTTCCGGTGGGCTCGTCTTCAAAAATTTTGTTGTATTGCTCAATATTGCGAACGCCTTGCGTTGCCAGCTTCTTGAGTCGCTCTTCCATTTCGAGGGTGGCTCGGCGGAGCACGTTGGCGGCAACTTTCGGCTCGGTGACAATGGGCGTGAACAGGTGCGGGATGCCTTCGTAGAGGCTCAGTTCCAGCCGCTTGGGGTCAATCATAATAAGTTTGATTTCATCGGGCGTTGCCTTGTAAAGCATCGAGACGATGAACGAATTGATGGAGACGCTTTTGCCGGAGCCGGTGGATCCCGCCAAGAGCAAATGGGGCATCTGAGTGAGATCGGCAACCTTCATTTTGCCGGTGATGTCTTTCCCTAGGCAAAGGCTCAGCTTGGAGGGTGCGGCCGCGAATTCCCGCGACTCGATCAAGTCCCGCAGATGAATGGTTTCGCGGTGGAGGTTAGGCACCTCAATGCCCACAGTGGATTTGCCGGGAATGCGGTCAATCAAAATGGACTCGGCCCGCATGGCGAGGCAGAGATCGTCCGCCAAGTTGACGATGCGGCTGTATTTGATGCCTGGTTCCGGCTTGAATTCATAGGTGGTGACCACCGGGCCGGGGTGAATCTGCGTCACTTCGCCCAGCACCCCGAATTCGGCGAGTTTCTCCCGGAGCCGCACGGCGCGATCCTTCAACTCCTCTTCATCAATAGCTTCTTCCGCGTCGGACGGCCGAAGCAGCGCCGTGCTCGGCAGTTTGTAAGCATGAGAATCTCGACCGACCACTCGAGGGGACTTGGTTTCGGGGGGGCGCTTTAACGGCGCATCGGCGTCGGAGGAAAGCTTGGGCGTGGCCTCGGTCCGGCGCGGCCGAAGAACATCCATTATGCTGCCAGGCTGAATAAAAGTTTCGCCTCCCAAGGCAGCGGCGGGCGCGGCTGCGGAGGAAGCGATCTTGGGCCTTTGGGCAGGGGAGAGTTCTCGCGCACTTTGTACCACCACAGGGATTTTGCCGGCTTTTTGTCTTTTTTCCGCTTGCCGACGCAGATGCTCGTCGCGGCGGGCTTCCCGCCAGGCTTGCCACTTTGCGCCGAGTCGTTGAGCGAACGCGCAACGGGCTTTCACGGCGTCAAATGCTTTCCCGAAGGAGAAACTGCTAATGAGGAATAGGGAGCTGAGAAAAACAGCACCACTGACGATGGCAGCGCCCAGGCGATTGAAAATGTGGATCAAACCCATCGCGATTAGGACGCCGCCGAGTCCGCTGCCTCGAATCATCCCCCCGATCCGCGGCGTCAAAGGGAACAAGTCCAGCAAAGCCATCAGCGAGCCGGCAAGCAGCAACAGCCCCACCGCCTTGGTTCGCGGGGCTTCGAGATTTTTCCCCACAAGCAAGCGGGCCCCTACGTACATGAAGGCCAGGGGAAACGCGAAGGCCACCCAGCCGAAAAATTGCTCGAGCGCATCCGACAGATAAGCGCCAGCAGGGCCGATCCAATTGTGAACCGGTCCCGGACCTCCGGTGGAATCTAGGGAGCGATCGAGCATCGAGTGGGATGCCAAACTGAGCAGGATTAGCAAACCGGCCACCAAAAACAAAAAGCCCCAAAGCTCGCTAAGCCGTCGAGCATCGAGCAAGGAATGCTTTGTGCCGGGGTTTGGGGATCGAGAAGGCGAAATCTCAGGCATTCTTCGGCCTTTCCCGAACTGGCTTGGGGTGCGCTCCGATGCGCCGAGCGGCCCGAGAAAAGAATTCAGGCCTCTCGTTGAAAGCGCGCCACCAACTTCTTCAGTGACCGCGAGACCCCCATCCGAGCGCCATAGTACCATGCTCTCTCCTAAGCCGCAAATGGCAAATCCTATCCCATGGCCAGAGCGTAGGAGATATCCGGTGAGCAATCCCACCTGTTTCTGCCCGCATCTAACTGGGATTGCGGGGACGCCAAGACTTCGGCGTTGGAGTGTTCCGAAGAGCATGAGTAGAGTCCAGCGAAAGGGCCTGGCCAAAGTGCCGCGGGGAGGGGATTTTGTTGCTCCCGGCGAGGTGAGTTGAGGCAACGGTCAACCAAACAAGGCGGGGACAGATAAGGAGAAGCTATGCGCAATCGGTTTCCCGTCAAAGAGGTTTTGTTGTTGGCTGGGCTTATGGGATTGGCCTGGCTCGTGGGAACGCGCGGCCACAACTTCGCTCACCGTGTGGGCGCAGGATTAAAGGAGCGAGGGCGCGACGCTCGCGCCGAAGCGAGTGCCGTCGAAGTGCTGTTACACTCGGCCACCCCTCGATTGGCCAGTTATGCCGCGGACGCCGTTATCGGGGCGGGCTTGATGGTGTTGTTACTCTTTCTGCAGTCGCTCATCACCACACCGTTCGCGCTCTTTAAGCTGCACCGTCGCATGAGGAGGATTGAGAACCAGTTGCGTGAGTTGCGCGAGGCGATGGAACGGGAAGCCGAGATTTTCCCACCGAGTGCTCCGTTGCCATCCCGAGCGGTGCCCGAAGGGGAGTCTTGGTTGGGATCATCGCCCGCGGGCTCACCGTTGACGAACGTTTGGCCGGACACGCCCGCCGATTGATGCCTGCCGACCCGACGGAGGCCTTTTCGGGGCGACGCGGCGGCTACGGAGAGTTTCTGGTAGGATGGGATCATGCGGCGGTACGGAGGAAGCGCTTTACTCATCTTTCTTCTCATGGCGGGAGGGCCAACCCTGCCTGGCCTTCTGGTCCCCTCGTCGGGTTCGTGCTGCGCGCGAATGGGCTGTGGCTGTTGCGACGGAGGCCACTGTCCCATGCGCTCTACAAAGGCTGCCATGCCAGCCTCTTGCCCGATGGATACTCAGCGTTCGCCGCAGACCCAAGGCTGCACGTGCATCCTAACCCAAGGCCCAAGCTTGTTTCTTTTAAGCTTCATTGATTTGCGCTTCGATTGGCCGCGCCTCGTTTTGCCCATTCCTCAATGTGTTGCTCCTTTCCAGCCAACCATCCGAGTCGCCACACGCTTGGCCGGATTTCCCACGCTGCTCGAGCACCCTCCGAGACCTCTGCCATAGCCTCAGTTGAAAATCATTGACGAGCGGGTGAAAGCAACCGCCGAAGGAGGGTGTTGTGTCACAGCGGAGCGGTCCACTTCTCTTTTTAGCACTCGCGTTTTCGGCCTCGGTTGCGCTGGCAACGATTTTTGGCAATGTGCGCGGGATTGTGCATGATCCGCAGCACCTGCCGGTCGCCGGCGCCGAGGTGGTGCTTCACGCAGAAGGTTCGTCGTGGTCGAGCAAGGCACGCTCAAACGGCTACGGCGAATTTGAATTCGATGCTGTTCCGGTGGGCGAATACCTGCTGGAGGTGAACGCGCCGGGCTTTAGCCCCTTTGAAGAAAGGATTGTCATCACCTCTGGCAGCGCGCCGATACTGCATTGCGAGTTGAAGGTTCGAAGCATCCGGCAGAGCGTGCGGGTCTCCGCGGCGCCGGAGACGCTCAACACGCAGTCTTCCGCCGTAGAAACCCTGGTCAGCCAAAAGATGATTGCTCGCACTCCCGGCGCCGACCAGGTTAATAGCATGGCCATGATTACCGATTACGTTCCCGGGGCCACCATGGTGCATGACATGCTCCACGTGCGCGGCGGTCACCAGGTGAGCTGGGAGGTGGATGGCGTTCCCGTTCCCAATACCAACATCGCTTCGAATGTTGGACCGCAATTTGACCCGCTGGATGCCGACGATATCGAAGCGGCGACCGGCGGTTATTCGGCTGAATACGGCGACCGCACTTACGGGGTTTTCAATGTGATTCCGCGGTCCGGGTTTGAATACGACAACAGTGGCGAGCTGGTTGCCAGCTTCGGCAACTTCAATCAGACCAATGACCAACTCAGCTTCGGCAACCATACCGACCGGTTTGCCTATTACGGCAGTTTGGACGCCGACCGGTCGGATCTCGGCTTGATGACGCCGGTCGCCCAAGTCCTGCACGATATGGAAAGCGGCGTGGGCGGCTTCAGTTCGCTGTTTTTTAACGCGACCCCGGAGGATCAGTTGCGCCTGGTCGCCTCCGTGCGAGGTGATCATTACCAGATCCCCAATACGCCGGAGCAGCAAACCGCCGGCATCCGCGACCTGGACATTGAGCGCGACGCTTTTGTCAATTTCTCCTGGATCCACTCCTTCAGCGCCGGAGTCATGCTCAACGTCTCGCCGTTCTACCACTTTAATCGAGCGGATTACGTCGGAGGGCCCCAGGATACGCCCTTCATCCTTAATGACAACCGGCGCTCGAATTACCTGGGCGCTCAGGCAACCCTGAACGCCGTTGTGAGAAAGCAGAACGGCGAGGTTGGGGTCGAAACTTTCGGCCAATTTGATAACACCTTCTTTGGCCTTACGAGCCATCCCGCTCATGGAACCGCGCTCGAACAGTGCCTGACCCCATCCGGGGATCTGGACGCGGTGTTTTTCCAGGACCAATACCGCGCCACGAGGTGGTTATCGCTCAATGGCGGCGTGCGATGGACGAGGTACGCGGGATTGGTGCATGAAACGGCCACATCCCCGCGCTTGGGAGCCGACGTGAGGATCCCCCATCTTCATTGGGTCGTGCACGGCTATGTGGCGCAATACTACCAACCTCCGCCGCTCGACACAATTTCCGGTCCGCTGCTCAATTTTGCAGTTCAGCAAGGCTTTGGTTTCATTCCCTTGCACGGCGAGCGCGACCATCAATGGGACGTCGGAGTTTCCATTCCTCATCGCGGCTGGTTTTTGAATTATGACCATTTTCGCACGAGCGCCCAGAATTTCCTCGACCACGATGAATTGGGGAACTCAGACATTTTCCTGCCGCTGACGGATTTGGCGGCGCTGATTGAAGGCAATGAGGTGATTCTTCGCTCGCCGGAGCTCTTCCAGCGCGCCCGAATCCATGTCGCCTACTCGAATCAGATTGCCAAGGGCTTAGGCCCGATTACGGGCGGACTATTGGAATTTGCCCCCACGTCCTATTTTTACCTGGACCACGATCAGCGCAATACGCTCAGCATCGTGGTTACTTCCGATTTGCCTTGGCGAGCGTGGGCGACGGGTGCGGTGGAGTACGGCTCGGGATTTTTGAATGGCAATGGCCCAAAGCATTTGCCTTCGCACACAACAGTGGATTTGGCGGTGGGGAAAACGTTAAGCGAGAATTGGTCAGTGGATATCAACGTTTTGAACGTGGCCAATGCTCGATACTTGCTAGACAACAGCAATACGTTTGGCGGGACGCATTTTGTGAACCCGCGAGAGATTTATGGGGAATTGCGCTATCGGTTTCGGTTTTAAGGGGGCGGCCTGGAATCGTTTTGTTGATGTATCTGCCTCATTCCAAAGGAGATAGCGTAATTATTTGAATTTTCTGTGGGGGCTGAGAAATGTTGTTTGGCATGTGACGAAAATCACTGACTGCCCAACGCTAAGCAACTAAAGTAGGACCATCAAATGAGTGGCGCTTCCGAGGCGGCTCGGTGGCTACCCTGCAAACGTTCCCCCCACCCTGCACACCGAGCCGCCAAACGCCCGCGAAACCTTCCGCAACCTGAAAACCTGCAAAGCGCGCGACGTTCTCGGAGTGGCGGCTCGTGCGGTCGCCGAATCTGGAAATCGCTGCTGAAGCGCGGGCCGATGCCGCGCCTGAGTCTTGCGCCTCGCTTGGTACGCGGGTCTGGCTCTCGCCGATCTTACAGCAGTGCGCTCGCCGCCGAGCGTGGCGTGACAGAGCGCATGTTCTTCTGTGTGGTCAGCGCGGGCGCGTTTCTCCCTGCTATACTGGCCGACGGCGTTTGACGCGAAGGGCGGGAGAGCGGGATGGGGCGCAAGCAATGGGCCGCAGTTGGGCTGGTGGTGGTGACGGCAGCGGCGCTCAGCGCCCTGGTAGCGTATCGGCTGGGGCGTCGTCGAGCGTCGTCGCTTGTCCCTTCAACCGGCGCGTCCAATGGAACGGGCGGCTGCGTGGACTTCCACCAAGCCGCTCTCCACACGGGCGAGAACGGATGCGTGACGGGCCGGGTGTTGCGGGTTTTCACTTCGCGGTCAGGGAACACGTTTTTGGATTTTTGCCGGGACTATCGTCAGTGTCCGTTCAGCACGGTGATTTTTGCTTCCGACCGATCCCGTTTCGGCAACCTGAGCGCGCTCGAAGGGCGGAGAATCGCCGTGTTGGGCGAAATTGTCAGTTACGGCGGGCGAGCGGAGATCGTCATCCATGACCCCAAGCAGATTCGTCTGGCGCATTGAGGGGATGACGCCGGGCCTAGGTTCGCGCGGTTGTCACGGCGGATGGGGCGCGCTCGCGTGGCTGTGGCTTGTGGCGTGGGTGGCCGTCGTGCCATGCCGCGCCGCGCCGCAGGGCGGTAGCTCGTCTTCCCATTCGTCGCTCGAGGCGATTCAAAAAGCGGTCGAGGCGCATCCGCGGGATTTCTCCTTGCGGCTGGCCCTGGCGAACGCGGAACTTGCCAGGCATCATCCCCGCCGCGCTTTGACAGAGGCCCGACAGGCGCTTTCCCTGGCCACTTCGCCCGCCGAGCAGGCGTCGGCGCGCACTGCCATCGGCCTGGCGCTGCTCAAAACCGGCGATGAGGCGGGCGCTCAACGGCAATGGAAGGCCGCGCTAAGTTTGAATCCCAAAAGCGGGGTGGCCTATTTCGGGCTGGGAGAAATTTCCCTGGCGGAGCATCGCGAGCGCGAAGCGGCGGAAGATTTTACCCAGGCCCTGCGAGTTGCTCCCACGTTGGAAGCGGCCTACGTGCCGCTGGCTCGCCTGGAGCTGCGCGCCGGCAAGGGCGCCGAGGCTCGACAACTTCTCGAGAAAGCGCTGTCGTTAAATCCGAGCGACTGGCAGGCGGAATTTGAGTTGGCCAAGCTGTTGGCGAGAGCGGGGCAAGCGGCGAAGGCCACGAAGATGCTGCAACAGGTGGTCGCCGCGCAACCCGAATTTGCGGCGGCGCAAGCGGAGCTGGGCCTGGCGCTGCTGCGTCAAGGCGACGTGGCGGCGGCGCAGAAGCTGGCTTCGTCGCTGACCGCCGACCATCCCCAGGACGCGGCGGGACATCACCTGATGGCGCTGGTGTTTTGGAAGCAGGGACACCTGAACGCCGCGCTCGAGGAGTGCGCCGAGGCGTTGGCGGCCAACCCACGCTCCGCCGCCGCGCTCGTGCTCCAAGCCATCGCCCTGTGGAAAGAGAAACACCCGCGCCAAGCTCGGGAGGTTTATCAGCAAGCCGCCAAGGTGGACCCGCGCGTCGGGCAAGCGGATGAGCTGTGCCGGTTGATTCTGTGCGGTTCCTCCGACATGGGCTTGGTGGAAGACTTTCTCAGAAAAAACCGCTGGGCGCTCCAACCCTCGAACGACCCCTAACCGTCGGCTCGCCTCGCGCCCCGGCCGGCGGCTTGCGATTGGGGTCAATCGGTAGTAGAGTTGCGCGCCGGAGATGGGGCAGCGGCGCAAATTCACGGAGAGCGAGGCTGATTATCTTGTCGGCTCGAGGAAGCAGATCTTGGCGATTCCAGCGGTTGTAGAAGAGAGCGGATGGTCAATAATCGAAGCGGAGGTTAGAATGAGGGACGATCCCCGGGCCGTGACCGGAGGGCTGATAGTAAAGGCTCGCGTGAAAAGGCGTTTACCTGGCCTGCCGCGCGGCAAGGCGTCGTGTTCCCTACTTTGGCACGGATGCCGAATACGGGGCCTAGATTATGAAATCAGGCACGACAATCCGGACGGGACGGTGGTGCGCGGGTGGCACGAGCACATTTGGAACGATGAGGATGCTGACGCACGGGTAATACCTGCGCGACCCCGAGTTGGAGGGGCCGACCTGCGGGGAGTGTTTCAGTGGGGGCTCGACAAATGGAACATTGAGGTCGAACAAATCCAGGATGAATTGAGGTTAGAATGAACACCCTCCTTGATTCGGTGCTTTCTACCTATTTGCAAAGCTATCGCGGCCTCATCGAGGCTGAGCCCTTAGAGGGCGGGAGTGTCCTCATTTCCTTTCCTTTTCATTACTCGGCGGATCACCGCATCGAGGTCGCCGTGACGCGCGTCTCTGATGACCAGTACATAGTTTCGGATATGGCAAGGACGATAGAGGAACTCCGCAACGCAGGGCATGAAGTTCAAGCCAGCACGGTGTCGAGGCTAGAAGAGCTTGCGAAGTCTTACGGGCTAACCTTCAAAGAAAACTACATGATCTTGGAGTCGAGGCGCGACGAATTGGGATTAAGTATCCAGAAATTTGTGGAGGCGGCCAAGACGGTCGGCGATGTCTATCTTACGTATAGGCCAAAATTCCTAGCGAAGGAAGAGGATTTGGTGCGAGAGGTTAAAGACGTGCTGGGCAGGAGGAGTCTTCCTTACAGGGAACGGGACAAGGTACGAGGGAGGATAGAGAAACATTCGGTTGATTTCCTGATTCCGCCCAACGGCAGACCTGGCATTGCCATTGCGATACTATCAGGATCAAACGCGCACCTTACGGCGGAGGCGTGGGGATTCAAGGCTGGCGATATTAGGCAGGCAAATCCTAAGCTCAAGGTCGGATTGGTGTACGATGTCATTTCTACCAAGTGGTCCTCCGAAAGCACTAAGATACTGGAACAGAGTGCTGATCTTGCGGTCCCGGGAAACGCTCTCAGCCGGCTCGACGAAGGGTTGGTGCGGGAGGGGATCGCCGAGCGCAAGTAGCTTCCTCCCGCCTCTTCGTTGAGCGCGGGCAGCCTCCCTCATGGTCGCGCTCGTGCTCCAAGCCATCGCCCTGTGGAAAGAGAAACACCCGCGCCAAGCTCGGGAGGTTTATCAGCAAGCCGCCAAGGTGGATCCGCGCGTCGGGCAAGCGGATGAGCTGTGCCGGTTGATTCTGTGCGGTTCCTCCGACATGGGCTTGGTGGAAGACTTTCTCAGGAAAAACCGCTGGGCGCTCCAACCCTCGAACGATCCCTAACCGTCGGCTCGCCTCGCAGCCCCGGCCGGCGGAGCTTGACTCGCCGGCGCCACCGGGGGTGGTCCAAGTTCAATTTCTGCGGCCTTGGGCACGTGCGCAAACCCGCGGGAAGCAGTCATGGTGGGGAAGGGCACGAAGGAAGTCCGACGGCGAAAGGCAACCGAGGAAATCGAGAGCCCCGCACGAGAGGATTTTAACTGGGCCAGGCGGCGCGGAGCGAAAGATTACGAACCTGCCTTGCTGCCGCCCATCAGTCTCGCCCGACGGCCAATGGATCGCCTGCGTCGCGCGGGGGTTGCGGAGTGTGAAACTCTGCGGGTCCTTCCGGCGGGCGCCGGCACGAGCCGCAGAGGTTGCACCGCGCAACCTCTGTGTTACCTGCCAACTGCACGATGCGCTAGGTAGCGAGATCGAACGGCAGGTCGCTGATGTCGCGGAGCCGCCTACCGTGGACGAGCGTGTCGAGCATTTCCCTCTGATCCGGGTTTCCCGTCCCGTCCACTGCCGCGGCGAGCTCGTTGAGAGCGCCGTGGTAAGTGCAGTCCAGGTCGCCCGTGCCCAGCGCGATGGAGGCAAGCCGGGTCGGCAGTGGCTCGAAGGTCACCGCGGCGACAATCGGAACCTTCCCTTTTCGGTTCCTGATCAGGTTGAGTGCCTCCGTGCGAGTGTTTTGCGCCCGGTCGCTCCGAATGGTCCACTTGCACGAAATGCTTGCATGGAGGATTGTGGTCTTGTTCACCGCCTCGCGCAGCGGGGCGTGGTTGGCGAGCTGCTCAGAACCGTCCACAAAGTCCCCGCGGCGGTTGATTTCTTGGTCGCTCACGGGTCGGCGCGACACCGTGATGTCGGGGGTAATCAGGTAGTCGCCCCCGAGTGTGGACCTCAGTTCAGGATGTTGCCTTAAAAGGTCTTCAAGTTGCGCCAAGTGCTCATACTGATGGTGTCTGCTGATGCCCTTGGTATCCTGGCTCGTGGAAAACACCCAGTCTCCGGGGCGGAGGTGGTGTAGGCGTCGGAAGGCGGCTTCCAAAAATTCCTCCGTAAGCCTTGCGAAAACATTGCCAAGGGTCTGCTCGCTCGGAAGCTTCCTGCACGGGCTGTTGTGCGTTTGGGCGGAAAGTCTTTGGGCCATGCGCTCAGCGATTTCCTTACTCGCCTTGCTCCCCGAGTCGGCGTTCGAGAATGCTCCCGCGGGGCCGCGTCTGCCCAGAAGTTTTGAGAGTATCTTCGCGTGGTACTGCGTCCTCAGCTCGGACAGCTTTTGGTCACGGATTGTGGCAGGCATCGCGCGGGGCCGCCTTTATTCCTTGACCAGCCCGACCACGTACTCCTCGTGCATCCGCTGCTCGATCGTCGAGTGGCCGTTACGGTCGAGGCTTACAGGGAGCATTCTGCGGTCGCGGTCAATTCTTCGTTTCTGGACTCCGGCGAGTCGGAATCCCACGGAGCTCCCGATTTCTGCGAGGTACTCGTGTGTGAGGATAGGCACTCCCCGCATTATGGACGGCCCGACAACGAGGACCGCCCCCTTGCCGGGCTTCAGGACGCGGTTCGTTTCGGCGAGCGCATCTCTCATTTCGCCGAGGTACTTCGCCAAGACCTTCGCCTTCCTTGCGTCCCTCTCCGCGAGTGCGCGCACGGCGGCGGCGGACCTCCTCGGCAGTTCGCCGGTGGGACCGCCGTGGAGGTTTTCGCTCCCGATGTACCTTCCCCGCAAGGCGCTCAGGGCTCGGAGGGGGTATCCCAGCCACGCCAGGCTGAACTTGTGCGCCCGCATGTAGTCGAGCGCATTGGCATAGGGGGGAGATGTCACGACGAGGTCAATCGAGCCTGTCGGCAGGGGCAGGTTCCTTGCGTCGCGTTCCGCAACGAAGACCTTTTTCACGCGCTGCGGGAGGTTCTGAAACTTCTTGAGCGCCTTTGCTGACCTGAGTCGGAATTCGGTGATAGCGTTGCGCGGGTTCTTGGCTGGGTCGCGGTGGGGTCTCGAATGGGCCAGGTCGCGGGCCATCGAGACCCCCCCTGTTTTCGCGATGATGGTCGAGGACAGGACCAACTCGAAAAAGCCGCGCGGGGCTGGCTCGCTGACCCTCTCAATAGCTAGCACGAGGGCCAGAAGCTCCAACTGTGTCTCGGGGAGGAACCAGTAGTCTATGAACTTTCTGGTCTCCGCGTCGTAGCGGGTCTCAAGTTCACGGCGAAGGTGCGAACCCGACTTCCCCATGTCTAACGCGTCCTCGATGATCGCTAGACAGCGCCTTTGGAGGTCCACAGGGTCTAGCCAGGTCGTCTTCACAGTGCACAACCTGACGGCTAAGGGGTCAATATCAAAGCCAAAGGCCTCTCGCCTGAGCATGAGCGCCTCGACGATGGTTGTGCCGGAACCGGCCATCGGATCGAGGACGGAATCCCCGCTCTGCGTGAGCTCCTCGATGAATAAGCGCGGGATCTGCGGCGGGAACTTTGCGGCGAAGGGGTGGATGGCATGGGACGCATAGCCGCTGTCCGAGGAGCCAAAATCCAGGTCTCGGCGAAGCAACGCCGCGAGCGTGCGGAACGTGTCCTCGCTCCGTTCCCCACCGATCGCTGGCGCGCCCAGCTCTGTCCCGGCGTGTCCCATGTCTCACCGAGTATATGTTCAGCTTTGGCGGCTGTAAAGAGCGCGGCGTGGTGCGGGGGCGGCGGAAATCTTCGCGGCCTGAAGCGGGTAGATTCTCTCTTGGACTTCAAGAGGTTTTTTCTTTTGAAGGTGCAGGAGACTTTTCTTTTGAGCCCGCAGCGCAGAGGCGCGCGTCGTTGGCGCTGCTCTGCGGCGCTTGTGGCGTCGGCCGCGGCAGTCAGGCTTGGCCAAGAATGGACGGCGGCCAGCTCGACGGGCGCAAGGGTTGAACGGCCCAGCACGTCGCGCGCGGTTGCGGAGTGTGAAACTCTGCGGTTTTTTCCGGCGGGCACCGGCACGAGCCGCAGAGGTTGCGACGCGCAACCTCTGCGCTACCTGCTGCCGCGTCGGGCACGTGCGCGAACCTGCGGGAAGCGGTCATGGTGGGGGGCACGAAGGAAGCCTGAGGGCGAAAGGCAACCGAGGAAATCGAGACCCCGCACGGGAGGATTTTAACCGGGCCAGGCGGCGCGGAGCGAAAGATTACGAACCTGCCTTGCTGCCGCCCATCAGTCTCGCCCAACGGCCAATGGATCGCCTGCGTCGCGCGGGGTTACGCGTTCGGAAACTCTGCGGTTTTTTCCGGCGGGCACCGGCACGAGCCGCAGAGGTTGCGACGCGCAACCTCTGCGCTACGGCTTTCGGTCAGCCGGCGGTTAGGAGCGCGTGGGACGGGGGACAAAAAACCGCTGGTGTTTCCGCCTCGTGCTATGATGGCCGCTATCGAGAAGAAGAACCCCAAGCCCTCCAAGATCGGGGAGGAGGACGCATGACCCTCTACCTGGTGGAGAAGATGATTGGCGACGTTCTGGTGCTGGACGCGCGAGGGCGCATCACGCTCGGAGAAGAGACCCAGGGGCTGCGCGAGAAAATCTCCGAGTGCGCGCGCGCCGGACAGCTGCGAATCGTGCTGGATTTGGGCGAAATCACTTACATTGACAGCGCCGGCCTTTCCACGCTGGTCGCCGCCTACACCACGGTGCGCAAGCGGGGCGGCGACTTGAAGTTGCTGAATCTGACGCGGCGAGTCCACGACCTGCTGCAAATCACCCGGCTGAGCACGGTGTTTGAACGCTATGACTCGTTGCCGAGCGCGATAGCGTCCTTCGGCCCGCCGTCACCCTCGAGCGGCTAAGCGTTGACAAGCCGAGCCGACTCCCCAAGGTCCAGACTTCCTTTTGACATTTGCGATGGGGGTTGATAGAGTTCGGGCACGCAAAGAAGGGACAGCTTCCGTCGGGGCGTCAGCAACTCCCCCCTGAAAGTCGGCTCTTTTTATGCGCGCAGGAGGTGGCTGTGGAAGGGACGATCAAGCGTATTCTCCGTGACCGAGGCTTTGGATTCATTCGGACGTCCGAGGGCACGGAAGTGTTTTTCCACCGTAGCGCTCTTCAGGGACTCAACTTCGATAGCTTGCGGGAAGGCGAGGCCGTGGAGTTTGAAGTGGTGCGCGGTGAAAAAGGCCCCCGGGCGAGCGGCGTGCGCGCCCTGGCAAAATAGGCGGATTTTCCCGGGACCCCTCCCGCGCCGAAATGAGGTTTGAGGCAAAACGAGGGCGAGGTGTGCGCCCCGCGAGAGCACGGCCAAGATGGCCGTGCCACGAATGCGTCGAGCCGCCGCGCCCGAAGACGGAGCGCGCGCGCGGGCTAAGGGGGCACCGGGTTCGGCTTTTGGGGTAGCGCCGTCCAACCGGCTTGGCCTTCAATCACGCTCAGCATGAGATTCGAGGGAGGATTTTGGAGGGTCTGATGAAGGCCGCTCGGCCAGAGGATTTCAACTTTCTCGACGCTTGAACTTTGGCCGAGCCCAAACCAGGCTTCAGGCGCGCATTGGGAAAGATACGCTCCCGCCGCGCCGTATTGCCGGAACTGGCGCTGGCCGTTCGAGGTGAGATAGACCTTGGCGCCATAGCCCGAACGGTTGCTGCGCGTTCCTACCAGATGCACGGCCAGCCAGTGGTTTCGATTGCCGCCGTCATTGCGCAGCAGCAGCGGGCGGCCGCGATTCGTCATGATTATCATGTCGAGGTCGCCGTCGCGGTCAAAATCGGCGCAGGCGGCGCCTCGACCGACCAGGGGCTGCTGAAGCGCGCGGCCCGCCGCCCCGGAGCGCGCCAAGTCGTAGAAACCATCTTGGCCCTTGGACCAAAACAGGAAAGGCCGTTCGGGAATGAGCTGGGTGGTGTCCGCCTTGTTCTCGAGCGTGGAACCACAGACGGCCAGGATGTCCAGCCATCCGTCGTTATCAAAATCGAAGAAGAAGGTGCTCCATCCGGCGTCGCCCATGGCAATTTCTCCGCAGCCAAACATCTCCGCGACATCGGAAAAGTGGAGCGGGCCGCGCCCGCCTTGCGCCATCCAGAGGTTTTCATAAAGGGAAAAGCCCTGCGTTAGCCAGTGCGTGAGGTACATGTCGAGGTCGCCGGCGTTGTCATAATCGCCAATGGCGATGCCCATCGTTCCCCGGTTGTCTTCCGTCCAGGACGCAGCGGTGATGTCCTTGAACCGCCCGCCGCCCAAGCCGAGGTACATGCGGTTCGAAGCAATGTCGTTGCCCACGTAGAAATCCTGCCAGCCGTCGAGATTGAAATCCGCAAACGCTGCGGTCAAACTCCGTCCGCTCGGATTGGCCACGCCGAGCTGCGGCGCCACGTCGGTGAACGTTCCGTCACGATGGTTGTGATAGAGGCGATTCGGGAGGGGATGAAAAGAGGCGGGATTCAAAGTGAAGGGAACGTTGATGCCATACTCCGCCGCGGTGGCGCCCGAAGGCACGCTTTGCAGGTTGTAATCCGCATAGTTGGTGACGTAGAGATCGAGATAGCCGTCGTTATCATAGTCTATCCAGACGGGGGTCATTCCCCAGAGATGGTTGGCGACCCCGGCGCGGTCGGTGACGTCGGTGAAGGTTCCATCGCCGTTGTTGTGGTAGAGCACCGAGCGGCCGTAATTGGTGACGTAGAGGTCAAGGCGGCCGTCGTTATCGTAGTCGCCCCAAGCCGCGCCCATGCCGTAGCCGCCACGATTGGCCACGCCGGCGCGGAGGGTGACGTCGGTGAACGTTCCATCGCCGTTGTTGTGGTAGAGATGGCTGAAAGGATCGTCGGCGGTGGGCTTCGCGCCCCAGGGGCCGGGCTGATTGACGAGATAAAGGTCGGGCCAGCCGTCGTTATCGTAGTCGCCCCAGGCCGCGCCCGGACCCATGTCTTCCGGAAGTTGGTGGGTGCGCACGCCGGAAGAATGGACGAAATCAATGCCGGCCTGGCGCGTGACATCCGTAAACACGACGCCGGGATTGTCGCCGACGAGTTTGCGCGCCGCACTGTTGAAGACCTCCGGTTTTTGCTTGGAGGCGCGGCGCGAGCATCCCTCGGCAATGCCCGCGAGCATCACCGCGCCGCAGCGAAGCAGGTCCCGCCGGGTCATCGCCGATCTCCGCGCGGGCGGGAGACAGCGCGGGAAGCGGCCGCGCCAGGCGCCGCGAGCGCCGACGCGGAGGAAGTCGCGGCTCCCGTCAGCAGCGCAATTTCGGCTGTGCCGCGGGACATCGTCGTAACGGGCGCCTTGATGAATTGATGGGGAAAAACAAAGTTCATGAAGTATTGATTGGCTTTCCGGTAACGAAGGCTCGCCGTCACGGTGAGCGGGCCTTGGACGTGGCGCGGAACGGTGAATTTGTATTCGTACATATCGGAATAGCCGGGGAAAATCGCGCGGCGCGAAATCGTGCCGACGTAGTGCCAGAGGTGATGACGAACCACCGGCTGGCCTTCAGGATTGACGCCGATGGCCCGCAGGACAAGCGTGCCCGGCTCGACATGGTTCTGCGCGGTGAGTTCGCCGGAATGGAAAATCACGCGGCCTTGCGAGTCGCGAACCTCAACTTCCACCCAGGCGCGAATCAAATCGAGCGGCCCGGTAGCGAAGCCGTGCCCCGCTTTGTTGTTGGTGAGAACCACGCGAACGTCCGCCGGCTCGCCGGGTCGAAGCGAGGCGGGAGCGATGATGCGCAGCGGGATGACCGGACCTTTCGGCCAAATCTTGGCGATTTCCGGAACGTATTTTTCCCCCTTCAGCCATTGGATGACGCGGCGCGTTTGGGCACGCCAGCCATAAACGTGGAGCATGGCCGGCATGACTTGGTTGGCGGCGGCAAACCAATGATTGCGCATTTCAAGGCCATGCCCATCCTTCAAATCGTAAGGGTCGGCCAAGGCCACGCTGGGGGCTTGGGTGAGCCACATGTGGCATTGCTGGCAGCGCAACCGGTCGGCGGGATTGGGGTTGGCGTTCCATTTGCCCAATCGCCATTCGTCATACTGATTTTGAAGTTGCACGAAGCCCACGTGGTTGATCTGTTTGTTGATGAATTGCTTGTGGCAGGAAGCGCAAGACACCGGCTGACGAACCAGCGCCAAATTGTAATCGGCGTCGTGTTGCCGGGGATAAGCGCGAATCAGAAAATGCGTGAGCACCGTGGCGCGGCCGGCGTGCCGGTATTCGAAGAGATAAGGCTTGGGCGGCGCCCAGACGTAGTTGCCGTTGCCTTGCACGTCCACGCGCTGCATGGAGTGGCACGCCACGCAGGAACTGCCTTCTTTATAGCCCGGAGCTTCAATGCTGGTGCTGGCGTTTTTGTAGCCGGAGAGCAAGGAGACCGGGTCGTGACAGCCGGCGCAGTAGCGGGTGGCGGGCGCGCCTTCGGCGTGGATCAAGGCCGCTTGCACGGCCTGGAAGAATTTGTCCTCGGAAGACCATCGGTGCGGGCTGGAGCGCCACTGCTCGTAAATCTCGGTGTGGCAACCCGAGGCGCCGCAGGATTTTGAATCGGCCAGAAGCTGGGGCGCGACCGGCCCGCCAGTTGACGTCATCGCCATGCTGGGCGCGAACGGGTCTTTGCCATAAGGCAATTTGTAGCCGGCCGGCAAAGCGTAATGGCTGAAGTTGGGCGCGTAAGCCGTGTAAGCAAGCGTCAGCCCTCCAACGATGAGCGCCAGCGCAGCAACCGTGACCCCGGCCATCGCCCACATGTGGCGGCGGCCAGGACGGAAATACGGTTGCACCCAACCGGCTTGACCGTTCAACGCCGGTTGACCGCTCGCCGGGCTCACGCCGTTCGCATTCTGCTTTTTGGCGTGCGGATAGACGTGGTAAGCCAGGAAAGGCAAGGCCGCGATGCCGCTCCACAAATGGACGCGATCCCAGAAGTGGCTGGTGAAGAGTGAAAACGCCGCTTGCCAGGTGAGCACCACGCCCGAGACCGTGGTCACCGCCATGGTCCAAAAGCCGGTGTAGGCGCAAAACTTGCGAAACGAGCGCCGCACTTTGCGCGTGGCGAGCCAGTGGCTGGCCTGCCACAACGTCAGCGGAACAAGAATGATGATGCCGAGCGCGGCATGCACCAGCACGGAAACCTGCGTGGCCACGCTGAAGGGCGCGAGCCAAATCGCCAGTCCGCTCAGCGCCAGAAAAATCAGCGCGCCGCTGAGCCAGCTAAACTTGAAAATCCCCTTCTCGTGAAGGAAAGAATGCCGAATGGGAATGGGGCCGTAAGGCGTTGGTTCCATCTGTGTCCTCCCGCGCGCTGCCGCGCGCACCGCCCCCTCGCCGGCCTTCCAGTGACGGCAGGCTTTGGGTCAGCTCGCTGGGCAAAGCTCGGAGAAATAAAAAAAGGGCGTAACCGCCGGGCCGCTTGGCGCGCCTTGCGCCGCAGCCTCTTGGTTACGCCCGCACTTTCCCGCTCTTCGGCGGGACCGTCAGACGTTTGGACCCTGCTTAGTCGAACAACCTACAAACTTCGATCGGCGTCTTCCGCCAGCACCGCGAGCAGCTTTTTGCGCAACGCCTCAAGCTGCCTCGATTTGAACGAGCGCCGCGTTTCTTCGAGCACTTGCACCGCCTCGGTGAGCGCAGCACGATAGTTGCGGCGCGGCGAGCAATCCACCAGCGGACAGTAGGGAATCGGACCGTCGGCTTGCTCCTTGGCGTCAAGCAGCCGGAGCATCGTCTCGCGCTCGTGGTTCACGCGCGCGGTTATCTCCTCCGCCATTTGGGTCACGTATTCACGCATGGAAAGTCCGCGAGTGTCACCGGTCACAACGAGCACGCTAACCGGTTGACTCTTCCGGGTCAATCATCAAAAGCCGTTAGACGCGGCATATTTTTATACGAGGGGCAGGAAGGCCGCGTCCACGGGAAAGCACGGCCAAGATGGCCGTGCCACCGGGACGTCAATTTGCCGGGGACCGCGCCACATTACTGTCCTGAGTCAGAAGTTCGATGAACAACTAAGGGCCTGTTTCACGCCAAGGCGCAAAGGGCGCAAAGGATTTGCCGGAGACCTGACGGCCCGGAATTATTCATCCTTCTTACGGCTCAGGACGCTAGTGTTGCTTGTTCCCGTGGCCATGCGGTGGCTTGACGGTCAGCGTGGCGCTGGCGCTTGAGTTGTTGTAGCTGGCTGTAATCGTCACGCTGGTTTGAGTCGTTACCGCGCTGGTCGTAACGGTGAAGCTCGCGCTTGTTGAGCCGGCGCTGACCGTGACGCTGCTGGGGACCGACGCAACGGAGGTATTGCTGCTGGTGAGCGACACGACGGCGCCACCGGAGGACGCAGCGGCAGTGAGTGTGACGGTTCCCGTGGATGATGTGCCACCGGTGACGCTCGAGGGGCTGAGGGTGACGGAAGAAACCGTCGGCGAAGAGCTAGAGGGGCTAACGGTCACAGTAACGTCCGTCGTGCTGCTGGGGAAACCGCTGCTGGTCCCGGTTACCGCGACGGTGTAAGTGCCCGCTGTTGCTGTGCCCGCGCCGACCGTCAACGTGGATGTTCCTGAGCCCGATATGTAGGTTGGGCTGAGGCTTACGGTTAGGCCGGAGCCGCTCGGCGCGCTGGCGCTGAGCGTGACGGTTCCACTGAACCCGCCGGAGGCGGTCATGCTGATGGTGCTGGTTGCTGAAGTGGTTGAGCCTGCGGTCAGCGTCAGAGTTGAAGGCGAGGCTGACAAGGAGAAGCCTGCCGTGCTCGATGGCGGATTGAATCCGGTCAATCCACGGTCGCTTCCGATGCCGCTCGCAAAATCCCAGCAAGCGGTGGCGGGATAGGTGCCTGCCGAGCCGGTAGTGATGTCGTAAAACGGCGTCGAGGATGTATAGGAGCAGGTAGTTGGGTCAGTACTAAAATCGGTATCCGTCCCGTAGTTTGAGTAGAGATTGCTTTGTACGCTTGAGGAATTGCTGCCGCCGTCCCAGCCGCCGTCAAAAGCCCCGGCGTCATTGACGATGCCGGAAAGCGAGGGCGCGGCCACGCTTGTGCCGCCAAAAACCAGCCAGCCGACCAGACCTTGGCACGACGTGCTGTCATAGACGGAGACGCCGGAAGCGGGGTTGGCGTCAAAGGACAAGTCCGGCGTTCCTCTCATGCCCGACGTGTTGATGTCGGAGATGACTTGCTGGTAGCCCGGCATGGCCTCGTAGCTGCTCGGGCCGCCGCCGGCATCCGTCCATGTCGTCTCGCCGGTGAAGCTTCCGCTTGAATCACGACCGATGGTGGTGCCGCCGGCCGAGACGACGTTGGGCGAAGCGGAGGGCCAAATGACTTGGCCTCCGCTATCGCCGCTCGAAGCGAAGTAAGTGACGCCGTGGGTTGTGAAGTAGGAGTCGAAGGTGGATTCAGTGGAGAATTCGCTGCTGCCCCAGCTCATGGAAACTTCGCCCGTGCCACCGGAAGAGCAAAGGCCGTCGCAGGTGCTGACGAGGTTGTTGGCCACACTCACGGCTTGCATGAGGTTGCTGTTGCTGTTCGATGCGGCCTCGACCAAGATGATTTGGGCGTAGGGCGCCATGGCGTGAGACCACTCGATGTCGAGCGATTCTTCCTGCGCCCAACTGCAATTGGCCTTGGGCTGCGAGCCGGTGGCGTAAACTTTGGTAAAGCAGGCTGCGTTCTTGTTGGGGCCGCACTCGTCGCCGTAAGGCAGGCCGAATTGCTGAGAGAAGGTCTGGAAATCGCTCGCCGCGGTCGGATCGTCATAGGCATCCACGATGGCAATGACGTTCGAGCCGCCCGAGGCATCCGGTTCGCTGCTCGTTGGGGAGTTAATGATGGGGCATCCTGAAGCGAGCGTGGAGGCCGTCTGATAAACGCAAGCGAGCGACGGCGGCGTTTCGCCGCTGGGCCCTGAACTGGTAGCGGGCGCGGGTTGCTTGCCGCTTCGCGCGGCGGGAATAAAGATCAAGAAATTGGTGTGCGAGCGCTTGCCGATGTCTTGCGGCCGCTCGACGTTCGATGGAGGAACAATGACGGTGCCCGGTCGAGGCTCTTGGCCACCCGCCAAGGCCATGCCACAGGCCGTCAAAAAAGCTATGGCGCCAATTACCGTGGCGTTGAAATGACGATGCATAAAGCCCTCCCTGCCTTCGTTAATTGCGCCACTGTAGCGCGCTTCCGAGCGAAAAGCAACCCCTTTCGATACGCCGATTTTAAGCGCTCGCGCCGCCGAGGCCATAGTACGAAAGTACTGGAGGCAGGAGACCGTGCGACACGATTTTAGGCGGTGGTTCCTGGGTCGAGGGACGGCCCGCGCCAACCCATTCTCCTGTCAACGGTGGCGCATGGGAAAAAACCTTGGCCACGACGATTCACCGGCCCACGTCGAGCAACCGGCCGTGACGCAGGTTGAGGCCGGCCCAAACAGCGTTAGCGGCGGGAAGCGTGGGCGGGGGGATTGGGGATGTCGGCAGGGGGGTTCGGGTCCACGTCGGCGGGGGTGGCGGCGGGCACGCCGGGCGGCAAGGGATGCGGACCGAGGCCGAGCTTCATGAGCGGCTTGGCTTCCGGCAGGCCGGTAACATCAAAGCCGTTAGCGGCTTGATAGCGGCGCATGGCGTCGGTGGTGGCTTGGTCCCACACGCCGGTGGGCTGGCCCGTGAGATAGCCGGCTTGGATGAGCGCGCGTTGGATTTGCCGGACGCGATGCGGCTCGAGATGAGGGCCCCACCAGCGACGCCGGACGACGCGGCGGACATACGGCCGGCGAACGACGCGACGGACTATGGGGCGAGCGCGAGTTTGGCGCGCAAGACGGGCGGGCGGCGTGCGCGCTTCAATCTTTCGCCGCATCGCGGGCGGCCTCGCCGAGCGAGCCAGGAGGGGAAACGCCACGGCCAGTGCCGCCATCCAGGCGACGCGTCGCCAGGTCTTGCTGGGGGGCTTGCGGCGAGCGGACATCGAAAATCACTTGCTGGCGGGTACTCTGTCCGCCAGGAAAAGCGGTTCAAACTGTCGGCCGCTTTGCCGCGCGATGAGCAGCAGCACATCCTGCCCGGCCTTCAGGGCCGACTGCAAGCGTTCAAACTCCTCCACCGAGTGGACCGTGTGGTGGTTCAGGGAAAGAATGGCGTCGCCGCGCATCACGCCCATCTCCGCGGCCACGCCGCTCGGGTCCACACTGGCAACCCAAACGCCTTGCGGACTGCCCAAGTGCAGTGAGTTGTTGAGCCGACGAAATTGGTCCGGGGTGAGGTTCTGAACCGTCACGCCGAGGGCGCCGCCGACCGGATTCGGCGAGCCGCGCGGGTTGGAGTTGCCGAGGGGCGGATGGCTTTCCGCCAAAATGGCGTTGCGATCGCCCACCACCACGCGCGTCGTTTGGGGCTTGCCGTTGCGAAGAAAGTCCAACCGGATGGAGCGGCCGACGGGGGTGTTGGAAATGATGCGCACCAATTGGTCGCCATTCTGAATGGGGCGGCCGCCAATCGCCGTAATCACGTCGCCCAGTTTCAATCCCGCCTGGGCGGCGGGGCTGCCGGGTTGCACGCTGTCAATCACCACGCCATGATCGGCGCCAAAACTGCGCAGCAAGGCGCGATTCTGGCGAGGCTGAAAGGCCACGCCAATGGCGCCGCGCTCCACGTGGCCGGTGGTGATCAGGGCGTTATAGACTTTGCGCGCCGTGTTGGAAGGAATGGCAAAGCCGATGCCATCGCTCGAGCCGTCGGAGGTTTCAATGGCGGTGTTGATGCCGATGACTTGCCCGGCCAGATTCACCAGCGGGCCGCCGCTGTTGCCGGGATTGATGGCGGCGTCGGTTTGCAGGAAGCGCTTGAATTCTCCATCGGGGCCGGGTTCAATTTCGCGGCCACGGGCGCTGATGATGCCCGCCGTCACCGTGTCCTTCAATTCAAAGGGACTTCCAATCGCCAGCACCCAGTCGCCCACGCGCATGGAATTCGAATCGCCCAGTTGGGCGTAAGGCAGCGGCCTTCCCGCGTCAATTTTGATGACGGCCAAATCGGTCAATTTGTCGGCGCCAATCACGCGGGCCGTGTAACGGCGACTGTCGTTGCCGGAAAGCGTCACGCTGATGTGGTCCACCGGGCGGCTGTCGTCACTGCGCGTGATGACGTGGTCGTTGGTCAGAATGTAGCCCTTGGGGTCCAAAATAATGCCCGAGCCAAGGCTGCGCTCCGGAATGCCGCGCTCGGCGCCGGGGCCTGAGAAGAGATGACCGAACAGCCCGCCAAAGGGGTCGCCCGGCCCGCCATGCGGCACGCGGCTGAGATGGATGGTGGTTTCCGTGTTGATGTTGACGACCGCCGGTTCCACGCGCGCCACCACGCTGGCGAAGGAATTGGAGAGCTTGACGGGCGAGGGCGCCGGCAACGGCTGCGGAGCCGAACTCAGGGCGGAGCGAAAAGAGGTCAGCACGTGGGTTGAAACCAGCGCGCCAATCAGAATGCCAATCCCCAGCGTGAGGAGAATCGCCACCACTTCGAGCGAACGACGCGCATTCCTCGCCATGCATCCACCTCGCCGTCCCCTGCGGTCTTGGACTCGAGCTAGCTGGCATTATACAACGTTTGGGGTGAGAAGGCGCAGGGGAAGGGACGGGAATGAAGGAAGAAGCGGCGGCGGCCGCCTCGCCTCCCAAGGGTGGGAATGCTCGGGTCGCGGCCGGAGGAGCCGTCGCGCGAGCGTGGCTGAGAAAACCGCCAAGGCTCTGTGGCCTGGGACGCGGAAACGATGACAGGCCGGGGCGGAGACGTTGCATCGCGCTCCACCCCGGTCAAACGCCCGAGCCTAGGAGCGAGCTTCCTTGAGGTCGTGGCTGGCCTCTCGGCGAGCTTTCTTAACGTTTGACTTCACTTGCTTTTTGGTCAAGTGCGGATTCAACGTGTGAATCGCTTTGCCGAGGTTATCGCCGTTCGAGAGCATGGTGGACTTCAACTCATCAAACGGAATGCCCAGGTTGTGAGAGACGTGAACCGCCGCCACGAACAGCCCAAGATTCTTGAAACCGCTCGCCGCCTCCTGCACGTTGGTGCCCGCCGGCAGCAGCGATTGGAGACGCGACGAGAGCTTGGTGTTTTGTGACAGCAGGGTGGTGGGCGAATTCATGCCGAGGTTCGAGTGGTGCGAGAGGCTGTGGTTCATTGGATTTTGCCGCTCGCCGCCCATGCGCGGCATGTTGCTATGCTCTTGCCCAAAACCGCCGGCGGGATGCTGCCCCATGCCCATGCCGCCGCCCATGCCGTGGCCGGCTCCGCCGCCTCGCTGCGCGAAGAGCGGCAAGCCGGCCAGGCACATTGAAATTCCTAACCCGACAAGCATCTTTCCTAGTCGCTTTGTCATATTCCTTATCCTCCCTCTAAAATGATTTTTCAACTCCCCGCTTTCTAAACCTCGCGGGCCGTGCTGAAGCGATCCGAGATTAAATCTGCCGTTCTGCCCAGTCCATTGACCAATTTTGGAATAATAATGACTCCACTTCAAGAGCTGCGCTCCGGCGACCACCGTCCGGGCATCAAGTCACACGGAGTATTTATCGGCACACGCTGCTCGACGGTGAGTGAGCGGCCTGCGTTGTGAGCCGATTCTATCACGGGGTGCGAACCGCCACCCCTGCCACAGCGCCCACTACGACGGGAGCAACTTGGTTGCCAATCAGTCAAGCGTTCGCATACTGTGAGTTAACCAAAGCCGATTCAGTGAGTTGGTGGTTGGCCGTCAATTTTCCTTTCGACGGCGGTAGGGCCGCGGATGGCTCAAATCGTGCAGAAGCTGCTCGAATTGACGCGCGGGGGGATGGTCTTTTACGGTGTTGGCAGCCACCGACCGAGCGGTCGGTTGGCGCGATCCGTTGCGGGGTTTGTCAACGATTGCAGAATGTCGGCCGCGCGCCCATCTTTAGCCGGAGCATGGCCAAAACTTCTGGGCAAGGCGCGGCAATCGCAGCCTGTCCGCTTCGCAGCGAACGGCTTGACATTGCCCAACGAGGGTGCCAGCATGGGGCCGTTCACGAAGCAACGTTTAGCACAAGGGGTGATGCAATGGCAAAAATGGGTTGCGGCTGTTCTCATGGACTTTGGGTGGGACTGGCCGTTTTGATGAGCCTGAGCGCGGCCACGGCCAGCATGGCTCAAGGCGGCGCGCCGAACCCAAGGGCCGACGTAGCTCCCCGAAAAGATTTTCCCATCCAACACGTCATTATCATTTTCCAGGAAAATCGCTCCTTTGATTCCTACTTTGGCACTTACCCTGGGGCGGACGGTATTCCCATGCGGGACGGCGTGCCCACGGTCTGCGTTCCCGATCCCAAGACGGGCCAATGCGTGAAACCTTATCTCGACCATGACGATGTGAACTGCGGCGGCCCGCACGCCGCGGAAGCGTCTTTGGCGGACATCGCGAACGGCGCGATGAATGGATTTATCAGAGAAGTACAGGCAGCGGGATACTTCGGTTTCAATCCTCTTGCTTGGCCTCGCCAGAACTGCCAACATCCCACTGACCCAGAAGAGTCTGATCAAGTCATGGGATACCATGACGCGGGAGATATCCCCAACTACTGGGCCTATGCGAAACATTTTGTGCTCCAGGATCATATGTTTGAGTCGGTTCACTCCTGGAGCTTCCCATCACACTTATTTCTTGTTTCCGCCTGGGCAGCTAATTGCAGCCAAGTCAACAACCCCATGAGCTGCGTAAGCGCTCTTATGCCCAGGAATAGGACTCGCAAAGATCCTACACCGTTCGCCTGGACAGAAATCACCTGGCTGTTGCACAAAGACCATGTGAGCTGGGTTTACTACCTGGACCACGGTGGGTGGCTGCCACGGCATCCCCGCAGCAAGGGAGCTAAAAAGGTCGGGAAAAGCGCTCCCTTTGCCTCTAAGCTCAGGGAAGCCAAAGAGAGCGTGAAGCGTGTCCCCGTCATCTGGAACGTGCTGCCCGGCTTTACGGATGTCCATGAGGATCATCAAACAGCCAATATCGAGGACCTTAGCCGCTTTTTTGTGGCCGCCAAAGATGGAACCCTTCCATCCGTAGCATGGTTTTCCCCCAATGGCGAAGATAGCGAGCACCCTCCCGCCAAGGTGAGTGTGGGGCAATCCTACGTGACGAAGATAGTGAATGCCGCGATGGAAAGCCCCGACTGGAAGAGCACCGCCATCTTTATCACGTGGGACGACTGGGGAGGGTTTTACGACCACGTGGTTCCTCCCCGCGTGGATTCGCTCGGGTGGGGCATCCGAGTGCCGGGGCTGGTGATTAGTCCTTACGCCAAGCGAGGATATATCGACCATCAGCCGCTCAGTTTCGACGCCTACCTCAAATTTATTGAAGACATCTTTCTGCACGGCCAGCGGCTGAACCCCGCGACCGACGGCCGACCCGATTCCAGGCCTTACGTGCGGGAAAATAGTCCGATGCTCGGCAATCTGATGCGTGATTTTGATTTTACGCAGCCGGCCCGCCCGCCCTTGCTGTTGCCGGTTCATCCCAAAACGACGTTGGTCGAAAACCAGCCTTGATTGTCAACCCCGTCGCGGTTGGCCGGAGACGGTTTCAAGCGGATTGAGCGCGGGTGCCGGGCACGGGGTCTTGCATCCAACACGGCGAAGATTTGCGCCCACCGGGTCACGCTTGAAGACAGTGTCCCAGCGTAACCGGCGATTTTGACGAGAGGTTGATCGGCGGCTTGAATTTCCCGAAAAGGACAATCTCAATGGAGAGCCCTCCCGTTCGGTTTTGGCCTCTCGCGGCCAAGACGGTGGTCAGCCACACGCTAACCTATTTTCTGATGGGAGCGCTAGCCGCTCATTTTCTTCACTACGCCGCGCTCATGTCCCGCCCCGGATCTGGAATGAGGCCCTTTACCAGCCCGTGGGTCATGGCGGGGCCACTTTTCCAACCGATTCGCGGGCTGATCTTTGCTCTCGTCTTTTATCCGCTCCGCGCGAGTTTGTTTGGCCGAAAGAACGGCTGGCTGCTGATGAGTTGGATGCTGGTGGCGCTGGGCATCCTGTCCACGTTCGGCCCGGCGGCAGGGTCGGTTGAAGGCATGATCTACACTCCCACGCCGGTCCTCTGGCAGCTCCGAGGCTGGATTGAAGTCGTGCCGCAAATCCTGCTGCTCTCGGCGCTGCTTTGCGCCTGGGTCAACCATCCTGGGAAGAAGTGGGTGAACTGGTCGCTTGGCATCCTCTTCTTTGTCGCCATGGCGCTGCCCGTGTTGGGTTTGCTTGTCCGCCATCCCCGGTGAAGCGCCGCAACGCGGAGGAGGACGCTTGGAGGCGAGGAGGGGCGTTTTGCGACCCTCCACTCCCCATTGAAATTCTCGAGAGAAAGAAGAGCGCGACGCGATTCAGCGCGGCCCCAGACGTTCGAGGCAAGCTGGGCGAGGAGCAGGAGCGTGGGCCGCCATGACGCGGACGCATTTTTGCAAGCGAGCGAGAGCGCGGGAGTGCAGTTGAGAGACGCGCGATTCATCAATCCCCAATCGCTCTCCGATTTCTTTCATGGTGAGGGATTGGTGGTAATAAAGGCGAATAATGGCGCGGTCACGCTCGCCGAGGGCGTCGAGCGCGCGGCGAACCATCGCCTGTTGCTCGCGCCGATAGCAGGCCTCAAAAGGGTCAGCGGCTTGGGTACTGGGCAGGCTGGCGCTCAAGGCGGGACGATTCTCCTCCGCTTGGTCCAACGAGGTTTCAGCGGAGCTGTCGGCGACCTGGATTTGGCGCTCGAGCTGGTGCCATTCCTCCAGCGACACGCCCAGTTCCTGAGCCATGTCCGAGCTGGACGCTTGGCGCCCCAGGCGGGCCTCACAAGCGGCCGCCGCTTTCGCCACCTGATGCGCCTTGCGCCGCACGTCGCGCGAGGCCGGATCGCTTCGCCGCAGCGAGTCCAAAATCGCGCCGCGAATGCGGTGACGAGCGTAACTCTCAATCTTCACGTGGCGGCGCGCGTCAAACTTGCCGAGCGCATCCAGCAATCCCAACACGCCCTCATGGACCAGATCGCCGAGCTCGACTTGGGGCGGCAAGTGACGCCGCATCTGCGCGGCCACTTGACGAACCAAGGGCAACAGCGACAGAACGAGGGAATCGGTTCGCTCCGCGGCGGTGGCGACGCCGGGGCGAGCATCGAAAAACTGTCGGGGCGGTTTTCGCTCAGCGGGGCGAGAAATCGGTCGAGAAGTAGTCGCGCAACTTTTAGTGGTCGCGCAAGCTGTGATGGCAAGCTCTGACACAGGACCCTCCTCAGGGGGTGAAGAATCGGCTGCGATAAGCCTTTCGCTCTCGCGCCGGAGCGCCCATGCTTCGTCCAGGCGTGGGCCTCGCGCGATAGGAAAGGCAATTGGGATACCAGGCGAAAAAGGAATCACGACGGGTGGATTCCACGATGGTTTAAGCCGTGGCCGTTGGACGCGCAGAGGCTGAACCGCAACTCGGAAAAATCGGCGAACTCAAGCTGACCGGGTTCGATGCCGAAGCGAGAGAGGCTTGGAAGAGCCGCTGTTTCAAAGGATTAGCATGGATGGCCAACGCGGTTTGCTGAAATCGGAAAGCATGTGGATCATGGGCTCGCTCCTGCTTTCAATGGCGGCTTTCGGGGAAGCGTTGCGCTCTCTTGACCGAGCGATGATGGCCGATGGGCCGGACTCGGACGGGTTGTGCGCGACTTGGCGCGTCCCAAAATGGGCTTGGCAGAAAAAGAGGCTTTGACTTGCCTCTCAAAGTCCTTTAATGCGTTCTCATTAGACGAAGCTAATCTTTGCGATTGCGGAAGCACTCGACGGGCAACGAGTCCCGGCGAAAAACTTCTGACGTCGGCGCTCGGCCCCTAGGGCGAATCGTATCTTCAAGCGAGAGCGGGAGTTGCTGCGTCAGCGGGCAGCGAGGAGGAATTTAAGGGCGAGCCAAGCCTGCGCTTCCCAATTTGGTCTATCGAGTTTCAAAATGGGAATGAGCGCTGAGGTCGCCGAGAGCGCGCACGCCGTCCCATCGGCAAATTTGGGAGTTTAAGCGTGGGATGGGCTCTTACGCCGGAAAAATCCGTGCGGGTCATGGTCAAAGTGATAGACCTTGGCAACCTCGATTTCAAAGCGGCGCAGCCAGGTGAAGCGATGAGCTGCAACCGCCGCCGCCGCACCGAGGAAGGGTCCAACCCAATAAACCCACCACGCGGTCCACACGCCGGCGACGACGGCCGGTCCAAAGCTGCGGGCCGGGTTGGTGCTGGTGCCCGAAACGGGCGCTTCGAGCCAAACCATGACGGCGTAAAGAAAAGGGAACAGGAGCGGGGTCCAAGCTCGAAGACGCCGGTGGCCGATGAAAAAGAAGAGCAAGATGACCATGATGAAAGTGGTGAGCGCCTCGCCCGCCAAGGCTTCTGCCGCCGTGTAACCCGAGCCGGGCGCGGTGGCGGCGAAGTTGACGCTCTGTCCAACGCGGCCCCAGGCGAGCAAGGGGAGCGAGCCGATCAATCCGCCCGCCAGTTGGCCCAGAACGTAAAACGCCGCGTCGCCGGCACGCATCTTGCCCCTCGCCCAAAACGCCAGGGTCACAGCGGGGTTGATGTGGGCGCCGCTGACTTTGCCTACCGCTGAGACGGCGATGGAGCCGCCGACCGCGCCAAACAAAAATCCCGTGAGCAGCCGGCGCGCCGCGGCGCTGGGTAGCCAATCCAGCATGGGGCTGCCCGCGCCGAAATCAAAAATCACGATGGAAAGCCCCACGGCCATCAATGCCGCGGTGCCGACAAATTCCGAAAGCATTTGCCGCCAGGGAATCTTCATAGGCTAAAGATGGCGTGCGGGGCCAAGCCGCCGAGCGGGTTGAAGGAGAGCGAGTCTTTCCGCCTCCGAGGCGGCTCGACGAATTGAAAAGGCAGACAGCCGGAGCGTGGCCCTCGCTTTGTCCGATGCCTCCTCGGGGATGAAAGAAGGTCGGCAATCGTCGCGCGCCGCGTGGCGGAGCAAAGCGTTGGCGTCATCGTCGGGCGTGTCGGGGTTGAAGCGTTCTTCCATTGCCGCGCCTCCGCCCTCGTTTGGGATTTGGGGCGGGCCGCGCCGAGGGGCCGACTATATCACAGCAGCGGCAGAGCGGCGCAAGCGACTTCCGACATCGCGTGATCCTTATGGACGGGCCCACGAGAGAATGGGTGCGGGTTCTCAACCGTTTCCCCCCGGAAGCGATGAGAATCCTGATACAATAGGGGGCGATTCCACTGGAGGTATGATGCATGGCTGTTGTCGAGACTGTTTCCACCGCAGTACGCCGGGCGCCGTCGGCGCGAAACACGGAGCGCGTCCGGGAGATTTTGAGCTGGTACGAGAGCGATAGCCCCGGGACGAAGACGAATCTGGCGCGCCTTTTGAATCACGGTCGCCTGGCAGGAACCGGCAAGCTGGTGATTTTGCCGGTGGATCAGGGCTTCGAGCACGGTCCGGCGCGAAGCTTTGCCGTGAACGCGGCGGGGTACGATCCCAACTATCACTTTGAGCTGGCGCTCGAGGCCGGGTGCAACGCCTACGCGGCGCCGCTCGGGTTTTTGGAGGCGGCGGCCGCGCGGCACGCGGGGGAAATTCCGCTTATTCTGAAGCTCAACAACCACGACGTGCTGCACGATGAAAAGGATCCGCTCTCGGCGGTCACGGGCAGCGTGAAGGACGCGCTGCGCCTCGGCTGCGTGGCCATCGGCTTTACGATTTATCCCGGTTCGGCGGCGGCGCGGACGATGTACGAAGAATTGCGCGCGCTCGCCGAAGAGGCCAAGGCGAACGGCTTGGCCGTGGTGGTGTGGTCTTATCCGCGCGGGTCGAGCTTGAGCAAGGCCGGCGAAACCGGCCTTGACGTGGTCGCTTATGCGGCGCACATCGCGGCGCAACTGGGAGCGCACGTCATCAAGGTCAAACTGCCGAGCGAGCACATCGAGCAAGCGGAGGCGCAGAAGGCCTACACGGCGGCGAATGTGCCCATCGGGACGCTCGCCGAGCGCGTGCGACACGTCGTCCAAAGCGCCTTCAACGGCCACCGCATCGTCATCTTTTCGGGCGGAGCGAAAGCCGCCGACGAGAATGTGTTTGAAGAAGCGCGCGCCATCCGCGACGGCGGCGGCTTCGGCTCCATCATCGGACGGAATTCCTTCCAGCGGCCCAAGGAGCAGGCGCTTAGGTTCCTTGAGACCATCATGAAGATTTACGCGGGAGAAGTTCGGTAGCTATGAAAAGCCGTGGACCTCAGACGCGGAGGTCCGCGCTACGGTAGCTAAAATTTTTGGCCGCCGTGGGGCGAGTATTTGGTCAGCACAGCGTCGAGCGCTCGCGCGGCAGCGGGAATGCCGACCTCGTTCTTAAAAAGAATGTCCTGGGCGGAGACTTTGCGGCCGTAAAGGTTGCGGTCGGAGTTGCCATCTTGCTTGATGATGGCGCCGCCGAGCGAGATGCCGGCAAAGGCGCCGCGCGAGCGCGAGTAGCTGAGAATTTCCGCGTGCATCAGCGCATCGGTGGAGGCCTGGGCATTGCGGCCGACCGGGCCGCCGGCCACCGCCGCGTCCACGCCCAGCTTGACCTTGCTTTGCAGTAGCTTGCGGGCGCCGTCCCCGTTCATCACCAAAAGCACCACGTCCGAGGACGAGCCGCCAATCTGGAAGCCGATGCTCGGACCGCCGAGGGTGAACATGGCGGGCGGACCCCACGGCCCCGTCCCGCCACGGCGACAGACCAGCGCGCCTCGTCCGAAACTTCCTCCAAAGCCAAAGGCCGCCTTCATATAGCCGGGCACGACGGCCACGCAGACCGCATTGTTCAGAATACCTTGCGGAATGCTCTGGTCGGGGGCGCGCATGATGGCGGTGACCACGTCGGCGGCTTTCTTCAATCGTTGCGCCGTCGAGTCGGCGGCCGCCATCGGGGCCAGAAAGGCCGTCAGTAAAATGCCTGCCAAAAGATATCGCATGTTGACTCTCCTTCCGCGTCGTCGAGCCTTAAGACAGCCGCGGCGCGGCTTGCGGCTCCAGTTTCCTCAATCGGCCTACCTGCCTATTGTGCCACAGAGCGGCTCGGGTCAAGCGGGTAAATTCGGTGGCGATGCGGTGCCCGTGACGGACAGGCTGTTGTTTGCCGCGCCGCCGCCGCGCTAGACTGGAGACACAATGCGCGCCATGGTGCTTGAAAGACCCGCGCCCGCAGATGCAAATCCGCTGGCGCTGCGCGAGGTGTCCCTTCCGACTCCGGCCGCGGGCGAGTTGCGCGTGCGCGTGCGCGCCTGCGGCGTCTGCCACACGGACCTGCACGAGGCGGAAGGCGACTTGCCGCTGCCGAAGTTGCCGGTGATTCTGGGGCATCAGGTCGTCGGCCTGGTGGAAGCGACGGGACCCGGCACGAGCGAGTTCCGCGAAGGCGACCGCGTGGGCGTGCCGTGGCTCTATTCCACCTGCGGCCAATGCGAGTATTGCCGTCGCGGCATGGAAAACTTGTGCGAGCAGGGGCGCTTCACGGGCCTTCACGCCGATGGGGGGTACGCCGAAGCGATGATCGTTCCCGAAGCGTTCGCTTTGCGGTTGCCCGACAATTATTCGGATCTCGAAGTGGCGCCGCTGCTCTGCGGCGGAATTGTCGGTTATCGGGCGTTTCGGCTGTCGGGCGCGGGGAAGGGCGACCGGCTGGGACTTTATGGTTTTGGCGCCTCGGCCCACATCGTGCAGCAAGTGGCGCAGCATGTCGGGTGCGAGATTTACGTTTTCACGCGCTCGGAAGCGCATCGCCAGGCCGCCCAAAGCCTGGGCGCGGCGTGGGTCGGGAGCGCGGAGGATTCGCCGCCGGCGCAGGTGGACGCCGCCATCATTTTCGCGCCCGCCGGGAAACTGGCCCTCGATGCCCTGCGCGCGACGCGCAAGGGCGGCGTGGTGGCGCTCGCGGGCGTCACCATGAGTCCCATTCCTCAAATGGATTATGGGTTGATTTATCACGAGCGCGTGTTGCGCAGCGTCGCCAACGCCACGCGGCAGGACGGGCGCGATTTTCTTTCGCTGGCGGCGGAAATTCCCGTGCGCACGGAGTTTGAGGTCTTTCCGCTGGAGGACGCCAACCGCGCGCTCCAAGCCGTCCGGCACAGCCGGTTGCGGGCGGCGGCGGTGCTCAAGGTGGAATGAGCGTCTGGCTGAAGATTTAACGCAGGCGGACAGCGATCGGTTGACGAGTTGTTTTGTCAAAAGAAAACGTTCCGCTGAGCGTTCGCCCGGCGGTCGTGACCGTGACCCGATAATCACCGTAAAAGCCACGAAAGCGAGCGCGGCCGCGGCGGCCCACGCGGGCGGTGGTCCGCGTCCACCATTTGTCTTTAATCAAGTGATAAAGCGCGGTGTAGGCGGGCTTGGGCGTCATATCCTTGCGCAATAGGCCGGCGGGCGCGCCTTGCCAGGCGCCTTGATCGGAAAAATCCCACCACGTGATGGCCTGGACGGCAGGATTGCTGAAGAGCAACGTATAAAATCGGACCACTTGCCGTGCCTGCCGCGCTTCCCCCTGGGGCGTGGTTGTCCAATCGAATCCCGGATGCTTCTGTCGTAGCTCATAGCCCAGCTTGCCGGAAAGGATGGTCGTCTCGGTAATGTGGAGCGGCTTGCCAAATTTGCGGAAGCGCTCACAGACATTCCAGATTTTTTCGGCCGGCCAGGCGCCGGTGTGCTGATGCGCCTGAAGGCCGATGACGTCATAGAGCGGGCGGCCGCGAGAATCTACCAGTTTCTTGAGCACCTTATCGGCGTAGGCGGAGGTGACGTCATAATCGTTAATCACGAGCGTGGCGTGGGGATTCGCGGCGCGCGCCACGCGGAAAGCATGGCGAACATACGCGCCTACGCCCATTTGGGCAATGCCGCGGGTGAGGATGGGCGCTTGGCGTTGGCATTCGGGCCGGTCAAAATGCGTGGCCTCATTGACCACGTCCCAGTAATTGATTTGCCCGGCAAATTGACTGACCTCGCGCCGAATGCGGGCGAACTGGAGCCGCATGGCCTCGGCGGGATTGTCCGGCAGCCAGGAAGGTTCGGAAAAATTCCAGGCCAGCGGATGTCCCTTCACCGTGATGCCGTGCGCCAGGCACCAGCGAACGGTTTTCTCGAGCTGGGCGCGGCGCGTGTGGCCTTCCTCGGGCTCGTACGTCCACCAATAAAAAGGCGCGGTGGCGTAATTGAACAGCGCCGCAAAGCGCCGGGCGTACTCGGCATTTTCCTCCGGCGTCCGGCAATGCCCCAGCATGAAGATGTTGCAGCCAAAGAGGAACGCATGGCGAGTCTGCCGAATCTTGACCGTCAAGCCCTTGCGCAGTGGATGGCCGGCAGGGCCGAGCAATTCGAGCGACGCGCGCCCGGTGCGATATTTCTGGATGCGCGCGTTTGCCTGGCCTAACAGATCGGCTTCGGACAGTTTTTGCGGAAAGGCGCGAGGGGCGAGCAAGAGCGGCAGCAGCCATGCGATCGAGAAGGTTCGCCAACGCAACGTTGAGCCTCGTGGCGGCCGCGCCCGCGGAAGGGTCTGCCGGCGCAGGCCGCGCTGTTAGGATGAAAATAACCGAGCCGCGTAATTCTTGACGCTGAGGAGATCCGAAGCCGGAATCGGAAAGAGCTTGAGCGCCGGCTTCATGTCCACCACGTCGCCGCGGGCGTAATAGAGCATCAGCGAGGGGAACGCTTCCTGCAAGGAATCGGCGGCTGCCGCTCGCTGAGCGCGCAGAGCCTCTTCGGGCACGTGGGTTACGGCGAACTTGCGTCCGCTCGCTTCCTCAAAAATGCGAACCACTTCGAGCGGGCTCAGGGCGTCCGGCCCGCCGAGCTTGATGACGCAATTGCGGACGGCAGGATTGCCGACGCAGGCGGCGGCAAAGCGGGCGACATCCACGTAGGAAATCCAACTGATTTTGTTTTCGCCGGAGCCGTATATCTGCGCCGTGGCCTTGGCCGCGTCAAACCCGACGGCGGGGCTCAACCACACCTCGGTGAAAAAAGTGGGCTGCAGAATGGTGTAAACAAGACCGCTCGAGACCAGTTCATTTTCCACGGCGCGCTTGGCTCTCTGGAGAGCGAAATCCTCAGCGACCGGCGGGAAAGAAATGAAGATGAAGTGGCGGACCCCGGCGGATTTGGCGGCGCGAACCAGGTTGAGCTGGCCTTGTAAGTCCACCGTTTCGATCGAATCTCCGGCCTGCCTTGAGAGAACGGAAGAAGCGGTGGAGATGACCGTCGCGACACCGCGACAGGCAGCACTGAGCGAAGACGGGTCTTTGAGGTCACCGTAACTCAGGCCGGCGCCGAGGCTCCTCAGCTTTTCCTGCTTGGCTGGGTCGGTCGAATTTCTGACCAGCGCGCGAACGGGTTTCGCTTGGGCGGCAAGCCTCACGCAAACCTCGCCGCCGACCAAACCCGACGCTCCCACCACCAGATTCATGGCTTTGCCTCCGTGGCGGGGCTGAAACCCTTGAAACCAAGCCGGCCCCCGCGACAGCGCGAGTGTAAACCGCTGGCCGACGGCGCGCAATGTAAATTTTGTGATGACTCGGTCGCCGCTTGGCGTGAGGCGGCGCGCTGCCTCCACCAAATATCGTTGGCAAGCCCGGGCGCAAGATCGGCCGGGTTCGAGGCGGCAGCCTTCAGATCTGCGAATAAGGCGTGGGGCGCAGGATGCGGTTCGTGATGCTAAAGACGATTTCGGCGTCCGTGTAGCCGGGCGTGGTACTGAGTTTTTTCCAGGCGGGATCGGCGCCGAAAGTTTCCCAATGCTTCTCCCGCTCTTCCAGATTGGCAAAGGTTATCATGTAGGTGACGTTCGGCAGGCTCGCGCCGACCAAGCTTTCGCCAAAGAAGACCGGTTGCAGCCCGGTGCGGCGAAAGATGGCGATTTCGCCCGTATTGAACATCTCAATCTTTTTGAGATTGGCCTTCTTGCTGTGATTCTCATAGGTGCGCAACTCGAAGATGCGCGGCTTTTTTTCCGGGACCTCGATGTGAGGCACCGCCTCAAAAGCTCGCATGACGGAGTTCTCCATGCGGCGGTAAACCGGGGCAGTCGAAGGCGTGTCCACGACGCGAGCGCCGGCGCGCCGGAATTCGGGGTCGGCCATCAGCCGATCTTCGGCGGTCAAAACGGATTCAGCGGAGTGGTGAGTTAGCAAGACATAGAATGTTGGACTGTGCGGGCCAATCACTACTGTGAACACGCCGACCGGCTCGACTCCGATGCGGTTCCACGCGGGGATGGCCGCGTGGCGAAAGAAATCGTGCAAGAGGCGGACGTTGAGACCCTGGCGCACGTGATAGCGGCGCAATTCGTAATAGTCGCGGGAAGAGGATTCCGCTTCGCGGGCGCGCGCTTCGGAAGGCAGTAAGCCCGCCGTGGCGGAGGCGGCGAGAGAAGAAGCCAGGAAGGCTCGACGCTTCATGCTGTTCTTTCCTTGCTGCCGCGCTCAGTCCACGCCCTGGCAGCCGCCGGGTCTTGGGACGCCAATCGGCGGAAGCGGGCGAGTCGCTGGTTGAGAGCCCCGCCTCGAGGGGAGTTTGGCCGGGCGGGGGTTGCGGTCACAGTTTTTTCACCGTATCGCGCACCACCAACTCCGTCGCCAGCAGACGCTCGCTATAGGGCATGGTGGGATGATGGAGCCGCTCCAGGAGCATCCTCATGCAGGCCTGGCCGATCTCTTCCTTGCGCACGCGCACTGTCGTCAAGGGCGGGTCCATCAGCATCGCTTCCTCGCGATCGTCAAAGCCGACCAGGCTGATGTCCTCCGGCACCCGCAGGCCGCGCCGTCGGAGGGTGCGCCAAACGCCAAACGCCACCTCGTCATTGCCGGCGATGACGGCCGTGGGCCGGGGCCTGCGCGCGAGCACGCGCCCCGCCAGCCAATCTCCGTATTCCAGATTGCTGACGGGCCTGGGCGCAGTGAAGGCAATCGGATTCAGCTTGTGTTCGCGCATGACGGCAAGGTAGGCCTCGTGGCGAACCCGCATCCAGGGGTACGTGGTATCGCCGCCAAACGCAATCAACCGATGCCCCTGCCCAATCGTGTACCGCACGGCTTCGACTTCGCCCGGATAGCCGTCGTAGCTCACCTGATCGAAGTTGCGCGGCCCTTCGTACTCCATGACGTTGTTGCCGAAGGCCACAAAGGGAATCTCCATCTCCTGGATGCGGTGCAGGAAGTTGGGGTAGATGGTTCCGGCCAAGAGCAGCCCATCCACCATGCCGCGCTCCTGCAGGATGGGCGGCAGATGGATGCGGTCAGGACTGACCTCGGCGCCGTAATGGACGGCGGCAAAGATAACATGCTGGCGAATGCTGCGGGCGTAGTTTTCCACGCCTTGCAGAATGCGAGCATGAAAGGTGTGGGGAAAGTCGCGGTTGCTCAGCAGGAAGCAGACAATTTCGGAGTGGCGGCGCAACATGCGGCGCGCCTGAGCGTTGGGGCGAAAGCCGAGTCGGCGAATGGCGGCCTCGACTCGCTCGGTGGTGGCGCGGCTGACATGGGCTCCGCCGTTGAGGACGCGGGAAACCGTTCCCACGCCGACGGCGGCCGCGCGCGCCACGTCGCGAATGGTGATGGGCTTCGCTGCCACCTTCACGCTCGCTCTCTCTCCTGCCGAGGATGCATGGCTGGTGATGCCCGGGTTCTTCCTCTCCTTGGGCAGCTAGTTTAGCATAAATTCCGCGTTCGCTCAGCGCTCGTGAGCTTGCCGCCCGCCGTGCGGGTCGGCTGGGAGCGAGCGCGGATGTCGGAGGCGCGCCGGCGGCGGAACCGTTTCCGCGACACCTAGGCTCGACGGTGCTCGCGGTTCATGGCGCAGCGGCCCGTTCTCGCTCAAGGTTTTCGAGGCTCTCACGAATCAGCCGTCGCGTTCCGGCATACGGATCGCCCACCGTGTCCCATTCCATCGAGAAGTAGCCTCGGTAGCCGCTCGCCTGCGCGATGCGAAAGATGCGCGCCACATTCACCGTGTAGAGCTTGCCGCCGGGGCCGGTTTCCGAGTCCTTCATGTGGGAGATGTTGTAGGCGTGGCGGAACATCACCGTGAGGGCGTCGTAGTTGAAAGCCGGCTCGCCGGTGAGCGCCGAGTTTCCAAAGTCCGGCAGCGCGTGAAGCCAAGGGCTTCCCACGCGGTCAATCACCTTCACAATGAAAAACGCATCCTCGCTCACCAAGTTGTCATTCTCCAAGTTGACCACAACATTGCGGCGGGCGCCGTGCTCGGCCACGCGGCTCAGGCTTTCAGCCGCCAGGTGGACGCTCGGTCGCACGCCGCGCACGCCGCCAATGTGAACGCGGACGCTCGGCGAACCGGCCGCCACCGCAACATCCACCCAGTGCTGCGCGAACTCGACAGCCAGCCTGCGCTTGGCCGCGTCCGGGTCGTAAAAACTTCCCTGCGCGCCGACGGCGACATCCACAATGCTCACGCCGGCTTTGGCGCAGGCCGTCCGCAGTTGGTCGAGATAGCGCGGGTCGGTGGAAGGAAAATGCGCGGACATGGGCTCGATGTGATGCAGGCCGAACTCTCGCACGACCATGGCCGGAAAGGCCGTCAAGTCCATGCCCGGCTTCGAGGGGTCACGATACGGGTTCGAGGGGCTCTCCATGAAGGCGCGAAACGGCCAGGAAGCCACGGACAGCCGCGCCCGCGGCGCCCGCGGAAAGTGGAGGTGCGGGGCTGTCGGAAGCGTCGCGCTCCGCCCCAAGCTTCCGCTCAAACCTATCAGCGACGCGCTCATCAAAAATTGCCGCCGGTTCCACATGACGCCCTCTCTTTGTCGGCCCATTGGCGTGAAGCCACGGTGTCGGCCTTTTCACTTCCTGGCGTGCTAGAATCCTCTGCTTGCCCGCCCGGCGTCAAGCCCAAATCGCGCCGGCCGCAGGGCCAACTTCGATTCTTCGGGAGAAGACGTATGCCGGAAACGTTACGCGTCGGCATCGCGGGCGCAGGCTTCGCGGCTCGCTTTCACTGGAAAGGCTATCGAAAAGTTTACGGTGTGCCGCTTCAAGTGGTGGGGGTAACCTCCAAGACGGCGGCTTCGCGCGAGGCCTTTGGGCGCGAGTTCGGCTGCCGAGCCTTCGCCAGTTTTGAAGAGCTTTGCGAGCAGAGCGACGTGGTGGATATCTGCGCGCCGGGTTTTCTGCACGAGCGGCTTGCGGTGGCGGCTCTGGAACGCGGCAAGCACGTCATCATCGAAAAGCCGTTCACCGGCTATTACGGCCCCGACGGAGCGAAGGAGGAGGCGTTTTGCGGCAACACTTTTCCCAAAGAAGTCATGTTGCGGGAAGCCCTGGCCAGTTGCCATCGGATGCTGGAAGCCGCCCGGAAAAGCGGCAAGCGCCTTGGCTACGCGGAGAACTGGGTGTATGCCCCGGCGATTCAAAAGGAGCGCGAAATTTTAGAGAAGACGGGCGGGCAGATTCTTTGGCTGATGGGCGATGAATCACACAGCGGGTCGCATTCGCCCTATTACGGCATCTGGCGCTTTTCGGGCGGCGGGGCCATCGTCGGCAAAGGGTGTCATCCCTTGACCGCGGCCCTCTATCTGAAACGCGCCGAGCGACCTTCCGCCAACGGCCAGCCCATCCGTCCGGCGACGGTTTCCGCGCGCACCCACGAAATCACCCGTCTGCCCGCCTTCCGGGACGCCGGCTGCCTGCGGACCAATTATGAGGACATTGAGGACTACGGCCAAATGCACGTCACGTTCACCGACGGCACCGTCGCCGATATTTTCGCCACCGAGTTGGTGCTCGGAGGCGTTCACAACTGGTTGGAAGTCTTTGCCAACAACCACCGCACCCGGTGCAATTTGAATCCCATCAACGCGGTTGAAACGTACAACCCTCGCGAGGAACTTTTCCGCGACATTTATGTGACCGAGAAAATCGGCACGAAGCAGGGTTGGAGCCAACCGGCTCCCGACGAAGATTGGCAACACGGCTACCCTCAAGAATTCCAGGACTTCGCCGAAAGCTTCTATCAGGACCGCGAGCCGCAGGCCAGCGGAGAGTTGGCGCGCGACACCGTGGCCGTGCTTTATAGCGCCTATCTCTCCGCCGAGCGCCACGGCGCCGAGGTGGCCGTTCCCTTGAGCGCCGACGGGGTTAACTGAGAAGTTAACAGCCGTAGAGTTTTGGATATTGACTTTCAAACCCGTCCTCCGTATGGTTCGGGGAGATGGCGTGGGGAAGCGGGTCCTTGGCCGCGCCGGGTGGTCGAAGACGCCGGAGCCTCATCGGGCAGGAATTAAAGGATGGAAGGAGCGTGTATGCGGGACCTTAGAGCGAGGGGTTTTACCCTCATTGAACTCCTGGTGGTGGTGGCCATCATTTTGATTATCGCGGCCATTGCTATTCCCAATTTGGTGCGCAGCCGCATTGCCGCCAATCAAGCCTCCGCCGTCGAGAGCCTGCGGATGATTAACGTCTCGGAAGCCAGCTACGCCACGACTTACGGCGTGGGCTATAGCGCCACTCTGCAACAGCTTGGCCCGCCCGCGCCGGGCGCGCCCGTCACGGCGAGCGCGGCGGGCTTGCTGGACAGCGTGGTGGCCAGTGGGTCCAAAAGCGGCTACGGGTTTGTTTATTCTCCGGCCTACCTCGATGCCCAAGGCCACTTCAACGGCTATACGGCGACGGGGAATCCGCTTCAACCCGGGATTACGGGCATCACGTATTATTTTACCGACCAAACCTCCGTGATTAGGGCCAACACTTCCGGCACGGCCTCGGCGTCCGATTCCGCCGTGGCCAATTGACCTTGCCGTAGGCAGCGGTTCGCCGCGCCTGGCCGGCGCCCACGGAAGTTTTAGGCTTTGGCCAATGCGCGCAGGATGCGAGGCGTCAGCCACCAACGCAACTCGCCGGGAGGCCGAGGCGGAACGCGGTCAAAGCGAATCAGGCAGGCCCCGCCTTTTTTGAATCCCAAGCGAGCCTGCCGCGATGCGCCGATCAACTGGGCCGCCATTTCGCTCAAATCGGTTTCGTGGCCCACGACCAACACCCGCGAGCGCTGAGGATGCCTTGCCAGCAACTCGAGCAAGGCGTCGAGCGAACCACCGGGGCTTAGCGCCTCCGAACAGTCGAGCGGACAGTTGACGTCGAGCGCCTCAGCCACGAGCGAGGCCGTCTCGCGCGCCCGCACGAGCGGGCTTGAGAGAACCCACTGGGGCGCGTAGGCAAGCCGCGCCAAGCCGTGACCAATCTCCTTCAGGCGCTGGCGACCTTTGGGAGTGAGCGGGCGGTCGGCATCATTGGCAAACGCCGTTGTGCCACGCGGAACCGCAATGCCGTGCCGCATCATGCAAAGCTCATAGCTTGGGTTGCTCGCGGTCGGTTGCGCCATCCGTGTTTTTTCCTCCGAGTTTTGTCGCGGTCAAATCCAGTGCTCGCGCGCCGCTGGAGCGCCGACTCGATGCGCCGGTTACGCGGGGCGACGGAGCGTCGGGCGTGCGCGTTCCAGCAAGTAAAAGCATTGCCGGCGGGCGTCGCCTTGCGTCGAGATAAAGTCCTTCACCTTGTAGCCGGAAGCAAGATAATGCTGAAAAATGCGGCGCGTTTCAAGCCGCCATCGTTGCGCCAACGCAAGGTCGCGGAGGCGCATAGCCTCGGTGTCGGGGGGAATCTCGACCCATAGCCTGGGCGCATGGTGGTGAAGGTAAAGGCGGCGATTTTCCAACAAGCCAGCTCGGTTGAGCGCCGTCTCATTGACGCAAATCGGGAGCGTTTTTCCGACCGGCGGCGGACCTTCCTTGAGCCGCCGGGCGACGGCCGCCGAGGCAATGGGCCACTCGACCACCCAGCGGTCGCTTGGCAGGCCATGCTCGAGGGCGCTCGGAAAACGCCCGTAGCAATCTACCACGTATTCTTCCACGCGCGCGCCGAGTCGCCTCAGATTGAGCGCGGCGTTGCGGCTTTGGAGCGGATCGAAGGTCCAGCCAATGGAACGGAGGCCGTGTTCAAGCGCCCAGCGACGATGCGCCCTCTTCATTCGGAAACCGAGGCCGCGGCCACGATAGGCAGGCGCCACGGCCATCATGTGCGACCAATGGATCAGCCGCCCGCCGCGTCGCGCAAGGAATGCGTAAAGAAATCCGACCAGCTCTCCCTCCGCCAGGGCGCCTAGCACCAGGCCGCCATACTTCTGCGTGACCAGCATCAGTTCGCTCGAGACGCTCAGGCTGCCCCAGACGGTTTGTTGCAGGCGCTCGCAGGCTCGGAACTCCTCGTGGCGAAGGAGGCGTCGAATGGTGAAGGCGGCCATCAGGAACCTTGGTGAAGCTTGAAGGACACAGAAAGGGACGGGTCAACCAAAATCCGCTTGTCGCGGGCCCAGGCGAGCGTGCCCTCGACGGGGTGAAGAGCTGCTCGGGGAGCGAGCCTCGGTCGCGCGCTCCGGGCGATGGTCGCTCACTCGCCGCACATGCCGCGTCGTGGCGCGCCGCACGGACAAGGGCCCGGCTCGTTCACGCCACGCTCGCGCCCGCCGCCCGACACCGCAAAAACGGAAAGCAACTTGTCCACCTGGGAGCCGGAGCACCGTGGGCAGGCCACCGCGCCCTCTGTGGAAAAAACGAGCTGCTCGAACTCGGCCCCACAGCGCCGGCAGCGGTATTCAAAAATCGGCATCTCTGCACCCCTCGTTCAATATAAAGCAACGCTTCTCCGTTTTTCAATTCTCGCCCGATCGAGATACCGGAGACAAAATATGCGCGAATCACGACACGAACCGAAAGCGCAAGCCGTTGCCTTCATTCCGGGCTTGACGGAGACCCTGGAGCAAGAGATATAAAGGAGAGAGCCTGCCGGCCAGTGAGGCAATTGGTTCCCAATACCCATCCCGTCATTTTCCAAGTCTCGTTCCGGCCTTCTTGCGCAGGTGGCTGTTTTGGCGAAGCAAATTCCATCCTGGAGGTGAACTCCTATGCTCATCGTTGTCCATTCATTGCGAGGATTCCTGATTTCCGCCGCCGTGGTGGGCGGGGCGGTGGTGGCGGGCTTCCTGGTTCACGCGGCGCTGTATTCCATCTTCCACAAGTTTGCTCGGAAGACAGGAAATCGCTTTGACGACGTATTTGTCCGATGCACGGAGAGCCCGACCAAGGTCATTCTTCCCTTGCTGCTGATTTTGGCTTTCCTTGGCGCGACGCCAATCTCAGCCAGAGCGCAGGGTTGGTGGCGCCACGGGCTTGCCCTGGCGCTGATTGGCGCTTGCGCGTGGCTTGCCATCAGCCTTCTGGCCGTTGTAGATGCCCTGATTGCCTCGCATTACCGCACCGACGTTGCCGATAATCTGCGGGCGCGAAAAATTCAAACGCAGACGCAGGTCTTTAGGCGGATTGCCGCCGCCGGCATCGTCTTGCTGGCTGCCGCGGTTATGCTGATGACGTTTCCTTCCATTCGGCAGATAGGCCTGAGCCTGTTTGCCTCGGCAGGCCTGGCGGGCTTGGTGGTGGCCATGGCCGCGCGGCCGGCGCTTTCCAACTGGATTGCCGGGCTTCAAATCGCCTTGACGGAGCCGATCCGCTTGGATGACGTGGTCATCGTCGAAGGCGAGTGGGGATGGATTGAAGAGATTACGACCACTTACGTGGTGGTTCGCATCTGGGACCTGCGGAGGTTGGTGGTTCCGCTCTCCTATTTCATGGAAAAGCCCTTTCAGAATTGGACGCGCCACAGAGCCGACCTCATCGGTTCCGTCTTCCTCTACACGGATTACACGGTTCCCGTGGAGGCGGTTCGCCGGGAGCTGCAGAAGATTCTGCAATCCTCGCCGCTGTGGGATAAAAAGACATGCAGCCTTCAAGTGACCGACTCCACGGAGCACACCGTGCAACTCCGCGCGCTCGTCAGCGCCTCGGACTCAAGCTGCACTTGGGATCTGCGCTGTTATGTGCGAGAGAAACTGCTTGAGTTCCTGCAGCGCCAATACCCGCAAAGTTTGCCCCGCACGCGCGCTGAGATTGCGTGGCCGGCCGCAGCGGCGGAGCGCGGCGGTCTCGGTCCGGTCGCGGGCGAGGCGCGCGGTTGAAAGTACGCCGCGCCAATGCCCCGGCATGACGCGGCGGGGCGGCGGGCGATTGAGGCGGTCGCGTAGCTGTGCTAGGATGCGCATTTGCCTTGGGCCGCGGAAGCGAGTCTGAGGCATGGAGCGAAAGCCGGCAAGGAGAGACGGAGTGAAAATCTACGAGAGTGAAAACATCCGCAATGTGGCGTTGGTCGGCCACGCGGACACGGGCAAGACGCAACTGGTTTCCTCGTTGCTCTACACGGCGGGCATGGTGAATCGCTTTGGCAAGGTGGATGAAGGAACGGCGGTCACGGATTTCGACGAAGAAGAAATCGAACGCGGCTTTTCGATCAGCGTGGGGTTGGCTTACGCCGAATGGGGGAAGGTGAAGATCAACCTGTTGGATACGCCCGGCTTCAATCTGTTCCTGCACGAGACGGAGGCGTCGCTCGCGGCGGCGGATGCGGCGCTGCTGGTGGTGCATGGGGTGGCGGGGCTGGAGGTCCAAACCGAAAAGACGTGGGGCTTTGCCAACACTTACCGTTTGCCGAGAGCCATCGTCATCAATCAAATGGACCGCGACCGCGCCGGCTTTGACCGCGTGTTGGAGGCGCTGAAGGGCGCGTTCGGGCGCTCCATTGTGCCGGTGGCGCTGCCGGTGGGCGAAGAGCGGAACTTCCGCGGTTGGGTGGATTTGATTCGAATGCGCGCCGCGCTCTATGAGCCGAACGGTTCGGGCAAGGCCACCGAGGCGGAAATCCCCGCCGAGATGCAGACGGCGGCGGCGCAGGCCCATGAAGCGTTGGTGGAAATGGTGGCCGAAGGCAATGACAAGCTGCTGGAAGAATTTTTCGAGAAGGGAACCATTCCGCTGGAAGACCTGGTGCCCGGCTTGCGGCAGGCCATCGCCGAGCAGCGACTGACGCCCGTGGTTCCGGCGGCCGGATTGGCCAATGTTGGAGCGGAAAGCCTGCTGAATTTTATCGCGGAGTATCTGCCCTCGCCGCTTTATCGGGGCAAGGTGGAAGGCTGGGAGCGCGAAGGCGGGCCGAAGGTGGAGCGCAAGGTTTCAAGCGACGAGCCGGTGTCCGTGTATGTGTTCAAGACGGTGGCCGATCCGTTTGCGGGACGCGTGAGCTATTTCAAGGTGATGAGCGGCACGCTCAAAAATGAAGCGACACTGGTGAATTTCAACCGCGGGGCGAGCGAGCGATTCTCGCACATCGCGACGATTCAAGGGAAAACGCAGACGGCGGTGGCGGAACTGCGGGCGGGTGACCTGGGCGCCGTGGCCAAGCTCAAGGAAACGCTGACCGGAGATACGCTGGGCGATAAGGCGGCGCCCATCCTTTATCCCAAGCCCAAACTGCCGGAACCGGCCATCTCCTTTGCGATTGAGCCGAAGAGCCGAGGCGATGAGGACAAGCTGTCATCGGCCATCCATCGGATGCTCGAAGAAGATTTGCTGCTGCGCTTTGCGCGCGACCCGCAGACCAAGGAATTTCTGCTATCCGGCTCGGGGCAGCAACACGTGGAGGTCGCGGTCTCGCGGCTGAAACGGCGCTATGGCGTGGAGGTCACGCTGAAGGCGCCCAAAATTCCTTATCGGGAGACGATTCGCGCCAAAGCGGACGCGCAGGGCAGACATAAAAAACAGACCGGCGGGCATGGACAATACGGCGATTGCAAAATCAAGATGGAACCTTTGCCGCGCGGCGCGGGCTTTGAGTTCGTGAATGACATTTTCGGCGGCGCCATTCCGAAAAATTTTATTCCGGCGGTCGAGAAGGGCATCATCGAGGCGGCGTCGAAAGGTTATCTGGCCGGCTATCCGGTGGTGGATTTTCGTGTCATTCTCTACGACGGCTCCTACCACGAAGTGGATTCTTCGGAGTTGGCATTCAAGCTGGCGGGGTCGAAGGCGTTCAAGGCCTGCATGGAGCAGGCCAAGCCGTGCCTCGTGGAACCGATTATGAACGTCGAGATTACCGTGCCGGAAAATTATTCGGGCGATATCATGGGGCACTTGAACGGTCGGCGAGGCCGCATCCAAGGCATGGAACCCAAAAGCGGCGCGACGGTCATCAAAGCGCAGGTGCCGTTGGCGGAAATGCTGACCTACGCTTCCGACCTCACCTCGATGACGCAAGGACGCGGCAGCTATGCGATGGAGTTTTCCCATTACGACATCGTGCCTCAACCCATCGCGGACAAAATCGTCGCCGCTGCCCGCGCCGCCGGCCATGGAAAGGAAGAAGAGGAAGAATAGCGAGCCCCTCGGCGGGGCAACGCGAGAGCCGACGCGGCGCTATTTTTCGGGCCGGGGGCCGCAAGAGGACGGTGCGTCGGAAATGGGTTTTGAGACGCAGGACTTGGGGAGTGGCCCTCTTGCCCGTACTCCTCGACGGGCGTGACGGGCGTGCTACCCCGGACATGGCGAAGGAGTCTTCGACGCGCCCCACGAGCAGAATGAAAACGATTCTTTGTTTTGCACTCTTGTTGATGCCGGCCGCGGCCTGGGCGGCGCGGCGCAAGATTCCTGTGCTGGTGGACACGGACATTGGGACGGATATTGACGACGCTTTCGCTTTGGCGTTGGTGGCGCGAAGCCCCGAGCTTCAGCTTTTGGGGGTGACAACGGTGAGCGGCGACACGCAAGCGCGAGCGCGCCTGGCGGCAAAGCTGCTTTGGGTGGCCGGTCTGCGGCGGGTTCCGGTGGCCGCCGGCACGCCCGGCAAGCCGCTGCCGATGGAGCAGACGCGGTGGGCGAAGGGTTTCCGCAGCCCAGAGCTTCTACGGGAAGGCGCGGTGACTTTTCTGAGGTCCGAAATTCTGCGGAGGCCCGGCCAGGTGACGATTATCGCCATTGGACCGCTGACGAACCTTGCCGCGCTGCTTAAATCGGACCGGGCGCTGGCCCCAAAGATTCGGCGGATTGTCATGATGGGCGGCTCCATCGCCCGCGGCTATGACGACGAGCGACGGCCCGTGGCCGAATACAACATCGCCAGCGACCCGGCGGCGGCGCAAGTGGTGTTTTCATCCGGCGTCCCTATTTTGATGTGCCCGCTCGATGTGACCGCCATGCTGCAACTGCGGCATGAGGCTCGGCACCGAATTTTTACCGAGTTGACGCCGCTGACGGACGCGCTCACGCTGCTCTATCACCTATGGAATCAGCGGACCCCCACGCTGTTTGATCCGATGGCCGTGGCGATGGTGATCGAGCCGAGCCTGTGCCAGACGGAACGGCTGGCGATTCGGGTGGACGCGCAAGGGTTCACCCGCGTGGCGAAAGGAGAGCCGCCTAACGCCACGGTTGCGCTCCACACCGATCCCGCCAAATTTTTCCAATTCTACCTAAGCCGGGTTGCGCCCGAGAAGGCGTCCGCTCCGACCGCCCTGCTTCAGCTTCCGCGCTAGCGGGCTGCGGTGAGTTTTATCAAGATCTGATCGTGAATCCAGTGCGGGTCCCACCACTCGATGGGGTCCACCTGAATGCCGTCCAACAGAACGCCAAAGTGCAAGTGGTCGCCGAGGGCGAGGCCGGTTTGGCCCGTGTGGCCAATGGTCTGTCCGCGCCGAACCGTCTGGCCGGGTTTGACATCAATGCGGCTGAGGTGCCCGTACAGCGTTTCGAGGCCGCAACCGTGGTCAAGAATCACGGCGTTACCAAAGATGCCGAGATAGCCGGTGAAGACCACCTTGCCGTTGTTGGCGGCGGGAACGGGGGCGTGCGCCACGGACGCCAGGTCGTAGCCGAGGTGCACTTCGTGGTCCACGACCTTGCCGTGATAAAAATAAGAACGCGCGTCGCCGTAGCCGGCCTCCACCTTGGAATGCGGCAGAGCCAGGAAAGGCTTGGACCATAAAAAGTGGTGCGTGGTTTCCTGACCGTATTTGAAAAGCAGCGCGGTGTCCGTTTGTCGCAACTGACGGTTGATTTGAAGGAAATTTTTGAGCAGACTCCCTTGGTTCTTAAGCTGAGGCGACTCGCTCATGATGGGGGGGACCAGGCGCTCCATGAAGGAGTGCGTCAGGACAATCTTGCCGCGATGGAATTTTCTCGGCAGGACGCGATAATCGAAGTTCGCCAGCGTTACGTTGCCCGCATCGTCGCGGGCCATCAGGTGCGCCGGCGTGGAAGGAGGCACGCCGTAAGGAAAGGCGAATAAACAAAGCCGCGTGTCGTGCTTGGCTTTCGGCATGGGGTAGCTCCGGAAAAAGTAGGGGCCAACCTGAACGCCGGAGAGCACGGTGCCGCGCGAGACGCGAAAGACGACCATGGCGCAGCCGCCGTCAGTGACATTGTTTTGGGTGGTCAACACGTAGATTTGCGGAGGGGAGAAGCGCACGGGCAGCCGGAGGACCATCACGCTGCGGCCGCCGCGGAAAAAGCGGCCCCAGGAATTGTTGACCGCGGTGATGACGATGCGGGCGTGGCCTTGATGAAGCGCGGGAAGTTCCTGTTGCCCGGCGCGAGCGGTCACGGTCCAACGGCTGACGGGGCGCGAGGCCCAAAACTTCCACCAAGGCGGACCCGGCGGGTGCGCCACGGCGACGGCGACGGGCAGCTTAAACGCCTTGCCCTTCTGCTCCACGCGGATGCTCACCGCTTTGATGCGATGCCGAGGGTCGGAAACCTCCACTCGAAGTTCCGTGCTTTTGCCCAGCGCTTTCACCGGGTTCGTCAGCCGAATGGCCGGCGCTTCCGGACTGAAAACCTTCACCCCAAGGATGACTAATCCTATCAGGACAACCAGAACGAAAATGACGAGGCCCGCACCACGCCCGTTCGATGTTTGGGCTTTTTTCAATCCCCACCTCCCTATGAAATTCCAAAAACAATCACTATAGCACCCAGATGCTTGCTGATGATGTATCGGCTGCCCGAAAAAATTCGACGAGGGGAAAAAATGGAAACTTTTTGTCGGAGGGTTCGATAGCCCACGCGAGGTGAAAAGCAACCCGTGCGCCGTGAGCCGAGACGGGGCGTTCAAGGACCGAGGAATTTGGCGTGCTGTTCGATCAAATAGTGATCGGTCATGCCGGCGATGTAATCGCAGACAATGCGATGGGTGGGTTCGCGGCGCGTTTCTTCGTAATAGAAAGGCGGCAGGCTCTGCGGATGCTCGACAAAATGGTTGAAAAGCTCGGTCATCATGCGAAGGATGCGCTGCCGCTCACGACGGATTTCGGAGTGGGAATAGAGGTTCTGAGCGAGGAAGTCCTTCAGTTGCCGGTTATGCCGGCGGAGCGACGGGCTCCAGCCGGCGACACGAGCCGGGGCGGCCCGCACCTCTTCCACCGAGCGGATGCCGAGGCGGCGCAGTTCGTCGCGGGTGCGCTCAATCAGGCCCGTGGCGAGGCAATCGAGAACGCTGCGCAGCGCCTCATTGAACTTCAGCTTTTCGGGCGCGCGAGGGAATTTGCGCTCCTGCCGCCGCAGGTGCCTGTCAAAAATCGGCACGCCTTGCCGAATCTGCGCGAGCGTCAAGAGCTTGGCTTCGTAGCCGTCGTCGAGGTCGGCGCAGTTGTAGGCAATCTCATCCGCCAGGTCAATCAATTGAGCCTCCACGGGCGGGTGCTCATTCAGGCGGTATTCGGCCAACTCGGGATATTGTTGCGGGTCGTAGGAGCGCGAGTGTTTGATGATGCCTTCCCGTACCTCGAAGGTCAAGTTGAGGCCGGGGAAAGCCGCGTACTTTTGCTCGAATTGCTCGACGATGCGCAGGGCGTGAAGGTTGTGGTCGAAGCGTTCGCCATAGCGCTGCATCAGACCATCGAGCGTAGCCTCGCCGGTGTGACCAAAGGGCGGATGGCCGGCATCGTGGACCAGCGCCAGGGCTTCTGCGAGGTCGGTGTTGAGCCGGAGGGCCTTGGCCACGGTGCGGCTGATTTGAGCTACCTCCAGGGTGTGGGTCAGCCGGTTGCGGAAATGGTCGGAGAAGCGGCGTGTGAACACCTGGGTCTTGTTTTCCAAGCGGCGAAAGGCCCGGGAATGAATGATGCGATCGCGGTCGCGCTCGTATTCGTTCCGATAAGGGTGAGAAGGCTCGGGATAGCGACGGCCCTGCGTCTTTTCGACGGGCATGGCGTAACCAGCGAGCGAAAGCGAATGGGAACGCATGGGCGGGGAATCGTCCGGGTCCTTGAGCAATATAACATAGTCGCCCACGGCGCAGCAGCGACATCGGCTTGGGGCGGAGGGGCGGGCGCGAGTTCCCAAGGGTCGTCGAAGGGGCGCGGCATGGCGTGGAACAGATTTGATATAATGACGACGGCCCGGTTTGGGCGCGGAGCGACGGAGCCGTCAGCATTTCCGTGGGCGCTCTTCCAACGTCTATGAGAGGAGACCCGGCGACATGGTGCGCGACGCGATTGTATGCCTTCTGGCAGGGGGAGCGGGCGAGCGTCTCTATCCTTTAACGCGCGACCGCGCCAAGCCGGCGGTGCCCTTCGGGGGCATTTACCGCATCATTGACATCACGCTCTCCAACTGCATTAACTCCGACCTGCGACGCATTTACGTTCTCACTCAGTACAAAGCGCTCTCGCTGAACCGGCACCTGCGGGAGGGTTGGAGCTTCCTCAACAGCGAGCTGGGCGAGTTCGTGCAAGTGCTCCCGCCCATGATGCGGGTGGGCGAACACTGGTACCGCGCCACGGCGGACGCGATTTATCAGAACCTTTATTCCATTGGCAGCGAGAACTGCAAGTACGTGCTGGTGCTTTCCGGCGACCATGTGTACAAGATGAATTATCAACTGATGCTCCGCCGCCACGCCGACGCCGGCGCCCAGGTCACCGTCGGAACCATTCGCGTGGACCGCGCGCAGGCGTCGCGTTTTGGCGTCGTGGAGGTGGACTCGCAGCATCGCATCGTGGGGTGGCAAGAGAAGCCCCAGGACCCCAAGCCGGCGCCTGACAATCCGAACCAATGCGAAATCTCCATGGGCATCTATTGCTTCAACCGCGATTTGCTGATTCAAGCGCTCATGGAAGACGCGCAGGACCCCACCTCGAGCCACGACTTTGGAAAAGATGTCATTCCCAAGCTGATTGACCGTGGCAACGTCTATGCCTTCGAGTTTGTGGATGAGAACAAGAAAGAGGCGCTTTACTGGCGGGACATCGGAACTCTCGACGCCTATTACGAAGCCAACATGGACTTGGTTTCCGTGAATCCGGTTTTCAACCTCTATGACCGTGAGTGGCCCATCCGCACGTATCAGCGACAATATCCGCCGGCCAAATTCGTCTTCGCCCAGGAGGGGCGGCGCATGGGCATTGCCGTGGACTCGACGGTGGCCATGGGCTCCATCATTTCCGGTGGGCGGGTAATGAATTCGGTCATCAGCTACGATGTTCGGGTCAACAGTTACACGGAAGTGGAAAGCTCGGTCATTTTCCCTCACGTGAACATCGGTCGCTATTCCCGCATTCGCCGCGCGATTATTGACCGCCACATCCATCTGCCGGAACACACCGAAATCGGGTACAACCTGGAGGAAGATCGCAAGAAATATCACGTCACCGAGAGCGGTATTGTGGTGGTGGTCCCCGAAAATCGCATGTTTGAAGAGCCGGAATAAGCAGGCGGGGCATCGAGCGGCGGCCGCGGCGCTCAGCTCGGCACGCCGCCCGGAAAGAAGGAACTGACCGCCAACAGCAGCGTCAGGCCAATCATCAACACGGAGGTGGCCCAGGCGATCACGTTGAAGGCGCGGGTATTGCGATAGGAGCCCATCAAGTCCTCGCGATTGCAGAGCCGTAACATAAAGATCAAAACAAAAGGCAAGAGGATGCCGTTGACCACCTGGGAGAGAAGGATGATGGGGACTTGGTCGGATTCTTTCAGGGCGATGACGACCAACCCGCCCAACACAATCAGGCCCGTATAAAGATAATAGAAGGTGGGGGCTTCATGGAAGCGCTTGTCAATGCCGGATTCGAGGCCCAGCCCTTCGCAGACGTAATAGGCCGTGGCCAGGGGGAGAATGCAGGCGGAAAAGATGGAAGCATTGCACAGGCCAAAGGCAAACAGCGCGCTGGCCAGGTGGCCCGCCAAGGGGCGCAGCGCTATGGCAGCGTCGCCCGCGTCTTTGATGTGACGATGGCCACTCACGTAAAGCGTCGCGGCGCAGGCGACGATGATAAAGAAAGCCACCACGTCGGTGAAGATGCAGCCGACAATAACGTCCCAGCGGGAATAGACGTAATCCCGAAGCTTGATTCCCTTTTCCACCACCGCCGATTGAAGATAGAACTGCATCCAGGGAGCGATGGTGGTGCCCACCACGCCGACAAACATGTACAAATAGGGGGCGTTGAACTGAAAGGTGGGTTTGACCGTGCTCAGCACCGCCTGACCCCAATCCGGATGGGCGAGAAAACAGGAGATGGGATAGGCAATGTAAAAAACGCACGCGACCAGGAAGACCTTTTCTACCGAACGATACGTTCCTTTCACTACCAAGGTCCACACCAGCAAGGCGCCCAGCGGAACCGCAATGTAGCGGGTGACGTGAAACACCGACATGCCGGAAGCGAGGCCGGCGAATTCGGTCACCGTGTTGCCGAAGTCCGCGATTATCAAAAAGGCCATTAAGATGAACGTGGTGCGGAAGCCGTATTCCTCGCGGATGAGGTCGGCCAAGCCTTTGCCGGTCACCGCGCCCATGCGCGCCACCATTTCCTGCACGACAATTAGGGCGACGGTGATGGGGATGAGCGTCCACAGCAGCGTCAGGCCGAACTTGGCCCCGGCGACGGAGTAGGTATAGATGCCTCCGGCGTCGTTGTCCACATTGGCAGTGATAATGCCGGGGCCCAAGATGGAAAGGAAGATGAGGAAATTGCGACGCCAGTGGCGCAGTTTTTTAGGGATGGGGCGGGAGTTGGCCATCAGTGCCGCTTCACCACCAGTTCAAGGACGTCGTCCGCCGTAATCACACCAATAAGGCGGTTATGATCGTCCACCACCGGTAGCGTCAGAAGATTGTATTTGTGAAACAAGTCCACGACGGTTTTGGCGTCGGCGTGGGCCGAAACCTGAAGGAGAGGGTCTTTGGCGAGGGTCAGCAGTTGGGTGTCCGGGGCGGCCAGCAGAATGCGCGCCAGCGGCACCGCGCCAATAAGCGTGGCCTCCGAGTTGATGAGATAGACCTCGTGCACGGACTCAATGTTTCCCTCGAAGTGCTTCAAGATTTCCATCAATCCGCCCACCGTCGCCGTTTCTCCCACCACGACGTATTCCGTGGTCATGAGGGCGCCCGCCGTGTTTTCTTCAAAGCCGAGCAGTTCCTTGACCTCCGTGGCTTCCTCTTTTTCCATATCCGCCAACAGCTCGGCCGAGGTTTCCGGCGGCAGCTCCTGGAGCAAGTCGGCAGCCTCATCGGGAGGCATTTGTTCCACAATATCGGCGGCTTTGTGCGGGCCGAAGCTCTCGACGAGAGTCGCCTGAAGATGAGCCGGGATTTCGGACATGACTTGGGCGGCGGTTTCCTCGTCCAAGGTCTCCAGCACGGCCCGTTGCTCATCGCGGCTCAACTGCTCGAGGATGTCGGCGAGATCGGCCGGATGGAGCTTGGCGAGGCGATCCGACGACAGCTTGAGCTTCAGCCGGCGCGCGGGATCTGGCTCAATCAGGTTGACGAACTCCCAGCGAATCGTTTTGGAAGGAAACAGGCTGGAAAGGCGCCGCAGGGTATGCTTGGCCGTCAGCCCCTGGAGCAACCGGCGCACGGCGGCCGCCAGGCCCACATTCACGCCTAAGATTCGGAGGTCCGTGTGGCCGTCGGTGGGAACGATGTCCAAATCTATATCGTTTACGCGGACCACTTTGCGATGATTCACGTCAATGACTTGCTGATCGAGCACGTCTTTTTTGAGGTGCAATAATCCTTCGTCGGGCGAATAGCAGCGCAATTCGCCGCGAGGCACCGAAGTTTGTCCGGCTCGAACCGAGATGGACTGCACTTGCTCGTGCGTAATGCACAGCAACGCATTGGAAGGTGTTTTGACCAGATACGATGCGACGCGCAGTGAATTGCGTCCCGGATCAACGACCAAATCCACCAATCGGCCCAGATATTCGCCCCGCACGTCAAACATGGGCAGGTTTTGAAGTTCGGTGAAATAAATCATGGGTCCCTCATGGTTGCGATCAGAGCGGTTTGCCGTCGGCCGGCTCGCCCGGGAGCATGGCGCTGGGGCTTGGCAAGGTCACCACCAAAACCCTTATCGCCGCGGCGGCCACAAGGCATTCCTTTCTCCTGAGCGGAATCGCCGCTCGAGTTTCGGGCGTCCTGGTGTGAGCTTTGGTTCCCCACAAGGTCGTTTCCCTTTTCAACAGCCACTTTTGACAACGCCAACATCTGACCGTCTTGGCTTCGCCCATTGGCCCGTCGGCGAGTTTCTGGGCCGTGGCCTAGGTTTGCGCGGCAACGTTGCCTAACGAGGTCGCTGGGCTTGGTTAACACTCGATGCGCTTGCCTCCCATCCCTGGCACCCGTGCTGCTTTCCTTACCTACAGGGAGGGCGGAAGGTTGTCAAGGAAAAAGACCGGCGCTGACGGAAGCTCACGGCTTCATTCCCATGGCCCATCGAATTCCGTTGAGAAGAAGCTGTTGGTAACGAGGGTCGTGCCAAACGGCAATGCGGTGGCCGAGCGCCGTGTAGAAAACTCGGCCTCGACCATAATGCCGCGTCCACGCCAAGGGCCAGCCATAGAACCGAAAATGGACGCCCGGCTTGCCGAGATCCACCGAGTGAGGGTCTAGCCGTAACAGGACGTGAGAGGTTTGATATTGGAAATCGGCAATTTGGTAGATTTCGTCGTCAATCTGAAACGACTTGCCTAAAAAACTAACGATGGGATTCGAGGGGTCGGTCACGTCAACGGTGACCTTTTGATGCCAAGGATGACCGTTGAAATAGCCGCCAATCAGTTGAAGGTAGTCCTTCCACAAATAAAAGGTGTCCGTGGCGCTGTGGACGCCGATGAAACCGTGGCCCGACTTCACAAAATCAATGAAGGCCCGTTTCTCCGCGGCCGTCATCGGCAACTCACCGGTGGTGAAAAACATTACGGCGTCGTACTTTTTCAGATTCTGCTTGGTAAAGACGGAGACGTCTTTGGTGACCGTGGTTTCAAACGCTCCTGACCGCTCGCCAATCTCCTTGACGATGGCCCGCGACGGCGCGACACTCGCGTGTTTGTAGCCCGCCGACAAAGTGAAGTAAAGGAGCCGATGCTGGCGCGGGGTTTTGGCGACAGCCGGCGAGGCAAAAAAGCACGCGCTCGTGAAGAGGACGGCCGTGGCGAAGAACGCAACAAGTTTTGGATGGCGCATGGCGACTCCTGGCGATGAAGATGCTACAAAAAGAATCTAGGGAGTTCCCGGAAAGTCTCGATGGCCGCTTGCCGTTCAGGCCGCCTGACGGCCGGCGGATTGCGCCGCCAGGGCTCGCGCAATCTCGCGGCAAAAAGCGGGCAAATCCGTCGGCTTGCGGGAAGTAATCAGATGACCGTCCACGACCACTTCTTCATCCACGTAATGGGCGCCGGCATGTTTAAGGTCGTCTCGAATGGCTTTGAAGCAGGTGGCTCGGCGCCCTTGAAGAATATTGGCGGAGCAGAGTAGCCAACCGGCATGGCAAATCGCGGCCACCACTTTGCCGGCCCGATCCATTTCCCGCACAAAGTTGACCATGCGCTCATCTTGACGCAGGAAGTCCGGCGCCCAGCCGCCCGGAATGACCACCGCGTCAAAGTCCTCGGCGCGAATCTCTCCGATGGATTTATCCGCGACGACCGGATAACCCTTTTTGCTGGCATAGGTTTGGCCGGCTTCCGCGCCAACGGCGAAGGTCTCCGCTCCATCCTCGCGAAAGCGTAGCAACGGATACCACACTTCGAGTTCCTGGTACTGGTCGGCGACCAGCACCGCAATTCTTTTGCCTCTCAAATCCATGGGCTTTTGTTTCCTCCGTGTCAAATCTTACCACAGGGTGAAGTCCAGGGGTTGACGGGGCGAAAGACGGTTTTTGCAAGACCGTCCGGCAGCCTTTGGACATTTAGCACTCACGCAGGATGACCGCAGCAAAAAAGCCATCCGTGCCGTGCAAGTCAGGGCGAGTTCGAAAATAGCCCGCGGCATCGAACAAGCTCGATAAAAAAGGAAACTCTGTCGCAAACTCGGCGCGCGCAAGCCGGCGGAAGTTCTGGGCCTCGGAGAGCACGGCTTCAACGACCGCTTCGTTTTCCTCGGGCTCGAGCGAGCAGGTGGAATAAACGAGTCTTCCGCCGGGAGCCAAGCTTTCAAGCCCTTGTCGCAATATGGCGGCCTGAGTTCGCGCGAGGCGCGAAAAATCGCTTTCTTGGAGACGCCACTTAATCTCCGGGTTACGAGCCAACGTTCCCGTGCCCGAGCAAGGAACATCCGCCAACACTCGGTCAAATTGATACGCGAAGGGCAACGGACGGCTTGCATCCAGCCGGACGGCATGGAGCGGCACGTTCGGCGGCGCCAACTGCGGCCACAGGCGGCGCATTGCGCGTAAGCGTCGCCCACTGCGGTCGGCGGCCACGAGCCAACCCTGCCCCATCGCCTCAGCGATTTGGACGGTCTTGATTCCCGGGGCCGCGGCGAGGTCGAGCACCCGCTGCCCCGGCCGCGCCGCCAGGAGCAGGGGCACCAACTGCGAGGCTTCATCCTGAATGACCATCCCAAACTGAGGTGAGTTCTGCAAGCCGGCGTGGTCGCCGGATTCCACCCGACGCGCGCCGGGAGCCAACTGCGATCTTCGGGTTCGGACACCTTGCGAGGCCAGCTTTTTTTCGAGCGCGGAAACCTCCAGCTCGCCGCCGAGGACGCGAAGCACAGTGGGAGGCGACTGCGCAGCCGCCCAGGCCAGCGCCTCCGCCGCCGCGCGGCCGTAATGACGTTCCCAGCGAGCCAGCAGCCAGGCAGGATACGAACGCAAGGCGGCCGGCAGAGCGTCGGCGGCCGTCAACTTCAACTTGGGCGGTGGCGACTTCCGAAGAACCGCGTTGACCAATCCCGCCGCCGAGCGCTTGCCGGCCATTTTCACCAGTTCAACCGCATCGTGGACGGCAGCCCAAGCGGGAATTTTGTCGAGAAACTCAAACTGATAAAACGTCATGCGGAGGGCCGTTCGGATTTCGGGGTCTAGCTCGGACCCCCGCCGGGCAAGGCGTTGCTCGATTTGGAAATCCAGTTCGCCCCGCCAACGAAGCGTTCCCATGACGATTTCAGTGGCCAGGCGTCGGTCGGCATCTTTCAAAGTGCTTTGGGCTGAGGCGCGAAGCAGGTCCGGGGCGAATCCGAGGTCCTGCTCAACTTTGAGGAGGGTTTCAAAGGCCAGCTTGCGGGCCGGAGAGACGGACATCGGCGACCTCGCCTAACTGCCGAGCTTTTCGCCCGGCTGGAGACGGGCGCCGCGCATGAATTCCTCCGACGTCAACCGATTTCGCCCTTCCAGTTGAAGCTCCTGCAAGACCAACGAACCCGAGCCGCAGGCAACCTTCAATTGATTTCCTTCAGGAATCAGCGTTCCCGGCTCTGCCCCGCGCAGATTTTCGGCGGAAGGCAAGGCCCTCCAGATGCGAAGGTATTTTCCGCGGAATTGCGTTTGGGCGCCCGGCCAGGGATTCAGGCCGCGAACCCGGCGAGCAATTTCCTGGGCGGAAACGGACCAGGTGATTTTCCCGTCCTCTTTTTTGAGCTTGTGCGCATAGCTGGCCTGTTGCGGGTCCTGGGGGTGCGGATGGATGGCTCCGTGTTCCAGGCCGCGCAACGTCTCGACCATCAAGTCCGCGCCGAGCCGGCTGAGCCGCTCTCCGAGCGTGGCCGCCGTATCATCGTCATGGATGGGCTCGGGTCGAGATAACAGGATGTCGCCGGTGTCCATGCCACGGTCAATTTTCATGGTGGTCACACCCGTGACGCGCTCGCCATGGATGATGGCCCAGGGAATTGGGGCGGCACCGCGATATTTGGGCAATAGCGAGGCGTGAAGATTGATGCATCCGAGGCGAGGCCAATCCATCATCCACCCAGGCAGAAGATGCCCGTAAGCCACCACCACGAGAGCGTCCGGCTGAAAAGTGGTCAGCAGCGTTTGGGTGGAAGGGTCGTTCAGTTTGCGCGGCTGAAAAACCAGCAAATGATGCCGATGCGCCGCCAGCTTGACCGGCGGTGGCGTGGGCGCGCCGCCTCGCCCCGCCGGCTCGTCGGGGTTGGTCACCACCAGCTCAACCTCAAAGTTCTCCTGAACGAGTTTTTCCAGCGTTGGGACAGCGAAACCGGGAGTGCCGCAGAAAATGAGTTTCATGGTTGGGCGCGGCGTCGCACCGCAGCGGAGCCCCAGCAACGGGCGGCTACCACTGGCCCGCCTTCATCATTTTACGAACTCTTCGCTGGATCGAATCTCGCTTGAGCCGACTGAGATGGGAAATGAAAAGCTTGCCGTTGAGATGATCAATTTCATGGCACAACGCCCGCGCCAACAGCCCTTCGCCCTTGATTTCAACGGGTTGCCCCTGTGCGTCCAAGGCGCGAGCCGTGACGACGGCCGGGCGGGTGGTCTTGGCGCGAAAATCGGGAAGGCTCAAACAACCTTCCTCTTCCAGTTGCTCTCCTTGGCGGGCGATGATTTCCGGGTTCACCAAGACCAGGCGAGCATTGGGGTCTTGCCCCGAGCTCACGTCAATCACGCACAAACGCAAGGAGAGCCCAATTTGAGGCGCCGCCAGCCCAACGCCGTTGGCGGCGTACATGGTCTCCCACATGTCCTCAATGAGCTTCTGCAGTGGCGCATCAAAGGCCGTGACAGGTTGGGCCGGCTTATCCAACACCTCCTGGCCGTATTTCACGATGGGATAAATCATCGGGTTCCTCAGTAACGTCGAAGTTGTTCGAGGTAATGGTCAAAGTTGCGCCGGGTCTCGTCCATGGAATCCCCGCCAAACTTTTCGAGGAAGGCGCGGGCAAGCACGAGAGCGACCATCGCCTCCCCAATGACGCCGGCAGCCGGAACCACACAAACGTCCGAGCGCTCATACGCGGCGCGAACGGTGGCGCGCGTAGCAAAATCCACCGATTCGAGCGGCCGGCGCAGCGTCGAGATGGGCTTGAGGTAGCCGCGAACTACCACGTCCTCGCCGTTGCTGATGCCCCCCTCCAGCCCACCCGCGCGATTGCTCTTCCGAGTGAAGCGCCGCCGGAGGGCATCGTAGCCGATTTCATCATGGACTTCAGAGCCGCGCCGCGTTGCATTTTCTACGCCGCGGCCAACTTCCACCGCCTTGACCGCTTGGATGGACATGAGGGCTTGCGCCAGGGCAGCGTCCAGCCGTTCGTCCCACTGCGCGCAGGAACCCAGACCCGGAGGCACGCCGCGCGCTATCACTTCAAAAATGCCGCCCACGGTGTCGCGGGCCTCGGTGGCCGCGTCCACCTCCGCTTTCATGCGCGCCTCGGCTTCCGGGTCCACGCAGTTCAGGAGAATCTCTTCGCGGTCGCGCAGCGCCAGGACTTCCTCAAAGCGGACCGGCTCCTCGGAGATTCGCGCCGAGCCGATGGCGACGGTATGGCTGGCGACTGCAATCTCAAAGGCTTTCAGAAAAAGTTTTGCCATAGCCCCAAGGGCCACCCGTGCCGCTGTCTCACGGGCACTGGCACGCTCCAACACATAACGCGCTTCGGGAAAGTTGTACTTGAGCGCCCCCGCCAGATCAGCGTGGCCGGGGCGGGGTGAAGAGAGCGGCTTGAACTTGGCCAATGCTTCGGGCCGCTCTTCCACCGACAAGGCATCTTGCCAGTTTTTCCAGTCGCGATTTTCAATCAGGATGGCAATGGGAGAACCGATGGTTTTGCCCAGGCGGACGCCGGAAAGAAAATGCGCCGTGTCCGACTCAATCTTCATGCGGCCGCCTCGGCCATAGCCTCCCATGCGCCGCTGAAGCTCACGATTGACATAGGCGAAATCCACCGGGAGCCCGGCCGGCAAGCCGGAAAGAAGCGCAATCAACCCTTCACCGTGCGATTCACCCGCGGTCTGAAATCGAAGCATGGTTTCCTCGGCCAGGCTAGCGGAACGCCATCCAAATCTTTCGATTTTAGCGGACGCGGCTGGGGCGCGTCAAAAGACTTCTTTCGCCAGCCGAACGGTGGAGGGTGGTTTTGCGGCGGGTCTTTTTCGTGCTAGTCTCAACGGTCGGACGCGGAGGCTGGGTGAGATGAGTGCGCGCGTGAGACGAGCAACGAACCTGAGAGAGAGATGCGGCGGAGGGCGTGTTCGCAGCTCGGTCCAAAGGCTGGGCGGCACGGTGATGCTGGCGGTTGTGGCCGCGACGCTGGCAACCCCCGCCTCACTCCACAAGGAGCCGTGGATGAACAAGTCGCTTTCAGCCCCTCGGCGAGCGGATTTGCTGCTGCGCGCCATGACGACCAGCGACAAACTGGCCTTGGTTCATGGCGTGCGCCGCAAAGAGCACCCTTTCACGGGCTATGCCGGCTATGTGCCCGCCAATCGGCGGCTGGGGATTCCGGCGCTGCGGCTGGCCGACGGGCGCGCCGGGGTGGGAAATGGCGCGCGGAAGGTCACGCTGTTACCCGCTCCTCTGGCGGCGGCCGCAAGTTGGGATACGTCCTTGATGAGGGATTACGGGCGCGTCCTCGGCGAGGAGGAATGGAAGAAAGGCACCAACGTCTTTCTGGGACCGACGGTGGATGTGGTGCGCGTGCCGGAGTGGGGTCGGGCGTTTGAAACCTACGGCGAAGACCCTTACCTGAACGCTCAGATGGCCGGCGCGGAAATTCAAGGGGTGCAGAGTCAAGGCCCCATCGCCGACGCCAACATGTATCTGACCATGAATCAGGAGACGGGACGGTTCCAAGCCGATTCCGTGGTGGATGAGCGAACGCTGGAGGAAATTTATTTGCCGCCGTTCCGAGCCGCCGTCGAACAAGGGCACGTGGGCACGGTGATGTGCGCCTATGTGCAGACCAATGGATCTTATTCCTGCCAGAATCCGCACCTGCTCGACGGGCTGCTGAGAAAAGCCTTGGGCTTTCGAGGTTGGGTGTTGAGCGATTGGGGCGCTACGCATTCGACCGTGGCGTCCGCCAAGGCGGGGCTCGACCAGGAAATGCCCGACGGGCGCTACTACGGCGCGGCGCTAGAAAAAGCGATTCAAGATGGGCGCGTCAGTGAGGGCCTGCTGAACGCGCACGTTCGGCGCATTTTGGTGACCATGTTTCGGCATGGATTGTTTGATAAACCTCAGCACGGCAACTGGAATGCCGTCGCGACCAGTCGGAAACATGCCATGTTTTCTCGAGAGGTCGCCGAACAGGGAACGGTGCTGCTGAAGAATGAAGGGCACCTTCTTCCGCTCGCGGCAAGCGGCTCCATAGCGGTCATCGGCGCCGACGGAGGGACCGAGCCGGTGGCTGAAGGCGGCGGCAGTTCTTACGTGATTCCGCCCTACGTGGTGAGCCCGCTCGAAGGCATTCGTCAGCGCGTGGGGCAGAAAGCGCGAGTGACATACGCCGACGGAAGCAAGATGACCGAGGCGGCGAACGTGGCCAGGGCGGCATCGGTCGCCGTCGTCTTTGTTGGCGCGCCCGAAAGCGAAGGCCGCGATCGGCCTAACCTCGAATTACCCGGTCGGCAAGATGAGTTGATCTCCACCGTAGCCGCCGCCAACCCCAACACGATCGTTGTGCTGAACACGGGCGGAGCGGTGCTGATGCCTTGGATTGATCGAGTGCGCGCCGTCGTGGAAGCGTGGTATCCCGGGCAGGAAGATGGCAACGCCATTGCCGCCATCCTTTTCGGGGACGTGAATCCCTCCGGCAAACTGCCGCTGACGTTTCCTCGCACGGAGTCGGAGGTTCCCACGGCAACGGCGCAGCAATGGCCCGGCGTCCAGGGCGTTTCGATTTACAGCGAAAAGCTCGAGGTCGGTTATCGTTGGTATGACGCTCGGCACGTGCAGCCTTTGTTTCCCTTTGGCTATGGTTTGTCCTACACGACTTTTCGGCTGAGCCACCTTCAGGTCAACCCACGAAGCTTGTCCGCTGCGAGCGAGTTGAGTCCAACCTCGCCGCCGGTCGAGGTGAGCGTGAAGGTGACAAACACCGGGCATCGTGCCGGGGCCGAGGTGGTTCAGGCATATGTGACGGAGCCGGCAGCTACCGGCGAGCCGCCCCGACAGTTGGCTGCTTTCGCCAAGGTTTTTTTGAAGGCCGGCGAAACCGAGCCCGTCCAACTCACGTTGCGCCGAAGAGCGTTTTCTTATTACAGCGTCGCGGCGCGCCGCTGGGTTTGCTCGCCTGGCGACTTTCGAGTTGAAGTGGGCGTGTCTTCGCGTGAGCTGCCGCTTGCAAGTGAGATTACTCTTCGCTAGCGAGGGGCGTCGGAAATAGGTTTGCAGGTGGAGAGCTTGTGGCACGCCCCTCTTGTCCGCGCTCCCGCCGGGGGGACGCCCTTCGCGCGCCACATATCCTTCCTTTAGATTGGCCGTGTTCCGTTGCACAGGGCCGTGGCGCCCGTGCCCCATTGGCCACTCTAAGAGAGTGTTAGGCGCGCCGCGCTAGCCTCCCATGAGCCTCGGGAAAACCGTGGCCACGCCATACCAGACGCCTGCCGCCACCAGCAGGACGGTGATGGTCACGACGGCGAAGTTGGCGAGTGGGCCGTTGACGTGCTCGCCCATCACTTCCCGGTCATTAACCAGGAAAATGAGGAACAGCAGGGCCGGCGGCATGGCCAGCACGGCGATGACGTTGACCGTCAAGATGATGAATTCGAGCGGGGCATGGGGAATCAAGACCAGGCCGGCCGCCAGGCACGCGGAGCCCAGCAGAATCGAATAAAACGGCCACGCTTCACGCAGAGGGCGATTCAAGCTGTGGCCGGTATGCAGGACCTCGCCAAAAGCGTAGGCGGAAGACGTGGCGATGGTGACGGCAGCCACCATGCCCGCGTCAAAAACGCCCAGCGCGAACAAGGCCGCGCCCAGGTGGCCGATCCGGGGCTCAAGGGCTTGGGCGAATTGCGCGGCCTGAAAATCTTGGGCATTGATGCCGTGGCGGAATAGAGGCACCGTGGCTAAAATTGCGGCGATGCCGAACAGCGCCGCCAGCAAGGTGCCGACCGCCGTATCGAGTCGGCCGGCCTCGATGTCCCGCGGCTGCATGCCCTTATCCACTACCGCGCTCTGCTGAAAGAAGAGCATCCAAGGTGTCACCGTTGCGCCGATATCCGCCAGAATTAACATGAGGATTTCCGAGGGGCGGCCATGCGGGAGTGGCGTCCAATAAAGCAGGGCATGACCGACGGCGCCCCAATCCGGATGCGCCAAAAGCGCCGCAGGAACGAACAACCCGTTAAACAGTGCAAGACCGAGCGTAATGCGCTCCCAGGTCCAATAACGGCCGGTCATGATGGCCGCGGCCACGACGAGCAACGTGCCCCCCACCGCGACAACCGGAGGGATGCCGAAAAAACTCAGTCCGGCGCGCACTCCAATGAATTCCGTGACCAGCGTCAGGAAGTTGCCGAGCACCAAATCCGCCATGCTGAAAAGTCCCCAAAACCGGCCGAAACGATCAAAGATCAGCTCCGCATGGCCGCGATGCGTGACCGCTCCCAAGCGCACGGTCATTTCCTGCACGACGAAACCCATCAAAAAGGTCAGCAGAACGAAGGGAATAAAAAAACCCACGCCAAAGCGCGAGCCGGTGGCGGCGTAGGAAAGCATGCTGGGAGCGTCATTCTCACCCAGGAAGACCAGGATGCCCGGGCCTACCAAAAGCCAAAGCACGCGGAGTCCGGCGAAGGGCTTGCGGGCGCTTTTTTCGCGCCGAGCACGAGCCACCTGCATTCGGTCGCGTGCCCGGTCGAGGTCTTCGTGCGTCAGAAGCGCCGCCAGCTCATCCTTGACCCCGGCGGAGCTAGCCGGTTCCACGGTGGGGTGAGCCGACGGGGAGGGGTTGTCCAAAGGCCTGTCCATTCGTGCTACACAACAGCGTGGGGCTGCCGCCCGCGAGGCGGCCTGCTGCCGTCTCTCCTTTCAGAGGTTCAAGGGCCCTTGGCTTCCCGCGTCTCCGGCTGCCTCTGCCGCTTCGACATCAGCATCAAAGGAGGGAAGCCGTTTACTGAGACTTCCTAGGTTGAGTAAACTATAGTTAACGAAATTTTCAGCCTGTTGTCAACGGGACGGTTGAGGGAGCCGCGCAGAGCGCAGCGATTGTCCCGCAGCAGACTGCGGACGCGCCGTCTTCTGCGGCGAGGTGAAAAACACTTTTTGCGCCGGGGTGTGCCCGTTCCTGACGCGAGGCCGGCCTTGTGCCCGATGAGCGTATTTGGGGTACGCGCCGCCCTCACGCTACAATGCCGGAGCGATGCAACTTTCGGAGTTTGACTACTTTTTGCCAGAAGAACTGATTGCCCAGCGGCCGCTGGCCGAGCGAGACCAATCGCGCTTGCTGCGGCTTGACCGGGCCTCTGAGACCATCGAAGACCGCGTTTTTGGAGATTTGCCGGAGCTCCTGCGGCCGGGTGATTTGGTGGTCTTCAACAACACCAAGGTTTTTCCTGCCCGTTTGCTCGGCCGACGGGTCGGCACGCGGGCGCAGAAAATCAGCCCGCGCAATCCCGCCGCGCGGCAACACCTCACGGGTGAAGTCGAGCTGCTCCTGACGCGGGATGAAGGGGGCGGAATTTGGCGAGGGTTGGTTCACCCAGGACGCAAGGTGCCGGTGGGGGAACGGCTGATTTTTGGCGGCGGTGAATTGGAAGCCGAAGTCATCGGGCGAGGCGAGTACGGCGAGCGACGGGTAAGATTGCGGGCGCGGTCGGGTTCGGTGGAAGCCGCCATTGAGCGTTGGGGTCACATCCCTTTGCCGCCTTATATTCATCGTCCCGATGAACCGGCGGACCGGGACGCCTACCAGACCGTCTATGCCAAGCAGCCCGGGGCGGTGGCGGCGCCGACCGCCGGGCTTCACTTTACGGAGCGGGTTCTCGCGCGGCTGCGGGAGCGAGGGATTGAAACCACGGAAATCACGTTGCACGTCGGTCTTGGAACCTTTCAGCCGGTGCGCTCGGCGCGGATTGAAGAGCACGTCATGGAGGCGGAGAGGATTGAAATCAGCGATTCGGCGGCGACGGCCCTGAACCGCGCGGTTGGGGAAAAACGGCGGGTGATTGCCGTGGGCACCACGGTGGTGCGGACGCTCGAGCATGTCGCGCGCCAGCATGGCGGCCGCATCGAGCCGGGGCACGATGAAACGCGGCTGTTCATTTATCCCGGATTCTCATTTCGCGTCATCGGCGGTTTACTCACCAACTTTCACCTGCCCAAGTCCACCCTCCTGATGCTGGTGAGCGCGTTTGCGGGCCGCGAGTTCATTTTGCGCGCTTACGCCCACGCCGTTCAGCAACGCTACCGCTTTTATAGCTACGGCGATTGCATGTTAATCCTGTAGCCGAAGCCGCAGGATGGCGCTACCAATGCAGCCTCACGCGATAGTTGAGCACCGCCCGGCCGTGGGCAGGGACAGGAACCTCAAACCGAGCCGAAAAGGCGGAGGTTTTTTTATACTTGTAATTGGACGACAGCATGGTCCACTCGCCGCCCATCGGCTCGTTGACCTCCACGGTGACCGGGTGCGATTGGTGGTTGCGCAGGGTAATCTCAAAGGCCACTTCGGAGCTTTTCGGGCCGAGCGATAGATAAGCGGTCTGCTTTCGCGTGGCCACCACATCGAAGGCATTCCCGACCGTGAGATTAAGCGGTTCACCGCTGGGGGTGGGCGAGATGGGGTCCTCGCCCAAAAATTCCGGCATGCCGGCGGAATCGTTTTGGTAGAACCGAACGGTGCCCGCCGGCATCGGCACGCCAAGGCCGTTGGCGGAAGTGTTGTCAAAACGAAGGTGGACTTGAACCGGCTCGCGGAGGCCCGAACCGGGCGAAAGCGGCGCGCGATTGTAGTAAGGCTGGCCGTTCAGCTCCAAAATCTCTTGATAGTGAACGCGCGGCGAGTGGAGCAGGCTGATCTCGAGGCTCGCGTGGTTCGCCAGCGTGGTGGGACGCGGGAGGCTGTAAAGATGGTATTCGGCAAGCGGCTGTTGTTGAAAGACCGTGCTCGCTTCGGGGGCGGCCTGCATTTCCATCATCGGGCGTGGCGCGGTGGCCAAGTGAATCTCTCCCGCGACCAGTTGCAGCCGCGCCTTTCGATAAGTGGCTCCGCTGTCGTTACGGATGGCTGCCCAGCCGGTGAGTTCGCCCATGGAATCTTTTGGGTGGAGCAAGAAAACATAGTCGGCTTTCCAACTCATCCCATTGGTCAAATAGGTTGTGGCCACGGTTTGCGGGGCGGCCACGCGGTTGGAAACCAGGCAAAGCAGCGTGGGGCGGGTATAAAGGTTCTTTGGCAGGCTCGGGAAGATATAGTAGTCGGGCTTGACGCCGGTGAGGATCTTGCTGCCTACCTGCCAAACCGGACCATCGTTGTCCGCTAGCAGGAGGGCCGGGGTTTTTATTTCTTGGGTGGCATGGTTCACGCGCCGACGCCGCACCAGAATCACGTGATGACCAACGTAATTTTTAAGCAGGGTGGCGGGGCTGAGCAAATCGTTATGGAAGCTCTGTTCAAGAACGAGGAAGGCGGCAGGGTCGCTGAGAGAGGCCATGTGGATGGTTGCGGGATTTGCCTGGGCGGCAAGGCCCTCAAAACGCACTTCCACGGTTCCTGTCGGGAGATGGAGTTGCCTCACATCGCGCACCAACGCGAGGTTCGAGTTATAAACGGTGACGGCCAGGGCGCTCCGCTCGTTGGGCGTTGAGGTCACGAGGGTTTGTGACCGCAGGCCGGAGACACTGAGCCATACCACCAAGGCCCCCATTCCTATCTTCCAACTGACCTTCGCCAAGCCGGGCATACATCCTCCTTGGGTTCCAGCGACAGGAGCGGGACAACTGGAACCAACGTTCTATGCCATTGTGCAAGCTAGTTGGCCAGGCTGCAAATGGAGATTAAAGCTTCGAGGAAGCAGAGTGAGGAGCAGGTGTCATCAGCGGAATTCGAGAGCGATGCGGTGGAGATCAATTTCGCCAAAGCCCTGAACGACCCAATCGGCATGAAGGAGCGCCGCGGCGGGGCAAGTGTGTGCAAGGGCCAGACATGGAATGCCGGCCTTGTGCGCGGCCAGAATGCCTCCCGGCGCATCCTCGAGGGCTAGGCACTCCGAGGCTCTTAGCGTTTTGGGATGGAATTCGGGAAGTTGCCGCAGCGCCTCGAGGCAGCGAATGTAAATCTCTGGGTCAGGTTTGGAGCGGTGGCAATCGTCGGCGGTGACCAGAACCTTGAAAGCTTGTCGCAGGCCCAACATGGCCAGCAAATGCTCGATTTCGCCGCGCAGGCTGCCGCTGGCGATGGCTAGCGGATAGCGCTCAGCGGCGCGGCGGACAAACTCGGCCGCGCCCGGAAACGCCGGCAGGCCTTTTTGAATGGCCTCTCGATAGGCCCGACTTTTCCATGCCAATAACGCATCTCGACGCGCGGGATCGAGGGTTCGGCCATGGGTTTGATACAGATGCTCGACAATGCGCCGGTCATCTAAGGCGAGATAATCCCGGTAATACTCCTCCGGCGTGACCACCCAGCCCTCTTGGGCGGCCATTTGCTGAGTGAGTTCAAGAATGAGGGGCTCAGAATTGACCAATACGCCGTCAAAATCAAAGATGATGGCACGAAGCAAACGTTGATTCTCCTTGGGCTCAATTCGCACGAAAGCGGGGCGGCCCGTTACCTTCCGAGGCTAAGGCAAAAGAGCCGTATGATACACTTCCGGGGGTAAGCGTTCAAGGGCGACGGGCTGAAAGCGCGAGCCGAAAGCGTGGAACGGTGCATCTAAAGCAAGGAGGCTTGGGTCGGGTGCCGGAGTTAGCATGAGTCATCCCTTGGGCATTCCCATCGCGTTTGTTGCCGGCGTGGTTTCGTTCTTGTCGCCGTGCGTGCTACCCCTGATTCCGGGTTATATCTCCATGCTTTCCGGGGTCTCGATGGAGGAATTGAAAGCCGGCGCGGGGGCCGGCTTGGGAACCCGGATTTTCAGCAATTCGCTGGCGTTCGTCTGCGGCTTTTCGATGGTCTTCATTACGCTAGGAGCCTCGGCGACGGCGGTGGGGCGGTTTCTTACCACGGAGCGCAATGTTTTTAACATCGTCGCCGGGGTCATTATCATTGTTTTCGGGCTGCACCTGACGGGCTTGTTGAAAATTCCGCTCCTCTATCGGGAGTCGCGCGTGAACCCCGGCGCGCCCAAACGCGGGCTGGTCGGGTCGTTTGTGCTGGGCTTTGCCTTTGCCTTCGGATGGACTCCGTGCGTGGGGCCGATTTTGGCGGCGATCTTGGCGCTGGCCGCCACGCGGCACGCCGTGTTTCAAGGAATGTTTCTGCTGGCGGTTTATTCTGCCGGCCTCGCCATCCCTTTTCTTCTGACGGGCCTGGGCTTGGGACAATTCATAAAATTCTACGCGCGATTTCGGCGGCACTTGCAGGTGGTGGAAGTAGCCTCGGGGGTGTTGCTGATAGTTATTGGAGCGCTGATGGCGCTTAACAAATTTACGATGATTTCGGGCTACCTTTCTTTCCTGAATCGGTTTACGCTGTAAAAGGGAGAGGAAAAGACTTGGGCCGACGCAGGGCGAAGGAGAAGAGAGAAAATCGCCGCGCGCAGCGAAAATGAAAACGCCTTCCGCGGAAGGCGGCGAGCGCCTCAACGATTAATTAATTCTTTGATGTGCCAGGGCGGTGGCCCTCGAAAGGCGGATTAATGCATCCTATTTTATTTCAAATCGGTTCTTTTCGGATGCCCACTTACGGGCCGATCCTTGCGTTAGCGCTGGTGGCGGCGCTTTACACCGTGGTGAGGTTAGGGCGGCGCGAAGGGCTGGACACCGGAATGCTGGTGGATTTCAGCACGTGGGTCATCATTGCGGCATTGATCGGGGCAAAAATCCTGATGGTTATTACCGACTGGACGTATTACGGGTACAACGACCATCCCAGCCGGATTTTTTCCCTTTCCACGCTTGAGGCCGGCGGCGTATTTTATGGCGGCTTGATTGGAGCCATCCTCTTCGCCATTGTCTATATTCGCGTTCAGAAGCTGCCGGCGCGGAAGCTTTTCGACGTGTGCGCGCCTGCGGTGGTGCTTGGACAAGCCATCGGACGTTGGGGATGTTTTGCAGCGGGGGATGATTACGGAACCCCCACCCATTCCTTTTTGGGCGTCGTGTTCACCAACCCTTACGCGCATCAACTTTCCGGCACGCCGCTGGGCGTGCGGCTTTGGCCCGTGCAGTTGATTGAATCCGCCGCCTGCTTCGCCATTTTTGGGTTTCTGATTTGGAGGTACGGGCACAAGAAAAGGGATGGCGAGATCTTCTTGCTCTACATCGTGCTTTACGCCGTGGTTCGGTTCTTTGATGAGTTCATTCGGGGGGATCCCGACCGCGGCTTCGTTTTCCACCACCTGCTTTCGACCTCGCAATTTATCGCGCTGCTGGCGCTCGGGGCCGCGCCCATCCTGGCCTGGCAATGGTTCAGAAATTCAAAGCCGGCTGCGGTCGGCGTAAGTCTGGCGACGGGCGGAACGATTGCGAGCAACAAACCCGGAGTTCCCGAAAGCCACCAGGCGGCAAGGTAATCCGCCGCCGGAGGCAAGGCTTCTCGGCAAGGAGCATGCTGTGAAGAAAAAGAGAGTCCTTTTAGGAGTGATACTCGGAATCATTGTGGCGGGGGGCTTGTACGTTGCCAACCGCTTCTGGATCGCGCCCGCTGCGACCACGCTTTCAGCCCAAACCGACGGCGCCTACCCCATGGCCCCGAATTTCAAGCTTGCCTCGCTGACCGGCCAGACGCTGAGCCTGAGTAATTTTCGAGGCAAAGTCGTCATCCTCGATTTTTGGGCGACGTGGTGCGGCCCTTGCCGGTTGGAAATTCCGGAATTTGAGGATTTACAAAGGAAATACGGCCCGCAAGGTCTCCAAGTTATCGGCATTTCGGAGGACGATAGCGCCGCCCCGGTACGGCAGTTCTATCAGCAGTTCAAAATGAATTATCCGGTGGCGATGGCGACCGACAAAGTAGGCATGTTGTACGGAGGCATCTTTGGTCTTCCAACCAGCTTCGTGATTGGCCGAGATGGACGAATTTATGCCAAGCACATTGGTGCCATGAGCGAGGGCGTGTTCGAGCGCGAGGTGCGGCAGCTGTTGGCGGCTCGCCCCAACCAAATGGTGACCAACTTTGCTCCGGCGGTTCCCGGGTCGGAGAACATCAGCGTGGAAACGCCGGCAGAAGTGAACTCGCCTGTGCCGGGCGTGGATGTTTCCAAATTGACGCCCACCCAATTAACCGAGCTCAAGAAAACCCTCTCTTCCGAGCACTGCGCCTGCGGGTGCGGTTACACGGTGATGCAGTGCCGGCAAGTGGATGGCGGCTGCGCCACCAGTTTGAAGATGGCTCGGGAGGCCATGGCCAAGTTGACCCAGAAAACTCCCATCTAACCGGGGATTCAAAAACCTGAGACGTTGATGCGAGATCTTTCACCTGTCACGTCGAGCCATCGGCCCACCCAACGGAACCGGCCAAAGCCTGGTGGTGTTTGGGGATTGTTTTTCGCGGCGTGGCTTGCGCTGGGGGTTACGGGCGTTCCGATGCAAGCTCAAGAATCATCGCCCGTGGCGAAAGCTCGGGTGGTTCTGGCGACCAATGGGGCGCATCGCGGGTCGGCCATCAAAGCCGCGGTCGTCGTGCGAATCGCCGCCGGCTATCACATTAACGCGCATCATCCCTCGCTCAACTATCTGATACCCACGGAAGTACGCTTCAGCCCCTCAGCCTACGCTAAGGTCATGAAAGTGATTTACCCCACCGGGCGCGCGGTTCATTTCTCCTTCTCCAACACGCCGCTCTCGGTTTACGAAGGGGAGGTCCCGATTGGCTTGATGGTGAAGGTCGGGCGGACGGGCAAGGCTTCAGAGATTGTTTTGCACGGTCAGTTGAGTTATCAGGCGTGCAACGACCACGCTTGCTTTGCGCCAACCAGCATTCCGCTGGTGGTGACCGTGCCCGTCCTGCCAGCGAACATCCCGCTGAAACCCGCTCACGCTGCAATTTTCTCTCGCCTGCGATTCAACTAGGTTGAAATTGAAGGTGCGAGTTGGCCGAATGGCCAATTCGCCGCGCGTGGAAGGTCCCTTTTGCCAGAGGGCACGGCTTTGGCTAAGATGAAAATGGAGAGTGCGCCATCGGACAGAGCAACCCCAATTGGATGAGTGAGGGCAGGGGCTTGGGTGCGGCCACGAAGGTGGGCGTGGTGTCGGACACCCACGGCTATTTTGACCCCTTGCTGACGGAGACGCTTGCGGGCGTGAAGGTGATTCTCCATGCGGGCGATGTTGGCTCGGAAGACGTGCTTGAATCGCTCGAGCGGATTGCGCCGGTCTATGCGGTCCGCGGCAACGTGGACAGCCCAGAGGTTTCCCTGCCGCCGTCGCGCGAGCTGGAACTGGCGGGTTGCCACATCGAGTTGATGCACATTTTACCTTTTCCGCCGGCGGAACTGGAGGCGTTGGGAAGGAACAGCCCGGCTCCGGGCGAGCCTTTACACCGTGCTGAGGAGTTGGGAAAGGCCTTCCAACCAACGACCGAGGTCGTCATCTTTGGCCACACCCATGCGCCGTGCCGAGTGTGGTTGGGTCGGCGATTGTTCTTTAATCCCGGAGCCGCGGGCAAGAAGCGTTTTACGCTGCCGCGCTCGTGCGGCGTGCTGAAAATCGGCCCGGACGGGATCACGGCGCATCTGTACTCGCTCGAATCGGCAAGCGCCGCGTTCCCATCCAGCTCTCTCGGAAGTTGAGGGATGACAGAATGCTGAGCCTAAAAAACATCAAGCGCGTGCTTGAAGTTACGGTGACCATCTTGGCGTTCGCCATTGTGGTGATTGAGAAAGTCGAGAAGTGGACGGGATAAGGCCCCTGAGAGGCGCGTGGCCAGGCCTGCCGCGACCACGCCTTTTTCTCAGGAGCCGGCAGATTGTGATTGGCGTTGGAACGCCGCGGCCCTCTCGAGTCGCTGCGCCACGCGATCCTGGCCGAGCGTGACCATGACGTCAAACAGGCCGGGAGCCACAGCCTGGCCGGTCAGAGCCACCCGCGCGGCGTTGATGAGCACCCCGGCGCGCACCCCTTTTTCTTCGGCAAGCGCCCGCAGGCATTTTTCGGTCCCTTCAAGGTCAAACGGGCTCAGGCTGCGCAGGCGCCGTGCCAGTTCGCTTAGCCAGTCGGCAAGATGAGGCTCCTTCCAAAACTTTGCGCGCGCCTCGGGGTCGAAGGAAAAATCCTCCGTAAAAAAGGCCCGCCCGGAGTGGGAAAAATCCTTAAGCGTCCGTGCCCGCGTCTGCAACAGGCGGACAGAATCCTCAAAGCGCTCACGCTCAGCTTGAGAAAATGCCGGATTCCACAGCCCCTCGGCGTGGAGCTGGGCCTCCACCCGAGGAAGAAGTTTTTCAAGTGGCAGGTGGCGCAAATATTCGCTGTTCATCCAGGTGAGCTTCTCCGGATCAAAGACGGCGTTCGAACGCGACACCGCCTTGAGGTCAAACTGGGCGACCATCTCCTCCCGACTGAGAATCTCCTTACCGCTCGGCGGCGTCCAGCCGAGCAGCGCCAGAAAATTAGTCAACGCTTCGGGCAAGATGCCTTGCTCGCGGTAGGCGCCGACCGAGGTGGCTCCGTGACGCTTGGAGAGCCGCTGTTTATCCGGTCCCAAAATCAACGGCAGGTGAGCGAAGATGGGTTCCGGGGCGCCGAGGGCGCGATACATCAAAATCTGCTTGGGCGTGTTCGAGAGATGATCCGCGCCTCGGACGACATGGCTCACGCGAAGATCGAGGTCGTCGGCCACGACGCTGAGATGATAAGTTGGCTGACCGTCCGAACGGAGCAGAACAAAATCCTCGATTTCCGAGTTGGCAAGCTCAATGGAGCCGAAGACCAGGTCCTCAAACGCGGTCCGGCCCGAGTCCGGCACTCGAAAGCGGAGGGCGGCCGGGCGGCCCTCGGCGCGACGGCGAGATTGCTCGGCGGGGGAAAGATTTCGGCAGGTTCCGTCGTACTTCCAAGCGCGGTGCTCCACTTCGGCGCGCTCCCGCTTGACGCGAAGTTCCTCCGGCGAGCAGAAGCAAGGATAGGCATGGCCGCTTCGCTCGAGCTCCTGGGCTCGAGCGCGATAAAGCTCCAGGCGCTGCGATTGGTAATACGGCCCTTCGTCCCAATCCAAGCCCAGCCATTGGAGGCTCTCAAGAATGGCCGTCGTCAGCTCAGGTTGGGAACGGTCGGCATCGGTATCTTCAATGCGCAAAATGAAGGTTCCGGCGTGGCGTCGCGCGGTGAGCCAATTGTAGAGTGCGGTGCGCGCGCCACCCACATGCAGGTAGCCGGTGGGCGAAGGCGCAAATCGAAGGCGAAGTTGACTCATGGTTTTATGCTTGCCCGCGAGAGCGGAGGCTGCGGGAACAATCCAACCATGCTAAGCGATTTATTGGGATATGGGAAGACCTCGGCGGGAACAAAATGACGGCGAGGCCAAACTATTAACCCATCCCATCGCTCCGCTGACGCTACCGAGAATGGCTGGTTGGCGTCCCATGGACTACCGCGCTGCGGCGCAGGAAATTGGCAATATAGCGGGCGGGAATGATGAGGGCTTCTGTCGGGTCGTGGCTCAGCCGCGCTTCGACAAGGCCGACCAACCGGCCATCCGCGAGGTAAACGGGGCTGCCACTCGATCCTCGTCGCAAGCTGACTTTCATCACCAGCATTTGGGTTGCATCGGGACGGCCTCGAAGGAGGCGCTCGAATTGATAACCTATCACAAAGCCCGTTTGAATGACCGGCTGCCAAGAGGACGCCGGAAAGCCTGCCACGCGCAGCCGGGTTCCCCGAGGCAGAGGGTTTTCATCCCACCGCGGCCACGGCGGCTTGAACCCAGGAGACCAATCGGCGCGAAGTAGAGCGAGATCCCGCCGCTTATCGAGCTCCGTCACGCGGCATGGAATGGCCGTCGCCTCGGGTGCGGAGGAATTGGAAAATTTGACCAGTAACTGCGCTTTGCGCCTGCCCTCAAGACACCGCTGCGCAAGCTCGACCACATGGGCGTTGGTGAGAAGGTCGCCTTGAGCATCCAGCCACAAGGCGGTCCCGGAGCATTCCTGGGTCTTCTCGTAGCCGGCAGGCCCGACCGCAATCAACTGCACGGCCGACGGGCTAGGCCAATGGGGGCTTGTTTGGGCCGGGGCTCTCCACGCCAAGGCAACAAGAAACACAAGCGCTCGACGGCAAGCCCACATCGTGCTCGGTGGCCGGCGACGCGGGCTCATCGCCTTGGCACTCAAGGCAACTACCGGCGACGGGTAGAAGCGAGGTCTAATGGGGTGATTTACCCTTGGCTGCAAGCTTGATGGGCGTGAGCCGCACATCGAGCTTCTGCACGATGGGCTGCTCCACCTTCAGGAGGGTGGTGGAGGGTTCGTAACCGGGCGCCGACACGCGGAGGGTATGCTCACCGAGTGGAAGCTGAATGGGTCCCAAATCGCGCGCCGCTCCCACGTCGGAACCGTCCAGCGTGACGTGGGCGCGAGAGGGCCGCGCACTTAACAGAAGCGTGGTCACGGAGTCCCACGGATAGCCGGCCGACGGATTGTAGCCCGCTTGACGAGGATCATCGCTGGCGTTTGGACCGGCCCACCAATAAGAGCCGAGATACGAGGTTGAAGAAGGAATTAACGGCAGCGAAAAGGCCCCAAATCCACCGTAGAGATTGAGCGGGACCGGATTAAAGAAGACGTTGGTAGCGCCGCTGGCCGGCGCCAGGATTCCCGGTCCCCCCGCGGCTTTCGCCGGGCCCGAACCCATGCTCAGAAGCAAGCAGACGAATCCCGCCCACGCTGTGAATCGGACGCTTGGCCAACGCATATCGCCTCCCATCCGGGCATCATCTTTCTTCGCCTATAACGTAGCACGCTCTCCGCCACAATGCTAGCCCTTCTTGAAGCCGCAGTTATGGCAGGTCAAGATGGCCCGCCGAGCGCGGCCTAAGCTGCGACGCGGTGAGAAACTCCAACAGTTTGCGGAAAGCGTTTCCGCGATGGGAGACAGCGAACTTTTCTTCCGGCGTAAGTTCGGCAAAGGTTTTTCCGAGGGGAGGGTAAAAAAAGTATGGATCATAGCCGAAACCATTAGAGCCTTTCGGCGTATCCACGATGACGCCGCAGACCGTGCCCTCAAAGACTCCCAGGATTTGCTGTTGCGCGGCCAACGCGATGCAGCAAACGTATTGAGCCGACCGGCTAGCGCCCGGACATCGCGCCAGTTCTTCCAAGAGCTTGGCATCATTCTGAGCGTCGGTGGCGTCAGGGCCGGCGAATCGCGCCGAGTGGATGCCGGGCTGGCCACCGAGAGCCTCCACTGAGATTCCGGAATCGTCGGCGAACACCAGGCCGGTCGTCAAGGAGCTGTAATAGGAGGCTTTTTTGCGGGCGTTGCCCTGAAAGGTTGACTGGTCCTCTTGGCAGGGCGGAAGTCGGTCGAAGCCAGGAACCACCTGAAGCTCGATGCCGCAGGCAGACGCGGCTTGGCGGAACTCTCGCAATTTGCCCTTATTCGATGAAGCCAGATACAACAGTCGCGGAGAGCTCATCGTGGTTTTAACTTCAGGTCGTTACCGCGTCGTCGGGGCGGCCTCGGGCACCTTCAGACAGTTTGGGGCGCGGGTCAGTTGCTTACAGCTCTATTTTGAGCACCGCCCTTTGCACGTCCATGAGATGCGCGATGGCGGGTTCGGCAGCGGAGACCAAGTCCATGAGAGAAGTCTTGTTGAACGGGGTGTTCTCCGCCGCGGCTTGAATCTCCACCAACTGGCCTGAGCCGGTCATGACGACGTTCATGTCCACGTCGGCGCTTGAATCCTCAGCGTAGTCGAGGTCGAGCAAAATCTCGGTTCCAAACAGGCCGACGCTGACCGCCGCAACATAATCCCGCAGCGGTTGCTTTCTCAGGACACCGAGTTGAAGGAGCTTCTGCAAGGCCAAGCCCAGGGCCACCATCGAGCCAGTAATGGAAGCGGTTCGCGTGCCGCCGTCGGCACGAATGACATCGCAATCGAGCATGAGGGTGCGCTCGCCCAAAGCCTCCAGGTCGGTGACCGCACGCAAGGAGCGCCCAATAAGGCGCTGAATCTCCATCGTGCGCCCGCTCTGCTTGCCGCGCACCGCCTCCCGCGGGGTCCGGGTCTCGGTGGACCGCGGAATCATGGAATATTCACTGGAAATCCATCCTCGCCCTTGCCCCTTCAAGAACGGGGGAACATTTTCTTCGAGAGAAGCGGTGCAGATCACCTGAGTTTCGCCCAGCTTGATTAAGGCCGACCCTTCCGCGCTGCTGATGAAGTGGGGCACAATCTCCACCGGGCGAAGTTCACGAGCCCCGCGCCCGTCGGGCCGCATCAGTTTTCCGCCGGAATATAACAAACCCCGCAACGGTCGAGGCGTGGTCGCCATGCTATGGGCTCCTTATTTATTGGGATGGGGCGATCCAAGAGGAATTGGGCGCAAAATAGCCGCTCAGGTCAATGTGGCCCGCCAACGTTCGCACCTGCTGCCCCTGGACCAGAAATTTTACCCGCTTGACATCGGGAACATTTGCGGCGATTGAATCCACAATGGAGTAAACCGCCAGCGATTCGCTTTCAATCCCCGGCGGAAAGTTCGTGAGCGCATCTTGGGAAAAGTCGAGAAAGGCCGTGCCGTCGGAGGTCATAAAGACCGCCCGGAGGGTGGCCGACGGGGGCAAGACCGTCCCCAACCCCTTTTGCGATCCCTCAATGAGGGCCAGGACCACCTGCTTGATGCGGTCCGTATCGTTGGCCGCGAGCGCCAAGGGGCGAGTTTCCGGAATGAGCAGCCCGGTGGCATAGGAGGGGAAATATAACGTCACCAGTTGCGTGGCGGCTGAGGCAGGTGCGAGAGCTGCCTCGCGCAATTTGGTGCGCACGGTCGCTTCTGACTTCGGGGAAATCGGGGCGAACGTCAGCCGCTTCAGCCGAAGCAAATAGAAAAAAGCGCCCACCAGCACGACGGCGGTGACAATGCCGAACAAGGCCGCGCGACGCGACATGGCCTAGGAAGCCCCCGCTTGGAAGGCGGCGAGCGCCAGCACAACCCCAGCGGCAATCTGGTTTTGAAAGGTCGGATCGGTCAAGGGGGCGGGGTTGGTGTCTGGAGCAAGGCTTCCCACTTCGATGGCGGTGGCCGGGGCCGCAACGCTCCGGAGCACTCGCACGGGAGCCTGCCGAGGTTGCGAGCCGGCATCATGCGTCGTGGCTTCGAGCTGCTGCTGCAAATCCTCGGCCAGCCGCAGACTTTGCGGAGCGTAGCTCAGTTGAACCTGATCCCACGGCACGAACAAAGGCGACCCTAGGCTCGCCACGGTCTGATCCGGCGGTGAAGCTGGGGTATAGCTATAAACCATAATGCGTGGGATGGCGGGTCCCATATCGCCCGCGTGGAAGCTAATAAAGGCGATGGGGTGGGTGATGTTGGCAATAATGTCTCGCTGGTTCGAGGAAAGATTGACGTCGCCGACACGAGTCAGCACCACTTTGTATTTGCCTGTAGCCATCAAGGCCACGCGCACGCGCGCCACCAGTTGAGCGGTGAGGTTTTTCTCAAGCAGACCATTTTTGCCGCGTGCTCCAAAATCGGTCCCTCCCTCGCCCGCATCCAGCACCACGACGGGCAGCGGGGGCGTTATTGTCGAACTGGGGGCCACGGTTGAAGTCTGAGGAAGCGGGAGAGCGCTCGAGCCGGCCGCAGGAGCGGTTGGCGCGACCGCTGCCGGCGGTTGCGACTGAGCCACAGCCGGCGCAGGCGGTTGCTCGACTTGCGCTACCAGCACTCGACCACCTCCGGTCAGAGTGGGAAAGAAGTTCAAACCGACGCTCGATGGTGTCAGAATCAACTTCGGTAAGCCGTCTCGGTCGTCGAACCGAACCTCGGAAATGTAGGGGTTGGTCAGTCGGTAGCTCGACTCAGTTGGCTCGACCGGGTGAGGCCCAAGGAAGAGCACCCATTTCCCATTGCGGGCTGCCGTTTGCAATTGGATGGGTTGCGTAAAACGAAAGGTCAGGCGCGTTCCATTGGAAATTGTTGTCACCCCGAGGGTGAAAGTATTGGGCTGAATATCACCGATGAAAACCCGATGACCCCTGACCTGATAATGAACCGGCTGATTCAGCAACGTGGGTAGAACCGTCGTCAGAAATTCGACCGGAACCATCCAATCGCCATGTTCGATGCGGACGGGGTCAGCGAGGCGCAGCTTCGCGTTGTCCAGGCGGATGACCTTGTTATTCTGGCGTAGTTGAATTCGCGTGTTTCCGAACCAGACCGTCATGGTCTTGCGCTTGGCGTGCAAGCCGCCCATTTCTCCAAAAATGGTCAGCAAGCGCAGCGCAGGAAGATAAGGAACGCCGTGGAGGGTGCGAAGAGGCAGAACGGCATGGGACTTTTGAAGGTAAAAGACAAGGTTCTCGCTTCTTCCGGCTCGGCCTGGCCACAAGGAAGCCGTCACCCCCGCCAAGAGAAGAAACAGCAGCCAGCGGGTGCGGCGCAAGCGATAATCGGAATCTTCGGCCAATGCCCTCACGCCTTCCGAGCTCTTGAAACCGAAGGAGCAATCCCCGGCCTCGTCTTCATTCTATTCGATGCGGCGGCGAGGTTGCAATGGAGACTCTGGCTTGGCGCAGAACTGAAGCCAAGCATGGCGGTCGGGCTGAGCTTCGCATCGGACACGAAAACACGCCAGACACTGCACCCCCCACTGATTCGTTGTGCGAGCCGGGCCTTCAAAAAGGTTGCAAAGCGGGCGAGGGGGCCGGAATGCTTGGCTCAACGGAAGTGCCGAGCAGGGACGCTCGCTCGGCGGCGGGGGCCGGGTTCGGTTCGATCCTCTGCAATTCGGTAAGGACGCGGGCGCGCACCCGAGCAAACTGATTCCAATCCCGGCGCGAGACCGACTGTGCCGGCGGCAGATTCAAGGTGAGGAAATTGCGGAAGACGCCGTCGTGTTCAATTCGAAAGTCGAGGTGCGGGCCTGTTGAAAGGCCGGTATCACCGCTCAGGGCGATGGTCTGTCCTTCCGTCACCCGCTGACCGCGGTGAACAAGAATTCGGGAAAGGTGCATGTAATAGGTCTCATACCCGTGGGCGTGACGAAGAACCACGAGCTTTCCATCCAGGCCCTTCCAACCGGCATAGAGGACTGTTCCACTACCCACGGCCTGCACTGGGCTACCGACGGGAGCGGCATAGTCTATCCCGAGATGCGGCAAGTAACGCCGCAGAATGGGATGAAAACGGTGATAGCTAAAGCCGGAGGTGATGCGGGCGGCAAACTTGAGCGGAGAGCGCAGAAACGCTTTCTGCATGGATTTCCCGTTCGGCTGATAGTAGGCGGGGCGGCCCGAGGAAGTGTGGAACAGGATGGCCTGATAATCGTGATGAGCGGTATCGTATTCGGCCGCCAGCAGGCGCCCATAACCTTCAAAATGACCGTTCAGATATCGTTTGTTCACCAGCGCGGCGAAGCGGTCGCCCGGCCGGCTTTCGGTATTGAAATCAATATTCCAAGAAAAAATGTTGGCAATCTTGACGGCCAGTCTGGGGCTTTCTCCTTCCGCTTGAATCGTCTGGAAGAGCGAGCCGCGGACGATTCCGGCAACGCTCGCCACGCGATCCTGGTAATGGATCTTTTGAATGTGGGCCGCAAAGCCCTGTGCTTGCCGTGTCACGCAAAGCGTGCGGAGGGCGTCAATCTGATAATGGATGGCTTGCAATTTTCCGCCCCAGCGAATCAACGTCACGCGATGCCCCGCCCGGACGTGGGCGAGATTGTAAACCGGCCGCGCGGCTTGAACGACGGCCTGAGCGGCACGCTGAGACAGGCCGTTAGCCTCAAGAAAATTCGTCAGTGTTGCCCGGGCGGGCAGGGTGGCTTCCCAGTACGTGGGACGTCGAGCCACCACAGAACGAACGGCTGCAATCGCCCGCCGCTTCTGGCGAGCCAACTCACGCTCGGCGCGCAAACGTCGTAACGCCGTCAGTTCTAACAGGCTGCCTGCCAGCAGTGTGAGGAGCACCACGAGCCAAAGCCTTCCTGACGGCCACGAGGCCCTCTTTGCAGGACTATTGGCGCGATCATTCTGTTTTTGCAACCTTCCCAACTCCATATTGACCGAACTTATAACAAATCGTTATCAACAAAGGCAAGCGAAATCTCCCAATTTTTGGATTATTCCAATTTTGGATTGAGCCGCACCCTTTACACCGTGCCGTGGAGTCTCCATTCCATTCATGCACGAACTTGCAAAGACGGTGCGGGTTTCGCGATATCATCGAGACGGAGGAGTTGAAGCATCCTATGGCAACGAGCGTCAACGTGGAAAGCCAACCTTACATCGAGTTCAGCCACGTTTCCAAGTCCTTCAACGGCCAGCCGGTTCTCGATGATGTGAGTTTTCAAGTTCAGCGCGGCGAGATGGTGGTCGTCCTGGGCAAAAGCGGCGTGGGAAAGAGCGTGACGCTCAAACACATCCTGGGTTTTCTGCAACCGGACCAAGGCACGGTAAGGGTAGGAGGATTTGAGGTTTCCAAATTGGGAGAGCAAGAACTCGTGGAGGTGCGACGGCGCGTGACGATGGTCTTCCAGTCAGGAGCGCTTTTTGATTCGCTCACGGCCGGCGAGAACGTTGCCTATCCGTTGCGCGAGCGCGCCACGCGCGGCGAACCGCTGGATGAGGAGCAGATCCAACGGCGGGTGGATGAGCTATTGGCCTTGGTCGAAGTTGACTTTGCCAAGGACTTGATGCCCTCCGACCTGAGCACCGGGATGAAGCGAGCCGTTGCCATCGCGCGCGCCCTCGCCGCGAAGCCTGAAGCGATCCTTTACGACGAGCCGACCACGATGGTGGATCCCTTGATGGCCCAGACCATTGGGGACCTGATTCTGAAACTGAAAAAGCAAACCGGTCTCACTTCCGTGGTGGTCACGCACGACATGAAGCTGGCACGGAAGCTGGCAGACCGCATCGTCTTCTTAGTGGAAGGCAAGGTTGCTTTTTTCGGTTCTGCGGCCGAAATTGATGCGGCCGAGGATTCTGTCATCCAGCAGTTCATCTTGTTGGATGAAGTTTCGCTGCGCAGTTAGCGCAGACCTTCTTCAAAACGCTGCGGTGTACGGAATCGAGGGAGACGCGGATGGCTTGCGGTCGAGCCCCAAGGTCATGCTGTCCGCCGGCCTTCGCGCACCTCCATGCCCTTGATCGTTGAAGGCTCCTCAGGTGCATCAGGTGTTCTTGCGCAATCTCCGTTCTCGACCATGTTAAAATGCGGGACGGTGGAGGGTTGAATCTCCCACGGCAGGATAGTGCTGGTGAAACTGGTTGACAAACGGCAATTTCCGCGCGCCTCAGTGACCTTTCCGGTGGATTGCACGGCGGCCAACCGGAGGTTCCACAGCCGGGCGACCAACCTGGGCGGAGGGGGTGTTTTTGTCCATTCGCCCCAACCGCTCTTGCCCGACACGGAGATTGTGGTTCATTTCCGCCCCGCCAAACACCTCCCCGTCATCAAGGTGAGAGGCAAGGTTCGATTTCAGCTTCCCGGCGCAGGTTTTGGCGTGGAATTCCTGGGGTTGAGCGAAACCTCTCGCCAGGCCTTATTGCGCCTCATTCACCATCGCACGATTGGTTGTCGCGAAGAGCTTCGCGTCCCTCTCGTAACGCAAGTGGTTTTTGGAGATGGGCAGACATTGGCGCTGGTGAAGGACATCAGCATCGGCGGGATGTTCATTGAAACCCGCCAAGCCCCGCCCAACGGCACTCAAATCCAGTTGCGATTCAACCTGGAGCCGGATGCTCCCATCGTGATCGCCCTGGCGCACGTCACCTATATCGTGGAGTCGAAAGGGATGGGCGTGCAGTTTGTTGAAATTTCCCCCGAGGATCAGCGCCGCATCCAGACCTACATCGAGCGTTTTTTCTCCCCTGATGTGTCCAGTTGAAGCCCGCTGCCTTTCTTGCCCACCCCCCTGGCGGTCAGAAAGATGAGCGATATCCCCGACTCGGGAAGCACGCAAGCTCGCCACCGCGGGCGGACACACTCGGCGGCGTGGAAGTAGCCCGAGACGTTCCCGTTCGAGGTCGGGCCGGCGCCTCCGACCGTTCCCTCGGTGTCCGGGAGGTTGCCGGCTGACGGCTGCCGCAGGCTTTGAAATAGCACGATTTTTGGGGTATGATTTTTATGGAAATCCAGTTCCCAAGGTGAAAGGCAATATGGGCTTTTGGAAGATCTTTCAAAAAATTGACCGTGCCCGCTGGTACATCTGCCACACCTGTCTCGGAAACACGAACCACAACGCCGAGAAATCCATCTTTTATACCAAGGCGGCGCCTATTAACGTGATGGGCCGCTGGGTGATGCCGTGTCCGCGCTGTAGCGACACTAACACGCGCTCGTTCCAGCAGATGAAGGAAGAAGGGTCGGAAGCGGCGCTCTGGGGTTTGGAACGCATTGTCAAGAAAAATCCCCGGAGCATTTTTGAGGTTCGACCCACTGAGGAGCTGAAAGCAGCCAGTTAGCTGTCCGGACAGCGGATGTGCGAGCGTGGTCTCGTGGCGGTTTGGGTTTGCGCGGAAGCGCTAGTGGTGGAGCGTCCGTCGTCTCGGAGGAGCGTCGCGAAGCGGGGGTTCCTCTAGATTTTCTCCAGTAAAGCGGCGCGGAGCGATTGCTGGAGTTCGCTGCGGAGACGAGCGCCGCCGGACGTTAGATAGAAGACGTCAATCGCCTTTTCTCCTTCCGTATCAATCAACGCGACCTCAATATTGCAACCGAAATCGGCCAGGACTGAACTGACTTGGTAAAGCAAGCCGGGGCGGTCCCGCGTCATCAGCTCGAGCAAGGTGCTGTGCGCGGAGGCTTCGTCGTCAAAGTGGACTCGGGTGGCGATGGAGGTTTTTGGGGAGCGGGCCGATGGCGCGGCCATGCGCCCTTCGAGCAATCTTTCCAGACGCTGGTGGCCCGTGAGGATATCCGAAATGGTGTTTTGGAAGCGCTCGACCTCCGACGGGTTCAGGTCGAGCGTGCGGTGAAGGTCCACAAAACGGAAGGTGTCCAGGACAATGCCCGCGCGGTTAGCGAAAGCGTCGGCTTTAACAATGTTCATCCCCCAGGCCGCGAGCACGCCGGTCAGGGATGCAAACAGGCGGGGACGATCCCGCGTGACGACGGTCAGCTCCCAGGCGTGATGTCGCTCCAGGCGCAGTGCAACCGAGCGCTCGGTCAGGGTCCGTGCCATCCGGAGGTGCGCGGCAATTTCCTGGGGAGAATGCGTGGCCAGATAGCGGCGCGGGAAACCCTCCAGAAAAGGTGCCAGTTCGCTCGGGTTAATATCGGCATCGCCGGGCGGCAGCGAGCTTGCGGGAACACGTTCCTCATCAAGACTGCGAGTCAACGCGTTGGAGGCGGCGATATAAAGTTGCCACAGCATTTCCGCCTTCCACGGTTTTAAGGCCTCCGGGTGAACCGACTTGATGTCGGCATAGGTCAGCAGACACAGCATTTTGAGGCGTTCGTGATCGCCCATCGCGTCCGCAAAGGCGCGAACCGTGGCAGGGTCAAAGATGTCGCGTCGCTGCGCAGTGGCGGACATCTCCAAGTGATGGCGGATCAGGAAGGAGATGGCTTCGCGTTCGCGGTGGTCGGCGGCGAAGCGCTCCAAAATGCGCCCCACCGCCGCCAGGCTGCCCTCGACGTGATGGGGTTCGTCCATTCCCTTGCCGACATCGTGGAACAGGAGGGCAAAAAGAAGCAGCTCGGGCCGCTCGAGCTCCGCGAAGAGGCGGGCAAATTGCCGCTCCGGCTCCTCCGTCGCCCGGGATAGGGCGTGAAGATTTTGAATCGTCATCAGGGAGTGTTCGTCCACCGTGTAGCGATGATAGAAATCGCGGACGACGAGCGAGTCAATGACGCGAAATTCAGGGAACAAAGCCTCCAACAAACCGAGCCGGTGCATGGCTCGAAGGGCAGAGGCGGCATGAGGCCCCGCCAGAATGCGAAGGAAACTTTTCCAGTAGGGTGCGCCGTCCCGCCATTGCGCTGCCAATCGCGGAACAAACTCCTCCACTTGGCGTTCGGTCTCCCGAGCGAGTTCAAGGCCGTGCCGCGCCATGAACTCAAAAAGCCCCAAAAGCAGCAGCGGATCTTCCGTTGGCTGTCGAAAGTAAATTTTGCCTCGCAAAACCGAGAAATCAGCGTTTGAAAGGCGCGACCGCCAATCTTGATAGAGTCCATAGAGGGAAGCGCGGGCGGGCAGCGCCTCCTCGATGACGGCCCGGGCGAGCCAATCAATGGATCGAGCGTGGCGAAAATAACGGCGCATCCAATCCTCGGCCGGCAAAGGCTCGCGCCGCGCCAGCCCCCATGCCGCGGAGGCCGCCAAGTCCTGAAGCTCGTAAGTGAGTTGATTCTCATCCCGACCGTGCTGGTAATGAAGAAAACAGCGCAAGGTGGCGAGAAACGCGAAGGCCGCCTGTCCTTCGGCTCCCAAGCGGCTTGGCCAGCCCTCTTCGGGCCGGACCCAGCGGCGACGCGCCTTGAGTTCACCGAGGAGCGTGAGCCAGCGCGCGACGTGATAATCGCGCAATCCCCCGGGAGACTCCTTCACATTCGGTTCGAGATGAAAAATCGTTTCACCATGCTTGGCGTGGCGACGCCGAGTGGCCTCGACGAGATCGTGAACCAAATCGGGGTGGTCCCGCGCCACCAAATGGGGCACCACTTCGTCACGCAAGCGGGCAAACTGGAGCGCGTCTCCCGCCACGTAGCGGCCATCGAGCAAGGCGATGCTGAATTCCAGGTTTGAGCGGTCGAGAACGCCGCACTCTGTAAGCGTTCGTGTCGCCGGCCCCACCTTCAAGTGGAGGTCCCAAAGCGCGCGCGAAAAAGCTGCGATAGCTTCCCGGTATTCCTCCTGGGTCTGACGGTTGGCAGCCAGGAAAAGAATATCCACGTCGGAGTGCGGAAACAGCTCGCCGCGACCGTAACCGCCGAGCGCGACGATGGCCAAGCCTGGGGCGGTCTCCGGCCCCATCAGTTCGCGGTGAAGAGTCAGCACTAACGCATCTACCAATCGGGAGCGCTCGGCGGCGGCCTCGAGGCCCACGCCGGCTGCTTCAAAGCGGGCGCGAATCACTTCCGCCTGCGAGCGATAGAGCTCTTCGAGCGGCGCCAACGAAACCGATAGGGGCATAAACGTCACGCGCGCCGAGCGGCCGGCGGGATGGAGTGCCCTCCGAAGGAAAAGGCCTCAGCGTTACAGAGCCGCCTCGCCGCGCTCCTCGTTGCGGATGCGGATCGCCTCCTCAATGGACGACACGAAGATTTTGCCGTCGCCGATCTTCCCTGTTTTGGCGGCCTTCAGAATGGCTTGCACGGCGGCTTCCACGAGGCGGTCGGGAACCACCATCTCCAGCTTGATTTTGGGCAAGAGATCCACCGTGTACTCGCTGCCCCGGTAAACCTCCGTATGTCCCTTTTGACGGCCGTGACCGCGCACCTCCAAAATGGTCATGCCCTGGACACCAATTTCCTGTAGGGCGCCTTTGACCGCTTCAAAACGCGACGGCTGAATGATGGCTTCGATTTTTTTCATCGCTCTTATCTCCCAAGAAGGAGGGTCGGCCTGAGCCGCGCTGCGGCCAAGGAGTTCTCGATGCCTGGCTTTCACCCCAGCGCTCAGGGCGCGGGAGCCCAAACGGCGGCTGCTTCGGCCCGGCAACTACAGATTGTAGGCCTCTTCTCCGTGCTGCGTAATATCCAGTCCTTGAACCTCATGCTCCGGTGGGACGCGCACACCGATGATGCCATCCACAATTTTCAGGATAATGAACGTTCCGACGATGGCCAGCGCCCAAGCGATCGCCACGCCGACCATCTGATCCAACACTTGAGCCGGATGACCGTCTATCAAACCCACGGGCTGCTGGTTGAAGATGGGGTTGACCGCGCGCGCTGCAAAAACACCGGTTAAGAGCGCTCCAACGGTCCCGCCGACCCCGTGAACGCCAAACGCATCCAGGGAGTCATCATAGCCGAGGCGGGCTTTTACTTTGGTGACCATCAGATAACAAACGATCCCCGCCACCAATCCAATCACCAGCGCCGACATCGGCCCCACAAACCCGGAGGCGGGTGTGATGGCCACCAGGCCGGCCACCGCTCCTGAAACGGCTCCGAGCAGGCTTGGGCGACCGTTGCGCATCCACTCCGCTCCGGCCCACCCGATGGCCGCCGCAGCCGCGCCAAACTGCGTGGCCACAAAGGCGCTCGTGGCCAGCGGACTGGCGGCTAAAGCGCTACCGGCATTAAAGCCAAACCACCCCACCCAGAGCAGGCAGGCGCCGATAAAGCTGAGTACCACGTTGTGGGGGGGCATCGGCTCTTCGGGATAGCCAAGCCGTCGCCCAAGATAAAGCGCCGTGACCAGCGCCGAGACCCCGGAGGTAATGTGAACCACCGTGCCGCCGGCAAAATCGAGCGTCGGAAAAACGCCGCCTTGCGCTGCGTTGAGCAATCCTCCCTCGCCCCAGACCATGTGGGCCATCGGAGCGTACACCACCACCGACCACAGCACCATGAACACCACCATGGCGCTGAACTTCATGCGCTCGGCGAAGGCGCCGCAAATCAAAGCGGGCGTGATGATGGCGAACATCAACTGAAACACCATGTAAGTTTCAAAAGGAATGCTTCCAGCATAGGCGGGGTTGGCCGCGCCGCCGACACCGTGCAGGAACAGATATTCGAAGCCGCCCAGGAATGCCGTGCCCTGCCCAAAGGCCAAGCTAAAGGTCAATAGCGCCCATAACACCGTGATGATGGCCATTAGAGAAAAGCTCTGCATAAGCGTTGCCAGCACGTTCTTCTTGCGCACCAGCCCGCCGTAAAAAAGCGCCAGTCCGGGGCCGGTCATCAGCAAAACGAGCGCGGCGCTGGTGAGCATCCAAGCGTTGTCGCCTCGATTGCGAGCTTGGTTCACCTGGCGTTCAAGTTGAGCAAGCTGCCCCGCGACCGATGCCGTGGCCGAGCGGACTGCGAGCCCTGGCACCACCGCCGAGCGCGCCGCGACCGCGCCCAGGCTGCCAAGGCTTAGCGCAAGCAAAAGGACCATCCACAACCTTCGCATCAGGAAACTCCACCTTGGTTTGACAACGGGTTCCGTCCGACTGTAGAAAGCATCCGGCATTATAGCAACTTCAACCGGAAAATCGCAGCCTACCAGCGTCGTCACCGCCGGGCCATGGTTCGGCGCGACCCCTTACCTTAGTACTATTGCCAGATGTTTGACCCACCCTTAAAGTGGACTTGTGTTCACGGGGCGCTCCCGCCGCCGTGAAGCACGCCAAGACATTTTCCGCTTGACTTGCCAAATTTACATGGCAAAATCAAGGAGCGAGATAGTGTCTTAGAATTCGATTGACTTGGGAGGTATTGTAACTTAGGCTCTCTTGTGCCGGACGTTCAACGCCCGGAAAATCACTTAACAGGAGAGCCCAATGAAGAATTACATCGTCACCCTTTTGCTTTCTCTGCTCGTCGTGCTGGCAGGAGTAATGTTGCGCCGGTCGGTTGCGAAAGCGGCGTCGGTTCAAACGAAGGCCGTTAGCCCGGTGGTTGCGTTGGCGCCTAATGCCGACATTCTGCCGCAGTTAGCTCTCGGCCCTGGCCCGATTCCCTGCCCGCCAAATTGCGGCGGATTCCGCGCCAGGTAATTCTCACGACTCTATGGGTAGCCCGGTGGCGGCGGCGAAAGGGGGCGGGCCTTGGGTTATCCATCGTGCGAATATCAGACATCCTCGGTTACGCCGATTACGCCCTCGAAGTCGGCGTGCTCGTTTACATCCTCCTAAAAGTCGTCAGGCGACCGGGCTCCGGACTTTTCGGCGTTGCAGCCTACCTGCTAGCCTCAGTCGCTGTCGGCAGCGCTAGGCTGGCGGTGGCATTCCATTGGGGCCCGCAGTCCCGGCAGTATGCCCTCTGCTACTGGCTCACTGACTACTGGATCGTCTTTTGCGCCTTTCTGCTGGTCGGCTCGTTCTTCCGCCGCGCCTGCCTAGCCAAAAGCGTGGAGCTTTGGCGCCACGTTAGGCTGATGTTGGCATCGGTTTTTGTCCTCACTGGCCTCGTCGCCTACGCTACCATCCTCCACCACCACCAAGGGTTCTTCCCTTTCTTCGTTCTTGAATTTCAGCAAGACCTCTATTTCGTCCTCCTGGTGCTCATTACAATGCTTTACTTGATGCTCCAGCGGTTTGAGCCGGCGGACGACCAACTTGGCCTATTGGTCAGCGGTCTTGGCATCGAACTAGCCGGTTTCGCGGCGTGCCTTGCACTCGTGTACGTCGCTGGAGGTCAGGCCCTTTACGGGGTCGTGGCCGGGTACGTCATGCCCCTGTGCGACATAGGCATGGTCTTACTTTGGTTTTACACGGCGGCGCGCGTCCCGAAAGCGGTGCCCGCGATGGAAGCGCAAAGCCCTCGGGAGGTTTTGCCGGCGCACGTGCTGGCGCGCATTTAACTGCGGCGGCGATGTCCGCATGGCCGCCGATTTCGCCGGTCAAGAAGACCGGCGCTGCGAATGAGGTTGGTGATGGTTGTTGCAGTGCTGATTTTGGTTCTCTCGACGGCGATGTTCTTTTTCTATTTCCAGGCGGCGTGCGAGCGCATCCTGCGCCGGGAATTCGATCGCCAATACTTCATGCCCATTGTAAACGCCAACCGCCTCGAATTTCCTTCCATCCGCAAGGCGGTGATGGATTACACGGCGCCGCTCGAATATTCCCGTTTTCGCATGATGCTGAAGTGCGATTATTTGGCGCTGACCTATCTGCTCAAAAATGCCGGCAACGCCACCCAACGCTATTCCAAGGAAGACCGGCTGTTGATGCTCTATTTCCGTTTGACCGTCTTTCTGCTTTCCGTGGGCCATCTTTTCCACGTGGGTGAGCGGCGGGCCATCCTGCGCATGACGGCGATTCTTGAATACTTGGGCAACGTCATCGGCCGGCGGGTCAACCTGGCCAAGCTCGGCGAGCTGAGCGCGTCCGATTACCTGCTGACGCTCGATTAGCCGCGCGCCCGCCTCTTGCCGGCTCCTTCAACAAGCGTAGTCCGCCGCGCGAATTCCCGTTATAATTTTTTCCGTGACTCCACGGCTCGACTTCGTCACGGGGCAGCCAACGCCGCGTCGCGCCAAGATTGTGGCGACGCTCGGTCCGGCTTCCGACCCGCTGCCGGTCCTGGCGGCCATGTTGGAAGCCGGCATGGACGTAGCTCGGCTCAACTTTTCTCACGGCACGCACGCCGAGCACGCGCGGCGGCTGCGACGGCTTCGCGCGGCAGCGCGCGCCGCGGGCAAAGCCGTTGCCGTCCTCCAGGATCTGCAAGGTCCCAAGATTCGCACCGGCTCGCTCGAGGGCGGACGCCCCGTGGAGCTGAAGCCCGGCGAACCCTTCACCCTGACCACGCAACCGAGGCTGGGCAACGCGCGCATTGTCTCGACGGCTTTTCGTAACCTGCCGCGCGAAGTCAAGCCCGGCAATCGCATCTTGCTGTCGGACGGGCTGATTGAGCTTCGCGTGGAGCGCGTGGAGGGATCGGAGGTTCACTGCCAGGTCGTCTCCGGCGGCGTGTTGAGCGAGCACCAAGGCATCAACTTGCCCGGCTGTTTACTCAAGATGTCGGCGCTTTCGGTTAAGGACCGCAAGGATTTGGAGTTCGGTATTCGCCACGGCGTGGACTACGTGGCGCTGTCTTTTGTTCGCTCCGCGGAGGACATCCATCGCGTGCGGCGGATTTTGCGCCAAGCTCGGCGCTCCATACCCATCGTCGCCAAGCTCGAAAAGCCAGAAGCCATCGAGCGCCTGGAGGAGATTCTCCCCGTTGCCGATGCGGTGATGGTGGCACGGGGCGATTTGGGCGTCGAGTTGCCTCCCGAAGAAGTTCCGGCCATCCAAAAGCGAATTATTGCGCGCGCCAACGCCCTGCGCGTGCCGGTCATTACGGCGACGCAAATGCTGGAGTCCATGACAGCTCATCCTCGCCCCACGCGCGCCGAGGCTTCCGACGTAGCCAACGCCGTTTTCGACGGAACGGACGCCCTGATGCTCTCCGCCGAGACGGCCACCGGCCGCTTTCCGGTCGAGAGCGTCGGCATGATGTCGCGCATTATTCAGGCGGCTGAAGCCGCCATGACGGCAAGCGGCTGGCGTCGCCGAACCTCCTCCGAAGAAGCGCTCGGCGTTCCCGAGGCCATCTGCGAAAGCGTGGCGCATATGACGGCGGAACTCAATTTGAAGGCGATCGCCGTGTTCACGCAATCCGGCTCGAGCGCGCGTTTAATCTCAAAACATCGCCCGCGCGTTCCTGTTTACGCCTTCTCGCCGTTTTCCGTGGTGTTGCGTCGCACCACGCTCTATTGGGGCGTGAAGCCCGTGCACATGCACCGCGTTCACTCGACGGACAGCATGGTCGAGGGAGCGGCGGGCCGGCTGCGCTCGTTGGGAGTTGTCCAGCGGGGCGACTTGGTGGCCGTCATCGCCGGAACCCCGATTGCTCGCCACGGCACGACGAATTTGCTCAAAGTGCATCGAATTGAGTAGGCGAACCGGCCGAACGCTGCCGTCGTGCCCACGGGTTTTTGAAATCTCGAGAATCGTGCCGGCCTGCCAGTCGGCTCGGGCTCGCGGCAAAACATGGATGGCCGATCGGCTAACGATCCGTTAGACTCTTTTTATGCGCATCTGCTCGTTTCTTCCTTCGGCGACGGAAATTCTTTTTGGGCTGGGCCTGGGCGATGCGGTCGTGGGCGTGACGCATGAGTGCGACTTCCCGCCCGAAGCCCGCCAGAAGCGGGTCGTGGTGGGGGGACGCTTGCCCAAGGGGCTGAGCGCGGGCGAGATTGACCGCCGCGTGACGGACTCCATGGCGGGCGGCGAAAGCCTTTACGTGGTGGACGCTCTCGCGCTGAGCGAACTGCGGCCCGACCTTATCATTACCCAAGACCTCTGCCGTGTGTGCGCCGCTTCGCCGGATGATTTAGGTTCGGCCTTGGCCGCGCTCGCTTCCGTGCCGCGGACGATTTCACTCAACCCGCGGACGCTCGACGATATCTGGAATGATATCCGGGCGATAGGTCGCGTCACGGAGCGCGAAAGTGAAGCTCAGCGTTTGGCAGAAGAATGCCGCCGGAGGGTCGAGACGGTGGAAAAAACTGTTGCCCAGGCGCCTGCTCGTCCGCGCACGCTGTGTTTGGAATGGCTTGATCCGCCGTTCATCGCCGGGCATTGGGTTCCGGAAATGGTAGCCAAAGCGGGAGGCACGGACGTGCTAGGTAAAACCGGCGAGCCGGGCTATCGGGCCGACTGGGAGGTGGTTTTGAGCTCCCAGCCCGAGGTGATTGTCATTATGCCCTGCGGCTACCACCTCCGCGAGGCGGTTGAGGAGTTCCGCGGCATGAGCTTTCCGCACCGCTGGAACACTTTGCCGGCCGTGTGCGCCGGGCGGGTTTATGCGGTGGATGCCACCAGCTATTTCTCGCGCCCCGGACCTCGCCTCGCTCAGGGGGTTGAGATCCTTGCGGCAGCAATCCATCCCGGCATCTTCACCGACGCCATCCCCGCCGAAGCGCTCGCGCCTCTGCGGTAGCGCGAGCGCGTGACCACGCGAGAGTTTGGCGTGGGAATACCCGGCAATGGAACGGCCGCCCAAACCGCCGCTCGGCGGCGCTACCTCGAGGAGGCGGCAACTTGGCTTAGCCGGCGGGCGCGGCGACGATAGTACTCGTAGGCGCCAAAGAGCACGCCGCTAAAGAGCACGCTGCTCAGTAGCGTGCTTCCCAAGAACGGCAGCGCAGCCACAAAGCACACCCCGAGTCCGGCGACGGTGCGAGGATACAACAGCCCTCCCATCCACACGCCAAAATTGCTGATGAGGAAAAAGACAGCACCGCCCGCCAGTGAAGCGGCCACCACCCTCCTGAGGGAGATTTTCTCCCGCAGCCACCAACCGACCAGCGCCACCGCGGCAAAGCCGACCCAATCCATCGTGTCCGCCCAGCCAAAGTGCATCCCGTAAATGGCGGTCGTGAGCAGAAAGTCGCTCACCGCCAGCACAGCAACCGGGAACCAGATCGAGTCGCGTTTTCTGAGGCACGCGCCGCCAAAGAGCAAGGCCGCATAGGCCGGGCTGAAATCCGGCGGATGCGGGGCGAACCGAGCTAACGCCGCCAAAGCCACGATCAGGTAGAGCATGTTTCCGACCTCCTTCTGTCTATTTTAGTATTTTGCCGGTAATTCGAATCGGATGCCAGCCAGAAAATTCAATTTCCACGCGGGATATCCCAGGGCTTCCTCATACTTCTGATTGAGAAAATTATTTATTCGGCCGTAAAGCTGGATGCCCGCAGGGAATTGATAAGAAAATCCTCCATTGGCCAGCGTATAGCCTTTATTGGTAAACATGCAGGGAAGTCCGGGTCCGCCTTCGCTCGGCGGCGCGCAGGCAAAAAGCCCCAAGTTGGGCTCCAGATCAAGGACCGAACCGCGCACATAACCGTTGACGTTAAGCATGAGCGGCCCATGCAACCACGTGACGTTGAAAAAGCCAGAATGGCGAGGTTGGCGAAAGAACGGTTGCCCCACCCGCAGTGGAGCGAGCGCCACGTCCGCTCCGTTGAGCGCCAAAATCGAAGTGTCCAGAAAAGTGTAGCCGCCCAGCACCGTGAGAGAGCGAGCCGGTTGAGCCCGCATCGAAACTTCCAACCCCTCCGCCCGCGAATTGCCAAGATTGTCGGAAACGAAGGAGCTCAGATTCGTGAGCGATCCGCCCAGCACTACAATTTGGTCTTTGAAACGGTTGTAGAAATAGGTGACATCCACGGACGCTCGGCGGGAGAAAAACTGCTGCTCAACGCCCGTGTCAAAGCTGACGCTCTTTTCCGGTTTCAAATGCGGGTTGTTGGTGAAGGCAAGCTCAAAGCCGTCGGGGGCACGGATACCCGTCCCGAAACTGCCATGCCATCGCGTCAGGCCGATGGCGCCCGACTCGCCGTCGCGCAGAAGGTAGGCGGCCGAAATTCGTGGATCCACTTCGGTGACCGTGGATGCCGGCAACAGAGGACGCGAGCCAAACGCTCCGGGCGGCAGGCTGTGCGTGAGAATGTCATCAAAGCGCACGCCGGCGTTCAGCGCGAATCGCCGGCCGGGAACCCAACGGTTTTCCGCAAAGCCGGCCCAACTGGTGCGCGGCAGAAGAAAAGGAGTATTGTTGGCATTGGCGATGTAGGTGTTTTTTATCTGCTCACGATTGTACTCCATCCCCGCCACAAAAAAGTCTTGGCTCGAAAGCGCGATTTGGCTCTGAGTGTTCACGACAGCGCGCAGGTTGTGGGAGTAGGAATCGCCAAACGGGGTGACGAAGAAGTAGCGGTTGAGGGAAACGTCGGCGCTCACCACCTGTCGAAAGCGCGGTGTAATCTGTTCGGCGTAACTTGCTCCATAACCGAAAAGGTTCTGCTCGTCTCGGGAAATCGTGTCAATACCGGGGAACAGATGGTCGGGGTCTGAGCCAAACGGGCCGGGAACCCCGGCGGTATTGGCGTTGCCGAAAAAGTTGAACCGAAACTGGCGCCGCGGGTTTTGTGAGTAGCCGAGGGTTAGAAAGGCGCTTTGATCGCTGTACTGATCGTTTTGGACTAAGCCATCCGTGTCCAGACGGGAAAGATTGTAGGCCCAACTGATGCCTCGGGTGAGGCCACTGCCAGCGGTGGCAAAACGACGGGTAAGGTGGCTCCCCACTTCTTCAAGCCCTGAGAAGTGCAGTGGACCACCGCCGCGCCGAGTGACAATGTTAATCACGCTTGAGATGGCATCGGAGCCGTAAAGGGCGCTTTCCGGCCCTCGGGTCACCTCCACGCGCTCCACTCCACTCGCGGGCAAGGGAGCAAAATCAAAATCGCCGCCGAACTCGTTCAGGGGGATTCCGTCCACCATGACCAAGTTGTAATTGGAACTTCCGCCACGCACGAAAACGCTGGTCACGCCGCCGGGCCCACCGGTTTCATTGACCACCACGCCAGGCACCTCGCGGAGCGCCTGAAATAGGTACTGTACTCCCTCATCTTCAAGCTCCCGGTGGGTGATGACGCTGACCGAGGAACCTAGTTGCGAGGCGAGAGCTCCACCCAGCGAGGCCGATACGACGACCTGCTGCCGCACGGCGCTGATGCGTAGGCGCAGGTGGATGGTCAACTTCTCGGTGCGGCGCGCGATTCGAAAGGGGCCCGATGTGCCCGACATTCCCGGCGAATTTGCGACCACGAAGTATTTGCCGGGACTGAGGTGGTGAAATACGAATTGGCCTCGAGCGTCAGACCGCGTTTCCTCGAGGGGCGCGAGATCGTGCATGAGCCGAACACGCACATTGGCCACCACCCGGCCGCTTGGGTCCAACGTCTTCCCCGCAAGGGTCGCTCCCTCTGCCAGGCCAACCGCAAGAAAGAAAAAGGTGGCAGCGAGTATGACCCATTCCACCACGCGCCCCATTGCGGGGGGCCGTTCCAAAGGTTTCGGAAGCAAAAATTGTTTTAGGTAATTGGATTTTTGCTGCGTGACAAGTGACTTGGGATGTGTGAAGTTCACTCCGTTGCTCCTTCTCCCGCTCGCTCGGCGGGGCTTGGCGGAAAAAAGAGCGTGGGCCACCCGGAAACAAAAAGCCTTCCAATTCCTCAAGCTCAAACTGGAAGGCATGATACCTGCGCTCTTTCCGCCGAAGAGTTGGCTTATGTTACATTCCTGGGCAGGCTTCCTGGCTCTCGGGTCATGGCTGGATCCTCAGCCTTCCCGTGCTCCGGGTGGAGCACAGTGGCTGGCAATAACGCCCACGGGAGAATCCGGCTCGCCGATTACAGTGGCGGGACCGCGGCCGATTTGCACGGCCTTTCCTTTTAACCTCGATTCAATCGAGGCACCCTCGGAACAAGAGTTTTCAAAGAACAACCGTGAATGTAACACCGGGTTTCGCGTCTGTCAACTGCCCAAGTGCCCAATCTCCTGAGCGGGTCGAGGTTCGAAGACTGTCTGCTCGCGATAGTACTTTTCAAGGCGGCGGGTGAACGCGCCGGCGGACTCGCCCGGCTCCATGTGAAACGTTTCTCCTACAATGAGCCTCGCCCGGCCGCGGCGCGGACGACGATTAGAGGGCGGCCAGATCTCGTATAAGCCTTCAATCCGCAATGCCACCACCGGCAGGCCCAGCCGTTCCGCCATCACACCCACACCGGGCCGGAAACGCTGCAGGTGGCCGTCATGGGTCCGTTCACCTTCAGGGAAAATGAGCGTGCAGTAGCCCCGTTCGGCCAGCCAGCCGGCTCGATGCAAGGCCTCTTGGGCTCGAGCGGGATTCTCACTGATCAAATATCCGTTAAAAATCAGCCGGGTCAAGAAGAGCGAAAAGGGCGAGTGGTTTCGGAAGACCTCGCCGCTCATGGCGGGAGCCAGACGTCGCCGCCATCCGCAGGGGAAGGCGCGCTGAACTAGGGCGGCATCGAAAAAGCTTTGGTGGTTGGCCACAAAGAGGACCGGTGGGCGGAGGTTCCGAAGCCGCTCAAGGCCGGCGAATTCCGGCTCAACGTAATAACGCAGAAACGGAAACACCAAGCCTCGCTGCAGAAGGTCGCGCGCTATCACGGCAAGCGCGGAAACAGTCCATGCCGGCTCTCGCTTCAAATCCGGCCGGTCTGCCCCTGGCGTTGATGGGGAGGGGAGTGCGATCTCGGCGTGATTCGCAGAGGATGCAGGGATAGTTTCGAGGGGGAACGACTTTCCACTTCTGACAAGTTTCTCAAGGTCCGCGACGGTGAGGGGTTGTGCCATCCATTCCTCATTCACGGGATATCCTTGGCTCTCTAACCAAGTCATTAACTCCACGCGATCGAGAGAAGAAAGCCCTAAGTCTTCGGCCAGCCGTGCCTCTGGGCGCAGGCGTTCGCGCGGGACGCCCAGGCTCTCTAGAAAGCGCTGCCAATCGGCGGTCCCGCTTGTTGGCGCGGCGGGCGGGACCCCCGCGGCGCCGCGCGAGGCATTGACCCAGGCGGCAATCGCCGCACGCTGAATCTTGCCGGTAGTGAGGGTTCGTGGTAATGAATTGCGCGGCCAGACCGAAAACCCACGCACACGCTGGTGGGGTTCAAGGGAGCGGTTCGCCTCCTCGACCGCCGCCTCAATTTCTTGGTCATTCCGGCTTCGGGCGGGGACAATTACCGCATGAACAAGGGTTCGCCCGGAGCCGAGCGGCGCCGTCTTCGACTCCTGACCCACCACCGCCACCTCACGAATGGCAGGCTGCTTCAGAAGAGCAGCCTCGACATCTTCTGGGAAAACATTCAGACCCTCCGCCGTGACAATCATTTCCTTTTTTCGGCCGAGGTAGATTAGGTTGCCTTCTTCATCAAAGCGACCGAGGTCGCCGGTATGGAGCCAACCGTCGGAAAGAATGCCGCGCGTAGCCTCGGGATCGCCATAGTAGCCGGGAGAGACATTCTCCCCGCGGACCAAGATTTCTCCATCCGGGGCGATGCGCGTTTCGACGCCCGCCAGTGGACGGCCGACGGCTCCGCGTCGGATTCGGAAAGGATGAGTAATGCTGATGGCGGGAGCGGTCTCGGTGAGGCCGTAACCTTGAATTACTGCGTAGCCGAGAGCGTTCCACAAGGCTTCCACACTGGGGGCCAGCCGCGCGCCTCCCACAACGAAGGCCCACATCTTCCAACCCAGGACGCGATGCAGACGGCGAAACCGCCACCAGCGTTTTGGGACCGACCAACGCTCCGTCTGCGCCTGCTCGATCTGGACCTCCGCCTGACGGCTGTCTCCCGAGCCGAGCTCTTGCAGCGCCCACGTCCCAAGCGCCTCGAGTTGCTGCGGTACGGAAACCATCACGGATACCTTTCGCTCGCGCATTGTGCGCGCCAGTTGCGATGGCGCCTGGCTCTCTGGAAAAATCACCTCCGCGCGCAGAAATTGTGGAATGAACAAGCCCATCACCTGCCCAAAAAGATGGCTGAGGGGAATCAGATGCAGGAACCGAAGAGGTCGAAAGGGTAGGCTGAGCGGCCGATAGCGGCGGATTTCCCGTTCCACCGGCTCCAGATTGGCCAGCAGGTTTCCGTGCGTGATCATCACGCCGCGGGGTTGAGCCGTGGTGCCCGAAGTGTAAACAATTTCGACGAGCGCCTGACGGTCAAGGACCGACAACTCACTCGGGGCTGCCGAGGCGGATGGTAAATCATCCAATCCCTCTAGCCTAAAGCGCGAAACCGGCCAGGAGATTCCGGATTGCTCCAGCGTCCGCTCGGTTGCGTGGTCGCAGATTACCCACGACGCACCAATGTGCTCGGCGACTTGACGGACGAAATCGGATGAAAAGCCCGCATCCACCGGGGCCATAACTGTTCCGGCCAGCACGCACCCGTAGAAGGCCATTGCCCAGGCTGCGCCGGGCCGAGCGTACAAGACCACTTTGGAATCCTGCGCGCAGTCTCCGCGGGCAAGATGGTGTTCTTTGAGCCAGCGAGCAAAGGCGAGCGCTCGTTCCACTACGCGGGCATAACTGAAGCGCTGCGAACGATATAAACCTTGCTCAACGAATGCCGTTTGCTCGCCAGCCTCAGCCATGCGGAGGATGTAGGTTGCGAGATTGCTCGGGGGTTGGGTTCTTTGCGCCACAAGCCTATTATGCACTTGGGGGTTGGCACGTGACATCGGTTTCCTCGCTTCGTACGGTGAGGGCACCTCTGAAGTCCCGCGGGTTGACCAGGCTTTGTAGCCAAGGCTATAGTAGATTTGATTAACAAAGGAGCGCAGTGAACGCCCCAGGGCAGCGCCGGGGGGCGCATCTTCCCGTCGAGAGCTTTCCGACTTGCGATAGCGAAAGCCAAAACTGTTTGAGCATCAAATTGAAAAACGAAATTCCCAAGGTCTATGAGCCGGAAAGCATTGAGCCCCGATGGGCTCGGTTCTGGGCGGAGCGGCGTCTCTATCGTCCCAGCGAGGAGGCGTCACGCCCTCGCTTTTGTCTGGTGATTCCTCCGCCGAACGTCACCGGCTCGCTGCACATCGGGCACATGCTCGAGCATACGGAAATTGACACCTTAATGCGGTGGCGGAGAATGCAGGGACTCGACGTGTTATGGCTGCCCGGCACCGACCATGCCTCGATCGCCACGCAAATGATTGTCGAGCAGGAGCTGGGACGCGAGGCGCTACCCGATTTGCCGGATGGTCCTGCTACGCGAGCCACCTGGCGGCGGGAAGGACAGCGCCGGCGTCTCGAGATGGGGCGGGAAAAATTCCTGGAACGTTGCTGGCAGTGGAAGGAAGCCAGCGGGGGAACCATTCGCGCCCAGATGGAACGCCTGGGCGCCTCCTGCGACTGGACGCGCGAACGCTTCACCATGGATGCGGAATATTCCCGCGCCGTGACCGAAGTCTTTGTCCGGCTGTACGAAGAAGGGCTTATTTACCGCGGGAAATACATCGTCAATTGGTGCCCGCGGTGCCGGACGGCGGTCAGCGACCTGGAAGTGGGTCACGAGGAGCGGGCAGGCAAACTGTGGTTTATCCGCTATCCGTTCGAGGACGGCGATGGATATTTAATTGTGGCCACCACACGACCCGAAACCATGCTGGGCGATACAGCGGTGGCGGTAAACCCTGGCGATGGGCGTTACCGCGCTGCTGTGGGCCGGAAGGTCTTGCTACCGTTGGTAGGTTGTGCCATCCCGGTGATTGCCGATGATTTCGTGGACCCGGAGTTCGGCACGGGGGCCGTCAAGGTGACCCCTGCCCATGACCCTAACGATTTCGAAATGGCCAGCCGGCATCGGCTCCCGCGGCGGGTTGTCATTGACGAGCAAGGCCGCATGACCGCGGAAGCCGGGCCCTATCAAGGCCTTGATCGTTACGAGGCACGGAAAAAAGTGCTGGAGGATCTGGCGTCCCAAAACCTGCTGGAAAAGGAGCAGGAACATACCCTCACGATGGGCGTGTGCAGCCGCTGCAAGACCGTCATCGAGCCATTGCTTTCCGAGCAATGGTTCATGAAGATGAAACCGCTCGCGGGGCCGGCCGCCCGTGCGGTCGAGCAAGGGCGCATTCGCATCACGCCCGAAAACTATAAAAAGATTTATCTGGATTGGATGAAGAACATTCACGACTGGTGCATTTCCCGTCAGCTCTGGTGGGGTCATCGAATTCCCGCCTGGAAATGCAAGGCGTGCGGTGAAGTGATGGTCTCGCGGGAGACCCCCGTCACCTGCACGGCGTGCGGCCACGAGACCCTTCAGCCCGAAGACGATGTGCTCGACACCTGGTTCAGTTCTGCCTTGTGGCCCTTCGCCACGCTTGGCTGGCCGGACGACACGCCCGACCTGCGCCGCTTCTATCCCAACGATCTCATGATCATGGGATTTGACATTCTGTTTTTTTGGGGCGCGCGCATGATCATGCTGGGGCTGAAGTTCATGAAGGAGGTGCCCTTCCGAGAGTTGTATATCCACGCGCTGGTGCGCGACGCCGAGCGGCAGAAGATGTCCAAAACGAAGGGCAATGTGATTGATCCTCTCCAAATCACGAGGCGATATGGCACCGACGCCGTGCGTTTTGCTCTGGCCATCAGCGCCGCCCCCGGAACCGACATCGCCTTCAGCCAGGACAAGATCGAGTCTTATCGCGCTTTCGCCAACAAGATTTGGAACGCCGGCCGGTTCATCTTGACGAATATGGACAAGCTCCCCGAGTCGGCGCGTGAAGAGTTGGCGACCGCGCTTGAACCTCGAGAGCAAGCTTTTGAGGCCACCCTGACGGACGAACCTCGGAGTCTTGCCGACCAGTGGATTTTCTCTCGCCTTCACGCCGTCACTAGAGAAATGGAGGAAGCGCTGGCCGCGTATCGCTTCCATGAGGCGGCTTACGCTATTTACCATTTCTTTTGGCATGAGTTCTGCGATTGGTATCTCGAGTGGGTGAAGCCGGAGATCACTCAATCCAGCCAAGGCTCGCGCGCGCTCTCGGCCTGGGTGAATCTGACGCGAGCCTTCCAAACCGCGCTCCACTTGCTTCACCCGTTCATGCCTTTTATCACGGAGGAATTGTGGCACCGCTTGCCGCGACAGCCGACGGATGTCTCGATATCGCTCGCTCCCTTCGCCCTGGTGAATCCGAAGGCGGCCAACTCGACCGCCGAAACGGATTTTCGTTTGCTTCAGGATGTGATCGTTGCTTTGCGCAACGCAAAAGCCGAAGCCGGGTTGCCTACGGCATCGCCGGCTGCCAAGGTGATGGTGGAAAGCCAGACCACCCTGTCGCTCGTTCGCCTTCACGAATCGGTCATCATCCGGCTTGCGGGCTTAAAGGAACTGGAGTTGGCGGCATCTGTTAGAGACAAGTCATTGTCCAGCCCTCTCCAGACCGAGCCGGCCCGCGCATTCAGCGTCTCGATTATAGACAAAGCCCGCGTGGACCATCAGGCGGAACGAATGCGGCTGGAGAAAGAGAAGACGAAGTTGACCCAGGCTCTGGCGCAAATGGAGCGCCAACTCCAAAACCGGCAGTTCATCGAGCGGGCGCCGAAAGACGTGGTGGCCGGGGTTGAAAAACGGCGGGCGGAAGTGGCGGATCAACTTCGAAAGCTCAATGAAACGCTTGACGCGCTGCCGAATGCCGCCGATTGCGAGGCTGCGCCGTGACCGGCGAGACGCAGCCTGAAACCGTAGGGTGCACCCCCTACGGCTTGAGCCGGGCGGCGTTACGCGAACTGGTCCGGCGCGCCTTGGCCGAAGACATAGGCGCGGGAGACATCACCACCCGACTGACCGTTTTGCCGGCAACGCGGGCCCGTGGAACTTTTTTTGCTCAGCGCCGACTGGTGCTGGCAGGATTGCCAGTGGTGGAAGAGGTGTTTCGCAGCCTCGAGCCGGAGCTCCGCTTTGAAGTTTTCACCGGCGACGGAACGGAGGTGGAGGAGGGCAGAGCGCTGGCTCGGGTGGAGGCTCACGCTGCCACGTTGTTGAGCGGAGAGCGGGTGGCGCTCAATTTTTTGCAACGGCTGAGCGGCATTGCCACGTTGACCCGTGAGTATGCTCGACGGCTGGTTGGATTCCACACCCGATTGCTCGACACCCGTAAGACGACCCCGGGACTGCGCGCTTTAGAGAAATATGCCGTGCGTCTGGGGGGCGGGCAGAATCACCGGCAACGGCTCGATGACGGGATTCTGATCAAGAATAATCATTTGACGCTGGCCGGCGGAGTGAGCACGGCAGCCGCTCGGGCGCGGCAGGGGCGGCCCGACCAGCTTCCGATCGAGGTGGAAGTTCGAACTATCGAGGAGCTGGATGAAGCCATCGCGGCGGGAGCCGATTGGGCCTTGCTGGATAATATGACACCGGAGCAAGTCGGCCGCTGCGTCGAGCGCGCGCAAGGTCGCATCAAGTTGGAGGTTTCCGGCGGTGTCACCCTGGAGAATATCCGAGCCTATGCGGAAAGTGGCGCAGACGCAATCTCTGTGGGCGCGCTCACGCATTCGGCGCCGGCGATGCCCATTCATTTTTTGGTTGAACGGGCTTAATAAGCCTAGCCGTTGACGGCTACGACATGGGCTGAGGTTGCTCTTATCCAGGAATATTCATGCCCTTTGCGCCGACCGACCATCGCCTCGACCGTCTGATCTACGTTCTGGTAAAGAACGCGACGGTGGTGGTGCCAGGTCCCAAGATTGCTTCAGAAGTCGGCGTTTCGCGCGCAACCGTTTGGACATGGATCGAGCGACTGCGAGAAGCGGGCGTTCGCATCCGCGGCCACGCGCGGCGCGGCTACCAACTCGCGGCATTACCCGATGTCCTCGCACCAAGCCTGATTCGGCCGCATGTGCCTCCCCAGCAGCAAATAGGGCGGAAAATCATTCACTATTTCTGTGTCGGTTCGACGAACGACGTGGCGCTCGAACTGAGTCCCCGGGATGCCCCTCACGGCACCCTCATTTTGGCGGAAGAACAGACGGCGGGTCGGGGGCGCATGGGCCGGACTTGGCACTCGGAGCGATTTAGCGGCATTTATTCCTCTATCATTCTGCGGCCTCCGCTCTCTCCTGCCGCGGCGCCGATCTTGACCCTTATGGCAGGTTTAGCGGTGCGCGAAGCCGTGTGGGCCAGCACCGGCCTTTCCGCCGACATCCGCTGGCCGAACGACGTGCTGCTTAACGGCCGGAAGGTATCCGGAATTTTGACGGAAATGCGCGCGGAAATGGATCGGCTGCACACCGTCGTGCTCGGAATCGGCATTAACGTGAACCATGTTCGAATGCCCGCGGAACTCAAAGGGATCGCGAGTTCACTTGCTCTGGAGGGTGGACAGCGCTATTCGCGCTTGCAGGTGCTTTTAGCGTTGCTTCGGGAACTGGAGCAGCATTACAGGCTGCTCATCGAGGGCGGCAGCTCGGTCATTGTAGAGCGATGGATGGCTCGTTCGAGCTACGCGCAGGGCAAACATCTGCGCGTGCGCACCGCGACGAGCGAATACATGGCCACGAGCGCAGGTCTCGATTTAAGCGGCGCCCTCCGCGTCCGGCGGGATGATGGACAGGAGGAGTTATTGGTGGCGGGTGAAGTTGTGGAGATAAAATGAAAGGGAATCGGCCGGCCCACGAGGGTGCCTTGGCTCAGTCGGCGGGCGACGCCGACAAAGAGAGCGTTGACTCGATGCTTCTTGTCATGGACGTAGGAAACACGCATACGGTGCTGGGTGTCTATGAGGGACGCGTGTTGAAGGCCCAATGGAGGCTCTCCACCTGTCGCGAGGTGACCGCCGACGAAATGGGCATCCTCACGCGCAATCTCTTTTCAGCCAAACGATTAGCGCCCGATTCGATTGATGCGGTGATGGTTTCTAGCGTGGTGCCGCCGGTCAACCCCGTGATTGAAGAAATGACGCAAAAATACTTCGGAGTCGCGGCCGTATTTTTAGGGCCTGGAACACGCACTGGGATGGCCATCCATTACGATAATCCGCAGGAGGTGGGAGCTGATCGAATCGCCAACAGTGTGGCCGCGTTTGAGAAATATGGCGGCCCCTGCGTGGTGGTGGACTTTGGAACGGCCATCACGTTTGATGCGATCTCGGAGAAAGGGGAATATTTGGGCGGAGCGATTTGTCCCGGCCTGGGCATCTCGGCTGAGGCCCTTTTCACGCGGGCCGCGCGCCTGCCGCGGGTCGAGATTCGAGATCCGGGCCGGGCCATCGGCACCAACACCGTTTCGAGCATACAGGCAGGGCTGTTCTATGGGGCGATCGGCATGATGGACGGTTTGCTCGATCGGCTCAAAGCGGCGCTGGGAGAAAAAATGCGCGTCGTCGCGACGGGTGGGCAGGCAACCCTAGTAGCAGGCGCTTCTCGATTTAAGCCGACCATTGACCCCGCCTTGACGTTGGAAGGGTTGCGCATCATTTACGAGCGCCACCTCGCCGCAAACCGACGTAAGCAGGCATGAATACGTCGGCCCCGCTCCGTATGAAGCCCGAGCGAGCGCGGAAGTCGTGGAGAATTACTTTAATTATTTTACCGAAATTGAAGAGCAATTCCGGCGCGCCCGTGGCACGCCTTCGCTTCTTTCAACGCTTGATTGGGCTCTGATTGAGGCGTGGAAGGAAGCTGAGATTCCACTCGAGGCTGTGCTGCTCGGCATTGACCGCGCGTTTGCGAAATTTGCGAAGAAGCCGCGAAGATATCAGAAAATCAATAGCCTTGCCTATTGCTCGCAGGAAGTGCTGCGGGCGGCAGAAGAGATGCGTGTCGCGGCTGCGCAAGGGGGCGAGCTGAAATCGCCGCAGCCGACGGGTGAGCCTGCCTTTCCGCCCGGCATGGTTTTGGACTATTTGCGCCGCAACCAACAGGCGCTCGCCGTGGCAACGGCGGCCGTGCAACAGAACGGACAGGATGTTCTTGCCGCCGACCTCGCCGAATGCGCGCGCGCGCTGGCAAACATCGCGGCGGATATTGACGCTCAGCCGACTGAAGACCTGGAAGAACTCGAGTGGCACTTGACAGCGCTAGAAGAGAAAGCCGCTGCCGCCATGACGCGGGCCGCGCCGGTGGAATGGCTGGTTAAGGCGCGGGCGGAGGTTGACCACGAACTTGCCGCCGCCCGAAGCAAGATGAGTGCTTCCCAGCTTGAAGCGCTCGAGCGGCAATATCTCAAAAAACGCCTATTTGAACACTACCGCGTTCCGCGTCTGAGCCTGTTTTATCTTTGACCGATGGCCGAGAATGGCGACTCGGAAAGGCCAAGGGGTCAAGACCACCAGCGCCAGCAGCCGAGAGCGCGTCCATGAGCTTCGAGTTGAGACCTCACAAACTCGTGTACGGCGGCAAGGCTCTGGCCCACGCCCAGGGCCAGACTTTTTTGGTCACCGGCGCGCTGCCGGGCGAAACGGCGCTGGTTGAAACGGTGGGCGTGGTCAAGGGTGTTGTGCGGGCGCGCGCAGTCCAGATCCTTATTCCGGCCGCCAACCGCGTCCAGCCGCCTTGCCCTTACTTCAACACATGCGGAGGTTGCCATTACCAGCACCTTGCCTATCCGGACCAGGTCCGCTGGAAGGTAGAAATTGTGCGGGAGACCCTCCGCCACATTGGAAAGATCCCGTGGGATAGACCCATAAAAATTCACCAAGATGAGCCATGGCATTGTCGCAACCAAGGCGAACTGAAGGTTGAGCGCACCGACTCCGCCGATGTGGCCATCGGATTTTTTCAGGCTGAATCCCATCACTTGGTTTCGATTGAGCGGTGCAAGATTCTCTCTCCACTGCTGAACCGCACGCTCGAACAGCTCAACCAACCGGCGTGGCGTCGTCGCCTGGGCGATTATCGGGAGGTCAGTTTGCTAGCCGATGATCAAGATAGCAGAGTGCGCATTCTGCTTCGGGCCGACCGGCACACCAACGAGGCGAAACTCCTGGCGGAGGACTTACTGCGGGGAATCGAGCGTGTGAGCGGTGTGGTCATTGAGGCAGGGCCGGAGCGCCTTGTGGCTGGGGATGACGCGGTGCTTTATCAAGTGGGGTCATTTCGGTATCGCATCAGCGCGGGAGCTTTTTTTCAAGCGTCGCGATTTCTGATCTCTGATCTCATAATGGCCGTTACGGACGGCGAGAAGGGGCTGGTGGCCCTCGACCTTTATGCGGGGGTGGGGCTGTTTAGCTTGCCGTTGGCGAGAACCTTTCGAGAAGTGCTCGCGGTCGAGTCTCAAAAGGTTTCAGCCAGCGACCTTGCCTGGAATGCGCAGGCCGCAGGGCTCGACAACCTCACGATTTCAAATCAAAGGGTGGAGGATTTCCTGCGGCGATACGCTCGGCGCGAACCGGACCTGGTCGTCTTGGATCCACCACGAACTGGCGCCGGCCCGGGAGTGTTGCGTCCCCTTGCCACCCTTCGCCCACGCCGAATCTGCTACGTTTCTTGCCATCCTCCGACCCTGGCACGGGACCTCTGCTTTGTTGTCCGACAGGGCTACCAACTGGAGTCGGTTGAATTGTTCGATTTTTTCCCCCAGACTTACCACGTCGAGTGTGTGGCACGGCTAGCTCGATCCGCAGGCTAACTCATGCGCTTCCCGCTTCTGGGAATTGCTGCTGCGTGGGCGGCAGGCATCCTGCTCGCGAGCGTTCTCCGCTTGGGGCCGCTGGCGGCCGGCGGGCTGCTTCTGGCAGCCTCGGCCATGTTGCTGACGGGGCTGCTGACGCTGCGCCACGATCGCCAGCGACTTGCCGCCCTTGCGGCGATAACGGGGTTTGCTTTGGCGGGATGCGCTGCCATGGCGCTTTTCCCCTTGCGTTTTCCGCCTGGGAGGTTGCGGGATTTGGCCTCCAGCCACTCGGGCCGCCGAAACAAATTTCCCGTCCTCGCCACGGTGCTAACGGCTCCATTGCGAACCCCTTCGGGATACGAATTTGACGCATGGGTGTCCACCGCGCAGCGGGGACATCAAACTCTGCCGATCCGACGGCGGGTTCAAATGCGCCTCTATGTCCCCCCGAGGTCTCAGTCCTGGACCGCTGCCCAGGAGCTCCATCTTGAGGCAGGCGATCGAATTCTGGCGCCGGTCGAATTCTTCCGCCCGCAAGTGTACAAAAACCCCGGGGCCTTCAATTACCGTTGGTGGCTCAAGTCCATTAAGGACATCGGTTGGGAAGGTGACATCTCAAATCCTTCCCTGGTTCAGAAACTTCCAGGAAACGGCATGTGGGTGGGTGGAAGGTTGGTGCAATGGATTCGGCAGCGTGTCTTGGCGGCAATTGACCAACTTTATCCACCCTGGTCCGCGCAGGGCCGCGATGGCGCGGTATTGAAAGCCGTTTTAGTGGGCGACCGATCGTCGCTGGATTCCAAAACCATCCAGAGCTTTCGCCGCTCGGGACTCTATCATCTGCTGGTGATTTCGGGATTGCACGTCGGTTTGCTTGCCGTGTTGGTGCTGGCCCTGATGCGCGCGTTGCGGGTTCGAGAAGGCGGCCGCTACTTGGCGGTAGCGTTGTTTCTTGCAGGCTATGCCGTTCTGGTGGAGCAGCGAGCGGCCACTCTCCGCGCCTCGCTGATGATTGGCACCTACCTGTTAGCCCGCTATCTCTACCGTGACCGCAAAGGGCTGAATGCCGTGGGGTTCGCGGGCCTGGCCCTCCTGGCGTGGCGGCCGCCATGGTTGTTTGAGGCGGGTTTCCAGCTCTCGTTTTCCGCTGCCTTGTTGATCTTCGGGTTCGTGGTTCCCCTCTTGGAGCGTACCACCGAGCCTTACCGCAGAGCGTTGAGCTGGATAGATGATTCCGCTCACGCGGACACGGTGACAGGCGCGCCGGGGCGCCTACGCCAGAAAGCGTTGGATCTGAAGAAGGCCCTACAAAAAAAGTTTCCTGTTTTTGACCGCCACCCCCTGCTCGTGAATACGGTCGTGGTGGGTCCGGCGCGGCTGGTCATCTGGGTTGTGGAATTGATCGCCTTTTCGGCGGCGTTGCAGATGGGTCTGCTGATGCCGATGGCGAAGCTGTTTCATTGGATTACTTTTGCCGGCATTGGGCTCAATGCCCTCGCTATTCCGGTGATGACGCTGTTGTTGGCCTCGGCTATTCCGACCGTCATGCTGGCGACCGTCGCGCCGGGATTGGCAATGTGGCCGGCGCGCTGTGTTGCGGCCATCATGCAGGTCCTTTTCGCGCTGACCCGCGTTCCCCTTCGCCCCTGGTGGCTCGCCTATCGCGTGCCGGGACCCCCGCTAGGGGTGGTGCTCTGTTTCGCGGCGTCTCTCGGGTTGGCGGGCTGGGCACTGGGTCGCCACCGGAAAATGTTTACGGCGGCGATGTTAGCCTTTGGAGTGTCGGCCACTCTGGTTGCTACCTATCCGTTCCGCCCCAAAATTCCCAAGGGAGTGCTGGAGGTGACGGCCTTGGACTGCGGAACCGGCCAGGCGACCTTCGTGGTGTTACCTGATCAGACGACCTTGCTGATGGGGGCTTGCGGAAGCCCGGTTGCGTGGGGCTCGACGACCGACTACCAGGGTCGGTGGAATCCCGGGGAAGAAATCGTTTCCCCATACCTTTGGTCGCGCGGGCTGAAGCGGCTCAACATTTTGCTGGCGGATGGCACGACGCCCGGAACGCTCCAAGGTGTGAACGCTGTGGCAAGGAACTTTGATCCGCAACAACTGTGGATAAGCTCTTTGTCAACGTCACCCCGCGCGAGCGATCTGAGGCGATGGGCCCGGCGGCTGAAGATGGAGGTCCGGAAGATATCGGTGGGCGAAGCGTTGCGCCAAGACGGCAGCAAGCTGATGGTGGTCGGCGCATCTTCGTCCGACAGTTTCCAGCCAAGACCACCGCTGGGTCTTCGAATCCAACAAGGGAATGAGAGCGTGCTCGTCTTGAACCCAATAAACAAAAAAGAAGCCGAAAGAATGTCGGTTCGGCGCGGCCGGCCAAATCATGAGCTATGGGTTGGCAGTAGCGTCATGCTCTCATTGGCCTCGGCCATTCCGAAATGGGTCATTGTGAATCAAAGAATGAGAGGGCGGCGCCAACCTTTAGACTCGCTTTTCAGAGGGCTCGATAGGGGCCCCGTCGAGATTTTTGATACCTCGCTTGACGGCGCGGTCACGGCGCGCGTAGGCCAAGATAAGATCGCGGTGACTTGCTCTGAAGGGCAGCCAACTGGCCATGTTCACCACCCTTGCGAGCACTTCAGAATCATCCATTAAACTTCTCATGGACAGGGTGAAACCGCAGATACGCGGCATCGCTGGCCTAACTTTTCTGTGGCCAATGGCAGGCGGCGTGTAATTTCAAAAAAAACCGGCGACCACTGCCGCGCCGTATATAATGGATGGGTGGCATTCATGCTTGCAACGCCGCCAGGGAGGCGCGTTGGCTACCGAAGCGGAAATTTTAGAGGAAACTCGTAAGATTCGGCGGCTTCAGGTTGTCGTCAATCTGGTGATGAGCACGCTTGCGCAATGCGATTTGCCCATTGAAGAAGCCTCGGAAATGATTGCGGCTACCCGCCGGTTTGCACTAACCCTGTTTCCGGGCAAAGAACGGGCCTTCGATCTAATCTATCGTCCTCGTTTCCAGCGCCTTCTCGCGGAAAAATACCGGCTCGTTTGAAATTGCAGACACCACTTTCCATCCTGCGGAGCGCTGGGATGCGATGCCTCGGACGATATCCTTCCTCAGTCGAATGACGGGACACAACAAGATTAACCCATACTACAATCCCGGTAGGTAGAAAACGACGTGTGGATTTTCCTCAAGGCAGCCGGAATTGTTTTGCTGGCGGGTGTCAATGGTTTCTTTGTCGCGGCCGAATACTCCCTTCTGACCGTGCGCCGCACGCGGCTGGAACAGTTGGCGCGGGAGGGCCGCTTGGCAGCCCGCCTGGCCCTCAACCTGCTGTCCGATGTGGGATTGCTCTTTTCCGGCATCCAGTTGGGCGTCACGATGGCCAGCGTGCTGATGGGGTGGGTCGGGGAGCAGCTCATGGCAGCTCCTGTCGCACGGTTGATTGCCGGCCGCTTCACCCCTACGGCCACTCATGCGGCCGTGCACGTCGTAGCAATCGCCGTGGCGTTTCTCCTAATTACCACGATATTGATGGTCCTGGGTGAGTTGGTCCCGAAAGCCATCGCCTACGAGCGCGCTGAGGCGACGGCGCTCGCCATTGCGCCGTGGATGAACTTATTCCTCCGCGTCGGGCGATACCCCATCCGGGTGTTGGAGCGGACGAGCGACGCCGTGTTGGGACTGATGGGGAAAAAGGCGGCGGGCGGCACTGGCCCGCTTCACACGCTCGATGAGGTCAAGTTAATTGTGGCCGCTCTGCGGAAGCGCGGCATGCTCGAAGAGGAACAGGAACAGATGATTCGCGGTGTTTTCGATTTACATCGCATCTCCGTCCGCGAGGTTATGGTTCCTCGCCCTCAGATAGCTTGCTTGCCGTTGACGGAAGATTTGGGCTTTTTACTCGACCAGATGGTTCATCGGGGGCACTCGCGCATTCCGGTCTATGAAGGGTCCATGGACCACATTGTAGGCGTTCTCCACGCCAAAGATCTGCTGCGCGTCGCGTTCGATCGGCTGCGTGACGGCGTCCCCCTGAGCGCACGCTTTGATGCGCGGACTTTCCTCCGTGAACCGATGATTGTGCCGGAAACGATGCCCCTGCTCACCATGCTGGATCACGCTCGGCGGCGCCGCGCCCAGGTAGCCTTGGTGGTGGATGAGTTCGGAACCTTGGTGGGCTTGGTGACGCTGCAGGATGTCTTGGAAGAAATTGTGGGAGAAATTCGGGACGAACACGATCGTCGTACCGAACCGATCCTGGCCATGGCCGACTCGGTCCTTGTGGTGGACGGCGCGCTCAAGCTCCGCGAACTTGCCGAAAATTACAAGATCGTGCTGCCCCGCTCCACCGGTTATGAGACGTTGGCAGGCTTCCTGCTTTACCGCCTCGGCGCAATCCCGCGTGGCGGCGAGTCGCTTATCTTCGAAGCCCGTCGTTACACCATCTTAGAAATGAAGGGTCGAAGAATCGCGCGTGTCAAGATCGAGAGACTAACTCCTCGCGCGGTTTCTGCGCCGCAACCCATGGCCCCTTTCCGCGCGTGAAGCCTAGCGGAAAGGCATCCCGCGTGGATGCTTCGGCGCCGCTACGACATCCCGTCTCGACTCAGGCGGGGCTTTCGCCCAGTATAACGGCGACTTCCACTCCACGGGCCACCTTCAGCGCTTTGGCCGCCGAGCCGCGGTTGGTGCAAATCTCGATAAAGCCGGAGCTGCCCACGATAGCGAAAATCTCCGACGGTTTCCCCATGGAATAAGAGAGATTTAGCCGCGTGACTTCATTCCCATTGAGGATCATGCGGAACGGAGGCGGATTTTCGGTAAAAATTTGCGGCACGTCCGCCGGCGTGATGTTGGTAATGATGTTGCCAAATTTGTCGAGCTTAATCACCACTCCCTTCAGCAACGTTTCGTTCACCCATTTGGGTTTGGGTGAAGTGAATTTGGCGTAGTCCGTAATGACTTCGCCGAACTTGTCCGCTTCCACCCCCTTGCTGAGCCAGCCGACCACGGGGGCGAAAATGTCGCGTCCGTGAAAGGTGCTGCTGACCGGGTTCAAAAAATAGTGGTCGGCGGTGATGTGACGAACCTCGACGTTCTCTTCGCGCTCATAAATCATCGAGAGAGCCCCGTTGTCCGGCGCGACGAACTTGTGCTCCATCGTGCGGGCCAGGATAGGCCGCCGGTTGGACCCCACGCCGGGATCCACCACAACCAGGTGAATCGTGTCATGAGGGAAATATTTGTAAGCTTGCGCCAACGTGTAGGCCGCCTCAAAGATGTCGTAAGACCCGACCTGGTGGCAGAGATCCACGATGACCACTTCAGGGTTGATGTTGAGAATGACGCCCTTCATCGTTCCGACAAAATGGTCGGAATCGCCAAAGTCTGTTGTCATCGTCACCAGTTGTTTACGGGGCACTTTCCCTCTCGTTCGACACGGGGTCAGCAATGTCGGCGATTTTGCAACCTAACGGAAAGCCGCCGGATTGTCAAGCTGGTGTACTCGTCCAGTAGATTAGTGACACTTAGGCCCCTTTCTATGGGGTGAGGATTTCATGAGGAACTCGAGGGGGGTGAGGTAGCCGAGAGCTTGGTGAGGACGGACGGTGTTGTAGATTCGTTCCCAGGCCAGGAGTTCGCGGTTGAGTTGGGCGAGGGGGAGCGAAAAGGGAGTGACCTCGTAGAACTCCTCCGTGTGGGTACGGTTGGCGCGCTCGACCCGGCCATTGGCGAAAGCTGTCAACTACACCATATAACGACCCTGCCGAGACGAGCTTTGAGGTTATCCATCCTCACCATCCACTCCGCGGGCAGAAGTTCAAGCTGATCACTTATCGCCACAACTGGGGCG
>JAKCCV010000030.1 GCA_021838785.1 Acidobacteriota bacterium | reverse complement strand
TTATGAGCACCGTCGGATGGTCACCGACCCCTTCAGGCGTCAGAGCAAGTTCCAGCGGGTGCCTCGGACGGTGCGGCTCGCCCTGCTGTTGATGTCGCTGGCGTTGTTGGCCTCCTGCGGCGGTGGCACGGAGGCGGGCACTTACACGCTGACCGTCACCGCTACCTCCGCCAACCTCACGCACAGCACCACGGTGACGCTGACGGTGAAATGAGGAACCACCCCCCACGCGGGACCTGCAGCCAATGCCAAGAGGGCGAAGGCCCGCGGCTTGGCCGCCGTGTGTTTTGACGCCCGCGCCTTGCTGTCGGCGGGGCGCTGGGCCGCAGATTAGGCCGTGGCCGAGGGGCTGGGTTTGGGGAAATTCGACGAGGACGATTTGTAGGCCGCCCTGGAAGATCTGGCCGCCCGGCAGGCGATGATCGAGAAGGGGCTGTTTCGCCGTTATCAGGCTCGTCACGGTCAACCGCAGCGATTCGACGACGGTGGTCGAGCAGGTCAAGATTCTGCAAGAGCCGTTCGCGGGGTGAAGGAGTTGGTCTTCGTCAGGGATCGGGGGATGGTGAAGAGCCCGTGCAAGGAGGCGCTGAGTGCCGCGGGAGTGCGGTACATCACGGCGCTGACCGACCCGCCGCTTCGCCGCTTGCTGAGTCAAGGCACCATGTGACGTGACCGGCCTTTTTAGTACCAAGTGAAATGAGAGAGAATTCACTAATGGACGAAAATTCAGACGCCGTCCTATGGGCCCTGAGCAGCCCCGCCAAGTCTGGGTCGAGGGGCAACTCGCCCGAAGATGCCTCTGTGTTGGTAGAATGAATCTCCCCCTCTATGAAACTGCGCTGGGCTCTCAAGGTGAGGTTTTCAAAGTCAATGTCGCCCCGCTGAAGGCTGAGCAGTCCGCAAACTCTCAGTCTCAGACATGCAATGTTGACCACCTCGTTTTGTATGGTTCCGAGAGTTGCGCCAGAAGCTTCTTGAATCCTTCTGGAGTCAGACATCCCCCGCAAAGCACGTGCCTTGATGGGCGGAGCCGCCTCAAAGGCGGTCACCCCTATCGTTTAGGCGTCGAGCCGGTCTTTAGGCAGCCGATCTCAAAGCCGAGTTTCCGCAACGCCTCACCGAGCATCAGCGACGGCGCTCGCCCGAGCGGCCAGCGTGCCACGCACCCACCACCGCGACATCGTATCTCTCTGTGAAACCCGCGTCCATGGCTTTCTCGATGGGTCAGGTGAAATCCGTCGTCGGGAAGCTGGCGGAACTGTTCGTAGGTCAGTTTGGGAATGGCTTCAACGCGCACGGCAGCATTATGCACCCGCGTCCCTCCGCCGGCGCGCCCAGCGATTCCAGGCGAGGTAAAGGGGCACGCCAGTAAGGCCGAGCCTCGTGTCCGGGGGTGGGAGTAATGCTGCGGCTGGTGTCCTCACTAAGGGGTCAACTCAATTGCCTGGGCCTGTCCCGACTTGCCACTGCGCAAGAACAGGAACTCGTTCCCAGACGCCGCGCAGGCAGGGATCCCGGCCTTAGGCGGCGGTTCAAGGGTTTCAACGACCTTGCCGGTGTTGACGTCAACTAATGCCAGCAGCGAAGCAGCGTGCGGATGCTGCGGAGTCGGTAGTTCAGAGTATTCCACTAGAAATCGGTCGGCCCCGGCGAAGCTCGCCCCGGTGAGCGTCATGCCGGGCTTGGGCGGCTTGATGGTGAACACACGCGCCACAGTTCCGTTCGGGGAAATAACGTACACCCGGGCTGGCGTGGTAGCACTCCACAGATAGACGTTTCCGTCGAGCGACCCCAGGGCAACCCCTGTTCAATCTGTATGGGCCACGGGTACACGGGCCTCGGCTGCGCCGATGGGGGATGAACGGTCCCACCGGCACCGTGCTGGGGCGCCCCGCTTACTTTCGGCCCCGAAGACACGATGCCGTTCGCGGTCGGCTGCACGTCGTTCGGCAGGGTGAGCGATTGCACAAAGCCCCCACCTCGGTCAAAGATACCCGTAAAGGGCTTTGCCGGCGCCCGGTGCGGTCCGGACACCTCGACTCCGCTCACCAGAAAGTTTCCGTCCAGAAAGACCGCCAGCTTATACGCAGCCAGATGCACCCCCTGAGGCGGCTGGAGCCGGATAATGGAGTCAACCGTTCCATCGTGATTATACTTGACGATAAGATTGTGAGGCCAGTTCGCACCTCCGTAGCGTGGGCCTTGCCGCATGGCGACGACTGGGTCATAAACGTCTCCGCGCGGGTCCACATAAAAGCCGTGCGAGAAGCGGGCAGCAAAGCCCTCTGGGGATGCAACAGGGAACTGCGTCTCGCTCTTGGATTCCAGGGAGAGTCTCGTCAACGGCAGGTTGAGTCCGCTCGAGGCAAGGGCCTCGACCACCTGGATCGAGGCGCCGGAAACAAGGTAGATGTTCCCGTTCGCGTCGCACTGGACGCCCGATTCGACCACCCCGGGACCCTGGCCGGAGAAAGTGATTTTCCCAGAAGGGTAGAGCTGCTGCATTGGCGGGACATGGCTCGGGCTGGCCGGCTTCGGCCTTGACGCAGCAGGAGCGGGACACCAACCGAGGATGGCGAAGGCGAATGCTCCGAGCGCCGGGGCACAGAGGCGACTGAGTGACTTTGGCGCGAACGTATCACAGGCTCCCTTCCGCCGCCTAGCTCGGGAGGCAGAATCTTGTTGACCGCCATCATCAGGGTGACACCTCCAGCGAGCATAGGTTTTGTTTTTTACCGTAGCGTATAAAAAAGGTGCGGTTGCCAATACCTTGTTTGTGGAATGATTATGCGAGGAGAATCCGGCTTTGGGGTCGCCCCCCGGCATTAGCCGGCTTCGCTGGGACAACTAATATCACGCCTGAGTCCGTCTCCAGCGGTTCCAGGCTAGGTAAAGGGGGATGCCGGTGAGAACGATGCCCAGTCCGGCAAGCGATTCGAGCGGTTTGGAGACAACGGTGTTGATGACAATCGCCGCGGCGATGAGGACGAACGCGAGCGGGAGAAAAGGATAGGCGGGGACGCGATAAGGCCGGGGCAACGCAGGAAGGCGGCGCCGCAGAACGATGACGGCGAAAATCGCGGCGCCGGAAAAGACCCACATGGTGAAGATGACGTAGGTATAAAGCTGCTCAAAACTTCCGCTCAAGGCGAGCAGCGAAGACCACACGCCCAGGGTCAACAGCGCGCCGACCGGCGTTTGAAACCTCGGGTGAATGCGCGAGACAGATTCAAAGAAGACGCGGTCGCGCGCCATGGCGTAATAGACGCGCGAGGAGGTGAGCAGCGTTCCGTTGAGCGCGCCGAAGATGGAGCAGAGAATCAGCGCCGAGACGAAGACAGCGCCGCGCGGGCCGATGAGCAGATTCATTGTGGTGGCGGCGACGCGTTGGTGCTCGGCGAGCGCGCCAAGCGACATGACGCGCAGATAGGCGGCGTTCGCGCCCAAATAAGCGCCGATGACAATCAACGTTCCGAGAAGAAAACCGACGGGCAGCGTGCGGGAAGGATTCTTGATTTCGCCGGCGTTGTAGGAAAGCTGGTGCCAGCCTTGATACGCCCACAGAACGCCCACCAGCGCGACGCCGAAGGAACTGAAGGTTGTGTGGACGGTGGGCAACGGATGCGTTCCGACGAGCGGGGAGGCCCCGCGGATGAAAAAGGCGCAGCCGACGATGATGCCGAGGCCGGCGAGTTTGGCGATGGTGAAGATGGCCTGAACCGCCGTCCCCTTTTTGACGCCCAGAATATTGATGAACGTGAGCGCGGCGATGACGGCGACCGCAATCAGTTTCTGCTCGGCGGCGGTGAGGGGCGCGAAGGCGCCGCTGTAAATCCCGAAGGCCACGGCGAGCGTGGCGGCCGAGCCGGCGTCAATCACCAGCAGCGAAGCCCAGCCGAATAGAAACGCGGCGAGCTTCCCGTAGGCTTCCCGCAGATAGACGTAGATGCCGCCGGCTTCCGGCATGGCCGCTCCGAGCTCAGCCAGCGACAGCGAGCCCGCCAGCGCCAGCACGCCGCCGACGATCCAGACCCAATAGAGGCTCTGGATGCTGCCTACCCGCAGCGCCACGTTGTGAGGGACAAGAAAAATTCCCGAGCCGATGATCGTCCCGATAACGATAACGATGGAGCCGGTGAGGCCGATGGCGCGCGGTAGCGAAGCAGAAGGCGCGGCGGGTTCGCAAGAGCGTGAGTTTGTCGTCATGCTTCGACACCCCATCCTGCTTCCTGCCGATTCGAAAGTCGCGGGGAGTCTAAAACCTCTTCCACCTCGCTTTCGGGGTTTACGCAGGCGGGGCGGGTCATTATACTGGACTCGGCCCAGCGGACTGTGAAAAGTTTTTGAGATGTCTTTTTATGGCGACGGCAGAGAATTGGATTCCCAACAGGTTTCGCGACAGCGTGGCGCTGGTCGTTGGAGGGGCCCAAGGCATTGGCAAGGCGATCGCCTTGCGATTGGCGCGCGAAGGCGCGGACGTCGCCATCGCCGACATTGACCGGAAGGCGATGGCCGGCGCCATCAAAGAGATTCGCGGCGAAGACGGCAGCGTGTGCGGAATTTTCTGCGACGTTCAGCGGCCCCGTTCCGTGAACGTCATGGTCGAGCGAGCCACTCGCTGGAAGGGACACGTGGACATTCTGATGTACGTGGCGGGCGTCGGGAAAGCGATGCCTTACTTGAAGATGGATGAGCGGCACTGGGACCTGACCCTCAATACGAACTTGAAGGGAGCATTTTTGGTGTCTCGCGCCGTGGCGCCGCAAATGGTCGAGCGGCGAAAGGGCAAGCTGGTCTTCATGGCCTCCACGAACAGTTGGGACGCGGAAGCGGAACTGGCTCCGTACAATGCTTCCAAGGCGGGACTCTTTCTGCTGGCCAAAACGCTGGCGCGCGAACTCGGACACTACGGGATCAACTCGAATGCGGTCGGGCCCGGACTGATTCGCACTCGCTTGACGGCGCCGCTGCTTAAAAGCAGAAAATTCATGAAGAAATATGAGAACCTCATACCGCTGGGCCGGGTCGGCGAGCCGGAAGACATTGCCGGGCCGGCGACGTTTCTCGCGTCGCGCGACGCCGATTACGTGAACGGCGTGCTGCTGTTTGTTGACGGAGGCCAGTTGGCGTGAGGCTGCCGGCGAGCGGTTCCCAAAAATCGTTGCGCCAACCGAGCGGAGCCGTCGAAGCCGCCGGCCCCGGCCCGGAATCTATGGCTCAGGAGATGAAATGCGACAAGTGGTGAAACCCAAAAACGCGCCGCGCCCGCGAGGGCCTTACTCTCCGGCGATCGTGGCCGACGGTTTTGTGTTTGTGGCCGGGCAAGTGGCGATCGACCCGGCCACAGATCAACTTGAAACCGGGGATATCAAGACGGAAACGCGCCGCGCGCTCGAAAACATTAAAGCCATTTTGGAAGCGAGCGGCAGCTCAATGAAAGACATAGTGCGGGTGGGAGTGTTTTTGGCCGACATTCACGATTTCGGCGCCATGAACGAAGTTTACAAAGAATACTTTCCGGCGGATCCGCCCGCCCGAACAACAGTCGGCGCCATCTTGCCGGGCGTCAAAGTAGAAATTGACTGCATTGCGCGGGTAAGGCAACCGTCCAATTCCAAGTGAGCCTATCGTGCGCTGGAACGAGCTTTCAACTCCCGCCTTGACGGTGGATGCGGACGTCCTGGATCGGAACCTGCGGCGCATGGCGGATTATTGCCGGACGCACGGCCTGGGACTGCGTCCGCACACCAAAACGCACAAGATTCCGGAAGTGGCGCGCATGCAGGTTCGGCACGGAGCGCTCGGACTGACGGTGGCCAAAGTGGGCGAGGCGGAAGTGATGTGCGGCGCCGGGCTGGACAACATTCTGGTGGCTTATCCAGTTCTGGGCCGAGAGAAGCTGGAACGCTTAGCCGCCTTGGCCCTCGACCGCTCCATGCTCATATCGCTCGACAGTGAAATTGTCGCGGAGGCGGTCGCCGCTGCCATGCGCGAGCGTGGCGCCACGATCGGCGTCCTCGTGGAATTTGACGCCGGCTTGGGGCGGTGCGGTTTGGAGCCGGGGCCGGCCCTGGTTGAACTGGCCCGAACGGTGATGCGGCTTCCATCTTTGCGGTTTCGCGGGCTGATGTGCTATCCGGGGCAGATTGGCGGGGATGCTGAAGCTCGTCGGCGTGAGCTGGCTCGCGTGGCGGAAAAAGTGGAGCGGGCGCTAGACGGCTTCCGCCGCGAGCGGATTCCGGTGGAGATTGTCTCGGCCGGCTCTACACCTTCGGCGTTTGAATCGCACGAAATTCCGGGCCTCACGGAAATCCGGCCAGGCACTTACGTTTATAACGATATGAACACGTTCTATCAGGGCGCGTGCTCCCTGGAAGACTGCGCGGCACGGGTGGTGGCCACGGTGGTTTCAACCGCGGTCGCAGGAGGCGCCATCGTGGACGCGGGGTCGAAGACGCTCTCTTCGGATCCGCTGCGCTTTGGCCCGGCTTCGGGGTATGGTTATATCGTGGAAGTTCCCGACGCTCCCATTGTCAAGTTGAACGAAGAGCACGGTTACGTGGACACACGGCGGGCCTCACGGGCGCCGAAAGTAGGGGACGTGGTCCGTATTATTCCCAACCACGTTTGCACCTGCGTTAATATGCACGATGAGATATTTGTGGTTCGCCAAGGGGAAGTCGAAGGAACTTGGCGTGCGGCGGCTCGCGGAAAAATACGCTGAGGGGAACGCGGATGCCGGCCCATCAGCCCCGCGGTTTTAAGGCCCAAGAGAAGGAATTCTTCGCCGATTCGCAGCCTAAAAGGAGGTCCCATGGCCAACAACGAGAAGCTCTCGATCACTCGGCTGATTGCGGTTCCTGCGATCATTACGCTGGCGGTCACACTGCTCCGTCTGGTAGGCGAACTGCAGCACTGGGGAATGCCGTGGTTCGGCAACAAGGCAGGCGGGGAAGGAGCGATCATCGGGATTAGCTGGCTGCCGCTGATTTTTGGGCCGTATTTTGCCATCAAGCTGGCGAAGGCGGGCCACGGATGGCAGAGCACCGGCAAGGCGTGGGGATTCCTGGGCTTGGGAGTCGTCATTGTGGTTGGGGGCGCGGTCCTGGCTTTAACTTTTCTTCACGGGCGCCTGGCGGTGATCAGCATCATCGGATTCGCGCTCATGTTGGTGGCCGCGTTTGTGGTTGGATTTGGCTGGCGCGCGCTCGGCCGGACGCTCGTCGCCTATGCGTTTGCCGCCCGCGTGCCGATTCTCGTCGTCATGTATCTCGCCATGCAGGGCAACGGCGGGGCGGGCTGGGGAACGCACTACGACGCTGTGGATGCGGACATCGCGCATCTGCCTTTCGCCGAGAAGTATTTTTACAGTGCCTTCCTGCCTCAGATGACGTTCTGGATTGCGTGGACCGTCATCGCCGGCACGCTGATTGGAGTGCTCGCGGTGGCCATCACACGCGCGGGCAAGCGGCCCGCTTCGAGTCCGGCCACCGCCTGAGGGCGAGGCCTCTTGCCAACACCGTCTTCATCCTGCGCGGACCTCGATTCAAAGTCCAAAGCCCAGATGCCGCAGCAGCCGCTAGCCAAGAAGGAGTTGGGCCAGGAACTCATTCTTCCGCAGGAGGAGTCTCGAGAAAACCCATCGGTTTTGTGTTACACTGCGAGAGATAGAGCGTCGCCGGCTCTCAGGATGTGGGCGGAGGTGATGCGTTTTCGACCATGCGGCTTACGGGACATTCTCGCTTGATCATCGGCCAAAGACGCGTCCTTCCCACGCCGGAAGCCATCGAGGGGGTCATGGAGCGCTTGCCAGCCTCGAACCAGAAGGCAAGCCAAAATCCGGCTTTGCCTACTACGGTTTCTACTACGGTAAAATCGGAAGTGCCTATAAGTTATTGATGGGCCGTTAGCTCAATTGGTAGAGCAACTGACTCTTAATCAGTAGGTTGGGGGTTCGATTCCCTCACGGCTCACCATCCAAATCCTTCGCACCAACCTCTTCCCATCTTCCATATCCGTGTTTGAAGTCCGGGACGTAACAAAACCCTAACCAAACCCCTTAGTTGGACCATGCCGTAACAGAATTCCGTGGGTGCTCGTTGGCTTGCCGCTCGAGCTTGGCAAGCGCTTCAATCATCAAGCTGAGCTAGCCTTGGATGTCGCGCTTGAATACTTGGGAACCGTTGCCGTTTCGAACACCGGAACAGCGGCTCTTACTTTCGCAGCCATTTCCGTGAGCGCCAACTTCGCCACAACGTCCGGCACGACGTGCTCCACCGCCACGCCGATGGGCGGCACGCCCGCGGGAGCCTACACCTTGACGGTCACTCGGGCTTCCGGCAACCTGACGCACTCGACCACGGTCACTCTGAACGTCCAGCAGCCGATGGTCTCCTGGCGAGCCCCTTTCGACGGAGGGGAAAACGGGCTCGACGCCAAACCTCGACAGGCGGACGACACAGGCTTGACGGCCTGAAAGATGGCAGGCGAAGCTGCCGGCTACTAACATGCGATCTGGTCACGGCTGAGGCGGATATCCTGCCGAGGGCCAAGGACGGTGGCTGCGAGTGCCTCCGGACGGAACACTTCCCGTGCGATGGCCAGGACTTGGTCTTGGGTCACAGCGTCCACTGAAGCCTCGATTTCGTCGAGAGAGACGTAGCGGCCATAATACAACTCGTGCCGCGCCAGGCTTGACATGCGGCTGCCCGTGGATTCGAGCCCCAGCAGAGTGCTCCCTTTAAGGTAATCCTTGGCCCGCTGGAATTCATCATCAGGAATAGGGTCGGATTTTAGGCGATGGAACTCCTCCAGAATGAGGTCAAGCGTCTGACGGAGATTGTTGGGAGCAATGCCGGCATAGACCGTCAATGAGCCGGCGTCGCGATAGCAATTCACTGAGGAGAAGACCGAATAGGCCAGGCCGCGCTTCTCTCGAATGTTCTGAAATAAACGCGAACTCATGCCCCCACCGAGGACGGCATTCAAAATATGCATGGCGTACCGCTTGGGGTCGGCGAAAGAACAGGCCTCTGTTCCGACGCAGAGGTGCGCCTGCTCCAGCTCCTTTTTACGGCGATAGCGAAGATGCGGGTGAGGAGTGGGCGGGGCCTGGCGGGGTGACGACCCGTTTGGGGAAAGATCCTTAAATGCTGCATTCACCAGGTCGAGGATTCGAGAATGTTCCAAGTGCCCCGCCGCGGTCACCAACAGATTTTCCGGCGTATAGTGACGCTGGTAAAAATCCAGAACCCGACGCCGGCTAAAACTCCGAACCGTGCGACGGGTTCCAAGAATCGGCCGGCCGAGGGCATGCCCCCGCCAATAGCTCTGGGTGAACATTTCATGCACCAAGTCGTCAGGAATGTCCTCGACCATGCGGATTTCTTCTTCGATGACTCGGCTTTCCTTGGTAATCTCCTCGGAGCGAAACAGCGGGCGCCGAACCAGGTCGGCAAGGATATCGAAAGCCCGCTCAAGATGCTCATCCAGGACCTTGATGGAAAAGTTGGTGTATTCTTTGGAGGTAAAAGCGTCAAGGTGACCGCCGATGGCATCGGCGGCTCGGGCAATCTCTTCTGCCGAACGCCTCTCGGTGCCCTTAAAAACCATGTGCTCAATGAAATGGCTCAGCCCATTCTCGTTCTGGGCTTCTTGCCGAGAGCCTACGCGGAGCCATATGCCTAGAGAAATCGAGCGGACTGCCGGCATGGCCTCGGTGATGACCATCAAGCCGTTCGGCAGGGTGTCCTTTTGGACATTACGCCTAGTTGTGAGGTTTCGAGCCAAGCGGGTAGGGCCCCTTTGAGCCATCAATCCTGCAAATCCTTTTTTACTACAAATCGGTCCAAAAGGCTACGAACCTCGCATAGGAGGTACAAAGGGCCATCCTGACGCTCGACTCAGGTTCCGCAGCACAAAGCGCAATTCGGGAGGCTTCTCTGGCCTCCGCCCATCCCGAACGGGCCGCAGGGGCAAGGCAAAGCACCTTCCGACGTCTGTTCTGACGCCGCGAATGGCCCGTCGGCAAGAGACGACATAGGAACCCGTCGGTTGCGGCACGCGGCGAGGCGCGCGACGCAATGCTGCTGGCCGCTGAGCGGGACGTTTGCCTTGCAGCTAGGGTTTGACACTGCTCAGGTTATATTCCGTAACCCGCGAAGTAGAAATGGTCAGCGGCATTGAGAGTTGGAATTTGAGCTCCGTGCCTGCGGGGAGCGAAAGATTGGGCACGCCGCGCCGAATCCGATCCACAAGGCCGGCGGCGCCCCCGATAGCCAGGCCGAGGATGGCTCCGTGCGCTCCGCCGATTAACGCTCCCAGAAAACCGCCGCCTCCCATTCCGAGGCCAACTTCCTTAATTTGCCCCCAGCGGCCGCTTGGCCCTTGGAGCGTGCCTTCCGTATCCACGACCTTCGCCTTCGGGGCGCCGTAAGCGGTGAATAGAACGGCGTTTAAGGGATAGGTTCGGCCCGCGGGCAATCTGAGGGTTTGAGGTGTGAGCACCATCGCCGACCTCCCGAAAAACCGGCCAGGGGTTCGCAATTCTGAGATTCTTCCGCTAATGGTTGCACCATAAGGTATCACCTGAACCCCGTTAAGGATCAGCGGTTCGGACACGACCGCGGTAAATTCTTGTCCCACGGAGTTCATCTTGGTGCTGAGAGGCTGAGAAAGCTTGCAGTTGAGGATGGTGCCCGCAGGGATGGTCTGGGAACCGGCCCAGAGGAGCATTGACGTCCCCAAGGTCCATGCGATTGCCAGTACGATCCGTTGAACCATGATCTCACCTCCAAAGGTTTTTCATGGCCGGACGCTGGCGCTTCGTCCAGCAGTCATAATGCCGGAGTTACGAAGTGGGCCACGAGCGAAATCCGGATACTCTCGATGATTTCGAGCTGGCTTCCCGGCTGAATTCCACCCTCGGCTTTTTACTCATGGGAACCTTCGTTGTTCCTTCCGGGCCTTGCCCTGGCGCGGCAACGGCTTCGGCTAGTATAACCAATGACCCTCGCTTTTTCCAACTGTCTTGCAAGCGGGCTGTCGCGATCCACATGGAGCTTTTTCGGGCCAGGCGCGCTTTATAGGTTGAGGGGAGGATGGAAACTGGCGATGGCGCTTGGTTCATCGCCGTAGATATCAAAGGCGCGGTCTAATCGGGCCGTTTCCATGATGGTCCTCACCTTGGCCGGAATATTGGCCAGCTTCAATTCTCCCCGTGCTTTCCGAAAGGCCGTCAGCGCGCCGACGAGGGCTCCGAGCCCTGCGCTATCCAGATAAGCTACCTCGCTTAGGTTCAGCAGAACGCGGCGGCGTCCGAGGCCGAGAAGGTTGCGAATCCTCTGCCGATATTCTTCCACCGCAGGGCCCATAATCAGCGGGCCTTGCAGGTCCAAAATTGTGATGGAGCCGGACTGGCGCTCATTCAGCCTGAACTCCGCTGAGGTGGGCTTGTGGTCGCCGTGATGCTGGTGCGCCCAATCTTCCTTAATGATTTGTCGGGCACGTCCCAAGGCGAGCGATTCCGGCGGCACGTCCTCGGTGATGGTTGATCCGGCCCCTACGTAGGCGCCGCGGCCGATCTTGACTGGAGCCACGACCATCGTCCCGCTGCCAATAAAAACCTGGTCCTCAATGGTCGTAGGATTTTTGCGCTGGCCGTCGTAGTTGCAGGTAACGGTTCCCGCACCGATATTCACGTCTTGCCCGAGCGTGGCATCTCCCAGATACGAGAGGTGCCAGGCCTTGCTGCGGCGGCCGATGCGTGACTTTTTAACCTCAACGAAATTGCCAATCCGCGCTTCGTCCTCCAGCACCGCGCCGTCGCGAATGTGACCAAAAGGGCCAACAATAACCTTAGAGCCAATTTCAGATCCGCTGATCACCGAATAGGGCCTCACGGTGACGTGGTCGCCGAGCACGGAGTCAACGATGACGCAACCCACCCGAATCCTGCATTCGGCTCCAATTCGAGTTTCGCCGAGCAAACTGACGCCGGGTTCGATGACGGAGTCTTGGCCCACTTGCACATCACTATCAAGGTAAGTTGTCTCGGGATTTGAAATTGTGACTCCCTCCGCCATCAGGCTCTCGGCTTTTCGCAGGCGCAGAATCTTTTCGGCGCGCGCGAGATCCTTGCGGTCATTCACCCCCAAAACCTCACCCGCTTCTTTCACGGGGAAGGCGATGACTTTCTGCTTGTGCCGGTAAAGAAGACCCACAAGGTCGGTTAGCAGATATTCGTTCTGGGCGTTGTTGGAATCGAGCTTGTCAAGGTGCCGAAGTAATTGCAAGCGGTCAAAGCAGAGAATGCCGCTGCTCACCTCGCGGATTTTCTTCTGCGCCGCTGTGCAGAGCTGTTCTTCGATAATGGCCTGCACCCTTGACCCGGAGGCACGCAGCACACGCCCATAGCCTTGAGGGTCATCGAGTCGCATGGTCAAAATTGTCGCCGCCGCTTTGGACTGAAGGTGAGTTCGAACAAGGTCGGCGAGCGTCTGAGCGCGCAGCAGGGGGGCATCGCCGACAACAACCATGATTGTTGGAGTGGTCAGACCCTCCAGTTCGTGACGCGCGGCCATGAGCGCATGTCCGGTTCCCTTGGGCTCCTTCTGCTCGACCCATCGGAGGTTGGGTCGCGCGAAGGCTTCGCGGACTCGCTCGCCTTGGTAGCCAATAATCATGTAAACATCTTTGGGCCCAGCAGTGATGACGGCCCGCAGGACGTATCCTCCAAGAGGAAGTCCAGCCAGGGGATGCAAAACCTTCGGATAGCTGGACTTGAAGCGGGTAGCCTTACCGGCGGCTAAGATAAAAGCAGAAAAGGGCTGATCCGACATTCCATCTCCTTGCTTGGGCGGTGCTAGAGGGCTCGGGTTCAACTTCCACGATGCCTTCAATCTACAGCCGTTCTGCGTCTGAGGCAAGCCTCCGGTGCTTGCCGACCCTTCGAGCTTCCAAATGGTCATGAAACGATAGACGCTCCAGCAACCTGGGGCCAAGGAGCAACTCATTTCCAATGGCACGAGCCCGTCCTTTCAAAGAACTGGTCGGCAAAGAAGAGGATATTTCAGTTAGAATAAGGCATGGAAATCTATCGCGGCCTCGGGTTGGCAGCGGCGCGTGGTCACCAGGCGCACCACTGCGAGTGCGAAACGGTCCGCGGAATCAAGCCAACGAAGGGCGAGACTGCGATAGTCGTCCGAGGGAAGAGCAAGATGGCGTTGCCGCTCGGGGCAGTCGGAGGGATGGGTGAGCGGTTGAAACCGGCGGTCTTGAAAACCGTTAGCCTCGAAAGAGGCTCGGGGGTTCGAATCCCTCTCCCTCCGCCATAAGGTTTTGAATTTTGGCGTTGCGCACCGTCTTTCCCGCCCATCCCCCCAGAACCCGCTACGTTGTGGATAGAGGAGGGGAACGACTGAGCACGGCCCCGGCCAAAGGTTAAAAGGCGGGAAAACCCTGAACGGGCCATTTGTCATCTGAGCCAAGAGCCCGCATGATGGGACAATGAATCAAGGAGACCTGGATGCTAAGAAAGTTGCTGCCAGTCTGTGGGTTGATAGCTGGCGCTGCGCTGATGGTGACCGGGTGCAGCAGTTCTCTCACCAGCAATTCAACAAGCCCCGGGAAGGGTGGATTGATCACGTTGATGACGGATACTCCCTCCTGCGATGTTTTGGGGTTCCGCGTGGAGATGAGTTCGCTGTCCGTGACCCTTCAAGGAAACACCAATAGCACGCCGGTTTTCCCGCCCTCCGTGACCGTCAACCCCAACTTTGTTTCTCCGTCCCTAGAGGTTACGCGGCTGCAGGACTTCACCAAAATTCTCAACATTGAGAGGATTCGGGCGGGAACCTACAATCAGGCTGTGGTCAATTTAGTCATGACCGATGGGGCCATTTATGATCCCACGGCGAACCCGCCGGTGGCGACTTTTTTCCCCACCGCAACCACGAGCAGCGTCACGGTTAACATTAACCCACCGTTGGTGATTACGAGCGGCGGCGTCAGCACGATTCTCCTCGACCTCAATTTGCAAAAATCTCTGGCCACCAATGCTCAAGGGCAACTTCTTGGCACTTTTACGCCGGTCGTCAGCGTGACGCCAATAGCGGCCTCAACCAACGAAGGATTCGGTGACATGGATGACATTGACGGCTTCACGGAAAGCGTGACGCCGGTGATTGCAACACCCGGCTCAAGCTTCACGGGGAGCTTCTCGCTCCAAACCTTTCCGCCGAACGGCCCTTCATTGACCGTCAACTTTACAAGCGCCACCCAGCTCTTCGGCGTGCCGGCGCTGAACCAATTGCTGACGCCTAGCTTTGTGGAGCTGGATGGTTATCTGGACGCCCAGGGCAATCTGGTGGCCAACTCTGTCCAGGTCGAAAATCAAGAGAACGTCAACACCAATACCGTGGCCTACCTCGGACCAGTGTTAACGGTGACACGCGATGCGAGTGGCGGCGCCCAGCAGTTCACCATGCTTGTGCGAGACACGCAACCGGATGTGAGCGCGTCCATTTTGCCGGAGACGCCGGCCATCGTCAGTGTCTCGCCCTCCACCACGTTTCAGTTGGCTTCTCCGCTGGCAAACTTCGCTCAGTTGCCATTTGATACTTCGAATCTCGCGCCGGGCGAGGAAGTTGCGGTCAGCGGGACCTTTACGCCGAACAGTAGCGCCGAGGTGACGAACCGACAGCCTGTGGCCGTGAGCGCAGACAGCGTCTTTCTAAGATTGCAAACCGTTGCCGGAAACTTCACCTCGCGGATATCCGTCGGTTCGGACGATAAAACCGGAGCCTTTGATTTAGCGGTCTGCGGCGACGTGTTCCAGGCCGTGCCTACCCTGGTGATTACCAATGACACTACCAATTTCGTGAACGTTCAAGGCCTGGCCGAACTCACCCCGCAACCTGAATTACTGGTCAAGGGACTGGCATTCTTTGAGCCGCAAGCTACCACCATCAACTCTGTTCAGATTCCCGCAGGAACGTTGGTCATCCTTGCCAAACAAGTTCATGCCTTGTAAGGCGGAAATTGGCCGCGTGCCCGGCCGCATTGCGGTTGGCGGCGGGAAGATGTATCTTCAGAGGCGGAGAGGACAGCACGGGTTCTTTCTCACCAGCTCGATGGTCGAGGGAGGGTTTTTCCGGGAGCTATCGGCGGGCGCAGCGGATGAAGATGCAGCCGGTCTCCGGGTCGCTGAGGGAAAGAGTCACAAGCGCATCGTAACTATGACCGACGTAGCGGTTCAACAACCCGGCAAACCCGAGGCCCAGCTGCTGACGGAGGCGCGCCTCGGCCAATACGAGGCCTTTGAGGAATTGGTCAACCGTCATGAGCGCAAGATCTATCGGCTGGCTTTGAATCTCACGGGGACCCCGGAAGATGCTGAAGATGTCCTCCAGGAGACCTTCCTCAAGGCCTTTGAACACTTGCCCGAGTTCCGTGAAGATTCCCGTTTCTATACTTGGTTGGTCCGGATTGCCATCAATGAGGGCTTGATGAAACTGCGGAAGCGGCGCTCGAGCAAAGAAGTGGCTTCCGAGGATGCCGTGGGCGACGATGGGGAAGCTTTACCGAGAGAGTTTACCGATTGGCGTCCCAACCCCGAGCAGATTTACGCTACTCGGGAGCTGCAGGAGATTCTGCAGAATGCTGCCCGCGCTCTGCCGGTTTCTCTCCGCGCCGTGTTCATTCTGAGGGACGTGGAGGGCCTCTCCACGGAGGAGACCGCGGAAGCTCTGGGCCTTTCAAGCGGAGCCGTAAAGGCCAGGTTGTTCCGTGCGCGGATTCGTTTGCGCGAAGAACTGAGCAAGGTTTTTAAACGAGGTTGAACGTGGTGAATTGCAAAGATTGTCTCAAAGACATTTCCGACTACCTTGAGGGAGCCCTAAGTGACAGCCTGCGGCGCGAATTGGAAGCTCACCTTAAGACCTGTCGCCACTGCAAGGTTGTTTTCGACACTACACGGAAGACCGTCGAGCTTTATTGTGACGGCAAGCTTTTCCCTCTCCCCGAGGACGTCCGTTCGCGCCTCCACGCGGCCCTACGACGCCGTTGGGAGGAAAAACAGGCGTAACTTTCCCCTCCGACAATGTTGCCGCTTCCGGCCTGGAATCGTGCCCCCAATCGGGCAAGTCGGGTCAAGCGTCAAACCTTAAAGAGAGAATCAAATTTCTTCTTGGCCTCGTCGGCCCTAGCAGACGCACGGCCTTCACCGGCGAAGAGAACAAGGTTAGGGGAAAAGTAGTCGCAGTAGTTGGCAGCTTCCTTATCGCGAACCCAATCCGCCTGAGGTTCGGCGCATTGATTGTGCTTGCTAGGGTCATAGAACTTGCAATTCCGGCAGGTGTGAAGGTCGGCATCGCAGGAAGGGCAAACGTCGCGCAAGGCGACGCGCGGCGCATCCACCTTGATGACCGCATGGCATTTCCCGCATTGGAGTTGCATGATGCCCGCTCTCAAATTGCCTGAGCTTCCGGCGGGCATCGGCCTGCAGTCGGCCAGGCCGATGGGCTGACGAGCCGTCGGAAGCCCCTATGTTCTCGCCTCATCCTCATCGAGGAGTTCCGGCGCGGGAGGCGCCGGCGCAATGAGCTCCTCCCCCGGCACGCCCTCGGCAGCGGCCTCGGGCTCCGGCGGCGCCACCTCGGTGAGCAGTTTGAAGTTGCGATATCGGTCGAGGCCTGTGCCAGCGGGAATCAGGCGGCCCATGATGACGTTCTCCTTGAGGCCGCGAAGACGATCCACTGCGCCGCGGATAGAGGCCTCCGTGAGGACGCGGGTCGTCTCTTGGAAAGAGGCTGCCGAGATAAAAGAATCGGTGGCCAGTGAAGCTTTGGTGATACCCAGCAGGAGCGGCCGACCGGTGGCGGGTTTGCCCCCTTCCGCCTTGACTCGTTCGTTTTCGTCGCGGAACTTGAATCGGTCCACCTGTTCATCGAGAAGGAAGTCGGTGTCGTTGGGGTCTTCAACCTTTATCCAACGCATCATTTGGCGAACAATCACTTCAATGTGCTTGTCGTTGATATTCACGCCCTGCAGGCGATACACCTCCTGAATTTCGTCCACCAAGTAGTTTTGGAGTTCCTTTTCGCCCAAAACCGCCAGAATGTCGTGGGGGTTGCGTGGTCCATCCATGAGCGGCTCGCCGGCTTTGACACGCTCGCCCTCCTGAACGGAGATGTGGACGCCGCGCGGCAGCAGGTATTCTTTCGGTTCGCCGCGCTCCGGGACCACCATCACCTTGCGCTGGCCCTTCACGATTTCGCCATATTTCACCACGCCGTCAATTTCCGTAATGACGGCCGGTTCATGTGGCTTGCGCGCCTCGAACAGCTCGACCACGCGAGGTAGCCCGCCCGTAATGTCCTTGGTCTTTGTGGTTTCGCGGGGAATCTTCGCCAGGATGTCGCCAGGGCTGACCTTGTCACCCTCTTGGACCATGAGGTGAGCGCGCGAGGGCATGAGATATTTTTTGGTGCTCTTCCCGCGCGCATCCTCGCCGCGGATGATAAGCTGGGGCTGGTATTTCTCATCCGGCGAATCCTTCACCACCCATTGGGAAAGCCCGGTGACTTCATCCACCTGCTCTTGCAGCGTAACGCCGGGCTCAAGGTCCTTGAACTGAACTTCGCCGGCAGTCTCGGTGAGGATCGAGAAGGTGTAGGGGTCCCACTCCAGGACGACGGCGCCAACCTTGACGGGCGCGCCGTCGGCGTAGTGAATCTTGGCGCCATAAACGACCGTGTGGCGCTCGCGCTCGCGGCCTTTCTCGTCCACCACCGCCACGGATCCGTTGCGATTCATCACCACGAAATGCCCTTCGCGGTCGGTGACGGTCTGCAATCCAATAAACTTCAAAAAGCCGTTGTTTTTGACCTCCAACTTGGACTGCTCGGTGATGCGGCTGGCGGTTCCTCCGATGTGGAACGTGCGCATCGTGAGCTGAGTTCCCGGCTCGCCGATGGACTGGGCCGCAATGACTCCGACGGCTTCACCCATTTCCACCAGGCGTCCGGTGGCCAGATTGCGACCATAGCAGCGAACGCAAACGCCCCGCCGCGATTCGCAGGTGAGCACGGAGCGGATCTTGACCCGTTCAATCCCAGCGGCTTGAATCGCGGCGGCCAAATCCTCATTGATCTCCTGGTTATAGTCCACAATGAGGTTGCCCTCGTAATCCTTGATCTGTTCGAGAGACACCCGGCCGACAATTCGGTCGCGCAGGGGTTCCACGACTTCTCCGGCTTCCACGATGGACTCGACGTAAATACCATCCACCGTCCCGCAATCGAATTCGGAAATGATGACGTCTTGCGCTACGTCCACCAAGCGGCGGGTGAGATAACCCGAGTCGGCGGTTTTAAGGGCGGTGTCCGCCAAACCCTTGCGGGCGCCGTGCGTCGAGATGAAGTACTGCAGCACGTTCAAACCCTCGCGGAAGTTTGCGGTGATGGGCGTCTCAATGATTTCGCCCGACGGCTTGGCCATGAGACCCCGCATGCCGGAGAGCTGGCGAATCTGCTGTTTGGAGCCGCGGGCCCCGGAATCCGCCATGACATAAACCGGATTGAGCTCTCCCGCCGTGTCCTGTCCCTCCATCGCTTGGAACATCTCATCGGCGACGCGGTCGGTAACGTTGGACCAAATGGCAATCACCTTGTTATACCGTTCGCCGTGCGTAATCGCGCCTTCCTGGTATTGCTTTTCGACCTCAATCACTTCCTTTTCCGCGGCACGCACCAGATCGGCTTTATTGGAGGGTACGACCAGATCCTCAATGCCCAGCGAAATGCCCGAACGGGTGGCATAAAGGAAGCCGAGCGATTTGATTTCGTCGAGCATGGGCACGGTGGTGTCCAGGCCAAAGCGCAAATGGCAATAGTTCACAAGAGCGCCCAAGCCCTTCTTGCGAAGGAGCCCGTTGACGAAAGGCATTTCCTTCGGGAGATGGTCGTTCAGAATGACCCGGCCGGCGGTCGTGTTGATGAATTGCCCCTTCAGAGTGATCGGCTCCGTATGCAGAACATCTTGGTCGTCAAAGGCTGAGGTGAGGTCAATGACCGGCCCGGTGTACCGCAAACGTATCGCCGTACGAGTCTCCAGTTCGCCCGCCTCCAGCGCCAGGAGCACTTCCTCTGAATTCGCGAAGGAACGGCCTTCGCCTTTGGCGCCTTTCTTCTCCTTCGTCAAGTAGTAGATGCCAAGGACGATGTCTTGGGTCGGGACGGCGAGCGGTCCGCCATTGGCGGGCGACAGAATGTTTTGGGACGAAAGCATCAAGATGGAGGCTTCCGCCTGAGCCTCGGGCGACAGGGGGATGTGGACCGCCATCTGGTCGCCATCGAAGTCGGCGTTAAACGCCGTGCAGACCAGCGGATGAATTTTAATCGCCTTGCCCTCCACGAGCACCGGCTCAAAGGCCTGGATGCCCAGGCGGTGGAGTGTCGGCGCGCGATTGAGAAGCACCGGATGGTCTCGAATCACCTCTTCCAGAATGTCCCAAACGAGCGGCTCCTGCCGCTCCACCATTTCCTTGGCAGCTTTGATGGTGGTGCAGTGGCCGTTTTGCTCGAGTTTGTGATAGATAAACGGCTTGAACAGCTCGAGGGCCATTTTCTTGGGGAGCCCGCACTGATGGAGTTTAAGGTCGGGCCCGACGACGATCACCGAGCGCCCGGAATAGTCCACGCGCTTGCCCAAAAGATTTTGCCGGAAACGGCCCTGCTTGCCCTTGAGGGTATCGGAAAGCGATTTCAACGGCCGATTGTTGGCCCCGCGCAGCACGCGGCCGCGACGGCCATTGTCGAACAAAGCGTCCACCGCCTCTTGGAGCATCCGCTTCTCATTGCGAACGATCACGTCCGGCGCGTGCAACTCGATCAGCTTCTTCAGCCGGTTGTTGCGATTGATGACGCGACGGTAGAGGTCGTTGAGGTCGGAGGTGGCGAACCGTCCTCCGTCCAGAGGCACCAGCGGCCGCAACTCCGGAGGAATCACCGGCAAGACGTCGAGGATCATCCACTCGGGTTTATTGCCCGACTTCCGAAACGCCTCGACGACCTTCAACCGTTTGGCATACTTCATCCGCTTCTGCAAAGAGGGGTCGGACTTCATTTTCTCGCGCAGTTCGACGGCCAGTGCCTCCACATTGACCCGCTTGAGAAGTTCTTTGATGGCTTCGGCGCCCATGCCGGCGCGGAACTTGCCGGGAAATTCCTGTTGCAGCCGCCGATAGTCCTCTTCGCTCAGGATGTCTTTTTCCTTGAGGGGGGCGTCACCAGGGTCGGTGACCACGTAAGCTTCAAAGTAAAGAATGCGTTCCAAATCGCGGAGCGAAATGTCGAGCAAGTGGCCGATCCGACTGGGCAGTCCCTTGAAAAACCAGACATGGGAGCAAGGGGAGGCCAGTTCGATGTGGCCCAACCGCTCGCGCCTGACCTTGGAGAGGGTGACTTCGACGCCGCACTTGTCGCAGATCACACCCCGATGCTTCATGCGTTTGTACTTGCCGCAAAGGCACTCCCAATCGGTCACCGGGCCGAAAATCCGAGCGCAAAAGAGGCCGTCCCGTTCCGGTTTGAAGGTTCGATAATTGATGGTTTCCGGCTTCGTGACCTCGCCGTGCGACCACGAGCGGATCTTTTCTGGGGAAGCAAGACTAATGCGAATTGCGTCGAATTCGCCAATCAGACTGACGCGGTCATAAGGGCTGCTACGGAACACGGTTTCCTCCTTCGAGGATAGGGAGTGGTTAAAAATTCAAACTTCATCTTGGGCGGGCGCGGCCGGCAAGACGGCCCCGCTCCTCGCTCCTACTCGGTAACGGCCACCGGCTCCTCTTTGGGCTGCTTGATCAGCTCCACATCGAGGCAAAGGCTTTGCAGCTCGCGCACCAGCACGTTGAAGGATTCGGGCACGCCGGGTTCAATCGCGGCTTCGCCCTTCACAATCGCCTCATAGATTTTGGCGCGACCGTACACGTCGTCGGATTTTGCAGTCAGTAATTCCTGCAGAATGTGGGCCGCGCCATAGGCTTCAAGAGCCCAAACCTCCATTTCACCAAACCGCTGGCCGCCGAACTGCGCCTTGCCGCCGAGCGGCTGCTGCGTGATCAAAGAGTAAGGGCCAATGGACCGAGCGTGTATCTTGTCGTCCACCAGGTGCGACAACTTCAGCATGTAGATGTAGCCCACGGTGACCGGCTGCTCGAACGGTTCACCCGTCATGCCGTCGCGTAGGACGATTTTGCCGGAACTGCTCAAGCCGGCCTTTTCCAGGTACTCCCGAATCTCGCGCTCGGTCGCGCCATCGAAAACGGGAGTGGCAAAGCGGACGCCATCGCGGAGCGAGCGGGCATAATCAAGGAGTTCACTGTCGCTCATTTTGTCAAGCTGGTCCGCATACCGGCGCTGCTTCATGATGCCCTTGAGCTCCTTGCGGAGGATTTCTGCCTGCGTACCGTTGGACATGAGGCGGGCAACCTGAGTGCCCAACTCCTTGGCCGCCCAGCCAAGGTGGGTTTCCAAAATCTGCCCAACGTTCATGCGGGAAGGCACCCCGAGCGGATTCAGCACAATCTCAACCGGCGTGCCGTCCGGCATGTAAGGCATATCTTCTTCCGGCAGGATGCGGGCGATCACGCCCTTGTTGCCGTGCCGACCGGCCATCTTGTCTCCGACCGAGAGCTTGCGCTTCATGGCTATGTAAACCTTCACCAGCTTGATGACGCCCGGCGGCAGCTCATCGCCTTTCTTGAACTTCTGAATCTTCTCATCGGTGATTTTCCGCAGGATGTCAATCTGGCGCGAGGTCATCTCCTCAATTTCATCAATCCGGTCATGGAGGGTGGGGTCCTTCTTGGCAATGCGGGCCCGTTTCAGGTTGCGTCCCGAGAGATGCGCCAGCACGTCGCGGCTGAGGGATGTTCCCTTGGTCAGGAGCCGCTTGTTGGTCTTTTCATCGTGAAGGTCCGCCTGAAGGATTTCTCCTTCGAGCAAAGCGCACAGCCGATTGAGGCGTTCGTCATTGAGAATGCGGATTTCATCGGCCAGGTTTTTTTCCAGCCGCGTCACGTCGGCTTCCTCGATGGCACGGGCGCGCTCGTCCTTCTCGGCGCCTTTGCGGGAGAAGATCTTGACGTCCACCACGATGCCCTCGATGCCCGGCGGGCAGGCGAGGGAAGCATCGCGGACGTCGCCGGCCTTCTCACCGAAAATGGCGCGAAGAAGTTTCTCTTCCGGCGTCAGTTGGGTTTCGCCTTTGGGCGTTACTTTGCCCACCAGGATGTCGCCCGGCTTCACGTAAGCGCCGATGCGGATGATGCCGCTCTCGTCCAGGTCGCGGAGAAGGGATTCGGACACGTTGGGAATATCACGGGTGATTTCCTCCGGCCCGAGCTTGGTGTCGCGCGCCTCAATTTCAAATTCCTCGATGTGAATGGAAGTGTAGGAATCTTCCTTCACCAGCTTCTCACTCACCAGGATGGCATCTTCAAAGTTGTAACCTCGCCACGGCATGAAGGCCGCCAGCACATTGCGTCCGAGGGCCAGTTCGCCGCGGTCCGTGCACGGTCCATCGGCGAGCACTTGCCCGGCCACTACGCGCTGGCCTTTCCGAACGGCGGGCTTCTGATTGATGCAGGTGTTCTGGTTGGAACGGCGGAACTTAATGAGTTGATAGATATCCGCCCCCACCTCGCGGGATAACTGCATGGAGTGTCCATCGCCTTCCACGCGCACAATGATGCGCTCGCTATCCACGCTGTCCACCACGCCATTGCGCTTGCAGATGACCACCGCGCCGGAGTCTCGAGCCGTCACTTCCTCCATGCCGGTCCCCACGAGCGGCGCCTGGGCGCGCAGCAGCGGAACCGCCTGGCGCTGCATGTTGGAACCCATGAGGGCGCGGTTGGCGTCGTCGTTCTCCAGGAAGGGAATCAGCGACGCGGCCACGCTCACCAATTGCTTGGGGCTGACGTCAATGTAATCCACGTTCTCGCGCCGCACCAGGACAAAGTTTCCGGCTTGGCGGGCATTGACCAATTCGTCCTCGATGCGCCCGCGTTCGTCCAGCCGCACGTTGGCCTGGGCCACCACGTGTTGATCTTCTTCCCACGCCGAGAGGTAAAAGGAGTAAGGTTCGTATTCTACCAATTTGCGCTTTTTCTCGCGCAATTCATCGTTGGTTCGCTCCACCTCGCCCAGCTCCACGTGCTCGCCGACCTTCCAAGGCCCATCCCCACCGTGCGTAATCGTCACATAATCGAGCACTCGGCCCCCATGCACCTTGCGGTAGGGGCTCTCGATGAAGCCGTACTCGTTGATGCGGGCGTAGCAGGAAAGCGAGGAGATTAAACCGATGTTGGGACCTTCCGGCGTTTCGATAGGGCAGATGCGTCCGTAATGCGTGGGGTGAACGTCCCGAACCTCAAATCCCGCCCGCTCGCGCGACAGTCCGCCCGGCCCCAGAGCGGAAAGACGCCGCTTGTGCGTGATCTCGGATAAGGGATTCGTCTGATCCATGAATTGGGACAGTTGGGAGGAGCCGAAGAACTCGCGGATGGCGGCCATCACCGGCTTGGCGTTAATCAGGTCATGCGGCATGGCGGTGGACATTTCTTGATAAACGGACATCTTTTCCTTGATGGCGCGCTCCATGCGCACCAAGCCCAGCCGAAACTGATTCTCTAAGAGTTCGCCCACGGCACGAACTCGACGGTTGCCAAGGTGGTCAATGTCGTCCACGGAGTAATTGCCGCCCGGATTGCGGGGCAATTTGAGCAGGTAACGAATGACGGCATAGAAATCTTCGGGATCGAGCGTCCGCTTGTCGAGCGGGAGCTGGACGGTGGCGTGCTCGGAATGGTCTATGGCCAGGGTACCTTCGCAACCTCGGACCACCTCTTGGCAAAGGCTGCCCACGCGCTTGCCTACAAATACCTTTTCTTGATCCACGACCAGATAGAAGTTAGAAGTGGGAAGGTTTTCCCCGCCTTCGATCTCAAACTCCTTGGCCTTGTCGTCGAGCCGTGCTTTAAGCCGGCCGTAATATCCGAGCTTGATATTGAACTTTAGCCGGCCCACGCGCGAGAAATCGTATTTGCGGGGGTCGAAGAACATCCCGGTGAAGAGCGCCGTTGCAGTCTCAAGGGTGGGAGGATCTCCGGGCCGCATTTTGCGGTACATCTCGATGAGGGCTTCCTGAGGCGACTTGAGAGTGTCGCGCTTCAACGTTTGAGCGATGACCGGCCCCACGTCGTCGCGGTCCGGGAAGAAAATCTGGAGTTCCTTGATATTCGCCTCGATTATTGCGTTGAGGGCTGCCGGCGTCAGTTCGTTATTGGCCTCGAGCAAGACTTCGCCGGTTGAAGCGTCCACAACGTCCGCAGCGGCGTAAGCCCCTTCCAGGTCGTGCGCGGTGACTTCGATCTGGGTTAGGCGTGCTTTCTCAATCTCCTTAAGGAGGGCGGGCGTAACTTTTCGGCCCGCGGGCACCACGGTCTCCCCCGAGCGCGGGTGCGTGATGGCCTTGGTTATCCGGGTGCCGATAAGATTCTCAGAAACGTCCAGGTGGAGTTTGTGATTTTCAAGGGTCACTCGATCCACTTGGTAGAATGTGCGAATAATATCCGCCTGGGTTTTAAGGCCCAGGGCCCGCAGGAAGACCGTGCCGAGAATCTTGCGCTTCCGGTCAATCCGGACGTAGAGGATATTCTTGGTATCGTATTCAAACTCGACCCACGAGCCACGGTAGGGAATGATCTTGCCGAGGAAATAGGTCTTCGACGGGTTGGATTCAAAGAAAACCCCCGGCGAGCGGTGCAGTTGGCTGACAATGACGCGTTCGGTGCCGTTAATGACAAACGTGCCATTTTCGGTCATCAAGGGGATTTCGCCGAAGTAAACCTCCTGCTCCTTGATATCCACAATGGTCCGCGGGCCCGTTTCATTTTCCTTGTCGTAAAGCGTCAGCCGGACGGTCACCTTGAGGGGAGCAGCAAACGTCATGCCGCGTTCTTGACATTCGGTCACGTCGTATTTGAGCTGTAACGTTACCGGGTCGCCGCATTTATGGCAGAAATCCACCTCGTTCTTGTTGAACGTTCCGCACTTGGTGCACAGGACCTCGCCCAGCTTGAAGGGGTCAGTGATCACCGTGTAGCCGCAGTTTTTGCACGTCCGACGAAGGTGATGGAGCCCGCGAAGGCTGCCGCACTTGCATTCCCAGTTGCCGATGGAGTAATCCACGAAATCCAACTGAGCCACGCCACGAAAGTCAGTGATGGGAAAAACCGAGTTGAAGACGGCTTGCAGACCTACATCCTCGCGTTCCGAGGGAAGCAGGTTCATTTGCAGGAAGCGCTCGTAGGACCGCCGCTGAACCTCAATGAGATTGGGAATTGCGATCGCCGTGGGAATTTTAGAAAAATCCACTCGTCGCGGAATTCGGCCGTTAGTGCCGTTCACCATGACCTACACTCCTTCCTGGGTTTTTGCAAGCCTGCCAGACAACGCAGAGGATATCGCCCACTGTAGCAACAGATGCATGTGCGGTACGGGAGGATGCACATCGCGCCGCGGTTTGAGAAGGCCTTCCCTCTCCCGCCGAGGGATACCCGCTCATTGCCGCACTGGGTGAGGACGCGGCGGGAGCGCTTGCGGCCAACGCTCGCGCCGTCCCTGGGGCTACTTAACTTCGACCGTGGCCCCAGCTTCGGTGAACTTCTTCCGGATAGCTTCCGCCTCTTCCTTGGAAACGCCCTCCTTGATGGGCTTGGGCGCACCGTCCACCAAGTCTTTGGCTTCTTTCAAGCCCAGGCTGGTCACTTCTCGGACTGCCTTGATGACGTTGATCTTGTTGGCGCCCACGGCTGTCAGAACGACGCTAAACTCCGTCTTTTCCTCGGCTGCCGGGGCACCCGCCGCAGCCGGCTGGCTCGCCACCGCGACCGGGGCGGCCATCGCGGCGGAAACGCCAAGGGTCTCCTCAAGTTTCTTGACCAGCTCGGCCGCTTCCAACAACGTCAGGCCTTTGATCTGTTCGACGATTTTGTCAATAACTTCGGACATTGCTTTGAGCTCCTTCTAGGAATTTTCAGCGAACTTTTTGGCGCGACCCTCACTTAAGCGCCCGCCTCCGTTTATTACGCCGCGGAGGATGAGAACTTATTTTCCTTCACCGCCTGCTGAAGCACCACCACCAGTTTGCGAGCCACCCCGGACAGAGAGGAGACCAATTGATAAGCGGGGGCCTTCATCAAAAACAATGACCGAGCCAGCAATTCCGAGCGGCTGGGCAGGCTCGCCAGGGCATTAAACTCGGGCATCGAGATGACGCGGCCTTCCACCAGCCCCGCTTTGAAGACCAAAGCGGGATTCTCCTTCGCATACGACGTCAACACCTTCGCCAAGGCCACCGGGTCGGAGGACGTGTAGGCCAGCGACGTTGTTCCGCGCAGGTTTTGAGCCACGGAGGCTGCAGGCGTGCCGGCGGATGCCCGCTCGATAATCGTGTTCTTAGCGACCTGGTAGTGCGCCCCGGCCTCGGCAATCTTGCGTCGCAACTCGGCATCGGCCGCCACCGTGAGACCTTCAAAGCCCGATAGGATCACCGTCCGAGCTTGGCCGAGGGCCTCCCGAAGATTCTCAGCTTTTTTCTTCTTTTCGTCTCGGTTCATGCGGCTGCTCCTCGGGGTCTCAAGCGGCCTCCACGGCGGAAACATCCACCGGTACGCCCGGACCCATCGTGGACGAAACAACGATGCTCTTGACGTATTGCCCCTTGGCGGAAGCCGGCTTGGCCCTAATCACACTGGAAATCAACGCCTGCGCATTTTCTGCCAGCTTTTTTGCTTCAAAAGATACTTTTCCCACCGCGCAATGGATGATGCCGGTCTTGTCCACGCGAAATTCCACTTTGCCGGCTTTCAATTCTTTAACCGCGCGCTCCACGTCCAAGGTGACGGTGCCGGTTTTGGGATTGGGCATCAAGCCACGGGGACCCAATACCTTCCCGAGCCGTCCGACGGATTTCATCATATCGGGCGTGGCTACTACCGCGTCAAAGTCCATCCAGCCACCCTGAATTTTCTGCACAAGGTCCTCGCCGCCCGCTTCGTCAGCGCCCGCCTCGCGCGCTTCCCGAACTTTCTCTCCCGAAGCAATGGCAATCACCCGCGTGGTCTTGCCTAATCCGTGCGGTAAGACGACCGTCCCGCGAACCATCTGGTCCGCATGCTTGGGATCCACCCCCAGCCGCATCGCCACCTCGACGGTTTCGTCGAATGCGGCATAGGCCGCTTTTTTGACCAGCGGCATCGCCTCTTCCAAGGTGTAAGCGGGCTTGTCCACCAACTTTTTGGCGGCGTCGTATTTCTTTCCCATGCTTTACTCCCAACTAAGCAGCACAAACCAAGCGATCTATTGACTTCCGACCGTGCGCGGCTTGCCTAAGCCTCAACTTCCAATCCCATGCTGCGGGCCGTTCCCTTGATGGTGGCGATAGCCGCCTCGAGCGTTCGGACGTTGAGGTCGGGCATTTTCTGCCGGGCGATTTCCTCAACCCGCTTTTCCGTAACCTTGCCGACCTTCGTCTTGTTGGGTTCCCCGGAGCCTTTGGCGATTCCCGCGGCGCGCTTGAGGAGAATCGAGGCCGGAGGGGTTTTGGTGACAAAGCTAAAGGTGCGGTCCTGATAGACCGTGAGCAGCACCGGAATGATGAGCCCCTCCTGGTCCTTGCCGGAGGTCTTGGCATTAAACTGCTTGCAGAACTCCATGATGTTCACCCCGTGTTGCCCAAGAGCCGGCCCGACGGGGGGCGCGGGCGTGGCTTTGCCCGCAGGGATTTGCAGTTTCACGATTGCCGTAACTTTTTTCGCCATGGGTTAGGCCTTCTCGACCTGATAGAAATCCAATTCGACGGGGGTCGCTCGGCCGAAGATCGTCACCATCACTCGCAGCGTCGAGCGGTCGTTATTGATTTCTTCCACGGCCCCCGTGAAATCCTTAAACGGTCCGTCGGTAATCTTGATGGTCTCCCCTTTCTCAAACTCGAGGCGTGGCTTGGGATTTTCCGCCGCCACCTCCACTTTATGAACGATCCGGTTAACTTCGTCTTCCGTCAGCGGGCTCGGCTTCTGGCCGGAGCCGACAAACCCTGTGACTCGGGGCGTGGAGCGCACCAAGTGCCAGGTGTCGTCATCCATTTCCATTTCCACCAGGACGTAACCGGGATAAAACAATTTCGGCGTCACGACCTTTTTGCCCTGGCGCACCTCGATGACGTCTTCGGTCGGCACCATGATCTCACCGAAGCGTTCCGTCAAGCCAGCCGCCTGGACGCGGCTTTTCAACGTCTCCGCCACTTTCTTTTCGAACCCGGAATAAGTGTGAATAATGTACCAGTTCTTCGCCATAGCGAGCGCGGGACCTATGTCAGTGAAGAGACTTTCCCCAGTCCAGAATCTTTCCGATGAGATGGAAAAAAATCTGGTCGTAAATCCAGAAGAGCGCGGCAAAAAAGAAGGTTGTCAAGACCACCAACACCGTCGTACTGTAAACTTCCTGTTTGCTGGGCCACGTCACCCGCTTCATTTCCATGCGAACTTCGGCCGTGTACTCCTTAAGACGTGTCCACAGACTCTTTTGGACCAACAGCTCTTCAGCCATTATAACACGTTTCTCCCTTCACGCAACCGTCGGATGAATTTCCGTCCCAACGCGCGTTGGCTTTGCCGGCACCGCCGCTTGTTTTCGCCGCCGATTTGGCAGGGGCGGAGGGATTCGAACCCCCATGACCGGTTTTGGAGACCGGCAGATTAGCCATTGATCTGACGCCCCTCGAGTATCACCGGCAAATGACCCGCAGCCCGTGGCCGGCTGTTCTCACCGGTTCTCTTGAGCAGCTCCCCGTCATTTCACTTCCTTGTGCGGTGTGTGGTGGCGGCAGTGCGGGCAGAACCGCTTGACCTCCAGCCGATCCTGGTGCTTCTTCTTATTCTTCGTCGTCGTGTAATTGCGATTCTTGCACTCGCCGCACTCGAGTGTGATAATTTCCCTCATCGTTATTTCCTCGCGTCTGCCGGGGCGGCCTCGCCTACTTCAAGATTTCGGTGACGCTTCCGGCGCCGACCGTGTGGCCGCCCTCGCGAATGGCGAACCGCAGCCCTTTCTCCATCGCAATCGGCGTAATCAGCTCGATCTCCAAGCTCACGTTGTCCCCCGG
>JAKCCV010000029.1 GCA_021838785.1 Acidobacteriota bacterium | reverse complement strand
CGGCCCAGCCCTCCCGCCGCAACAGCACGGCCAACTTATCCTTGCCCCAGCGCGGGTACTGCTCTCGCAGGCGACAAACCTGCGCGGCCTGCTCCCCCGCCCAGGTGGGACGACGCCGATGCTGCGGGCGATGCGAGCGATCCTCCAAGGTACACAAGTCTTGCGGGTCGTAGCGCCGCTGCCAGCGATAAAACGTCTGCCGGCTGATCCCGAAGTGGCGGCAGATCAAGGCGGCATTCCGACCGTGAGCTGGGTAATAATCGAACCAGGCCAGCCGCTTGCGGGCCTCCCGGCTCAGCTCCGCCGCGCCCCGCTCCAGGTACCTGGAGCGGGGCCATCCTAAACCTTTGACCTGCATGGTGACACTCTACCAAAGGTGTCACCAATCATTCTGAACGAACACACCCATCCTTGACTTTCAGTTGTGGCTTTCCTATACTCGGCGGCATAGAGGCGGCCCCGGGGAACGAGGGAGGTCTCGCTACCCAGGGAGAATATGCCTGCGCCAGCAGATTATTGACGGAGGAGGAATCCCGTGAAGCAGATTCTGGCAATAAGCGTGGGTGTGTTCTTATGGATGGCCATGCCGGTTTTTGCCGGTAGCCCGGACGCGAGTTCGCCCCGCCCCATTCCTGCGGCCACGCCCGGGCAAATGGAGTGTACCGGATTCATCAGCGCGAGCCCGGTTCCGGACGATATATTCGTTGCGGGCGGCGCTGATAATGACTTCAACGATCGGTGGCACGCCTTCACGACGGGCAATTACGTTTACTTGAAAACGGAGCGCGGAACCGGGCCCGTTGTGGGCGAGGAACTGCGGCTAGTCCGTCCGGAGAGTGACCAAGTTTTCCGGAGTTGGGTGCGTCCGGAGCTGGGGCCGTTGCCGGATTTCGGATACCACAACTGGTACCCGTGGCAGGGATACGATATTCGCCAATTAGGACGACCATATCGAGACACCGGCCGCATCAAGGTCATCAAGCTGACGCCGCAAGGGGCCGTTGCGAAGGTTCTCTTTGCCTGCACCGCGATCAATGCGAAAGATATTGCGCTTCCGTATTCGCCTCGGCCAGTCCCTACTTACGTCCCTACTGTTCACCTGGATCGCTTTGCATTGCTGAACAGCAACCCCGTGGGGGCCATTACGGCCATCCGCGACGACGCGGGAGCGGGAGCCGTTGGAGACATCGTTTATCTCAACATCGGCAAGGGAGAGGCCCAACCTGGCCAAAAGTACCGAATTATCCGTGTTCTTCTTCCGGGCCACACACTGCTTGTCGCCCCTCGGTTCCCGAAGGAAACAATTGGGCAACTCGTCGTTCTGTGGACGGAAAAGAAGTCGGCGGTGGGGATTATTGTTTCCGCTCTCCGGCAGATCCAACCTGGAGATGCCGTCCAGCTCGAATAGCCTTGGAGGCAAGAGCCGCGCGGATCTTAGCAGGAGGGAGCTCGCAACCGATGGCGGTGGAGTCCAACGCCGTTAGCCGTGGTCCTTTGGGGACTGGGAAGATGTTTCACGTGTAACAAGGCTTGCGCCGACCGGATTATTCCGAAAATATCTCTGCGGTGAAGGCCTCGATTTTTGCTCCATGCTGCCACGCATCGGCAGGGAGCCCCGCCTTAAGACAAGTCTGTTCCAAAAACTGTTGTCGATCCCAATTCCACTCCACGGGAACCTGGGGAAGCAACACGCCGCGATGAAAGCCTAAGCTGACCATCAGGCCGTGACGGCCGACCTCGATTTGGTCGGGTTCAATCGGCGACAAGTCGCTGAGTGCCGAGACTTCAATTCGCAAACCCGGAACCTCGAAAGCTTGAACCGGACGGAATCGCGGGTCGCGCTTGGCCGCAAGCTGAGCGCACTCGCGGACCGTCCCGTAAAGCGGCTGATGAGCCGTGACGTTCCCGATACACCCTCGGAGCTGACCGGAGGACCTCAGGGTTACAAAGGCACCGCGCGGTTCGAGCAGCGCCGGAGATGACGGCACCTCCTCTGGCCTAGGGAGGCCGAGCACAGCTTCCTCGACGCTACGCCGCGCTAAACGCAACAAAAATTGCCGGTCTGGCTCATCGAGCGGCCGCATCATTCTTGTCTTTCCCTCCGGGAAGCACGACCAGGGGAGTGGGACGCGGCTGCTGCGAGCGTTGGCTCAAGGTGCGCCAGAAATTTGTAAAGTACTGCACGGCCGAGAGAACGGCGGAGAGGACGGCCAACCAAAGCAGCCCCTCGCCCAACGGACGGGCCGAGGGAATCCGCCGTTCCACCGCGACCACCGTAATGGCCAACACTTCGATAACCATCTTGGTCTTGCCCCATTCGGACGCCTGGAGCGCAAAACCTTCCGCGGCAGCCACCGAGCGCAGCCCGGTCACCGCGAGGTCGCGCCCGATGATAATCAATGCCATCCAGGCCGGCACCAACTGAAGTTCCACCAGGGAAATGAACGCCGCGGCAATCAGTAGCTTATCCGCGAGAGGGTCCAAGAGGATTCCGAGCGCGGTGATTTGCTTTCGTTTCCGAGCCAAGTAGCCATCGAAAAGGTCCGTGGTGGCCGCCAGGAGGAAAACCCCCACGGCCCACAGACTCATGTTGCGCCCCTGAGTCAAGAGGAGAACTACGACCAGCGGAACAAAAAAGATCCGGAGAATAGTCAGCGAGAGAGGAAGATTCATCCGCCTTCGAGCGCTGTTTTCATCGGAAGGCTGCAAGGATCATTCACCGGCGAGAGGGCCTCAAAATAGCAGGGATCCGAACCCGTGCCCTCCCACACTATAATCGTCGCCTCCACAAGTGTCAACGAACGGTGCTGGCTCGGGCACTAGAATCCGTTCCTAGGTCGGCGGGGGCATTGGCAAACCCTTGACCCGGACCGCCACGACTCCTGGTCCCTTGCGGTGGCGCCGCTAACCGCACCGCGCGCCGCTCTTCGTTCCGCCGTGGATGCGACGCTCGTCCTTCCGCCGAAGCAGGCTCTTTTGCGCCCGCGGCCTAATCGTAAATGGTCTGGAGAGAACGAATCTCAAATTCGCGTTTTCCAGTCGGCGTGATGACCGTCACGACGTCGCCGACTTTTTTCCCCATCAGCCCACGCCCAATGGGAGAGGTTGTGGAAATCAGCCCCTTGCTCACGTCACTCTCTTCGCTGGTGACCAGTTTGTATTCGATCTCAGCCCCTCGGTCCACATCGTAGAGGGTCACCCGTGAGCCAAAGGCCACTCGATCCTTGGGAATGTTGTTGAGGTTAATCAACGATAAGTCCGCTAGGCGTTTCTTCAACTGTGCGAGCCGCGCCCCGACGTAATCCTGACGTTGCTTGGCCATAATGTATTCGGCATTTTCACTCAGATCGCCGAGGGCCCGGGCCCGCTTCAATTCCTTCGGGAGCTCGTGATTGAGTTCGTGCTCAAGAGCCTGAATTTCTTCCTGAAGTTTCTCGACGATTGGCGATGCCATCGCAACCTTCCGTTCGTTACAGGACGCTAGCAAAATTATAAGATAATCCGCTCATGCCCGCAACCCAAGCCCCTGCGACGGCTTTCAAACCCGGCTTTGGTGATCCACTCTCGCCGAAGAGGCGGAGCTTGCTGACCCGGCATTAGCGGACAAGATCTGGCTTAACGGGTTGCGACGACCCGAAATAGTTTTGGAGCTGATTGCGCACAAAGGAGCGCGCTCGGTGAAGCCGCATCTTGATCGTCGCGGGTGAAACGCCCAAAGCCTGAGCGGCTTCCTGCGTATCAAGCTCTTCCATATCTCTCAGCACCAACACTAGTCGGTAGTGCTCAGGCAAGCTGAGCACGGCGCGCTCAAGCTCTGCGCGGAGCTCCTCCCGCAGGACCAACTCTTCCGGGCCAACCCTCCAAGGCTTCTGAGCGATGGCCGATGCCTCCTCGGCGGATGGCATCAACTGGTCCAACGAGAGGGTTTTCGCTGGAGAGGGAGCAAATTTACTACTTCGGCGGCTCATCAAGCAGCGGGTCTTGGCGACCTTGTATAGCCAAACGCCGAGTCCTCGCGCATCCGAGAATCTTCCTGCCGCAGCCGTCAGTTGAATCATCGTTTCTTGCGCAATATCTTCCGCATCCTCCTCGTTGCCACAGACCTTTTTAGCAAACGCGAAGGCGGTGGCCATCAACTGTTCGAGCCCTCGTTGGATTCTATGGTCTTCTTCCGCCTTGAGATTCTCGATGGCTTGCTCGATGCGAGGATTCATAGGGAAGCTCGCTTTATTGTAACACCGATACCGGCTTTCTCTTCCCTGCGTCCCTGCCGATGACAGGGGCCAACTAACCATGGGGCGCGGGAAATTCGTGAGCGGCGCGAAAGCCTGTTACCTTTTCGCGGCAATTGCATTTATGCAAATGGATAGCGCAGGCACGGCCACGAGGCATCCGCAGACACAACGTTGATGAGGGAGGAAGAGTAAAAATGCTGCAAGGCGAGCTTCAACTCGTGACGGTGGAAGGTCCAGGAAGACAGTTCACGGCTAAGTCCCATTCAGGCCACACCCTCATTTTGGACGATGCAACCGGCAATGGCGGAGCGCGGCCGATGGAAGTTGCCCTTCTGGCCCTCGGAGGTTGCACGGCGTTCGATGTGATTGGAATTCTCCGAAAGAAACGTCAGACGGTTACCGGCTATCGGGTGGAACTGCGCGCAGAGCAGCGCGAGGAGCCGCCCCGTTATTTCACCCGTGTGGAAATCAGGCATTACCTCCGAGGCCGTATTGACCCGGAGGCTGTCCGACGGGCCATCGAACTTTCGGAGACCAAATACTGCTCGGTAAGCGCCATGATGGCTCACACGACACGGATCGAACATACTTTTGAAATCGAGCCGGAAGAGGACACCAAGCCTTCAACGGAGGGTACGCATGGCGAAAATCCGCTTCGCTCTGCTGGCGCTTAGCTGCGCCCTCGGCGCCTCAGGGCCGCTCCATGCCCAAAAGAAGCCGCCAGCCGCGTTGACGCTGAAGCAAGCGGTGGCCTTGGCCCTCGAGAAAAATCCTGCCATCCACGCGGCCAACGCCTATGCCGCGGCCGTGCGACGGACGATCGCCGTTGCTCAAGCCGGCCGTTATCCTCGGGTGGATTTTTCCGAAGGGTTCACGCGCGGCAATAATCCGGTTTATGTCTTCGGCAGTCTGCTGACTCAACGCCAATTCACGGCACGCAATTTCGCCTTGGGATTCCTGAACGTTCCGCCGCCACTGGACAATTTCCGAACCGCGTTCAGCGCTTCCATGCCGCTTTACGATGCGGGAGAGATTGGCCGACGAGTGCGGGACGCACGCCTTGGCGCTGAAAGCGCCACGGCTGGCGCCCGGCGTACTCGCCAACAGGTGATTTTTGGCGTCGTGCGGGCGTTCTTCGACGAATTACTGGCGCGCCAAAACATCCGCGTGGCTGAAGCCGCCGTCCATATGACGAGCGCGGATCTAGCGCGGGCGGAGGCTCGTGAACGGCAGGGTTTGACCGTGCCCTCCGACGTCTTGAGCGCGCAGGTGCAATTGGCGGCGGCGAAAGAACAACTCATCAACGCGCGGAATGGGTTGGCGATCGCTCAGGCGGCATTGAACGTGGCGATGGGTCTTCCCGAAGATGCGCCGACCGAGGCGCAAGGGCAATTTGCTAAGACTCAATTTACGGCGCGCTCGCTCCAAGCATTACAACAGTACGCCCTCGCCCACCGGCCAGACTATCTCCAGGCAACCCTGGGCGAAGAACGAGCGGCCAACGGCGTCAGCATGGCGCGTCGAACCTTCCTCCCCAAGATCGGTTTGTTCAGCTCATGGGAAGAAGACCATCAGACGTTTGCCACGGGGGGAGGGAACAACTGGGTTGCCGGGGCCACGCTGACCTTCAACGTTTTCAATGGAGGGGCCGACCGGGCGCGGCTTCAGGAAGCCGAAGAGCGGGCGGTGCAAGTCCGTGCCCTGCGCGACCAAATGGCGGCTCAAATTCGACTTCAAGTTCAGGAGGCACTTTTGAACCTTCGGGCAGCGCGCCAGCGCGTGGAGGTGACGCGCACGGCAGCGGCCCAGGCCCATGAAAGCCTGCGCATTCTGCGCAACCGTTACGGAACCGGCTTGGCCACGATGACCGACCTGCTGAGTGCCGAGACAGCGGAGACCTCCGCCGAACGCGAGCATCTCAACGCTGTCTATGACTATTGGCTGGCCGCCGCGTCGCTGGACCTCGCGACCGGCCGACTGGCGCCCAGCTCGAAGGTAGTGAGCAATCAAACCAAACCGTGAGGAACTCGCATGAAGACGAGAATTCATCCGATTTCGATTCTGGTGATAACAGGAGCCATGTTTTTAGCCGGCTGCGCTTCGAGCCAAACCTCATCGAAGCCCCACCCGCCGGTGGTAGCTGGCGTGAGCCTGGAGACGGTTCATCGGGAGCCGACGGCGGAGTATTACGAGGCTTCCGGCACCGTGGAGTCCGCTACCACCAGCGTTTTGGGAGCACAAATCAGCGGGGTCGTCCGGGCGATTTACGTGCATCCGGGGGATTCCGTGCGGCGCGGGCAGGTGCTGGCGATGATTGACGACCGTGCGGTTCGGGCTCAGCTTGCCGCAGCGCAGGCCGGCATTGAGCAGGCATCTTACGGCATCACGGAGGTCGAACAAGCTCTTCAGGCCGCCAAGGCGCAACGAATTTTGGCGGGGCTCACGTACCGACGTTACCGGACTTTGTTGGCGGAGAATTCAGTCAGCCGGGCCGAGTTCGACCAGGCCAACGCCAACTACAAGGCAGCGATCGCCAATCAAGCCCGCCTCGAAGCCCAAGAAAAACAAATTCAGGCGCAGCGCCGGCAAGCCGAATCGGAAGCCGCCGCCGCACGAGCCGCCTTCAGTTACTCCCGGATTGTCTCGCCCATCAACGGTCTTATTACGGCCAAAACGGTGGATGCCGGCACGCTGGTGATGCCGGGCACGCCGATTCTGACCGTGGAAGATCCCACGCATTATCGGCTGGACGCCAGCCTGCCGGAGAAGTTTTTAAGCTTGGCTCACGTCGGGCAGTTTGTCGGGGTTCGACTGCACCAGACGGATTTTCAGGGGGAAATTGCGGAAGTCGTTCCGGCAGCGGACCCGGCCAGCCGCACCTTTGTCATCAAGATTGCCTTGCCGCCGAATTGCGGATGCAGCGCCGGAGATTATGGCACGGCGGAGTTTCCGGTTGGCGAGGAAAAACTCCTCACGGTGCCGCGCTCCGCCATCGTCCGACGAGGCGAGTTGGAAGGCGTTTTCGTCATTCATGCTAACGGCGTGGCGGAATACCGCCTAGTCAAAACCGGCCGCACGCTTGACCATCAGGTGGAAATCCTCTCCGGCTTGGTCGGCGGTGAACGAATCGCCATCTCCCAGACAGGGCGCTTGAGCGACGGCGCGCGTGTGGAGGCCCCATGACGCCACGGAAAACCCTCGGCGCCGCAGGACGGATTGCCCGTTACTTCATCAACTCCAGGCTGACGCCGCTCATCATGCTTTTTTCGATCTTGCTGGGCGTCTTCGCCATTTTCGAAACCCCTCGCGAAGAGGATCCGCAAATTGTCGTCCCCATGATGGACGTTTTTGTGGCGATGCCCGGGGCCAGCGCCAAAGAAGTGGAAGATCGTCTCACCACGCCCATGGAGAAGCTGATTTGGGGGATTCCGGGAGTCAAGTACGTGTATTCAGCCAGCCGGCCCGGAGAGGCGATGCTGACGGTGCGATTTGACGTCGGGGACAACATGGAGGCTTCCTTAGTGAAGCTCTACAACAAGCTCTATTCGCACTTCGACCTCATCCCCCCGGGGGCCTCGAAGCCACTCATCAAGCCACGTTCCATTTACGATGTTCCGATTTTAGCCTTGACCTTCTGGAGCCGCCGGTATGACGCCTACGAGCTGCGTCGCGTGGCCGCGGAAGTCGAACGGCAGGTGGAAACCATCCACAATGTCTCCATCACCCAGCTCCTTGGCGGGCAACAGAGGGAAATTCGCGTGCTGCTTCATCCAGCCCGCATGGCGGCTTATGGCGTGGCTCCCGCCGCCATCGTGCCGATCTTGCAGCAAGCCAATCAACAGCTTCAATCGGGAGAATTTGCCCGGGGCAACCGGGAGTTCAAAGTAGAGACCGGCGATTTTCTGCGTAGCGCCCGCGACATTGGGAAGGTCGTGGTGGGTGTTTCACGCGGCCGGCCCGTCTATTTGAGCGATGTAGCGACCATTACCGACGGCCCTTCCAAGCCTTCAAACTACGTTCTTTTCGGATTCGGCAAAGCGGCACGACATGCGGTCAACAGCCGATTGGGCGGATTCCCGGCCGTGACGTTGACCGTCGCCAAGCGCAAAGGCACCAACGCCGTCACCGTCGCCAACGACGTGCTGACGATGGTGAACCGACTGAAAGGCACAACGATCCCCTCCGGCGTCGAGATGACCGTAACCCGCAATTACGGCCATAGCGCCGACCAGAAAGCGAATATGCTGCTCGAGCATCTGCTGCTGGCAACGCTTTCGGTCACCCTGCTGATTTTGTTGGCGCTGGGCTGGAGACCGTCGTTAATCGTCCTGGCGGCGGTTCCCGTGACCCTGGCCTTCGCTCTCTTTGTCTTTTACATTCACGGCTACACGCTGAACCGGGTGACGCTGTTTGCGCTGATCTTTTGTATCGGCATCCTCGTGGATGATGCCATTGTGGTGGTGGAAAACATCACGCGTCACTTTCATCTGCCGCAGAACCAAGGCCGGCCCCTGGCAGAAGTGGCCGTGGAGGCAGTGGATGAAGTTGGGAACCCGACCATCCTCGCCACCCTAACCGTTATTGCGGCGGTGCTGCCGATGGCCTTTGTCGGAGGGTTGATGGGACCCTACATGCGTCCTATTCCGATCGGAGCATCTATCGCGATGGTGTTCTCCTTAATGGTGGCCTTTGTCGTTTCGCCGTGGGCGGCTCTGCGCCTCCTGGGCGGTGTCAAGTCGCCGGGGCAAGAAGAGGCAGAGTCCGGGCCGGGGGGCATGCAACGTTTGTATCGCCGCATCATGACGCCGCTGGTCGCAAAGCCTCAAAAGCGTCGCCTGTTTTTTGGAGCGGTTCTGCTGTTGCTGCTGGTCGTGCTGGCCTTGCCGTTGGCAAAAATCGTGTTGGTCAAAATGCTGCCCTTTGATAACAAGAGTGAATTTCAGGTCATCGTGGACATGCCGGAGGGAACCCCGCTCGAGCAGACGGCGCGAGTGACGCAGGCTTTGACTCGCCGCATCGCCTTGGAACCCGAGGTCGAGAATTACGTCGAGTATATCGGCGTGGCGGCTCCCTACGACTTCCAGGGTTTGGTTCGCCACTATTTTCTCCGGGGAGGGCCTCACGAGGCGGAAATCTATGTGGACCTCGTTCCAGCAAGCGACCGCTCCGCCCAAAGCCATGCGATTGCCAAACGGGTGCGCCGCGCCATTGACCCCATTGCCGCCCGTTACGGCGCCAAATTGAAGGTGGCGGAAATTCCGCCGGGCCCTCCGGTGATGGCCACGCTGACGGCGGAAATCTACGGCCCGAGTTATAGGGGGCAAATCCAAGTGGCGCGCCAGGTGTTGGCGGACTTCAGAAAAACGCCCGGCGTTGTGGATACGGACTGGAGCGTTTTGGCCAGCGAACCCAAGCTGCGCTTCGTCGTGGACAAGCGAAAAGCGGCTCTCGACGGAGTATCCACGGCGCAAATTGCGCAGACTTTAAGCCTGGCCTTGCACGGTAGCGTGGTGGGGATCGCTCATTTGCCGCGAGAGCGGGAAGACGTGGATATCGTTTTGCGGCTGCCGCTGGCCGACCGCTCGGGCGCGAACCGGTTGGGGCAAATTCGAGTGGTGTCGTCGAGCGGGGCCTTGGTCCCTATCAGCGAATTGACCGACGTCATCCCCGGCACCATCCACCAGACCATCTTCCATAAAAACCTTAAGCCGGTGGTTTATGTCACGGGCGACGTGGCGGGCGGAGAAGAAAGTCCGATTTATGCCATGCTCAAGCTCAACCCTTTGCTCAATCATCTGAAGCCCCCCGGCGGCGGGAAGGTCGAACGATATTACACCCACCAGCCTTTTCTCACCGACCACTACTCGCTGAAATGGGACGGCGAATGGTGGATCACCTACGAGGTGTTTCGCGACCTGGGTTTTGCCTTTGGGGTGGCGCTGATTTTGATTTACGGCATTGTGGTGGGATGGTTCCAGTCCTTTACCGTGCCCCTCGTCATTATGGCGCCGATTCCGCTCACTTTAATCGGCATCCTCCCGGCTCACGCGTTGTTGGGAGCCTTCTTCACCGCCACGTCCATCATCGGCTTCATCGCGCTGGCAGGAATCATTGTGCGCAACTCGATTCTGGTGGTGGACTTCATCGAGCTCCGGCGAGAGGAAGGCGTGAAATTGGAAGACGCCGTCGTGGATGCGGGGGCCGTGCGATTCCGCCCCATCGTGCTCACCGCGGCGGCCGTGGTGGTGGGCGCCTTTGTGATTATTTTCGACCCCATTTTCCAAGGGTTGGCGATTTCTTTGATAGCGGGAGCGATTGCTTCCACGCTGCTTTCGCAACTGGCCGTGCCGCTGCTGTATTACGTCAACGCGCGGCGCAAGGAGCGTGAGCGACCGTCGGCGCCGCCGAAAGTTAAGGGATGAGTTGCATGAGCGTCGTGGAGCCGGCCAGGGGTCGTTGCCAAGCAAACCCTGGCTCCGGCGAAACTCAAGAGGAGGAAACCATGGATGTGAATCGCTGGCTTCGTCTGGTAGCCGGAATTTTCGTGTTGGGGAGCTTGTTGCTCGGTTATTTCGTCAACGCAGGATGGTTCTGGTTTACGGGCTTTGTGGCTGTGAATTTGATCCAATCGGCGTTTACGAACTGGTGCCCCATGATGGTGTTTCTGCGTCGGCTGGGCGTCCGCTCGTGACGTTCCGAGCTGCGCCTGTCGGCCGCAGAGGGCGGAGATGAAGAGGAGGTCTTTATGTCGCACGACGAATGGCGGCGCATTTTGTGTCCCGTGGACTTTAGCGACTACTCGGCGGCAGCGCTGAGGACGGCGGGAAATTTGGCGGCGTCGCTCGCGGCCGCCGTCACGGTGCTCCACGCCCAGCCGGTGGATGCTCCGGCTTACTTCACTCCGTCGCAGATCCAGACGCTGAAAAATCAGCTCCGTCAAAGCCGTAAAGCCGCGGAGCGGCACACGGCGGACTTTGCTGGAAAATACCTGCCCTCCAGCGTTCCTCGTGATTTTCGCGTGGTGGAGGACGAGCCCGTGCGCGCCATCCTGCGAACGTTTAAGGAAGGGGGTGGAAATCTGGTAGTGATGGGCACGCACGGCCGCACCGGCCTCACCAAGATTCGCCTCGGTTCGGTGATGGAGAGTGTTCTCTTTCAGCTTGACGCGCCTCTGGTGACGGTGGGGCCGGAAGCAAAAAACTCGCCTGCCCTAGGGGTTCTCCGCCGAATTCTCTGCGCCGTAGATTATAGCCCAGCCTCGCGCCGTGCCCTCGAACAGGGTGTTCACCTGGCGGAAAAAACCGGGGCCGAAATCTTCGTCGTACACGTCATCACAAAATCGGAATCGGCCGTGTCGCTCGAGGAAGAGCGCAAATCCCTGTGCGATTGGGTGAGCCCCGCGTTGCGCGAACGTTGCTCGCTCACGGAAATCGTGCGGCACGGCAACCCGGCTGAGCAAATCGTTTCTCTGGCCGAGACGGACCGCGCCAGCTTGATTGTGATGGCCGCTGAGCCCCGCAACTTCCTCGGAAGCCTTTTCTTTGGGACGACGGTCGAGAGGGTGATTCGCCACTCGCCCGCGCCGGTGCTCAGCGTGAGATAGAAACCCCTCATCCTGCAGTGACCTCGGGGCTTGCGATGAGGGCCTTTTTCTGCTAGTTAATATCAGATTATGGCAACACCGTGTCCCAGGTGCGGCGCAACCAAGACGGACCCCGTCTATCACGGTTTCTTCTATCGTGCTGCCAAACGCTATGGCTATCGGCTGCGGCGTTGCGCCGGCTGTTTTCGCTGGCGGTTGATTGAGGCTTCTGAGAACTCACCCTCATCGCCGGAAGCCGAACCAACGGCGGCCCGACCAGCGACGCCTGCCGTTGCCGAGGAAATTCCATCCAAAACCACTTGTCCCCGTTGCGGCCATGCGGATCTCCGGCGGTCCAGGCGCCGATGGCATGAGCGGTTGTTAGGCCGGCCCAAAATGGTTCGTTGCCGCAAATGCCGGCACCGCTTCCCCTACGCCGTGCTTTCTCGCACTTAATCGGTTTGGTTGCTGGGCCAGCGGATGACCGACCCAAGGCGCGCGCGCTACCGGCGCGTGCGAGCGGCGGTGGCGATGGTTGCTTGGCGACATCATTGCCGTCGCGCCGGCTCTCTCTCGAAGCTAACGACTCCCAATATTCGAGAAAGATTCCTCATGGTGGAGGGGGGAAAGATGCGCAATGACTGGTTAAATAGGCATCAAACGTGGTAAACCTTCCAAGCGGCGCTTATGGCAGGCTCATCCATCAACCGAAAGGTTTTGATTTCCACGAGCATCGTCATGGCGGGGGTGTTGGCAAGCCGCATTTTGGGTTTTTTCCGCCAATGGACCGTCGCCCACGAGATCGGCGTGAATGCCGCCACGGACGCCTACAACGCTGCGTTTACGCTCCCTGATTTTTTGAATTATCTGGTCGCGGGAGGAGCGCTGAGCGTGACGTTCATCCCTGTCTTTGCCAGATACATCGCCGAATCGCAGGAGGACGAAGGCTGGCACGTCTTTTCCACCGTCCTCAGCGTGATGGGAATCGCCCTGATTCTATTGGTGGCGGTGGGTGAATTCTTGGCGCCTCACATTGCACGGGCCATCGCCCCCGGATTTAAGCCGGCGGAAATGGCGCAGACCGTGTTTCTCACGCGCTTGATGCTGCCCGCTCAATTCTGCTTTTATTTGGGCGGAATCCTAAGCGCGGTGCAATACGCCAAGTCGCAGTTTTTTGTGCCCTCGCTGGCGCCGGTGATTTACAACTTGGCGATTATCAGCGGCGGATTCTTGCTGGCCTCGCGAATCGGAATTACAGGATTTTCCGTCGGCGTCCTCGCGGGAGCCTTCATCGGCAATTTCCTGCTCCAGATCTACGGGGCTCGGCGCGCCGGAGCGCACTTCACTCCCAATTTTGACGTTCGACATCCGGGGTTCCGGCTTTTCATCAAGCTTTCCATTCCTATTATGCTGGCCCTCTCGCTAGTCTTTACCGATGATTGGATCATCCGCTGGTTCGCTTCCTACCTGGCCCAAGGCTCGATTACCTGGCTGAGCTACGGCAAGACGCTGATGCGCGTGCCATTGGCCGTTGTGGGCCAAGCGGTGGGGGTTGCGTCATTTCCATTTCTGGCGCAACTTTATTCCGAAAAGCGCTACGCGGAGCTCAACCGATTGCTGAATGACACCTTAAGAGGCCTTCTTCTGCTCTTGATTCCCATTTCCGCGTTGACCATCGCCCTGAATCGCCCGCTGGTCTATTTTGTCTTTTCCGACACTCGGTTGCGGGGAGCGGATTTTAATGCGACCGCCTCGGCGCTGGCGTTTTTCTCTTTGGGAATGTTCGCCTGGGGCGCCCAGAATATTTTAGCCCGGGGATTCTATGCCACCCGTAACACGCTGATTCCCGCGATTGCCGGGACTGCGATAACTCTTTTGAACCTTCCGGTTTACGATGACTTGGCGCACCACATGCAGTATCGCGGCTTGGCCCTGGCGAGTTCGGTGGGCATCGTGGCTTACGCGGTGGCACTGTTCTTTTTGCTGAGCCGGCGGACGGCGAACCGCGAGGCCTCCGGGGTGACGGTCTTTTTCGCCAAAATCGTGGCGGCTTCGGCCATCGGCGGCTTGGTCAGCTTCGAGTTGGCGCGATGGCTGGAAAGCAGAATCGTTTGGAGAAACATGGTCGGATCGTTGCTCGTCTTAGTTCCGGCGGCCGTGCTCGGATTTTTGGTGGTTGTCGGAACCGCCAAGGTTATGCGAATCCGCGAGTTGGAGGCTTTGCTGCGGCAGCTTCCCCTCGGCTCGCGCTTTCGGTCCCACGAGCCCGCGCCTCCGGGCGACTGACTCCCGTCAGGTTCCCTCTACTTTCCAATGCAGAACTTTGAAAAAATGACGTCGAGGATATTCTCCACATTGGTTTCCCCTGTCAGTTCGCTCAGTCGCCGCAAAGCTTCATAGAGATCAAGGAGGATCATTTCGTGCGGGAGTCGCTGTTGGGTCGCGTGCTTGGCTCGCTGCACGGCTTCAAGCGAACGATGGATGATTTGTTGGTGCCGGGCATTGGTCAACCATTCACCTTCAGCCGTTCCAGCGTGAGACGGCGTGAGCGCAGCCATGATGCGTTCCTTAAGCTCCACAAAACCCTCGCCCGTCTTGGCGGAGGCATAGACGATCGGCGTCTCCGCGAAGGCCTCCGAATGGATTGACTCGACCGCCTCATTAATCGCCGCCCGTGCGATGCGGACGGGAAGGTCGGTTTTATTGGCCACAATGACCATCCGGCCAAGACCGGCTGTTTGGCGGAGCAATTCAGAGTCCTGAGAGTGCCACTCCTCGGAGGCATCCAGCACCAACAGCCTCAAATCAGCGTCGGCGATTGCTTGGTGGGTTCTCTCGATGCCGATTTTTTCAACTTCATCCTGGGGCGTGCGAATGCCCGCCGTGTCCAGCAAGCGCACCGGAAGGCCGCCCAGCGACGCTGTCTCCGAAATCAAATCGCGCGTTGTGCCGGGGATGGGCGTGACGATGGCCCGCTCCATATTGAGCAGTCGGTTGAACACGCTTGATTTGCCGACGTTCGGTCGGCCCACCAGGGCCAACGCCAGCCCCTCTCGAACGATTCTTCCGAAACGATAACTCTCCGCCAAGATCGCCAGGTCTTTGTGGACTGCGTCCAGTTTGCGCTGAATATCTTCCCAATCCATCACCGGCACGTCGTCTTCACCAAAATCAATGCCAGCTTCCAGCACGGCCATCAGCTCCAGCAGAGATTGCCGGCAGGGTTTGAGCCGAGCCGCGAGCGACCCTCCGAGCTGGAGAGCCGCCACGCGCGCCTGATAAAGGGTTTGAGACTCGATTAAGTCTCGCACTGCCTCGGCCTGGCTGAGATCCATTCGGCCATTGAGAAACGCCCGAAGCGTGAACTCACCCGGCTCCGCCACGCGGGCGCCGGCGGCGACACAACATTGCAATAGGTAACCAAGGATGACAGGCGAGCCGTGGCAGGAAATCTCCACAACGTCTTCACCGGTGTAAGAGTGGGGTCGGCGAAAGTAGGTTACCAAAACCTTATCGAGAACTCGGCCGTCCTGGGGGTCGAGAAAGTCCGCCAAGGTCGCATGTCGTGGCGGGAAGGGCCGCTTGGTGGGGCGAATGACTTTTTCGGTAACTTCGACGGCGTCGGGCCCGGAAACGCGAAGGATGCCGATACCCCCTCGGCCGGGCGGAGTGGCTGGCGCGGCAATGGTGTCTTCGTCCTTCACAGGAAACCCTCGCGTTAGCGAGTATCAGGCGAGGAGGAGGGGAAGATCACGACGCGGCGATCGGAACCGAACCCTTCGCTGAGCGTTCGAACGCTGGGATGGTCTTTCAATGCGAGATGAACAATGCGGCGCTCGCGCGCGTTCATCGGCGTCAGCTCGATGCGGGTTCCTGTGGCCACAACCCGCTCGGCGGCGATTTGCGCGGTCAGACGAAGCTCCTCGGCGCGAGTGCACCGCCAAGCCCGACAATCAAAAACGATTCTCTCGGAAATCTCCGCCGGAAGCCGCGCGGCCCGGAGCACGATATACTCCAAGGCGTCGAGTAGAGAGGCGTTCCGCTCCAAAAGCAGCTCGGCGTCCGGCCCAGAAAAATCAAACACGAACTCAGGGTTGTCGCTCGCCGCCGTTTCCTGGGCGCGAATCAAGTAGCTCAATTCGAAACCGCCGCGTCGGAGGATTTGCTGGAGGATCCTTTCCGCCGGAGCCAGAAGATTTTCCTGAGACTGACCTGTTGGACTGGCGATATCCATGGGCAAAGATTAAGCCTTTCCTACGGCAGCTTTGGGTAGCCCAATCGGCGGTTGCTTCGGCGTGATGAACCGATTGATGAAAAGTTGCTGGCCAATGCCGACAAGGTTCGCGGTGAGAAAGTAAAGCACCAAGCCGCTGGCGAACCGGTAAAACATCAGTCCAAAAACCAAGGGCATCAGCATCATCATTCGCTTTTGATTGGGGTCCGTGACTGCCATGGGAGTCATTTTCGTCATGGCGAACATGGAAATAATCATAATCGTCGGCAAGATAGGAATCGGCAACCCCAGCAGATGCGAATGGTCCGGCATCGAAAGGTCCTTAATCCAAAGAATCCAGGGCGCGCGCCGCAGCTCGATGGGCGTCTCGAGCGTTTCGTAGAAGCCGTAAAGAATCGGCAGCTGCAGGCCCATCGGCAGACAGCCACCGAGCGGGTTGATGTGATGTTCCTGGTAGAGCTTCATGATCTCCTGGTTCATCCGCTGTTTGCGAGGGTCGTTGAATTTATATTGCTTGTAGCGATCTTGGATGGCCTTCATGTGCGGCATGATTCGCTGCATTTCCTGCGCAGAGCGGATGGCCTTCAACTTGAGCGGAAATAACAACATATTGATGAGCACGGTCAAGATCACGATAGCCCAGCCATAATTGTGAACCCAGTGGTCATAAATATAATGCATGGCCAGGAAGAGCGGCTTGGCAATGAAGGCGAACCAGCCGAAGTCCACCAGACCACCCAGCGGAGGATGGGTACTTTCGAGCACGTCGAGCTGCTTTGGAGCCACAAACAGACGAAAATCGAGAGGTTCCGCCTGCGGAGTGCCCCACAACCCCACCAAAGACTCCGGCCGCTTTTTCGACTTCCATCCCGCCGGAACCCATGGCTCGCGCATCAGATGGAAATCCTGTGAGACTGAGCCTGGGAAAAATATCCCGGCAAAATAACGGTCTTCTAGTCCGCCGAAGGAAAGGGGAGGCAATATTACCCGCCCTTTGCTCAGCTTGGAAAGGGAAAGCGTATTGAGGCTTCCCTCCGTGTTTTCATAAACAGCTTGTTCGGTGGCTGCCTGAAGCGCTAAGGGGAGCGAGTGGTCGCCCACGCCGCCCGGCCAAGCCACCTGCACGGGAAGGTCGCTGGTCCCATTAAAAACGCTCACCCGCGCCTTTGCTTGATAACTATTTCCAAAGATAAATTGCTTGCGGACCTCCACTTTGCCGTTGCTGTAAGTAAATTGAACGGTGACCGGAGCCTTCAAAACGCCCGGCGCCGGCGTGGCAACGTAAACGGCCTGGTTCAATTCCTTGGCCAGCGAGGCGTCTGTTAAGCTCAGGCTCATGGGGTAGCCCAGTTGAGCGCACGCCTCCTGGTTGATAACATCCAACGGCTTGCCATTCTCGTCTTTGTATTTTCTCAAAACCCAGCTTTTCACGACGGCGCCGCGGGTCGAAAACGTCACGCGATAGAGAGCGCTCTCGACCGTGAGAGCAGCAGGTTGGGTCCCTTCTTGAATCGGCAACGCCTTGGGCTTGGGTGTTGTGAGGGCTTTGGCGATTGCCGAAGGAGCCTTTCGGGAAATGGCCGGTGTCGTCCTAACCGGCTGGGGCGGCAGAACTTGCTTGAAGAACAGGACTCTCCACACAATTAGTATGGCAATCGAGAGGACAAAGGCTGCAAGAACTCGTTTTTCGCTATCCATGCCTGGGGGGAAACCTCACTTGGACATGCCACCGATGACGCGATGTACTCTCAAAGTGTGCGCAGGAGCTTCAAGGGACCGGATCATATCCGCTTCCGCCGAATGGGCGGCAACGAAGCAATCGCCGCATGGCCATGACCGCACCCTTACGTATTCCCCATTTGGAAACTGCTTCGTAGGCGTAGCTTGAGCATGAAGGATAGAACCGGCAAGACGACGGAATGCTGGGTGAAAGGCAACCCTGATAGAAGCGGATGAGAGCTAGCACCAAGTTTTGGGGCGTGGAGAATTCTCCTGGCCGGCGCGTGGAAGCTGGCCAAACAATTTGAGCATTTCGCGCTCCAGGTTCTGGAAGGATATGCTGGCTACTTTGGGGCGTGGGTTCAGCACCACATCCCACCCGGCTTCGAAGCTGTGCCGATGAAGCCGGAAGATCTCCCTCAGCCGCCGCCGCATCCGGTTGCGCAGCACCGCGTGGCCGAGCCGAGTTGGGGTGGTGATGCCCAACCGGGTGCGACCCAGACCATTCGATCGGAAAAACATCGTGCATAGCGCGTTGCTCCTGCGCTGCCCCTCTTCGTAAACGCGGCGAAATTCCGACCGGCTTAAGATGCGGAGCGTCTTGGGAAAACCGTGATGAGCCACCCCTCGGCTCATGGAGTCAGACGATGGCGGCCCTTCTGACGGCGGCGTTTCAGAGTCTGCCGCCCTCCGGCACTCCTCATCCTCACCCTGAAGCCGTGAGTCTTGGCGCGACGCCGGCGATTGGGCTGAAAAGTTCGTTTCAACTTGCAAGCTCCTGCACTCGAGATGAACCCAATACAACCTTACTAACATACCGGCCACCGTTCACCTTCGTCAAGTTAAGGAAACTGGGCGAGCCGCTGGACGCGGTCAGATGCCAGCAAAAATCCGTGCCATTTCGCTTGCTTTGCGGTGGCTGAAAACCACCACCAATGGGCGAAATACGGCGGGCAACGATAGGCTTGGAGTGTAGAAGGAATACGATTTTTATTGATAGCACGTTTATTTTCAATAAGAAGCATATATGGTAATGGATTGGCACATGGCGTGCTGTGCTTTAGGTGGCATTTGGTATCCGAGGGGACGGACGAATCAGGAGGTGCGCCGTGAAGAGTAAAAGAATTTTACGGATCGCGGGGTTATTGTTAGCGGCTGTTGCCTTCGTCAGTCTTCCATCGAGCAGCCGAGCCCAGACGGCGCCGGGCGTGGCACGCGTCAGCTTGGTTCAAGGCGATGTGACCACCATGCGCGGGGATTCAGGACAGTGGGTTGCAACCACCGTCAACACTCCGCTTGAGGCGGGCGATCAAATCGCTACCGGGGCCGGCTCAAGGGCTGCGGTCCAGCTTGATTATGCCGACATAGTTCGGCTCGATCAAAACACCGTCGTAAAGATCGCAGACCTGAATCGCTCCCGGATTCAGTTGCAAGTCGCGCGCGGACAAGCGGATTACGTGGTTCTCCAAGGGGCGCAGGCGAAATCCGAAGTGGATACGCCGAATGTGGCTCTGGAGCCTGTCCGCCCCGGTACTTATCGTCTCGATGTGAATGCTCAAGATGAGAGTCAGTTGACGGTACGGCGCGGCGAAGCGGAAGCCTCAACGCCTCGAGGCTCCACGACGGTGCGTGACGGTCAAATGATTACCGTCCGGGGAATCAACAACCCGGAGTATCAGATTTCCGACGCACTTCCTCGCGACGGTTGGGACAATTGGAACCACAACCGCAATCGCGCCATTGAGGATGCCGGGGCGTGGCACTACACGAACCATTACTACACCGGCGCCCAAGACCTGGATGCTTACGGCCATTGGATTCTTGTCCCCGGTTATGGTTGGTCCTGGACGCCTTACGCGAGTGTCGGATGGGTTCCCTATCGCGATGGCCGATGGGTGTGGGAGCCTTACTACGGCTGGACGTGGGTTTCCTATGAACCGTGGGGTTGGGCGCCCTATCACTATGGTCGGTGGATGTTCTGGGATGATGATTGGGTGTGGTGGCCGGGTTATGTCACACCGGCTTATTATCCGGTGTGGGCGCCGGCTTACGTTTCCTTCTTTGGTTTCGGTTATGGCCGATGGAACTTTGGCTTTGGATTTGGCTACGGATTTAACTCCATTGGATGGTGCCCGCTTGGGCCGGGAGATGCTTTCTATCCGTGGTGGGGGCCTGACCGGTCGTTCAACATGGTCAACATAACGAACATCACCAACATTAACAACATCAATCAATTCAACAACATCCGCACCCGAAGAATTATTGGAGGAAATAGCCGCAGCTTTTACACCTCAAATGTTCGAGGAGTGCTGGCTGATCCGAGGATGCGGAACGGCGTGACCGTGGTCTCCAGCAACGAATTCGGGCGCGGATTTGTCCCTCACCATCTGCGTCCCTTGCGATTCACGACGCTGCGTCAAGCCAGTGTTGTTCGTGGGACGCTGCCAGTGGTGCCGACTCGGGCCAGCCTTTCACCCATTAACCGGCCCGCGATCGTTCCGGCTGTTGCGAGGGCTGCGGGCAATACGCGATTCTTCACCCGCCATCCCGTGCCAGTGGTTGGGCATTCTTTCAACGCCACCGCGGCCGGAATTCAGCACATGGTTGAGACTCGCGCTCCCATGCGGCTGACAAACTTCAGAACCCCTGCGACTTCCGCGCAGGCCAGGATTCGGACCAATGGGCCGCGGATCAATGCTCCGCGCAACGGAACCTTTGGTGCAGCTCGAGTTAACTCCGGCGCCGCCTTCGCGCGACGCGGCGCGGGACCCTCAGCGGGCTGGCACACTTTTGGGGCGCAGCAAGCGCGAATTCCAGCGGCTCGGCCGGCACCTCAACAGAGCGTGAGAAGCTCCTTTGGGGGTCCGCGCTTCGCCTCGCGGCCTGCGCCATCTCCCAATTTCAATCGGCCGACCTCAAACCATGGATGGCGTCAATTTACGCCCCGGCCGCAAACGGCTCCGCGGAGCAGCGGCTTCGCACGCCCCGCGCAACCGGGTGGGGCAGGCTCCTGGAATCGCTTTACACCGCGCTCCGCGCCGGCTCCCGCCTTTTCAGGCCGTGGCAGTTATGGTCGCCCGTCTGGACCGGGCGGGGGCTATTACCGAGGAGGTCCTGGCTACCGCGCGCCTCGCTCCTATAACCGACAACCGCTAAGGCTGAACCGATCCTTGGTTGCGCCTAGGCGAAGCTATGGCGGCGGGGGCGGCCGCCCGTTCTTCGGTGGAGGTCGAAGCGTTGGCGGCGGTCGGAACTTCGGCGGCAATCGTGGCGGAGCTGTGTTTCACGGCGGCGGTCGGAGTTTCGGCGGAAACCGTGGCGGGGCCGTATTCCACGGTGGCGGTCGGAGTTTTGGCGGAAACCGTGGCGGGGCCGTATTCCACGGCGGCGGACGCGGCCCTAGCCGCCACTAAGCCACGGCCGGCCTAGTGGGCCGCGGCGGATCGCCCCGTTGCCGAAGGGCGCAACGAAAGCCATTCTCCGCGCGCAGTGACCCATCGCTGCGCGCGTCCTTTTTCTCAACCTTGCAGCCCCATGGTTTCCCGACTTAATTTCCCGATGAGGCGCCTCAATTTGGCAAAATAGGGGAGTGATAGGTTGGCCTCCTCGAAGATGCGTTTCTTGTTTGATGGCTGCGCTCCTGTCGGCCGCGGCCACAACGCCCAGCATGGCGGCAAGCGTTGCCCGTGCGCGGTTGGGAACGTCAAGAAAACGGCCTACCCTCCCCGAAAATCATCCCCGCCAACTCCTCATCACGGTCACTGACGAGGATGGCGCTGTGGTTCACTCGGCAGCGGTGACGCTCCGTCAAGTCAACGGGACATTCTCCATTCACGGTCAAACCAATTTCGCCGGTCGGTGGATGGTGCGAGGGATTCTACCGGGTGTTTACTTGCTGAACGTTGAGAAGGAAGGTTATTTCGCTATCGTTCAGAAGAAGGTCGCGCTTGGCGAAAGCGGCAATCTCCACGTCACTCTCAACCACCGGCGCGAACTCGTCCAGAAGGTGAACGTGGTTTACTCGCCGCCCACGATCAGCCCCACGCGCACCGCGTCGGTTGAGCGCTTATCGAACGCCGACATCATTAACCTTCCCTATCCGGTGACACGCGATATTCGGTATGTGCTGCCATTTTTACCCGGTGTCTTACAGGACGGCACGGGGCAATTGCACGTTGAAGGATCCAAAACCAGCCAGATCGAAGACCGGCTGGATGGGTTTGATATTGCGGACCCCGCTTCCGGTCATTTGGACTTGCGTGTTAGCGTGGACGCCATCCGCTCGGCGACGGTCGAGAGCACGCGTATTCCCGCCCAATACGGGGAGGGGTCCGGTGGGCTGCTCAGTCTTGACACGGGCATGGGCGATAATCGTCTCCGTTTCAAGGCGACCGACTTTTTCCCTCAGCTTCAAACGTATGGCGGGCTACACATCGAAAACTGGTTTCCGCGTCTTCTGTTTTCGGGGCCACTCCGCAAAGGGAGGGCGTGGTTCCTCGTGACGCCGCAGCTTGAGTATTCTTCTCATTACGAAAGCGGGCTGCCCGCAGGGGCCAATCACACCTGGGATTGGCGCTTCGATAATCTGGCCAAAACCCAAATCAATCTGACGGAGGGGAACATCCTGACGGCCAGCTACGTCCTCAACCGTTATGCGAACTACGACGATGGCTTGAACCTGTTCAATCCTGCCGTGGCAACCACCAACGTCGGAACCCAAGCTGATTTTTTATCGCTCGAAGATCAGGCCTATCTGAAGAGTGGCGCGCTTCTTGAGCTAGGCGCAGCGTTCACGCGCTTTCATTCGACCGAAGAGCCACAGCCCGGTAATCAAACCTACGTGCTCACGCCCGAGGGAAGTCGTGGAAACTACTATGCCACCTTCCTGGCCCGCTCGCGCCGCGTGGAAGGGATCGCCAACCTTTTTCTTGCGCCGATTCGTTGGGGGGGAACCCATAATCTCCGCGTCGGCCTTGACGTTCAACGGATTTCGCTTGCAGGCAGCGTCACGCGGCGACCTTATGAAATCCTTCGGGAGAATGGCACGCTTTCTCAGCAAGTGAGCTTTACGGCTCACCCCAATTTTGGCCGAAATAATCTCTATCTTGCCGGCTATGCGGAGGATGAATGGTTGGTCACGCCGCGGCTGACCGTGGCCGGCGGGCTGCGGATGGATTGGGACGAAATTGCTCGGCAAATCGAGCCTTCCCCGCGTCTGGCGGGCAGCTTCTTATTGACTCGAAACGGCCAGACCCAACTAGTGGCCGGCGTTGGTGAGTACACCGACGTCTCAAACCTCGACTTCCTCACTCAACCTCTCACGGGCATTCGGTTCGACACCTTTTATGGCCCCACGGGACAAATGCCGCTCGGACCGCCGGTTGAAACGTCTTTTGCAATTCCTGCTGGAGCCGTCCGTACGCCGCGCGTTCTGAATTGGAGCGTCGGACTGGACCGGCGGCTGCCGGGCTTCATCTTTCTCAAGGTTGAGTTTCTGGAGAAACGCGGTGCGGACGGCTGGAGTTACGTCAATGCTTCCCCTACCGCTGCTTCTTCGCCGGGCGGTCTTTATGTTTTCTCAACGACGCGGAAGGATCACTACGATGCGGTGAAGGTATCCGCAAAGAAGGCGTTTGGAAAAGGCTACGTCGTCTTTGGCTCGTACGAACATTCGCGGGCGCATACGAACCAAGACCTGGACTTTAATTTGGACAATCCGGTCTTTGGTCCCCAGGTTCCCGGGCCGTTGCCCTGGGATTCGCCCAATCGGTTTATCTCCTGGGGATGGCTGCCGTTAACGCGCGGATTTAACCTCGGCTACACGCTGGACACCCGCACCGGCTTTCCTTTTGAGCTCGTTAATCAGGAGCAACAGCTCGTGGCCCCTCCGGGAGCGCGGCGATTTCCCACCTATTTCACGCTCAATATGGCGGTCGAGCGGCGCATTGATTTTCTGGGTTTTGCGTGGGCGTTGCGCGTCGGCTTTGATGATCTCACCAATCGTCACAACGCCACGGCCGTGGACAATAATGTGGACTCGCCGCATTTTCTCCAACTGAGCGGGCTCACAGGGCGCGCGCTGGTGGCGCGTCTTCGCCTGCTCGGCAGAAAGTGAACGGGCCGTCTCCACCCACGCCTTCACTTCGGCTGTGATAGATTTAGCGTGATGCCCGATCTCGAACTCGAGGAGCGCGATCATGTTTCTATCAGCCGATGGTTGATTGCGATTGCCGTCCTCTCCAGCGCCATCATGGAGCTGGTGGACACCTCGGCTGTCAATGTGAGCCTGCCCTACATTGCCGGGAACCTTTCCGCCTCCGTCAACGAATCCACGTGGGTGCTCACGTCCTATCTCATTGCCAACGCGGTGGTGTTGCCGATGGCGGGCTGGCTGGCCAATTACCTGGGTCGTCGTCGTCTGCTGCTGATTGCGGTGAGCAGCTTCACAGCCGCCAGCATTCTCTGCGGCCTGGCGCCGTCGTTATCGTGGCTGGTCTTTTTTCGGATTCTGCAAGGCGCCGGAGGCGGCTCGCTGCAACCGGCCTCGCGGGCCATTTTGCTGGAGACTTTCCCGCCGCGCGAGCGCGGCAAAGCCATGGCCTTTTGGGGCGTGGGCATCGTGGTGGCGCCCATCCTCGCGCCGGTGCTGGGCGGTTGGCTGACGACCGACTACTCGTGGCGTCTGATCTTTTTTATCAACGTGCCCATTGGCGTGCTGGCAATGGTGCTGGTTTCGCTGTTTATCACCGACCCGCCTTATATTCGCCGCACGTCAAATCGGATAGATTACTGGGGGCTCGCCATGCTGGCCATCGGCATGGCGGCGCTCCAAATCATGCTGGACAAAGGGCAGGAGGATGATTGGTTCAGTTCGCACTTCATTGTCACGTTGGCTGTCATCGCCGCTCTGGGCCTGACGGCTTTTGTGATTTGGGAGATCCGAAGCCCCGATCCCATCGTTCGTTTTCGCTTGTTCCGACACCGGACTTTCGCGGTCGGTGTGGCGCTCTACGCCATCCTCGCGGTCGTTCTGTTTGGCAGCAACGTGCTGATGCCGCTCTTCATGCAAGAATTGTTGGGATTCCCAGCCATTACCGCCGGCTGGTGGGTCACCCCCCGAGGGCTTGTGACCATGGCCTGCATGCCCCTGGCCGGTTACCTCATCAGCCGCCAATGGGACATGCGGCGCATGTTGACTTTTGGTGTCCCGATGGCAGCTCTCGGCACGCTGGCCCTGGCTTCCCTGAATCTCCATGCCGGGCCGTGGAATTTCGTTCCCCCGCAGATTGCTATTGGCTTGGGATTTTCCTTCACGTTCGTTCCGCTGGCGACTATCACGGTGGATCCCATCCGCAATGAGGACATGGGTTATGCCACCAGCATCACCGGGCTGGTGCGCAACGTGGGCGGTGCGATCGGAATCTCCACCGTCACCACCTTATTGGCCCGCCGCGAGCAACTTTATCGCTCCGTCCTTTCAGCCCACGTCAATCGTTGGAATCCCGCCGCCACTGCGCTCCGTGACGGTTTTGAACGCCAACTGGAGCGCCACGGCGTCAATTTCTTCACCGCCAGCCATCAGGCTCTGATCCTGGTGAGCCGAGTCGTGAACGCCCAGGCCCGGGTGCTGAGTTATATGGATGGTTTTCGATTTTTGGCGATTCTCTTTCTGGCCGTTGCTCCGCTGATCTGGGTCATGAAGAAACCAAAAACTCACCATGAGGTCGCTGGTTAACTAATTTTCAGGAGCTCTGCAGGGGAATCTCTCACGGTGAACTCTGCCCGTGCCTCGCGAAACCGAGCGTCATGCTTTGTGCATCCGGTTCCGGACCTTTGGAGGCCATCTCTTGTCCAAACGCGCTGCCGATACCCTTCGCGAAGTTACTCCTATTTTTGCTCAGTGGGGCTTGGGGCCTTCTTGGGCGAGCTCGGGTGCCGGGCCTGGCTGGCAAGGTGAGCCACCAGCCGCCGACGGACCGTGCGAATATGCTGGACCATCAGCCGCACCGCCGCGCCGCGACGACCCTTTTCCATGGCTTCCAGGATTTTCATATGTTGCTTGATGGACCGATGGCTGGTGAGTTCAAAGGTTTGGCCGCGCAGGATGAGAAGCTGGTTTTGCATGTTTTCGAGAATTTTTTTCAATCGTTTATTGCTACTCGCCTGCGCCAGCGCCGCGTGAAAGGTGGCATCGTGTCGAACATAATTTCGCTTGTCTTGCTTCTTCAAGGAGAGCGCCGCGAGGCGCACCGCTTCTCGCATTCGGCTCAGCGTTTGCGAATCCAGCAACGCATCCCGCACCACCAGCGCCTCGAGCGCTTCCCGCAACTCGTAAATTTCTTCCACGTCGGAGATGGTGAATCGTGGAACATAGGCGCCGCGCCGCGGAATAATCCTGATCAGCCCTTCCGATTCCAGGCGATTTAGCGCCTCGCGAATCGGCGACTTACTGATGCCGAAGCGCGCTGCAAATGAGCTTTCCGTGAGCCGCTGGTGGCTATTCAGCCTGCCTGTGATAATCTCATCGCGGATCAGACGATAAGCTTGCTGGGTAAGATTTTCCGGTACCTTGAGTTTCAACTCGGCGCTCCAAGACGATCGTTGCGTTCCTGACGTCCGGCGATTTCCCCCATAATATATCCCTAATCGGCCACGCGGAGGGCAAGAAGATTGAACGACGTCCGGCTTGCGCTCCTCCTTAGGCAAGAGCCGCAAACAACGCTCCTCCTCACGACGCCGGGCGTCTGTAAAGCCGTCGGGGCTGTTCCGTCCGAGGTTATTCCCTCCAACAAACGAGCTTGAGCTCCGTCATCTCCTCGACCGCGTAGCGCGGGCCTTCGCGGCCGATGCCGCTCTTTTTCACGCCGCCATAGGGCATATGGTCCACGCGGTAAGCGGGCACGTCATTAACCATGACGCCGCCCACTTTAATTTCCCGCGCGGCGCGGAAGGCGTTACCCACATCCCGTGTGCAGATTCCAGCTTGCAAGCCGTACTCACTGGCGTTGACAGCGCGAATGGCCTCTTCCAAATTCGCGTAGCGGTGCAAGACCACGACCGGGCCAAAGGCCTCCCTACAGACCAGCTCGGAATCCGGCGCGACATTCGTCAGGACCGTGGGCTCCATCGTGGCTCGTTGCCGTTTTCCGCCGGTCAACAGGCGTGCGCCGCGCGCGAGGGCGCGTTCAATCCAGCCTTCCACCCGCTCGGCCTCCTGGACGCTGATGAGAGATGAAATATCCGTGCTCTCCTCGAGGGGGTGGCCGATTTTCAGCTTCCGGGTTCCCTCAAGGAAACGCTCCGTAAACTCTTTCTCAATATCTTGATGGACATAAATATTCTGAACCGAGATGCAGACTTGTCCGGAGTGCGAAAAGCTGCCGGTCACACAGCGCGGCACCAGCCATTCCAAGTCGCAATCCGGCTCCAGAATCACCGAGGAGTTGGAACCCAGTTCCAGAGTGGCGCGGCGGAGGCCCATCTCAGCGCGAATCTGCTCCCCCACCGGCACGCTTCCGGTAAAGGTCACCATGGCTACACGCGGATCGCGAACGATTTGTCGCCCCACTTGCCCTCCCGGTCCCGTCAGCACGTTGTAGGCCCCCACGGGGGCTCCGGCCTCGCGGATCAGGCGAGCCAGCCGCAAGGCGCTTAGCGGTGTGTTGCCCGAGGGCTTGTGAATGACGCTATTACCGGCGGCAAACGCCGGACCAATTTTGTGCAATCCGAGATTCAGGGGAAAGTTAAAGGGAGTGATGGCGCCAATCACGCCCAAGGGTTCGCGCACCGTCATGGCCCAGCGTCCTTTGCCGGTCGGCGCAGCCTCCATCGGGACGACTTCGCCGTGCAGATTTCGCGCTGCATCCGCCGAGGCGATCAGGGTTTGCACGGCGCGCGATACCTCAACTCGCGCTTCTCGAATAGGCTTGCCGGTTTCAAGGGTAATGAGCCGGGCAAATTCCGAAGCATCACGTTCCAGCAGGCGTCGCAGCCGGTCCAGCAATTCGGCGCGCTCGTACAACGTGAGATGCCCCATCGCCTTCGCTCCGGCTTCGGCGGCCCGAATCGCGCGCTCCACCGTTTCCGTGTCTGCCTGGTAAACCTGCCCGACCGGCGTGCCGTCATAAGGAAGTTGAATTTCCTGCGTCACCGGAGTGCTCACCCACTCGTCTCCGATGAGCATGGGAAAATCTTGTCGTTCCACAGATACCGTACTCATGGCTTGCGCTCCTTTCGTTTCAAACGGTTGAAACCCGCTCGGCTTCGGCGGCGGCAGGCGTCGGAAGCGACGGCAGAACAAAGCCCGCGTGGGGAATATAGGCCATTCTCGCGCCCGGCCGCAACTTGCCCAACTCTGCTTTAATCGTCGCCACGGGGTCCGGCGCGGGGTGAAGATGACACCGGCGCACGAAGGACTCGTCAAGGCTGGAGACCAGGAAAATCCGTGCCCGCTCGCCCAGGCGCGCCACCCAGTAAGCCTTGTGGCCTCCGACCACGAAATTTTGCCGCAGTTCGCGATCCATTTCCGAGGAATTGGCAAAAGCCTCCACCCATTCTTCAAATTTGCGCGAACCCGATCCATCGCGGCATTCCGCGAAGTAAATCATCGTCCCACCCGGGGCGAGGGCGCGCGATGCGTTTTCCATCCCTTTATGGGCCTGCCGCAAATCAATGTCAAACGGAAAGCCGCCGGCGCTGGCAAGGACAAGGTCATAGGGCTTTGAGATGGGGATGCCGTACATCTGATCCACGATTTTGCACCCTGCTCGATGCGCGCGGTCGTAGTGGCCGGCCACGACGTGGACCAGTTCACCGTCAGGATTCAACACCACGTTCAATAAGAAATCCGGATCCAGCATCCGGCAAGCCTCGAGCAAATCCTCATGGGCGGGGTTGCCGTCGAGCAGACCTGCCCGGCATTGGGGGTCTAGAATGAACTTGTGGTTGAACGTGGTCGTCTCGACGCCCGCCACGCCGGGAACCAAACTTTTCCGCCCGCCACTATACCCGGCAATCAGATGATAAATAATCTCGCCGGTCAAGATGACACGCTCCGACTCCCAAACCCGCCGGTTGATCCAAACCGGATTGCCACGCGAGGTTCGGCCGATCAGGACAAGGCGCTCCCGGTCGTTGCAATCGTGGTCGTAGAGAGCGATCCGTCGCGCCACCTCGTGCCCGACAATTTCCCGTCGCTCCTCTTCAGACTGATGGCGGTGAATCCCCAAGGCAAAGATGATCGCAATATCGCCGTCGGTGACCCCGGCCGCGTTCAACTCATCCAGCAGCACAGGCAAAAAAACGTCGCTGCGGACCAGCCGCGTGATGTCATTCACGAGGATGGTAACACGCTCTCCGGGGCGAACCACTTGCCTCAAGGGCGGCGTGCCGATTGGATGGCTGAGCGCAGCGCGAACGGCTGCCGGAGCGTCGCCGAGCGCAGGCAAGGGGTTGGCGTCGAGGGTGTCATGGGGGATGTTCTCCGGCACCGAGACGGGGACCGCGCCTGCGCCATAACGGAAACCCAGCGGTTTCATTCTAACATCAGCCTAAACAACTCCCTCGGCAATCACAAGGGCGACCCTATGGGAGAACCCCGTCCGTCAATGGGCGTCCGCAGTGACGGCCGGCGAAGCATTCCGCCAACCCTCGCGCCCGATCCGTGCGAGGAGCGTGCCTGCTCTTGTCGGCGAAGAAGCTTTGCCTTCCGTCGGTCGCGAGCCCCAGGGATGTTCGCGCCCGCATCGCAAGGGGTGATCTGGGAGAATCTTGCGCGTCCTCATGCACTGCGGTAAAGCTTAGTCAGAACGAACTCCCGATGCCCGAGCACCTCCGCTGCCGTCAACCGGCCGTTGGCCGTTCGGACCATCAGTTCCAGCAGCTTCTTCCCCGCCTCGGCAAGGGTCATTTCTCCCTTCAGAATAGGGGAAACGTCTAAATCAATGTGTTCGCTCATCGTTGCGCAGGTGAGTGGATTGCCCGACAGCTTGATCACCGGCAAAATGGGATTGCCCACGACGTTCCCTTGCCCCGTGGGAAACAGGTGCAGCGCCGCACCCGAGGCCGCCCAAAGCGTGAGCGCTTCTGCGGCGGCTGAAGAGGTGTCCATATACCACAAACCCCGCCCGCTGGGTGCTTCGGCTGGTTTCAACACTCCGACAAACTTCGCCTTCTTCCCAATCTTTTGAATATTCCCCAAAGCCTTCTCTTCAATCGTCGTCAGCCCGCCTCGAATGTTTCCTTTCGTGGGTTGCGATTCGGAGAGGTCGTCCGTTTTGTGGCGTTTGATGAATTCGTCGTAGGAGGCCCAGGTCTTCATAAAGGCTTCCGCGACTTCGGGGGTTGCCGCTCGCTGCTTCACCAGGTGCTCCGCGCCGGTCAATTCGGAGGTCTCACCAAAACACGCGATGCCACCCCGCTGCACCAGGTGATCCACGGCTTCCCCGACCGTGGGACAGGACGCCAGGCCGGTGGTTGTGTCGGACTCGCCGCACTTCGTTGAAACATAGATTTCTTCCAGCCGACATGCCTCGCGGCGCTGCTCGGACGCCCACTGCACAAATTCCATGGCCTTCCGTGCGGCCTCGGCAATGGTCTTCAAGTCGCCGTGACGCTCAATGGAGAACCCCGCCACCGGCTTGCCGGTTTGGGCGATTCCCTGGACGATTCGGTCGGTCCAGCCCGGCTCAATGCCGATGACCACGGCCGCCGCCACATTCGGATTGGCGCCGGTGCCAATCATCGTCCGAAAAAACAATTCCAAATCCTCTCCAAATTGCAGCCTTCCGTAGGCATGCGGTAAGGGCAGCGTGCCTTGAATCAGCCGTCCAACCCCTTCGGCCGCTGCGTTGGAGATATCATCCACGGGTAGAATCACCACGTGATTGCGAGTTCCGACCGCACCGTTGGCCCGCCGGTATCCCTGGAAAGTTAGCTCTGCCATTGCTACCACCTCTTTGTCTTCAGATTGTGAACGTGTACATGCTCGCCGGCGCGAATGGGTTGCACCACCCGGCCGATGTCCTCGTCGTACTTCACGACGCTATCGCCCGGCTGAAAATCCTTGAGGGCAATTTTGTGGCCGAGGGGGATCGCCTCGCGCGCCGTCAGATCTAACAATACACCGTTGTCGAGAGCCTTCCCCTTTACCGTCTGGCCTGGCTGAATGTCCATGACCACCACGCCCACCGTGTCACGATGGTCATGGAGCAGAAACTCTACCATGTTGCCTCCTTTCGCTGAGATATCATATACCAATTTCGGTTGGGGGGAAATATCCATTCCAAGTGTAACCCTCCGTATTGGAACACATCGTGAACTCCGGAAGGGAGGCATACCTCCTCGGGGGTCGAGATTGAAGAAGCCTGGGCACGGTTCATGGCATCGCCCGGCTGATCTTCCTTTCATGGGTAGGCAGGATTCTCTATTGGAGTGGTTGACGTAGATTCGGCCGAGGGGTTCGCCGCCTCACGACAGCGCCCGAAGGCTGACGCCCAGGGCCGAGGAATTTCTCGTTGACGAGCGTCCGGCGACGGTAGTTTGGTGGCGACGGCTTCTTCATCGCCCCGATAACCCAGCAGACACAGACGCGTCAAGGCCAGCAGGGCATCGGGCAGGGTGAGGGCATCGGGGAGCTTTGCCGGGATATCCCCAAGCGGCGCGACGTGCTGACCTGCCCCCCTTTTCTGTAGCAATCATAATGTGAGTTCCGGGGTTGGGTTTGGTCTTTTCTCCGGCGCGGCTGGGGGGAGAGCCGCCCCGCCGCCTGTGAATTCTTCCGGGGTCCGGTTGCCCAAC
>JAKCCV010000028.1 GCA_021838785.1 Acidobacteriota bacterium | reverse complement strand
TGACCTGCCCCCCGAAAACTGTACCAGTTGAAATGTGAGTTCTCCAGGGTATAAAAGCCCAAGGAGGACAGAATGAAGTCGAGCCGATTTACGGAGGAGCAGATCATTGGAGTCCTGAAGGAAGCGGAAGCCGGGATGACGGTGAAGGAGATCTGTCGCAAGCACGGGATCTGCGATCAGACCTACTACCGGTGGAAGTCGAAGTTTGGCGGGCTAGAGGTGAGCGAAGCGCGGCGGCTGCGGCAATTGGAAGACGAGAACCGCCGGCTAAAGCAGATGGTGGCTGACCAAGCGCTGGACCTTCAGGCCTTAAGGACGGTGCTGGCAAAAAAGTAGCAACGCCTGCGGCCCGGCGCGGAGCGGTAGGCGTGATGAGGCAAGCGCACCCGGCGTTGAGCGAGCGGCGGGCTTGTGAGCTGGCGGGGGCGGCGCGATCGAGTGTCCGGTACGCTGTCCGTCCGGAGCGCCAACAGCGCGAGGTAGAGCTTCGCGAACGGCTGCGGGAGTTGGCGGCGGAACGGCGTCGGTTCGGGTATCGCCGCCTGCTGATCTTCCTCGGGCGGGAAGGCTGGCACGTGAATCATAAGCGGGTGTATCGGCTCTACCGGCAGGAAGGCCTCGCGGTACGGCGGAGAAAGCGCAAACGGACCAGAGCTGCAGAGCGTCAGCCGCTGGTCCTGCCGACGAGCCCGAACCAGCGTTGGTCGATGGATTTCGTCACCGACGCGCTGAACGATGGGCGGAGGTTCAGGAGCTTGAATATCGTGGACGATTTCAATCGCCGGTGTCTGGCAACCGAAGTGGACACGTCGCTTCCGGGAGGGCGGGTGGTGCGCGTGCTGGAACGCCTGGGCGAGTCGGAAGGACTGCCGGAGGTGATGGTGATGGACAACGGGCCGGAGTTCGCAGGCCAGGCGCTGGATGCCTGGGCTTACCGGCGCGGTGTCAAGCTGCGCTTCATCGAGCCGGGCAAACCCATCCAGAACGCTTTCATCGAGAGCTTTAACGGGAAGTTCCGGGATGAATGCCTGAATGAGCATTGGTTCGTCAGCTTGCAGGACGCGCGGGAGAAAATCGAAGCGTGGAGGAGGGACTACAACGAGGTCCGGCCGCATAGCGCGTTGGGGAATCGCACCCCGGAGGAATTCACAGGCGGCGAGGCGGCTCTCCGGTCGCCTACGGCTCCCTTCGAGCCGCCTCGGAGAGAAGTACAAAAACCAAAAACTACCCCGGAACTCACATTATGATTGGTACAGAAAAGGGGGGCAGCTCACCGGCGCAGACGTTACCTGCGCTAGAGGGGATAGGGGTGCAACCGTTAGCCGTGCAGTCGGTCCCGGACGAGCAGGTGGCCCCGCCGGTGATCGAGCCGTTGCTCTTGCTAAGAACGCAATGCGTGGTTCCTGTGTCTCCATAGGTGAAGTTGCCGCTGCTCTGCGCCCAAGCCATGCCTGCCATCAGCCAGAAGCAACACGCAGCGAAAAGCATGGATACTCCGAATTTCTTCATGTTCGTTTTCCTCCTTGAATTTTTCCGTTCTTGCGATTTTCGTGCAGGGCCCTGTGCCGCTCCGGGTGTTCTGGCACGGTGTTGCTTGTGGATTGAGCCTGAGCCTTGGCGGGCATTCCCCGGTCTGCCCTCCAAAACCCGATGCATGAAGCTTGTAGAGCCGTGAATTCGCTTGAAGCGCGAGGCAGGACTGCGCCCATGACCGCTGCTTGGTTGCGCCCGGACAGTCGGACACATGTCATCCGCCCATCTCGCACCGACTGAGCGGCGAACAGCTTTCCCGCGCCGGCTATCTTGCCTCTCCATTGCCGTTGCGCTGTAGAGCTTGCTTTGACCTTCCCTTTGTATTAGAAATCCTTAATGATGTCAAGCTCGTTCCGAGCTGTTGCTCTGTTGGTACACAGAGTTGGCTAGAATGCTCTCCGAAATGATTATTCGCCAGGTGAACGCCACTCTGAGGGCTGACGATTCATCTCGAGCGAGTTGATTTTAGGGGTGTACTTACATAAGATACGAGCATTGTGAAACCTCTCCGTCCCCGGCGGCTGCGAATCCTTCATATTCTCCTTGTCATTCTTATTGCCGTTAGTGTCTTTCCGGTCTGGTTCTTTGGGACGCAGATGATTGCTTTGAACCGGGAGCGGTTGGAAACGCAAGAACGGCTGCTGCAGACGACGATCTCGCAGTCGCTGGCGCAGCAGATTTCGCTTTATGTGGCCAACATGCAACAACAGGTCAAGGAGTTGTTTGACGCGGTGCGGCCGGTGGCTTTGGCCACGCCGGACGCGCAATTCGCCACCAGTGCCCAGTTGCAGGCAACGCTGGAGAACCTGATGGCCGACCGCACGGGCATCATTTACGTGACGGTGCTCAACCGCGAGGCGCGAGGTCGGGGCGTTCAGACCTCTCTGGCGGGGAACGTGAGCGTGGCCACCGATGCCTTTGTGCGCCGGGCGCTCGAGGCCGCGTTTCTGGCTGCCGAGCAAAGGCAGCTTTACGAAAGCAATCCGATCACCTTGTTGGGAACGCGGTCCAGCCAGCCCGTCATCGTGAGAGCGCAACCGCTTTTTCAAGGGCGCACCTTCCGGGGCATGATGGCCGCCGTGGCGACGCTTCAACCGATTGTGGACCAATTGAACGGCACGGGCCGGCTGGGACTGGAAGCTTACGTCGTGGACGATGCGGGGCGCATCGTCGCTTCCAACAACCCCAACCAAAACGTGGCCGGCGTGGATATGACCCACGTGCCCATCGTGCAGGAGTTTTTGGCCTGGCACGGGCGGGCGCGGCTGACGGAAACCTCCAATTTCGATCTGGTGCGCAATAAGCGGCTGGTCCCGATGCTCGGCACTTATTCCCCCACTTACGGGGGCCGTTGGGGAGTGATTGTTCAAACCAAGCAAAGCGACGCCTTTGCCGCCGTCAACGCCATGCGGAAAACGACCGTCGAGTTGGCGGTGATTCTTATTCTGATTAGTCTGGTGGTCGCTTTCTATTCCGCCAAATCCATTACCCGGCCGCTCGATAAGCTGACCGAATCCGCTCGCGCCATCGCGCGGCGGGATTTCTCCGTGCGAGCGGACGTGCGCAATCGAACGGAGATCGGCGAGTTGGCGGAGGGCTTTAATAGCATGGCCGGAGATTTGCAACAATACATCGCCGACCTTCAGACCGCTTCCGAGCAGAATCGCCAGCTCTTTATAGATTCGATTGAGATGATCGCGGCCGCCGTGGACGCCAAGGACCCTTACACCAAAGGCCACTCCGGGCGGGTGGCGCAATATTCGGTCATCATAGCGCGGGAGCTAGGCCTTGAAGAGTCGGAAGTGGAAAAGGTCCGCATTGCCGCCACGCTGCACGATGTGGGCAAAATTGGCGTGGATGACCGCGTGTTGAAAAAACCCGGCGTGTTGACCAATGAAGAATTTGAGTTGATGAAGCGGCACACCGTGATGGGATTTGAAATCGTCCGCCAAGTTAAACAACTGGCCGAAATGTTGCCCGGCATCCGGTGGCACCACGAGGCGCTTAACGGTGAAGGCTACCCGGACGGCATCAAGGGCGATGAGATTCCGCTGATGGTTCGGATTATCGCGGTGGCGGATACCTTCGACGCCATCACCACCGACCGCCCTTATCAGGCCGGCCGCGATTTCCCTTCCGCGCTGGCTATTCTTCGCAAGCACGCGGGAACCAAGTACGACCCAATTGCAGTGGATGCTCTGTGCGCCGCCTATGAGAAAGGGGCTCTGCGCAAGCATGAAGTCCGGCGCTCCAGTTTCATTTCCGTTCAGGAAGCTAAAACCTAGCCGAAGGCCGTCAGGCCGGAAATGACCGTCCGCAGCCAAGTCTTTGTCTTTGCACGGGCATAGAAAATAGGTGTTTCAGTCCGTCGTAAGTTTTGACCTAAACTAAGTCTATTGGCTTCCTTCGGAGCCAGGGTGGAGTGAATGGGGCTTGCCACAGGAAGCGGGCCGAAACAACCGAAGGGAGAACTCTCTGATTCCTCCCGACCGCTGAAGCGGAAGGGAAGACGGATCCAATGGTGAGTCTGTTCCAAAAGGAAAAGCCGAGCCTCTTTCAACGTCTGCGCGAGGCAGTGAGTTCAACCAAAGCGCAGTTGGTGGGTCGCATCGAGCAGGTCGTGGAGGGCAAGGCGAGTATTGACCCTGCAATGCTCGATGAGCTGGAGGCCGCGCTCATCACGGCCGACCTGGGGGTGCCAACCACGCGCGCCATTCTGGAGCGCATTCGCTCCGACAATAGCCGAGGCAAGCTGCGTGAGGCTGGCCAGCTTCGCGTCGCCGTGGCGGAAGAAATCGAAAGAATTTTGGAACACCCCGCCGAGGGCCGTCCGACACCCAAACTTCCGCCCGCCGGCCAGCCGGAAGTGATCTTTATGGTGGGTGTGAACGGGGTGGGTAAAACCACCACCATCGCCAAGCTGGCTCGGTATTATCTGCAACAGAACCGACGACCCATCCTGGCCGCGGCGGACACCTTCCGCGCCGCCGCCATCGAGCAACTGGAGGTCTGGGCCACGCGACTGGGCGTCGAACTGGTCAAGCAGAAAGCCGGCGCCGACCCGGCCTCGGTGGTGTTTGACGTGCTCGCGCGCGCCAAGTCGCAGCACTTCGACCCGGTGATTGTGGATACCGCCGGGCGACTCCACACTAAGCACAACCTGATGGCGGAACTCGCCAAGATGTGCCGCATCGCGGGACGCGAGGTGGCCGGTGCCCCGCACCAGGTTCTGTTGGTCATTGACGCCACCACCGGTCAAAACGGTTTGGCGCAAGCCCGGCAATTCACCCAACAGGCCGGCGCCACCGGCATCGTGCTGACCAAGCTGGATGGCACGGCGAAGGGCGGCGTGGTGGTAGCCATCGCACGCGAACTCGCGCTGCCCATCCAGTTTGTTGGCATCGGTGAAAAAGCGGAAGACCTGGTACCTTTCCATCCGCAAGAATTTGTGGCCTCACTTTTTAAGGCTTAAGACGGACCGGCTTAGCCGGGCTACCCTGCCCACAGGAGAACTGTGTTGAACCCGATTCGCGCCGTTGTACTCGATTACGGGAATGTCCTCTGCCGTCGGCCCAAGCCCGATGAGTTTGAAACGCTCTACCGGTTGTCGGGCATTGCGCCGCAGCGCTTCCAGGAGTGCTTTTGGCGCTATCGGCGGGATTACGATCGTGGCACGCTGGAGGGTCCGGCCTATTGGCGCAAGGTGGCGGAGGATGCCAGCGTCATCCTGACGGACGAGCAGATTGCACAACTGATCGGCGCCGACGTCGAGCTGTGGCAGGAACGGGATCCGGTCATGTGGCGCTGGGTGGAAACCCTGCGGACTAATGGGCTGAAGACCGCTGTGCTCTCCAACATGCCACGTGAGGTGGCGAATAGCCTCCGTCGAGCGCCAAGCTGGCTGGAAGGATTTGATTGCGTCGTGCTCTCCTCCGACTTCGGCTCGTTGAAGCCGGAACCGAAAATCTACCAAATATGCCTGGACAAGCTTCAGGTGAGGGCTGAAGAGGCTTTGTTTATTGACGACCACGCTGAAAACGTGGAGGGCGCGCGGGCCCTCGGCATGTACGCCGTGCAGTTTGAATCGCCCACCCAACTCGCGGCCGCGCTGGCGCCCTTCCACCTACCCACCCTGCAGCTCGCGGCTTCCTAGCCGACTCGAGGGTGGCGTCGGAGCAGAGCTATTTCTTTAGGGTGGAGTTCCCGCCACTGGCCGACTTGCAAGCCTTCGAGCGTGAGGGGACCAATACGGGTACGCACCAGCTTAAGAGCTTTGTAGCCTACCGCCTCCATCATGCGCCGAACCTCTCGGTTTTTCCCCTCCGTCAACACCACTTCGAGCCAAGTGTATTTGCCGCGGTCTTCCAGCCGACGCAGCGCTTGCGGGCGCGCAAAATCGCCGCGGTTCATTCGGACACCTTGCGCCAGCCGAGCCAGCGTTGCGTCACTCAGCAGGTCATTCACCTTGACCCAATAGGTTTTTGACACGCCGGAATCCGGCCGGGTCACAAAATCGGCGAATTCGGTATCGTTTGTGAGCAGCAGCAAGCCAGAAGTGTCTTTATCCAAGCGACCCACGGGGGCGACCCATCGCCCCAGGTCGCCGAGGAGGTCATAGATCGTTTTTCGGCCTGCCGGATCGCCGTGGCTGGTGATGACGCCCTTCGGTTTATACATCAAGAGATAGATTTTACGTGCGGGCTTGAGGCGCCGGCCCTCCCACTCAATTCGATCGCGCGCCGGCCGCACCCAGCAATTCGGGTCGCGGATCACTCGACCGTTGATTCGAATCCGCCCGGCACGAATGGCTTGACGCGCCATCGTCCGCGAGCCCCACCCCTGGCGGGACAGCACGCGGTCAAGCGTCATCACCTCTTTGTTCTTCATGGCTTGAGCAACCAACTTAAGCCGTCGTCGCGCCCACAAGTCATAGGAGGCTTGCGAGATTGGTATGGGAACCTTGCTGCAGGTCGGCTTACCGACCGGAGGGCACGCCAACCAGTCCGCAGCAATCGGGCGGACAAACATCGGGGCTTGGTCCCATTGTCCCCATAGCGAGTTTCTCCCGTCCCTCGATACGTTCTTGAATCAGTTCGCGAATCATGGCAATAAACCGTGGATGACGGCCCACGGTACGGGCGCGCGCCATGTGGAGGCCAAGCTCGGAGGCCAACTGCCGAGCCTCCACATCAAGGTCATACAGAACCTCCATGTGGTCAAAGACGAATCCAATGGGTACCACCAGGACATTGGGTGTCGCGCCGTCCGACTTCAGTTCTCGCAGAACCTCCAGGATGTCCGGTTCAAGCCAGGGCTGCGAGGGCGGGCCACTGCGGCTCTGATACGCCAGCCGATAATGCGGCCGCCCCAGCCCCTGCGCAACCAACCGGCAGACTTCCTGAAGCTGCTCCACGTAGGAAGAGTTTTTGGCCATCGCGAGCGGGATGCTGTGCGCGGTGAAGACGAGCTCTAACGGCGCTCCCGGCTCAGCCGCAAATTGTGCCTTCGCCTGCTGCACTTGGGCAATGATTGCCTCGATAAAGCCTGGATGATTGAAAAACGGACGAAGTTTGTCCACCAGGGGAGCATGCTCACCCACCTCATCACGGGCGCGAGCGATATCTTCCAAATATTGACGGCATCCCGAATAGGAGCCATACGCTGAGGTGACGAAGGCGAACGCGCGCGCAATGCCGTCGGCGTGCATTTGCCGCAGCGTGTCGGCCAACAAGGGATGCCAATTCCGATTGCCCCAATAAATCGGCAGCGGAAGGCCGTGTTGCGCCAGCTCTACCTTGAGCGCCGCAATCATGGCGCGATTTTCTTCGTTGATAGGGCTTGCGCCGCCAAAGTGGTCGTAATGCTCGGCGACGGTCATCATCCGTTCTCGGGGAACGTTTTTGCCGCGTAGGACATTCTCAAGAAACGGCATCACGTCTTCGCGCTTCTCGGGTCCTCCAAACGACACTACCAAAATGGCGTCGTATTTCATGTTCGGTCTTCCTCCATCGTGACGCTTGGCCACTGCGCCCGCAATTCAACACGTGACAGCCAAACTTGCCGGACAGCCATCCGTGTCCGGTGAATGTGCGCCTTGGCGTTCTCCGCCGGTCGAGGACCCGCTGTCCATTCCCCGTCATGCACGCAAGAATCGAAATGGATTGGAGCGATCGCTTCTGCGGGGCGGTGAGAGTCTCGTTCGGGCGGGGGTTAGGTCAATAAGCCTAGGCGCCCCCGAGATCATCGCTTTCACGGGCACCGTCGCACATTCGGACAAATTATACCATCCGGCGACGCGGCCATCCTGCATGGAATCGGCCTGACCGATATTTTATGGATGTAAGGCGGGTAGTTGGCGGAGCATCGCTCGCTACTTCGGGACCGACGCCTTGAATCGCGCCGGGAAATCCTTGCGCGTCGCGTTGCGGCCGCTGGCGGCCCGGGGCGCCGAGCCGTTCCCGGCGGCGTTGCGAGACGTTTGGCATCCGATCAAGGGTGTGGAACCTGCATGCCGCCAAAGTTCGGCATGGCGCGGCAATTTGCGGGCTTCGCGAAGAGCGTCGGATCGGGTGCGACCAGTTGGATGTCCTTATAGACAATGGTGGTGGTCTCGCCGTGCGGCCCCGCGACGACTTGCTTAACCGGGAAGTTCTGGAGGTCTTTGGCCAACCAAATCTTGGCGCTGGAGGGCATGCCTTGCTTAGGATGGTAAATCACCTGTTTGATGTCGCACGGATGACCCTCGGCGATACCCGTTCCCACATCGGTCACGGACGATGAGCTCTCACCCACCCGCATGAGGGTCGCCATATTCAGTTGCGGCGAAAGCGGAATGCTCATGCACATGTGAGCCTGGGGGATCACCATGTAGGCCTGATGCTGGTCCATCAAAATAATGTTGTAGCTCGGCGAAGGCTTGCCGTTCATCAGCATTTGAATGCGAAATTGGTCGCCATTGCGGCAGATCTTCTGGACGACCGTCGCCTGGCTTTTTGAATTACGCAAGACCATGGTTGCGGTGTAAGCAGTCGGAATGTGGGGAAATGGGCTTTGGGCGCCCAGGGGGAAAGCCCAAAGCAGCAGGCCGGCAAGGATTCCGATAGCAGTTCGTGGGCGCATAACAGCTCCTTATTTTTGAGTCTCCCGGAGTCTGTGACCCGCTGGCACGCTCGAGGGTCGGCAGGTTATCGAGCCGCCTGCCGTCGGCTTATCAAACTCCAGCAGGGTCGCATTGGGCAACCAGTCACCTCGGCAAACCCCTGCATCAAGAAACCGGCCCGCATTCTGGCGCACGCGAAAGCGAATGTCAAGCTGGGTTTGCCGGCTTTGGAAAGTAGTTGCGCCGAGCGTTGCACGGGAGCAAAATAAGGATTGGATTTCCTCGCGAGATGAGAATTGCGCGTCACCGCTCAGCAAGCGAACAACCCGGCCGCGAGCGCAGGGATGACGACCAAGGTGAGCTATTCGCTCAAGATTTAGCATCTAAATGAACGAGGGGCCGTGCCAGGGGAACACAAGGCTTGTCGTCAGAGAGAGATTGAATCCGCAGCCTGCCGAGGGAGAGGTTCCATTTGAATCTGGGAGTTGAACTATTTCCCACGCTGTCCGTTCCGGAGGACAAGTTCCACGATCATTGCGGCGTTTTTGCGGTTTATGGACATCCCGAGGCCGCCAAACTGACCTACCTCGGACTCTATGCGTTGCAGCATCGCGGCCAGGAGAGCGCCGGCATTGCCGCCTCCGACGGCCATCAACTGCTCAACCATAAAGCGATGGGGCACGTGGCGGAGGTATTCAACCACGAAACCCTTCAAAGCCTTCGTGGACAGGCGGCCATCGGCCATACGCGCTATTCGACCGCAGGGGACACCGACCTCAAGAACGCTCAACCGTTGACCGTAAGCTGCCAAAAAGGCCAAGTCGCTCTGGCGCATAACGGTAACCTGGTGAACGCCGCCTCCATTCGTCGGGAACTTGAAGGTCGCGGCGATATTTTTCAGACCACCAGCGACACCGAAGTCATTCTCCACTTTTTCGCGCGCTCCAAGCAGAGCGGAATCCCCGAATCCATTGCGGATGCGCTCGACAAGGTAACGGGCGCCTATTCCTTGGTGATGTTGTTCAAGGACAGCGTTTACGCCATCCGCGATCCGCGCGGGTTTCGGCCCCTGAACCTTGGGCGGTTGAACGGAGCCTGGATGGCGGCCTCGGAAACTTGCGCCTTCGATCTGATTGGGGCCAAGTATGAGCGCGAAGTTGAGCCGGGCGAAATGGTGATTTTTGACCAACGGGGCTTGACCTCGCTGCGTTACGCTCCTCCGGCTCCGCCCGCTCGCTGCATCTTTGAGCATGTCTATTTCTCAAGACCGGATAGCCTCATCTTTGGCCGCTCCGTTCAGGAAAGTCGAGAGATGCTGGGACGCCTGTTGGCCCGCGAGCATCCGGTCGAGGCGGATCTGGTCGTGCCCGTTCCAGACTCAGGAGTGGCGGCGGCGCTCGGCTACGCGGAGGAATCCGGCGTGCCGTTGCGCTTCGGGCTTATCCGCAATCACTACGTGGGAAGAACGTTTATCGAACCGACCCAAGCCATCCGTGACTTTGGGGTGCGACTGAAGTTGAATCCTGTCCGTCAGCTCTTGGAGGGCAGACGTGTGGTGCTGGTGGATGATTCGATTATCCGCGGGACAACCAGCCGGAAAATTGTGGGCATCGTAAGAGAGGCCGGAGCGCGAGAGGTTCATTTGCGGATCAGTTGTCCACCCACGATTTCACCTTGCTATTACGGCATTGACACACCCAACCGGAAGGAGCTGATTGCGGCCAACCACAGCGTAGAGGAAATTCGACAGTATGTCGGAGCAGATAGCCTAGGCTACCTCTCACTGAAAGCCTTGCAGGACGCCGTGGGCGGACCGCGGGGCAGTTATTGTCTGGCCTGTTACACGGCCAACTACCCCACCACCGTGCAGGAACCGCTCCTTGCCCTTCGTCATCGCGAGTAAATTCATGCCAAGCTCAGACCCTTCATCCGCCTCGCCCGTTACCGCCGAGGCTCCGCCGGAGACAAAAGCCAAGCCGAAGCCTCCTCAGCGAGAGAGTATTTGGGATACGCTCCGTTCCCTCGGCATTGTTTTAATCGGGGTTTTCTGTATCCGAACTTTCGTCGGCGAGGCGACGATGATCCCGACCGGCTCCATGGAGCGAACCATCCTTATCGGCGACCACGTCTTTCTCGATAAGCTGCTCTACGGTCCGCAGGTGCCTTATACCAACTGGCGACTTCCTCCCCTCCGTCGGATTCACCGGCAGGACATCGTCGCGTTTCGTTACCCGCTGGACCCTGCGCAGATGTTCGTCAAGCGAGTCATTGGAGTGGGGGGAGATGTCGTGAAGATCGTCAACAAGCAGGTTTATGTGAACGGCAAGTTGCTGCCACAGCCTTACGCGTACTTCGACTCGTCACGCATTCTTCCCCTGCGGGACAACTTCCCTCCGCCGGTGAACTTGATTGACGCCTTGCCCGCCGACTGGGGCGTTGATCCGACTTGGGCGCGCGAAATGCCCAAATTTATTCACCGCGACGGCCTTCACGTCCCGAAAGGATACTTGTTTGTCCTGGGCGACAATCGGGATGATTCCTATGACAGTCGCTTTTGGGGTTTTGTCCCCCTCAAGAACGTCGTCGGTGAACCATGGTTCATCTATTGGTCCTACCGTGCGCCGAGCCATGAGTGGCTCGACGACCGCTGGAGTGACCGCCTCCGCTTTGACGCCTCGATTGTCAAGAACTTCTTTCAAAATACCCGCTGGTCAAGAATCGGCAAGGTCTTTTAATCACGCTCACGGGCGGGTTCTACCACGAGCATCTGCAAGCGCCCGGGCCGTTGAGGCTTTGTCCGCCGATAGAAGAGCTTGTCACTCTGGGGCCGAATCCTCGATAATGGCTGTCTCCGATGCGTTACCGTGATGCAGGGGTGGACATTGCCGCCGCCGACCGTGCCAAGGTTCAAATTCGGCAACTCGCTCGCAAAACCTTTACCTCCCGCGTGATTGGGAACGTGGGAGCCTTTGGAGGCTTTTTCTCCCTCGCCGGACTGCCCGAGGATGCCGTGCTGGTTTCAAGCATGGACGGCGTGGGAACCAAGCTCAAAATCGCTTGCGTGCTAGGGCTCCATTCGGGCGTTGGCCGAGACCTTGTCAATCATTCGGTGAACGATATTTCCGTTCACGGAGCCCGACCGCTTTTCTTTCTCGATTATCTGGCCGCTGGCAAGCTCCGGCCCCGCGTGGTCGCAGAAGTTGTGGGTGGCGTGGCTGAAGCCTGCCGCGCCGTGAGATGTGCCCTTATTGGCGGCGAAACGGCAGAGATGCCCGGCTTTTATCCTGAAGACGAATATGACCTGGCTGGCTGCATGGTGGGCTGGGTTCGCCGCGCCCGCCTCCTCGATGGCAGCCACGTTCAGCCGGGCGACATGATTTTCGGGTTGCCGTCGGCAGGCCTGCACACCAATGGCTATACCCTGGTGCGAAGAATTCTTCTGGAGAAGGAAGGCATCCCCCTCAGCCGCTATCTGCCGGAACTCGGCCGTCGTTTGGGCGAGGAGCTTCTTCAGCCTCACCGATGCTATTGGCCCGTGACCGAGCCGCTGCTAGAGAAAGGTTGGCTCGCAGCCCTCGTTCACGTTACGGGAGGAGGACTCACAGAGAACACGCCGCGAGTTCTGCCGCGGGGCTGCGGAGCGGAAATTCGCCTGGGCTCCTGGGAGCCGTTGCCCATCTTCCGGCTGATCGAGCGCTGCGGAAGGGTTCCGCATGATGACATGCTTCGCACCTTCAATATGGGGCTTGGGATGCTTTTGATTGTCCCGGAGCGGCGAGCCAATCAGGTCGCCGAGTTTCTCAAGAGGCGGAAAGAGCGATTTTTCATTGTCGGCCGGATTGTTCGGGGTCCCTCCAAGGTGAGGTATGTCACTTGAGAGCGCTCTAAGAGCACCGGCCGTGGGACGAGAAGTTCTGGCAGAAACTTCGGGGCGCGGTGCGATGGGCCAAACTTCCAATCAGGCTCAACGATGGGCGATCCATCCATCGCAGCGCTCACGCCCCCTCCTGGGCCTCGGAGTGTTATGAAGCAACTTGGGATCCTTCTTTCGGGTCGTGGCTCGAATTTTGAGGCCATCGCTCGGAACGTCGAAGCGGGAAAAATCCCGGCTCGCATTGCGATTGTCATCAGCAATCGCGAGGACGCTCCCGGCCTTGCTCGGGCCAAGGAGATGGGCCTGAAGGCCGTGTATCTCTCTTCCAAGGGCAAGGAACGCGAGACCTATGACAGTGAAGTGGTGGCCGTGCTTCGGGCCCACCAGGTGGATTTGGTTTGTTTGGCGGGTTTTATGCGCGTTCTGAGTCCTTACTTCGTTCGGGCCTTTCCCCAGCGAATCTTGAACATTCATCCCGCCCTGCTGCCGGCCTTTCCCGGTTTGAACGCGCAAAAGCAAGCGCTGGAATATGGCGTCAAGTTCACAGGATGCACCGTCCATCTGGTGGACGAAGGTGTGGACACAGGCCCCATTGTTTGCCAAGCCGTGGTTCCGGTGCTCGATGACGACACGGTCGAAACACTTTCCGACCGCATCCTGAAAGAGGAGCACCGAATTTATTCCGACGCCATCTGCCTGATGCTGGAAGACTGCATTCGAATCGAAGGGCGTCGCGCGGTTTTGGTCCAGCCTCCGTCCGGAGGACGAAGCTTCCATCCTGAGCCGTAATCAACTATGACGATTGACGAACAACTTGCTTATCTCACGAAAGGGGCGGAGGAGACGATTCGCCTGGAAGAGTTGCGAGCCAAGCTTGAGCGCTCCGCTCAAACCGGTCAACCGCTCAACGTCAAAGCCGGGTTTGACCCCACGGCCCCCGACATTCACCTCGGCCACACCGTTCTTCTTCGCAAACTTAAGCACTTTCAGGACCTCGGGCACCGCGTCATCTTTTTAATCGGCGACTTTACCGGCCTCATTGGGGACCCTTCCGGCCAAAATGTGACGCGCAAGCCCATGACGCCCGAAGAGATTTCCGCCAACGCAGAAACGTACAAAGCTCAGGTCTTCAAGATTCTCCACCCTGAAAAAACTGTTGTGGATTTTAATAGCCGTTGGTTCAGCCGGCTTTCAAGCCGCGAGTGGGTGAATTTATGTTCCAAGTACACCGTGGCCCGCATGTTGGAGCGGGACGACTTTGCCAAGCGCATGAAGGAGCAGCGCCCGATTGCCCTTCACGAGCTCCTCTATCCTTTGGTGCAAGGCTATGATTCCGTCGCGCTTCGGGCGGATGTCGAACTGGGGGGCACCGATCAGAAATTCAATCTCTTAGTGGGCCGGACGCTCCAACAGGAGTACGGGCAGGAACCGCAGGTCATCATGACGCTGCCGCTTTTGGAGGGTCTCGACGGCGTGCAGAAAATGTCCAAATCGCTCGGCAACTACATCGGCATCAACGAGCCGCCCAGCGAGATTTTTGGCAAAGTGATGTCCATCTCGGACGAACTGATGTGGCGTTATTTCCTCTTGCTGACCGATCTCTCGCCGCGGGAAGTCGAGGATCTCCGCGCCGCCGTCGCCGCGGCCCGACAACATCCTCTCGAAGTCAAAAAGATGCTGGCCTACCGGTTGGTGGCCGATTTTTGCGGCACAGAGGCTGCGGCTCAAGCGCGGCGCAGCTTTGAAGCGCAATTTCAAGAAGACAGCGTTCCTGCCGACCTTCCTTCCGTCACGTGCTCCCTCCCTAAAGCGATCCGGCTCTCGCGGCTGTTAGTTCAACTTCGCCTCTATCCATCGAACACCGAAGCACAACGGAAAATTAAGGAAGGAGCGGTAGCCATGGCTCGCGGCGGCTCGAGCGAGGTGCATTGGGAAAAGCTCACCGACCCGACCATGGAGCTGGACCCTGCAACCTACGGGGGGCGTGAGATTGTCCTTCGCTCGGGCCGGCGGCTGATGAAGGTAAGTTTCCTGCCGTGAGCCCTCAGCCCACTAGCCCTCACCAGCGTCGCGGGCGCGTTATCGGTTGGCCGCCCGTTGCTTGGGCGACCGCAGGTAGAGATTCAGAACCAGCTCGGCTCGCGGATCCCACGCGCTCACGATGCGAGCCTCGGAAACTTGCCCTCGGTAGTGAGCCTGCACCTGATAATTGTCATTAAAGCTGAGACCGCCAAATTCATAACGCCCGTCCTGCTGCGTGTACATGTCGAGCTTCTTTTTGGTGGCCAGGTCCGTCAGCTCTACGTCGGCTCCCGCCACGGCGTGATTCGAAGCGTCAAAGACTTGGCCCATGACCGTCTTCGTGGGCGTGGGTTTTTTCTTGGCCACGGCCGCGGTTGCGCCGCAACAGAGCAGCGCCGCGGCCAGCAGGGCCGCTCGAACACCCTGTCGCCTTGCACGAAGATTGGTTTTTATGACCCAATCCGAAAGCTTGACATCACGCACGTCCCGCCCCCTCCTTCAAATTTCCTCTTCCTCCTCGTCATCCCGCTCTTCAAGGAGATTCAGCTCCAACGGATGGGTGCTTACAACTTCAAGTTCCGCGCCGCATTCCGGACAATCTAAGACCTGCCCTTCTTCAACGTCCTCGGCTTCGATATCCAGCGATGCCTCACATTCCGGGCACACGGCCATGCTTTCCTCCTCCGTCAGTGCTCTTTTCAATTTCAAAGTCTAGCGATTTCGGTTGTCAATGTCCAGCGGCCGGAAGAGGTCACAACCGTTTCGGAAGTTTTGGTGGGAGAGACTGCGCGAAGCCGCCTTCGCTCGACAAACCCGCGACGGACTCGGCGGCCAGTTAGCCTATCCTGCCCCTTGATTGCAACACGGCTGGAAGGGAGATTTACCGTTTTCCTCGACGGATTTAATCGGTTCGTCCCGTAGGGCAATCCTGTTATTCTATGGGGCTCAATCGCCATTCCAGGAGGAACTTTATGAGAAGTTTTCCAAGTTGGTTACTTTGGTGGCTGGGGGCGGCGTTGACCCTCGCGCCCTGCACGGTGAAGGCTCAGAGCGCGGAGGTGCGCGCCCGATCGGTTGTTCGGAAAATGACCCTGGATGAGAAGATTGAAGAGTTGCACGGCATTCGAGATGCCACGCATTTCCGTTATGTTCCGCCCATCCACCGGCTTGGCATTCCGGCGCTTCGCATCACCAACGGGCCGGCGGGTGTAGGCCCTGACGGCACGCGTCCCCAGCAGCCGGCGACGGCCCTGCCCGCTCCCATTTCGCTCGCCGCCTCCTGGGATGTCAGGCTGGCGCACCTTTATGGCGTCATTATTGGCAAGGAGTCGCGTGACCTTGCCGACGGATTGCTCGAGGGGCCGGACGTAAATATCATGCGCGTTCCGCAAAATGGGCGAACCTTCGAGGCGTTCGGCGAAGACCCTTATCTTGTCAGCCAGATGGCCGTCAACGTCATCGAAGGCATCCAGAGTCAGCACGTGATTGCCGACGTCAAACACTACGACGCCAACAACCAAGAAACCGACCGCTTCAGAATCAACGAAATTATTGGTGAACGGGCTCTGCATGAAATCTATCTCCCGGCCTTTGAAGCCTCTGTCAAGCAGGCGCACGTGGGCGCGGTAATGTGTGCCTACAATAAGGTCAATGGGGTTTACAGTTGCCAAAACGATATGCTCTTGCACCAAATTCTAAAGAAGGATTGGGGATTCAAGGGGTTTGTAACCTCCGACTTTGGAGCAACGCACAGCACGGTTCGCTCCGCGATGGCAGGCTTGGATTTGGAAATGCCCACGGGCCGCTACTTCTCGACCCCTCTCAAGGCCGACGTCCAATCCGGTCGCGTTCCCATGTCGGTCATTGATGACAAGCTCGTTCGCCGATTCCGCACTATGATGGCATTGGGTGTCTATGACCATCCCCCCACCCTCCACCGGATTCCGGTCAAGGAGGATGGCCGTTTGGCGCGCGAGATTGCCGAGCAAGGCATGGTGTTGTTGAAAAATAAAGGGAAGCTACTTCCTCTCGACGCCGCGCGCCTGCACTCGATAGCTGTCATCGGCCCTTACGCTGCCCGCGCCATCACCGGCGGCGGGGGCAGCTCGCACGTAGTGCCGCTCTATACCGTGGACCCGGTTAAAGGTATCGCCCATCGTGCGGGCAGTGGCGTCAAGGTCCGTTTCAATGACGGCAGCGACGTGGCGCAAGCAGCCGCCCTCGCCAAATCTTCCGACATCGCCATCGTGATGGTGGGCGATTACGAGACAGAAGGACGCGACCACCCCATTTCCTTACAGGGCGATCAGGATCAACTCGTCGAAGCCGTCGCTCGCGCCAACCCCCGCACCATCGTGGTGCTCAAGAGCGGCTCGGCCATTCTCATGCCCTGGGTCCATCAAGTGCCGGCAATCTTAGAAGCCTGGTATCCCGGCGAAGAAGACGGCAACGCCGTTGCCGCGGTCCTTTTTGGCGACGTTGACCCTTCCGGCAAGCTGCCCATTACTTTTCCCCGACGACTCCAGGATCTCCCCGCCAACACGCCCGAGCAATACCCCGGTGTCAACGGCGTTGTTCACTATTCCGAAGGGGTGTTTGTCGGTTATCGTCATTACGATGCCGACCATATCCGGCCGCTTTTCCCATTCGGTTACGGCCTTTCTTACACGACATTCGCCTATCAGCACCTAACGGTCGCTCCCCAAGCTCTCGCCCCCGTCGAGCATTCCCACCAAACGGTCAGCGTGAGCTTCGATGTGACCAACACCGGCCATCGGGCCGGAGCGGAGGTTGCCGAACTCTACGTGGGTTTCCCGCAAACCCGCGCCGTTCCCGAGCCGCCCAAGCAGCTAAAAGGCTTTACCAAGTTGGAACTGAAGCCGGGCGAGACGGGACAAGCGCGCCTCGAACTCAATGCGCGCGACTTTTCATACTGGGATACGCAGCATCACCGCTGGGCGATTTTGCCGGGCGTTTACAAAATCATGGTGGGATCGTCTTCACGCGACATGCTGCTTCACGGCCAGGTCAAAATCGAGCCTCGGCGGAAGATGTAGTTCCAGAGCCGGAGCTATTGCTGCTCGCGCGTCGCCGCCTCATAGGTCCGGGAATTGAACCGAGGAATTTTCTGTTGTCCCCCAGACGACGGCTAAGGTGGGTGGTGACGCTGCTCGAGCCAGGAGCGCGGCGGACTCATTTCTCGAATCGTGCCAGCAGGGCGCTAGCCGCCGGCAGACTAACTTGGAAAGTGCGGCCGTGGCGGTAGATCATTTGGCCCGCGCCCGGCTTCCAGTTTCCGGCAGCGTTCATCGCATGTCCGGCGAACGTGATGCCGGTTCGAGCCCTGAGCGACGGAGCTACAAGGCGCAGCACCGCGGCCCGTGCATAGGAGCCTAAGCCTGAAATCCGCGCCACAATGGGCTGGTGGGCGTCCTTGTTGATCAGCACCAAACTCAGGTTGCCGTTATCGTTGAGCACGGCGTGCGCGGCGAAGTTGCCGGAAGCGCGAACGCGAACCGGTACCATTCGCCCCGGCATCGCCGCGTGAAACAGCAACATGCCGTAATAGAGCGGTTGGGCAACATAGTGCCCCCCTGAACGGCAAATGGCTGTGTAACCTCGGCAAGCGAACCCGCCGTGGAAATTCAAGCCGGCCGCACCCTGCTCGGCCAGCGTAAAGGAATAATCGGCGCCCCACAGCGCCGCGGCGAAGACGTTGCTGACGCCGTTTTTGCCTCCGTGCGAAGCAGAATTTGTTTCCGCTATGCGCAGCAAGAGTCCCTGCGACTTGGCCACGCCGACCAATTTTTGGACCTTTTGCGCCACCCGCCTCATGAGTTCGGGGCTCAGCATGTTGGCAATGCTCGCGTAGTGTGGCGAACTCTCGGGGACGTTCGGCGCCGCCGACATGGGGTAGATGTGATAGGTTGCGAAAACAACCTTTGAGCGCTCATCGGCCACAAACCGCGGGAACCATCTCCAGCCGGCTGCGCAGCAGGTGGCAGGGCCGGAGATCGGAGCCTGCGGCGCGCGGGCGCGAATGGCCCGAGCGTAAGCCTCCCACTCGCGCCGAAAATCGGCGTAACCCCAATTCCTGGGCCGAAGACCGTTGTGCATAAACAAGTCGGGTTCGTTGCCAATTTCCAGTGCGAGTAAGTGCTGGCCGCCGCGCCGCACCGCGTAAGCGGCTTCGTCGGCGAAAAGCGTTGGGTTGTCTTGACCCAGGTTGAGGCCCAAGATCACCGGCCACCCAGCCTCGGCGGAAAATGCAAATAGCCGGTTGAGGTCGGCTGGCGTCACCACAGCCCGTTCCCCGGCCATTCGAGCTTCTCCACTTCGCGACCAGCCGGTGAATTCCACCGAGTTTCCACCGAACCGCAGCGTTCCGCCACCCAACTGATGGAGCAAACGAATGAGTTCGCGGTTTTGAGGATTAAAAACGTTGCGTGTCAGTACCGGTGCTTCATAGCTGAAGCCGAGGAAATCGTTTGGGATTTGACGCCCTGCCCCTTGCAGCCGAACCCTGACCGCGGCCGTCGCCGGGCGACCAGCCTGAGCTGACAACCGCGCCGGCCGGCTTAGCGTCACCAAGACGGCGAGGGTCATTAACAGAAATGCGAGCGTCAGCCACCGATGCTGGGATGTTGGCCGCATCGTAACCCCCGGAAAGCGGAATGGTCTGCCATCCGTCGTGAACTTGGGTGGCCGGTTTTGTCGTCGAGCGGGTTTTGGCCGTATCCGTGGGTTCCAGCCTGCCGAAGCCCCCGAGACAACTCCGTTGCGGACGCCGCCGTGCCGCTCCACCCTAAAAGCCGACCGACGCGCAACGGCTCATGGCCATCGTGATTTCAGACTAATGCGCGGCGGCTGCGGCGCTCTTGCGACTGCGACCGTTCGTTCGCTTTTTCCGAGGCGATTGGCCCTCGGCAGGCTCAAAGGTGGCGAGTGTCGTGACAAAGATCTTCACGCCGGCAGTATCAAAGTCCACTGTCGTTCGCTCTTCGTCTCGGGTGACAATCGTTCCCAAACCGTATTTAGCATGACGGATGTACTGCCCTGCTTTGAGTGACATAAGACTCCTTCGCTTCGTATCGCCTTTGAAAAGTCGGGCCGCCGAAAACGGTGTTGAGGTGGGTGGAAACGGTTTCTCGGTTGACCCGTATAGGCGAAGCGCCTTTCCGACTTCGATACCCCGGATGGGGAATCTCAGCCGGAAGGCGTGATAATGACTCACAACACATTAATATATCACAAACCGAGGCACTTAGATAGAGGCAAAATTAGGCGGTGCAGGCCGACGGTCGGACTCGCTCGCGTTCCCGCGGCGGCCGTGACGCCGGAAGAGGAGTGCCGGCTATCTTCAGCACATGGAGTTGACTTTCTTGCTGGCGGGCCGTATATCTAGGCTCTTGCCTTGGCAGTTTGGAGCGGGCAAAAAGAGGCGACGCGGCAACCACGCGATGACGCCTGCCGAAAGGCCGCCAGTGGGGTGAGAGGAGCCTCCCATGAAAATCCGAGTCAAAATCAACGGCGTCACGCGCGAAGATGACGTCGAGCCGAGGCTATTGCTGGTTCATTACCTTCGCGAGCTGGCTGGGCTGACCGGCACGCATATTGGTTGTGAAACGTCCATTTGCGGCGCTTGCACGGTTCTCATGAACGGCGCAGCCGTTAAAAGTTGCACGGTGCTCGCGGTGCAGGCCGACGGATCGGAGATCACGACCATCGAGGGATTGAGTGGCCGGAACGGGCAACTCCATCCCTTGCAACAGGGCTTTTGGGAAGAGCACGGTTTGCAATGCGGTTATTGCACGCCGGGCATGATTCTGGCGGCGCATCAACTGCTCAGCCGCAATCCGCATCCGTCCCGAGCGGAGATTCGCAAAGCCCTCGAAGGCAATCTCTGCCGGTGCACCGGCTACCAACACATTGTGAAGGCCGTCGAGTGGGCGGCCGAAAAGGTTCGGGCCCAGGCGGAGCACGCATGAATCCATGCGGGGCGCGAAAGTGATGACCCATCAGAAGCAGCTTGGGCTGTGCCACGGTTTTTATTGGCGGACAACCGTGTTGCCTTGCTGTCGGGAGGTGATTCATGTCGTCTAAACTGCTCGGTGAACGCATTAAACGCAAGGAAGACCCTCGGCTGATTCAAGGTCGCTCCCACTACGTGGATGACATTCAGTTGTGCGGGATGCTTTACTTGGCCTTTGTGCGCAGCCCGCACGCCCACGCGGAAATCAAAGCCATCCACTCGGAGGCCGCGCAGAAGATGCCGGGCGTCCTGGCCGTTTACACCGGAGCCGACCTCGAAGGACGGCTGGGCTTGATTCCTTGCGCGGCGGGCATGGAAGGTCTGAAGGTGCCGCCGCATCCCTGCTTGGCGCTTCGCCGAGTACGATATGTCGGCGAACCCGTCGCCGTGGTGGTGGCGAGCGGCCGCTACCAGGCCGTTGACGCCGCAGCCCAAGTGGAGGTGGACTACGAGCCTTTGCCCGCCATCACCGACCTCGACAAGGCGGTTTCCTCGGATTCGCCGGTCATTCACGAATCATTGGGCGACAATATTGCCTTTGTTGCCAAGCTCGAAGGCGGCGACTGGAAAGCTGTCGAATCGGATGCCAGCCTCAAGGTCATCCGGCAGCGGCTGGTTAACCAACGCCTGGCCCCGCTTTCGATGGAGACGCGGGGCGTGGTGGCAAGTTACTCGCCGGGCGAGGACACGTTGACGGTTTGGTCCTCCACGCAGATTCCGCATCTGCTCAAAACCCAACTCGCCGTCATGACCGGCATGGACGAAGCGCGCGTGCGGGTGATTGCGCCCGAGGTGGGCGGCGCCTTTGGCAGCAAGCTGAACGTTTACGCCGAGGAAGGGGTCGCCTGTTTTGTTTCGCGCCAATTCGGCAAGCCGGTGAAGTGGATTGAAAGCCGCCGAGAAAACCTGATGGCGACGATTCACGGTCGGGATCAGATTGATGATTTGGAGATCTACTTCCGGCCGGACGGCAAGGTGATGGGCTTGAAATGCCACATCCTCGCGAATCTCGGCGCCTATCATCAGCTCTTGACGCCGGCCATTCCGACGCTCACCGCGCTGATGATTCTCGGCTGCTACAACATTCCAGCCGTGTTCGTGGAAACGAAGGGCGTTTTTACCAACACAATGTCCACCGACGCTTACCGCGGGGCCGGCCGGCCGGAAGCCACCTATATCATCGAGCGCGTGATGGATATGGTGGCGCGCGAACTGAACCTCGACCCGGTGGAGGTGCGTCTGAAAAATTTTCCGCCGCCGGGCAAAGATATTGTGCTCGCGACCGGCGTCAGCTACGACACGGCCAATTACCAAAAGACCCTCAAAAAAGTTTTGACTCTTTCCGGCTACAAGAAACTGCGGCGCGAGCAAGCGCGTCTTCGCAAAAAGGGGAAGTATCTTGGCATTGGCCTTTCAACCTATGTGGAGATTTGCGCCATGGGCCCCTCCAGTCGCATGCCGGCGGGCGGCTGGGAGAGCGGCACGGTGCGCGTTGAACCCACGGGGAAAGTCACGGTGCTCAGTGGAACCTCGCCCCACGGTCAAGGAGAAGAAACCAGCTTCGCGCAGATTGTGGCCGAGGAGTTGGGCGTGCCGTACGACGATGTGACGGTTTATCACGGCGACACAAACCAAGTCCCGATGGGCATTGGCACCTTTGGCAGCCGCACCACGGCCGTCGGCGGCACGGCGATCTATCACGCCGCGCAGCGCATTAAGAAAAAAATGGCTCGCCTTGCCGCTGTCAAGCTGGGAGCGAAGCCGAGCGAACTGGTCTTCCGCGACGGCAAAATCGAAACGGAAGACGGTTCCAAGTCCGTCAAGTTTGGCGAGGTGGTGGGAGAAGCCTATTTCGCCAAGCAACTCCCGCCCGGACTTGCACCGGGGTTGGTTGAAAACTATGTCTTTGAGCCGCCAAATTACACTTATCCTTTCGGCGCCCACGTGGCGGTCGTAGAGATTGACAACGAAACCGGCGAGGTAAACCTGCGAAACTACTTTGCGGTGGACGATTGCGGTCGCATCCTAAACCCTATGCTGGTGGACGGCCAAATCCACGGCGGGCTGGCTCAGGGCATCGGCCAAGCACTCTGGGAAGAGCACGTCTATGACGAAAACGGCCAGCTTCTGACGGGGACCCTGATGGATTGCGCGGCGCCGAGGGCGCATCAGTTCTGCTGGTTTGAAACGGCGAACACCGAGACCCGGACTCCGGTCAATCCGCTGGGCGTGAAGGGAGTGGGCGAGGCGGGAACCATCGGCTCCACGCCTGCCATTGTCAACGCCGTGATGGATGCGCTCAGGCCATTGGGCGTTCGGCATATAGATATGCCGCTCAAACCGGAAAAAATTTGGCAAGTCTTGAGGGGCGGCTCGCCCCAGGTGGTGTGAGGTGAACCGCGTTTGACACACTGGAAACAACCTACGCCAGGAGTTCACCATGATTCCCGAGCCGTTTGAATATCACTCGCCGCAGTCGCTGGAAGAAGCGCTGCGGCTGGTCACCGAGTTCGGCGAGGAGGGAAAAATGATGGCAGGCGGCCACAGCCTGCTTCCCATGATGAAACTGCGGCTGGCCTCGCCTCGCCATGTGATTGACCTCGGGCGGCTCAGCGAACTGCGGTACATTCGCGAATCGGACGGCTGGATTGAAATCGGCGCGCTGACCACCCACTTTCAAATCGAATCCTCCTCTTTGCTCCGGGAAAAATGTCCGTTGCTGCCCGAAACGGCGCGCGAAATCGGCGACGCGCAAGTTCGCAATCTTGGCACGCTGGGAGGAAGTCTGGCTCACGCCGACCCGGCTGCGGACTGGCCGGCGGCCATTCTGGCTCTCGATGCGGAGATAAGGGCGAACAGCGCGGGCGGCGAACGCTGGATCGCCGCGCAAGATTTCTTTGTGGGCCTGATGACCACGGCGCTCGCGCCGGGAGAGATTTTGACGGCGGTCCGGTTGCCCCCGCTCCCTCGGCGGGCCGGAGACACCTACCTTAAGCTTCGCCAACCGGCTTCCGGCTTTGCCGTGGTGGGCGTCGGCGTCCGCCTGGCGTTGAATGAGGCCGCGCACATAGAGCGCGTGGCCATTGGAGTGACCGGGATTGGACCGAAGGCTTATCGGGCCGCTGCGGTCGAACGCGAACTCCTGGGAAAGCCGCCCACGGCGCGACGCCTCGCCGAAGCCGCAGCTCGAGCCGCCGACGGAGTGCAAACGAATTCGGATTTGTTTGCCTCCGCCGAATACCGGAAACATCTGGCCTCGGTCTATGTGCGGCGGGCTTTGGAACTGGCCCTCGAAAGAGCCAACCCCTGAGCGCGCCGGCCGCGATTCCTTGCCATGAAAGTCGAAGGGTCTCGTCAACTCGCTGCGCCGCGCGAGGTGGTTTACCGCTGCCTCATGGATCCGCTGTCGCTTGCTCAGGCGCTGCCCGGCTGCGAAAAGCTCGACCCACAACCCGACGGGAGCTACCAGGCGACGCTCAAAATTGGCATTGCCTCCATTAAAGGAACTTATCAGGGTCGCGTGCAAATTCTGGATGCGTTGCCGCCGGAGAGTTTCCGGATGAAGATTGAGGGGAAAGGCGCGGGCGGTTTTTTGAAGGGTGAGGGAACCATTTCCTTGACCGTGCAAAACGGCGGAACCCTCATAAGCTATTCGGGTGAGGTCCAAATCGGCGGTATGATTGCCTCCGTGGGTCAGCGCATGATGCAAGCAGCCGCACAGCAAATGGTCCAACAGTTTTTTGACGCTTTTTCCCACCAACTACCCGCCGTGCAACCCGATGCTGTGAATAGCGGTGGACTTCCACCTTCGACCTAACCAAAACGGCAATCGGTTGTCTGGACGCTATCGCGGAAGGCGCCGGTGCCCTAAGCCGTAGGGCTTGCGCGACGGTCATCATCAATGTAGCATTATCCCCATGAACGGGTACGGGAGGGGTACGCGGCAGGGTGAGTGCTTCTGGGCGATGCTTTTCCCGGCAACCAGGTAGGCGCTGGGCGTGAATCGAGAGACGAAAAAATTTCGGCGACCGACGGTTCCTTTGGCATCCGTCACGTTGGTGTTGACAACGCTTGCAGTCGGCTGTGGTGGTGGCGGCGGTAGCAGTAGTAGTGGTGGCGGCAGCACCCCGCCTCCGCCTGTCACCGTCAGTGTCTCTCCGTCCTCGGCAAATGTGCCGTTTCAGGGAGTCGCGCAATTCACCGCCACCGTGACGGGAACCAGCAACACCGCCGTCACCTGGAGCGTCAGTGCTCCGGGCATCAGCCCCGTGGTAGGCGGCAACGCACAACTGGGCACAATCACCTCCAACGGCGTTTACACGGCGCCAAGCCCAACCCCTCTTCCCAACCCGCTCGCAACCGCGCCAACTTCCTTTTCCGTGGCTGCGGGAGGAACCAACTGCAATTTTTCACAGCCAAGCTCCTGCGCCGGGGGTTCGATCGTTTCTGTTGGCACGCTCAACCTCGCCCCGCAGATTCCCAGCACCACGGTCACCGTAACGGCGACGAGCCAGGCAGACTCCACCAAATCCGCCTCGGCCACGGTGGCCATCGCGTCCTTGTCTCTTTTCGCGATAGGGACCTGCCCTTCCACAGCCCCGGGCAGCACGTGCACGGCTGGAAGCACGGGTGTGGAAGTGACCGCCGGCTCATCGCCCATCCTCTTTGTTGTGGGCGAGGGAATCGTCTCCGGCACAACGTTTACCGTCAGCCATCCCTCGAATGTTACGGATGTGAACGTTGTCCCAACCAGTGTTCAGTACTGCACAACCCAAGGAACGCCAGCCTACCCTTGCGCCACATTCCAGATTGTTGTCCTGCCGGACGCGGCGGTAGGTCCGCGTAACCTCATGGTGACGGATGCTGCGGGCGAGCTGGCGGCTTTCCCCGGAGGGATCCGGATCTGTCCGGCGACAGGGTGTACTCAGTGAGGATGAAATTGCGCAAACTCGTCCTGCGGGAAGCTCGGCTGCTTCGACGTTCTTTCCCGATGCGGTTCACCTCGCGGCGCGTCCGCGTAGCGACGCTGACGTTGTGCGCGGCTTTTCTTCTCAGTTCGGCGGGTGATGCCACGACCTTGGTCCACATGAGCCTGGCGCAGCTTGCGCAGGCGGCCACGGTGATTGTTCGGGGCAGGGTCACTTCGCAGGTGACCCGTTGGAATGCCCAACACACACGAATCTTCACTTTCACGACGGTCTCCGTTGAGGAAACGCTGAAGGGCCATCCTTCTTCAACGGTGGTGATTCAGCAACCTGGTGGCACGATCGGTCATTTTCACGTTCTGGTTCCGGGCACCGTCCACTTTCGTCCTACCGGCCAGTATGTCCTGTTTTTGGAGCCGGGTCCCAAGGGACGCTATCTTCCTGTCGGCATGGCGCAAGGGGCCTACCGCGTCTTTAGCGGGAAAACAGGAGTGGCGCGCCTCGGCCTGCCCTTTGGGACTCTGCCCCTCGGAGAAAAAAGCCAACAGATTGGCCCGACGCCCACCTTGGGCGAATTCGACGCCGCCATTACCCGCGTGCTCTCCCAGCCGATTTCGATCCCCCCCGGCACGATGATTCCCGTGGTCATTGACCGGACATCATTTCGTGGTGTGGGACGCTTCGGGATCGAAGGACATACGCTATTGGATTTATTCCCGAGCCATGGCGTCGTAATTCCTGCCGGCAGCCGCATCGAGGGATTGGCGCAACGGGTCGGTCCGCAGTGGCAGATTTTCTGGAATGAAGTCACGATCCGCGGCGAGAGCGTCAGGATCCAGGCCACGAGCGAGCAGGCGGCCAACACCCAGCTTCTCGGCCGCTCCATGATTGCTCAGGTGAGGTGAGGAACGATGAATTGCCCATCGGTAGCCAGGCGATGGTTGTTAGCGGTTGCCCTGTTCTCCGTCTCCTGCATGGCCCTGGCTTATAATCCGTTTCAGGATGACGTGAGTGGAACGCCTCAGCCGAGCCGATGGCCCAATGACAGCGTTACCTACTACGTCAACCCGACGACCGGCACCAACATCTCGACCACGGGCGGTGATACGGTCCAACAGGTCATTGACAATGCGTTCTCCATGTGGGAAAACACGCCGGCGCCGTTCAACAACCTCGTATTGACGGATTTGAAGGCAACCGATGCCGGAACAAGCAACCTCACCGCTCCCAACGCTAACGATTGCCAGAACGTCATCGGATTTACCGATACGAACACCGCGGACTTCCCCACCGGCACGATCGCCTTTACCGAAATCTCGACGGTTTCACCGGCCGGAACCACCTATTCGTGCAATGGCCAGCAAGAAACCAGCGTGCTTCCATCGCAGTTGGTTGACGCCGACATCGAGTTTAATCCTCAAATCCAGTTCACGACCTCACTCTCCCCGGGCCCCAATCAGTTTGTCTTGGAATCCGTTGCCTTGCACGAAATTGGTCATTTGCTGGGCTTGGATCATAGCGGCTTGGCGGACGCCGTGATGTTCCCTTTCGGCGACACCACGGCTGCCGGCAATCGCACCTCCTTATCCTTGGACGATCTTTTGGGCATTGCCTTTCTTTATCCTTCGCCAAACTTTGCGGCTTCGACCGGCGACCTCTCGGGGACGGTAGAGTTGGCCGGCACGGGAGCCTTTGCCGCCCAGGTGCTCGTCGTGGATGTCTCCACCGGCAACGTCATCATGGATCGCCTGACGAATTCGGATGGAACGTTTAACATATTGGGTGTTCCTCCCGGCAATTACAATCTGCTGGTTCTGCCGCTGGCGCCGAACGAAAGCGTCGGCCTTTATACGCTCGGCGATTTTTCCGGCTGGTCGTGCGGCTATGGAGAAAACTCGGAGCCCTGTTGCGACCCTACTATAGATCGGCTCTGCTCCGGTAAACTTGCGAACCCCACCAACTACACGGGCAAATTCTACTAAGCGGCCAAACGCTGAGCACGGCTCGCCGCCGGATTCAGACGAAAGGTCATGTGTTCTCAACAAGCCGCGCGTCCCCCAACTTCAGTCATATACGACCTTCATGAGGCAGAGTCCGCGAGCCGGTGCGGTAGGGCCGGCGAGCGAGCGGTTGCGCGCCGAAAGGATTCGAGCCATCTCCTCTGGAGCGAGATTCCCGCGGCCTACTTCGATTAGCGTGCCAACGATGTTCCGCACCATGTGGCGGAGGAAGCCGCTCCCTTGGACGCTATAAACAACCAGTTGAAGCCTCTCCTTCAGCGTCACTCGCGACTGGGAAATCTGCCGAACGGCACTGCCCTGCTTTGGCGCCTCATCTTCATCCATATCCCCAGCAGCCGCAAACGAGGTAAAATCATGCGTGCCTTCGAGGAGCCGTGCCGCCCGATCCATCCTCTCAACGTCGAGCGGGTACGGATAATGATGAGCATATCGCGCAACAAACGGCGAGCACACCGCTTGCTGGCTAATGCGATACCGATAGGTTTTGGAGCGAGCGGAATAGCGGGCATGAAAGTCCGCCGCCATTTCGTCCACTCGGCGAATGCGCACCGAAAAAGGCAAGGCATTGTTCAACGCTTCTTGCAGGTTGCTGCAAGGAATACGGCGGGATGTCAGAAAATTGGCCACTTGTCCGGCGGCATGCGCGCCGGCGTCGGTGCGACCCGAACCGTGAAGAACAACCTCTTCATCCAAGATCACTTTCAGGCTCTGCTCGAGCAGCCCTTGAATAGTGGGCCGATTGGGCTGCCGTTGCCAGCCAAAAAAGTCGGTGCCGTCATACGCCACCAGCAGTCGAAGGTTGCGTTGAGCTTGTCCCATGCCTTGAGAACTTACACTGAGCCGAAGAACCTTGACAACCCAAAGTCAACTCTGGGGTTGAGAGCTCATTAGAGGCTGCTGGGCCTCTTGACAGCCAGAGGTTCCTCTCCATGCAACCTCGATTCTTGGCACTCGATGAAGACATTGAGGATACAATGAGGCAAAACGGAAGATGGGGAGGTTCGGCCATGGCGCTGTGCCTGGTGACGGAAGATGGGCTTTATCGTTGCTCCCAATGTGGTCACACGCTCGCCGTGAAAAAAAGGCAATTATTGCCGCCCTGCCCGCGATGCGGCGCGGCGCTGAGCAAAACGGTGGCCGCTGCATCACCTGGTGAGGATACCTGCTGCAGCTCGTAAAAGAAATGAGAGAAAGGATTTGACACCGTGAAGCAATTGGTGCTGGAACAGCCCGGACGCTGGCGGATGCGCGAGGTTCCACCGCCGGAGCCGGCCGCCGGAGCAGCCCTGGTACGGGTTCACCGCGTCGGCATTTGCGGCACCGACCTCCATGCCTTCGCTGGGCATCAGCCGTTCTTTAACTTTCCAAGAATTCTAGGCCACGAGTTCAGTGTAGAAATTGTGGAGTGCCCGCCGAACGATCGGGGTCTCGCGCCGGGCGACCGTTGCGCCGTCGAGCCCTATCGGTCGTGCGGGCAATGCCGGGCCTGCCGGCGGGGCAAAACGAATTGTTGCGAGAAGCTTGAGGTGCTGGGCGTTCACACGGACGGCGGGATGCAGGAGTGGATGGCCCTGCCGCTGGCGTCCCTCCACAAGTCAAATACGCTCAACTGGGACCGACTGGCCTTGGTCGAGCCGCTCGGGGTGGGCGCGCACGCCGTGGCCCGCAGCGGCCTCAGCCGCGGAGAAACAGCGTTGGTAGTGGGTGCCGGGCCGATTGGCATGGCGGTGGCACTGTCGGCGCGGCTGGCGGGTGCGGAGGTTGAGCTGCTTGATGTCAACCCCGCGCGTCGGGCCTTGGCGGCACAGTTCGGCTTTGCCACCCTTGAGAAAGCACCTTCCACGCTCGCTGACGTGGTGTTCGATGCCACCGGAAACGCAGGCGCCATGGCGCAGAGCCTGCTTCGCGTGGCGCACGGAGGGCGTCTCGTATTTGTCGGTTTAACGCAAGACTCGGTGGCCCTCGACGATTCGCTCTTCCATCGCCGCGAAGTGACGCTTTTGGCCTCCCGCAACAGCGTTCACCAGTTTCCGCGGCTCATTGACCTGATGGAGCAAGGGGCGCTCGACGTCTCTGCTTGGATTACGCACCGCATCCCTCTGGCGGAAGTTCCTGAGCAATTTGCCCGACTTGCATCGGACGCCAAATGCTTCAAGGCGGTTGTCGAGGTGAGCAACGCCCAATTTTAGCCTTCAGTGGTCACAGCGAGAGGACTCCAACGGTGCCCCCGACTTGCGCCGTCCACCGCCGCGCCCCCACGACCCGCTATTTCCGCTGACGCGAGGCAACCGGTGCGATTTGAGAAATGGTGATGCTGCCGCCATGGCGCGTGCCCATGACCTTCACGTGCTCGCCGGCAAAACGCGGGAGGCTCGCAAAATTCTGATTGGCGATTTTAACCACTCGGCCGCCAGTCACGAAAACATATTTCGCCCCGCCTTTGACGCACGAAAGCGTGCATTGGTGCGCGTTGCCCATCATGTGCTTCGCTCCGCACATCGAGTCGCTGATGTTTCCATAATAGACGTGCCGGGCCGCGGATGCTCCTGCCGCCCGCGCGTTTGCCGGTAACAAAATCCCGGCCGACACCACCAGCACCGCAAGTGAAACCATCATCTTATTCATGGGAATTTCCTCCTTCGAAAATGGACTTCGCCGCCGCGGACACTTGTTTGCCTCGATGCGTCCTAAAGCTACCCCGGTACTGCCACCATAGCACATCAGGCCAGCTGCACGCCAGCCCATGGCCGTTCCTTGATAACTCACCAAGCCGAGCGCCAAAATCGGGTGTTGTGAGACAGGCTGCCCCGAAGCGCAGTAGGAATTCTTTACGGCTCGACTGCCAACTCCATCGAAGGACATTCTGCCGAACGGGGCCATCGCAAGATTTTGTGACAGCTGCGAAGCGAGGTCTTAAATCCCGATAAGGTAACCCTCGAAGCCGACCAAGGAACTCGACGGGTGACGGTTCTGCGCCCGAGCGGGAGGCGGCAAGCCGGGGAGCGTGGTGGACACTGCGAGGATGGCTTTCTTCATTTCCGCTCTTTTCCGGTGGGTAGATTTACCCACAAGTTAGGGGTTGGTGGGGTTGAGTATCTCCTCGGTGAGCCCGGCGAACTTCAGTTTGGCGTCGTTCTGGGTTAGGCGTAGGAATTCTTCCGTGCTGCGGAACATGGTTTTCCTTTCTGGTGGGCGGATTTCCAGCGGTTTGGTGGGAGCGCGAGAATCTGGCCTAGCGGCGCGGGTTTGGGCTTGGCTGGGTGGATATTCTGGTGCGAAAGGGGGGACTCGAACCCCCACCCCTTGCGGGACCAGATCCTAAGTCTGGCGCGTCTGCCAATTCCGCCACTTTCGCATAACGTCTAAGTATTCTAGCATTCAACGACTTGCAATTTTCGAAATGCCTCCGATTACCCAGAAATGGTGCAGGTGTGCCCTTAGGTGTGCCCAAAGCGGGCTGACCATCGATCGCTTTTAGCTCTTCGATGTAGTTTTCGAGCCGACGTGCGGCCTCTTGCAAATCGCGCTCGCTGACGACGTTGTAACGCTCGAACACCGATCGAGTCTTGTGACCCGAAATCAGCATAGCCACTCGTTCCGACACTCCTGCGCGCACGAGATTGCGAACGCCGGTCCGCCTGAGGTCGTGGAAAATTCGCGTGGGCTTTCCCTCGGCATCGGCGAGGCCGGCAGCATTGCATGCCGCTTCCCACGCGCCCCTGAAGTCACGGATCGGTCTGCCTCCTCGGAAGAAAACCCAAGGGCAGTCGGGATACTTTGTATCGCGAATGTCTTTTTGTATTGCGAGCATTTCATAGAGCTCGGCAACCAGCGGGAGATTGCGCGGTTGGTCGTTTTTCGTAGTCCCCGGTTCAAGCCGGACGATTCTCCTCGCTAAATCGACTTCGGTCCATTGCAAGGACAGGATTTCTCCCCGTCGGCAGCCAGTGTAGTAGGCGAAAGTGAGAATGGGTTTCACCTCATCAGGTAATGCCTGGCATAACGCCACGTATTCCGCGTGCTGGCCCGCTGGGCCCGGTATGAGTTGATTGCCATCGATGAGGTGGGGTACGTGCCGCTGGCCGATGTAGGCGCAGAGTTCTTGTTCCAAGTGATTGCTGAACGGGCCGAAAAGGCGGCGGTGGTCATGACCACCAATCTGCCCTTTTCGGAGTGGACGCAAGTGATTCCGAATGCCCGGCTGTGCAAGGCCCTTCTGGATCGGGTTACCGACCGGGCGCATATCATTGAGACCGGCAACGACTCGTACCGCTTCCGGCGGACGGTGGAGAAGCGGCAGAAGAGGACGACGTGACGGATCCGCGGCGGCGCTTTTCCGCTGGGCCTGTCGCTTCGCCCTAGACGCTCCGCCCTTCGGGCTCCGCAGGGCTTCGCTCCAGCCCCAGCGGAAACAAGGCAACACCAAAGACCCGGAATTAAGAAAGGAAAGGCACCACGAAAGATCAATAAGTTAGGTGGGGCCAGATCAGATGATCAAAAGGGGCCAAATCAGATTGACAAAGCCATATCTCCGGTCTACGGGAATCGCAATGAGGGAACAGCGCTTCCCCAGATCTGTGCCACGTGGGTTATTGCTTGTTCTCACTGATCCACCTGTCCAGGTCCTGAATACCCAGGAAAATTCTTTTGTCTGCCCTGACCACCGGCAACTTGCCGCAAGCGATCAAATGGCGGATTGCGTCTTCCGACCTTCCTAAATACGATGCGGCCTGCTCGACCGGGAGCAAACGAGAACCGGCGCTCGCTTTGGAATCGCCGAGCTTAGCTTCAACTCTTTCGGCCAATCGCTCCGCAAGCAAGTCTATCAAATCGTCGAGCTTTAGTTGGACTGGCATTGCGTTATGACCCCCTCTGATTGCGGTTAAAAAGCGGAGGCTTGGAAAATTGCGCCACAGCGTCGGCACATGAAGGAGCGGTTCCAGATCTCGCGTCGGCGGGGGAATATGCTGCGGTTGAAGCGCCAGAGGATAGCAATAACCAGGGCGACAAGAGCAGAGAAAACGTAGGCAAAGATCTGGA
>JAKCCV010000027.1 GCA_021838785.1 Acidobacteriota bacterium | reverse complement strand
ACATCCCTCATCCATGTCGCAGCAATCTCCACCTGGATCCGCCGGACGGATACCGTCAACCACAAAGTCCATCGTCCAGCGTTCGTTCGGCCGGGTCGGCAGGGCGAGCGGCTGGCGTTCCACCGCCACCAGCACGTGATGGTCACCGAAGATCACCCCGTCCAAATAAAGGATCAGCAATTCCAGCTCGTCCAAGTGCCGCTCGCACAGGCGTTTCAATTCTTCCTCGCTGGCCTCGATCGCTTCCCGGCTCACACTGGATCGTGAAACCCCCACCGTTTCCGCCATCTCCGGCAGCACCGCCCGATACTGCCGCGTGGACACGCCACGCAACAGAATCTCCAGCCTCCGGCCGCCCAACTTCTCCTCCGACCGCATCGCTTCATAGGCGGGAAGCGGCACCTCGCCGTCTTCGCCCTGGCCCTTCTTCCGCAAGCGCGGCCGCTTCACCCGCAGCTTCCGCTCCTTCAGGCACACCGTCCCTTGCTCGCCTCCGTGCCAGCCGACCGCGCCGCCGCCTTTCTTGCCTGGATGCGGCGGCCCGGCAATCCTTTCGGCCGACAAACGCAGCACCGCCTCGATCGTCGCCCGCCCCAGCACGTCCATCAATTCGTCCACCGCCAACTTCGATTCCTCGATCAGGTCCACCATCGGCAGCAGCGCCTGTCCGTTCTTCGCCAGCAACCTCCCCCATGCTTCGCTGCTTCCCTTACCCACGATGTGATATCGTTTCTCCACGACGGTTCTCCTTTTCGTTGAGATTTTCCCAGCCCGATTCTATCCGAACCGGGTCAGAGAACCGTCGCTCAACCTCTAACGGAAATCAGGACACCTTCCTCTCGTTCGATGAAGTCCAGGAAACGATATTGGGAACGGGTGCGTGGATTCCGCTTCGGCCGAATTGCCCGCTCCCGATTTCACCGACGCGATGAGCCCCCTGGGTTATCCCGCGGCACGGTGGCTCTCCATCCCGGCTGGGCGGGACGGCTTCCGTTCCACCCGGCGCGTTCAGTTTATTCCCGCTGCCGGCGCTTCGCCAGCCCTAAAGTCTCTCTGGATTCGCTCAACCTCATCGTAAATCTTATTCCAAAACTGTTCTTGTATGTACTCCGCCCGGACTCCGCTTAGCCCGGCCAACGGGTATGCGGTTGCTCACTTCGGGTCAAGCCTTATCCTTCCGAGCGGAGCCTCGAAATGCGTGCCTACCCACGGCGATTTGATCTTCCCATAAGTGGTGCACCGCCAATTCGTCATCCGGCGTGCCGACAAAAACCGTTGCCGTGAAGCCTGTCGCCCCGCTGGCGCATTTTCTCTGGCGTCGTAGGGCTTGTCCCTGTTCGACGCCGCATTGCACTAAAATGGTGCGCGTGTCAAAGCTGTTGGTGTAACTTTACGGCACGCCGTGGTGTCAGTTCCGTTTGTAGGTTGGTGTGTTTGGAACGCTGCAGAAGGCCGATTTGCATCGAACCAGCATGAAAACAGGCGATTGGCGCTCTCGTGCGCTGTGGTGCGGAATGGTGCAAAACGGCGGGTTTAAGAGTTTAAGTCCTTTGCGTCTTCCAGTTCCGCCACCCCCGCGCCGTTCAAGTTTGGAGGTTAACACGGGAAACATCCTTGCTCAGGGTTTGCACCACATTGTCGTTATCGTCGTTCGGTAGGAGTTGCAAGGAGTCATTCGCGCGAAGTGTGCGGGGTGTGAATGTTTTCTTCTCATGCTGATTTTGGATTTGCCGATAAACCGCAAGGGACGCAACCGGCTTTAGCTGAAGGGCGTGCGCTGAGCCGGAGAGAGGTTAAGCATGAAGAAGTTTGTGATTTTAATGATAGCCGTGGCGATTGGCATGATGCTTTTGCTCACCGATTTGCTTGCGGACGGGAGCGACATGCTTCGCATTTATCTGGGTCACCTCAAAATATTTTCGAATGGCCTCGCCAGTGGTGGCCGTCTCGGGTCAGACGCCGCAGGCTTCTTCCCTGCAGCGGCGGAAACATCCGACACCTTCAAAACCTGCGATGCGCATCGCTCTTATGTGACGGAAGAAATTATGTGACGCTGCCTGTGAAATTTTAGTTTTCCAGGGAGATTCTTTCGGATGAGCGCCACATAATATTCTCGGCGGATTGAGATGAGCGACTTCTTTTGTACCAAGTGAAGTGAGAGAGAATCCACTTGAGTAGGACCGATCATCCCCACGAAGAGGTTTAAGCCGGAGCAGGTTGTGAACCTGCTGTGACAGATGGAGGTGGAGGTTACCAACGGGAAAGCCACCCCGCAAGCCTGCCGGGATGCGGGGATCCCCACACAGACGTACTATCGCTGGCGGAAGGAGTTTGGCGGGCTCAAGCTCGATCCAGCGAAGCGGCTGAAGGAACTGGAAAGAGAAAACAGCCGGTTGAAGCGGTTCGTGGCTGAACTTTGACTGGAGAAGCAGATCCTGCGCGACGTGGCGCAGGGAAACTTGTAAGCCCCGAGCGGCGGCGTTGTGCGGTAGAGCGTGCACGGAAGCAATATGGACTTTCCGAACGGCACGCCTGCCGGTTGTGGTTAAACGACGGCTCAGGCGTGCGGCTGCGGCCGGAGGGGGCGAACTATGTTTGGAGCTACGACTTCGTGAGGGCTGCGACCCACGGTGGCAGGACCCTACGTTTGTTGACCCTGATCGATGAATAGGCACGGGAATGCCTGGCGATTCGCGTGGCGCGCAGGGTGGGAAGCCAGGACGTGATCGAGACGCTGGCCGACGCGAGGGCTACGGCGGAGGGAACAGACCTCAACAGCTACGCGCTTTTCGTGCTGTTTCCACAGCCGCCCGCGGCAGTGAACAGCCATGCCACATTCATGCGGTTCATCCGCAGTTCCGCAACGGCACTCGTAGCCGTCGCGGGAGTGTTTTTTCTTGACTTCCCAGCCGATAGAATGCCACCTTGCCCAACTCAACCGCGAACTCCTGGCCTGGGAACGAATCTACAACACCGTCCGTCCTCACCAAGCTCTCGGCTACCTCACCCCCCTGGAGTTTCTCGCTCAATTCTCATCTCGAAGAAAGGACCTCCTGTGTCACTAATCTACTGGACGAGTACAGGGGCTTGACATAAATATGTGGTTGTCGCATGGTTTTACGGATGAGAACCACGCTGGACCTGGATGACCGATTATTTCGGGAGTTAAAGCGCCAGGGCGCCGAGCAAGGAGTTCCCAGGAAGGCGCTGGGGCATGATTTGCTGCGGCGTGTGCTCGCTCGTCCGGCCTGGCGTGAAAGTACCGGTTTAACTGGAAAGTCGCCCCACGGGGAACGATCCAACCCGGTGTGCGGTTAAACGACCGTAAATCCCCGTTTGATTTGATGGGCGGTCGTTGAGTCTGGCCGCCCGCTGGCCCATTCCTAATGAAGGTTATCCTCGTCACTGGCGCCACGGGTTTTTTGGGCCGCCATTTGATTGAGCAGCTTCGGCGGTCGGATGCCCGCCTGCGCATCCTGTGTCGAAGCGCGGCCCCGTGGGAGCAAGAAACAGGGTTTGAGATTTTTTGCGGAGACGTCGTTCGCCGTGACCACGTTCGGCGCGCTGCGGAAGGCGTCCAGGAAATCTATCATCTGGCCGGAATGGTCTCACGCGATCCGCGGGACGCCGAGCGGCTGTTCCGCACCCACGTCGAGGGAACTCGCCATGTCCTCGACGTGGCACTGGAACACGGAGTGGAAAAAGTTTTGGTCGTTTCATCCTCTGGAACCATCGCCGTGAGCCGCGAACCGGTCGTCCGAGATGAAACCGCCGGCTACCCCTATGAAGTGATTGGCGCTTGGCCGTACTACCTGAGCAAGGTTTATGAGGAAAAACTCGCCCTTGAGTATTTTGCGCAACGTAGATTGCCCGTGGTGGTCGTCAACCCGAGTTTACTTCTCGGTCCAGGCGACGATCGGGGCTCCTCCACGCGCGACGTGGCGCTTTTTCTCGAAGGCCAGATTTTGGCTGTCCCCCGCGGCGGCTTGAGTTTTGTGGACGTCCGTGACGCGGCCGCCGGCACCATCGCCGCCATGGAACGAGGACGACCGGGCGAGCGCTATCTGCTGGGCGGAGTCAACTGGAGCTTCCGTGAGCTGATCGAGACCGTGGCGCGGATTTCCGGCCGGCGCGCGCCTCGGCTCGAGCCTTCGCTCCAAACGTCGCTGCGCGGCGCACGCTGGCTGCGCCGCCTCTATCGCCTGGCAGGAAAATCATTCAAGCTGGACGACGCCTCCATCCAAATGTCCGCCTGCTTCTGGTATTGTGATTCAACCAAAGCGAAAAACGAGTTGGGTTTTAGGACGCGCGACCCCCTGGAGACCCTGAAAGATACGGTCGAGGATGTCCTGCAGCGCCTTGGCTCCCAGCGGAGATAGAAATATAGAATTAATGTTCGGTTAAAAATCAGCGCTTCACCCTGGGAATATCTTCCATCATGAAGCCGAACCGGAAAATCGCCGTCGTCCTTAATCCTCGGTCAGGAGGAGGCAAAGCCGGCCGTCGGCGGAAGGAGATTGAACATCGTCTTCGCGGACGGCTGGGAGCAGTGACGGTGCGCTTGACGGATGCGCCCGGCGCCGGCGTGGAACTCACCCGCGCCTTGTTACGGGAAGGGTTTGACCTGATTATTGCCGCCGGGGGGGATGGCACGGCCAACGAAGTCGCCAACGGCTTTTTGGAACAAGACGAGCCTGTCAACCCCGAGGCATGTCTCGGCATTTTGCCGTTTGGAACCGGCGGTGACTTCCGCCGCACGCTCGGCGTTCCTCCAAACCTTGATTCAGCCGCTGAAATCTTAGCCGAAGGAAAAACCCGCGCGATAGACGTGGGCAAAGCAACGTTTGACGCTCATGGTGGCGGCCCGATGGCGCGCTATTTTATTAACTTGCTGAGTTTCGGCATAGGGGGCGACGTGGCGGCTCGCGCCAAAAACCCCGCCCGCATTCTGGGGGGCCGCGCGGCGTTTCTTTGGGCCACCGTGAAGAGCTTCATCATTTACAGCGGGAAAGAGATTCGCATGACGCTCGACGGAAAGGATGATGTGCAGGCCTTTGTCACGGACGTCGCGGTCGGCAATGGCCGCTTCTATGGCGGCGGCATGTGCGTTTGTCCGACCGCCCTTTTGGATGACGGCATGTTCGAAATCACGGTGATTGACTACATGAACTGCCTCCAATTCATCCGTGAGATTCGCCCTCTCTATTCGGGAAACATCTACCGGCGTCCTCAAGCTCACCACTGGCGGGCGCGCCAATTGCGCGCCGAGGCCGATGACGAGACCAAAATCGAGATTGACGGCGAGCCGCTCGGAAGGCTGCCGCTCGAAGTCACGGTTTTGCCCGCTCGTCTGAAAGTGATCGCTCCGAACCGGTCCTCAAGCTGAATCCTCTAAGAACGCCAGCCGCTAAAAATAGATCGGCCCGGACTGACTATGCAATCCGGGCCGATTCCCGAGCGCGAGGGAGGGGACTATTGCCCGGCTCGGGTGACTTGTTGTCCACATCTCGCGTGGCTTGCCACATCGCGGCTCTTTGCATCGGAATCGCCAGCCGAATTCGGGAGCCGCCCCAATCCGACAGCCGAAAGCCACTTCGCTCGCGAGAGAGGACGAAACTCTGATGTTTTTCCTGCGACAAGGCTCATGGGCCAAGGCGTCGCAGGGTGAGAAAAGTACCCTCCTTAATCCCTCTCAGTCAGTTTGCACCTTGCCTCACTTCGTGGATGGCTTCTTGCAACCTGGTTTCCATTCATATCTTCTTGAAAATCCATAGAGAGGGCATGTCTGAGGAATGGAATTCTTACTCACCGGCATGTAAAGCTGACGCACGAACCAACCCGCCAGGAGGGTTCGAGCCCCTGCCTAACCGGCCGGCGAGCAAGCCTGCTCGGTTAGGGTGCATCATTCTGAGGCGATGGCTCGGATAAGGGAAGGACATCGGCAAACACGAAACCGTCCCGTTCAACAATCTCCCCTTTCTTAATGCAAATGGGCTTTTGAAACATCGGGCCGGCATAAACGAAGCTGTGGAATTCTCCATTTTCGCCACAAGGGTCAACGCCCGGGGGAAGCTGGGCCAGCAGTTCAACGTCAAACTCACGGCCGGCAAACGATCCGGACAATTTTTTGGGGTTCACACATGTCAGCAGGGCGCGGACGCCATTCGAGATCATCTCGCGCGCCAAGGCTGGGGTGTCCAAACCCCAGACCGGAAAGAGGGGCGTCATATCGCAAGCGGCCATTTTTTCTTCCCGATAGCGCCGGATATCCTCCAGAAAAAGGTCTCCGAAGGCGACATGCCGAACGCCTTCCGCCTTAGCCCGTTCGATAGCGGCTGCCATGGCGCTTTCGTATGCCTCGTTGGGGCATGGATACGGAATGGGAACGGTGACCAACGGCAGACCTGCGCTCTCCGCTTGCTGCCGCAGGAGGGTTTCGCGCACGGCATGCATGGCCACACGGTCATACTTGCGGTTCACCGTCGTCAGCAGGGCGACGACTTCAAAATCTCCCTGCCGACGCAACACTTCGAGCGCCCACGCGCTATCTTTTCCGCTTGACCAGGAAAGCCAGGCCTTGGGCCGCGACGGCATGAGGTCACGATAGCCGGAACCACTCAGAATGGCAAGGGGCGCGCGAGCTGCCGCCGGCAGGCGCCCCTCACAGGATGTGAGCCAAGTAGAGCATCAGCGCGAAAATCAGGATGGGAATCAGCGCCAGCACAACGTAGAAAAGAATTTTTCGGCCGAGCGGCTCGCGCCGGTGTTTCCAATCCCGGAGTTCGGCGCGCTCAGCCACGCCGACTTCGTCCTGATGTTCCAAATCCCAGGCGAATTCCTTGGCACTCGCGTAGCGATTCTTAGGGTCACGCTCAAGGGCCCGATAAATAATCTCCTGTAATTGGGGAGAGATTTCCGTGTTGAGCTCGCGCGGCGGAACCGGACTATTCAGCAACCGGTCATTCATAATGGCGAAGGCATTGGGCCCTCGGAAGGGAACTTTACCGGTCACCATCTCGTAGAGCATGACGCCGAGAGCGTAGAGGTCGCTCCGAGCGTCGCCGCGAAGCCCGCGCACTTGCTCAGGCGAAATGTAATCCGGCGTGCCCATGGTGTTCGACAGTTTGGTGAAAGTAATGCGCCGCGCGCCGGCGTTCGAAGCGATGCCGAAATCAATCAGCTTGATGTGATCGTTTGCGTCCACCATGATGTTTTCTGGTTTCAAATCCCGATGCACAACGCCTTGCGAGTGGATGTATTCAAGGGCATTGCAGATTCCGCGGGCGATGCGGACGGCGCGCTCGATGGGAAGTTTGCCTTCCTCATTCAGGATCTGCCGGAGCAGCCGCCCTTCCACCCACTCCATCGCCAGGTAAATGCGGCTGGGTTGGTCTTCGGGAAGAATCTTCATCACGCCCGGATGGTCGAGCCGCCGGCCAATCGCGGCCTCGCGGTGAAACCGCTCAAAAAACACCGGGTCGCTTTCCATTTCGGGATGGGGGACCTTGATGGCGACGGGATGGCCCGTGCGCAAGTCCGTGGCGCGGAAAATAGACGCCATGCCGCTCCGAGCGACCAAGCTCTCAATGCGGTAATGGTCGAGCTGATCGCCCGGATGGACTGGAGTCATCGTCAACGGATGAAGATACAGCCGTTAAAGAAGCTTGTAGGGCCGCCCGCGATACATGCCCACCCGCTCCACGCTTCGAACGCGGATGAGCTGGACGCTAATATTATCACTGCCGTCCCGCTCCTTGGCAAGCGACACCAGCCTTTGAGCGGCGCTCCTCAAGTCAGCGTCCGGGGCCACGATGGGAGCAATCTCCGGGTCGGTGACGGCGCCGTGCAGGCCGTCCGAGCACAGCAAGATCGCGTCTCCCGGCACGATGGGATAATCGCTCAACTCGGCGCTCACAAACAATCCGCCTCCGAGGGAACGGCTCAGCATGTGCCGGGTCAACGCGTTGGCCGCATCATCCTCGCCCAACAGCCCCAGGCGCGCCTGTTCGGCGGCCACGGTGTGGTCGCGCGTCAGGGCGCGGGCACGGCCGTTGCGAATGAGATAGCAACGCGAATCTCCTACATGGGCCACAGTGGCGCGGTCGTAACGCAGAGCGCAAGCGACCAATGTGGTCGCCATGTCAGAACCGGTCGGACCCGCGGCGTGGCTCGCCTCCAGAATCCGCGTGTTGGCGTCCTGAACCAGACGTGGCAACAGGGAAGAGACCGGCTCGCCAGGGGGCGCGTCCCTGAATCCGTCGAGCAGACTTTCAACCGCGGTGCGCGCGGCCACTTCGCCGTGCGACTGGCCGCCGACTCCGTCGGCCAGAACGAAGAGCCAGCCACGACGACGCCTCGCGTCGGGCGTGGCGGGGGCGAAATGGCCGAGGTAATCCTCGTTTCCCTCGCGCACGTTTCCGAGATCGGAAAGCTCAGCGAATTCCAGGTCCAACATGGCAGTTTAGGACAGGCGACCGGCCAAAGCCCTGCCCTATTCCGGAGACGACGGAGCAATCTCGGGTGCCGCAATTTTTCACGCTTCAACTCGGCTTTCCACCAGGGTTGTCCGACCCTTGGATTTGCTCGACCGGACAAAGTAAATGCCACCATAAATCGCCCAGACGAGTGCGATACCGAGGGCCAGCAAGGGCTCCATTTTCGTGCCATAGCCCATGAAGGGGCCAATCAAATAGAACGCCATGCAGGCCAAATTAGCCAGCAGCCCGAACAAGGGGATCAGGAAATGCTTCACCGTACTAAAGTTCGGGTGTTTGTGATAAGCCACCATGCACACCACGCAACTGAACCCATACAGAAGGAAGGTTCCGAAGTTCGAGGAAAGCGTGACCGTCAGCAGCGAATTGGGCATCGCCGCCATCGTCGCGTGAGAGACATAACCAAAGCTCGACCAGAAGCCGTGCGGTAGAGCCTGAATCGTGGCATCGCTGAGCGCGCCGGCGTCGCCGAACAGCATGGACACGCCCAAACATCCGGTGACGGCCGAAATGGTTGCCAGCACCCAAATCGCTCGGTGTGGCGTGAGGTTTTTGCCGTGCAGCATTCCGAAGTGTTCCGGCACCTCCCTGTCCTTCCCCATGGCGTAAGTCACGCGCGCTCCGGTGTTGATGCAGGCCAGCGTGGTGCCGATCAGCGCCAGAAACACCGTGAAAGCTTCCACCAGCATGAACAGCCGCCCGCGCCCCGGCCCGAACATCGCATCCCCCACCATGATCATCAGGTCGCCGATAGGCGCGGCCGAACCCTGCGCATTGACCATGGTGTAGCCGCTGTTTAAGACGTAGTTCGTGGCGAAGTATTCGAAGAGATAGCAGAACGCGCCTTGAATCAGCAACGACGTAATCACGGCGATGGGAATGTCGCGCTTGGGATTTTTAGCTTCGCCGCCGAGCGAGGTGCACGATTCAAATCCCACCAGAATCAGGATAGCGACGGTCGCTTGGACAAAGACCCACCCCCAATTGTGCGGCGAGATGACCGAGAGAGCATTCCGGTGAGACAGAAAGTTGCCGCTCGCGTCGTGCGTGGGATAACTGATGCGATAGGGCACCGGCTTACCCTGAGCATCCAGCTTGGGCTGAGGGATACCCTGCGCGTTGCGGACGATGTTCTCGACCGTCTGCCCGTTGACCACGGTTTTGGTGGTGGCGAATGCATAGTTGTAAGCGTCACCCGAGGTAGAGTCAAACTGCCACGCAGGGCTACCGGCTGGATGGTTCAGACGATACGACAGGGCCATCACCGAGAAAACAATTAGGGCGCTGATCTGAATCACATTGATGGCCACGCTCACCGCCGTCGAACCGGTCACACCGCGGTAGGCGATGTAGGCAATGCCAAACGAAGCCGCAACGGCGCAGGCCATCATGAACATCGGTCCTGGATTCGAGGCGCTCATGAAGCTTGGCCACAGCGTTCCCACAACATAGCCACAAAACACGCCAATGACCGCCACCATCACGCCTGGGTAAATCCAGTAGTAAAGGTGCGAGGCCCAGCCGACGATGAACTTGGAAAGGCGGGCATAGGGCCAAGCCTTATCGTGATTCAGAAAGGACTGCTCGGCGAAATAGTAGGAGCTCCCCGTGCCGGGATACAGCTTGGCGAGCTCGGCGTAACTAACCGCCGTGGCCAAGCAGAGCAGCAACGCCACGAAAATGCCCAGCCACATGGCCGGGGCCGTGGCTCCTTCCGTGGCTTGGGGAGCAAAGGTGAGCCAGAGAAACGCCCCCGGCGCAATCAGCGCCATCGCGTTCACGGTGACGCCCGTTAAACCTAGCGTGGGTTTCATCTCAGGTGCGGAATTCTCCGCCATGTCGGTTCTCCTTGGATTGGGTGTGTTCCCCCCGCTCACAGCGTAAGAAACTCTGACCTGGGTGTAAAAGTCAAAGTTTGTATCGAGGTAATAAGCAAATTCATATAGTTGATGCTGATGTTTACCTTTTTATGAACCATAAAAACTTTTGATACCCTGGTGGACTCTCTCGGGGTGGGAGGGACGCCACTTGCCTCGGGTTTGTGATATGGTAGGCGGTGGTCGGACTCCTAACACTCACTCCAGCTCGTTGTGGGTTTGCGCATGAGGCTCGCAGGGTTTTTGATTTCGGTAGCGGGATGGACCATTGTTCTGACCGCCGTCGTGTTGTTCTCCTTGCCGGCCTTACGGACGGGCTTTGTGCTGGCGGGTGTGGCCGTTGAAGCGCTGGGTTGGGTTCTCGTGATTCGGTCGCACCTTGGCACGCGAAGGGGAGCCGCGTAACCATGCACCCGATGCTCTCCTCAACGGCTGCGGCCCTCTGCGTTTTCTCCATCTTGCTTGTTCCCCTGGCGGTCGCAGGATTGGCATTGATTTACAGCGGCTTGGGGCGGTCGCGGTCGGCCGCGCACACGATGATGGCGTCACTGTGCGTCATGGCGGTGGCGGCGGTCGTCTATTTCATCTGCGGGTTCGCTTGGCAGGGATATGGCTCGCTGCCGGGCCACGCCATCGCCTTTCGGGGAAAGCCCTGGAACTGGATTAGCACGGGGCATTACTTCCTGCGCGGGCTCGCGCTCGACGGGTCTCCGGCGTCGCTGGCGGCCTGGCTTGGAATGCTGAGCGTGGGACTGGCGGCGATCATTCCCCTGGGCAGCGGCGCCGAACGCTGGAAGCTTCGCGCCTGTTGCGCATCCACCGTCGTCCTGGCCGGGTGGACTTATCCATTATTCGCACACTGGGTTTGGGGTGGCGGCTGGCTGGCCCAGCTCGGCGCGGATTACGGGCTTGGACGAGGATTCGTGGATGCGGGCGGGGCCAGCGCGATTCAGGCCGTCGGAGGATTGACGGCCCTCTCCATTGCCTGGATTCTCGGCCCGCGCCGTGGCAAGTACGCAGCGGGCGGCATGCCCGCGGCCCTTCCCGGTCACAACGTCGTCCTGGTGCTGGTTGGATGTCTTGTGGCGCTGCCCGGGTGGACCGGTCTTAATGCCGCCGGAAGCCTTCTGTTCCTTGGCATCGAACCCAGTCGCGTGGCGGTGGTTGCCATCAATACTCTGTTAGCCGCCAGCGCGGGCGCGCTCGCTGCCGCGGGAATGACGCTCAGCCGCTTCGGCAAGCCGGACGCATCGCTCACCGCCAACGGCTGGGTCAGCGGGCTGGTGGCCGGCTCGGCGGGATGCGCCTTGGTCACGCCGCTGGCGGCGGCCTTCATCGGCTTGGTCGCCGGAGCGTTAGCGACCTTGTCGGTCGAGTGGTTCGAAGCGCGTCTGGGCGTGGATGACCCGGGCGGCGCGGTCTCAGTGCATGCCGTCGCGGGCATCTGGGGTGTGATGGCCGTGGGCCTTTTCGCGCGCGCGGCTCAGGGCGGAGCGGGACAGTGGCTGGCGCAGCTGGTGGGCGTGGCCACGCTCCTCGGTTTTGTCTTCCCGCTGACTTACGGACTGAATCGGCTGCTCAACCGGTTTTATCCCTACCGCGTCGAGCCGGAAGGCGAGCGGCAGGGGATGGACCTCTACGAACTCGGCGCCGGAGCGTATCCCGAATTCATCACCCACACCGACGAATTCACGCTAGGCTAGCCTGGTCCGCGCGTCAGAGCCGCCCTGCGGTCTGGCCGGCCCATAGCGCGGGCTATGCCCCGGCAATTTACAAACCTTCACTCCTCTCGCAAAATACCTTGCAACGTCCTTGCTGCCGCCACCGTGAAGAGCTAACGTGAGGGAGCCGAAAAGCGGGTTGGGCATGATATGTTGAGAGAAGTATCCCGCCACAGGAAAATCAAGGAAATGCCTTCGTCAGGATTCGCCGCGTTAGAAGCTCATGGCTGGCCCGAATGGCAACCTGAAATCCCTATGCACAGAAAGAGCCGACTGCGGCGCAAGTTCCGCTGGGGATGCACGATCTGCGTGACGAAGCGGCGCGAAGAGCGAGAGGTAGGAAGCGACCTCGCCGGGCCGCGTGAACGTAACGTGTTGTGAATAAATGGCTTGCTAAATAAATGTATCCTTTGGACGGTGTATCGCCGTCTAAGCATGAGTGTGGTTCAACGGAGCGGCGCGATGCGGAGAGCAGAAAAGATGCGACGCACAGTGAAACCACTGAGAAGGGGGTGTTCAATGAGAGTTCAAAACGGCTCAGGAACTGACCTCTATTTCGACAATTCGCGAAGGGCCAATCTGACAGCAAACAACCCACAGCCCAAGGCCGCGGCAACGGGAACCGGGCGGCGCGTGCCGTCGAGGACACGCGCGGGCTTCCTCGTAGCGCTGGCGGTTGTCATTGGAATCGGGATGCTGCTCGCGCCAGCTCAACAAGCTGCGGCCCAGCCCCCACCGGTGATGATCATGGTATCTTTCGGTCCGCCGGCGCTCCCGTATTATTCCCAGCCGATATGCCCTGGTCCGGGCTATATCTGGACGCCGGGTTATTGGGCCTGGGACCCGAGCTACGGGTACTACTGGGTGCCGGGAACGTGGGTGCTTCCACCGTATGAGGGTGCATTGTGGACGCCGGGTTATTGGGGATGGAGCCCTGTTTACGCGTCTTTTGTCTGGTATCCGGGTTACTGGGGTCCCGGGGTCGGGTTCTATGGCGGAATTGACTACGGGTATGGCTACCCGGGCCAGGGCTACTACGGTGGTTACTGGCGCGGTCGGCGTTTTTATTACAACCGCGACGTGAATAACGTCAACGTTACGAACATCACCAACGTTTACAGTCAGGCCGTGATCACAAATAATAACAGCCGAGTCAGTTACAACGGCGGACGAGGCGGAATCTTCGCCCGTCCGACGAACGAGCAGATAGCTGCGGAGCGCCAGAGACGCATAGGGATGGTTGCGCAGCAAATCCAGCAAGAGCGGATCGCTCGAGGCGATCCGAACCAGCGAGCTTCCATCAACCACGGCCGTCCGGAAGTCGCGGCCACGCCGCGACCCGGTATGTTTCGTGGCCAAGGCGTGATGCGAGCCACTCAAGTGGGCGGCGTCTATCGCGAGCCACCGGTGCGGCGCGGAAATATCCGCCCGGCTCCGCAGGGGCGACAAGGCTGGCACTCGTTCAGCCAGCCCACACGAAGCACGGCGCGAGGGCGTCCGCAGATGCAACAGGCACGGCCACCGCAAGGCCAAGCTGTCCAGCGGCCAACTCAATTCCGGCCGTTCCGGGAGAACGCTCCGCAAGCTCAGCCGAACAGACCTCCACAGCAACCCACTTTCCGTCAATACAACGGAAATCGGCAGCAGCAGGCGCAGCGTCCGGCGTTCCAGCCACGTCAGCCCCAGCAACGGCCACAGCGGGTGCGCAACCCAAGCGCGAGGACGCGGCGGCCAGCAGCGACCGCAACGTAACAACAATGGTGGCGGCAGGCCTGGTAGGCCGTAGCATATTCGGGCTGGCCGGCAAGTCACGCTCGCCAGGGGCTGCACGAGCAGCGGTGCAGCCCACTTGCCACTGTGCCAAGGATAGGAAGGGACACCCCTTCGGGTTGCTCACCTTTAGGGCAGTCGGCCACCAGCGGGTCGAACGCCTCCCGGAGGAAGGTGTGGGAGGGGCAGCGCCTGGTCAACGCCGGCCGGGAGCTTAAACAGGCCGTGGCCGAGGGGTGGGCAGCCGACGCCCAACGGCTGGCGCTGGCCCGCCAGCAACGGCAGAAGAAGAGGAAGCTCCGGCGAAGGGCCCTTCTCCGCGCCGCCCGTGGAAATACGCCACCCAGCGTGTGCGCCTGGCCGCTAACTTCCGGGCTCCGGGCGACGGACGCTCCGGCGCTGCGCCCATGTGACTACGCACCAAAATTCACGCCTCGAAATTAGAACCCGCGACACACAAAACAGTGTCGCGGCTACCCGTCTTGGTAGCCGCGACGGTGCCGTTTCCGTCGCGGGTTCGTCGAGCGAAGGCGGCTTCGTGCAGCCTCTCCCACCAAAACTTCCGAAACGGCTGCCACTCGATGTGCATCCTTGACGGGCGGAGTGCGCATCTCTTAGACTGAAGACGCGGGCTAGGGTGCAGCAAGTCCCCAAGATGCGATCCCACTACCTTACGCTGACGGCAGCCATTCTCCTCGCTTCTGCTCCTGGGCTACTGGGACAAAGCCATCAGCCGAAAGACCGCGCACCGGCGGACGGCGCTGCTCCCTTCGCACAACCTAAAACCCCACCTCAATTTTTCCCGTTGAGCCAGGTGCGGCCGGGTCTCACGGGAATCGGTCGAACGATTTTTGTGGGTAATCACGTCCAACAGTTTCAGGTGCATATTCTGGGGGTGTTGAAGAATGCCCTCGCCCCCAAGCAGGATGTCATTTTGGCGCGGCTATCGGGCGGCCCGTTGGCTCAAACGGGCGTGGTGGCGGGGATGAGTGGCAGCCCCGTTTACATTGATGGGAAGCTGGTCGGCGCGGTCGCGTTGGCGTTTCCCTTTTCAAAGGAGCCGCTCGCAGGCATTACGCCGATTCAGGAGATGCTGGCGGTGGTTCCCAAGCGGCAAGGCAAGCCAGCTCAGGGCCCGCAGCAGGGTGAGATCCCACGGCTTGCGCCCTTTAAGCTGGTGTCGGCGAGCGTGGCCCGTCAACAAACCCTCCGGCTGATTCCGGAAACCCCGCTAAGCGAGGGATTAATGCCCGTGGTCGAGAAACTCTTCCCGAGTTCGAGCCCAGCGGGCCCTTTTACTGGCATGCAACTACCGTTACATTTTGGCGGCTTCTCCAGTCAGGCCATGGATGCGTATGCGCCGCTGTTTGAGCGGCTGGGCTTTGAGCCCATGCAGGGCGGGATTTTGTCGGCAGGCGAATCCGCCGCGCCCATTCCGGGCGGCCCACAACCCGGCTCCATGATCAGCCTGATGCTGGTGAGGGGTGATCTCAATATGAATGTGGACTGCACGGTCACGCTGCGCGAGGGAAATAACCTCTACGCTTGCGGGCATCGCTTCATGATGACGGGGCCCGCAGAAATCCCTTTTGCGCAGGCGAGCGTTCTGACCGTGGTCCCGAGCCTCGCCAGTTCGTTTAAGGTGGATGCGCCCGGCCCGCTGGTAGGTACCATCCGTCAGGATCGTTTTGGGGCTATTTACGGTGTGGTGGGTGAGCAAGCGCCCACCATCCCCGTTCACATCGAAGTCAAGTCCACACTCCATCGCCGAGAGGATTATCATTTCCAAATAATTCAACAGTCTTTTCTCTCTCCGCTCCTGCTGAACCTCAGCGTCGTCTCGGCTCTCACTAGCACGGAGCGTGCCGTCGGTCCCTCGACTTTCCGAATTCGCGGAGCGATCCGCCTTGCGGACGGCGAATCCGTGAACCTTGATAATGTGATTTCCGGCGATGCGGCCACGGCCAACATGGTAGGGGGCGATGTCTCGATGCCGCTCACTTACCTTCTAGAGAGCAACTTTCCTCACATGAAGATTGAGGGTGTGGATCTGAGGATTACCTCGAGCGATCAGAAGCATGTGGCCACGTTACAGCAGGTTTGGAGCTCGCAGCCGGAGGTTCGCCCGGGCGACCACATCATTCTGACGGGGCTGCTTCGCACGCCCTCTGGCAAAACCCTCACGGAGCAGATTCCGGTGGTGATCCCCGCCAGCACCACCGACAAGATGATCTCTTTGGTGGTGGGCAGCGGGACCGCCTTAAACATGGTTGAGAATCGCCTGGCGCCGCTGGTGGCGGGTCCTCGCAATCTGCATCAGCTCGTGTACGCGTTGAATCGCATGCGCCGCGACAACCGGCTCTATGTGCTGGTGATGTCTCCCCAGCAGTCTCTCACCCTGCAAGGCGAGGAGTATCCGTCGCCGCCGCCGTCTTTGATCCAGACTTTTCTGGCTAATCCGGCTGTGTCCACTGGCTTTATGTTTAGCGGAACTTCGGTCATCGGTGACTTTGAGACTCCTCCAACGCTGTACTCGATTCAAGGGATGAAGACTCTGCAGCTCAAGGTGAATACTTCAGGCGTTTGAAAAAAATGCCCAACCTAGGGGAACAGGAAAGGACACGGTGACCGAAGCGGGGCAAGCAGCGCGGCAAGGCTGCCTCCTGGCTCGCCGTTCGATAACACCCAGGGGAAACGCCGCCCTGAACCTTACGTGGGGAAACATGAAAGGCGCCAAGATGAAAATGAAGGCTCTGGTGTTTGGTGTGCTCGCTATGAGCGTGCCACTGTGGGGGGTTCAAACCGGCGTGTGGCAGCTCAGTTCTTTCAAGCAATTCATTCAAGGCCGACTTTCAGGGCTCTCCCTCAGTGACACGGGCACGCTGAGTTTGGCGCCCGCCCCTCAAGTTGTCTTTAACCCCGAGCAGGCGCTCGTTCTCTCCATCGCGGCGGGGCCTCACCATGCTCTTTACCTTGGGACGGGGCACCAGGGAAAGGTGTTCCGCGTAACGCCCAACGGCAAATCTTCCCTTGTCTTCACGGCCCCCGAGCCTGACATTTTCGCCTTAGCCGCTGGGCCCGACGGCACGCTGTTTGTAGGCAGCTCGCCCGATGGGAAAATTTATCGCGTGACCCCGGACGGCAAATCCTCAGTTTTCTACAATCCGAACGCAAAATATATCTGGGCCCTTGCCTTGGATTCCGAGGGTCGCCTCTATGCGGCCACGGGAAACAAAGGGCAAATTTTCCGCATCAGCCCGGATGGGCAAGGGAAGGTTTTCTTCACCAGCGATCAAACTCACATCATGTGCTTGGCCTTTGATTCCCAAGGAAATTTGCTCGCAGGAACCGATCCCGGAGGTCTGATTTACCGCATTAATCCAGACGGTAAAGCATTTGTGATTTACCAATCCAGCTTGCCAGAGATTCATTCCCTTGCCACGGGGCCTGACGGCAAAATCTTTGCCGCGGCATTGGGCACCGGAGGCCCCCCCTCGATGCTGGGCATTCCATCGCCGATTCTGCCGGGGGCCGCGACACCGATGCAGCCCATGATGGTAACGGTCACCGGAGCCAGGAGCCTCGGGGCGGGTCTAGCTTCTGCGGCGGCGAAAGGCGCCCAGAAAACGGCCCCTGCTAAACCCCAACCCTCTCCCAGCTTTATCCATGCGGCTCCATCGTCGGTCGTGTCTCCTTTCGCCTTCAAGCCACAAAGCCGCGGTGCCGTCATTGAAATCTCACCTGATTCTACCGTCCAAACCATCTGGAGGTCGCAGACCTCCAGCCCTTACGGACTCGCCGTGCGCGGTCGCCAAGTGCTCTTCTCGACCGACAACCATGGCAAGATTTATCAACTTGAACCCTCCCGCTACGGAGAAAAGCTGACCTTAGTCGCGGAAACCCGTGAAGCGATGGCCACGCGCCTGCTTTTGCAAGGGGACAATCTCTACGTGGCCACCAGCAATGTGGGGAAATTATTTCGCCTCGGGACCAGCCCAGCCGAGCAAGGAACCTACATCTCCCCGGTCAAAGATACACGGTTCATTTCGCACTGGGGAGCGATCGTTTGGCGAGGTCATTTTCCCGCCGGTAGTTCCGCCACTTTTTATGCCCGCTCGGGCAATTCCGCCCGTCCTGACTCCACCTGGAGCCATTGGTCCGGCCCTTACCGCAATCCGAACGGCAGCCAATTGGAATGCCCGCCGGCGCGCTACCTCCAATGGAAAGTCACGCTTCAAGGCTCATCCAACGCCGACCCGCGGCTGGAGGAAGTTTCCGTTTCCTACCTCAATGAGAATTTGCCACCGGTGATTCACTCCGTCAGTGTGAGCACCGCGAGCCAGCGCACCAATCCTGCCGTGGGCATTTCGACGGGCATCAATCCCACCGGCACCGTTGGGGTCGCAACGGGCGCGTTCAGTTTCACCTCTCCGGCCCTCTCTACCCCCGCGCCGGCCACCAAAATTCCTCTGACTCTAAGCTGGCAAGCGACGGACCCCAACAACGATAAGTTGGTGTATTCGGTTTACGTTCGTTCCACCGAAGAGCGGCAATGGCACCTGTTGAAATCTCGGCTCTCCATACCCAGTTACACGATTCCGCCTCACGCTTTGGCGGACGGCGAATATATCGCCCGAATCGTCGCCTCCGATAGCCCTTCGAACCCGCCCAGCATGGCCCGCCGAACTTCCATGCTCAGCGCGCCCTTTTGGGTGGATAATCGGCCGCCCGTGATCGGGGTGGCCCGCCAAACCTTAACGGGAAACCGAGCCGTCGTGCAGTTCCGGGCCCGGGATGCGATTTCCCCCTTGCGAAGTGCCGAGTATAAGTTGGATAGTAGTCGTTGGAAAGACATTTTATCTGACGACGGCATCGTGGACTCGCGGACTGAGAGTTTCACCTTGCGGCTCTCCGGGCTGAAGCCCGGGGAGCATGTCCTTCTTCTCCGAGCCACGGACAGCGCCGGCAACACCGGCGTCGGGCAGGCTTTAATCGAGGTCTCCGGAGCGCGAAGGACTAAGCCCTAAAACGAGCTGTGGGCTGGGCAACGGGGCGAGGGGCCGGGGAAACCTCTGCAGGCGGGGATGCAACTTCGGCAGAAACCCCTGCATCACAACAAGCGAGTCTGGGTGCGGCCCGAAGCGTGGACCTTTGAGCTCAGATAAAGCGACCGAACCTAAGGCCGTTCCCGAGGCTCAGCTGATTGCTCGTGCGCAGCAGGGCGACGAGAAGGCGTTTGAAGCCCTGTTCGAGGCGCATAAGCGGCGCGTCTATACGCTCTGCCTGCGCATGACCGGGAACACGGCGGAAGCCGAAGATCTGACGCAAGAAGCTTTTTTGCAACTCTTTCGGAAGATCTCCACCTTTCGCGGTGAGTCCGCTTTCTCGACGTGGCTGCATCGGCTGGCGGTGAACGTCGTGCTGATGCACCTGAGAAAGAAGGGCCTTCAGCAGGTTTCCCTCGATGAGACCGACGATTCACAGGGCGAGCCGACCCGACGCGACTACGGCCAACCGGATCCGCGGCTGGCCATGTCCGTGGATCGCATCGGCCTTAATCGCGCCATCGCGGAGTTGCCTCCCGGTTACCGAGCAGTTTTTATCCTGCACGATGTCGAGGGCTACGAGCATAACGAGATCGCCGAAATTATGAATTGTTCTGTGGGTAACTCAAAATCACAGCTCCATAAGGCCAGAATGAAATTGCGGGAATGGCTCCTGCAAGACCAGAAAAGAAAGCCATCCCCGGCAACGGAAGGGCGGCAGGAGAAAACGTAGGAGGGGCCTCTATGGGAGAGACCTTGCCAGACCGGCAAATTCAAATTCCTCCGGAGTGTCGGCGGTTCGACCTTGAACTTCCGCGCTATCTGGAAGGTGAGGCGAGCACTCAGGTTGAAGGCCATGCGGCGCAATGTGGCGCGTGCAGGTCGGTGCTCGAACAGTTGCGAGGGATCCAAGCGGCGGCGCGCCAGCTTCCCGAGGAGTCTCCTTCGCCGAAAATGTGGGTGCAATTGCGCAGCCGTCTCCGCGCCGAAGGGCTCATTCACGCCCGCCGGCGGCGCTGGGCATCCTGGCTCGACCAACTGACCCTCCCCAGCCGTCTCATCCCCGCAAGTGTCATCGCGGTGTTGGCCGTAGCAACCGTGCTGGTGGTGACTTCCTCGCACCACTCGAACATGGGCACGAGGCTGGAGATGACCTCCTCGTCCACTCCCCTGCAGGCCAATTACAGCGCCCAGGAAATTTCCGTCGAGCACACGGTCCGCCAGATGGCGCAAGCCTACCACAGCCAAATCAATTTCACGGATCCGGACGTCAGGGAAGATTATCAGAAGGGCATCGCATCGCTAGATAACTCCATTCGAGAGTGCAACGAGACCCTTCAACAAGCGCCAGATAATTTACTGGCGCGGCAGTACCTCATGCAAGCTTATGCGCAGAAGGCCGCCATTCTCGCTTCTGCCTTGGAATATCAAGGCCGCTAGGCCGTCGGGTAGAAAGTAGATTCTGTGTCGCACCGTCGCTATGTAATGTCGCGTCTTTCGAGCCTTGTGCCGAAGTTGTGTCTGTTGTTGCCCATCGCGGCGCTGGGCGCTCAACCCCTGCGGGTCGAAAAGACTATTCGGACGACCAACCACCCCAGCCTCACCCTCTCCAATCTGCGCGGCCGGGTGATGGTGCGGGGTTGGAGCAGGCCAATGGTTCACGCCGTGTACGTGCTCGCCTCCCCAAGCGTGGTGGTGGACTTTGACGCCCGTCCGCTCCAGGGACCCGCGCAAGATATCCATTTCAGCACCCACGCCGTGGACCCGTCCGCCCTTCCCCAGCAGAGAGCGGCGGACTTCACCCTCGAAGTTCCTTCCGGCGCCAGCCTCGTCATCCACGACCCGGAGGGCAGCGTGCAGGTCCAAAGCATTGACGGGGACACGGATGTGGAATCGTTCGGCGCGCCTGTCGTGGTGGCCGATATCGGGGGTCACCTGGCGGTTCGCACGCTGACCGGCGACATTAGCATTACGCGCGCCGCCGGCCGCATCGAAGCCACCACCATCAACGGCAACCTTCGCCTCATCAATCCCACCAGTTCGGAAGTCCGGGCGAGCACGAACTCCGGGGATATTTTCTATGAGGGCAATTTCGCTTCCGGCGGCGTGTATGTGCTTTCCGATTACAGCGGCAGCATGGAGATTCTCTGCCCCCGCCAGGCCTCGTTTGAGTTACACGCCAAAACAGTTCGCGGCAAGCTCGAAAATAACTTCCCCTTGACTGAAAGCCGCCGCTTCTCTTCGCCTTTCAGCGTTGGCAACAGCATTTTCGGCACCCACAGCACCGGTGAAGCGACCGTGGACTTACGGTCTTTCAGCGGAACCATCCGCATTCGCCCCGAGCCTTGACCCCATACGTGCCGTTATCGGCCGCGGCTCAGCAAAGCTCGATGGATGATTTTCTCCATCGGCGCCAATTGCCGAAGCTACGCGGACCCTCTATAATGCGCAGTGGGTTAGGTGGTCTTCAAGCTGACCGGAATGAACCGTCAACGACGCCGCCAGATTTATCTTGTCGGTTTCATGGGGAGCGGTAAATCGTCGGTGGGCGCTCTGATAGCAGAGGCGCTCGGTTGGCCGTTTATTGACCTGGATGCGGTCATCGAGGCCGGCCAGCGCGCGACCGTACGGGAAATTTTCGAGCGCGCGGGCGAGCCTTTTTTCCGTCAACTCGAGAAAGCGGCGCTCGTGGAGGTCTCCAAGGCCGAGCCGGCCGTCATCGCTCTCGGTGGTGGCACCTTTGCGCAGCCCTGGAATGCAGAATGGATACGTCAAACGGAAGGCGTCACCATCTGGCTCGACTGCCCGGAAGAAGAGCTGTGGCATCGCTGCGCCAAGGTTCAGAATCGTCCCCTGTTTCGCGACCGGTCAAGCTTCTCTAAGCTGCTGGAGGAGCGCCTTCCTTACTATCGTCAGGCTGAATATCGAGTCTCGACCGGCAGACGAAGCCCGGAGGAGGTCGCTCGCGAAATCCTGCGTTCCCAAATCTTTTAAGGAGTGAGGCGCGTGGCGGCAAGGCGAGCAAGGTTTTTTATCGGTGGAATGTTGGCGACGGCGGTGGTCGGCTTGTTGCAGCCAACTCGGGCGCGCTCCGTGCAGAACCGATTTGAGGATCAAGGAACCTTGGTCATTTCGATTGCGGGCAAGGACGTGGGGACGGAAAAATTCCAAATTCGCCCGCGCCGCCATGGAATCGAGGCCGCGGGCGAAGTGGACATTCGCGTCCAGCAAGCAGGCCGAGCGGTAGAATTCCGCACGGTGTCTGACCTGGTCCTCAATGCAACGCTCTGGCCTCGCACTTATACATGGGAACAAATCGCGCCGCGCCCCTCCGGCCTCAAGATCAACTTCCTCGCCTCGCCCGTCACCGCACGCTATCGCATCCTGAACGGGAAGACCGACCTCCGCAAGTTCGTCTTGCCCAAAAACGTGGTGGTGCTCGATGATAACGTTTTCTCTCACTACGAAATCCTGGTCTGGCGTTACCTCCGCGCCCAAGGCCGACGCCAAAGCTTTGCCGCCTTTATCCCTCAAGAGGCCCTCCCCGGCCGAGTGAGCGTCCGTGAAGCCCCGAACCAAAAAATCACGGTCGCGGGCGGCAAGCTAAACGCCCGACACTTGATCGTCACCACCGACCTCGCCCGCCTTGACCTCTGGACCAACTCGGCCGGAGATTTGGAACGTGTCTCCATCCCGACGGCTCAATTAATGGCTGTCCGCCGATAAGTGCCGCGGCGCGTGACGCTCGGTCGCGCCGTCCGACCGTGACCTGCCCCGGCACCTCCGTCAATTCACCCACCGCCGCCTTGGATTCCTCAATCAGCTCCTCCATCGGCAGCCATGCCTGACCGTCTTTAGCCAAACCCTTGGCGGATGGCCAGCATGTGGGGCAAGGGAATAACGTGATAAGATAGAGGAGGAGAAAAGCGAAGGCCCGGTCCTGTGTTGGCGTTGCGCTCTTCCGGGCAAGGCGAAGTTAATATGAGCGAGCGAGGAAGCAAATTGCGCGCCGAGGCGGAACTACCCATTCTGCCGGTTCGGGATACGGTGTTGTTCCCAAATGCCATCCTGACCCTGACGGTCGGGCGCGAGAGCTCTCTGCGCTTGATTGGCGACCTGCCGGCGGAGGGTGAAAAAATTATTGGGGTGGTGGCGCAACGCGATCCACGCGTGGACAATCCCCAGCCCACCGACCTTTACCAGATCGGGACTGCCGCGGTGGTTCATAAGATTATCAAGCTGCCAACGCAGAGCCTGTTTATTTTTGTGGAGGGGTTGCACCGGATTGGAATTGAGGAGGTGCTGCAGTTTGAGCCTTACTTGCGGGCACGGGTGCAGGCTTTACCGGACGTCGAGGCGGGGGAGGAAGCGTCCGATTTCGCCGCTTTAGCACGCAGCGTGACGACGCAGTTTCAGCAAATTGTTCAATTATCCCCCACCCTATCCGACGATCTCCAAACCGTGGTCCTGAACATCGAGGGCCCGGGACGGCTGGCGGACTTCATCGCCGCCAATTTGCCTTCTTTTTCGAGCACGGAACGGCAGGAGCTGCTGGAGAGCCTGGACCTGCGAGTCCGTCTGGACCGGCTCAACCACTTACTGGCGCGCGAATTGGAGATTTTACAACTCCAGTCCAAGATCAAGTCGGACGTTCAAGACCAGGTGAGCCAGAGCCAGCGAGAGTACTTCCTACGAGAGCAACTGAAAGCCATTCAGAAAGAACTCGGGGAAGCCGACGAGCAACAGGAGATCGAGGATCTCCGGAAAAAAATTGAAGCGGCCGGCATGACGGAAGAGGCCAAAAAGGAAGCGCTCCGCGAGTTGGGCCGTTTGGCCAAAATGTCGCCCGCAGCGGCCGATTACCATGTGACCCGAACCTACTTGGATTGGCTGGTGGCGCTGCCTTGGAACAAAGTTAGCGACTTCAAGGTGGACCTCGCTAAGGCCAAAGCCGTGCTAGACCAAGACCACTACGATCTGGAAAAGGCCAAGGAGCGCATCCTGGATTATCTGGCGGTGTTGCAATTGAAACCTCAACTCAAGGGGCCCATTTTGTGCTTTGTGGGGCCGCCGGGGGTGGGCAAAACGTCGCTGGGGAAGTCTATCGCGCGCGCCCTGGATCGGCAGTTTGTTCGCATGTCGTTGGGCGGAATCCACGACGAGGCGGAAATTCGCGGTCATCGTCGAACTTACATCGGTGCCTTGCCGGGTCAGATTATCCAGGGCATTCGCCGCGCGGAAACCCGGGATCCGGTTTTCATGCTCGACGAGGTGGACAAGATTGGGCGAGACTTCCGAGGCGATCCCTCTTCCGCCCTGTTGGAAGTTCTTGACCCCGAGCAAAACTCTCATTTCCGCGATAACTACTTGGACGTCCAATTCGACCTCTCGCGCGTGTTGTTCATTTGCACCGCGAATGTGCTCGACACCATTCCGCCACCGCTTCTCGACCGCATGGAGGTGCTGGAAGTCCAAGGCTACACGGAGGAGGAAAAAGTCCACATCGCGCAAAAGTTCCTCATCCCAAAACAAAGTTCGGAAAACGGCGTCACCTTGGGCGACCAAATCGTTTTCAACCGGGAAGCCATTGTCGGCATTATTCGCCATTACACGCGGGAAGCGGGCGTCCGCAACCTGGAACGCGAAATCGGCACCATCTGCCGCAAGCAAGCGCGCCGCATTGCGGAAGGGAACCAAGAGAAGCTGGAAGTAACCCCGGACAACCTCAGCACCTTCCTCGGCGTGCCGAAATTCCGGCCGGAGGTCGAGATTGTGGAGCGGACTCGCCGGCCCGGGGTCGCCGTGGGTCTTGCGTGGACGCCGACCGGCGGCGACGTGCTCTTTGTCGAGGCCACCATGATGAAAGGCGGCAAAAATTTCACCATGACCGGGAACGTGGGCCAGGTGATGCAGGAGTCCATGCAGGCAGCGCTCGCTTGGGTCCGTTCCCATGCGAGCGAATACGGAATTGATCCCGAATTCTTCCAAAATCACGATATCCATATGCATGTTCCCGCGGGGGCGATTCCAAAGGATGGGCCGTCGGCCGGCATTACGATGGTGACCGCGCTGGTGTCCGCGCTGACGCGGCGGCCGGTTCGAGAGCGGGTCGCCATGACGGGAGAAATTACCCTGAGTGGACAAGTCTTGCCCGTGGGGGGAATTAAGGAGAAGGTTCTCGCCGCTCGTCGCGCGGGCGTCAGGGAAATCTTCCTTCCCGCCGAGAATGAACCTAACGTCCGGGAAGACCTGCCTGTTGAGCAACGCGAAGGCTTGGAGCTGCATTACGTGAAAACGATTCCCGAGGTTATCGAGGGTGCCCTCGAAAAGCAGCCAGTGGCCGAGGCCGCGCCGAAGGTTGCTCCCGAGGCGGCACTGGTTCAGGCAAGCGCTCCCCCGAACTGAGCGGTATTGGGCTGTGGCGCAGCCGCCTGGCAAGAGAGCCTCGCGTCATCCTCTCACTCTCGGCCGACGGCGCAACGCGACATAAATCGAGGATGAGGTGGGTGAGCTAACACGCTTCTGCTTGCATTTCCTCCTTCGCTTGCTTAAATTCTAAGTCTCCGCGTGAAGCGCCTGCGAAAATCCATCGAATCTCTGGGGCTGGAACTGCCGCGCGAGACCTTCGCGTGGTGGGCTTCGGTTTTCTTTACGCTGTCGGTCCTTTCTTACCTGATTTCCATCGCAGCGTCACAAACTTTTCTGGCTGCGGCTGGCCTGGTTTACGCGGCGGGCTGGATACGGCACCGCGATCCCCTGCGTTTCCCTCCTTTGGGGTGGCCCGTCGTGCTGTTCTGCGGCTGGACTGTGCTTTCTGTCCTGGGCTCGAGTGACCCCCGAGTGGGGTGGTTTGCCGTGCGGAAGCTTGTCTTGTTTCTGATATTGCTCTTTGCCGTGAGCCTGGTGCGGAGCCTACGCCACTTGGAATGGCTTTATCGAGCTCTGTTCGTGGAGGGAGCGGTAGCGAGTTTGCTTGGGATTGCCCAGTTTTTCATGCAGTACCGACAGGTGAAGGTGGAGCATCCGCATCACATTTATCAATTCATGACGTACACGCGGATGACGGGCTTCATGGGTGATTGGATGAACTTTGCCGGGCAGCAAATGCTGGTGATGACGATGCTCATCGCCTTCCTGCTTTTTGAGAAGCATCGAGGCCGCATCTGGTGGTGGATTGCGGCGGTCGTTGGAGTGGCCATCATTTTGAATATGACGCGGGGTGTGTGGCTGGGCTGCTTTGTTGGTGCCGTCTATCTTCTGGCGCGGTGGAAGCCGCGGGTGCTCTGGGGAATCCCGATTCTCATGCTGATCGGCTACGGGCTGCTGCCCAAAGTTGCTCAGGATCGCGTGACCTCGGTGCTGCATCCGAGCCGCGACGCCTCCATCGCCATGCGCTTTGAGATGTGGGGGGTAGGGTTGCGAATGATGAAGAAGCATCCTTTATTGGGTGTCGGGCCGAATACCATCCCCGAAGTCTATGACCTCTATTTGCCTCCCGGCAAAATGCCGGATCGCGGCTATCACGGCCACCTGCATAGCGACTACGTGCAGTTCGCCGCCGAGCGGGGCCTTCCTTGCCTCGCCCTTTGGCTTTGGCTCATGATTGCGATTGCGCGGAAAACCCTGCAAGCTCGGAAATCCTGCTCCTCGGGAAGATGGATGATTGACGGCGCGATGGCAGGGTGGCTGGCGCTCATGACCGAAGGGGCGTTCGAATTCAACTTCGGAACCTCACCCGTGCTCATGCTCTATCTTCTTGTGGCGGCCACGCCGTTCATCGTGGAGTCTATCGAAAGACGCCGTGGCGGCGGTTTGGCGACCGCTTCGAGTTGAAAACTTCCCTTTTCCAGCTCGGGATGCCTTCCCATGCAAGGCAAACGACAGATGTTTCGCAGTTCCATGGTGGTGGGAGTCCTTTCCTTTTTGGGAAGTCTCACCGGCATCCTGGTTGAAATCAGCATCGCGTCCCGGCTTGGCTTGTCGAAGAGCTCAGACACGTTCTATGTCGCCTTTACCCTCCCTTACATTCTGACGAACCTCCTCAAGGCAACGGGACAATTCTCGTTGGTGCCCTTCTTTTCCTCTTTGGATTTGCATCGGAGCGCCGCCGATCTTTGGCATGGGTTCAGTTACGCCGCGAACGCTCTTTTCCTGGGCATGGCAAGTATTGCAGGTTTAGGAGCTCTTGCGGCGCCGTGGCTGATCCGTGGACTCGCGCCCGGCTTCACGCGGTCGGAAACGGTGCTCGCCACCGAGCTTTGCCGCTGGCTATTTCTAATGGTCGTGCCGGCGGGACTGACCGAAGCTATCCGGTCCTTTCTCCTGAGTCAACACCGCTTCGCGGTGCCGGCTTCAGGCAATTTCTTTCGCAATATCACCGTCATTGCCAGCATTCTCCTCACCTTTCGCCGTCTAGGATTTTACAGTATCGTTTTCGGCTATCTGGCCGGTTATGGCGTGCAATTGACCATCCTTCTGGTGCAGCTTCTTTGGTTGTTTCCCGTTCGTTACTCCTTGACGTTGGCCGGTTCAGGCGAGCCGTTTCGAAACTTGCGCGGAGCGGGAGCTGCCCAACTTACAACCGCGTTGGGATGGCAAGGTTTGGTGGTGGTCGAACGCATCATCGCTTCTTTTCTCCCTCCCGGAACGCTCACGGCCCTGGCCTACGGCATGAAGATAATGTCCACGCTAGTGGAGGTGCTGGCAGGGAGTCTGGGAACCGCGGCGCTGCCCACCCTGGCGCGCGCTTATGCGCGCCACGAGGCTGAACAGGTGCGACGCGCGCTTCGCAACGTCGTCGAAATCGGCGCGCTCACCGTTTTCCCCGCGATGGTCTTCTGCTTGTTGCTGCCGCGAGACATCATTCGCCTGATCTTTGAGCGCGGCAACTTCACGGCCCAAGCGGCCTCGCTGATGGCGCGCGTATTTTTCTGTTATTCCCTCAGCATGGCCCTTTATGCCGCACTTCGAGTGCTCAATTTTTATCTCTTTGCCCGCAATCAAGCCGCCGCCTTCATGCGCTTAGCGATGCTGCAATACGGAATCAATGTCGCGCTGGATTTGCTCTATGTGGGTGTGTTCCATTGGCAGGCTGCCGGCATCCCGCTGGCTTTGTTGACAAGCCTCGTTGTGACCGCCGGAACGGCCTATGCGCAGAACGTGGGCGACCTTCGCCAAAGTTTCGACAAAATTCTGGCCTCCTATCTTCTGAAGGTGACGACCGCCGCCAGCATGGCGGCCTTGACGGTTTGGGCCGTCGCTCTTGAAGCTCCATCCCCCACCACGGGCATCACCAATTTTCTCTTCCTCTGCGAGGCGTGCGGAATGGGGCTGGCGGTGTTTTTTGCCGTTCTGTGGGTGCTGCGAGTGGTCAAACCCTCTCAGCTAATCTCGCTTTGGCAGCGGATTGAGACACCATGAAGGCATTGACCGACGCTGCCTTTTGGGATGCACAGTGTTGGAGCGCACAACGCCCGATGCGGCTGCGCTGGCTCTACCGAGACCAAGATTACGAAAGCGTCCAATGGCTTGCCCGAGCTGCGGGGGGCGCGACCGCGAGAATCATCGAGCTTGGCGGCGGCGGATCAAGGCTCCTTCCCTATGTGGCGCGGAAATTTGGCAACCCCGCGGTTGGGTCGGACTTTTCACTTCGCGGGTGCCACTTGCTGAAGGAGAATTTCCGCCTGCAAGGAGTTCGCGGCGATGTCGTGTGCGAGGACTTCTTGCACTCCTCGCTCGCGGACGGCGCCTTTGACGTGGTCTATTCGGCCGGTGTGATTGAGCATTTTGAGGATTTACAAAGGGTCCTCGCAGCGCATCTTCGGTTGGTCAAACCGGGCGGGCGGTTGCTGGTGACGGTTCCTAATCTTCAGGGCGTCCAGGGGAAGATCCATCGCCGGTACGCGCCGCGCCTGTGGTCCCGGCATGTGGTGTTTGGTCCGGCAGATTTGGTCCGAATTTTCCAGCAACTCGGCTTGGAAGGGGTGCGTTCCGGATATCTCGGCTCATTTTTCCTCCACGTCGGACGCAACCAGCAATGGAGCGGAACCTACGGCGGGCCGGCTTGGCAGCGGGCGAGCGTTTACTGGCTGCTACGCTCGGCCAGCGCCGGCGCATCCTTGCTCTTCCGTTTGATGCCTTGGCGGCCTCACAGCCGTGCTTTTTCGCCGGCATTTTTTGCCCTTGGGATCAAGCCATCCTCGGAGGCCCAGCTTGCAACCGAAGGAGATAAGAGGTAATGGGTTTGTCGTTCTACCGCCAAATCTTGCGTCACTTGAGCCGGGCGTCGAGGCAAAGGAAATTTGAGTTGCTCAACCAGGTCTTTCGGCCTCGACCGGAAGACCGCGTGCTGGACATCGGAGCCAGCGGCACCACGTTCACGGCCTACACCTTTCAGGACTACTACCCCTATCCCAGCCAGGTGGTGGCGGGAGGAATTGAACGAGTAGAGATTTTCACCGCCCGAAGGCTCTACCCGCAGGCGAAGTATGTGATTTTTGATGGGTGCGCCTTGCCGTTTCCTGACAAGTCATTTGATCTGGTGTTTTCCAACGCCGTCATTGAGCACCTTCCCGCCGGCGACCAGCAGCAACGCTTTGCACAAGAGATTATGCGAGTTGGGCGAAGCTGGTTCGTTACAACCCCAAATTATTGGTTCCCGTTTGAAACCCATTACCATTTGCCTTTCATTCAGTTTATGCCGCGTGAACTCCAGCGCTGTTACAATCGCTGGCTTGGAACCCACATTCCGAAAGGCAAGGTGTCCCATCTCGCTCTTCTTTCGGCCCGCAAGATGCGCGCCCTCTTTCCAGGCAGCCGTGTTGTTGGGGTGCGCGTGACGTTCTGGCCGGAGACGTTGGTGGCTTTTTCGGTAGATGCTTCGCGGGTCGCCGGCGCCCATTAACCGGCTTGGATTATGTGCGGCATTTGCGGCATCTTTAATTACGGAGCAGGCACGCCGGCGGATCGCGCGGCGATCGAGCGCTCAGCTCGCGCCATGGTTCACCGCGGCCCGGATGATGAAGGTTTTTATTTCGATGGCCCCGTCGGCCTGGGAAATCGCCGATTGAGCATTATTGATCTGGGAGGGGGACATCAACCGCTTGCCAACGAAGATGAGACTGTCTGGATTACCTTCAATGGCGAAATCTACAATTATCGCGAGTTGCGGGCGGAACTCCTTGCTCGGGGTCATTGCCTGCGGACAGGAACCGACACGGAAGTCGTCGTGCACCTTTATGAGGAATATGGCCAGGCCGCCGTTGAGCGCTTGCGGGGCATGTTTGCCTTCGGGCTGTGGGACCGGCGCGAACGACGGCTTCTGTTGGCACGCGATCGGCTTGGCATCAAGCCGCTCTTTTATCGGCCCGAGCCCGGACGCATCACGTTTGCCTCCGAGCTGAGGGCGCTGCGGGAACTTTCCCCTTCGCCAACCGACATTGATCCCCAGGCGGTGTACGATTTCTTTGGGTTTCGATACGTTCCCGCTCCGAGCACCCTCTATCGCGGCGTTGAGAAGCTTCTTCCCGCTCACGTGTTGGTTGCCGACGCGCACGGCGTCAAAACGGAATGCTATTGGACTCTTCCACCCGAGGACGGCAACTCCCGTACAGCGGAAGAATACGCCGAGCAGCTCTTCAGTCTCCTGCGCGAATCCGTCCGGCTGCGCTTGATGGCGGATGTGCCGCTCGGCGTTTATTTGAGCGGTGGCGTGGATTCAAGCGCGATTGTGGCGTTGATGGCGGAACTGCACGTCAGGCCGTTGCGGACCTTTGCGGTGGGGTTTGAGGAAACCGAAAAGAGCGAATTGCCCCACGCGGCGCGGGTGGCCCGGCGCTTCGCCACCGATCATGTGGAAATCATCGTGCGCGCGAGCGATCTCGCCGAACATCTGGAGCGCCTGGTAGCTTTTCGCGATGAGCCGCTCGCCGAGCCCACCGACATGGCGCTTTATCTGATGTCCAAGCGCGCCGCGCATGACGTTAAAGTGGTGCTCGCCGGGGAGGGTGGTGATGAACTCTTCGCCGGTTACCCGAAGTACGTGGCTGATCGGCTGGCGGGCGTCGTCTCCGCGTTGCCTCAAGAGGCCACGCAGGCCCTGGTCCGTTGGCTTCCCTACCGGCAACGGCGGGTCAAGATCGCATTGGAGGCGCTTTCCATCTCCGACGAGGCGGAGCGCTCCACCACATGGTTCGCGTCGTTTACCCGCGAAGAACGCGAGGCGTTATTCTCCCGGGACTTTTTGGCACAGGTGGACCCAGCGCATCCGGCTCGCGTCTTTGCTCAGTATCTCGGCGAGGCGCGCGACCGCTCTCCACTCAAACGCATGCTCTATGCCGACCTCAAGGTCTGGTTGCCGGATAATCTTCTCGCCCGCGGCGATCAGATGACCATGGCGGCTTCAATCGAAGAGCGCGTCCCTTTTCTTGACCATCAATTGGTGGAACTGGCGGCGCGTATCCCCACGCGATGGTTGACACGCGGATTCCAAACCAAATGGCTGCTAAAGCAAGCGCTCAAGCCGTACTTGCCGCCTGAAACGCTGCGGCGGCGCAAAGTCGGCTTTGCCTTACCGGTGGGCCTTTGGTTCCGCAAATCGCTGCAATCCATGGTGGCGGACCTGGTCCTCTCCCCCGGCGCGGAGTCGCGCCACTACTTCAACACCCGTAATATGGAAAATTTCGTCCGTGAGCATTTCAACGGCGTGCGTGACCGGCAGAAGCAGCTTTGGGCGCTCGTGAACTTCGAGTTGTGGCTGCGACACCGGAACGGATAAAGACCGATGGGATCGCCGAATGTCCAGCCCGAGATACCTGCCCCTCAGCCTGCCATCCTAATTATCGTTGAGAATTTGCCCGTCCCATTTGATCGCCGCGTCTGGCAGGAGGCCCGGGCGCTCGCTGAGGCGGGATATCGAGTTGCCGTCATCTCCCCGAAGGGGCGCGGATTCGAGAGTAGCCAAGAGAACATCGAGGGCATCGAGATTTACCGTCATCGTCTTTGGGAAGCGGCCAGCCCGCGGGGCTACTTGTTCGAATACGCCTGGGCGCTGGTGGCTGAATTTTATATGGCTCTCCGCATCTATCGTCGCTCTCGCTTCCGCGTCCTCCAAGCGTGTAATCCCCCGGACACCCTCTTTCTCATCGCGGCATTTTTTAAGTTCTTCGGCACGCGCTTCGTCTTTGACCACCATGACCTGAACCCTGAACTGTTTGAAGCGAAGTTTGGGCGGCGCGGATGGCTCTACCGGCTGGTTCGACTGGCGGAACGATTAACCTTCCGTGCCGCCGACGTCTCGATTGCCCCGAATGAATCTTACCGCGAGATCGCTATCGAGCGCGGCGGCATGAAGCCGGATCGGGTCTGGGTGGTACGGAGTTCGCCGGACCTGGCCCGCATCCGGCTTGGAGAGCCGCACGCAGAACTCAAAGAAGGCCGCGCTTACTTGGTTACCTACCACGGCGTGATGGGGCCACAGGAAGGCCTCGACCTCTTGTTGGAGGCCATCGCGGACGTGGTGAGTCGGCGGAGCGATGTGCTGTTTGCCTTGATCGGCGGTGGAATAGAACTTGAGCGTCTCCGGGAACGAGCGAACAAAATGCAACTCCGTTCCTTCGTGCGATTCCCAGGACGCGTCTCCGAGGAGGATCTCGCCGCCTATCTCTCGACGGCCGATGTCTCCGTCGCGCCTGATCCCCAAAATCCGATGAATGACAAATCCACCATGAACAAGGTGCTGGAAGCGATGGCGTATGCGCGGCCCCTCGTGCTGTTTGACCTGACCGAAGGCCGTCGGGCTGCAAGTGATGCGGCGCTCTATGCCCGGCCTAACGACCCCGCGGACTTTGCGCGACAGATGCTTCGCCTGCTCAATTCCGCCGACCTAAGACGTGAGCTCGGAGCACGCGGACGAAAACGAATCGAGCAGGAATTGAACTGGGACCGCGAGAAACTGTCCCTAAAGCTTGCTTACCAAAAAGTCCTGGAAGGCTGATGAGGGGCGCCCGCGGGCGTTGGCCGCAACCGCGAATCCAGTGGACCTTGCTGTGAGGTTTCGGAGGGGCTTTTAACCTTTTAGCCGTGTCAAGGCAAAGTAAGAAGTTCCTGTTCTTAGCAAAGTAAGTAGTTCCTGTGGGCGCTAACCGAAGGAGCCCGTAGGGCGACTGAGGTTAGCGCCCACGGCGCGCCTCACGGGGCGCTTCCTTCT
>JAKCCV010000026.1 GCA_021838785.1 Acidobacteriota bacterium | reverse complement strand
GCGTCTGCGGCATCGGCCCGTCGGTCGCCGCCACCACCAAAATCGCCCCGTCCATCTGCGCCGCCCCCGTAATCATGTTCTTGATGTAGTCGGCGTGCCCCGGACAGTCCACGTGCGCATAGTGCCGCTTCGCCGTCTCGTACTCCACGTGCGCAATCGCTATCGTGATCCCCCGCGCCTTCTCCTCCGGCGCGTTGTCAATCGAATCAAACGGCCGAAACTGAATCTTCGGGTTCGTCTTCGACAGCACCTTCGTGATCGCCGCCGTCAGCGTCGTCTTGCCGTGATCGATGTGCCCAATCGTCCCGATGTTCATGTGCGGCTTCGAACGATCAAATTTTTCTTTCGCCATTGGCCTCACCTCATGCGGCTAAGACTTGCGCGAAGTCGCGATCGAGCTCGGACCACTTCTTGCGAGCCTCCGCCAGTCTCTGCAAATAGTAGGTCTCTAGCTCCTTCTTCTCGATATCAAGCAGTAGTTCATAGAGCTGGTAGTTGCTGGTTTGAAATTGCTCCCCCCTCGCAATAGCCCCGCCTGGGCCAGCGAGCTTCCCCAGTACGGCGTTGAAATCGTGAGCCCCCCCTGTCCCGCTGAAACACTTTAAAAATCTCCGGGCGTCTTCAAGCGAGCCTAACGCGTGATCAACCGACCGCTTTAGTTGTTCGTAAGGCCGCCAGCGCATATACCGAGCGGCGCCTTCGTCCAGCTCCTGATGTGGGTGCCGAATGGGATCCCAATACCCAGCGCCCCCGATTGAGAGCTGGTGGCCCAAGAAATCCCGCACGATATTTCTCAAAGCGTCCTCGCCACCAGCCAAGAGCGGCTTCAAGACCTGGAACGCGGAGGGCGCCACCGAGACCCAAACTTCTTGGGTTCGGCCGCCGGACTGCAACAGAGCACGGAACAAGATTCCAAGCGCTTCCGGCAAGCCGTATTGATAAATGCCTCCGACCCCTTCCACGTTCTTTACTCCCCACAGCGCCCGCACGGTGGGCAAAAGCCAGACCCCTTTCTGTTCCAACTCGCGCTCGGCCTGCTCGACGACTTTCTGAGCAGACTCCAATGCCGAAGCGTCCTTTAACACGATGTCCGCAAGAACGCCCTCCGGAGTGGGGAACAAGCTGCTCCTTTTTTCGTCCAGACAGCCCAACAGACCTGCCTGCTCCAGCCTCTCTCGCAGGAGCTGGTTAATGTCTTTCTCAGCCATTACCCTCATGTCGGGACTCCTCGTCGAGCAGGCTGCGCAATTCTAGGTACGCTTCCTCGCCCAGCTTCAGGACATCTCGCGCCTTCCGCCTGAATTCGGCGAACTCCCCACCGTACCGGTTTCGCACAGCATCAAACTCGTAGTCGGCTTGAATTCGTAAATTCTGCAGTTCCTCCACCTTCCGTCCGAGAGCGTCCCCCACTTTACTTTTCAGATCGCGGAGGAACTGTTTATGATCGCCAAAGCCTTTGCCGAGAAGAGCACAACCGACATGGAAAATCGAGTAATACGATCGCGACAGCGAGTCCCGAAGCGCCTGCTCTGACGAATGGTCGGCGCTCTCACGGAGTTGTTGGGCCAGCGTCAACCGCGCTTCGCGCTCGGCAGCATCCACCTCGATTATTCGTCTCCCTCCGAGCAATCTCTGGAGCCGATGAGCGGGATTGAACCGCTGACCTCGTCCTTACCAAGGACGCGCTCTACCAACTGAGCTACATCGGCGCCTCGAAGTCAGTGGTAAGTGGTTAGTGGCAAGTGGAAAGTAACTCCACCCCGTCTCCCCGCTTTACGCTTGTCACTGGCCACTTACCGCTAACCACTGTCTTTCTGGAGCGGGAGACGGGGATCGAACCCGCGACCAACAGCTTGGAAGGCTGTGACTCTACCACTGAGTTACTCCCGCCCCGCAAGAACAGTGGCCAGTGGTAACTCAAAGACCACGCCCCGTGCGTGGAGCAAAGGTGCCGCCCATGACCGAGACCCATCCCCCGTATTATATTTTTGCCACTCGCCACCAACCACTTGCCACTGGTCTCGTGGTGGACAGGGGAGGATTCGAACCCCCGTAGCTCGCAAGGAGCGGCAGGTTTACAGCCTGCTGCCATTGACCGCTCGGCCACCTGTCCCAATCTCCTTCCCGCACATTCCTCCGAGGTTTTCGCCTTGCCTCATTCCAAACCATCGAACCTGGGCAAAGGCCGATAAGCTCGAACCCCTTGTGGAGCTCGGGTTCCCTTCCCGCTCCAATCTGCTTCAATAAAATTGGATTCGTCCCCTTAGCTGAGTTGAGCGCCGTGCCGACGACCCTTTGCGTTTTGGCCGCCCGCTTCCCGCAAATTAGCGCCCTCCTTGCAGCTCAAGCTGGAGCTGGCGAAGGGATTCGAACCCCCGACCCTCTGATTACAAATCAGATGCTCTACCAGCTGAGCTACGCCAGCCACCAGAAACTTCCCATTCTAACAGCAGCCGCCCAGCATTGCAAGGTCACCTCGAGACTGTGATGTCAAACATTTGTCAGTTGGCAGGAACGATAGCCTAGGACTTCCAACCAATGGGTTCCGCAGCGCGCGATCCGCAGGCGGAGCCTCAAGAGCCGGTGAGCCTCCGCTGCGTCCAGCGAAGGCCGCGCCTCGGGACTGACCTTGGGCCGCCGCCGATCCACGGCCGTGATGGCCTCAGCAGCAAATTCGTGCCCTACCCACGCCACTGAGTTCGCTCGCTACGATCATCGAGCCCCCCAAAAACGCGGCTGTTGAAGCTTGCCCGAGATGAGGGCGGTTGTAGCCTGCACCGCCTGGGCTAATGCCGTTATGCGAGTTTGGGTGATGCGGCTAACCGGGCCTGCGACGCCCACGGCCGCAATCGAATATTCCTGAGAATCGAGAACTGGGGCGGCGATGCACCGCGCCCCCTTGATGGTCTCCTCGTCATCGAGCGCAAAGCCGCGTTCCCGTGTCTTCGTAAGCTCATGGCGAAAGGCCTCGAGTGAAGTCATCGTCTTGGACGTGTGGCGCGTGAACTTAAGCCCCTTGAGCAACCGCTCGCGCTCGTCGGTAGGCAAAAAGGCCACTATCGCCTTTCCCAAAGCCGTGCAATACAGCGGGCGATGCATCCCGGGCCTCGAAATCTGGGGGAAACTGTGGGGGCTTTCTATCACTTCAAGGTATCGAAGCGCATCCCCATCCAAAACGGCCAGGTTCACGGTCTCGCCCGTCTCCCGTCCAAGATCCAACAACAATGGCCCAGCCAGCGCGCGCAGCCCTTCCACCCAATTTCCGCGACGGGCCAACTCAAGAATTTTAGTTCCCATGACGTAGTTTCGCGCTCCGTCGCGGGCCAGGTAGCCTTCATGCTCCAAATGGGCCATCAGCCGGTATGCCGTACTTTTGTTCAAGCCGGTGTGCTCGCTAATATCCTTAAGACACATGCCTTTCGGTAGGCTGGTGACGAATTCCAGCAGGCGTATCGTCTTGGTGAGCGTTCCTACGGGCCGAGCCTTTCTTGCCTTTGCGTGAGTATCCAATGATTCCCCTCCGAGAATTGCCGCGCTTCGGGCTATGGAAACCCCACCCGAAGCTGCCATGTGTCCGAATTCCTAATCTCATGATCCGTGTAACATGCACGAGGTCTCGCCAGAATTCTACCGCCAAACATTTGCCGTCCAACTCCCCGGTCCCTGTGGGACAAGCCGGGACTCCATTTGATGAGCAAGCTCGCGGGCAGTTCATTGCGACCATTCTGTCGGCGTGCGATCCCAACGATGGCGGCGGAGTTCTTCAAGAAGCCCACGGGGAAGAGGGCCTGCGTCGCTGGCCGCCATATTCATTTCGACATGGCGAGGTTTGCGCATCCCCGGGATGACCGTGCTGACGGCAGGATTGCTCAAGATAAACCGTAAAGCCGCTTCCGGCAAGGTCATGGTCGGCGGGATCGCAGTCTTGAGTCGCTCCACATGCTCGACCGTTGCTCTCAGATTTTCTGGCACAAAATAGGTATTGCGCCAATCGCCCTCCGGCCATCGGGATTCCAGGGTCAAATTCCCGATAAGGCTGCCTTCGTCAAAAGGGACGCGCGCGATCACGGCGACATCATGCTCGCGACATGCCGGAAACAGCTCGTCCTCTGCCGTCTGGTCGAAGATGTTGTAGATCACCTGCACCGCGTCCACCCAGCCTGAGCGGACGGCTTTCACTCCGTTCCAAGATTCCCAGCGATTGACGCTGATGCCGATGGCTTGAAACCAACCTCGCCGTCGAAGACGGTCAAGCGTTCGGTACCAGCGGTCATCGTCCAGCCAGCGATCCTCCCACACGTGAAGCTGCATCAAGTCAAAGCTTTCTAAACCAGCATTTTTTAGACTACTCTCCACATACTTCTCAAGATGTTCGGGAGGGAAGCAATCGTCCAGCGCAAACTCGCGCCGGCTTGGCCAACGCAGATTCTTAGGAGGGACCTTGGTGGCCGTATAAATCCGCCGCGACGGATTAGCCCGCACCAGGTCGCCTAGCATTCTTTCACTTTTTCCGTCACCGTAGGCCCAAGCGGTGTCGAAAAAATTGCAGCCTAAGTCCACCGCACGCTGCAAAGCCCGCGCCGACTCAGCATCGTCCGAATCCTTCCAGCCGGCCATTCCCCACATCCCATAACCTACCTCGCTCACTTGCCAGCCCATTCGACCAAACCTGCGATATTTCATTTCAATTAACCTCGTGTGAAAGGCAATGTCGCCGACCCGCTCCCCATGCGGCCATAACCTTCCTTCGCTTTAACTGGTGTGAAGGCAAAAATTCTCGCCAATTTCCCAAGAGAATTCAGGCGGCGAAAAAGCATCCTAATCTCCCCAAGCCGTGAATGCAACCGGCTCCGCCATAAATTCTCAAGTCTTTCAATTTGTGTTGAATTCCCCGACAATAGTGCGTTCGTCCGCAGGCAAAAGCTCAGCGGGATAAAGCCAGTTATGCGCCTCCGATCCGCCGTCGTTGTGCTGGTAGGAATCTTCGCCGCTCTCCTGGCGTTGCACGCTTCGGTTCTGCGGCTCCTCTATTTTTGGGACGAGGCGGGATATTACATACCAGCGGCGTACGACTTTTACCGTCGCGGGCGGCTGATTCCCGTGAGCACGCTTCCCACAGGCCACACTCCCCTGCTCATGGTGTACCTGGCGCTTCTTTGGAAGCTGTTCGGGTTTTCAACTCTCGTCACTCGCAGCGGGATGCTTCTGGTAGCGGCAGCAACGGTTTTTGCCACCTTGGCTTTAGGGCAACGTGTGACCCGTCGCGAAGTCGCCATGGAAGCCGCATTGTTGCTCGCACTTTCGCCGCTGTTTTTCGCGCAGAGTTCCTTGGCCCAACTGGACCTTCCCGCAACCCTGTTCACCACCCTTGCCATCTACGAGCTGCTGGTGGGAGCTTGGACCGGCTTCGCGGTGGCAGCTTCGCTGGCCGTGATGACGAAGGAAACCGCCGTCATTTTCCTGCTCCCGGCTGCACTCCACGCCTGGAGGCGACATGACATCTCACGCCGTCGAGTTTGGGTGAGCCTGCTGACGCCGCTGGCGCCCCTGCTTCTCTGGACCGCGTATTACCACCATTACACCGGCTTTTGGACAGGCAATGCATCCTACCTTCAATACAATCTCTATTCCACACTGACCCCGGCACATATCTTCACCGGCCTTCTTCGCCGCCTCTATGAGATTCTCATTGCGGGCTTCAATTGGGTTCTCTGGCTGGGCGCTTTCGCCGGAGTGAAGTGGGGTCATTGGCATGGCGACAATATCGAAAGCGATCTTTTGCGTGGGCGCCAGCAAGGCGATTTTTTCTTCCTGACCTTCTCCTTCGCAGTAACCTCGGTCGTTTTTCACAGTGTCATCGGCGGAGCAGTTCTCTCTCGCTATCTACTTCCAGTCTTTCCGGCATTGTACCTTGCCCTGGTCATTTGGATTAACCGGCTGCCGCGAGCCGCGGCCCGCAGCGTCGTGGCCGGTGTCGCGGTCCTCTTCGTCGCCGCCTGGTTTATCAACCCGCCTTATCCTTTCCCTTATGAGGATAATCTGGCCTATTCGGAATTCATCCGGCTACACCAACAAGCCGCCCGCTTCTTGGCCCGTCAATCGGGTCGGCCGCGCATCCTGACGGCATGGCCCGCCACCGACGAGCTGTCCCATCCTATGCTCGGCTACGTAAATCAGCCGCTCCGAGTCGTTCGCATCCGGGGCTTTTCCCCGGCCGACTTTCAATCTGTTTCGCCCGACTCCTTCGACCTGCTGTACCTTTATTCTCGCCAGTGGAATCCTCCCGGAAATTGGCTAACTCATGCACCCCTCCTCCGTCGCAGAATCCAGAGGCTTTTCGACTATGTGCCCACGGTTTCTGGGAAAAGCCTTGCCGCACACTACCATTTGCACCGCATGGCCGTCTTTCGCGATCGCGGACAATGGGTAAAAATCTATGCCAAATAGACGACCCTCAAAACCTATCAGGGATGCTGCACGAAAGCCGCAACGACTCCCACACCGTCACCTCTTGTTTTCAAGACCCAACGGACACCGGGAGCATTGCAGTAGCAAGGCCACAGCCGTTTTGAGGAAATGGAAGCGGCGTTCGCGCGCCCTGTCGCAGCGATTCTCAGAGGATTTGCGATGACGACGCGGCCGGAATCTGCGGCGCGTCCCGACTTGACATGTCGCTTGGGGAAAGCTATGTTTAACTATCCGGTTAGTTAAAGGTTGGCAGCAATTGATGCTGCAGAGAGAGCCTCGTAGAGCGTACCTATCGTAACGCTCTCGAGCGGGGTCGCTGGATGCCCGGCCTGGATGGAACGATGTTAGACTATAGTGATCCTAGAGGATCACGCAAACTCCGGTGGGAGGCCGCGCTCTGCGACCAACAAGCTCTGCGGGCGGCATCGAAGGGGCGACGTCGCTTTATTGAAACCGGCTCCCCCGCAACTTCGTAATTATCAGAGAAACCGAACAAGGTCACCTCAAGGATGGAGGAAGGAAAATCTAACGATGAAACTTAAGACTATTTGGCCCGTCATGGGGATTGCTGCGCTCAGCCTGTTACTGAGCGCCCCACCAGCGCGAGCCCAAGTGGGTTCGACCGCCTTCAATCCTGCCACCGCGGCGAACTTTGCCCATACGGACTGGTTTCCGCACATCTTTAGCCCCTACACGGCGCCTTTCATCCCCGAACCCAAAATGAGCAACTCGGAGCTTCTCCATTCGCTCATCATCAACGGCCGACTCAAGCTCTCCCTCAGCGATGCGATTGCGCTGGCCCTGCAAAACAATCTGCAGATTGACGTGGCGCGCTATTCATTGGCCTACGCTCAGACGGACATTCTCCGCACCAAGGCAGGCGGAACGACGCGCGGCATCAACCCTGCCCTCTTTGGAAGCGTCACCGCTTTCGGTGTGACCAGCACCGCCACAGCCGCCGCTGGAACGGGCAATGCAGGCGGCATCGCGGGCGGCGGCGGGGCGACCAACATCGGTTCAATCCCTTGCTGCGATCCCTTTGCCGGCGTCAGCTTCGGATGGGATCATAACAGTTCGCCTCTAAATACGATCGCCGTCACGGGCGTTCCGGTGGTATCCACCCAGACTTCGAGCCTCACCACCTTCTTCGGAAAAGGTTTTTTGACCGGCACGAGCATTGTGGCAGCGGTCAGCGGCTTCCGGCAATCCACTACCTCACTCGGGACCCTGTTCAATCCTGAGGTCCCTGCACGGTTTGAAATCGGCTTCAATCAGCCTCTGTTGAGCGGCTTTGGCTACCGTGCAAACGCCAAATACATCCGCATCGCTCAAAACGACGTGCATGAAGCTAACAGCACTTTTCGACAGACGGTGATGAGCGTTGTGGCTCAGGTGGCCGACGATTATTATCAGCTCCTCTACTATCGGCAGAACGTGCGCGTGGCCCAGCAAGCCCTCGCTTATGATGAACATCTTCTTGCCGACGATCAGAAGCAGGTGCAGATTGGCACGATGGCGCCTCTGGAGGTCGTTCAAGCCGAATCCCAGGTTGCGACCGACCAGCAAAACCTGATCGTCGCTGAAACTAACTACCTTCAGCAACAGGAAGTGTTGAAGACGGAGCTCTCGAAGCGCGTGGATCCTGACCTCGCCGCCGCCCACATTGAGGCCATGACGCCCTTTCCTAGCCCTCAAATCGTTAACATTCCGCCCTTGCAGGTCGGCCTTCAGGAGGCCCAAAAGTACCGACCCGAAATCGAGCAAGCCGAAATCAACATCCGCAACCAGGACATCACCATTCAACAAACGCGCAATGCCCTACTGCCCGCATTCAATGTCTTCGGAACCTACGCTCCCACCGCGCTTTCCGGTAATCGCCTGCTGCGAAGCTCGACGGGCAAAGTGATTGGAATCGCACCAGGAGGGCTAGGGCCATCATTGACACAGCTCCTGCACGCGGCATATCCCGATTACTCGTTTGGCGTCACGCTGCAAATCCCGATCCGCAACCGAACCGCCCAGGCCGATATGGCCACCGCGTTGCTCCAGCAGCGTCAGCTTCATGAACAATTACAGGAAACCCGAGACCAAGTCGCTCAGGACGTGCGCACCGCTGAGATTGCCGTCACGCAGGCTCGTGCCCAAATCAATGCCGCGCAGAAGGCCGTCCGGTTAGCTCTCCTCACGCTCCAAGATGAACGGAAAAAATTAGAGCTGGGAGAATCCACCACCTTGAACGTGATTCTGACCGAGGAGCAATACGACACGGCCTTGGGAAATCAAGCCCAGGCCTACGATAATTACGCCAAGGCGGTGGTCCAGCTTGCGCAGGCCACCGGCACTACACTGCGATGGTTCCACATCCAGCTTTCACAAGCCAAGTCCGGCCAGATTAGCGGCGTGCCGAACATTCCTGGTGCTCCGTCCCAACCCTAGCCTTGAGAAAGCTGCAAATCAACCGAGGAGCATGGCCGTAAGGTTTGCCAAGCTTCCCCGCTCTCGACAAAGCGCGAAGCGGGCACTTGGAATGAAGAGTTCGCAGAGCTTAGGTGACCGCGAGGATGAGCAATGACGACGGCTATTGTAACTGTCGCGGCATTCGTGGTGGTGGCCATCGCCGTGGTCATTTATTTCACGCGAGTAAGCCGCTCGCTTTCGCGTCTGGCACACAGCTTGGATAAAACAAAGGCCAACCTGGAGTCGGCTCTTAAAGAGCGGCATGACGAACTGCCCAAACTGGTGGAAACCTGCCGGCCTTACTTGCGCGACGAGTCGCAGACCCTGCAAGCGCTCACGGAAGCGCGTCGCGCCTGGGCGAGAGCCTCAACATTACCGGATCGGGCACAACTCGGGGCTCGCCTCGCCGAGACCCTGCAAGTACTTTTCACGGCCGCCGGCAAAAATCCCGAGCTCAAAAATGACGCGAGCTTCCAACAGCTTCGCAGCCGGCTCAGCTCACTCAACGAGCGGTTGGCCGCTCAGCGAGCCGCCTACAACCAGCAAGCGACGGCTTATAATTCTCGCATCACCCATGGACCCACCAAGATGGTCGCTGCCTGGCGGCACCTTCGTCCGCGGCCCATTCTTCCCAGCGATGAAAAGCCTGTCAGAAACTGAATCTGGGTTTTCCGGTCGCACCACGCTCTGGGTAGCGGCCAGGCTCGGCCCCAGGAAAAACTCCATCGCAAGGGCAGTCAGGGGCGAGCCACAAGCTCGGTTGATGACGTGGGTCACATGCACATCCGATGCCGCAGCTCGGTCACTGGCAGGCGCGGCGGCGCCGAAAAAAGACCGCCTCTTTTGCGCAGGCCATGACGTGCTTGCCTCGATGGCCATGATTATTTTGCGGGATGGGTCACACGGAGGTCCTGCACTTTGGCCCACGGCGTGATTTCGTGAGGGCGAGCTTGGCGGGCCACGAAAAATTTTTCACCCCCCCTTGACATCCCCCCCCAAGAGTTAGCCTCTGGTTATCTACGGGGCCGTAAACAACCCAAAACGAAGTGGGCAGGCCCCGCGAGGAGGTGAGTTATGATAGGCAAGAGGCGGAAGATGGGGGCGGCCTCAGCGGTCGTGGCTGGAATCGCGGCGTTGATATTCGGCACGCCTCGCGTAAGGGGGCAGTGTTCCGCCGGGCAGATCTGCTGCCCAGGCCAAATCGAATCCCAGACAGTGGGATGCGGTTCTACAGGCTGCACGGGCAGCATAACCATCAATATCTGCAGTGGCGGCGACACGAGCGGGACCGGCCAGTGTTACAACACCACGACTGTTTATTGCTGTTCCACGGCCCAAACAACAATCGCAGGCGGGCCGTTGGGCGAATGCAACATCGGCGAGACTCCCGCCCTCGCGGCATCGCGACCCGGCGAGTTCATAGAGGCCGTGTGGGTGAAAAACTGCTCGGGGGTTTACATGATGGTTATGCTTCCTGTCGCAGCCTGACCCAACCGCTGCAGCTTGGCTTTCGGGCGCGGTGGGGCGACGTGCGCGCGGAAGCTTCCGGCGCCCTCACGGAAGGAGGTTCGAAACCATGTTGTGTCCTGCACGGAAAGCGAGGCTGGGCGTCCTGGCCGCGCTGGGGTCGTGCGTCGTCCTGGCTTCCCTACCCGTTTTCTCCCAGCGCAAGCCCAAAACCAAGGGAGGCCGGACGCATGAGACCGCCCAGGGCGTACTCGACCTCTACGAGGCGGAAACCGTTCACTTTTCTGCCCCGCCGCCGGTGGCCGTCCTGGCAGGAATCAAGTGCGACTTGAACGGCAATATTTACGCGAACTACACCGGCTACCTGCCGGTAGTACCCGGCAGGCCCGGATATTCCTCCATAGGGCGCGCCCCTCTCTCGGAGATCTTGGTGCGGTCGAAGAAGGTGGTGCAGTATCCGTTGCCTACCATTTCCGATTACAGCAACCTCATCCGGTACAGCTTCGACGTTACCGGGGACGGTGACGTTTACGCCCTCGTTGACGCTGCTCATTCGGAGTCGGACGCAAAGCCCAAGGGCGAATTCCTCATCGTAAAATACAACCACGACGGGACCATGGACTCTTACGTGAAGATCGGCGACATGGCGGGAACGCGAATTCAGCCGTGGCGCATGGCCGTCTTCGGAGATGGGAGCTTCCTCCTTTCAGGGCTTACCATCGGGCGCAACCGCAAGGGCTTCTCCGGCATCTTCGACCGGCAGGGTACTTTCGTGGCGCCGCTCAAGCTCGGCGAAGCCTTCCCGCATACCGATGGGCCGCCCGGCGCTGCGGGCACCGTGACCAAGGCCGCGAAAAAGGCCCCGGGCAGCGCCGGAGAGCAGAGCCAGGAGGCGGAGGCGGTCACCCTTGCAGGCTCCACCTATAGCGTCAGCTCCCCAGACGGGAACGTGTACCTGATCCGTGGGAGGCAGGCGCCCACGCTCTACGGAGTATCCCCCGCAGGATACGTTGTCCGAACGTTTCGACTCAAGCCCCCTGCCCCCGGCCTGAGCCCCCTGCAACTGGCAACGGCCGGACTGGGATATCTCTTCATCTACTGGGCCCACATTGCGACCGGAGCTCCCGGAGAAAACGTCCACCAACGCGGCATGATCACAGTGCTTAACCCCGAGACCGGCCGGCTGACCGCCCTCTACCGCATGCCGGAGTCAAAGGCCGGTCTCGTCGTCCCCGCCTGCGCCGATTCGCCCGGCGACTTCCTGTTCCTCGGAACGAGCAAGGACAACCGTCTTGCAGTCGTGCGCTACGTCGCGCGGTAGCCGTAGAAGGAAACCCGGGCCGTTGGCTTGGGCCGAGGTCGCTGCCTGGCGGCACCTTCGTCCGCGGCCCATTCTTCCCGGCGATGAAAAGCCTGTCAGAAACTGAATCTGGGTTTTCCGGTCGCACCGCGCTCTGGGTAGCGGCCAGGCTCGGCCCCAAGAAGGGCTCGATCGCAAAGGCGGTCAAGGGTGAACGACAACCTCATGTTTTAAGAGTTGCCGCTCCGCAGGTGTTGCAGGCCTGGGGGTTTTCCCTTGCAGGGACCGGAGGAAATCCACAAGTTCCCACCGTTGTAAGTCGCTCAGGCGATGTTTTTGCCCAGGCATCGGCGTGGTGCCTTCACCGATGATGGTGAACAGCTCACCGTCCGTTCGTTTGGCCAGGACGCTCGGCTTGGTGAAATCTGGTGGCGCAATTTTGAGGGCGCGCGCCAAATCACCATCCCCTTTCCCATTGCTTCCGTGGCACATGGCGCATTGACTCTCGTAAAGCTTCTTGCCTTGCTCGACGGCAACATCGGTAAACGGAATGGGATTTTTACGCGCCTTTTGCTTGGGCGTGATGTTGAAGACGTGCGGAACCGGAATTACTTGCGCTGGTGAGGCCGAGGTTTTCGGCGGAGCCTGCTGACCCAGGCCGACCACGGAGACCAACATCAGCATTAGTAATGGCGTTCCTGTTCTTGTCATTTTCAGGCTCCCGCCGCTATGAATCCACGCTCACTAGCTCCCGCCGCGCGCCGACCGCCTCCGCCGCTATGGCCAGCCTGCCAAGCCTTCATTTTCTAGGTTAGGCATTCTCTCGTCCTTGCGCTGTGCTCTGGATCACCTCGTTTTATGACGCGGGTCACACGCGCATCCGACACCGAAGCTGGACGGCGAGCAGGCCGACGCGGTCGAAGAAAGAACTCCCTATTTCCGGAGGGCTCCTCATCGTGCTCGCCTCGATGGTGACGGTGGGGATGATTATTTTGCGGGATACGTCACGCGATGGTTTTGCACTTTGGCCCACGGCGTGATTTCGTGAGGTCGAGATTGGCGGGCGTTCAAGATATGCTCGACACGGAGGCCTCGGGCAAGGAGGGCGTCGGCCACCAGACCCCGATGGCATCGCCACGGAACAGCCTCGGCGCACATGAGGGCGACTCTTTTCCTTCGAGCCAAGCGAAGCAGCCGCTCGATACCTCGGTCGAATTCAGGGGTCTGCATATAATCGGCGAAGCCTCGAAAGCTCGCATTGCGCCACGCCGTGTTGGGAGAATCGCGGCGCGCGTGGCGCAAACCACCCAGCTCCGGCAGATGAACGTAGCCGATGCCCGCAGCCTGCAGAGCGCCCGGCAGCGAATCCTGATTAAATTGCGGATTGCGTCGTGAGCGGGGAATGGTCCGAATGTCAGCCACGCACTGGATGTGGTGGGCACGGAGAGCCGCGATGAATGCCTCAAGCTGCCGCGTCGAATGCCCGATGGTTCGAATGATTGGCGCGGGCGACAAAGAGGCGGCCGGCCGGTCAGCCCGGTGCGGCTTTTCCTTTTTGGTGTTCTCCTCGGTCTTCGCCGCGGTTGTGCCGGCGCTAGGTTTCTTTTTGGTGTCATTGAGCTCCGGCACCCGATGCCTGCGCAGGATTGAAGCTTTCTCGGTCATCGTTCCCATCCCGGCCGCTTCTGGCGCCTTCGGCCCCGAAGGACCGTCATCTTTCGCGCAGCGACGTCGGCTGACTCTCTTGCACCGCTGAGACCTATTATCCTCACTTTAGGGCGAATTCGTCACGAAGGCCCGGAGTTTGCTGCGGGTAGCCGCGTTGACCCTCCGACGCATCTATGTTGAAATGTCCACGAGCGAGCGAATTCGCCCGCTTTGCTGCGCGTGAGTGCAGGAGCGCGGGAGTTCTTGCCGCCGGGATCTTCGATGATGTCGCCTGACTTCAATGCCGGAGCCGCATCACTGCTGAGGCAAATTCCCTCCGTGGATGAACTATTGGGCCGCCCTTTGTTGCGGGCCGCTGAACCGCGATGGGGCCATCGCAACCTGACCGAAGCGACTCGTGCTGTTTTGCGGCAACTACGCGCTGAAATCATTTCGGGGCAGAGGGAAGAAGTCTCGCTCGGCGATTTGGAGCAACAGATTCTTGCGGAGGCGGAGCGCGTGGCGCGGCCTTCGCTCCAGCCGGTCATCAATGCCACCGGCGTGGTTCTGCACACCAACCTGGGACGCGCGCCGCTTGCGGCCGCCGCGCTGGAGCGGATGACCACGGTGGCCGGCCGCTACTCCAATCTCGAATATGACCTTGAGCGCGGACAACGCGGCAAGCGCGACCAACACACGGATCGCCTTTTCAACGAGCTTTTGGGCGTGGAACGCGCTCTGGTCGTGAACAACAACGCGGCGGCGGTTTTCCTGACCCTGAATTCGTTGGCCGAGAGAGGCGAAGTGATAGTTTCAAGGGGTGAGTTGATTGAGATTGGCGGCTCATTCCGCATTCCCGACATTTGCGCCAAGAGCGGATGCCTGCTGACGGAAGTGGGAACCACCAATCGCACGCGACTCAGCGATTACGCGGGAGCCATGAATGAGCGGACCCGCGCTCTTCTCCGGGTGCATCCGAGCAATTTTCGTATTGTGGGCTTTACAGAGCGCCCGCACTTGGACGACTTGGTTGAGCTGGCCCATCGCCATGGGGTGCCGCTGATCGAGGATTTGGGAAGCGGGTGTCTGATGGACCTCGCGCCCTACGGCATGGCGGATGAGCCGGAAGCCGCGCGCAGCGTTCGAGCCGGCGTGGATGTCATCACCTTCAGCGGGGACAAGTTGTTGGGCGGGCCGCAGGCCGGGGTCATCGCGGGCCGGCGGGAACTGCTGGACCGCATCCGTGCCAACCCGCTCTTCCGCGCGCTCCGCGTGGACAAACTCACCATTGCCGCGCTCACGGCGACACTCGCTCTTTACCTGGATAATCAGATTGACTCCATTCCAGCGCAACGCATGATCCGTATGCGCCCCGGCGAAATTGAGCCACGAGCGGCCAAACTGGCGGCGCGCATAGAAACTTTACCTGGGTTCTCGGCAACGATTGAAGCAGGGGAATCGGTGATTGGAGGCGGTTCAACGCCGGCCCAATCGTTGCCGACGCGGCTGGTCATCGTCCGGCACGCTCAGCGCAGCGCGGAGCAATTGGAGCGATTGCTGCGCCAAAACGCTGTTCCCATCATCGCCCGCGTCGAGCGCGAGCGGTTGCAACTCGACTTGCGAACGGTCTTTGAGGATCAGGATGAAGAAATTTCCCGAGCTTTTGAGCGGTTGGCGACTTCCGATAAAGAGGGTCAGTAACCCCGTGGACGCAAGAGGCCCATCCCGGCCACGAACATCTTACGGAACCTGGGTGCTGGCCATCGTGGTGGGGCTCGCGCTGACCGGCAGCATGGGCGAAGCGCGGAGGAAGAAACCGCAACGGGCCGGCCTTCCCGCGCGCGTCCATCAACTGATCTTAAAAGCTTACGGCCTTTCGCTCGACGAGGCCAAACCCACCACGGACCAAATTCAAGCGTTGGTGCTCAGCCATTTGGACACTTGGATTCAGAACCGCGCGCCCAGCTTCGTGGAGGTTCGGCGAGAGCTGGAGCGAGAATTCGGAACCTTGCGCTACCCGTTCTATGACGACTGCTCGGCGTTTTCTGCTCCTTGGAAGGGCGGCCAGATTCTCGGCGCGGGTTACTCGATCGGATGGAGCGAATACGACCGGGTGAATGTCGTGGCGCTCTATCAAACCATGGACCACCACACTCGCCGCGTCGCCGTAACGCATTTTGTGCCGCGCACCAACCTGAATTACACCGTGGTGTCGCCAGATGCCGCCGGGAACTTTCGCTTTTTCATTTGGGGCACACGCCCGGGAAAAGCCGAGCCGCGCCTTACAGCCATTCTCTATGGCTTCGACGGGCAGCACTTGAAGCCATTGTGGGAGAAAAAAGATGTCTATGATGGGAAACTTGCCGTCGAGGGCCATCGCGTCATTCTGACATCCGTGAACGAAGCCGCCTACGTCAATGCCGTGCAACAGAACACGATGCCGCATCGGCACGAAGCTTTTTACGAACTCACCTCACAAGGTCTCAAGTTCGAGTCGGAACGCGACATTCCTTTCTGAGGGTCTTAGCCGCGGGGAAAAGCACGCCAGCCTTTCCGAGCTGGTTCGGTACGTCAGAAATAGATTGCGCAGAGTTTGTGGCGCGGCCGTCTTGGCTGTGCTGCCGCGGGGGCGGGATGTCCCTGCCCCGCCAGACATGGTAAAGGAGTGTTCGACGCGCCGCGCTAGCTGGCCCTTTCGAGATAGCCGCCGGTTGCAGTGTCCACCCGAATTTTCTCGCCTTCACCAATAAAGGGGGGAACGCCGACCACCAAGCCCGTTTCAAGTTTGGCCGGCTTCATGACGTTGGTTGCGGAGGCGCCTTTGATGCCAGGCTCGGTTTCTACAACCGTCAGATCCACCGTCGCGGGAAGCTGTATATCAATCGGACGACCTTCATAAAATTGTACCTTCAGCACAACGTCCGGCACCAGATAGTTCACACGGTCGCCCACGACATCCTTGTGAAGGTGAATCTGCTCATAATTCTGGGTGTTCATGAAGTAATATTGGTCGCCATCTGCGTAGAGGTATTGCATGTCAACTTCATCAATGACGGCTCGCTCCACGTCATCTTCCGACCGGAAGCGGTGGTCAATCATGGCACCGGTTCGGAGATTGCGCATGCGCGCCTGCACAAAAGCCCGCAAATTGCCGGGCGTGCGGTGTTCGGCCTTATGGATGGCGTAAAGGTCGTTTTGGTGTTTGATAACCATTCCGGGACGCAAATCATTCGCGTTCATCGCAAACTCTCTCGTTCCAAAGGGGTTAAGGTCTCGAACCAGGTTTGCAACCTGGAGGGTTAATTCCTGCACGAGCCTTGAGAACTTATTTTAGTGCCGTTAAGCGCGCACGTCAATGGCCCGTGGCGCGTTCGAGAGCGCCCATGAGCTGATCGTCGCTCAGGGTGGCCTGCGGTGCAGGGGCTCTGCCGACCGACCCGCAGGAGACGTCGAAAGAGGCAGCGCCGAAGATGGAGGGCACCAAGACTGTTTTACTTATGGACTTGAGGAATCTGCGGCGGCTGAGTTGGTGGGTGATGGACATATCTTGAACTTCAATCTCCGACAACCCTTGCAGGGGGTGCGGTGCCCATGAGAATGAACACGACCCACATTGCCAAAGCACCGGCCAAGGGTATGGCGAGGCCGGCGCGAAAGTCCCCAGTTCGGGTCGTCAAGTAGCCGACCCCCCAGGGAAGAGTCGCACCTCCGAGCGCCGCGAGGCCGAACATAAATCCGCCAGCTTGACTGGCCGCTTTGCCGAAATGTTCGGTGAGCATGGCAATGGCTCCTGGGAAGATCATCGCCAAGCCGGCCCCAGCAATTACCGTAGCGGCAAAAACAATTCCGATAGAATGGGAGGCCGTTAACAGAGCGATGCCCACGACCGCCACCGGCAATTCAATCATCAGCAGGGCGCGGTCGCTAATACGCTTCAAAATTCCAGGGGCGATGGCGCGTCCGCCCAGCAGCGCCGCCCAAAAGAAGCCCGGCGCCAGGACCCAGGGTCCATGTCCCCTGTGGATGACTTGCTTTGCAAAGGCCGCGACCCAGCCGGCAACTGAATTTTCAGTTCCCACATACAGATAAAACATCAACCCAATTGCTACCGCCCTAAACAGGTTTTTGCGCCTGCGCCCTTCCAGTGGCGCGGGTCGAGGCGGCTCGAGAGCGGATTCCAGCTCGAGAGGCTCGAGGCTGAACTCAATCAGAAAAGACGACGCGACGATGGCCACCCCCAAGCAGGCGAGACCTATGCCGACCCCGTGCATGACCGTGAGGATGCCCACCCAAACAGAACTCGCCACGGCCCCGAGCCCCCAGGCAAAGTTCAGAGTATTGAGCGCCGCGGAGGGACGAGAACGATGAATTTGCGCTATCAGAATGTTGGAGGTTGGAATCACCAAACCCAGTCCAATGCCATAGGAGACGACGCAGACGATGGATTCCGGCCAGGGTGCGAACCAAACGGTACCAACGCCCATGCCCATCAAAACTGTGCCTGCGACCAAGAGCCTCTGAAAACCCCATCGTCTTGTGAGCAGGCTCGACAGGCTCACGCCGGCTAGCGACCCGAGGAACTGGGCAGTGAACAAATACCCTGCCAGAAGGTTTGTGATCGCCCAGCGCGAGGTGAGGAGGGGGACGAGGGGCCCAAGGAGCGTGGTCACGATGCCCACCAAGACAAAGCTCGCATTGAGGATCGAATCAACCCGGCGCATGGGCTTCGTGAAGGTTGCGCTCAAAAGGGACTCAGCAGGTTCGCTGATCCCGGTAGCTCTCCGTGCTCCGCCAATCGTCGCCGGCCGTCAGTTGGTCGCGGCGAGCCTAGCCGTTGCCAACTAAGGCCGCCGAAGGCCGCTCGCTCACGGTTGGTAACTCCCGCGGAGCCGGCGCGGTTGATTCCCGCACCACGAGTTTAGGCTCGACCATCAACGTTCGGGAATAGGGTGCGCTCGCGCCTTTGGCAATGCGCCGAAGCACGGTTTCTGCGGCCAGTTGGCCCATCTCCCAAAGCGGTTGTCGGATTGTGGTCAGCGCCGGGTTCTGAAAGGCGGCACTTTGAATATCGTCAAAGCCAACGACGGAAACATCCTCGGGCACCCGGAATCCTGCTTCGCGCAAAGCCCGGATGGCGCCAATCGCGGAAACATCATTGAAGGCTATCAGTGCCGTGAAGGACAGGCCGGCAGCAAGGATTTTTTTCGTGGCCAGATAGCCGAGCTGAGGTGAGGGCGTGTCACCCTCAAGCTGGGCGGTAAGGAGGGTTTCCAATGGAAGGCCTCGCGCACTCATCGCGAGCCGAAGGGAGGCCCACCGCACCTCCGTGTCGGAGCTGAACGATTGTCCTTTGATGAGGGCAATCTTGCGGTGCCCCAGGTCGAAGAGGTGACCCACCGCGAGAGCGGCTGCCTTGTCATGATCCAACACGATGTTTGTAACCCTCTCCACTTCCCGATGCCCGGAGACGGCGACGACGGGGACGGGGAGATTCCTTCCGCAGGGTGTATCCACGGCGATCAAGCCCTCGATAGACCGCGCCAGAAGAAGATGCGGATACTCTTCAATGAGGTCACGGCGATGACGATGACTGACGACAAAATAGAAGTAGCCTTCCTGCAGCAGGAAATCCTCAATTCCGCTCAGGACCATCGCTTCATAACCTTCGCTTACCTCGGGAACCATAACGCCAATGGTGTAGCTGCGCTTGGCACGCAAGGAACGAGCCACAAAGTTTGGATGGTAGTGAAGCTTCTTGGCGAGAGAAAAAATTCGGCGCTTGGTGCGCGCGGGAATCGAGTTGGCGATGGGCGAGTGATTGAGGACCAGCGAAACCGTCGTCGAAGAAAGGCCCAGCGTCTCCGCCAAGTCCTTTAAGTTGACCGCAGTGGTGGGCTGGGTTGAATCGAGCTTGGCACGACGAGTTCGCATTTTCTTCTTCCCCGGCACGAAAGAGTTTCTCCTAAAGGCTCCGTTCAACGCAAGCGGCGGGCACCGGGAAAAGCGATTTTGGGGTGCTGCCGCCGGGTTGTGGGGGTCTGCCAAAATAATTCTTGACAGCCGAAGAATTATACGCTACAAGCTAGGGGAATGAAAACGATTTAGTAATGCGATTTAGTAATACGGTTCATCACAACTTCTGAGCAGAACTTTAGCGTCGGGCTTGGGTCATGCCGCAAGGCAGGAGGAAAGGAACATGGCAAACAGCAGGATGGGGGTTCGTCGTTGGATTATTCTGGCGGTGTTGAGCGTCTGTTTTGCCCCGCTGGCGCACGCGCAATACCGGGCGGGAATTCAGGGGACAGTATTGGATCCGCAGGGGCGCGCAGTCCCGGGCGCGACCGTGACACTGACCAACCTTGAGACGACTTGGACGAAACAGGTCCAAACAGATTCCGCTGGAAGGTACGCCATCGTGGCCCTGCTGCCAGGGCATTATTCCATGACGGTTGAAAAGGCAGGCTTTAAGAAAAAGGTCATCTCGGATTTGGACGTGACGGGCGAACAAGTGCAAGCCCTGAATGTGACCCTCGCGCTGGGATCGCCGACCCAATCGGTCACCGTGACCGCGGCCGTTCCCACCATCAACACCGAGAGCGGAACCATCGCGGGAACGATTACCAGTAGGATGGTTCAGGACTTGCCTTCCTTTGGCGGGGACGTGTTCCAACTGGCCCAGCTTGCGCCGGGCGTTTTCGGCGACGGCGCACAATCGGCTGGTGGCGGCACCAACAGCCTGCCGGGTTCGAATATGTCGGGCTCGGGCGCTGCCGACGGGATTTTTAAGACGGAGAATGCCCCTCAAATCGTGGCCAACGGCGCGCAGAATGAGACGAATGGGATCTCCCTCAATGGAGTGAGCATCGACAGTGTAACCTGGGGAGGCGCCGCCGTGGTAACGCCCAGCGAGCAATCTGTCCAAGCGGTGAAGGTCATTTCCAACGCCTACGACGCTGAATACGGTCGGTACAGCGGTGCGCACATCGAGGTGGTTTCGAAAAGCGGCACCGACCATTACCATGGCGACGCCTTTTTTGATGTGCATCGGCCGGGGCTGAATGCCTACCAGAGCTGGAATGGACCTTTCAGTGCCGGCGGGCCCAATAACGGCTTGCAGAAGGACACCCAACGCTTCAACCAGTTCGGTGGAAGTCTCGGCGGGCCAATTTGGAAACACAAGGTGTTCGGCTTCTTTTCGTATGAAGCACTGCGCAATAGCTCGACGAATTTTGGAACCGGCTGGTACGAAACGCCGCAGCTCGACAAAATGGCGCCTCCGGGAAGTATTGCCTCAAGATTTCTTACCTACCCCGGAGAAGGCGCGAGCTACGCCTCGATTTTGCCGACCGGCTTAGGCCCGAATAAGGTGAACTGCGCGGCCATTGGCCTTATCGAGGGCGTGAACTGCATGACCATAGCCGGCGAGGGGCTGAACGTCGGCTCGCCGCTGACCACACCGCTCGGGACCCCGGACCCGACCTACGGCGGCACCACCACATCGCCCGGTGTGGGCAATGGCCTGAACGGCATTCCGGACATCATGTTCGTCAACACCGTCAGCCCCTCCACGGCTTCCGACACGCAATATAGCGGCCGGGTGGACTTCGACGCCACGCAGAGAGATCTTGTCGCATTCTCGATCTACAAGGTACCCGTGACACAGACTTTCTTCAACGGTCCTAATCGTGCGGCCAACTTTTGGCACCACACACAAATGAATCAGGCCGAGACGATCCTCTGGAACCATACGTTCTCTCCAACGCTCCTCAATGAGGCAAGGGCGAATGCGGCCGGCTGGCGCTGGAACGAGATCAATTCGAATCCGCAGGAACCGTGGGGGCTGCCTGTGGATGCTATCGACAATATCGGCAGCGCGGGCCTCCAACCTTTTGGCGCTCCGGGGCCCAGCGTTTTCGACCAATGGACTTACGAGGTGAAGGATACGCTGACCAAGGTGGCAGGCGCGCACATGTTGAAATTTGGGGGTAACGTCACGCGATTGCTTTACCTCGATGACGCCCCGTGGGCGGCAAGGCCACAGTACAACTTCCGCAACCTATGGGACTTCCTCAACGACGCCCCCTACCAGGAGTGCTGTGCCAATTTTGATCCTCTGACAGGCCGTCCAACGGATTATCAAAAGGACGACCGAGCCACCAACTACGCGCTTTTTGTTCAGGACAATTACAAGCTCAGGCCCAACCTCACCCTCAATATGGGATTGCGCTGGGACTATTTCGGACCACTTCATGCAAAGGCTGGCAACCAGAGCACGCTCGTTCTGGGTTCCGGGTCAGATATCCTGACCGGGATGCGTCTGCGGCTTGGAGGGAACCTGTGGCAGGCCGACAAAGCCAATTTTGGCCCGCAATTCGGGTTTGCATGGAGCCCGCGTTCCTTCGCCGGCCACAACTTCGGGAACCGGCTTGTACTTCGCGGCGGGTACGGGATCGGCTACAACGGAGAAGAGGAAGCCATCACGACGAACGGACGCTTTAACCCGCCCTTCGTGTCCAACATCACCAGTTTTGCAGTCGTCTATGCCGTCCCCAGCAACATTCACTCTTTTGACTATCCCCCCAATCCGAGCGCCATCACGACTTTTGGCCCCAATAATCTCCCGACCACGGGCGCGCCGGTTACGGTGACGGGATTCCCTGCCCATTTCTCGACCCCTTATACGGAGGACTACTCGCTGGAGGCTCAATATGATTTCGGAGGAAACTGGGTGGGCACGGTGGGTTATCAAGGCAGTTCGTCTCACCATTTTGTGCGGCAATACAACCTGGTTCTTCTCGAGGCGGGATTAGTACCTCAGAACCCGATGGTGAACTTTGTTGACTACTATGACGACAATGCCAACGGGAATTTCAATGCCCTGCTGACGGGAATTCAACACCGCTTTTCCAACACCTTCGAGGTGGACGCGTCCTACCGTTACAGCCGATGCCTGGACGAGGGTTCGCAGCCTTACTCTGTGAGTCAGTATGAGTGGAACCCCACTGCGGCCTACGGTCCGTGCGATTACGACGTGACCCATGCCTTCAAAGCTTGGGGCATCTGGTCTCCGAAGATTTTCCGCGGAAGCAACAACTGGCTTGAGAAGGTTGCGGGAGGGTGGACTCTCGGTGGGATCCTCAATGCGCACTCGGGTTTCCCCTGGAACGCAATTTACAACAACGGCAACACCTGTAATGCCGTTATTAACGGCAATGCGGGAGGTTTTACTTGCACGATGCGACCCACGGCCTACTTGGGCGGGGCCACGAGTAACTACAGCAACCAAACGTTTATGACGAAAGGGGGCAATTTCCCCAAGGGTGGGCTCGCTTACTTTGCTCCGCCGTCATTCGTCGTCGGCCCGAACTTTCCTCAGACCGGCCCGATCCCGCCGGCACCGGGCGTTGCAAGGAATTCCGAGCGAGGCCCCCGCTACTTCGACTTGGATGCAACGCTGAGCAAGGCTTTTGGATTGCCGAATACGAAGGCTTTGGGTGAAAACGCCAGATTCGTAATCCGCGCCAATTTCTACAACCTCTTCAACTCCCTGAACCTTACCAACGTGGACAACAACATCCTCGACCCGTATTTTGGCACGGCGATGAACGCTCTCGGCTCTCGGACCGTTGACATAGAAGGGAGATTCAGCTTCTGATGTTGGCCCATGGGCGCTCCGAAGGAGAGGGCCGGGGCGTCCGTCCCCTTCGAGAGCCCGCCTTCATTTGAGCGAGGGGGACGGAGGTTCCAATCGTGGATTGGCGGGGCGATTGGCTTGCCCAGAAAGCCCAGGCGATCGCATCAGCGGTGATCCTTTACCCCCATCGCGCGTGCTGTTCTCCGGCCCTTCTAGCCGCGCTCGTCTTGACATTCGTCCTGGGATTCTGCGGGAAAGGAATCGGCGCACGGTTGGAACAGCGCGCCGTGAGCAATTTCCGCGCGCTCGCTTCCCAGGCAAACGCCGCGCGCGACGCCAACCAGCTCGATCGAGCGGTCATTCTTTATAAAAAGGCGCTCCGGCTCCGCCCCGGGTGGGCCAAAGGCTGGTGGTCGTTGGGTACTATCCTTTATGACCAGAACTCTTATGCTGAAGCGGCAAGCTCCTTCCGTAGAGTAGTCTCGCTCTCTCCCAAGGACGGCACAGCGTGGGCGATGCTCGGGCTGTCCGAATTCGCGCTGGGCAAGGATGCTGCCGCGCTCGCACACCTTGAGAAGGGTCAGAATCTCGGTGTCGCCAAGGACCCGCAATTGGATCAGGTCATCCTTTATCACGAAGGTGTCCTGCTGAAGCGCGAAGGAGAATTCGAAACCGCCCGCGAAAAGCTCGCTCCTTTGTGCCAGCAAGGCGTAGAGAGCGGAAGCCTGAACCGAACACTTGGGATGATTGTCTTGAGGATTCCTCGGCAAAATGCCGAGACACAGACCTCACCGGGGAACAAAGTCGTCGCTCAACTGGGGAAGGCGGAGTGGTTAGCCGCTCAGTACAGATTTGGCGAAGCTGAGCGGATAGATAATCAGATGGTGAGCCAATATCCGAATTTTCCCAACATCCACTACGCTTATGGCACGCTCTTGCTCGAAGCGCTCCAACCGAAGCTGGCGGTCGAGCAGTTCAAACTTGAAATCAAGAACAATCCCCGCCAGGCGTTTGCCTGGCTCGAGATCGCCGCCGCAAGGTACCGCGTGGATTCCGCTGGAGGCATTCGCTATGCCGAAGAAGGTGTCAAACTCGACCCTCAGCTTCCGTTTGGACATTACTTGCTCGGTTTGCTCCTCCTCGACACCCACCAATATCAGGCGGCTCTGCGCCAACTGGAAATCGCGGAGCCGGCCTTTTCAAGCGTCCCCAATCTTTATTTCGCGTTGGGCACTGCCTATTCTCACCTCGGTCGCAATCAAGAAGCAGCCCGCGCCTGGGCCAAGTTCAGACGATTGCGTCAGAAGGGACCCAATACGGGGCCGCCCCACGATGTGCAGAAGTCTATGCGCAGTCAAGCAAATTCAAAGCCCTGACGCAGCGCTGAAGGAGGATTAAAAAGTTGCGAAAATCCACAAATTGGCTGCTCGGTACGCCCACCCTTGCATTAGCGGCTTTGCATGGTACAAGCCCTGGCGTACTTCAGACTCAAGCGCGCGCTGATTGCCTCCCGCTTAGCCGCACAGCGCGACGGATGGCTGCCGCTGGCAGCGCGAGGCAGCTTCCCTCGCTCAAGAATACCAGCCCGTGAGAACCCCCACGGGATTGGATTCTTCGCGGTGAGCCTGCTATCTTTCACGATGCCATAGCGCGGAGTATGAAAAACATTTTTGAAGGTTGGGTATTTATCGAAAACTACTGGAAGGATTTTCACGCATTGGCAGTAAACGCCGTGGTATTGCGGAGGACGATCTGAATCGGCGACAATGCCATGAGACTCTTTTAGCGGGCGCGCTGGGCGTGATGTGGCCCGCCCGCCAAGGTGCAGCTCGGGATGTTCGATCGGAGATGACGGAACTCGACCACGGGGGAACTGCCACCGCCGTCGCGCAACGTTCGTCGCCGGCTGAGCAGCTCGCAACTTATTATAGGCACGTCCTCTTTGACAACAGCCTTACGCCGGACCGTTGTTTTTACAGCCGAGGCACCGTGTCGCCTCCAAGCTTCCTGCGATTGGACGCGGGAAAACTTCCCGTTGACACCGAAATCTTCTTCACCCCGCCAAATGCGCTTCGCCTCGAATGGACATCGGCCCCCAACGGCGGTTGGGAGGCAACCGTGCTCGTTGAAACTTGGCGAAACCGCGAACTCCAGTTTGAAGGGGACACCCTCTACTTCTGGTGCTATACGCCGGATGCATTGGCACGCTCACAATTACCGCTCGTCCAATTGGATGACCTCCATGGACACTTTACCGCTCCTCTCAGTCTTTATCGCTTCGCCCCAGATATTCCCGCCGCGCGATGGACTCTGATCAAAATTCCTTTGCGTCGCTTTTCTTCAGCATCGCTTCGACCCTTCAATCCTCGCCAGGTTCGGAGCCTGACGTTCGTCCAAGGGAAAGCCGATGGAACTGAACACCGGATGGTGATTGATGAAATTGGGATTACCCGGTTCACGGCTTTGCCGCGAGTGCCGCCACGCCCGCCCCGCCGCATCAGCGCGCGCGGATACGACCGCCACATTGACATAAGCTGGGAGAGCGATGACGATTCGGCTGCTCGCTATGTGATTTACCGTTCCCTGGATGGCATTCACTACAAACCCGTGGGCATCCAGGCGCCGGGGTTCGATCGCTACGCCGATTTCCTCGGGAAACCAAACCAAAAAGTATTTTACAAAGTCACCGCCAGTGACAACGAGTATCAACCATCATCGTTCTCAGAAGCCGTTTCCGCTTCGACAACACCGTTCGATAACGACCAGCTCCTCAACATGGTGCAAGAGGCATCCATTCGCTATTACTGGGAGGGCGCACATCCTGTGGCTGGGATGGCGCTCGAGAACATTCCCGGCAATCCGAACATGGTAGCAACGGGGGCTTCGGGATTCGGTATCATGGCCGTGCTGGTCGGGGTTGAGCGCGGTTTTATTCCGCGACCGGATGCTCTCCGCCACCTGGGCAAGATCCTGGGCTTTCTGGAGCGAGCGGACCGCTTTCATGGCGCCTGGGCCCATTTCATGGATGGCCGCACCGGCAAAGCGTTGCCCGTGTTTGGTAAGCACGATAATGGCGGCGATTTGGTGGAGACGTCGTTTCTTATGCAAGGTCTTTTGGCGGCGCGACAATATTTTAGGGGTCCGAGCCCGCTTGAACGGAAGCTTTTTCAAAGGGTCACGGCGCTCTGGGAGTCGGTCGAATGGGATTGGTATCGCCGATCCCCGGAAGGTCCTTTTCTTTATTGGCTCTGGTCGCCGGATTACTCCTGGTACATGAATTACAAAATCATCGGTTTTAATGAAACCATGATGGCCTATGTGCTGGCCATCGCTTCCCCGACCCATGCCGTTCCTGCCAGCCTCTATTACAGCGGTTGGGCTAGCCGGTCGCCAGAAGCTGCTCGATATCGCCGCGGCTGGGGTCACACTCAACAAGGTCAATATTACGCCAATGAGAACAGCTACTATGGCATCAAGTTGGACGTTGGCGTTGGACCGGGCGGGCCGCTATTTTTTACCCACTACTCCTACATGGGCCTCAATCCCCGGCAAGTGCGCGACCGCTACACTCAATATGATAAGAATAATCGTGCCATGGCCCTTATCAATCGCGCTTATTGTATGGCCAACCCGCGGGGCTACAAAGGCTATGGAGCGCGTTGTTGGGGCCTCACGGCCAGCGACGGACCTTCCGGCTACATGGCCCACGAGCCAACACCGGAAATGGACGATGGCACCATGACTCCGACCGGCGCCCTTGCCTCCTTCCCCTATCTGCCGGATGCCTCACTGACGGCGCTGATTCATTTCTACCGCGAGCTTGGCGACCGTTTGTGGGGGATTTTCGGGTTCCGCGACGCGTTCAACTTGACCGAAGATTGGTTTGCGCGGATTGCCATGGGACTGAATCAGGCGCCTATAGCCGTCATGATTGAAAATTACCGCTCCGGGCTGATTTGGAAATGCTTCATGGCTAATCCTGAGATCGGCCATGCGTTGGAGCAAATTGAAGCGGTCTCGGCAACGGCCCGCTTCGGCTCAGGGCAGGCAGCCCCAAGACCGCCACGGTAACCGGCAGTGATGCGATAAAGGTGCCGACCGTAATCAATGCCGGTCGCAGGAGTTAACAACGGCCGGCCTGCGGGCTCGACAGGGCTATAATGATGACCCTCAATGCCTCCAAGGCAGACAATCAAGGAGATTAGAGACCATGCATCCTAATTTGCGACGATTAACGAAATTCTTCCTTCTCCTCTGGATGTGTTTATGGCTGGGGGCGATGCCGACCGTCCGCGCGGCGCAAGCTGCCGCCGGGACGGCGTCCGTGAACGTTGTGATTGATGGCGACGCGCCGGCGCATCCCTTTCCGCACTTTTGGGAGCAGATGTTCGGTTCCGGTCGGGCAATTCTTTCGCTGCGGGCAGATTATCGTCGCGACGTGCGCGAGGTGAAGCGCGCCACCGGCTTTCACTACCTCCGCTTTCACGGCATCTTGGACCGAGGCGTGGGCCTGTACCACGTTAACGCGCAGGGCAAGCCCTTTTACAATTACAGTTACGTTGACGAAATTTATGATGGCCTGCTCAAGCAAGGGATTCGCCCGTTTGTGGAGCTGAGTTTCATGCCGCCAGCGATGGCTTCAACGCCGACGCGGCAGGGGTTTTGGTATCACCCTTACGTCTCGCCGCCCAAGAGTTGGAGCGCCTGGAGCCAGATGATCGAGCACTTGGCGCGACACTTAGTGAACCGCTACGGCCTGGCCGAAGTGTCGCGGTGGTATTTCGAGGTTTGGAACGAGCCGAACATCGGCTTCTGGGCGGGCGTGCCTAAGAAGTCCACTTATTTCCATCTCTACGATGTCACGGCGCGGGCCCTCAAAGCGGTGAGTCCTCGGCTGAGGGTGGGCGGGCCGGCCACGGCGCAGGCAGCATGGGTAGGAAGTTTCATCCGGCACTGTGTGAACCACCACGTTTCCCTCGATTTCATTTCAACCCACGTTTACGGCAACGATAGCGCGGAGAACGTGTTCCACAAAAACGAAACTATCTCCCGACGCGACATGGTGGTTCGAGCGGTCGAGAAAGTCCACGAGGAAGTTAAGGCCTCGCCTCGGCCCGATTTGCCGATCATCTTCAGCGAATACAACGCGAGCTACTCAAATGAGGTCGAGGTGACGGATTCCTCCTATATGGGCCCTTGGCTTGCCCACACTATCAGCCATTGTGATGGATTGGTGAACATCATGTCGTACTGGACGTTTTCCGATGTGTTCGAGGAGCAAGGGGTGGTCAAGACTCCCTTCTATGGGGGTTTCGGGCTGATTGCCGTGGGGAACATTCGCAAGGCTTCCTACAATGACTTTCGCTTGCTCCACAAGCTGGGAACCGAGCGGCTAGAGGAGAACTCGCCCTCGGTGCTGGTCACCCGCCGGGCGAATGGCGAGCTCGCCATTGCGGTGTGGAACTACGCGCCCCCGGGCCCGGGCGGCCACGTGAAGACGTTCGAGCTTTCCTTTCGACATGTCCCGGGAGCCAAACGAGCGGTGGTCTGGGTGGTGGATCGGCACCACGGCTCGCCGCTCGCGACCTGGGAGGCGATGGGTCGGCCGAGCTTTCCCAGCTTCGCGGAGCGGAAGATTTTGCAACAGGCCGGCCAACTTCCGCCGCCGAAGATTGTCCCGCTTGCAGCAGAGCATCCTCAACTGACCCTGACCTTGATTCCCCATGCGCTGGCCTTAATCGAGATTGAAAACTAACGGTTGCCCTTATGCTCGTCCACGACAAGGCCAACCCCCTGCCGCCCTTGCGAGGTGAGGATTGAACCGCCGCGAGTGCCACCGTCTTCTTGCTGCTTCGGGGCTCGCCTACTGGCTCTCCAAGGGGCGGCGGACGGACGTTAAATCGCCCGTACCTGACAAGCGGTTGACGGAAGCGCTCGCGGAATACACGGCTTTGGTTCATTGGTGGCAGAACCTCTGCCAGGGGCCGCAGCCCGCAGTTCCGAGTCAATTGTCTCCGGAAGATGAGGCCTTTCTCGAAGATGTGGAGCAGCGTGCCTTCCGATATTTTTGGGAGCAGGGAGACTCACGAACCGGACTGGTGCTGGATCGGGCCCACGCCGACGGGTCGGCCGTTCGCGGCCACAGCTTTCAAGTCGCCAGCATTGCGGCGACAGGTTTCGGCCTGTCGGCGCTCTCTATCGCCGCCGAACGTGGGTGGATTCAACCGGAGCTTGCCCGTGAGCGCGTCCGAAACACGCTGCGCTTTTTTGCCGACCAGGCCACGAACGTTCACGGATGGTTTTATCATTTTCTCGACTCGGTGACCGGCGAACGACGATGGAAATGCGAGGTTTCCTCCATTGACACCGCGCTGCTTCTCGGCGGCGTGCTAACGGCGCGGCAGAAGTTCCGGGAAGATTCTGAAATCGGGAAGCTCGCCAGCCAAATCTACCATCGCGTGGATTTTTCCTGGATGCGCAACGAAAGTCCGACCTTGCTCTCCATGGGCTGGTATCCCGAGAGCGGATTCATCCGAGCCTACTGGAATATGTATGCCGAGGAGACAATGCTCTACCTGTTGGGCATCGGGTCGCCCACGCACCCTTTGCCGGTCGCCTCCTGGTTCGCCTGGAAACGCACATGGACGAATTATGCGGGTTTCCGTTTTTTGAACGCGGCCCCCCTTTTTACCCATCAGTATTCTCACGCCTACGTGGACTACCGAAACTGGTTCGAACCCAACCCTCCTCACGTCAACTATTTTATTAACTCGATGGCGGCTACGTTGGCCAACCGCGCCTTCTGCCTCAGCCTCTCCCGACGCTTCCCCGATTATTCAGAGAACCTGTGGGGCGTGACCGCCTCGGACAGTGCGCACGGCTACACGGCCTGGGGCCAAGTTCCACTCACAGATCACATTGATGGCACCGTGGTTCCATGTGCCGCGGGCGGATCACTGATGTTCACGCCGCAGGTTTGTTTGCCGGTGCTCAAAGCCATTAAAAAACGTTTCGGCAGCGGAACGCTTGGGGGGAGGCCCGTCTGGGGACGCTACGGCTTTGTGGACGCCTTCAATCCGCTTACGCGATGGGTGGATACCGACGTGCTCGGCATTGACCAGGGCATCACGCTGCTGAGCGCCGAAAATGCCCGCACGGGAAACCTCTGGCGGTGGTTCATGGCCAACGATGAGCCCCGCCGCGCTTTTCAATTGATTGGTCTCCGCCGCTCCTGTTGATCGGTCGAGCACTTGCAGCACGAAATTCGGCCGCCATGACCGTGCGACGCTAATATGCAAGGCGGTTGGAGTCGAATGCCGGAAGAAACGGCGTGTGAATATCGGGGTCCTTAGGCTTTGGGCCAGTGGCTTGAATACCCGCTTGGTAACTTCCTAAGCGCTAAAAGAATCACGTAACCGTCAGTCGGGTACCGGCCTGCATTCAGGGGCGAAGTGTCTATCGGGTTTCGGATGGAGGCAGGCAACCGGCAAAAGGCTATTTAGCCGATGCGGGCGGGGCGGGGCTGCGGTTCTGGAGCGTGGCGTTGGAACATCTCTTCGATTTCGTTTCGGTAATGCCGCTCTACCACGGCGCGCCGAACCTTTAGGGTGGCGGAAAGTTCGCCCGCCTCGATGCTGAATTCTCGCGGCAACAGAACAATCTGCCGAATGCGCTCGTGCGGAGCGAACTGGCGGCAACCTTCATCCACCTGGGACTGCATAAAGGCTTGAATGTCGGCATGGCGAACCAACTCCTGGCGCGAGCCGAAGGCAATCCCTTGGCGGCGGGCATAGGATTCCAGCGCCTGAAATTTAGGCACAATCAGCGCCCCCACAAATTTGCGCCCCTCTCCGATCACCAACAACTGCGCCATGTAGGGATGATTCTGAAACAAATTTTCCAGCCGCTCCGGCGCCACATACTTACCTCCCGACGTCTTAAACAGATTTTTCTTGCGTCCCGTGATGGCCAAAAACCCGTCGGCATCGAGCAGGCCCAAGTCCCCGGTATGGAACCAGCCGTCGGAAAAGGCTTCCTGGTTCTCGGCGTCAAGATGGTAATAGCCGGGGGTGACGTTGGGGCCGCGCACCAATATCTCGCGGCCCGCTCCCTCGGACTCACCCGTCGCTTCCTCCCCCAGCCGAACCTCGACGCCCGGAATCACACGGCCCACCGTTCCAATGCGCACCGCGCTCGGACAATTCACGGCGATGACGGGTGAGGTCTCCGTCAAACCGTAGCCCTCATAAACCGGCAAGCCAATGGCGAAGAAAAATCGGGCCAAGGCAGGAGCGAGAGGCGCCGAGCCGGACACCAAGAATCGCAAACGACCGCCCATCTGGCCGCGAATTTTGGAAAAGACCAAGCGGTCCGCAATCGCGCGGGCCAGGCGAAGACGCAGCGGCGGCGTTCGGCGCTCAAGTGCGTAAGGAACGTACTCCTCACCGACGCCCATCGCCCAATCGAACAGCCGCTTTTGCGGGGCCGAGGCGTTCGCGACTTTCTCCAAAACTTTGGCGTGAACCTTCTCGAGCACGCGAGGCACCACCGCCATCACGGTCGGTCGCGCTTCCAATAGATTCTGCGGCAACTTCTCCAGACTCTCGGCATAGGCAATCGTCACGCCCGCCGCCAGATAATAGAAATCGAACATCCGCTCGTAAATGTGCGCCAGCGGAAGAAATGACATGCCGAGGTCCGACTCTGACATCGGCAAAAGCCCACGGCAGGCGAGCACGTTCGAGGCAATGTTGCCATGCGTCAACACTACCCCCTTGGGTTGTCCTGTGGTGCCGGAGGTGTAAAGAAGGCTGGCCATATCCTCGGGACGTATCTGCAAGGCCGCCTCGCGCAACAGCGCCTCGGCGTTCCGCTCACTTCCTGCCGGCGCGCTCACCAACTCTTTCCACGCTCGGACGCTCGCATCGCCGAAATCGCCTTCTTCCATCGTCGCCACCCAGCGGAGTTCGGGCAGTGAGGCGCGAACCTTCATCACCTTTTCCAATTGCGCCCGCGTGGAAACGAAAATACCTTCCGCTCCCGAATCGCGCAGGATATATTCAATGTCCGGTTCGAGCAGCGTGGGATAAAGTGGCACGGTCACGGCCCCCAGTCCCAGGATGGCGTAATCGGCGAGCGCCCACTCGAGACGATTTTCACTCAAAAGCGCCACACGGCTGCCACAGCGCGCGCCCAACTGGCGGAGATTCTCGGCCAGCACCGCCACCTGCTGCAAGGTCTGCCGCGAGGAAACGCTCTGATAACGGCCGGAGGACTTGGCAAGAAAACAAGCCGGACGGTCTTCGCGTTCCGTCGCCTGAAGAAACAACTCCGCGAGCGTCTTGAAATCCTTCATGCGTTTCCCAGTTCCCCACAACGAAGAATCTCGGTCATTCTAGCACGGCTTCTATAACGGTTTCGGCTGTCCACGCTGCGCCCGGTCACCACCCGGCCATCCACGCCGCTGCTCCCGACTCCGCGCGGTTGAGCCCCCGGCAGAGGGGCTCACTTGGCGGCGCGGCAAACTTCGGCTAGCATAAGCCTATGTGCGCTACGGCTTTGCGCTCACCCGCCGTGGCGGGTCGGTTCTATCCTGGCGAGCGGCAAGCGTTGGAGCATGAACTGGATCGCTGTCTCGGCGAGCCCATTCAGCCCAGCGCATGGTTTCCCCATGCTCTGGGCTGCGTTGTTCCACACGCCGGCTACATGTATTCCGGCCACGTCGCGGGCGCGGTGTATCGCCGGCTGCCGGCGCGACAGCGCTTCCTGATTCTTGGTCCCAACCACTTTGGCCGCGGCGAGCCGTTGGCCCTAATGTCGGAGGGGCAATGGCTCACGCCGCTCGGCCCGGCCCCGCTCGATGCAACCTTCGCCCGCGCGCTTCAGCGACATCTTCCCTCCCTAGCTGACGATGCCGTCGCGCACGCGGCCGAACATTCTCTCGAGGTTCAGGTCCCTTTCCTGCAACGGGTGATGCCGCCATTCACATTTGTTCCGGTCGCCATCGGGGTGAGTGATTTCCCATCGCTCGAAGCGCTTGGCCACGCCATCGCCCAGGCCCTCGCCGCCATGCACGAGCGCCCGCTCATCGTCGCCTCAAGCGACATGAATCACTACGAGCCCGATGCCATCACCCGTGTCAAGGACCACGAGGCAATTGAGCAAATCCTGGCGCTTGACCCGCGGGAGCTTTATGACGTGATCCATCGTCGCGATATTTCGATGTGCGGCTACGGGCCGGTCGTCGCCATGCTCACCGCGGCGCGCGAACTCGGCGCCCGCCGCGCCACGCTCATCCAGTACACCACCTCCGCCGACACGAGCGGCGATCGCAGCGCCGTCGTCGGCTATGCCGGCATCATCATTGAATAATGGAAGTTGCCCGCCGCGGCCAGCCTGCAGTTGGCTCTGCTCCCTGGGGCATTGCCGCGCGACGGGGTTTGAGTGGGAGAGTGGGGCCCCACCGCGTCGCCCATCGGCTCCGCTGAAGAGGCTGACTTGATGGGGTGGTGTTAAACGCCACCGGCCTTCGGGCTAATGGGGTCGTCCGGAGGATGCTGCGGGCGCGCTGTGAACGGCTCCGCCGCCGAATCCACCACCGCCGCTTTCCATGTGAATCCCGCCGCCGAATCCACCGCCGCCCATGTGAGGCGCGCTTTCATGCACGCCGCCGAATCCGCCTCCCGTGCGCGGGCTCGCCGCATGGCCGAACACGGGCCGAGACTCCTGCCGCGGCGCCGCCATGCCGCCGCGCGGGGCGGGCTGGCCCAATTGCATTTGGCGACCGCGAGGTGCAGCCGTCCCGCTCGCGCCGGCGCTTCTTGGCGCGCTCCGCCCGCCAAACAAGCGGGAAAACCACCCTTGCTTTTTGGGCGCGGTCGTTTGAGCCGGTGCTTCTGTATGGGGAGCCGTTGAAAGAGATGTGCCCATTCGCGGCGCGAGGAGCGTGCCGGCCTTGGGCGCCTCGCCATTTGGCGCACGACTTGGCTCGAGCGTGATATTCTCTCGCCCACGCGCTGTCGGCGCGACCGCGTTGGGGCTGTTGACAAACGTGCCCGTGCGCGAATCAAACACGATGCCCGACGGCGTATGGCTGGCGGCCTTGGTGCCCGCGAACGCCGTCACGCTCGGCAGCACCACGGTAGGCGCGGGAACGCCGGTGCGTGGCGCCGCGGGCCGTCCCATCACCAACGTGTGCATGCCGCTGGTCACCCGCGCCCTGGTGGCGCCAGCCGTTATCGGACTTGTTCCGGGACCGCGAATTCCAGCCGCGGGCCGCCCCATGATTCTCAGATTTGGCGCGCTGATGGGTCGGCCGGGCAAATAAGCCGAAACGGTCGGCGCCACGTTCGGCGAGGCCAGCCGCTGGCCTGACTGAGGTTGTTCTCGAATGACTTGCGCCGGATCAATCGGCCGCCCGGTTCGGAACGTTCCCGTCCCCACCGCGATCACCGGATTGCCCAGCACTCCGCTCGTCCCCGGACTCCAACCCACCCAACCATCGCCTTGATACCAGGTCACGCAGGCGGGCGACCAATAACCAAATGGCCCCGGAAACCATGTCCATCCAAAGCCCGATATAAACGCCCAATTCCCGTAATGGAAGGGCAACCAACCCCACGGGTCGTAGTCAATCCACGTCCAGCCAAAACCCGGATACCAAGCCCATTGTCCAAAGCTATAAGGCATCCAGCCCGCCGAAGCAAACGGACTCCAACCGAAGCCGTAGCCCGGAATGTCACTCCAATCGCCGTAATAGCTCAGTTCATTCCAACCATAGAGGTTCGGATACGCGGCCGAGTAGGCGCTCGAAAGGGCGGGCGAGGACTGCGTTCGTTCCGCCAAGAGCACTTGATCACGTTTTTCCACCCACCGATCCCAGGCATCCATGGTGATGCCGTGCGTCACGACGTAAGCGCGCGTCGTCGGGTCGATGTGCAGGACGTCGTTTTTGGTAAGCTGCCCGGAACCGTAAGGGCTTGAAACATTCACAATGCCGCGAAACACTTCCACGCGCTGGGCTGTGGAATTCAAGTCCACGCGGAAGATGGTGCGCCCGGAAGGGCGCAGCACCGTACCGTCCGCCGTCACCGTATAGACGTCACCCGCTTCCGGAATCACATCAAAGGTGGCGTAACCCGTCACCATGTTCATGCGGTTAATCTTCCCGCCATCGGGAGCGAGCGCCAGCTCGGTGAAGTCAAGTTCCGACAGCTCGCCCAACCGCGCCGTGGAAGAATTCTCAAACTCGATTTCTGCGAAGCTGTTGGCCGCCGTCGCCACCTTGAAGCCTTGCTCAATGGGCGTGTTGACCGGCGCCTGAGACCACTCGGCCACGCCGGGTCGTGAGATGCTTACCGTCCCTTGCACAAAGCTGAGCCGCACGATTCGTGCGTGCGAATAACCTTGCGCCTTCAGCGCCAGCGCCGTCACCAGCCCCGCGAGCAAGATTAAAATCCCATGCCTCGCTACCCTGGCCCTGCTTATTGTCGCCCGGTCGGTCATAACGCACCTCCTTGGGCTTCGTTCCGCCATCCCCATCTTACACCTTTATAGACCCCTCGGCCTCGAAAAAGGTTGCGATCCTTTTCCTGCCACGGATGGGAGCTTCGAGCTGGGTCCACCGGCTTCCTCCCAGAACGAAGCCGCTTGCTGTAACGCCAGTCGCCGCCGGGCCGAGCGACCTGCACGCCGCAGCGCATACGGTCCCGAACGCTGGGCCGATACCAGCCTCACCCGCCCCGTTCTAGGCGGCGCGCTGCCTTATCTGGCCGACGTCGAGTTCTATTGCTTCTTTGCGCCCCGCGGCGAGCTTCATCCGTTATAATAGTCTGGCAATTTCATAAGGCGCAGAAAAGGAGAGCGATGCAGGACTTAAAATCAAATGTGCTGGTTGATTGCCTTGCTGGAGCGGATAGCATCGGACGGGATATTGGCTGGGTTGTTGGGTTTAGCCTGCTCACGGGGCTGCTGGCGCAGATTGTCATCCCGCTGCCGTGGACTCCTGTTCCGATTACCGGTCAAACGTTCGGCGTGCTGCTGGCGGGTGCCGTGCTCGGCAGCCGGCGAGGGTTTCTGAGTCAGGCGCTTTATCTAGCGGAAGGCGCCATGGGTTTACCCGTCTTCGCCGGCGGGACGTTTTCCTTTGTTCACCTTGTGGGCCCGACGGCGGGTTATTTGTGGAGCTATCCTTTGGCAGCCGGCCTGGTCGGTTGGCTGGCCGAGCGGGGAGCCAGCCGGAAAGTCTGGCAGATGGCCGGCGCGCTGGTCCTCGGTGATGCCTTCATCCTGCTCGCGGGCACCGCATGGCTTTCGGCCTTCTTTCATGCCGCGCCGCTTCAGGCGCTGGTGATGGGATTCTATCCCTTTCTAATTGGCGACCTGCTAAAAATCGTTCTCGTGGGGGTCACCGTTCCTCGCTTGCTTGGTACATATTCGCGCCACCGACAGGACGCCGGCTAACCTTCCGGCGCTCGGCAAGTTAGACCCCAAAGTCGGCGCAAGCTGCGAAGAGCCGGCGATTAAGACGGGATGGTCACGCCGAGCGCTTGCAGGTCTTTTTCTAACTGTTCGACATGATGGAACTGAATAGCCAGCAGGCCATAATTCCGCGCGCATTCAACATTCAGTTGGCGGTCATCAATGAAGATAACTTCGTCGGCCCGGCGTTGCGTCATCTCGAGCGCAAGGCGGAAAATATCCTCGTCGGGTTTCTGGACGCCCAGAAAACACGAGCTAAAAAAGATGCTGAAATATTTTCTCAGGTCGAATTTTGCGATTCGGTAGAGGTTCAGTTCGCGTGATTCATTATTGAGCGTAGCGAGGAGGTATTGGCGCGTGGCCGCGAGCCGCGCCAGGAAGCGCAGGGTTTGAAGGTAGGGCTGCGACTGGGCAAAGATAAACTCCCGCACATCGCGCGGGGTAAACGGGCGTGGGTTGTAGAAGATGGCGCGTTCTAGATAGTGATCAAGGGTCATTCGTCCAGTCTCAAAGCGGCTCGCGACCAATTCGTGACGTTCTTCAAACTCCGCTTCGTCAAGCTGAAACCTCTCAACCATCGCGCGCCGTTGCTGCCGATCCCAGCCGTTGGAAAGAATCACCCCACCGACGTCCCAGAACAAAGCCGTCACCTTAACCATGCTTCACCCTCTCGGTTTCGCCTATCCTCCGCCTGGTAGCAAGATTACACCGAAGAGCGGCCACGGGAGTAGAATGAAAAAGTGTGAATGATGGATTCTGTTAACGGCACGTCGAATCCGAGCCGTCAGGGGTCGGGCGCAACGCCCGCCGCGCGCCCTGGCAGGTTGGGACTTGCCCTGGGGCTGATTGCCCTCGTGTTATTCATTGTCCTGGCTATCGTGTTTTATCAGTCCAACCAAAGGTTGAATGAGCAGGTGGCGCGACTGAATCGGCAGATGGAAACATTAAGCCGCCAACTCGCGCGGCAAGCGCGGCAATCTCAGGCGCTTTCTGAGGCTGCTTCCCAAGCGGCAGCCAAGGCCCTGGCGGCCGCCCACGAACGCGATTTGGCTCTTCAGGCTCAAGCTAAATCGGCGGCTCAGGCGCAATCCGCTCTTGAGCGAGCGGCCGTGGCTCAGCAGCAGGCGACTCAAGCCGAGCTGCAAGCCCAAAAATACCGCCAGGAGCGTGAGGCGGAGCTTGATCGCCTGCAGCAAGTCCTCGGTCAGATTGCTCAGACCCGCCGCACGGCGCTCGGACTCGTGATGACGCTCGGCAGCAAAGACATCCGCTTCGATTTCAATAAAGCCAACATTAAGCCGCAGTACCGAGACATTCTCAACCGTATTGCGGGTGTTTTGATGACCCTCAAAGGCTATTCGATTTACGTTTACGGATATACGGATGATATTGGCACGCAGGCGTACAACCTGAAGCTCTCGGAGCGCCGCGCCGACGCGGTGCGCGATTTCCTGGTCAAGGCGGGCATCAGTCCGAGCATTATCACGACGAAAGGCTTTGGCAAAGCCGACCCGCTCGTTCCTGGCAATAGCCCCCAGGCGCGCGCGGCCAATCGCCGGGTGGAGATTGGGTTGGTGGATTCATCCCTCCGCTTTGAGAACCAGCCGCTTCCCGCCAAATGACCACACCCGCCGTTGGCAACGCCATCGCCTCTTCAGTCAACACAGCGCAAGAGCCAACGGTCATCGGAGTTCTTTCGCGCTCCATCTCCTCTAGCCAGGTCGTGTTAAGAAAGGCAAGCCGCGCAAGATACGGCGTAAGCCGTCGGCCTTACCGATGGGGCGACATGCGGTGACACAGGCTGCCTGCACCACTATCTCTCCAAAGACGGTTCTGCCCGAACAACCTTAATTGTGTGACGGACAATCAAACCATCCGATACTCGAATCCGATTGATGTATATTAAACAAATGATGACGCCATGGAAGCTTGCAAGACAATCCACGAATGACTCTCCGACGGCGGAGCAATCAAGAAGCAGCAACGTTCATCGTCTTCTGGCCGTGGCCCTCCTGGGCGCTGTTTGCTCAACCGGGGCATGGGGAAAAACGCAAAATTCAACTCAGGTGGGCATCAACAATGAACTCTTGCTGGAGCTAAAAAGCTCCAAAGCAAGCGAGCGTGCTAAGGCCGCCGAAGCCATTGGCAAGCGCGGTAACGTTTCTGACGTTCCCGCGCTGGTCGCCGCGCTCCACGATCCCACCCCACAAGTTCGGCGGCAAGTGGTGCTGGCGCTCGCTTCCTTCACGACCCCAGCGTCGCTCGACGGCTTGATTGAGGCCACGCAAGACCCCGATCCCAACGTGCGCACGCTCGCGGTGGAAGCCGTCACCGGCTACTACACCGGGCACACTCCCAAAGCCGGTTTCCTCGGTTTTGTTGAAACGGAGTATCGGAGCATGAAGCAGGGTTTTGCTCCCGACGAGACCGAAGTGGACCCCGGAACGGTTGTTGACCCTCGCGTCATTTCCGCGCTGGAGCGCGCCATGATGGACACGCGCTTCGAGCAAGCCGCCCGCGCTGCTGCCCGCGGTCTGGGCACCCTGGATGCAAGATCCGCGGTGCCGGATTTGATTATTACCGCCCACTCCCCCGATGAAAATCTGGCGCGCGAGGCCCTCAACGCGCTGGTCAAAATCAGAGATACCGCGGCGGGGCCCCAGCTTGCGGACTTGCTCAAATCCTCCAACGCCGCTATCCAACAAGATGCGGCGGTGACGGTGGGAATTCTGCGTACCCGACAGGCGGTTCCAGAGCTTCAGTTATTGGCTCAGAATGCCCCAAATTCTACGACTCGCCTACGAGCCCTCGAAGGGCTTTCCTACGTTGGCGATCCGGTTTCCGACCCCATCTTTGAAAAAGATCTGTGGAGCCACAACAAGAAGGTCCGAACTTACGCGGCCGAGGGATTGGGCCGCTCGGGCGATCGCTCGGCGCTCCCGAGTCTTCTGAAAGCCGCCGTGGTTGAAAAAGATCCCAATGTTCGTTTGGCAATGGAGTTCGCCATTACCGCGTTAGGAAACGATGAATACTTGAGTGAGATGGTCAACGAGCTGGGGTCACGCTGGCGCGGAAATGCCGCCCAGGCGTACTTGGCCGAACTCGCCCAGAACCCTTCGTTTTTGCCAAAACTTTATCCGTTCCTCAGCAGTCCCAACGCCACCATTCGCGCGCGACTTTGCCTGGTGCTCATGTATTCGGGAAACGCATCAAGCCTACCGTGGTTGCAAAAGGCCACCCACGACCACAACAGCACGGTGGCCGCTGACGCCTTGCGGGCACTCAACGCCATCCACGCGCGGGCCGACTAGTACATCGTACGAATAGTTATTTATAATATTGTGATTTGACGTTACAATCGGGGCATGCCAAGAGTCGCCCCTAAGATTATGCTCGATTCGATGCAAAAGTCGCAGCTGCAAGATTGGGTGCG
>JAKCCV010000025.1 GCA_021838785.1 Acidobacteriota bacterium | reverse complement strand
TGGCTGGCATCATCACGTCTGCTTGGTGACGATGGCCTACGCCTTTCTCCGCTTCGAGCAGGCACGCCTTAAAAAAAACTTCTGGTGCGACCTGGAGCCTGCCCCGCGTCCGCCGGCAGCTCCTTGCCCTGCTGATTAGACTCAGTGGACGTTGCGCGTGGTGCCTTACAGAGTTCACGGACACCTCGTAGAACTTAACCGAGTATTACTAAGTGGAGGGAGTTTTGCCGTCGTTGGGCTGCCTCAGAATTTTCCGTGAAAGGTTTTGCCGTTTTTCAGCCTTCTTCTTAGTGGAGGGGAAAATCGCCTCCGTCGCGAGGAGCACGGTTCGCGGTAGAGCAAAGAGTTTTCACGATCAGCGATCTTTGCGCTTCAACGTTCTGCTGGTTTTCAGCCTTCTTGTAAGTAGGGGTGCTTTATGAGGCACTGCGCAACTTCAGCGTTGGCCACCGCTGATTGCTTGTCAATGAATGTGCTGCTTTGCGCGTTCTTTTCGGCGCATTCGTGTTGGGTGCTTCGTGGCCCGCCGCCGTGTGCATGCCAGGTGTGGCGTGGACGCTGCTTCGCAGCGGCAGATTGTAGGACACGCCACCCCTGGGCAGGGTTCTGCGGGGAATCCTGCGGATTCCCGTGGGAACCCCAAGAAACGGCGGTGAATAACATCGAAAACGCCACCGCGGGATTGCCTGGAGAATCCCCGGGATTCTCCAGGGAACCACTGGCATAACAATCGGTTAGACGAACTCGAGGGAGAGACGAAAATGCGCAAACTGACGAAAGGTATTACTCCAAAATTCACCGAAACCGACTACGAGCGGCTCCGAGCGCTCGCCGCGCGCGACAGCAAGCCGCTGGCCGCTTGGTGCAGGGATGTGCTCCTCCGTGTTGCCTCAGGCTCGCAGCCATCGCCGTTTCAATTCGGCATCATGGCCGAAATCACCGCGACCCAGGCCATCCTCATTGACCTGCTGTGCGTATTGGGGCGCGATGGCCGAATCAGCTTTCCAATCCCCGGAACCAGCAATGAAGGAACGTCACCAACATAGGAGAAGCAGCCCCGCAGCGCCGCTCGGGGCGAAGATTCAAAGTCGTTCTGCCTACGCATCGCATTGGGTCGAAGTCCTATTGACGAGCAGGGAGGCTGCCGAAATCCTGAAAATCCATCCCAAGGTGCTGGAACGGGTGGCCAAGCGGGGCGAAGTCCCAGCACTCAAAGTCGGAAAATTCTGGCGATACAGTTCAATGGCGCTGGACGACTGGATTCATTCGAGATTAGAATCGAGTCGCCAACCGTGCCGCATGAAAACCTCATTCTGAAAAGGAGGCCACATGCAGGCACGATATCAGTACGGGAACTTGATGCTCCGAAAGCGGAAGCAAGGGCCGGATGTTTGGCAATTCCGCTGGCTGGAGCACGGAAAGCAACGATCAGTGTTAATTGGAACGGTCGAGAAACTTCCGACACGTGCGGATGCGGAGAGGACTGTTGAGCATCTCCGAATCGAAATCAACGCCCAGAATCCGCAGCGGGATTTTCATTCGGTCACAGTAGGAGCGCTGATAGATCGGTTTCTCAAGGAGTATGCGCCGAAGTGTTGCCGCCGGCCAACGCAGAGGGTTTATCGCAGCCTCTTTGAAAAACATATCAGGCCGAAATGGGGAACCGAACTCCTCACGAGTGTCAAAACGCTTGCTGTCGAGGAGTGGCTCGAAAACAAGCCGGCCTCTCGGCAAGTCAAGTCGCACGTCAGAAACCTGATGCACACGCTCTATCAAGCCGCAATTCGGTGGGAACTGGTGGAAAGAAACCCGATTGACCTTGTCCGCCAATCTCGAAAGCGGTTGAAGACCCCCCGAGTCCTCACGCCGGAAGAATTCAAAGCGCTTCTGGCGGAACTTTCGGAACCTTACAGAACCATGGTAATCACCATTGCCTGTTTGGGTTTGAAAGTTTGCGAACTGCTCGGCCTTCAGTGGGGCGATATTGATTTTGGAAACCTCACCTTGAAGGTGCAACGCAGTTTCGTAGAGGGCGAGATTTATCCTACAAAGACTGAGGTATCCACAAGCGAATTACCCCTTGACCCGGACCTGGCCGAGTCACTTCTTGCGCATAGAGCCCGATCCGGCTATGGAGGGAGTTCGGATTTTGTGTTCGCTGGGGCCTCGGGCAAGCCACGTTGGCCTGATATCATGCTGTCCGACCATATCAAGCCGGCGGCGGCAAAGGCGGGGATCGGCAAGATCGGCTGGCACACGTTCAGGCACACGTACTCGACTCTCTTGCACTCTTTGGGCGCTACTCCTGCCGTTCAGAAAGAACTTTTGCGGCACGCTGACATCCAAACCACGATGAACATTTACACCCAAGCTGTTACGCCAGCAAAGCGAGCGGCGGCTTCGAAAGTCATAGATGTTCTGTGGCGGATGTGACTTGTACGAACTTGTACTTTTTCGGAAATCCTGAGTTGACCTTAAAGCCTTCGGAATCAATGGTACGCCTGGAGGGATTCGAACACCCGACCCCTTGCTTCGTAGTTTAACTCAACATTGCTATCTTGTTGGCTCGCCTAGCTTTGTCTTTGGTCAAGAAGCACGATTTTAGGGGGTCTTGGGGCGGTTCTGTTCCCAAGATGTTCCCACTCGAGTGGCACTTGCCTAGCGATACTTTTACCAGCACATTTCTACAATTGCTGGTAATATTATCGAGATGGGAAAGCGCCAAAATACGCAAGATTCGGAATCCCGCGCCAAGGCTGTCTTCCTTCGCCACGGAGGCGTGCTTAGGACAAGGGATGCGATGAACCTCGGAGTTCACCCCGAAACGCTTTACAAAATGCGGGACTCCGGCAAGCTCTCAACCCTTGCTCGCGGGCTTTATCGCGTCTCCGATCTACCCCCTCTTGGGAATCCCGACCTCGCCACGGTCGCTATGAAGGTTCCCGATTCCGTGATTTGTCTTATCTCCGCGCTCGCCTTCCACGAACTCACGACCCAGATTCCGCACGAGGTGTATCTTGCCCTGCCACGTGGAGCCGAACCCCCGCGGCTTGCTCACCCTCCCATCCGAGTATTTTGGTTCACCAAGAGAGCCTTCGAATTCGGTCTGGAATCCCACAAACTCGACGGCATGCGAGTCCGAATTTACAGTCCCGAGAAAACCGTCGCCGACTGTTTCAAATACCGCAACAAGATCGGGATGGACACGGCTCGCGAGGCGCTAAAGCTTTACCTTGAGAGGAAGAAAAGGAATCTCCATGCCCTTCTTGAAGCCGGAGAGGTTTGCCGCGTAGCGAAGGTGATGCGACCTTACCTGGAGGCACTGATGTGACCAAACGAGCACCGGCCAATCTTTCTGCCTCCGTGCATCAACTGCTTTTGAACAAGGCCCGCAAGACCAACCGCCCTTTCAACGAACTCCTGCAATATTTCGCCATGGAGCGGTTTCTCTATCGGCTCTCAAAATCCTCTTATGCTGCCAAGTTCATCTTGAAGGGCGCGCTGATGTTCACAGCATGGGAACTGGAGCCTTATCGGCCGACGATGGATATCGATCTTCTCGGCAAGACAACGAACGATGTTGAGGTTCTGGCTGGAATCGTGAAGGAATTATGCTCACAGCCTGTCGAGCCCGATGGCCTCGTTTTCAACCCCAATACCGTAAAAGGCACAAGCATCGCTGAAGACGCCAACTATCAAGGCGTTCGAATCCGCTTCCGGGCTAACTTGGGACGAGCCCGAGTAATTCAGCAGCTCGATATCGGATTCGGGGATGTTGTTGCTCCGGGTCCACAGCCCATTGATTATCCGACCTTGCTCGATTTTCCCGCACCGAAGCTTCGCGGGTACAGCAAAGAGAGCACCGTCGCTGAGAAATTTGAGTCCCTCGTCACCCTAGGTATCCTTAACAGCCGGATGAAAGACTACTTCGACATCTGGACCCTCTCTCGGCAATTCGATTTCAATGGCCAAACACTTCGTGACGCCATCGCGAAAACATTCTCCAATCGTGGAACAACTATCGTCCCCGAACCTGTTGGCCTGACCGCAACCTTCGCGAACGATCCATCAAAGAAAGCGCAGTGGCGCGGCTTCATCCGCAGAAGCCGGCTCGAAGCCTCGCCTGATCTCGCAGAACTGGTTCTCGCTGTTTCGAGATTCTTACAACCGGTAGCAACGGCTTCGAGCCAAGGAAAAGCATTCAACGCAAGTTGGACTGCCCCCGGACCCTGGATCGAACATTAACAGGACGGCTGTGCGCTGTCCTTCCACCGAGAACTACGGCGAGCCACAAGAATCCGTACACGCCAGAGCGTGATTACATCACTCCCAGAATCCAGCCTTCGATTTCGGCGACCTCCAGTTCGGCTGGCGTCAAACCTGGTTTGAAAAACCGTGCCAGGCTACCGTCGAGATCGCACCGTTGCATCCATGCGGCGACCGAGTAAGCGTCGTGCTGATGCGCGTTTCGTCCATCTTGCGCGAAGCTCCGCCTCCACAGCGATGGATAGACTTCAGCAACCACTGACTTGCCGGGTTGCAAGTCCCAGCCATCAAACGGCCAGAAATGGACGTGGCCCCCCACACGCTGTCGGAGATACCGCAGCCAAGGCAATCCAGCATGTGTGGACTTAGCCACTGCACCCTGAACCTCGAACTGAAAGACTGACTTTGCCCCGCGAGCGCGTATCTCAGTCAATCGCCTCCAACGGGGATTGCCGCTGCGTGCCTTTCCATTCCCAACGATTCCGTCGCGTACAAAATCCACATATATATTTTCGTCAGTTGGCCAGTGCTTTTGGAAGTCGTCGAGAAACGCCGCCCAATCATGCGGAAGCCTGTACTCTTCAAAATACCGCAATGGGAATGAGAAACCGTGATCAATTCCGACCAATGTCGGCAGTGCTTCCGAAAGCCTCTCCACCAGCCATTCTGCAATACCGCGACGCGTCCAATACTTGCGCGGGCTTGGCCAGGGCAAGACCTCAGTCGGCTCAAACCCCCGATCAGCTACATAGACGCGCAACCCCCTCAAGCTGGACATAGGAGTTTGCGCGCCTGAATAATCAATGCCGATGTAACGCTTGAACGTCTCTGTGCCCTTGCTCATCTGAGGTCCAGATTCGTAACCCACGCCGGCAGCTTCTTCATGACTGCGGGCGCCGCTGCCCGAGGCCTAAGGCTCCCCCTTATAGGTGTCTCTCCTACCGTGCCACCAATTCCCCGTCTTACTCCTATTAAACACAGCGCCTTAATTGTTGCAAACTCTAATACACACCGTGGGCTATAATCACCTGCAAGACCCGGCGCGCTTGATCGAACCGGAAAGTTCATGAGAGTTACAGACTACCAAGCGAAATATTTCGCCTACGACCTCACGAAACGCTGCGCATCAGACAACATTGAGAAGTTGGTGTCCGTCCTTGCTGATGCTCAGGTGGATTTGAACCCTTACCAGGTCGAGGCTGCACTTTTCGCTTTCCGAAGCCCATTCTCAAAAGGCGCAATCCTCGCCGATGAAGTGGGTCTCGGAAAGACCATTGAAGCTGGCCTCTTGCTCGCCCAAAAATGGGCGGAGCGAAAGCGCCGCCTGCTCGTAATTGTACCGGCCAATCTGCGTAAACAGTGGGGACAGGAACTTGCCGACAAATTCTTTCTACCATATGCAATCCTTGAGACTCGCACCTTCAATGAATCCATCAGCGCCGGCAATCTGAACCCGTTTCAACAGGATGCCGTTATACTTTGCTCTTACCAGTTCGCAAGAAGCAAGGAGACATACCTCCGGCAAACGCCTTGGGACCTCGTGGTGATTGACGAAGCCCACCGGCTGCGCAACGTTTACAAGAATTCCAGCAAGATTGCCGCTTCCATCAAACAGGCCGTAGCGCCGTTTCCTAAAGTTCTTCTCACGGCCACGCCTCTTCAGAACTCACTGCTTGAACTGTACGGGCTCGTCAGCATTATTGACGAGTACGCTTTTGGCGACTTGCAGAGTTACCGGTCTCGATTCACGCGACTGGGAAACGACGGCGACTTCGCCGAGTTGAAAGAGCGCCTCAGACCCCTCTGCAAACGGACGCTTCGTCGCCAGGTTCTCGAATATGTGAAATATACGAATCGCCACGCCCTCGTGCAGGAATTTGTTCCGACCGAAGAGGAACAGAGGCTTTACGACCTTGTCTCAGATTATCTTCAGCAACCGACCCTCTACGCTCTTCCCGCAAGCCAGCGCCAGCTCGTCACGCTCATCCTTCGCAAGCTGCTGGCATCGTCCACTTACGCCATCTCCGCTACTCTAGATAGTCTCGCGAAGAGATTGGAGGCCGCCGCAACCATCGCAAAACCGGTCGAATCCCCACCTGAATCGTTGCCGAACGATTGGGAATCGCTCGACGAGCTGGCCGACGAGTGGGAGGAGGAGATAGCGGAAAGCGCTGGTCCTGAACAGGCACGGGCTCAGGTTTCTCCTGAACAGCTACAGGAAATGCGGTGCGAACTTTCCCAACTGAGGGAGTTTCACGCCCTCGCAAAATCCATTATTAAGAATTCCAAAGGGGAGGTCTTAATTACCGCTCTTCGGCGTGGCTTCGCCGCCGCTGCCGAGGCCCAGAAGAGCCAGGGAGCTCCCACCTTGCAGCAAAAAGCGGTGATCTTTACCGAATCGCGGCGCACCCAAGAGTATCTGTTCCGCGTGCTGGAGCAAACCGAGTTCGCCAGCAAGGTGATGCTCTTCAATGGAACGAATAATGATCCGCTGTCCAAAGCAATCTACAAGAGGTGGCTTGACAAGCACGCAGGCACTGACAGGATCACCGGCTCGCCCACTGCCGATATGCGGGCGGCTCTGGTCGAGAACTTCCGCGACCACGCATCCATCCTCATTGCAACGGAAGCCGCAGCCGAGGGCATCAACCTCCAGTTCTGCAACCTGGTCGTTAATTACGACCTACCGTGGAATCCACAGCGCATCGAGCAGAGAATCGGACGTTGCCACAGGTACGGCCAGAAGTTCGATGTGGTGGTGGTCAACTTTTTGAATAAGAAGAATGCCGCTGATCAGCGCGTTTACCAGCTATTGGCCGAAAAGTTCCGTCTCTTCAGCGGAATCTTCGGCGCAAGCGACGAGGTCCTCGGCGCCATCGAGTCCGGCGTGGACTTCGAGAAGCGAATCGCTGCGATCTACCAAAAATGCCGCACGCCCCAGCAAATTCAGTTCGAGTTCGACCAGCTTCAGCGCGAGCTAGAAACTGAGATAGAGGCCGGCCAGCGCGACGCCCGTGAAAAACTACTCAACAACTTCGACCAGGAGGTCGTGGAAAAGGTCCGCATCGAAAGCCGGGATGTGCTCGACCGCTTCAACGAGCAACTCTGGCGGCTGACGGGGCACGTCCTGCGCGAGTATGCCCACTTCGACGAAACCGGTTATAGCTTCATGCTGCACAAGAATCCCTTCCCCGGCGAAAAGATTCATCCAGGGCCTTACCGCATGGGCAAAGCCGTCGAAGACGTTAACACCTACCGCGTGGGGCACCCGCTGGCCCAGCGAGTCCTGGATTTGGCAAAGGCCCTCAATCCCAATGCCGGAGAAGTGGTCTTCGACTATACTAACAGCGGCAAAAACGTCGCGGCATTGGCGCCGCTGGTCGGCCAAGGGGGTTGGCTCGCTTGCACGCGGCTGACGCTCAGCGCCCTTGAAATAGAGGAAGTAATTCTACTCGCTGGCATGACGGACGGCGGCATGACCCTGGACGATGCTCAGTGCCGAAGGCTGCTCGATTTGCCGGCAACGCAGGGCAAGCCGTGCGAGGTTTCAGCAGCGATAGCCGCATCGCTGAACGAAACGGCCACACGGCTTCGCCAAGAATTGATCGAATCGAGAGCCAGGCGGAATGGCGCGTGGTTTGATTCCGAAATGGAAAAGCTCGACCGCTGGGCCGAAGACCGGCGCACTTCGCTCAAGTCTGAACTCGAAGAATTAGACGAAGCGTTGAAGGAAGCAAAGAAGGCCGCGCGCCTTGCTCCGACGCTCCCCGACAAGCTGCTGCGGCAGCGTGAGGTTCGAGCGCTTGAAGCGAAACGGGAAGAGGCATGGCGGGCTTACGACCAGGCAAGCCGGGACATTGACCGGCAAAAGGACGCGTTGCTGGATGAGATCAGCCATCGCCTGGTCCAGCGTATTGACCAACAAGAGCTCTTTACGCTGCGCTGGCGCATCAGTTGAACTCCACGCCAGGATGGTGGAGAGGAGGGATTGGCGGAACTAAGGAACAGCATATGAAAACACCGGAACCAGAGAAGCTTGACTTGCAATCCGCGGATATCGGCGCCGAAAAGCGCGAGGAACTGCTGCGCCTGTTCCCGGAGGTTCGGACGGAGGGCGGAAAGATTGATTTTGAGCGGTTGAAGCTCGCGCTGGGCGAAGCGGTGGATGTGGGCAAGGAACGCTACGGCATGAACTGGCCGGGCAAGGCGGACTGCTTCAAAGCCATTCAGACGCCGAGCCTTGGCACGCTCCTTCCGTGCCGGGAAGAAAGCGTCAACTTCGATTCCACGGAAAACCTGATTATCGAGGGCGACAATTTGGAAGTCTTGAAGCTCCTTCAGAAGTCGTATCTTGGCAAGGTCAAGATGATTTACATAGACCCGCCCTACAACACGGGTAACGATTTCATTTACCCTGACAACTACACCGAATCGCTTCAGACTTATCTTGAGTACACCGGACAAGTGGACGCCGAAGGCAAGAAATTCAGCACGAACACTGAGGCGGACGGTCGGTTTCATTCCAAGTGGCTCAACATGATGTATCCGCGATTGTATTTGGCAAGGAACTTACTCCGCGACGATGGGGTCATCTTCGTTAGCATTGACGATAACGAGTTAACGAGCCTGAGGCGCCTGTGCGACGAAGTTTTCGGGGAAGAGAACTTCGTTGCTACCCTCGTTTGGCGAAAGAAGATTTCGCCAGACGCAAGGCAGGATATTGACCCCACTCACGATTACGTAACGATTTATGCGAGGTCTGCCGCCGACCTTGCAAGGGGGGGATCGTTCGGAGTGGTGCCCCTGAGCGAAGATCGAAAAAGGGCATTCAGGAACCCCGACAACGACCCGCGGGGGCCATGGGCATCGGTTGACATGACAGGCATGAAAGGACGAGCGACAAAAGATCAATTCTTTGAAATTACTCTGCCTAGCGGGCGAACCGTATCGCCTCCGCCCGGTCGATCTTGGGGTATCGCGTATGCCACGTATGAGAGGCTGAAAGCGGAAGGCCGACTTTGGTTCGGCCAGGACGGCGACGGCGTACCCCGCATCAAGCGGTATCTTTCCGAGACGACCGGCCAGAACACCGCCACCTGGTGGACCGAGGACCAGAGCGGCACGACCGAATCCGCAAGGAAGGCTTTGCTTGAGCTGATGGGAGAACCGGACGTTTTCGACTTTCCCAAGCCTGTTGAGCTTCTCAGTCGATGCGTCGGATTGCTCAACGACTCGACCGCAATCGTCCTCGACTTTTTTGCGGGATCCGGAACAACGGCTCAGGCAGTGCTACAAAGCAACGCGCAAGACCATGGGAGGCGAAAGTTCATCTTGGTTCAGCTACCCGAGTCGCTTGACGCGACCCAAAAAGAGCAAAAAGCTGCGGCAGGTTTCTGTGACCGCCTGGGGAGGCCGCGCAACATTGCAGAGATCACCAAGGAGCGCGTCCGCCGTGTCATCAAGAAACTCAATGATGAGGACTCCGCGAAGCTCGCCCTGACCGATGCAGCGAAGCGAGATCGCGGCTTCCGGGTGTACAAATTGGCCGAATCCTGCTTCAAACCTTGGAACGCTGAAGTTCCGCACGAGGGCGCCGCCTTGGAAAAGCAACTCGAATTGCATGTCCACCATATCCGCGAGGGCCGCACGACCGAGGACATCCTCTACGAGATCCTTCTGAAAAGCGGCTTCCCGCTCACTGCCTCCATCAAGAAGACCCAGTTGGCCGGCAAGACTGTTTACAGTGTGGCCGACAATGCCCTTTTGATCTGCCTGGACCGGGAGCTGACCATGGAAGCCATCCGCGCCATCGCCGAAGAGAAACCGGAGCGCGTCGTCTGCCTCGACGAAGGCTTTGCCGGCAACGACCAGCTTAAAGCCAACGCCGTGCAGATTTTCAAGAGCAAGGGCGTCACGAAGTTCCAGACCGTGTGACCGCGCAGAATCCATGAAAATCCAGTTCGACGCCAACCAACCATTTCAGCTTGACGCCGTGGCCGCCATCACAGACTTGCTGGAAGGCCAACCGCAGGGACCGCCGGAATACGCGGTCATCCATGTGGGCGACCTGGGAGGGTTGTTCACCGGCCAGGAGCGCACGGAGCTTGGCGTGGGCAACCGCCTGCTGATTGCCGAAGAAAAGCTGCTTGCCAACACCCGAGCGGTTCAGGCGCGGAACGACATCGAAGTTCCTGACCCGAATGCTCCTCTTGAGGCGTGGGAACTATTCGACGTTCCCGCCAATGTTCCTCGCCGCTGCCCGCACTTTTCAGTTGAAATGGAGACCGGGACGGGCAAGACGTACGTCTATCTGCGCACCATTTTCGAGCTTTCCCGCCGTTACGGCTTTCAGAAGTTCATCATCGTCGTCCCGAGCGTCGCCATCCGCGAGGGCGTGCTGAAAAATATCGAAATTACGACCGAACATTTCCGCGCCCTATTCAACAACATTCCCTTCGAGCACTTCGTTTACGACGCCAGGAAAATCAACCGGCTGCGCCAGTTCGCCACCAGCAATACACTGCAAATCCTCGTGATTAACATTGACGCTTTTCGCAAGAATTTCACGGGCACAGAAGAAGAGCAGAAAAGCAACGTGATTTACAAGGAGAGCGACAGGCTCTCCGGCCGCCAGCCTATCGAGTTTGTGCAGGCGACGCGGCCCATCGTTGTCATTGACGAGCCGCAAAGCGTGGATTCGACGGAGAAGGCCCAGGAAGCAATCAAGGCGCTGAATCCGCTTTGCACGCTTCGCTACTCCGCCACGCATCGCAACCCCTACAATCTGGTTTATCGGCTCGACCCCATCCGGGCATTCGAACTCAGGCTCGTTAAACAGATTGTGGTCGGCAGCGCCAAAGCCGAAGGAGCTGCCAATGACGCGCTTGTGCGCGTCGAAAAGATAGATTACAAGAACGGCATAAAGGCAAAGCTCCGTATCCTGGCCCAAGGAACGAGCGGGCCGAAGGAAAAGTCATTTACCGTGAAGCAAGGGGCTGACCTGTTCGTGCTCTCAAATGAGCGCGCCGAATACAAAACCGGATTCGAGGTGACAGAGATCAACGCCGAACCCGGCAACGAATACATCCGCTTCAGCAATGGCCGCACCCTGCGCCTGGGAGAAGAGATCGGCGGATTGCGCGAAGACGTTTGGCGCGTTCAGATCAAAGAGGTGGTTAAGAAACACCTTGAAAAGGAATTGCAGGTTAAGGTGGCCGCAGGAGAAAGAGGAGTCAAGGTTTTGACGCTCTTCTTCATTGACCGCGTGGCCAACTACCGCGATTATGATGCCCAGGGTAAGCCCGTCAAAGGAAAATTTGCCAGAGTTTTCGAGGAAGAACTGACGCATTGGGCGAAAGACGAGCGATTCAAGGGGATTCCTTGGCTTAAGGAGCCAGTTGAAAAACTCCACAATGGGTACTTTGCCCAGGATCGGAAGGGCGTGCTCAAGGACACGAGCGGCGATACCCAAGCTGACGACGAAGTGTACGACCTGATCATGAAGGACAAAGAGCGTCTGCTATCCATCGAGGAGCCTCTGCGGTTTATCTTCAGCCATTCGGCCTTGCGCGAGGGTTGGGACAACCCGAATGTTTTTCAGATTTGCACTCTCAATGAAACTCGGAGCGCCATTAAGAAACGGCAGGAAATCGGGCGCGGCCTTCGCCTGCCTGTGGACCAAAATGGAGCGCGAGTGTTCGATGAGTCTGTCAACAGACTTTTCGTGATGGCCAACGAGAGTTACGAAGATTTTGCGCGCAGCCTGCAAACGGAGTACGAAGAAGACTGCGGCGTGACCTTCGGAAAGGTTCCCATCACGGCGTTTGCAAAACTTGTTCGCGTCGTTGACGGCAAAGAACAGCCGATTGGGACTGAAGCTGCCAAAGAGATTCATGCCGCTCTGGTCGAACAGAAGATGATTGATAGCGATGGCCGTATTCAGCCTGCCTTCGACCCAAAGCGCGCCGATTTTAAGCTCGAACTCCCGGAGGCCCAAAGGGACATCGCGCCCGCTGTTGTGGACTTACTAGCGTCGTACCAGATCGAACAGCACATTCGCAAGGCTCGCGACGAGCGCGTAAACCGGCTGAAAAAGGAAGTGACATTGACTCCCGAGTTCCAGGCGCTGTGGAATCGTATCAGGCCCAAGACGACCTTCCGGGTGGAATTTGAAACGGAGGTTTTAGTCCGGCGCGCGGTGCAGGCTCTCAAACAAATGGAGAGAATTGAGAAGCCGACTATCCGAATTGCGGCTGGAAAAGTTTCCGTTCAAAGAGGTGGAGTTGTGGCCGCCGCCCAAAGCGCGGCGGAAGAAAAGGTGGAATACGGCAGCAGGCCGGTGCCCGACATTTTGGCATATCTGCAAAACGAAACCGAGCTAACCCGGTCAACGCTTGTCCGCGTGCTCAAGGAAAGTGGCCGTCTGGACGAATTCTTCAACAATCCACAGAGGTTTATGGACGCTGTGGCGACGATCCTAAAATACGAGCTTCATCGCCTGTTGGTGGACGGAATCAAATATGAGCGGATACCTGGCCCAGGGCCAGAAGCCGAGTGGGAAATGCTCCTTTTCAAGAACGAAGAGCTGATTAATTATTTGAAAGCATTGCAGGTCCAAAAATCAGTTTACGAATACGTCGTCTATGACTCGGAGGTGGAACGTGAATTTGCCAAAAGGCTCGACGAGCGACAGGACATCAAGCTGTTTGTGAAGCTGCCGGGCTGGTTCGAGGTCGAAACGCCGGTCGGAAACTACAATCCAGACTGGGCAATCCTCAAACACGATGGGCAGGCGCTTTACTTAGTGCGCGAAACGAAAGGAACGCGCGACTTTTTGAAGTTGCGCACAAGCGAGGCTGACAAAGTTCGATGCGGGCTGAAGCACTTCGAGGCTATCGGCGTGCCGTTCGCTGTATCGGTCTCAGCAGACGAAGTGTGACCATGTTTCTTTTGTTGTCTTGCCTCTAAGACCATACCATAAACCTCAGTTTTTGCGCGGCCTCATCCTCGCTTGGCCTCTACCTTGATTCCCCCAGTCACTCTCATTTTCTAGCGCCCCTTGTTCTCGCGGGCACGGCGAGATGGGAATGCTGCCTGCGCGCTGGCGGCTCGGCGGGCTTCTGCTTTCACGCTGGCGCGTGACCCTCCGGGTTTTGGCTCCTCCCAAAAATCAACCTGCGATTTTCCAGCCCCTCCAAAAAACCAGCCCTTGGCCTGACGAGCAGGCCCCACTCGCTTCCGGGTGCCCCGCGAGAATCGGGGCAGAAAAGGAGAACAAACCGTGACCGAGGAAATCAAAGCGAGGCAGACAGAGGAAGCAACGAGCGGCCATGCGGACATCACAGGCGGGACGTCCCGCAATGACGGGACTGAGAGTTCGAGGCCCGCATTCAACCGCTACCTTTACGAGAATCTTTTGTGCCACGTCGAGGGTCAAATCGAGACATGGAATCGCAAGGCTGTGCGCGAGACGATTCCCGATGCGGCGCACGCGCTGTGGCAATAGGCGGAAGGTTTGGGTTACGCGCTTCGGTTGCTCTACGCCTTCAAGCCGGAATTTGACGATTTAGTGGCGAGCGCCTCACGGACGAAATGCAATGGCTGTGGGGCGGAGCTTGAGAATCGCCCGCACCTACCAGCTCCCGATTCCGAGCTTTGCGATTCTTGCTACGAAATCGCGCACCCCGCGCCGGAAAGGAGCGCCTGCTAATGGACATCACACTCACGGCGCTCCAAAAACTTGCGGGCATGAAAGCACCCGTAGTCGGAATTCCGCGACAGGGCAGGAAGCCTTTTGCCGTCGAGCGGGCGCCGCTCGCGGCACTGATTGAGGGATTGGCCGAATGCGAAATCGGCTTGAACTCGCATCTTGAAATCCGAGCCCACCTTCGGCACTACGTCCTCTATTGCCTGGACATGCAGCGGCACGCCGCCGCGTTCAAAATACTCCGCTCATGGGCGGCGCGGCACCGAGCGAAAAAGACAGCACCGAAACTTTCGCGCGACGAGCGACGGAAATCAGACCTGCTGCGCAAGATCGCCATTGCCGAGCAGAAGGCGCGAAGACTGTGGGTCTGCCGACCCTATAACCCCGTCCTCGAATTCGGCGATGCGGCGAGCGATTACGAGCGCGAGCAATGGGCGGCGTGGATTGCTCAAAAGCCGATGCGCCGGAAGATCGGCAAGATTGCCGCAGTCCACGGCCTGATTCACGGCTACATCCCGGATGCTATCATTCGCCAGCCGCGCAAGCTCTACGAATCGCTCTCCGCGCTCACCGGCCTGGATGTCACCAAGTATGGCGGGCTTCACACAACGAGCCGCAGCGAGAGGCCAACCGAAGCCGAATATCTAAGGCACCTGTACGAGTACGTCGGCAGATGCTCGCTCGCCGCCTGCCCGCAGTACGGCGCAGCTTTTCAATCGAAGCGCTATCGCAGCAAGGAATGGCGAACGCCCGAACACATCCGGCAAGAGCGCCTGAGTTACTGCCAGCGGATGCGCGACTGGCGGAACGCTCAGGAAACGGTCAATTGGCTCCGCGCGCAACTTGCGAGTTTCAATTCCGCCACGCAGGAGGACGGCCATGACTTGCGTTAACTGCGGCGGCGCAATCGAAGAGGGCAGGCGAGACCGCGCGCCGGTTGAAGCCAAATACTGCCTCAAATGCCGGGCCGAGCGGCGACGGCGGGCGAAGCTAAAATACAATTGGCTGCCTCAGCACGACGCCTACATGCGCGCCCACTACCACGGGGGGCTTCATCAGCGCGGGCGAGTCATCAGGGAATTGATGTGGCAGACCGGCTTCCCGCGCTGGTACGTCAAACGCCAGGCGCAACGACTCGGGTTATCAATGCACCCCAACCGCCGCGCGTGGACGCCTCAAGAACTAGACACGCTCGACAAGCTACTCGGCAAGGTTACGGCAGGCACGATTGCGAAACGCCTGAAACGCACCGAAACTTCCGTGGTGATGAAAATTAAAGCCCTCGGCCATTCAAGGCGCGTCACCGAAGGCTACACGATCCGCGACCTTGAATTATGCTTGGGGGAAGATCACCACAAAATCAAAAAGTGGATTGCCAAGCGCTGGCTCCGCGACAGTGTACAAGCCACGCGGCGGCATAACGGCAACGGGCACGATATTCACCGCTTCCATGAAAAGGACATTCTTAATTTCATAAAAGCCCACGCGCAGGAAATTAATCTTGGAAAGGTTGACCAGACGTGGTTCCTTGACTTGTTGCCTTTAAAAGGCAGCGAGGCAGATAACAGCGGTGTCCGGCGCTCAGGGGTTGAATCGGACGAGGATTGGACGGAGGAGATAAGCCGTGAAGAATCCGACGCCATAGATTGCGGCCGCCACCCACAAGGCGACGCGGCTGATGCGCGTTGCCGTGTCGCAGGCGGTAGGACCATTGGCGATTGAGCACGATTCCCCGTGGGCCTTGAGCCGGGGCGACAGCCAATAAATGTAAAAGAAGTCGCTCGCGATCAGTGCTCCAGAAACGGTGAATACCCAAACCTTGTGCCTTGCCAGCGTCACCAGCCACGGGACGGCGGTCAGGAACGACGCGACGGTTGCGCCCAATCCGAAAACCACCAGGAGCGAAGGCAGCGCACAGCAAAGAAGCGTTCCCATAGAGGTGAACAGCGAAAGATAGGCCAACAACGGGTTCTCACGGCGTTGCAGCGCCTGGTTTCGCACACTTTGTGTTGTCATGGTAAGAAGCTCCCCGGATTAGGCCGCTAATTCTTGGTCTGTGGGACAGGCGAGACGCTGGTCAGTTGAAGCGCACCACCTTCCGTCCCCTTGACCGGAGCGGCAAGCAATCCTTTCACGGTCGCCTCACGCCCGATGTACCTCTGCCAGGATGGGTGCTCAGTCGAGGCCACGGGAAATGTTTCGTTCGTTCCCGCGACCACGAACCGTAACTTCCCGCCCTCGGCTGCCAGTCTGCCGACAGCCACGACATTTGCGTCCTTAGGCGTAAAGGCGTCATTGAGGATGGCTTTCCGGATCTGGTCCAACCTCACTGCATTTCCCGGAACAAGCGTGATGCTCACCAAGCCCTCATTGAGGCTCACATTCACGCTTTCGACCCCCGGAATTTTCTTGACTGCCACGCTCACGGCGTGGGCGCAAATCGCTCAATCCATACCGAACGTCGTGAGATTGATTTGCCGGAATTCCGCTTTAACAGGCATGGCCGCCAGAATTGCTGCCAGACATACCAACATAGAAAGGCGCTTCATGTCGCGTGTTCCTCCCCTTAGAAGAAATAGCTTAAATCAATCGCGAACCGATAGGATTCGTGTTCGAACCGGGGCCCGGTGTTGCGGAAAACCGGCCACTGAATTCCGCCCTCGATGCCATATTTCTTGTAAATCCAAAGCGTCGTCGGCCCCAGGAACACCTGCCCTCCGTTCGTGCCCGGAACTCGCACCCCATCGTGAAGAACCCGGTTCGAGTACTCGCCATTCATTTCGACAAAAAATCTCCCATCCCAATGCGGGTAATCCTTTCGCAGAAACTCCGGGCGGTAACCGTAAACCAGGCTGTACATCAGCATGTCAGGCCGGCGGTCGCCGTCCGACTCATGGAAGTGCATTCCGCCCACCCCGGCCCACACGTAATTAGCTCGGGAGGCGTAGCCGGTCACAATCATGCCCAGCACGCCCGGCGCCCAAGGCAACTGGCCGAGCAAGCCGGGAGGCTTCTGATTGCCCGGAAGAATTATCCCGGCATAGGCCGTTGTCTCATCGCGCGAGCCGACCGCGATGTCGCGGCGCTGGAAACGCCAGGCGCCAATCGCCTCATAGTCGCCCGTGGCGGGCATCATGGCGGTCACGCGGCCCGGCGCGAGGGGCGCGGAACTGAAAATGATCGGCCCGGAAACTGAAATCTGAAGGTCCGGGGTGATGCCGTAGGTCAGCATGGCCCGCTCCATCACGCCGCTGTCGAGCGATCCCACGCGGCCCATCGTGCCAAGGTCAAGACTCCACCCGCCCTTCACGTTTGTGGGCGTCGCCAGAGCGAAGACTGGCCCGTGGCCCGAAGCGACCGCCGACAGCGCCGCGAGCAAGGCCGCCGCAACCGACATAACCAACGTCCGCAGGCATCCCGTCATTGTGACCTCGACTTCACGCTAAACCTTGGACTCGTGTATGGAGTCAAGCACTTTTTTGACGTGCTCTCAGGGCGCAGGCTACGCTCCTACAGGCAGCCTTCTCTCCGAGCGATAAAGCGGTATGGCCACGAGCGCCGCTAAGAGCTGTACCACGCTAAAAATCAACAGCGCCCGCGAGAACCCCGGAGCCCGCAAGGCGCCGAAGATGAGGCTTCCCAGCCCAAATCCGGTAAACAACGCAAACACATTAAGCCCCATCGCCTGCCCGCCTCGCTCGGGGTCGAGCGTCGTTACAATCCCCGCCAGCAGCGGCTGAGTCATGTCATACCCGAGCGAGAGAACGGTCACCATCAGCGCCGCCGCCAGAACCGGCGCATCGAAAATCAGCGCGGTGCCCGCAAGCGCTGCAATTGCCAACCCTGCCGGAATCAGCCATCGCCGGCCCCAGCGGTCCGCAGCCCTTCCAATGACGGGCCCTAAAATGAATCCCGGAACGCCATAGCCCAGCAGCGCCAGCCCGATGCCAATCTCTCCCAGGCGATAACGCTGAGCAAAATACAGCCCCAGCCAGGTGTAAACCCCGGAATGGAAGATCGCGTTGAAGAGCACATAAGTGTAAGTCCGCGTTCCGCGCCAATCCGCCAGCAACTTGCTGTACGCCTTGAAAACGCCAGCCGTTGTTGCAGGCGCCCCGCGCCGCTCGCTTCCGAGCAATTTCCCTTGCCGCGCGAGGAGAATCAGGCAGCCCAATCCCAACGCGCCTACGCCCACGAAGAGGCCTCGCCATCCTATGAGCGGCTCGAGCAGAACGCCCAATGTAGAGCCGAAGGCCATCCCTCCCGCCATCGCGCCAAAAAGCCAGCCGAGCGGTCGGCCTCGCTTTTCGTAGGGGAATAGATCGCCCATCAGCGCCAGCCCCATCGGGACAACCCCACTCGCGCCGAGGCCTGTGAGCAGCCGCCAAGAGACCAATTCCCCGCCAGACCGCGCGAGCGCGGTGAGTGTTGTGAGCGCCACGAAGAGCGCCAGCGAACCGAGAATGATCGGGCGTCGCCCTACGCGATCCGACACGATGCCGTAGAAAAGCGTCGCTGCCCCGTAAGGGATCATATATAGGGGGACAGCAAGGCCTATCGTCTGGACCGAAACGTGAAAAACCGATGCCAGCTTGGGAATGAGCGGCGCGATCATGTAGGCCTGGAAGAAAATCAGGAAAGTCGCTGCCGAAAGGACGCGCACCAGGCACTCTCTTTGCCCCTCGGTCGCACTTTCGATCCGCCTCGAAGTTCTCATATCATTTCAGCGCGGGTCTGGTTTCCGAAATCGGCTTCCCCGAATGGTTGCTTAGGGCGGAGGCATTTTCTGCCTCCGCCCCAATCCGCTACTTCTTCGCCATCTCCTTGCCGCAGCAGCAGCGCGGGCTTTGGTTTCCTTTGCAGTTTGGACTCGCCCCTTGCGTCACTGTGATTTCGCAGCCGCAGTTTGGATCAGGGCATCGGTAAACTTCGCCTTGTTTGAAAGCCATTGTTTTCCTCCTTTCACTTTCAGGCTAAACCTTGTACCTGGGTATCGAGTCAAGTAGTTTCTAATCCGGCCCATATAAATTCAACTCAATTAGGCGTCGTGAGGTATCCTGAAGATGACCACCGAAGGAGACACACCATGACCATCGAATCATCGCCGCCTGCGAAGGAGGTTTTGGAAGCCCAACGCGTACATTGGGACGTGAACTTTTCACGAAAGCCCGATATGTTCGGCGGCGACGCAAGCGCCCCGGCGCTTGAGGCGGTGGAACTGTTCAAACGGGAGGGCAAGAGCAACCTGCTTGAACTCGGCGGAGGACAGGGACGAGACACGCTGTTCTTTGCCCACGAAGGCTTTCAAGTCACCGTCGTTGACTATTCTCAGGCTGGAGTCGAGGCCATCAGCGCGAAGGCGCAATCGGCGGGCCTGCGCGGAGGGATCACGCCACTTCATCACGACGTCAGGCAACCTCTTCCATTTGGGAAGAACTGCTTTGATTGCTGTTACTCGCACATGCTGTTCTGCATGGCGCTGACCACCACAGAACTTGAGCGCCTTTCCGACGAGGTCCGACGAGTTCTCAAACCTGGCGGCCTCCACGTGTACACGGTGCGACACACCGGAGACGCTCACTACGGAACAGGAATCCACCGGGGAGAGGATATGTACGAAGTCGGTGGTTTCATTGTCCACTTCTTTAGCGCGGAGAAAATTCGGCAGCTTGCCAGAGGATGCGAAATCGTGAGCATTAATGGATTTGAGGAGGGCGGCCTGCCGCGAAAACTCTTCCGCGTGACCCTTCGGAAGAAGGGGTAAGCTCGCCGATCAGCAAGATGGTGAAAAACATGATGGCCGGCATAATGAAACCCGAGGATATGCCGCAATGACGAACGACGTGATGGAAAAGATGCTTTTGGGAGGCCACGGAGGTCAGCCGAAGGTCAAAGGCTCCACCAGCCCCACCAGAAGATGGTCGCGAAGGTCACAACAGCGCCGGCCCAATAGAAAAGCCGCGCTAAACGGCTCGATCTCTGAATGACGTTCAGCTTGAACCCGACACCCAGGGACACGAACGCCGCGAGGATAAACAGCCATCGGAATTTCACCAATACTGCCGCCAGACTCGCGCTCCCCAGACCGAGAAGCCCCGCCAAGAGCGGCAAAGCTCAGCAGGGGCGCGATAGAAACCCAAAGAATGCTGCAAGGACCGGCATCCCGGCCCGCCTGATTCCGGTCATCATTGCCTTACCTTCTTTGTCCCATCTTTCATGGTTTGCTCAATGAGCGTGCAAAACTCGTTCGCCGCGAGTCTCGGCTGCCCGGAATTTTTCCATTTCCTCACGGCGCGGCTCAGCTCCTTCTCGAATCCCGCAAGATTGCGGATCGTCTCCCGAATGTTGTCCAGGTGCCGCTGTGCCAGGCTCACCACGCGACTGCACGGACACGTGCCGCGCTGTCGCATGCCCAGGATTTCGCGGATTTCCTCTAACGAAAAGCCAAGCTCCTTCGCCTGGCGAATAAAGAGCAAGCGGTGCAAATCAGCTTCCCCGTACACGCGATACCCCGACGGCTTGCGCGCAGGTTGGGGAATCAGTCTTTGCCGCTCGTAGAAACGAACGGTCTGAATGTTGACGCCCGCCCGCCGGGCCAACTCGCCGATCTGCATAACTCATAGGCTAAACCATATACCCAGGTACAGAGTCAATACCTTTCAACCAGGGCCTTCCAACTGGCTGACGACGGCTTCCGGCTATCACCCCTCTCGTTGTCCGCCTTGACTTCACCGGTCACTCTACTTTTTCTAGCGCCCCTTGTTCACGCGGGCATCCCGCGGGGCGGGACGGGCAAATACCCCTGCGCCTGGCGGACGGAGGCTTGGCTTCCACCTAAACGCTGCCCTTCGGGTTGCGGTCCCGTCAAAAAAATCGGGCGAAGCGAGCGAGATTTTTCCGGCTTCCCCGCAAAAGCCGCCGCAGGAGCGCGCGCCCCCTGCCCTTGGGTGCCCCGCGAGAAGCGGGGCAGAAAAGGAGAAACAACCGTGGCCGAGGAAATCAAAACAAGTCAGACATCAGAAGCAAGCCGTCACTCCGTCAGCCGACGGACGACGGCGAACACAGCGGGGGCGTCCGTTAATGGACGGCCTGAGAGAAAGCCGCTGATTTCATGGGCGGCATTGCTTGATGAGGCCGTGAAGAAGCCGGGCTTCATTCACGAGGCGTACAGCCGCTTCCACAACTATTCGCTGGGCAACCAGCTTTTGGCTTTGTTCCAGTGCTTTGAGCGATGCATCCCGCCGGGGCCGCTTGCCACGTGGCCGAAATGGAAGGAGCTAGGCCGGTACGTGAAGCGCGGCGAGAAGGCGTTGACGCTCTGCATGCCGGTCAACTGCAAGCGCACTCGCACCGTGACCCAACAGGACGGCACCGAGCAGGACGAGGAATTCACTTACACGCATTTCACTTCCAAGGCTCATTGGTTTGTGCTCGCGCAGACGGAAGGTGAGGAACTCAAGCCCGCCGCGATTCCCGGCTGGAGCGAGCCGAAGGCGCTTGAGACGCTCAAAATCGAGCGCATCGAGTTTACAACCCTCGACGGCAACGCGCAGGGTTACGCCCGGCGAGGCCGCAAGATCACCGTCAGCCCGATTGCGGCGCTTCCGCACAAAACCTTCTTCCATGAGGCCGCGCACGTTGTCCTTGGCCATTGCGCCGAGCAAGACCTTTCCGACACCGAGAACACGCCGCGCGAACTCCGCGAGGTCGAAGCCGAGGCCGTAGCCCTGCTTTGCTGCGAATCGCTTGGCTTGCCAGGAGCAGAATTCAGCCGGGGATACATCCAGCACTGGAATCAAGGCCAGGGCATCAATGAACGCTCTGCGCAGCGAATCTTCCGCGCCGCCGACCTGATTCTTCGCGCCGGACGGGCAACGGCGGATACCCAGACTATCTGAAGCTCGGCAGCTCGAAGTCCGACAAAATGACGATGGCGGAAATCGGGAAATTTCTTGTCGTGTGCGCCTTGGCTGGTGAACTGTATTTCCCGACCTACTACGGCAGCACATCTTCAAAGGATAGCAAGCTGTCCAGGGAAGCTGCCCACTACAAAGTGAACTGTGATCGGACTCTCCGCGAGGTCAGGGAGAAACTCACGTCAAAGCCTGCGAAGTCCAAGCCCAAATTGCAAACGTCTGCAAAAACCGATGGCAAGGGAAAACCGAAATAAAATCGACGGGGTAGAGCGGGCAACCCGCTCTACCGCTTTACACGTTCCAATACGCGAATCCAATGCACGAGCAAGATCGGGCCCTTTGGAACAATGTGGCGCGTATGTCTGGAGCGAGCGCCCGCACTTGGTACCATCGCCACTTGAATTTAACCTTTCCGGAGGTGTATAAACACTATTGTTTCGTCGTTCGAATCCCTTCGATGACGCGCCGTACAACACAACCGCCGCCAAAGCCACCCGACTTCCCGCCTGAAAAGGCTCACGCCGCCCTCAAGAAACAACATGCCCTGCTCGAAGGATTTCGGGGCCGCCGCTACCGGGAAGTTCAGAACGACGAGCGCACGTGGCGACAACTTACTGAGAGTATTATTGCTCACGGCTTTGGGGAGTCCAGCCAGAACGTTTCAGATTTTCGAATGGCGGAATGGTCTGGCCCGCATTACATTGATATGGGCGAGGTACAACTCCAGTCAAACTTCGAGAAGCGTATCGAATCCTTCGCCGCAGTCCTAAAGGCTTGCCTCGGCGAGTTGGAACTGATGCTTCCCGATAGCGAAATTGTGGGCACCTACCAAGTAGGGGAAGAATACAGCTTTTATCACGACCTAAGAATCATCGTGGGTTTCGCCTCCCGCGAACTTTTCGTGATCGATAATTATCTCGATACGCAGATATTTGACGTGTATATGGAAAACGTCGCCGCATCGGTAGGCGTGAGAGTCCTCACGGCAAGCGCCAGCAACTCGCTGTCCGCCGTCGCGCAAAAGTTTGCCACGCGAGGGAACTTCCAGTTGAGGACAAGCGCTGATGTACATGATAGGACGGTTTTCGCAGACGAAAGATGCTGGGTGATCGGCCAATCCATAAAAGATGCCGCAAAAAGAAGCCCACTTACATAATCGAGCACTCAGCGGCCGCAAGGATGAAGCAAATCTACGAGCAAATATGGGCAGGCGCGAATCTGATCGTGAGCGGCTGAGGTTCCCGGTCAGATGGAGTATCCGCCGTTAGGCGCTTGCACATGTCGGCACCCATTTCACTCTACGGAAGGGACCGAAAATCGGAATGTCACAACTTACGCCTGAGCAGGTCACACAAGTAACCACGTTCGTAACGCAATACATCGCCGATCAGCGCGACCGGTACGCCCCGAATGCCGTCCCGTTGTCCCCACAGCAGAGGGACGCCGTGGCCCGCTTCTTTTCGGCGCAACTCCTGAATACCGCGCGCGTTGTCGTGCTGCGGGGAGAGCGAGTATCCAATCCGGACTTCTATCCGATGCTGAGGAGCTTGGGGTTTCGTAATCTGCCCGACCAATCGACGATGGGAGCGATTACCTTTTCTGATGTTGTGGTATCGCATCAGGCTTTTACAGACGGGCTATTGTTTCACGAACTTGTCCACGTTGAGCAGTATCGGCAGCTCGGCGTTCCCCGCTTCGCAGAACTTTATGTGCGTGGATTTCTGGATGGCGGGAGCTACGATGCGATACCGCTCGAAGTAAATGCCTACACTCTTGGATCACGATTTGAAGCTAGCCCGACCCACGAATTCTCAGTGCACGATGAGGTGCAGGATTGGATTACGCACGGCAGATTCTAGAAACTCTCGGGCCTGAAAGTGCCTATCGCGAGTCCGTTCCATGTCTATGAGTGTGTTCGCTCCCTCCGGTTATATGAAAAGATGCCGCCTTCATGAACGGGAGTGAGGTCTTTTCTTACCTGGACGGACCCGCCGGCGTTATAAGTGGTCAGCCAGAACTCACTACCACTCCTTGGCCCGCCTTGGCCCGCTTACCACAATAACTTGCTGATCTGCCTACACAACACGGCGGCGTTTTGCTCTACCGTCAACAAGAAATAAAACATCTTTTGATAGTTTTCGGCGTTTAGCTTGATAACCATCATCCACTGCCCGGCACTTAGTTCCGCCACTGAAACAAGCTCAGGACTGAGGAAATTAGTTCGCGGTCCCGTAAAGTTAACTGCAAAATTCTTGCCTTCATCTGTAAGCGCCACTATTAGGCGCTTCGTCTGCCCCCTGTCAATGTTGATGGTCGGCGTATTCTCCATCCAACCTCCATAGTCAACCTGCATTCCCTGTCCGTCTTGCCGCCGATAGCCGATGTGCGCAAATACACTCCTCGCTGTGCCCAATGGGGAGGTAGCGTCATTCCGAAAGTGAACCACGAAGACACTCTTGTTTATGCCGGGCACAAGATCGGCGCTGTATGTAGTGGCGATCAGATTGGGTCCTTGGCCGTCTTCCGGTCTGGACTCGGCTATGCTTTCCGGCCAAAGGTAGAGGGCACACCCAAAAACTGCAAGCCCCAAGCCCACCACCATAGCGAGCGAATGACTCCAAGGAACGCGGGAAAGGAGAGGAATCCAGACCTTTAGTTTCTTAAGCGCATCGGCGACTGTTTGAATTCGGCCTATGTTGTCGACGAGGGTCAAAACGGCTCCGCCGATTATTAGCAACGCGCTGCGTCTTTTCTTGAGCCTGCCCACCGGGAACGGAAGATTACCTCATGCTGAGGGGCCTGTAAAGTATGCCAGCTCAGTTTCCAGTCCGGTGGTTTGAACGGGCACCGTTTACGCGGATCAGGATTGTGCCAGCTCGAAATGCAAAGTTGAAACAAGAGCAAGGCTGCTTTACGATTAGAGTTTCTGGGGCTCCTCCCATGGGTAACTGGCCACACAGGGTCCTTTGGGCTTCAATTATCGCGGTCATCATCGCAGCGGCTGTTGTTATGAATCTCGTTCACCGCTCGCCGCGAACGCCGTGGGACTCGATTCTGGCCAAGGTCGGCCATTCGCACCCAAACAGTGTCAAGGCCCTGATCGCCAAGGCAAATTACTTCTACTGGCTTCATAACCTTTCAAAATCCACGCCGCTGTACGAACGCGCCGAGGAGCTTGCCGCGTAAGCCCACGATGATCGTGACGCGCTCTATGCTAAGATCGGCGCGATGCGGTCAGGGGACGCAGTCCCATTTCCGCAACTTTCCGCGTTCATTGCCATGCAACTCAAGACTCCGCTTGTCCAAAACGATCCCGAACTGCGCCTGTGGCGTCTGGGCGTGAAGGGAGATGCCGACGATGAAGTAAATGCCGAGGCCGCGCAGCAGGATTGGGAGCAGGCGCGGAGTCTTGCCCAACAACTCGGGGAAAAAGAGTGGGCCAATCGAGCCACGGGCGAGTTGGGGCTGATCAATTTTCTCCAGGGCAACGTCAAGCAAGCCGCGCACATGGTCGGCGGGGCACTCATGACTGCAATGGCCGAATCCGACACCGGCACGGAGGTTCGATACCTGGAAATTGTCGGGAACGGATGGAACGCGCTCAATCGCCCCGCCGAGGCGATGGTTTTCTTCAACCACGTTATTGGGATGGCAGACCGCAATCACGATATCGGCACGCCGTTCATGGCTTACGAAGGCAAAGCCGAGGCGCTCGCGATGGAAGGCAAGATGGATGAAGCGCAGGCTTTAATGCAGCGCACTCTCGCCAAGGCGCGCAAGGAAAAGATGCTTGAACACGAGGGCCAGGATTTGCTCATCCTTGGCCAGTTCGCTGTTCAGTCCGGGCAGCAGGCTCAAGCCCGCGAGTATTTCGAAGGGGCGATGAAATCGGCAACGCAGATGGGCCTGCCTCGTGTCGCCATGCAATCTTGATTCGATCTGTCGAAATTGCTGGAGAATAGCGGCGACCTGAAAGACGCTGAGAACACCTTCAATCAGGGGCTCGCGATCAGCCAGACGACTGGCGACACGTATTACCTACCTCGCGCTTTGGACGCGCCCGCGGAGCTTAAAGCTCAAACGGGCCAGCCCGACCAAGCTTACGCGCTTTACAAGCGGGCCGAGGGCGTGATTGACGGCATGTTGGTCCGCTACCCCGGCGCTTATGGCCAGAGTTCGCTTATGAGCGCCATGAGCGACACGTATCTTGGCGATTTCAAGCTGGCGGCGAGCCAGAACAACGTCAGCGCCGCGTTTGACGCCATCGAGCAGGCCCGAGGCCGCACCGTTCTGGACAACATGCGCGATCCAGCAGTTGCCACGGCACGAACCCCCGCGCAAAGGGAAGCCGAAAGCCAAATCTCGCAAATACAGAACCAATTGCTCGATACCAACGATCCCGCCCAACGCAGCAAGCTGCTTGTAAATCTCGACGCGGAAGAAGAGACCCTTCGCTGGTACACTGAAGCTCTGACGCCGGAACAGAGTCAAGACGCCACCGATTCCGTATCGGTTAAAGCTGCCCAGGCCGCAATCCTGCCCGACGAGGCGGTCCTCGAATACGTTCTCGCCGACCCGAATTCATATTGCATTGCCATCACGCACGGTGACGCGCAGATTGTCCGGCTGCCCGCCGGCAAGAAACAAATTGAGCAACTAATGTCCCGCTATAAGTCCCAGGTTATGGCGGGCAGGTTTGCCGTGCAGGATGCGACAGCGCTTTATGCGGCGCTTCTCAAGCCGATTCCCAATTTGCTCCGGCTGAGGCAGTTGGTGATCGTGCCGGACGGCGTCCTTAACGATCTTCCGTTCGACGCGCTTCAACGGCCCGACGGGCAATACGTCATCAGGTCTCACGTCATCAGCTATGCGCCTTCGGCGACCGTACTCTGCTACCTGCGAAATCGCCACCGCGAGCATCAGCCCCAAATGGCGTTCTTGGGAATCGGCGATGTGCGCTATGGCATGGAGCCTCAGCCGGCGCAGTCCGGCGCGAAGCACACCCTGATGGCCTTCGTTGCGCACGGCATGTACGACATTTCCGGAGACCATTTGTATGCGCTCCCCGAAACCCGTCAGGAATTGATGCTCGCCAGCCAGGCGCTGGGCGATCCGAAGCAAACCGTTCTCTTGCTTGGAACGAATGCTAGCGAGGCGCAATTCAAGTCCGAGCCGCTCTGCGATTTCAAAATCATCCACTTCGCGGTTCATGGACTATCCACGCCCAGCTTTCCCGAAAGAGACGCCTTGGTACTGGGCCGCGATCCGCATTCAACAGACGACGGATTGCTCCAAGTCCGCGAAATCGCGCAGCTTCACCTCGACGCGGACTTGGTGACGCTCTCCGCCTGCGACACCGCGACTGGAAAGCTCGAAGGCGAGGAAGGAACGATCGGTCTGGTTCAGGCTTTTCTCTTCGCCGGCGCGCGGGCCGTCGCCGCGTCACTGTGGCCAGTGGATGATTCTTCAACGGAATTCCTGATGGCGCATTTCTATACCCATTTAGCGCAGCATCAGGATGAAGCTGCGGCCCTGCGCCACGCAAAGCTTGATTACTTGAAACAAAAGGGCACGAAGCCGCCAATCTATTGGGCGCCGTTCGTTGTTGTCGGCGACGCCTCAAAACCGATAAACTTTTGACCATGATCCCAATCGGACTTAAAGAGCGCACGGAGGTGTTCGACAAGGTTGCCGATCTGACCGCTAAGCGACTGTTCGCGCCGGGGTTTAATCGCGCCGACTGGATTGGGGCCGTCGAATCGCACCGCGACAGGATTCTCAAATGCGAGACGGTTGAGGAATTTGAAAGCGCCGTCCGCGACCTGCTTGCCGAACTTAAAATCAGCCACATTGTATTTTTTCACCAAAGCCTGCAAAAGATCGCGTCGAATTACGCGATAGGGGCCACGTTCCAGCCCTGCCAAGTCAACGGCACCGCCAAGTGGATGTTCCAGGACGTTCACGACGGCAGCCCGCCCGCGCTTGCCGAAATCCGGCCCGGCGACCTGCTCTTGGAGATTGACGGCCAGCCGATCTGCCCACCTGAAAAGCCGGCGTTCAAAATGGGCGGCTTTTGCCAAATCGCCGTCGAGAAGCTCAGCGGCGAGCAAGTGCATGTGCCCCTTGGGGTGCCGCTGCCAAAATCCAAATGGCATCCGATCAATCGGCCACGGCTCGTTTCATGGTCCAAGCCCGAGCCGGGAATCGGGTACCTGAAGGCGGCGGGATTTCCGGGACAAGTCGGAATGGACGTGGCGCGTGAGATTGACCACGCGATTTCTGAGCTTCGCGATTGCGACCGGCTGATCGTTGACTTGCGCGGGAATCCGGGCGGCGGCGCGGGCGGGCTCCGATTGATGGGCTACCTGACGCCCGACAAAATTCCTGTCGGCTACAGTTTGAGTAAGAAGCGCGCCGAAAAGGGCTTTGACAAGGAAAAACTTCCGCGCTTCGGCAAGATTCCTTCACGCAAGCTCGAGCTTTTCGGCCTCGCGTTCCGCTATGCGTTCGCCGACAAATCCATCGTGATGGTTACGGAAGGCCTCGGACCTCAGCCATTTCACGGCAGGATTGTTTTGTTAGTGAACGAGCATACGGCAAGCGCGGCGGAAACCATCACCGGCTTCGCGCACGAAAACAGACTCGCCACGATTGTAGGAACACGCACCGCCGGCCAAGTGTTGGGCGGGACAGGTTTCAAAGTTGGCCACGGCTTTGTTCTGCGCATTCCAGTGATGACCTTTTATACGTGGAATGGAAACTGTCTTGAAGGGAAAGGGGTCGAACCCGACCACGGCATGGAACTCTCTCGGGAAGCACTTCGATCAGGGCGTGATAGTCAGTTGGAATTGGCAACTGATCTGATGTCCAACTTATAGCCACCGCTCAGAATGGACCGAGGATACCTAGCTGCGAGAGCCTAATTTTCATAGCTTCTGGACTGACAACATATCTTGCAGTGAGAAGCGCAACGGTTCTCTTGTCGATGTTCGATAGGGAGTCAAGATCGGTCTGAAGGAAGCGAGTCGGCATTAACAATTCCGCTGCGAATCTATTAGCTTGAATCTCGACCCAGTTAACCGCCTTCGAGGAATCCGCGTTACGCCAAGCAACGCGAAAGTCTTCGTCAACGTGCTCCCCCAGTCCTTTATGTAGAAAATAGTGTCCTAGTTCGTGGGCGATAGTGAATCGCCGGCGGTTAATGTGGTGGGCCGGGTTGACCGCAATGATTACGTGGTCCCCCTTTCGAATAATGGCTCCTGAAATTTCATCCTCCGCCGGTAATGAACATAACTGAAGCTTTAAGCCCTTCGCTATTTTGTCCACCGGCACCGGCGGGCGATGGACCTTAAATTTCGTTAACAGCTCGTTTACTGTTTCCTGAATTGTGTCGGCCATAGATGTCCTCCAGCTATCGCTTTTCGCCCTTGGCCACCGCCTTCTTGACCTCGGCGATGTAACTTGCCTTCTTGCTTTCGGCGTCTGCCGCGGAAGAAACCTCTACTAGAGCCTGTTCTTTGGGCAATAATTTAGATGCATCTACCTGAAGGATTGAAGCAAATTGGTACAACTGGTGCACTTGAATGGGCTGACGCCCACATTCGATATTCGTCACTGAAGTTCGCGACAAACCGACCTTCGCGCCGAGTTGGGCTTGGGTCAAATGTCTGCGGCGGCGTTCTGCCGCAAGCGCGATTCCGAACTCCCGATAAACCAAGTCCTTATTTATCACAGCACCTATTAAACCTCATGTCAAGGATATTTTGCAAATGTTTATTATGCAAACGTTCTGCAAACTAATGGCTTGCATTTTGGGTCAAATTGTGGAAGGCTTGGTCCACACCCTTAAAGGAGGGGCGCCATATGGATGTTGCAACCGAGAAGAAATTCGCTGTTGAGATCGCCTACAACGGGGTTACAACGCTCCTCGACGTGCAGCCCGAAGAGCAAGTCACGGCTGTCCTTCAGAGGGCGATCAAATTGTTTGGCATAACGCAAAATCCGCATTTGCTGTCTCTCTTTGACCCAAACGGGAACGCCGTGCCTGAAAACAAGTCGGTAGAGCAGGCGGGGCTCACGCCTGGTGAATTGCTTCTCCTTCGCCCGAACAGTGTTAAGGGCGGTGCCGCTCGTCTTCGTTTGACGAAGGATGTTGTCGGGAAAACACTCGCGATGCTCTTCAAGTGCGGGAATTGCGAGTCTGAATGTGTAGTTTACTGGACAGGTCCTGCGGGGGATGACCTCGTCAATGATTATGAGCACCCGGACCACACTCGATCTCGCTATGGTTACGAGGTAGCCGACGGCTGGCTGACGGATTTCTGGAGACGGCTTGCGTCGTCATGTCGAAGTATCAAGGCCCAGGTACATACGCATCCCGGCCGCGCGTTCCACTCGGGCACAGACGACCGATGGCCCATAGTTTCCCAACCGGGCTTCATTTCAATTGTTGTCCCCAATTTCGCAGCCAAGCAATCCTCTTTGGAACGAGCTTGGATTGGCCGGATGCTCCCCGATGGTCGGTGGTACCGCGTACCGTCACCTGCAGAGGCGGTCACCCTTACATGACCGCCACCCAACAATTGAACCGCATGATTCTGTTATGCCGCGACTATATTGTTGCCAGCGATGACGAGATTTGTGGCGCCTTTCAGTCGCTACGTGTCCTCTGTGTCTCTGACTTACGAAATCTCTCTTCGAACAGCGGACAAACTGCCCTTATCACATTAGTTTCACTCCTTGCCAGGATGGGCGTCCGTGTTTGGCTTCACATCCCGGAAGTGCGACTGCTCGTCCCAGATCCTCTTCTTTCGGGTCCCGCCCTCCAGTCTGCTTTGATTGAGTCCAGTGAGACGCACATTGTTGGAGCTACCGTGCAGGAGGATTCTGGCATCCGTGCAGACCTTACCTTTGTGCTTGGAGACACTGTCACCAACAGCGGCTCTCGTTCCTGGCGCATGACCGGACACGAATGGTACGGTTGCATTGCAGCAGATGGGATGACGATCCCTCAACCTTGGATTGCCGAGTGGCCGATTGGCTCCATGGTGAGTGCGGCATTAGCCGCGAGTGAGGCGTTTAAGCTGGTCATGCGCCGCCTCCCCTTCCGGCAGCGGACGGACCAAGTCTTTTTCGAACCGTCGGCAACCTGTTCATGGAAATTCGACCCTGTCACAATTCCGTCGAGCGACCTTCGACTTGGGGAAGTCGACGTCATCAGTGCTGGCGCCATTTGCCAGGCGGCTCTCTACGTCCTTATGCGAATGCCCCGAGTTCGGATGTGGGGCCGCGTCTTCGATGATGACGAGACAGGACCATCAAATCTGAACAGAAATATGCTTACCAACGCTTCTGATACAGGCCTTAAAGTTGATATCGTAGCTCGTCGTTGTCGGCCCAGATTGTCGCTACGACCTATCCCTCACCGGTTCGCCGTCCCCTTTTCTGAGACCCCACCGTTGGCTCGCAAAGTGCTTCTTGGTGTTGACGACATCCCGAGCAGATGGGCGGCTCAACGCAGTGCCCACGGCTGGTTAGGAGTGAGCGGGACGAGCCACTTCAATGTTTCCTCTTCTGAGCACACGCCCGGAAAGCCTTGTTGCGGGTGCCTGCATCCTCTTGACGACCCTACGAATATGGACCTTATTCCCACTGTGTCATTCGTATCCTTCTGGGCTGGGTTGGTAATGGTGGTCCGCCTCATCCGCCAGGTATTGGGACGGCCGTTGCCCGATTCCAAACACCATCTGTGGTTAACCCCTCTCAGATTAGACCTCCCCCACGCGGGCATGTGGCTACCAATTGCGCCTCACGCCAAGTGCCCAGTCGGCTGCGCCGCGTCTCGCGCCGTATCGTAACCACCCCCGCGCTCGGTCCGGTCCTGAGCAGGGCGCGGTCAGGACTTTCTTGACCGTCACGCCCTTTCGCTTTCGCGCACGATGGGCCCCTAACTCGATCCTTGCTCATCGTGGCTATTTGATTTCCGCGGGGAAAGAACGTGACCTGCCCCCAATTTCCTCAATTTCCAGCACGTACGAACCCGGCTTAAGCCTCGAATCATCGAGCACGACCGTCAAGAGTGTGGACCCATCCTTTTGAGTCACCGCCGAGCCTTTAGCTTCTACAAGGACTTTCCCTGTCTCGGTTGCGATGGCGACTTGATAATTTCCGGGCTTCCACCGCGACGACAGGGAGATAGTAAATTCGAGATGTCCACGTGGAAGCGGAACCGGGCCGCTGTGTGGTCCTGGCGGTTGCTCGCCTCGAAAAACCGTCCAGTTTTTCAAGTCACGATGGACCCGAATGACCGCCACAACGCTTGGCTTTCTACCGAATCCGGGAAATCGGTGCGCCTTCCACAGCCACACTCCGGCCACGATAAGCAAGACCAGAGCCGCACTCGCAAAGGAATATTCAAACACCTTACGCCGATGCGCCTGCCTTCGGAACGCCGTGTACTCGACGAAGCAGGGCGAGCAATACCCCATGTGGTCAATGTAATCGAGCGAGTCTTTGAGGGGCATATCCCGAAGCGCGATGGCTTTTAGAACATTATCTCCAGGACACCCGACCCGCTCTGGATTCGGATATCCGCCCTCCAGCAAAACGCGCTGGCCCGCCTTGATAAGCCGCTTTTCATCCCGCTTTGAAAGCAAATCCTCGGGCCGCGGATGAGCCATTATTTTGCCCTCCCTTTTTCGGGAGTGGGGCTCTTGCCCTCTATATCCAAGATGCGTCTGCGTGCTCTCGCCAAGCCATGCGAGAACAGCGACCGCACATTCAACGACGAAGCGTCAAAGATTATGCCAATTTCTTCCCAGGAATAGCCGGACCGTCGCAGCATGAACAATTGCCGTGTGGTTTTGTCCAAATACCCAACCGCTTCTTTAAGAGCGATTGCATCCTCAAGCTGCGACACCCAATCAACGGGGCCCCGAAGCGAATCCACATCATCCAACGATCCTACGTATTCGACAGAGGCTTCCTTTGAAGTCAACCGGCTGAGCCGATGAACCGCTACAACAAATACGTACTGCTCCAAATTCTTGATTTTGTCATTAAAACGCGGATGCCGTGCATTGACCGATGAAAGCGAATGTACCGTCGCTTCCAACGCCTCGGCAGCGACAGCTTCATCCTGGCCCTGTTTCTGCGCGTAAGCTGCGATGCGCTTCCAGTTTCGCCGGGCGGCACCGAGCAATTCTTCGCTCACGGGCCTCCCAAGCTCGTCCACTGCCTGGATAAACAGAGTTGGGTCGTCCTCTCTATCGCCTTTCATTCAAGGCCTCGAGTCAGTCCTCTCCCCTCACCCATCAACGGGCGACAAAGCCCGCCATACCAAAAATGCACCCTCTATATACAAGAAGGCTGAAAATCGGAAAAATGTTGAACTCACTTTCAAATTTATTTCGCGCGTCGCGTAAGTGCCAACAAATCACGCAAATACCATCCTCCCATGAATCATTGAAAACCGGTCGTCAACATTTTGGTCATTTTTCGCCTTCTTGTAATTGGGGGCAACTGAAGACACTTAAGCGGTCGGTCCCACTACGACCCCCGCCCCCAATTAAATCTCCCGCAGACTTCGCGGGGAAGGAGAGTCAAACGATGGAAACGAAACCGACAAAATATCGAAGGAAATGGCCATGGAGTAAAGGCGTGCTGCCGATTGCAGCTTGCCTGGCCATTGCCCAAGACGCTCTCGCTCAACAAACCGGCCTTTCGCCGTGGGAGAACGCAGTTCAAGTCTTGCAGACTTCCTTCACTGGCCCAATTGCCACCGGACTATCGCTTGTTGCCATTGTGGTCGGCGGCCTCGTTTTCGCGTTCGGCGAAGGCAGCGGCAAACGAACTCTAGCCGGCATCGTCTTCGGCGTCGGCATGGCTATCGGCGCTGTCAACTTCATGGCTTGGCTCTTCCCGGCTTCCTAACATGGCTCAACAACGAATCAACCCGGTCTTTCGGACGCTAAATCGGCCGCTGACGATCTTGGGCGCGGAACGAAAGCTCTTCTTCTTTGCCGCCATGATGGGGGCCGGGGTGTTCAACCTTCTCAAAACCTTCTTTGGCGGCATTCTCATGTTTTTCGCCCTCTACATCCTTGCGCGGTGGGCGACGAAAACGGACCCGCAAATTCCCCGTTTTGTCCTCAACTCCGCCAAAGCGCGAACCGAATATGACCCGCTGAAATTCGCGCCTATCGAGGTTAAGAGGCTGAAAAATGTTCAGGCTTGACCGCATTGACAAAGCGTACCGCGAGGCCGGCTCGTTCAACGAGCAGGTCAACCTGTTCGGCTTTATTGACGACCAAGTGTTTCTGACGAAGAGTGGTGACGTGGGTGTGGTCCTCGCCATCGAAGGCGTGGATTACGAATGCCTCGATTCGGCGACCCTCGACAACCTCACGAAGCGGCTCGAATCCGCGCTCAAGATTTTCGACGAGAAATGCCGCGTCTATCAGTACCTTTTCAAGCGCAACCGGGCCGAGATCCCATCCCAGACCTACGGTGATCCGGTGGTGGATGCCGCCATCCGCAGCCGCATTGATTATCTTCGCAGCAAAGCCGACGAGATTTATTCTCTCAAGATCTATTACGTCATCCTGTTTGAGAGCTTCCGCTACCGGCAGAGGCTCCTTTCAACCCTTGGCAAGCTGACCTCCGAACCCGCCCAGGCGTTACGGCAGTTCGCCGCTTTCAGCTCAACAAAAAGGCAGGTGGTCCTGATTGACGCCGAGATCGAGAAAGCGAGAGTTGCGCTACTGACCAAGGTCCGTAGCTTCGCCGTTCAGGTCAGCGATTTCACAAAGGTCGAAATCCTACCGAAGCAAGTGGCCTTCAAAGTCCTCAAATCAATTCTCAATTTCTCCCCCGAGAAGACCAATGGTGCCCGCCTCAACGGCGATGCGTTTCTCGATTGCGGCCTTTGCGAATCGCATCTCGAATGCCACCGGGGTTTTCTGAGGGTGGATGATTATTTCGTGAAAGTCATGACCCTCAAAGAGCCTTCGGCCCAAAGCTTCCCGCTCATCTTCCAACGGCTCCTGGAAGTCCCCGCGAATTTCTTCGTCGTGACCGAATGGAAAAAGCAGGCTCCGGACAAAACCCGAAGCCAAATCCATTCCCGTCGTCGACACTACCACAACACGAAGCGCTCATTCATGAGCCACCTGAGTATGTCGAACCAGCCGGAAAATCCGCACGACGTACTGGTTGACGACTCGAAAGAGGCTCAAGTCCGCGATCTTGGGCGGGCGCTCGAGGAGATCGAACTCAAGGGCAATTACTTTGGCGAGTTCTCCCTGGCCATTGTGGTTTACGATCTGGATTTGGCGAAGGCCGAAGCCTCTTGCGCAGACTTCTACAAAGTCTTCAGCATGCACGACGGCACGGTTTACGAGGAGAGCTACAACCTCCTGAACGCTTACCTTGCGACCGTGCCCGGCAACTATGCCTTCAATTTGCGCCGGATGCTTATCCTCAACACGAATTACGCCGACTACTCGTTTCTCTTCACTCTTCATTCCGGCCATCAGACCATCAGCCATCTCAAGAGCGAATACCTTGCAATCCTCGAAACCAACCACAAGACGCCCTACTAGTTGAACCTCCATTACCAGGACGTGGCCCACACGGTGATCTTGGGCCACACAGGTGCGGGGAAATCGTTCCTTCTGAATTTCCTGATAACGAATCTTCAGAAATACGAACCCGCCACGTTCATTTTCGACTTGGGCGGAAGCTTTGAAACGCTTACCGGGCTCTTCGGTGGCGCATACGTTCGCGTGGGCCTCAATTCATCGGCATTCACGATCAATCCATTCTGCCTGCCCCAGACGAAACAAAATCTCGACTTTCTCACCCTGTTCGTGAAGGTTCTCATGGAAGGCAAAGGCGAAGAGCGTCTGACCAGCGACGAATCCCAGGAGCTTTATCACCAGATCGAGAACCTCTACGAAATCGAGCCAGAACTTAGGACGCTCAGCACGCTTGCGAACACGCTCGACCGCCACCTCGCAAAGCGGCTCGAAAAATGGACGATGGGCGGACAATTCGGTCTCGTTTTCGACAACCCCAAGGACACGCTAACCTTCGCTCAATTCCAATGCTTCGATTTCCAGGGGATGAGCAGCTATCCCGACATCCTGGAGCCGCTGCTTTTCTACGTCCTGCATCGGGCGAACGGCGTCATCACCGGCAGCGCGAGCACCCACATCTTCAAAGCCTTCTTCATTGACGAGGCGTGGGTTTTCTTCCGCAACTCCAGCATCAAGAGCCACATCGTCGAAGCCCTCAAGACTTGGCGGAAATCGAACGCCGCCATGATCCTCTCGACGCAATCGCTTGATGAGCTGCGAAGGTCTGAAATCCTCGCCGTGATCATCGAGAGCTGCGCGACCAAGATTTTTCTGGCCAATCCGGACATGGAACGCGACCTCTATCAGCGCCAGTTTTACTTGAACGACCGCGAAGTCGAGCTCATTTCAACACTCATTCCGAAGCGCCAAATGCTGATCAAGAAGCCCGACATCGCCAAAGTCGCCAACCTCGACGTAGACCCAAAAAGCTACTGGCTTTATACGAACGACCCCTTTGACAACCAGAAGCGCCGGGAAGCCTTTCAGAAATACGGGCTTGACGAAGGACTCAAAAAGCTCGCGGGAGAGCGCGCATGAAAAGGCGCCAGCTTTTCGCAGCCACGAATATGTCCTTTTGCACTTTCCCTCCGCTTATCGGCTTTTACGGCGCATGGCCCGAATTCGCCGGATTGCTCCCGCAAGACCCGGCCAGAGCTTTCTTCATCGGCTTCGCTCTTGGTTTTGCCTTAGCCGTGTCGGGAATTGTTCTTGCAATTTCAACTTCACCAGGAGATCAAAAATGAAAAAAGCAGTTCAGCTTGCCGCCTTCTTGTCTCTTTTCACTGTTTCGGGTTCTGCACTCCGCGCGGCGGAGACTGCCAGAATTGTTCATTACTCTGAGTCGGACATCATCAACATCCACACTAAGGTTCGATTCTCCACGCTCATCGTCCTTCCGGCGAATGAAGAGATCCTCGACTTTACGACGGGCGATAAGGATTTCTGGGTCATTAACGGCGTCCACAATCTCTGCTATGTTCACCCAGCCCAGACCGGCATCGAGACGGATCTGAACCTCGTGACGGCAAGCGGCCACATCTATTCCTTCCTTCTGAAGGAGATCAGCGGCGACCCAAACGAGCAGCCCGACCTCAAGGTATTCGTCGTACCAAAAGGCGGCGCGAACCTGTCGGGAATCGAAGGCCAGGTCAGTTATGTTCGCGCCTTAGAAGCCGCGTTCTACCGGCGCGAAGCCGAGGCCGCGCGCGCCCAAGCAGCCCAGGCAATCCAAAGAGCCCAGGCCAGCATCCGCACTGAGACAACCGAGTTCCGCGAAAACTATCCCGCGCAGCTCCATTTTGACTACACGTACAAAAAGAAGGCCAAGCGCCCGCCGTTTTCAGTCACGGCGATCTACCACGATGCCAAATTCACCTACATCAAATGCGCCGCCCAGGAAAAGCCCACGATCTACGAGGTCAAAGACGGAAAGCCCAGCCTGGTTAACTTCGATCTGGAAAACGGCGTTTACATCATCCCGGAGATCGTGGACAAGGGCTATCTCGCCATCGGAAAAAAGAAGGCGCGGTTCCAGCGGCAAATCAGTTCGCCCAAGGGATAGTCATGCCACGCCAAGTGACTCAATCCGTGACATGGGAGTGGGTGGAGCGCGAGATCACTCGCCAAATCACCGCGCCGCCCTACGCGAAACGACGACGGAGAGCGTTCTCTGAATTGCTCACGCAGCAGCTCGGAACAAGGGCGGCCTCCCAGCGGCGACCAAAAGTCCGAACTTTCAAGGAGCGATGACCATGGAAGAAAAGACCACGCAAGGAACCCCAAATAGAATCGAAGACAAAGCACCGAAACCGAAAGGCGTGATTCCGAAGAACACGCAATCGCTGGTCATTATCGGCGTCGCCGTTTTGATGATTGTGATTATGTGGCTCACCGGCGGCGGCAAGAAGGCCGCGACGAATACAAGCCCGGCCCCGAACCCTGTCCCGCCCGTTACGCCCACCGACGCTTCACAGCTTCAAGCATTCAAACAAAACATTCAGGCCCAGCAGAGGGCGGCAGATGAGCCACAGTCGCATTTCGGGCCGCGCCTCGGTGATAGCGCCGCATCGAACGCGGGCACTTACTCCGATGCGCCACAACAGGACGCTTTCGGCCAGCAGAACGATAGTCAACCCGTGCCGCCCGCCGAGGTTTCGTATCAGGCCCTGGCGCCAACAGTCGAAGCACAATCCAACCCAATTAAAACCGACCTTGCGAGGCGAGAGTATCTCTCTCTGTTCGCCTCCAACGTCGCCCTCACATACCGCAAAGGGGCAGCAGCCCAAAAGCTCACCGGATCGTCCGGTGGTGCGTTCGGCAGCTCTGCTTCCCCGGTCCCCCGCGAAGGCGGTCAAGGCTCCGGACCTGATGCCGATGCCCAAGCGTTGCGGGACGCGCAGGCATTGGCTGCGATGGGGCCGCCTCCGCAATGGGCGTATCCCGCCAACGCAGGATCGCAAGGCAGCGCATCCCGACCGCCTGCGTCCGGGGCGCAACAGCCCGCCTACGCACCAGAGGCAAAAGACCGCAATCCTAACGAGGCGTCTCCGGGCGAATTCAATTCCTCCACAGGCAGGGATCACGTCCTTTTTGAAGGGACCGTAATCCCCACCGTCCTGATGAACCGCCTCAACGGTTCATTCTCCGGGCCGGTGAGCTGCCTTGTCACCGATGACATTTATTCCCACGACCGCCAGCACGTGCTGATTCCGGCGGGAACCAAAGTGCTTGGAGAAGCGCAAAAAGTCAGCGCCTTGGGCCAGGAACGGCTCGCCGTATTCTTCCACCGGCTCATCATGCCGGATGGCTACTCCGTCAGCCTCGACCAGTTCAAGGGTCTCGATTAGGAAGGCGCAACCGCGCTCCACGATAAGGTCAACAACCACTATGCACGGATCTTCGGAGCTTCGCTCGCCGTGGGAATCCTTGGCGGCATCGGCGAATCTGGCACTGGAAATGTATTTACTGCGTCCCCGCTCGATAACGCTCGTGCCGGCTTTGGCGAAAGCATGGCGACTTCCGGCGAGCGCATTCTCGACCACTTCCTGAACATCCTGCCCACGATCACCATCCGCGAGGGCACACGTGTAAACGTCTATTTATCGAACGATTTGCGCTTGCCTGACTACAACGATCACACGATGCCGCCTGATCTTTGATTTGAAAGGCGGGCGCACAACACGACCGACCACAATTCAATACGGGAGAAAAAACCATGAAGAAAGCCTTTGTCTTTGTCGCATTGCTTGTTTTGCTTTCACCGGCAATAGGCCGCGCGCAATTCGGCGGAATTGTTTACGACCCGACCAACTTCCACAATGCTGTCTTGCGCTACTACCAGCTTCGAATCCAACTCGCGCAGTTGCAGCAAACCTATGCCCAAGTGGTGAACCAGTACAAGCTGGCCGTGCGGATGGCGCGAAGCATTCAAAACATGCCGGCACGCTATCGAGCGCAGTTCTCAAACTGGCGCAACCTGACGAACGTGCCCGACGCTTATCAGAACACCAGGGGCTGGGTCGAAGGGGCCAACTCCGGCAACCTCTCGACCGTTCAGAACGGCTACCGGCAAACGACTAACCAGCTTGAGTGTTATAGTCCAGACCAGCTCGATTTCTTGCCGCCTGAGGAGCGAGAGCGGGTTCTCGCCAATTATGCCACCGTCGAACTGGCCGATGGCGTCAATACGAGCAGCCTCGCGACTATCGGGACACTGCGGGCCGATGCCCCTGAGGTTCAACGCCAGATCGCAAACCTCGAAAACGATTCGCTCTCAAACGACCCGCGGCTCAATTCCCAGGTCGCCGTTCTCAACAAAATCAACGCCGCAAACGTCCTGACCCTTCGCACGCTTCAAGACGCGAACAACCTCCATCTTTCACAACTCGAACAGCAAGTCCTCGCCTCGCAGGAACGCCGCGACGCGATGACAACCGCCATCAACTCCGACATTTACCAGCGCGAAAACATGGTTCCTGAGATTTCGCGCGTAACCGACGGTCTGGGCACTTCGTTGGCAAATTATCGGCTCCCCTAATCACCTAGAACGAGCGCGCGGAAGGTTTCCTTTATGTGGGGTTCGAACTACTACACCTGGGTGTTCACGGCGGTCACCAATATGCTGACCGCCAACACGGGAATCTTCGTCCACATGGGCGAAAACATGTTTCGCGCGCTCGCCACCATCATGCTTGCCTGGTTCGGCATCAAGATGGCCCTCGGCGCCGGGGAGTTTTATGCCGGAATGCAGTTCGCGCGCTTTGCCAGCCTTGTGATGATGATCGCCTTCGGCTTTGCCATGATCAATTATTACAACACTCCCATCCCGGGCATCGGCGTGGATTTCCATCACCTCGTCATCAACCAGGCCGAATACCTTTCAAACACCATTTCGCGCGACATACTAGACACGATTACGACTCGGATTTCGAGCTTCATGGGAACCATTGAGCCGCCCGGCGCGACGCTCGAGTTTTGGACATACTTTGATTACTGGGCAATCATCCTCTTACTTTCACTCGCACAGGCTGTCGCCATGGTAGTCGCCCTCTTCGGCGTCATTGCCGCGGCCGTCTGCGTGCTGGTGGGGCCCGTATTCATTCCATTTTTCATCGTTCCCCAACTCGACTGGCTCTTCTGGGGATGGTTCAGGGCTTTTATTCAGTATGCCTTCTATCAAGTCATTGCCGCCGCCGTGGTCTATATCATCGGCAACGCTCTCACGGGTTTTATGGACCTTTATCACGGCCAGCCCATCCCCGTGGGACAGCAGGGTGCTCTATTGGCGCCGCTTTTCATTGTGATCGTTGCTTCGATTTACGTACTGATCAAAGTTCCGACACTGACCAGCAACATCTTCAGCGGCGCCGCAGGAGCGGGCGCTTCCGAAATGCTCAACTTCTTGGGCTCGCGAAAGGCTTAACACCAGGAGCGCGAAATGTCCAAAGACGCGAATTTTAACCAGGCGAAACAACTTTATATGGAGCAGTTTGGCGAGGCCATCGTGATGAATAATTACCTCAAGGTTGCTATCGCCCTGCTCGCACTCGCCGTTGTCGGTCTTGTTGTCCTGAATGTGAAAACCATCCAAACCTTCCGCAACTTCAAACCGCTCGTCATCCGCATCGACAAGCTGGGACGGGCGGAAGCGGTCAACTATGACGCCTTTGCTTATAAGCCCCATGCCGTTGAGGCCAAATACTTCTTGACGCAGTTCTGCCAGCTCTTTTATCGCCGCAACCGTTACACCCTCAACGACGACTTCACCAAAGCGCTTTACTTCCTCGACGGGAATTTGGCGAACGACACCATCGCCAACTACAAAAAGAACAAAGTCATCGAGGGCTTTCTTGACAACCCTTCAGCGCCGGAAGTCGGCATCGAGGTCGAACAGGTCGCCCTCCAGCCGATGGACAAGCCGCCCTACAAGGCCAGCGTGGACTTTTATGATATCGAATATTCGCCCGTGGACCACTCGGTTTTGAGAAGGACGCTCTACACGGCAAGTTTCGTGTTTGTGTTCAGAAGCCGAGTACCGAACCGCTAGATTCCCATTAACCCGCTGGGCCTTACCATCACCGACTTCCGTGCCGACGAAGCTTTCACCCCGGCTCAATCCGCCCAGTAAGGAGTATTGACCATGCCCATCATCGAACCACCCCCGGCAGCCCCAAAGAAAGAGACCCTGGCCATCCGGCTTGAAGTTCGCGTCCTCGACGAGCTGCGCCGGTATGCCGCTTTCCTTGGCACCAAGAACTTCTCGCACATCATTGCGTGCAGCCTCGAAAGAGTTTTCAAGGCCGACGCCGGCTACAAAGACTGGCTCAAGGCTCACCCCGATTTTCGTCCTGCGGCCAAGCCTGCCCGCGCCAGTAGAGCGTTGCCTGTCCAGAGCGGCGCTCATTCAACTCCGGTTTCATCCCTCGCTGAGGTTCCCGGTGAGCGCAAGGTTAGTTCCCGTAACTCGCTGGGAGGTGCGTGATGGGTTGTCGTGTCAGCGCTGCTTCGCAGCGGCAGAACAGCGGCGCGAGCGAACCGCGCCGGACACGCCACCCCTGGGCAGGGTTCTGCGGGGAATCCTGCGGATTCCCGTGGGAACCCCAAGAAACGGCGACGAATAACCTCGAAAACGTCGCCGCGGGATTGCCTGGAGAATCCCCGGGATTCTCCAGGGAACCACTGGCATAGCAATCGGTTAGACGAACTCGAGCGAGAGACGAAAATGCGCAAACTGACGAAAGGTATCACTCCAAAATTCACCGAAACCGACTACGAGCAGCTCCAGGCACTCGCCACACGTGACAGCAAACCGCTTGCCACCTGGTGCAGAGATGCACTTCTCAGTTTCGCCTCGGGCTCGAAGCCATCGCCTTTTCAATTCGGCATCATGGCCGAGATCACCGCGACCCAGGCCATCCTCATTGACCTGCTG